>JAHCJI010000014.1 GCA_026126305.1 Phycisphaeraceae bacterium
AGGCCTTTGTTCAGATGCTCCAATTGCCCATTGCCAATTGCCAAACGAGCGTTCTTGTGGCAATTGGCAATTGGGAGTTGGCAATTGGAAAGAGGGTCCAATTGCCGGATGCCGGCTCCCGACGCCTGCGGCCCTCACAGCCCCACGCGGACGCCCACGGGCTGGGGGGTGCTCTGGTGGGTGGGCTGGACGGCGATGCCCAGGGGCACGCGCCGGCCATCGGGGCCCCTGGGGGGGATGCCGTCCTGGTCGATGATGCGCTGGATGGCCATGATGCCCTCCAGCAGCATCTCGGGGCGCGGCGGGCAGCCGGGGATATAGACGTCCACGGGGATGAACTGGTCGATGCCCTGGACCGTGGCGTAGGTGTCGAAGACCCCGCCGGTGGAGGCGCACGCGCCCATCGAGATGACCCACTTGGGCTCGGCCACCTGCTGGTAGATGCGCTGGAGCACGGGCATCATTTTGATGCCGATGCGGCCGGCGACGATGACCAGGTCGGCCTGGCGGGGGCTGAAGCTCATGCGCTCCATGCCGAAGCGGGCCAGGTCGTAGCGGCTGGAGGCGGTGGCCATGAGCTCGATGCCGCAGCAGGCCGTGGCGAAGGGGATGGGCCAGATGCTGCTGCGGCGGGCCCAGTTGATGACCCGGCGCAGCTGCGTGGTGAGGATGGCGTCGGTGGGGAGCGCGGCTTCGATGCCCATGGCGGTTCCTTGTGCAGGCGGGACGGGCGCAGTGTAGGCCTCAGGGCTTCTCGCGCTCGTGGGCGGGGGTGGTCCGGCGGATCTCCCGGCGGCTCTGGGTGGTGATGGCCTTGGGCTGGCGGCCCTCGTGCTCGCTGCGCAGCTTGGTGCTGTCGGCCCCGATGCCCCGGGAGTTGACCACCTTGCGGTAGCAGCCGGCCTGGGGCATGATGGCAACGCCCACCAGGGCCGCCATCAGGGCGAGGCGGAGGGTTCGGGCCGGGCGTGGGGGGGCGCAGGAGGCGGGCATGGGGACTCCTTCGGCACTGGAGCATGGGCCGCTTGGGGGCCAAAAACGCGGGATGCCAGGGTGGCTTCGCCCAGGGCCTGAACGGTAGCCGCGGCCAGCTCGCGGGCCGCGCTGCCTCCACGGGCCGTGGCGCCCAGGGCCCCCGCGGATGCCAGGTCGGCCAGGCGGATGCGCTCGGCGGGCCGGGCCAGGGTGAAGCCGCCCTCGCCGTCGAGCTCTCGCAGGAACCCCGCCGCGGCCAGGGCCTCGAGGATGCGGGCGCTCTGGTCGCTGGCCAGGGCCAGCTCGCTGGCGATGTCCGCGGCCCGCGACGCCCGGCCCTCGGCGAACCGGGCGGCCACGACCGCCGCCGCGTCGATCAGGACGCCCGGCCCGGCCAGCACCAGCGCCGGGCCGTCGGCGGCGGGGCCTTCCTGGGGCACGCCGTCTTCGAGCATCTGCACGCCGTAGGCCACCTGCAAGCCAAAGAGCACGATGAGCCAGGTCAAAAAGACCCACAGCATGAACAGGGGGATGAGCGCCAGCGAGCCGTAGAGCGTGGCGTAGGTGCTGTTGGTGGCAAAGCCCAGATACTGCGTGAAGCCCCACTTGGCCGCCTCCCACCCGATGGCGGCCACCAGCGCGCCGGCGATGACCGGCCGCAGCCGCAGGCGGCGGTTGGGCAGGATCATGTAGGCCAGGGTGAGCAGGCCGGTGCTGATGAGCACGGTGACCAGGAAGCCCGCCGCCCCGACGATGAAGCGCCCCAGGGCGTCGCCCTCGCCGGCCATGCCGCGCACCCATTCGCGGAACTGCACGCTGACCAGGAAGGTCAGCGCAATCAGGATGGCCCCCAGGGTCATGAGCGTCCAGTACTGGGTGATGCGCCGGGTCCAGCGGCGGCCCACCTGGGCCCGGCAGACCTGGTTGAAGCAGCGCTCCACCTCCACCACCATCGCCAGGGCGGCGTAGATGAGCACCAGGGCGCCCACCAGCCCGATGGCGTCGAAGCGCACCGCGGCGAAACGGCGAACCTGCTCTTCGATCCACGTATCGAGGCCCGAGCCGGCCGTCGCGGGCGCGTCCGCATCCGTCGCGGGCGCTTGCGCTTCCGTCTTGTGCGCTCCCACTTCCGTGGGCCCGGCGGCCGGTTCGGGTGCTTGCGAGTCGGCGGTGGAAGGCTCCACAGGGACCGAGACGCGCACCGACGAGGTGAAGGGCCAGGGCAGGTACAAGACGCCCGTGTGCGGCCCCTCGGCCACGCCCGGACCGCCCGCGTCGGCCCCGTCCGTGAGGGCGTCGGCGATCTCCGACTCGATCACCTCGGCGATGCCCGTGTAGCGCACTGCCTGCTCGATCAGCCGCTTGAGGTCGTCGTCGCCCACGAACATGCGGACGATGACCAGCGCCACGATGCTGATGGGCAGCAGACCGAACAGCGTGCGGTAGGCCAGCGCGGCGGCCATCTGTGGCAAGCGGCTCCGCAGCAGCCCGCGCAGCGCCATGCGGCTGACATGCGTGGCCCTGGAGACCTCCTGCTGGTCCGGCAGCCGCAACCAATCGGGCACGCGAGACATCGCTCAACGCCGCTCCGCGGGCTTCTCGCGGCGGGGACGCTGGCGGGGCGCGCCCTTGCCTGCGTCGATCAGGCCCACGGCCATCTTGAGGGCCTTCAACTCGCTGGGGCGGATGTCGCGCCAGTGCCCGCGCTTGAGCTCGCCCAGCCGCACCGGGCCGATGGCCACCCGCTCGAGCTTGCGCACCGGGCAGCCCACCCGCGCCAGCACCCGGCGCACCTCGCGGTTGCGGCCCTCGGTCAGGGTGATCTCCAGGTGGGCCCGGTCGCGCATCTGCCGCACCACGCGCACCCGCACGCCCTGGGTGCGTTCGGCCCCGCGGGTCTTGCCCTGGGTGCGATGGGCCAGCACGACGCCCCGCTCGAGGCTGGCCAGCTTCTCGTCGTCCATGACGCCCGAGATGATGGCGCGGTAGGTCTTGGGGATCTCGTAGCGAGGGTGTGCCAGGCGGTTGGCCAGTTCCCCGTCGTTGGTCAGGATGAGCAGGCCCGTGGTCTCGTAGTCGAGCCGACCGACGGGGAACAGCCGCGCCGCTCCGGGGTGCTGGACGATGTCCATCACCGTGCGCCGGTCCATGCCCGGCTCGTCGGCGGCGGTGGTCAGCGTCGCCGTGGGCTTGTTGAAGACCACCGTGGTGGAGTGCTTTGCCAGGGCGATGCGGCGTCCGTTCACGCGGATGTCGTCGCGCGCGGGATCCACGAATGCCGGCAGCGTGGCCACGATCTGGCCGTTGACCTCGACCTGACCCTCGCGGATGAGGTCTTCGCAGGCGCGTCGGCTGGCCACGCCCGCGTCGGCGAGCACGCGCTGGAGCCGCTCATGGCCTTGGGCGTGTTTCGGCTTGGCTTGGCGTGTCGGCACAGACGCATGGTACGCGAGCAGGCCATACAAAACGCCACCGGCATTTCGATCGGGAAATGGTCCATACTCGACAAGAAAGCGGAGAGGGGGGGATTCGAACCCCCGATGACCCGAAGGCCATACCGGATTTCGAATCCGGCGCGTTCAACCGCTCTGCCACCTCTCCGGCAGGGTGCAATCTGTAGGCCCGTCCCCGGGCCAAGACCATCATCGATGCCCAACGGGGATTCCTCTAGATGCATTTTGGGAATGCTGCCATGCCGGGCACGATTGGCTCCTTGCATCCGCTGCCTTCGGTACTGATAGCAGCGTGCGAAAGGAATCCGGATGAATCCGCCGGTACCGGCCGGCCCAGTCAGGAGACTCCACCATGCCGATCCGTCATCGTTTCGCCGTCACCACCGCCGCCATCGCCGCTCTGGGTGCCGCCACTGTTGGGTCGCTTGCCATCGCCCAATCGAACCAGATGGGGCAGACGCAGGAACTCAAGGTCGAGGCCCGCAAGCCCAAGCTCACCCTCGTGAAGGTCCATGCCGACTGGTGCCCTGCCTGCAAGGCCGCCGAGACCCCCTGGGCCGCCGCCCAGAAGGAACTCATCGCCGACGACATCCTCTTCGTCCGCGTCAACCGCACCGACACCGCCAACAGCCGCCAGGCCGCCTTCCACCTGGCCACCCTCGACCTGGCCAACGTGTGGCGCGAGTTCGGCAACAAGACCGGACAGGTCGTGCTCGTCGAGACCGCTACGGGCAAGGTACTCGAGACCTTCAACGGCCGCACCGCGGGTTCGAGCTTCACCGACGCCATCCGCAAGCACCTCTGAGCCCATATCTCCGCACAACAACGTTTCATGCCTCTCTCTCACGGGCATGGCCGAAACAATGTGGCCATGCCCCGTTCCATTCCCCAAGATACCCCCACCGCTCGGCCCGCCACGGAAGGCTTCATCGAGGGCCTGACCCGTGCCAACCTCTGGGCACTGGGCGTGCCCACCTTTGCGATCCTGACGGCACTGGGCGCTCACGTGGCGATCCCCCTGCCACCCGACGGCGTGCCGATGACCCTCCAGACGCTGTTCGTCGTGCTGGCCGCCCTGTGCCTGGGCCCCAAGGCGGGCTCGATGAGCATGGGGCTCTACGTGCTCGCCGGCGTCGTCGGGGTACCCATGTTCGCCGGTGGAGCGGTCGGCTTGGAGGTGATTCTGGGCCAGACGGGCGGCTACCTGCTGGGCTTCATCGCCTGCCAGCCCGTGGTCGGGTGGATCGTCCGCGGGCGGGATGGCCTACCACGGGGCTGGCTGGCACTGGTCGCCGGCGTGCTGGCGGCCCACGCGGTGGTCTTTGCCATCGGTGTGCCCTGGTTGGCCGTGGTAAGAGACTTCACAATCGGCCGCGCCATCGAGGGCGGGTTGGTGCCCTTCCTGCCGGGCATGGTGGCAAAGAGCATCGCGGCCGTGCTTATCGGGCTCGTGGTGGCCCCATGGTGCGTACGCCGGATCTGGTGATCGACGCCGTTATGAGACACAAAAACAGCCCACGCGGGCAGGCGTGGGCATGGCGTTGTCTCTCATTTTGGATAGTCGTTCGACCGAACTGGCCGGACTATTTCTTGAAGTTCAAGGCCCGTCCGATACGGCGTCGGCGGTTGATCATCTTGCGTCCGCCGGTGGTGCGCATGCGGGCTCGGAAGCCGATCTTTCGAGCCCGAGAGATTTTGCTGAGTCGGCGTGGATAGTGCATGTCATAAACCTCGGGAAAACCCGCACAAGCCGTGCGATCGCTCGTGGGTCAAGAGTTTAGCCCCCCCGTGTGTCAGAGCCAAGGGGTGGACCCCTGGCAAAGCCTGATTTATGATGAGAAGTAAAAATCAGTTGGTCGATTGCCGAAGATCGTGTAGACTGGTAGTGGTCAGGATTCCCGCATCCGGCTGTCGTCTTCCACTGGAGGTCGGCCGACGCCCGGATGCCGGAATCGCCAGGCTTTTGTACGGACAGGCATGGCCGACATGCCGTCCGAGCCGAGGTGTGTCATGTTGGATTCCGGTGAATTGTGCATCGAGACAATCGAAGCGGCCATCGGGTACCGCTTCCGGAACACGCGTCTGTTGGTGCAGGCGTTGACGCACGCGTCGGTGACCGACGCGCGCGTGGACTCCAATGAGCGTCTTGAGTTTCTCGGCGACTCGGTCCTGGGCTTGGTCACCAGCGAGCGGATCTTCGCCCTGTTCCCAGACCTGCTGGAAGGGGAGATGACCAAGATCAAGTCCACGGCCGTGAGCCGACGGACGTGCGCGGACATCGCCGACGCGATGGGCCTGCTCGATTTCCTGCAACTGGGCAAGGGAATGCGTGGCGGGTCACCATTGCCGCGGTCGCTGGCGGCGGCCGCCCTCGAAGCGATCATCGCGGCGATCTACCTCGACGGCGGGCTCGACGCGGCCCGATCGTTCCTGTCTCCACACCTGGACCCGTGCATCCAGAAGGCCGCCCGCCTGGGCCACCAGGAGAACTTCAAGAGCGTGCTCCAGCAGCACGCCCAGCAGCAACTGGGCGCTACGCCCCACTACCGCGTCATCGACGAGCAGGGACCCGACCACGCCAAGAACTTCAAGATCGCCGTCGAGATCGACGGCCGCCGATTCCCCGCCCAATGGGGCCAGAGCAAGAAAAGGGCCGAGCAACTGGCCGCCCTCGAGGCCCTGCGCGAGATCGGCCTGATCGAGCGGACCAAGGACGGGGAGATCCGGCTGATCGAGTCGGCGGACGCGAAGTAACTCGATTTCACGTCCCAAGATCCAGCCTCTGGCTTGGTGAGAGTCAGGCACTTTACCGCTTGGGTCTCAGGTCGAGCACCACGGGCAAGTGGTCACTGGCGGCGGTATCTGTCGTATCCAAGCCAAGTCGAGCAAGGGCGGCCTCGCTCAATTTACTCGTGTCGAGGACGAAGGCGTTGGCCGCATCGGTCATGGCGTTGCTATGGAGCAGGAAATCAAGCCGTCCCGGGGTGAAGGCACTGCCGGGGTCGAACCATGTATACATGGCATTGTCGCCCAGGATCATGGCATGGGCAATGGAGAGGTCCGAGCCGTCCAGATCGACGCCCTTGCCCATGGTATCGAGCGGCGGGCGTGAGCCCACCAGGTTCATGTCGCCGCCGATCACCACGCCCCAAGCCTGGCTGCCGGGTGTCTGGCCCAAGGCCTGCACCAGAAGACTGGCGATTGCTTGGGCCTCGGCCATGCGTGTCTGATCTTCTCGGCTGCCATACGTGCCGCAGCACTTGAGGTGGGTCGAGCCCACGGCCAGGGGGCCGCTGGGGGTCTGCGCCAAGGCCCCCAGGAAACGCAGCGGGTTGTTGCCACCGGTGGGGCTGGGCGGATCCATGGGTGTCAATGTACTGAGCGGATGCTTGGATGCCACGGCAATACCCCAAGCTCGGCCCTTGAGCACGTGCCATTGGGTCCCGTCGTCGACGTGGGCGATGAGCCAGGCGCGAATGGCATCGGCGTCGCCCTCGATCCATTCCTGGAACAGCATCACGTCGGGATCGAGCACGCGGATGACGCGGGCGAATGGGTCGGGGTTCTTGGCAGGGCTGGTGTGCTCGACGTTCCATGACAGCACCCGCACCGCACCGGCAGGCTTCGACGGCACGCGCGCGTCGGCAAGCCTTCTCGGCTCCAAGGCCGGGGCCTCAACAGCGAACGGATCGGCCCAAGCCGAAACTTCTCCTCGGCCATCGTGCAGCACGACCACGCCCGAGATGCGGTCGGAGGGCTTCAGGCCCAGTTCCGAGAAAGCATGGCGTGACAAACGAGCCTCATACCACTCGGCGGCGTGCGTGGGCGTGAACGAGAAGCCCAGCCGCTCGTGGGGCACCACGCGGGCGGTGCCGTCGGGCCGATGGACACGGAACATCACGCCCTGGCCGACTCGCGGTGCATCAGGCTCGCGGGGCGAGAAGATGATTTCGAGATCGGCACCCAAGCCGCCCTCGATCGCGGGCTCGGTGATCGAACGGCCGGTCCGGGGGTCGCCGTCCACGTCGATCCAGACTGACATGGGCGTGTCCATGCCCTGGAGCGTGCGGAGCGGGCCGTCGATCTTGAACCGCAGGTAGAGCCACTGCGCGTCGGCAACGGCGGCGATGCCCTCAGGCCACTCGCCCACGTCGCCATCGAGCACGATCGACTGGCTGCCGGCCCAAGTCGTTTGGGGCAAGGCGGCCACCTCGACGGCCGTGTCTTTCGAAGCCAATCCCGAGACAGGTGTGGCGGTGCCAGTGGAATCGGAACACGCCGACAGCACCCACAGGCACAGCGGGGCGAGGATGAGGGCGGCGGCGGTGTTCATACGCGTGGTGGTAGTCATCGCCATAACGGTACCCCGCTCGGACGGGGTTCGGGCTAAATTCACGAAGGTTTCATGAACGGACGCAAGCCCCGGCCCGAGCGGTACGAGCCCCCCCAATGCAATGAACTCGAAGAATAAACCGACGCTCACGCACGGGGTCGGTTGATTTTTGCGGGCTCGGACTGTGTCGTGGGCTCGCTCTCAAGACCATCGAGCGGATCAGCCGCCCACTACCACCGCCGTTATGATCGTCGCCAGCATGCCCAGGCCCAAGACCAGGCTCAGCACCATCAGCCAGCGCTGTGCCCCGGTCAGGGCGCGGCCGATGCGGGCGTCGCGTTCGGCCTCGTGGCGGCGCATGGACTCGATGGCGTTGGCCAGGCGGTCGTTGGTGCCGGTGACGGCGCGGATGGTCTGGTTGATCTCCAAGAGGCTCTCGGAGAGTCTCTCCTCGCGCTGGGTGGCCCGCTCGATGGCATGGGCGATGGCGTCGAGGCGGGCGCTCTGGGCGGCCAGGGCCCGTTCAACCTGGGCGTGGCCCTCGATCTGCCGTTCACGCAGGTCATCCATCGACGCCAGCATCGAATCGATCCGCTCTCGGATTTCGGGCAAGACGGCGGCCGAAGAGCGGATCTGGTCGAGCACTCCCATGGCCTGCTCGAAGCGGCCGTTCTGGGCGTCGACATGCGTGCGAAGCTTCTCGATGAGGTCGAGCACCTCGTCGAGTTGGTGGCCCTGGGGTTCCATCGGCACGGGCTCGATGGCCTTGGCAACATTGGGCGTGGCCACCCGTATGGGGCTGGGACCTGGTTCGAGATCAAGGCCGGTTTCGGGCCGGATCAGGTCCACACCCGAATCGTCTGGGTCGTCCATGAGCGGCGACATGCCGAGGTGGCTGTTGCCCATCGATGCCGGTCGGGCGGGCGAGAAGACCTCCACGGGCTTGGCCGGCGCTGTGGGGATTTTGGCGGCGGGCCGCGTCGCGACGGCGACGGGCTTGGACGCGGTGGCGGCCTGGGCTGACGATACGTCCTGCTTGGCACGCATGTCTTGGGGCTTGGCCCGCTCGGGCTTGGCCGGCTTGGGCTTCTTTGCGGGCAAGGGCTCGCCCGCGTGCTGGGGATGGGTCAGGATCCGCATGAATCGTTGGAACAGGCTCAACGCGTCGCTCCCTCGAGTGAGACTGTGACTGGCGGCGCGCCTCCCGCACCGCGCCATGTTGTAGCATCGTCGCGCTGGCCCGGCCCGCGCCAGAGATCCACGCCCCGAGCCCAAGCCTTCAGCGGAGCGCGATGGCGGTGCTCGTGGAGGTCCGCGACATGCGGCTCTCGCCCACGAACTGCACCTCGATGCGACCTTGTCGCAGGCTCTGGCCCCGGTCGGCGTCCTTGCCCGTGGCCCGAAGCGTGAAGCGGATTGGCGTAACCCTGCCCGCTGGGATTGGTGTCTGGAAGCGGTACACACGATGCTCAGTAGCTGGTTGGGTACTGTCAGCGGGTGGCTCGATGCCTTCCAGTGAAAAGCCCTCGATGTAGCCCATCTGGATGCTGATGGCCTCGAGCACGCGGTCGCCCGGCCCGTCGTTGCGGATGTTCAGGGTCAGTTCGAATGTATCGCCCACGGCCACCGTCTCGGGGGCCTGCACGCTGACGTGGACGCCCTGGGGTGCCCACACCAGGTATGGCCCCAAGAACCACACCGCCAACCCCCACGCCCCGGCGAAGAGGACCGCGACGATGCCCACGACCACAAGGATGACTTGGACGGCCCGCTTCATGCCTCAGGCGATGGTGACCGAGGCGTCAAGATACACGTCCTGGATGGCGTGCAGGAGGGCCGCCCCGTCCTTCATCGGGCGCTGGAAGGCCTTGCGCCCGCTGATCAGACCCATGCCCCCGGCCCGCTTGTTGATCACGGCCGTCCGCACAGCGTCGTGCAGGTCACTATCGCCCTTGCTCTCGCCGCCGGAGTTGATCAGTGGGACACGACCCATGTAGCAGTTAGCCAGTTGGTACCGGACCAGTTCGATGGGGTGGCCGCCCTTGCCCTGCTCGTCGCCACCAGCCAGTTGGGTGTAGATCTTGGTGTTGAACTTGCCATAACTGGAGTCGCCCGTGTTCAGGGCCGCGTAGCCGCCGTTACGCGTAGCCATTTTCTGCTTCACGATATCGGCTTGGATGGTGGCACCCAAGTGATTTGCCTGGCCGGTCAGGTCGGCCGCATCGTGGTAGTCGGTCTTGCGGCCGTCGGCGTCCTTCACCTTGAAAGCGTCGTTGCGGGTGTAGCACCAAAGGACCGTTACCATCCCCAAGGCGTGGGCGTGGGCGAACATCTCGCTGACGTACTGGATCTGGTTGCGGCTGTCCTCGCTGCCGAAGTAGATCGTCGCGCCTACCGCGATGGCACCCATCTCGTAGCACTGCTGGATCGTGCCATACAACGTCTGGCTGTGGACGTTGGGATACGTCAGCAGCTCGTTGTGGTTGAACTTCACTAAGAAGGGGATCTTGTGGGCGTACTTGCGTGCCACCGAGCCCAGCACGCCAAAGGTGCTGGCCACGGCGTTGCACCCGCCTTCGAGGGCCAGTTTGACGATGTTCTCGGGGTCGAAGTACTGCGGGTTGGGCGCGAAGCTCGCCCCCGCCGAATGCTCCACCCCCTGGTCTACCGGGAGGATGCTCACGTAGCCCGTCCCGCCAAGCCGCCCATGGTTCATCAGCGTCTGGAAGTTCCGCAGCACCGGCACGGGGCGGTCGCTGTGGGCCAGCACGCGGTCGATGAAATCAGGCCCGGGCAGGTGCAGCGACGCCTTCTCAAAACCGGTGGCCGAGTACCCCAGCAGGCTTTCAGCCTCGGCACCCAAGATTGAGGCGATGTCGCGGGTCGATGGCTTGGCGGCGGTCATGGTGGTCACTCGATGGGCTCCTGCAAGTCGGGTTCGGGTCCGATGCCAGCGGCGCGATCGTAGGGCCGGCATGCACGCCTTGGCCCATTCCCGACGCCATTCAACCCTCGCAGGCGTGGTATGCTTCTATCCGGGAAAACGTGGTCATGCCCGCAGGAGGTCCCCAATGAATCCGCTCGATCTGTGGCTACCTGTTTTGGTTTGCGGCTTCGTGCTGTTCTTCTGTAGCTTCCTGGCCTGGGCCATCCTGCCCCACCACAAGCCCGACGTGAAGCGCCTGCCCGACGAGGACGCCTTGCTGGGCATGATCCGCTCTGCAAACCTGGCCCCGGGCCAGTACATGTTCCCCTGGTGCGAGCACGCCGACGCCAAGAACCCCGAAGCCATGGCGCGCCTTAAGGCCGGTCCATGGGGTATGTTGCGCGTGTGGCCTGGGGCGGCCAACATGCCTCGCAACATGGCCGCCACCGTCGCTGTATTCCTGGTTGTTTCGGCGGTCATCGCCTGGCTGGCGAGCCGAGCCCTGCCCGCAGGGGCGGCCTTCGTCGACGTGTTCGCCTTCGTCGCCGTCGCAGGCGTGCTGGCCCACACCGCCGGAGGTGTGCTGGGGGAAATCTGGTTCACCAAGCCGTTGCGTGCCAAGGTCATGGACTTCATCGACGGCGTGGTTTATGGCCTGGTCACGGCATTGGTCTTCGCCCTGCTTTGGCCGAGTGCGTGAGTGGTTGGAGACGTGCCAAAGGGCGCTGGCCGCAAGGCTGTGGTACCGAACAGTAGATCAAGTTCCGTTCCATGCATGTGTGAGCACTTGAACCGGCAAGATATCACTGGTCTGAGAATGACGGCACGTCTATGATCTCGACCCGGGTCTGCCGGGAAGCCCCTGAGGCATGTGCCGGGGCGACAACCAAACGCCGTACGAACCACCGCGCCGCGTCGGGGCCACTTGGCAGGCCCACGCAAGCGGGGATGTCTTGGGGTTTTCCCGAGATACCTCGGGCCGGTGGGAGGTGAGGATCGATGGCCAAACGAGAAGTCACGCACGTATTCAAGATTTTGGCCCCCGGTGGGTCGGCCACGCCCGCGCCCCCGCTGGGCCCGGTCTTGGGCTCTAAGGGTGTCAACCCCGGCCAGTTCATCCAGCAGTTCAACGCCGCCACTGCCCACCTTAAGGGCAAGGTCGTGGGCTGCATCGTGACGGCCTACAGCGACCGCTCCTTTGAGTTCGAGGTTAAGAGTTCGCCCGCGTCCGTCCTAATTAAGGAGGCCGCGGGTGTCAGCAAGGGGGCGGCCACGCCCCAGAGCCCCATCGGCAAGATCACCCGCGAGCAGTGCCGCCAGATCGCCCAGGAAAAACTGGCCGACCTGAACGCCGTCTCTCTGGAGGCCGCCGAGCGGATCGTCGAAGGCACCGCCCGTTCCATGGGCGTGACGGTGGAGGGCTAAAGGAACATGGCACACGTGAGCAAGCGGACGCAGGCCAACACAAAGTTGGCCCCAAAAGACGCCTTCCCCATCGACCAGGCGATCACCCAGGTCAAGAAGTTCAAAGGCCCGCGATTCGACCAGACGGTCGAGGTCTGTATGCACCTGAACATCGACACCAAGCAGGCCGATCAAGCCCTGCGCGGTTCGATCGCGCTGCCCAAGGGCGTGGGCCGCACGAAGCGGGTGGTGGCCTTCTGCCCAGCCGACAAGGCCAAGGCGTGCCTTGAAGCGGGCGCCATCAAGGCCGGCGGCGAGGACCTGGTGGCCGAGATCGAGGCCGGGTTCTTCGACTTCGACGTGGCCGTGGCCAGCCCCGACATGATGCGTGTCATCAGCAAGCTCGGACGCGTCCTGGGCCCCAAGGGGCTGATGCCCAGCCCCAAGGCAGGCACCGTCACCACCGACGTGCCTACCGCCGTCAAGGAGTACGCCGCGGGCAAGCTCGAGTACCGTGCCGATGCGGGCGGGAACATCCACGGGGTCATCGGGAAGATGAGTTTCCCCGAGGCCGACCTGAGGGAAAACTACGAATATTTTGTGCAGGCCATCGAGAAAGTTCGCCCCAGCGCGGTCAAGGGCGAGTACATCAAGAAGATCACCATCAGCGGCACCATGACCCCTGGCGTCCGCGTCCAGCACGAGGCCGCGGCCGTCTCCTGACGGCGCGGGAAAGGAAAGCACCATGTCCAAGCCCGTCAAAGAAATGATGATGGCCGAATACATGGCCAAGCTGGGCGAGAACGGCGACGCCCTGCTGGTCAACATCCGTGGCGTGGGGGCCAACGCGACCAACACGCTCCGCAAGGACCTGGCCAAGTTCGACATCTCCATCACCGTGCTGCGCAACAACGTTGCCCGCAAGGCCTTCGAGGGCACCGGGCTCGAGCGATTGGGCGAATTGCTCACCGGGCCAAACGCCCTGGTCTACGGAGCCGAGACTGTTGTCGAGGTTGCCCGCAAGATCGTCAACATCGCAAGGGACATGCCCGACCTTGAACTCAAGGGCGCGGTCTTGGACGGCGAGTTGTTCGTGGGCGAGGCGGGGGTTAAGCGGCTCAGTAAGTTCCCCACTCGCGAAGAGGCCATCGCAAAGGTCGTTACCGTCATCCTTACCCCCGGCGGCAAGCTCGTCGGGGCGGTCAAGAGCCCGGCCAGCAACATCGCCGGCATCCTCAAGACCATCCAGGAAAAACTCGAGAGCGGCGAGTCCATCGCCAAGATCGCCTGAACCAAGCCCGTCCCGATCACCCAAAGGTGGCCGGGACGTTTTCATCCAACGTCGCCCACGAGCGACCACCAACTGGCCCAAGCCGCCCGCGATGGCGGGCGGGGGTTAAAGCGCCGAGCGGTTCGGCCCCACTTGGAGGCGCACAAAGGCGACCGAGCTTCGGAAAGTAGAGCACCATGAGCGACGCAGCCACCAAATCGTTCGATGCCAAGATCACCAAGATGGGCGACGAGATCGTCGGCCTGACCCTCAAGGAGGCCGTCGACTTGGCCGACTACCTCAAGGAAACCTACGGCATCGAGCCCGCCGCCGGCGGCGCGGTCATGATGGCCGGCCCGGTCGATGGCGGCGGCGGCGCGGCCGCCCCGGCCGAGAAGACCGAGTTCGACGTCATCATCAAGGGCGACGGCGGCAAGAAGATCCAAGTCATCAAGGTCGTTCGCGAACTGACCGGCCTGGGCCTCAAGGAAGCCAAGGACCTTGTCGACAACCTGCCCGCCAAGGTGAAGGAAGGCATGAGCAAGGACGAAGCCGACAGCATGGCTGCCAAGCTCAAGGAAGCCGGCGCTGACGTCGAGATCGCCTGATACAGGGATTCGCGATGTAGGTATTTTCCCACACCTTCGGTCCTGAACTGTCCGCACGGTACTCCCGTGCGGCTTTGTTTTTTGCCCCTGAGATGCTCCAGAGCGGGTTGACTGAGATACCTGAGAGTACACAATCATTTTGCTAGCGAATCGTGTGCCCCTTGTCAAGAGTATTTTGCAGGCCTACCCTGACCATTGCGTCATGAAACAGGACGGGGCTGGCGGCGATCCGAACAGCACGATGTAGATACAGATGGACCCTCCACAGGCCAAAGGCTGTGGTATCGGGTCCAATTCCCATCGCGAGGTGATCGATGGCGGCGATGAACGTGCGCAGTTACGCGAAACGTGGCGACACCCTCCCGGTCGGCGATCTCACGATCGTCCAGAGGTTGGCTTACGAGCGTTTCCTTCAACTGGACCGGGCACCCGATGAGCGGGACCCGACCATCGGTCTCGAGGCCTTGCTGCGCGAGGTCTTCCCGATCGACAGTTACGACGAGACCATGCATCTCGAGTACGTCCAGTACGAACTCGACGAGCCCCGGTACACCATCGATGAGTGCAAGGAACTGCGCCTGACCTACGGGATGCCGTTCAAGATCCGCGTACTGCTCAAGCGCGAGGGCCGGCCCGACATGCCCGAGGAGGACATCTACCTCGGGGAGTTCCCCATCATGGTGGGTGGCGGCGAGTTCATCGTCAACGGTGCCGAGCGGGTGATTGTCAGCCAGTTGCACCGCTCGCCGGGCGTGGATTTCTCCAAGAGCGAAGAGGAGACCGACCGCCCGTTGCACAGCGCCCGGATCGTGCCCGAGCGTGGCTCGTGGATCGAGATCTCGGTCAACAAGAAGGACCAGTTGGAGATGCGCATCGACCAGTCGCCCAAGATGGCGGCGACGACGTTCCTGCGCTGCCTGGACCCGACGGTGGCCTCGACCGAGAACCTGCTGCGTCTGTTCTACGAGATCAACGAGGTCAAGACCAACCAACTCCACGAGGAAGACTGGGCCGCCGCGCCCATCGTCGACACCGAGAGCGGGGAGATCCTGGTCGATACGGGCTTCCAGATCGGTGCCGAAACGCTCGAGAAGATCCAGGCCTCGACCCTCAAGAGCGCCCGTGTCATCCAGAACCCCAGCGACGTGCTGATCCTGAACACCGTCGCCGCCGAGAACCTCCGCAAGTTCGCCGAGGAGTTCGGCGTCGAGGACGCATACGACCAGGCCTTGCTGAAGCTTTATACGAAGCTGCGCCCGGGCAACCCGCCGCAGGTCGAGAAGGCCAAGCAGTTGTTCGCCGAGAAGTTCTTCGACGACAGCCGCTATCGCATCGGTCGTGTTGGCCGTTTCCGGATCAATCGCAAGTTCGGATTCGACGATGCGGTGGACAGCAATTTCATTCGCGCCCAGGACCTGCTGCGCATCATCCAGTACATGCTGGACCTTCGCAGCAACCGGATCGACCCCGAGACGAACCAGCCTGTGGCGGTGGAAGACGACATCGACCACCTTGGCAATCGTCGGCTTCGGACGATGGACGAGTTGGCGGTCGACGAGGTCCGCAAGGGCTTCCTGAAACTCAAGCGCACCGTGCAGGAGCGCATGAGCGTCAAGAACCCCGACGAACTGACGAAGATCGCCGACCTGGTAAACAGCAAGAGCATCAGCAGCGCGATCGACTTCTTCTTCGGTCGCAGCGAGCTGAGCCAGGTGGTGGACCAGACCAACCCGCTGAGCACGCTGGTGCATGAGCGATGCCTGAGCGCCCTGGGCCCGGGCGGTTTGAACCGCAAGCGTGCCGGGTTCGAGGTGCGCGACGTCCACATCAGCCACTACGGCCGGATCTGCCCCATCGAGACGCCCGAGGGCACCAACATCGGCCTGATCGCGCGCATGTCGATCTACTCATCGATCGACGACTACGGCTTCCTGCGCACGCCCTACCGGGCGATCAAGAACGGCAAGGTCACGGGCGAGGTGGTTCACCTTCGCGCCGACGAGGAAATGCGTGCCGTGCTCGCCCCCGCCGACGCGCTGGATGCCAAGGGCAACTTCCTTGGCGGCATGGTGCTGGCGCGCGTCTCGGGCGAACTGGCCGAGGTGCCCGCCGAGAACGTGGCCTACGTGGACATCTCGCCCAAGCAGGTCGTTGGCATTTCCGCGGCCCTGATCCCCTTCCTCGAGCACGATGACGCCAACCGTGCGCTGATGGGATCGAACATGCAACGCCAGGCCGTTCCGCTGATCAAGGTGGACCCGCCGTGCGTGGCCACGGGTATGGAGAAGTCGGTGGGCTTCAACTCGGGCATGGTCATCAAGGCCAAGACCGGCGGCGTGGTGACGTACGTCGACGCCGAGCGCATCATCATCGACAACAGCGACGAATACGTGCTGCGCAAGTTCCGCGGCATGAACGAGCGCACGTGCCTGAACCAGAAGCCCATCGTTCGTCCGGGCGACGTGGTCAAGGCCGGGCAGGTCATCGCCGATGGCCCCTCGATCAAGAACGGCGAGCTGGCCATCGGCAAGAACGTGCTGGTGGCGTTCAACACCTTCGACGGGTACAACTTCGAGGACGCCATCGTCATCAGCGAGCGCATCGTGAAGGACGACGTGTTCACCTCGATCCACATCGATAGCTTCGACGTGGAGATCCGCGACACCAAGCTGGGCCGCGAGGAGTTCACACGCGACATTCCTAACGTCTCGGAGAAGGCGCTGCGCAACCTCGACGACGACGGCGTCATCCGCGTGGGTGCGCGCGTGGGCCCGGGCGACATCCTGGTGGGCAAGGTCAGCCCCAAGAGCAAGACCGAACTGACCCCCGAGGAAAAGTTGCTGCACGCCATCTTCGGCCGGGCGGGCGAGGACGTGAAGAACGACTCGCTCGAGGTGCCCAGCGGCATCGAGGGCATCGTCATCGGCGCGAAGAAGTTCAGCCGGCGCCTGCACATGAACGAGGAGCAGAAGCGGCACCTCAAGCAGCAGATCGCCGAGTATGAGACCCAGATGGACCAGAAGGCCATCGACATCTTCCGCGAGATGGTGCTTGCCATCAACGACACGACGGGCAGCGACCTGGTGGACCCCAACACCCGGCAGAAGGTGGCCGCCAGCGACATTCCCGAGGTCGTGATCGAGCAGATCAAGACCTTCGAGTTGGGCTGGGTGAAGGGCAGCAAGGAGGCCCGCGAAGAGGCCGAGGTCAGCTACAAGCAGTACTGGCCGCGCATCGAAGCCATCGAGAAGGAAAAGCACCGCCGCGTCGCGCATATGAAGCGGGGCGACGAACTGCCCGCGGGCGTCCTCGAGATGGTCAAGGTCTACATCGCCAGCAAGCGTCCCTTGAGCGTGGGCGACAAAATGGCCGGCCGCCACGGCAACAAAGGCGTCATCGCCCGACTCGTGCCCGTGGAGGAAATGCCATTTATGGAAGACGGCACGCCGGTGGACATCATGCTCAACCCGCTGGGCGTGCCCAGCCGCATGAACGTGGGGCAGATCCTGGAATTGCACCTGGGCTGGGCGGCGCAGGTCCTGGGATTCCAGGCCGTCACGCCCGTGTTCGACGGCGCGACCGAGTCGGAGATCCATGCGGCTATCGAGGAGGCCAACGCCTACGTCAAGAAGCGCAACGATGAGGTCGAAAAGACCGGCCAGCACCCCCACCACCGCGAGTTGCTGGCCCACATGCCCCGCGGCGGGAAGATCCAGCTCTACGACGGTCGCACGGGCGAGCCCTTCCAGCAGAAGACTTCCGTGGGCTACATGTACATGCTCAAGCTCCACCACCTGGTGGACGACAAGATCCACGCCCGCGCCACGGGCCCCTACTCGCTCATCACCCAGCAGCCCCTGGGCGGCAAGAGTCGCACCGGCGGCCAGCGCTTCGGCGAGATGGAAGTCTGGGCGCTCGAAGCTTACGGCGCCAGTTACATCTTGCAGGAACTGCTCACCGTCAAGAGCGACGACGTGGAGGGGCGGACCAAGATCTACGAGAGCATGGTCAAGGGCACGCACAAGCTGGAGGCGGGCATGCCCATCGCCTTCGACGTGCTGTGCAACGAACTCAAGGGCCTGGGCATGAACATCACGCTCGAGAAGCGGCAGCAGGAGTTGGGCAGCCTGTTGTAAGAATCGGCATCAAGGCCCCCCAGATCACCGCGTCCACATCCGCATCGACATTCACCGGGCACCACCGGAGGCACACATGGCCGAAACCGTGTACGACCGTATCAATGACTTCTCCGCCGTGAAGGTGACGCTGGCCTCGCCCAACGACATCCGGGCATGGTCCTATGGCGAAGTGAAGAAGCCCGAGACCATCAACTATCGCACGTACCGCCCCGAGAAGGACGGGCTGTTCTGCGAGCGCATCTTCGGGCCCGAGCGCGACTACGAGTGCGCCTGCGGCAAGTACCGCGGGGTGAAGTACAAGGGCATCATCTGCGACCGCTGCGGCGTGAAGGTGACCCACAGCCGCGTGCGTCGCAAGCGCATGGGCCACATCAATCTGGCCAGCCCGATCGTGCATATCTGGTTCTTCAAGAGCATGCCGAGCCGGCTTGGCACGCTGCTGGGGCTCAAGACCAGTGAGCTCGAGCGCGTCATTTACTATCAGGATTACGTCATCATCGAGGCCGAGCCCGGCCTGCAACTGGACGACGGCACGAAGATCGAGGCCCAGACGATCATCACCGAGGACAAGTACCGTGCGGCGGCACTGGCCTTCGGCAATGCCTTCCGCGCGATGATGGGTGCCGAGGCCATCCGCGAACTGATCGACCGGCTCGACCTGGACGAACTGGCCGGCCGACTGCGTCAGGAACTCAAGGACACCCGCAGCAAGCAGAAGATCAAGGACCTTGCCAAGCGGCTGAAACTGGTTGAGAACATCCGCAAGAGCGAGAACGACCCCTCGTGGCTGGTGATGGACGTGATCCCGGTGATCCCGCCGGACCTGCGTCCGCTGGTGCTGCTCGAGAGCGGGAACTTCGCCACCAGCGACCTGAACGACCTGTACCGGCGCATCATCAACCGCAACAACCGACTGAAGAAGTTGATGGACCTCAACGCTCCCGAGGTCATTATCCGCAACGAGAAGCGGATGCTCCAGCAGGCGGTGGACAACCTGTTCGACAACGCCCGATGCCGGCGCCCGGTCGTGGGTTCGAGCAACCGCACGCTCAAGAGCCTGACGGACATGATCAAGGGCAAGCAGGGCCGCTTCCGCGAGAACCTGCTGGGCAAGCGCGTTGACTATTCAGCACGCTCGGTCATCGTCGTGGGCCCCGAGCTCAAGCTCTGGCAGTGTGGTCTGCCCAAGAAGATCGCGCTGGAACTCTACCAGCCGTTCATTATCCGCAAGCTGCGTGAGCACGGGCTTGCCGACACCATTAAGAGCGCCAAGCGCATGCTCGAGCGTCGCGACGCCGAGGTGTGGGACATCCTCGAGGAAGTCATCGACCAACACCCCGTGCTGCTCAACCGCGCGCCCACGCTCCACCGCATGGGCATCCAGGCCTTCGAGCCCGTGCTGGTCGAGGGCAACGCCATCAAGGTCCACCCGCTCGTGTGTACGGGCTTCAATGCCGACTTCGACGGCGACCAGATGGCCGTCCATCTGCCGCTGTCCGTCGAGGCTCAGGCCGAGGCCCACGTGCTCATGCTCAGCACGCACAACGTGTTCAGCCCGGCCAACGGCCAGCCGATCATCTCGCCCAGCCAGGACATCGTGCTGGGCGTGTATTTCATGACACTGATGGCTCCCGACCGGGGTGTGCCGGTGTCCAAACTCCCGACCTTCAAGGATCGCTCCGAGGCGATCCTCGCGCTCGATCAGGGCAAGATCCGGATGCATGATCGCATCGTGGTGCGCCTGGAGCGCTTCCACGAGGTCGTCAACAGCCAGGGCGGCGCTCCCGAGAAACTGCCCGAGAACCGCCGCGTGGTCACCACCGCCGGTCGATGCCTGTTCAGCGAAATCCTCGAACCGGGCATGGCCTTCTACAACTGCTCGCTGGGCAAGAAGGGCTGCGCCCGCGTGATCGACGACGTGTTCGCAGTCGCCGGCAAGCCCGCCACCATCGACCTGCTCGACCGGCTCAAGGAGACGGGATTCAAGCATTCGACCGTTGCGGGCCTGAGTTTCGGTGTCACCGACATGCGCGTGCCGGCCGACAAGAAGGAGCTGCTCGCCGAGGCCCAGAAGAAGGTCGATCGAGTCGAGAAGAACTACGACCGCGGCATTATCACCGAGCGCGAGCGGTACAACCAGTTGCTCGACATCTGGGCCGGCTGCCGTGAGAAGGTGACCAAGAGCCTGATCGAGACGCTCAAGAACGATCGTCGTCTGCCCGATGGGCGCGAGGCTCCCATCGACGACACGAGCGCCGATCCATACCTCAACCCCGTGTACCTCATGAGCGACTCGGGCGCCCGCGGCAACGTCAGCCAGATGATGCAGCTGGCGGGCATGCGTGGCCTCATGGCCAAGCCCAGTGGCGAGATCATCGAGACGCCCATCCGAGCCAACTTCCGCGAGGGCCTGAGCGTTCTCGAATACTTCTCGTCCACCCACGGCGCGCGCAAGGGCTTGGCCGACACCGCTCTGAAGACCGCCGACTCGGGCTACCTCACCCGCAAGCTCTGCGACGTGGCCCAATCGGTCATCATCGGCGAATATGACTGCGGCAGCCGCCGGGGCATCCCCAAGCGGGCCGTGTATAAGGGCGAGCAGGTCGACGTACCGCTGAGCGATCAGATCGTCGGCCGGGTCAGCCTCCACTCGATCGTCGATCCGGTCACCGACGAGCCCATCGTTGCCACCAACGAGATGATCTCCGAAGAAGCCGCCATGCGCATCGAAACCCTGGGCATCGCCGAGGTCTTCGTCCGCAGCCCGCTCACTAGCGAAAGCCGGACGGGATGTTCCGTGCTCGACTACGGCATGGACATGTCCATCGGCAAGATCGTCGAAGAGGGCATGGCCGTGGGCATCATCGCCGCCCAGTCCATCGGCGAGCCGGGCACCCAGCTGACGATGCGGACATTCCATACCGGCGGCATCGGCACGCGAGACGTGGCCGACAACGAGTATCGTGCCGGAGCCTCGGGCACCATCGAGCTGCGCGACTGCGCCGAGGTCAAGGGCGAGGACGACGACGGGAACTCCGTGCTCATCTCGCTCAAGCGCAACGGCGAGGTTGCCATCCTCGACGACAAGGGACGCGAACTCGACAAGGCCAAGGTGCCCTACGGCTCGTTGATCTATATCCAGCCCGGCGAGTCGGTCAAGAAGGGTACAACCGTGGTCAAGTGGGACCCCCACCGCACGCCCATCCTGGCCGAAAAGGGTGGCAAGGTCCAGTTTGTCGACATCGAGATCGGCCAGACTGTGCGCGAGGACGACGCCGGTCAGGGCAAGAAGGCCCTTGTGGTGATCGAGCACAAGGGCTCGCGTTCCCCGCAGATCAACGTCGTCGACGAGGCCGGCCAGATCCTCGACTTCCATTACCTGCCCGCCAAGGCCCGCATCGAGGTCCAGGACGGCCAGGACATCAAGGCCGGCCAGATGATCGCCCGCCAGCCAAGGCAGGCCGAACGCAGCCAGGACATCGTCGGTGGTCTGCCCCGTGTGACGGAGATCTTCGAGGCCCGCAAGCCCCGCGACCCGGCCGTCATGGCCGAGATCTCAGGCAAGATCGAGATCTACAGCGACAAGCGCAAGGGTAAGATCACCATCCGCGTCGTGTCCGATTCGGGCATCGAGAAGGACCATCACGTGCCGCGTGACAAGCAGTTGCGCGTCCACACCGGTGATTACGTGAACGCGGGCGACCAACTCACCGAAGGGCCGCTGGACCCCAAGGACATCCTGCGCATCAAGGGCGAGGAGGCCGTCTGGCTCTACATGCTCGAAGAGGTCCAGAACGTCTACCGGGCCCAGGGTGTGAAGATCAACGACAAGCACATCGAACTGATCCTCAGCCAGATGATGCGCAAGGTTCAGGTTCAGAACTCGGGCGATACCGACCTCTTGCCGCAGGAAGTCGTCGACCGCTACGTCTTCAGCCAGAAGAATCGCGAGATCCTCAACATGGGCCGTATCGTCGAGGCCGGCGATACCGACCTGCGTGTGGGCCAGATGTACACACGGGAGGAAATCCGCGAGGCCAATGCACGGGCCGAGGCCGAGGGCAAGGAAGGTGCCAAGGCCAAGAAGCCCAAGCCCGCCGTTGGGCGCACGCTGCTCCTGGGCATTACCAAGGCAAGCCTCCAGAGCGACAGCTTCCTCTCGGGCGCCTCCTTCCAGGAGACCACCAAGGTCCTCACCGAGGCCGCCCTCAAGGGAGCGTCCGACCACCTCATCGGCCTCAAGGAAAACGTGCTGCTGGGCCACCTCATCCCCGCTGGAACGGGCTTCCGCGCCTACCAGGACATCCGCGTGAAACCACTGGTCGCCCTCGCGCCCATGTCGGTCGACGGGGCCTTCGACGATCACGACGATGCCCACTTGCTCGACAACGGCGGGCACGTCATGCCATCGGTCGAGGTCAAGGACTTTGTCATGGGCGAAGCACCCGACCGCGTCTAAGGCGACATCCAACACAAAGACAGAACGCCGGGCAAGCCGCATCCTCGCCCGGCGTTTTTCAATTTCTGTGCGATGCATCTTGATCAGAAGGGCAATTGCACGCCCAACTGGACCTTGTGGGCCTCGTACTTGCTGCCAAAGTCGCCCTCGTAGGCCAGGCGGACATTGAAACCGCCGGGTGTCCGAACGCCAACGCCAACCGTGGGGCTGAAGTAGTTGTCGATCGCTGCATCCTTCAGGAAGTCGGAGTAGCTCAGGCCCGCGAAGACATACGCGTTGTCACCTAGGCTGTACGTGGCCTTTCCACCAACGCGGACGAAATCCTGTGTCAGATCGGGGTCGAACTCGTAGTCAGAGATCTTGAGCGTGATCGACTCGAAATGGGTATAACCCACGGCCGCACTAAAGAGCCAATCTTCGAACTCGTAGCTGGCCATCGCCGTCGCGCCCAGGCCCCAGAAGACACCGCCCGAGATCATGTCGTACGACCCCGAGGCGGCGATGAGCGCGCCAGGAGCCAACTGGAAGGTGAACCCCTTGCCATCGTCGCGCTGGATGAGTCGGATCGGCAAGTCCACGTGCGCGCCGGCGGTGAACACGTCAGCACCTTCCACGTCATAGTAACTGATGGGAAAAGACGCCGCGATGCCCACGAAGCGATTCAGGCGATACTCGAAACTGCCCGAGACATTGACGAACGTGCTCTTGAACCCGTCCGCGTCGGCGATGCCGCCCTGCGCGTCAAAACGCACCCGCAGGCCACGATCCGAGCCGGGCTCAAACCACTGCACATGAGCCGCGCCAACCGGCGCGCCCTCGGTCTGCATCCGCCCGTTGATGTCTTGCTCCTGGTGTATGGTCGTCGAGCCGTTTGTCACGATCCCATTGCGTTCCTGCTGCCCGTTGGAGACCTGAAAGGCGCCGGGCATGGGTGCTGATCCGGGCTGGAGCATCTCGCCCCGCATGATGCGACGTTCCAGGCGGGTCAGGTCCTGGTGCTTGCCGAAACGGTTGTACTTGTACGAGCCCATCTGCGCCGTGGTTGAGAGCGGATTGCCGTCGGTCACGCCCACCAACGAGCGTCGGTTGATGGCCTTGAGAAAATCAGCCACGGTCTTGCTGCCGTCCTTCTCCAAGAAGTCGATCACCTGCTCTTCAACATCCCGGCCGTCAGCGGCATCGAAGACCAAGGGCGGTTCATCGCGTCCGATAAACTGCACGGTGGCACGGGTGCCCTCCGCGTTCAGCGTGAACAGGATCGCGTCGTCCACGCCGCCGAAGCGCAGCGATGCTGCAAATGCCTCGCCTTCAAAGGCGGCGAACTGTCCACGCCGGTCGAGCAGATCTTCCACGAGGTTGGGCAACGATGACGCTCCGACAGACAGTCCTGGGACTGCGGAGTCTTCGGGGCTGACGAGCACCCGGAACAGATCATCGCCTCGTGCTATGGGTACCGCCGCCGACACACAGGCGAATACTGCCAAGCCCAGTTTCCGATGGTTCATGGTGAATCACCTTCTGTTATAGGACTTCATCTGGAGTCGCAACCAACCTGAAATGGAGATGGATTTGAGATCGGCCTTAGGCTTTATCGGTCATGGATGAGGCCGGGTTGAGACCGCGATGTGCCCGACAGCCCATACGCGCGACTTGGCGGACATATGATCGTTCCCGGGGCGTGGGTCCGGCGTCCCCACCGGCTCAAGGCGAGCGCAATCAGGTCTGGACGACCGCTGGAGGTGGCCTCGGGATGCCCAAACGTGAAGATATCCGCACCATTCTGGTGCTCGGGTCGGGGCCCATCGTTATCGGACAAGGCTGTGAGTTCGATTACTCGGGGGCGCAAGCGTGCAAGGCGTTGCGGGCCGAGGGCTGCCGCGTGGTGCTGGTCAACTCCAACCCCGCCACGATCATGACCGATCCGAGCCTTTCGGATCGGACGTACATCGAACCCATCACACCCCAGAGTGTTCGCAAGATCATCCAGCGTGAGTGCGACCGGGCCGCGGGTGGCATGGGCATCGACGCCATCCTGCCGACGCTGGGCGGGCAGACGGCGCTGAACTGTGCCTGCGCGCTCCATGACAACGGGACGCTCGAAGAGTTCGGCATCGAGATGATCGGGGCCGACCGGCAGGTGATCCATCGTGCCGAAGATCGCGAAGCCTTTCGCAAGGTGTGCGAGAGCCAGGGACTGCCTTTGGCACCTTCGCGCACGGTGACCAACCTGGATGAGGCCATGCGGGCTTTGGAGGAGCTTGGGCTGCCCTCGATCATCCGGCCGGCCTTCACGCTGGGCGGCTGGGGCGGCGGCGTGGCCTACAACACCGAGGAGTTCCGCCAGCAGGTGGCCCGCGGACTTGCCGCCAGCATGATCGGGCAGGTGCAGATCGACAAGAGCCTGCTGGGTTGGAAGGAGTACGAGCTCGAAGTCGTGCGTGACCGCAAGGACAATTGCGTGATCGTGTGCGGCATCGAGAACATCGACCCCATGGGCGTCCACACGGGCGACTCGATCACCGTCGCGCCCATCCTGACGCTGACCGACAAGGAGTACCAGGTGCTGCGCGACGCCGCATTTGCCGTCGTGCGTGCGGTCGGGGTGGAGACGGGCGGGAGCAACGTACAGTTTGCGGTGAACCCGAACCCGTCGCCCACCGCTGACAGGAGCGAGCCTTTCGAGTACGTTGTTGTCGAGATGAACCCCCGGGTGTCGCGTTCGAGCGCGCTGGCCAGCAAGGCCACGGGCTTTCCCATCGCGAAGATCGCCGCCCGTCTGGCACTGGGCTATACGCTGGACGAATTGCGCAACGACATCACGGCGACCACCAGCGCTTGCTTCGAGCCCAGCATCGATTATGTCGTCACCAAGATGCCCCGGTGGACCTTCGAGAAGTTCCCCGAGGCCGACGAGACGCTCACCACGCAGATGAAGAGCGTGGGCGAGGCGATGGCCATCGGGCGCACTTTTAAGGAGAGCCTCCAGAAGGCCATCCGATCGATGGAGGTCAAGCGTTTCGGGCTTGGGCTCGACCGCAACGACAAGTGGCTGACGGCCATGCGCGCCATCGAGCGTGAGCAGTTGGTGCTCGATTTTGCCGAGCCGGGCGACTCGGGCCACACGATCAGTTCCACGGGCCTACGCACCGCCGACGGGCACCCCATCGAGTGGCCCATCGACGAGACGAAGTTGACCCGCAAGCTGGCCGTTCCGAGTCAGGGGCGGATTTACTACATCCGCTACGCGCTCAAGATGGGTTGGTCGATCGAGCAGGTCCACGAACTGACAAAGATCGATCCCTTCTTCCTGGGGCAGATCGCCGAGTTGGTGGCCTTCGAGGACGTACTGCTCAAGTACGACCGGCTCGAGGATGTTCCCGAGCGTGTGCTTCGGCGTGCCAAGCAACTGGGCTACAGCGACGCGCAACTGGCCAACGTCTACCTCGACGCCATCCGCAGCGAGACCATCCTCCGCGTGCGCGAGCACCGCAAGCAACTGGGCATCGTCCCGGCCTTCAAGCTGGTGGACACGTGCGCCGCCGAGTTCGAGGCCGCGACGCCTTACTACTACTCCACTTACGAGAACCCCGTGCTGGTGTTCGACCCCGAAGGCAAAGCTGCCGAGATCTACGACAGCGAGGTACGCCTCAGCGATACGCCCAAGGTGGTCATCCTGGGAGGCGGTCCGAATCGCATCGGGCAAGGCATCGAATTTGATTATTGCTGCTGCCACGCCGCTTTCGCGGCCCGCGAGATGGGCGTCGAGAGCGTGATGATCAACTCCAATCCCGAGACGGTCAGCACCGACTACGACACCAGCGACCTGCTCTTCTTCGAGCCCCTCACGCTCGAGGACGTGCTCAACGTCACCGAGGCCATCAACACCAATGGCCGCCTCATGGGCACCATCGTGCAATTTGGCGGGCAGACACCGCTCAACCTGGCCCACGGCCTGGCCATGGCCGGAACGCCCATCATCGGGACCAGTCTGAGTTCCATCGATCTGGCCGAGGACCGCGACCAGTTCGATCACTTGCTCGAGAGTCTGCGACTGGCCCGTCCTGCCAGTGGCATCGCCCGCTCTCGCCAGCAGGCCGAGGCGATCGCGGCCGAGATCGGCTACCCGGTACTGGTACGTCCCAGTTACGTGCTGGGCGGACGTGGGATGGAGATCTGCCAGGACGCGACGGCACTGCGGCGTTTCGTCGACGGGGCCGTCCGCAGCGCCGGCCTCGACGGCGGCATGCGCGACGCGCCGATCCTGATCGACAAGTTCCTCGACGGAGCCACCGAGGTCGACGTGGACGTCATCGCCGACTACGACCCCACCGGCACCACCGACGAAGGCCGGGCCATCATCTGCGGCATCATGGAGCATATCGAGCACGCGGGCGTGCATAGCGGCGACAGCACCTGCTTCCTGCCTCCCAACGAGCTGTCGACCCGCACGGTCGAGCGTGTGCGCGTGGCTGCCGGGCAGTTGGCCCGGGCCCTGCGTGTGCGTGGGTTGATGAACGTGCAACTGGCCATCAAGGACGACGTGGTGTACGTGCTGGAGGTCAACCCCCGCGCCAGCCGGACGGCCCCGTACGTCAGCAAGGCCACGCACGTGCCCTGGCCCAACCTGGCCGCCCGGGTGATGATGGGCGCTTCGCTGAGCGAGTTGGGCGTGGCCGAGGTTGCTCAGACCGGCGCCTACGCCGTCAAGGCTCCGGTCTTCCCGCACCAGAAGTTCCCCCGCGTGGACTTCGTGCTGGGCCCGGAGATGCGCAGCACGGGCGAGGTCATGGGCATCGACGCGTCGGCTCCGTTGGCGTTGGCCAAGGCCGCGATGGCCGCCGGCAACGCGCTGCCCACCGCCGGCTCGGTCTTTGTCTCCGTTCGCGACGCCGACAAGCACGACATCCTCCCGGTCGTGCGCGGGCTGGCGGCGATGGGCTTTAGCATTTACAGCACGGGCGGCACCGCGGCGTTCCTCTCGAAGTACAGCGTGCGCACCAATCTGGTGCAGAAGATCGCCACCGGTGCCCGGCCCAACGTCATCGACATGATGACCAGCGGCGAGATCCACCTGGTCATCAACACGCCCACCGCCAGCGGCAGCGAAACCGACGAGGGCCGTATCCGCTCCACCGCCGTCCGGCTTTCGATCCCGATGATCACCACGTCCACCGCCGCCCGGGCCGCGGTGGATGCCATCGCCGCTCTGCGGGCGGGCGACTGGTCGGTGTGTCCGCTCCAGGAATTTGCCGTCGCCGCCCGATCGAATGGTCGGCGAGCCGAGCCGGTCGTGGCCGGCTGATTGTTCGAATCCTGCTCCGGGGACTCGATAACAACCCAAACACGGACGGGGCGCCAGCACCGGTGCATCCGTTTGTACCGATGGACGTACACCTGTTGCCACGGCTGATCGCTAGCCCCACGCGTTCGGCCCCGCCCGACGGTACCGCTCCACGCGGAGCAGCGCCTCGCTGGTCCCAGCACTCCTGGGAAATGACAGTTCCCAAGTCTGGGATGACTCCCTGACGGGGATCACCCCATACCCGTGATGCGGCGACCTATCGACCAAGTGGCGCAAGAACGCCCCGGTCGATCCCAAGAACCCAGCCTGCCGACCGGAGTATTCGCCCATGCCTCCCCTCTTCACGCATCGAATCGAACCAGGGACGCTGAGGACACTTCAGCCCGGTCCGATGGATTGTCAGAAAATTGCTCCCGCCTCCGGCAGCGGGGCATCCATCATCTCGCCCGGCTTGCCCAAAGGGCCCAAGGCGTCAGGCATCCACAGATTGCGCGGTCGACCGGGGATCAGTCCCAATGAATTGATTGTCACGCACGAGTCGTGGCAGCATGGCCGATTCCGCCTGCCGGTTTCCTGGCCCGGCTTCGAGGACACGGGCCCGATCGTCTGGCCCACGGTGGTGTTCCCACGAGAGCCGGTGGTGATCGAGCAGGCCCAATCCGAGCCCGTGGTGGCCGACGCCAATACGGTGATGGTGTATAACGCGATGCGAACTTACACCCGCCGCGCGTTGACCGACCGTGGCGATCGGTGCGAGTGGTACAGCGTGACGCCCACGCTGGCTTTGGAGATCGCCCGCAGCCTGGGCCTGCCCGGCGACGACCCCCGTTCGATGGCACCATTTGCGCATGCGCCGTGCTCGCCCAGACTCTACCGCGACCAGCGCCGCCTGAGCCTGTGCATGGACAACGCCTGCGCCGAGCCGCTGGCGTTGACCGAGATGGTCTTCGACCTGTTCCGCCGGGCGCTCGAGCCGGGAGTCGGTGCCAGGCAGCGTCGCTCGGCGGCTACCACCGAGCCCACGCGCCGGGCCCACCGCGACCTGGCCGAGAACGCCAAGGCCTTGCTGGCGCAGCGATACGCGCAGCGTCTGACGCTCGACATGCTCTCGGACGAGTTGGAAGTCTCCCCTTTCCACCTGGCGCGGACATTCCGGCATTGGACGGGCCAAACGGTCCACAAATACCTCACAGCGTTGCGTGTGGCCGCCGCGCTCGATCTCATCGCGCTGGGCGTGCCCTTGGGCAAGGTCGCCACCATGACCGGGTTTTCCAGCCACAGCCACTTCACGCAGATCTTCGGTCAGATGCTGGGCGAATCGCCCTCGGCCTGGCGGCGCAACATCCAAGGCAGCGGCCTTGGGTCGGAGCCATGCGACGGCTTCGAGGAGGACCTGGGGACGGCACAAGCCTGTACGGAAACTCAGGACGCCGGATAGGTGCAACGTGTCCGGTCGGTCTCCCACACGGTGACCTCCAGCAGCCTCGCCGGAGCGCCGTCTTCGGCAATGGCCTTGGCCAGCCGCTGGTGACACACCCGTGCGATGTGCTCCACGCTGGGGTTCACGCCGTCTTGCGCGAACTCTGGCACGTCGGTGTTCAGGTTCATGTGGTCGAAGGGCTCGATGATCGAGGCCTCCACCAGTCGCTCCAGGTCCTGCACCGTGAAGCCGGGTGCCCCGCCAGGCGGCAACGCCAAGGCCACGGCGGGCTCGACGCGATAGTTGTGCCCGTGACCGTTGGGATTGTTGCACTTGCCGAACAGCCGACGGTTCTCCTCGGCGCTGAGCGTGTCCACGTGCAGGCGGTGGGCGGCGGCGAACTCGAAGGTCGATCGCAGCACGACGGTGGTTGTGTCTTGGGTGGTCATGGTGATACTCAGGGATGGGGTCAGGTTCCAGCGGAGGCTGGCCGGGCGCACGGGCAGAAGTCCACACAACGCATCCAGCAGGGTGGGCATGAGCGTCGCCGGATCGCGCGCGGGCTCTTCGTGGCAAGCGCGGGCGATCAGCGGCACGACCGCGTCGCGAACCGCCCGGTCGATGGCCTTGATGTCGATCAGGTAACCCAGCACCGGGTCGGGAAGGCCCCTTGCCGACACGTCCACGCTGTACGAGCGCCCCAGGCCACGCATCGACGGGCGACCGCCGCAACCGTTGGGGTCGGCCCGTACCTGGGCCTCCAGTTCCCCGAAGCCTGGATCGTTGACGCAAAAACGCGTCGTCCGGATGAGTTCGATGGGTGCCGTCTTTTCCACTGCCAGAGGGTAGTACGATACCCAAGGCGATCGATCGCAGGCAGGAGTTTCCCATGCCCAGGACACGCACCGTGTTTTATCCCATCCTCTTTGGCTGCGTGGGCGGCGGCATCCTCGTGGGCTGTTCTTCCCGGGACGCCAACGAGCCGGTGGGCAGCGCGCCCCCCGCAACGGCACCAGACTCCCCCCGATCCGCCGACCCGCAACAAGTGGAGCAACCGCCCATGTCCGAAGATCACACGACAACCACCTCGCTGCGCGGCCTTGCCTTCGAGATGGCCGACGGCACAAAGGCCACGCTCGAGCAGTATCAGGGCCGGGTGGTGCTGGTGGTCAACGTCGCCAGCCGATGCGGCCTGACCCCCCAGGTGGCCGGGCTCCAGTCGCTGCACGAGGCCAACTCCGACCGGGGCTTTACGGTGCTGGCCTTCCCCAGCGCCAGCTTCAACCAGGAACCACTGGACTCGGCCCGGGCGGCAGAGTTTTGCCAGGACATGGGCGCGACGTATCCCATCGCCGCGAAGGTCGACGTGCGCGGCTCAACGGCCCACCCCTTATTCGCCCGGCTGGGCGAACTGTCCGCCGAACCCGATTGGAACTTCACCAAGTACCTCATTGACCGCGAAGGCAACCTCGTGGCCCGCTTTTCCCCACGCACCAGCCCGACGGACCAAGAACTCCAGCAAGCCATCGACGCCGCCCTGGCGGGCTGATCGGCGACTCCTGCAAAGACCTGTCAAGTCAACCCGCTCGCCGGTCAGCGATCGAAGCCGGAAAGTCCGTCGATCGTCGACTCGATGGGCATCGACAGGGCACCCCACGCCGATGGACGACCCTCGGCGAAGGTCGAAACAAATAGACTCGAGTCATACGCGATCGATGAGCCGTCGGCGAAGACGACCTCCCGATCGGCGCTGGCATCGACTCTACCCTCACTGTACAACGCGCTCACACTGGCGGAAGTGACATCAATGGCTCGGGAGATGATGACCTTTCGACTGGGGTAACGGACGTGATGACTGCCCATGGCCCGCAGGCTGGATTCGAGGATCGGAGCGTCCGAGCGCCAGAACGCCGGCTGGGCGCATGTTGTCGAGGTCAGTGTCCATCCGGATATCAGCACACCCTGGGGCACGTGCGAGAAGATGCCCCGCTCAGGACCTCCGTTGATGGTCCACGGAACATCGATGCTTCCTTCAAGATAGGTCTCGACAATACCATTGATCCAGAAGTAACGATTGCGAAATGGCATTTTACTCAGCTCGATGCCCCGGAATGATACAGGGCCGTCGCCCGATCGCTCCTTACCCAGATACGGATAGAGACCTTGATAATCGCCCGTATACATCTGGGTCGCGATGCCTAACTGGCGGCCCCAAGACAAGCGCTGCGTGTGCTTCGCCCGGTCTCGTGCCGAGCCCAGCACGGGAACAAGGATGCCGATCAGGACGGCGAGTATCGCGATGATAACGAGTACCTCGATGAGCGTGAAGGCTCGTATGGGCACGCGGATCGTCATAGTCTACATCTCCTGGGCAATGGCGCTGTTCGGGCCCATATTGAGCGCGATGACCGAGCGGATGTACCACTTGCCGCCGGGGCCCTTGTAAAGGAAGAGGGCCAGTGGATCTCTCCGGCCACTCTCACGCACAACGATGAATGCGACGGTTGCCATTTGGAGTTGGCGTGTCTGCGCCACATACTTGCGATACTCATGTGATTTTGGTGTGAACCAGCGGCGCATCGTCCCTACCTGGCCAGACCACGTAAGTTCGTCGGTGTCTGGCGGCAGCGGGAGCAACACGTCGGGCCATTGTGCGATGCTCGCGGCGATAGTGACGGACCGCGTATCGGCCGAAACGCCCGTCACTCGTATAGTTTTTTCTTTTTCCTGTCGCATCCAGAGTCGCGAGAACACAATCCCCGGAGACTCATAGCCTGGGAACGGCTCGTCTGGATAGAAATACTTCCAATCCTCCTCGACCAGGTAAGCACGCATCATATCTGCGTCGATCCAGCGATAGCCGCTGCGATCCATCCATTCGATGTACGCATCGGGCGACGGCGCGAAGTAGCGGTGGTAGAGGAACTCGGATGCAAGTTTTGCGATCGCGGCAACATCGCGATCGGGAAGAGTCACGCCAGACTCGCGAGTGACATCCATATATAACGGCACATATACCGCAGCAATGCCCCCGGCAGTGCTGGGTTCGCCAACCTGTTGCATGGTTAAACTGGCGTAACAACGCTCACCTGCCTTTCGACGGGATACGACTTCGGCCATTCGCCTTGCATCTTCCTGGCGGTACGCATCATGGCGCGAGCCAATGATGCCTGATCGATAGAGCCCAAACCCCAAGGCGATGACCGCAACGACACCCACGATGACCAGGATTCGATGCTGTTGGTTCATGCCACCCCCATCCACTCCACGCATTGCACCGCGAAGCAACGCATGGGCGATGACAATGCTACAGCCCAGTTGTGCACTTGGTTGCACCCTATGGCGAGGGTCCAAGGGTTGATGCCAGGTGGGGGAATTGCAATGGGAAGGGATCCACAGCGACCTAGCAGTAATGGACGAGGCCTGCGGATCCCGTCTAAAGGACCTGACATACTCCTATCTTGCTAGACTTTCCCCCGCTCTGGACTACGCTGGCTTGGATCCATTTTGCCCACCGATTTTGACCGACGGAGCCGCCATGCTGGGACGTGTTTTCAAGGCGTATGACATCCGGGGGACCTACCCGGACCTGCTGACCGATCGCATGGCCTGGCAGGTTGGCGTGGGCACGGGGCGGTTCCTGCTCGAGGTGGCCAAGGCCGCGGGCGAGAACACGCCCATGATGCGGACGGTGGTCGTGGGTCGCGACATGCGCGAGAGCGGGCCGGTCTTGACCGAGCAACTGATCGACGGGCTGGTGCGCACGGGCGTGAGCGTGATCGACCTGGGGCTGGTCGATACGCCGATGATCTACTTTGCCATCAACCACCTTGGCTGCGCGGGCGGGGTCATGGTGACGGCCAGCCACAACCCGCCGAACTGGAACGGGTTCAAGATCGCCGGCCCCAAGGCCAAGCCCATCGGCGAGGCGACGGGTCTGGCCGAGATCCGCAAGCACGCGGCGATGGCCGACCCGCGGACGATCGAGGCGCCCAGCGGCCGAGTGGAATTGCGCGACCTGTGGGAGCCTTACGCGCGGCACGTGCGTCACTTCGTGCGGGCGGGCGGGCCGGCGATCAAGGGTCGCAAGCTGAAGGTGGTGGTGGACGCTTCGAACGCGATGGCCGGGACGATGCTGCCGCACGTGTTTGGCGCGCGTGGCGAATTGGTGGAAGGGGCGCTGCCGGGCCTGGAACTGTTGACACTGAACATGGACAACGCCAGCGGGCACTTCGCGCACCCGCCCAACCCGCTGGTGAAGGCGAACATGCGCATGACCCAGGAGGCCGTGGTCGAGCACCGGGCCGACGTTGGGTTCTGCTTCGACGGCGACGCCGACCGCTGCATGGTGGTCGATGATGAGGGCCAGATCGTTGGGTGCGACCACCTGACGGCATTGCTGGCGCTGGACGCGCTGGGCCGCAGCCCCGGGTCGGCGATCGTGTACGACCTGCGATCGAGCAAGGCGGTGGAAGAGGACGTGCGCAAGGCCGGCGGCAAGCCCGTGCGTGGCCGCGTGGGGCACGTGTTCATGAAGGCCGCGATGGCCGAGCATGAGGCGGTGTTTGGCGGCGAACTGAGCGGGCATTTTTACTTCCAGGACAACTTCAACGCCGACTCGGGTGCCATCGCGATGGCCACGGTCCTGGGGCTCCTGGGGCGGCAGAAGAAGGGCCTGAGCCAGTTGGTCAAGCCCATCGCCCGCTACGTGCAGAGCGGGGAATTGAACTACACCAACGAGGACCCGCGCGCGGTGATCGAGAAGCTCGAAGAAGAGATCGCGGGCGATGAGGCTATCGTCGACAACCTGGACGGGATCACGATCGACTGCTTCCAGAAGGACGGCTGGTGGATCAACGTGCGTATGAGCAACACCGAGCCGCTGCTGCGACTGAACGCCGAGGCCAAGGATCGCCAGACGCTCAACCGGCTGGTGGACCGTGTCGGCCCGCTGCTGGGCAAGCGTGTGGAGCATTGAGGACCCAGCAACCTACGCCACGATGCGGATATGAGCGAACGGCTTGACATGCTGGGCGTCCTGAACGAACCCGCCGAGACCGCTGCCCGTGGCATCCTGGGTTGGTTGCTCTGCCGGAGGCTGGACGATGGGCGGGTGCTGCGGGGGCGCATCGTCGAGACCGAGGCGTATGCGGGCGAGTCCGACGCGGCGAGCCATGCATACAAGGGCCGACGCTCACCGCGGAACGAGGCGATGTTCGGGCCGCCCGGGACTGCGTATGTCTATTTCACCTATGGCATGCACTGGTGCCTGAACGTGGTGTGCGCGGCCGAGGGCGACCCGCAGGCCGTGCTGCTGCGGGCGGTCGAGCCCGTCGATGGTGTCGAGGCGATGGAGCGTTTGCGGCTTGGCAACCCCAAGGCGGCGCGGTCGCTGGCAGCGAACAAAGTCGCTTCTGGGCCAGCCCGCGTATGCGCGGCCTTTGGGCTGGATCGGAGTTGGAATGGCCTGGACCTTTTGGCCAAGAAGGAGTGCGGTCCCGATGCATGGCTGGAGTTGGGGAGCCCTGTCGGGCAGATTCTTGCTGGCCCTCGGGTTGGGATCGACCGGGCGGGAGAGCCTTGGGTGAGCGCGCCGCTGCGATTTGGGGTGGAAGGCAGCAAGAGCCTGAGCCGGAAGTTTGGGTAAATGTTGGGTTTACAGCATCATAGAGCGGGTTTCATGGTTCCTGGCATCGTGTGGTCGATACTTGCCGCTTGTATTGGGTAGCATTTCCGGCAACCATCGGCCATGGGAGCGTGTGGACGGCGGATCGACGCAGAAGGAAAGGCATGACCGACTCGATCGATTGGCAGCAATTACGCGAACGGGCACCATTCTCGCCCGAGGCCTTCCGCTTCGTTCGTGAGGGACTGAACCACACACTCGAGCGGATGACCGGGGCCGCGGGAGGCGACGTGACGGCAGCGCTTCCGCAAGAGGAAGGCCTGGCTGTCGATCTGGGCAGCTTGTCGGAGGCGGACGCGTACACGCGGCACGTCAGCGGGCAGGAGTTATGCCTTGGCCTGCGGTCGTACGCGGTCGAGCGGTACGGCCTCTTGGCCCGCACGGTGCTTCGGGGTTGGGGGGTGCGCAGCACCGAGGACTTTGGCAAGATCGTGTACGCGATGGTCGACGCCGGTCTGATGCGCACCAGCGAGCAGGATTCTCTGGACGACTTCCGCGGGGTCTACGACTTCGACGAAGCCTTCGAGGGGCCCGTCGCACGTTCGGACAGGCACAACGCCGGGGCGGGCGAAGTTGGCTAAGCGGCCCGGAGCCGACCCGGATGTTGGGGCCTCGGGCGAAGGACCGGTGGCCCCGCCCTGGTACATGCGGCACTTGTGGCAGATCCAACCGATCCGCGACGTGCTCATCCTGCTGGGCGTATTCGGCGTGTTCTACCTTGGGTACGTGCTGCGAACGGTGACGGTGCCGCTGCTGCTGGCGTTGCTGCTGGCCTATTTGCTCGAACCCGTGGTGCGGCGGTTGGAATCGACCAAGTACTTTACGCGTCAGGGCGCGGTCTCGGGGATTCTCGTGGCCGTGGTGGCATTCGCGGTGGTGCCCATCGCGCTGGCAACGGGCTTTGCCGTCATCCAAGGCGTTGGCATCGCCCGCACGACGCAGGTGAACATCGACCGCTTCAGCACCGCGAGCACGTACGTGCGGCAGCATCAGGGCGAGGTCATGCCCCGGCGCGACGAAGCGGGCGTGCTCGCGTTTTATCAGAGGCTCGCGCCCGAAGATCAACCCGAGAAAGAATCTCCCGATACCGAGGGCGAGCCAGCCGCAACTTCCGATGCATGGTCTGGATTCGAACAGCGTCCGATCGACACGCCCGAAGCGCGAGCGGCCAGCGAGGCCTTCGGTGCGTTGCCCGAGGTACTCCAGCCGGTGGTGTATCGCTATCTCCGGCGTTCGGTGCTCGATGCCGGCGAGCTGGACGAGGCCGACGCGGGCGGGACGGTCGTGCAGCTGCTCGAATGGACGCTGGGTATTGTTCGAAGCAACGCGGCCCGGATGACCGACGCCGCCGTGCAGGGCGGGCGCATCACGGTCGCGACGGGTCTGGCGACCGTTGTCGGCCTTGGGATGCTGGTTTTTTCGCTGTTCCTGACGGGTTTTTTCTTCTACTTTCTTTCGACCGGGTACGCGAAGGTGCGTGACTTCGGGTACGAGGTGCTGCCGCTCCAGCATCGCGACAAGATCGTCCACCTGCTGGTGCAGATGGACAAGGTCGTGGCCGGGTTCGTGCGCGGCCGCATCACGATCGCCATCATCCAGTCGGTCATCTTCACCATCGCGTACTGGCTCATCGGGGTGCCCGCGCCGCTGGTCTTCGGCCCCCTGGTGGGCATCCTGAGCATCGTGCCGTACGTGGCCTTGCTGGGCATCCCCATCACCATCGCCGCGCTGGCGATCGACAACAGCGGGTTCCTGGCCTTCCAGCAGACGTGGTGGTGGACGCTGGCAGCGCCCGTGGTGGTCTACTTCGCCGGGCAGGCGGTAGACGACTACCTGCTGACGCCTGCGATCCAGGGCAAGGCGACGAACATGGACGTGCCCACGATCCTGTTCGCCTCGCTGGCCGGCGGCATCCTGGCGGGCATCTACGGCCTGCTGCTGGCCATCCCCGTGGCGGCGTGCGTGAAGATCCTGCTGCGGGAGTTGTTCTGGCCCCGCTTCCACGCGTGGTTGCGTGGTGAGGAAAAAGATTTTCTGCCGTTGAAGCGGTAGACGGTATGGGGGAGCGCGGATGATGGACAAGCCCAGTGGCGTAGCGATACCGATGCTGGTGTCGGGGATTGTGAATCTGGTGTACGCGGCGAGCGCGACGATCTCGGCACTGTTGTTTGGGGTGGCGACGTTCGGGCTCGGCTGCGCGTGCCTGATCATCCCAATTCCTGCGATCCTCCTTGGTATCTTCGAGCTCAAGATGTTCAACAAGCTGAGTGGACCGCCTCCTTACACGCAGCACAAATCCAATGCGCACACGATCGCGATCATCCAGATCATCACGCTGCTCTTTGGCAACGTGGTGAGCTGCGTGTGCGGGATCATCGCGCTGGTGAATATGAACCAACTCGACGATCCGCCGCTAGGGCCACGCCCTTAGCGGTGTCGCTCATGGGAGTACCGACCCCGGAAGAGCGAGATCGGTGGCACGGCGTGAGGTTTACTTGCGCTTCTTGCGCTGCTTGAAGCCCTTGGCCTTGGTGGCGGTGCCCTTCTTGCGGGCGATGCTGGGCATCATGTCGGCGGCCCCGGCCTGACCGCCCGCGCCGGCGGCCATGTGGGTCATGGTGCTCATCTTGCTCTTGGCGCTCATGTCGGCCATGCCGCGAGTGAGTTGGTTGATGGTGTTGAACTGCTTGACCAGCTTGCCCACGGTGGCCTGGTCGACGCCCGCGCCCTTGGCGATGCGGCGTTTGCGGGTGTTGTCGATGACCCGCGGCTTCCTACGCTCCTCGGGGGTCATCGACTGGATCTGGGCCTCGACCCGGTCCAGCTCCTTGTCATCGATGTTGATGTCCTTGAGCATGCTGCCCACGCCCGGGAGCATGCCCAGCACCTGCTTCATGGGGCCCAGGCGGCGGATGGTCTTGAGTTGCTTGAGGAAATCGTCCATCCCCAACTCGCCACGCATCATCTTGTTCTGGAGTTTCTCGGCCTCTTCCTCTGAGACTTCCTGTTGGGCACGTTCGACGAGGCTGACCACGTCGCCCATGCCCAGGATGCGGCCGGCGAATCGCTCGGGGTGGAAGGGCTCGATGGCTTCGAGCTTCTCGCCCGTGCCCACGAAGCGGACTGGGGCACCGGTGACCTGACGCACGCTCAGGGCCGCCCCACCGCGGGTATCGCTGTCGAACTTGGTCAGGATGACCCCGTCGATGCCCAATTGCTCGTGGAAGGCCTTCGCGCTGCGCACGGCGTCCTGGCCGGTCATGGAATCGACGACCAGGAAGATATAGTGCGGCTGGCAGGCGGCCTTGACCTTCTTGAGTTCGCCCATGAGGTCGTCGTTGACGTGCAGCCGGCCGGCGGTATCGAGGACGACAAAGTCGCTGCCGTTGGCCTTGGCCTGTTGCACGCCCCGCTTGCACACATCGACGGCCACACCCACGCGCTGGCCATACGCACCCACCTGGTCGGGCTCGCCGTGGAAGCGCACGGGCGCGCTGCCGGGCAGGGCGGCGGCCTGCTGGGCGACGGTCTGGAGCTGCTCGACGGCGGCGGGGCGCTGGAGGTCGGCGGCAACCAGCGTGCTCGAAGCATCGCGCTTTCGCAGCCAGGCGGCGATCTTGCCGCAGGTGGTGGTCTTGCCGCTGCCCTGGAGGCCGCACATCATAATGACGGTGGGCCCCGGGCCGACAGGGTGGATGCCCGGATCGGACGCCTGGCCCGGCGTGCCGCCGAGCAGCTCGACCAGGCGATCGTGGACGATCTTGATCATTTCCTGGCCGGGCTTGACGCTCTCGGTGACCTTGCGGCCGATGGCATCTTGGACGACCTCGTCGGTGAATCGCTCGACGACTTCGAGGGCGACATCGGCCTCGAGGAGGCTCTCGCGGACCTGGGCCATGGCGTCGCGGACGTTCTTCTCAGAGATGGCACCCTGGCCGCTGAGGTTTCGCAGGGCGTTCTGGAAGCCTTCGGTGAGTCGTTCGAGCATGGCTGGTCCTTGGCGGGGTTGGATCGAGCCGCATTGTAGTAAGGTCCAAGGCCCAGCCAACGGTTCTCTCACGCGTGCGGATGTGTGCTAAAGTGTTCGCGGATGGATACCGCCCCCACCGCCTCCTCGAAGCCCGCCGATGTCCGCGGTCCATTGCGCCTGGCGGCCATCGACGTGGGGTCGAACTCCATCCGCCTGCTGATCGCCGAACGAGACGACGAGGGCGGCTACCACGTCCTGGACGAGGAGAAGGTGAGCCCTCGCCTGGGCCATGGGATGACCGAGACGGGGCTGATCGCCCCCGACCGGCTGGAAGAGGCCATCGGTGCGGTGGAACGGATGAAACAGATCGCCCTGGGTTATGGCGTGGCCCAGGTACGCGTGATCGCCACCAGTGCGGTCCGTGAGGCGTCCAATGGTGGCGAGTTTGTCCAGGGGGTCGCCCGGCTGAGCAACCTGGCCGTCGAAGTCATCGGCCACGAGGACGAAGGACGCCTGGCCCACAAGAGCGTCGTGGCGGCCTTTGATGTCCGCAAGTTGCCCTTCGCCGTGGCCGACATCGGCGGCGGCTCAACGGAGGTGGTCTTCAGCCGTGGCGGTGCGGTCGAGAAGGTGGTGGGCCTGAAACTCGGCGCGGTGCGCGTGGCCGATATGTTCGGGGGCGCCCGGGCGTGCGAGCCAAAGACCTTCGACGAGATGCGGCAGTACTTGAAGGGTGCCATCGAGGTCGCCCTGAGCGGGTCGGGCGGGAAGATGCCCATCAAGCCCAAGGTACTCTTTGGCACCGGAGGCACGTACAGCGCCCTGGCATCTATCCAGCAGGCCCGCGACGGGCTGCCCACCGACAACGTGCAGGGCCACCGCCTGTCTCGAGAGCGTGTGAACAAGATCCTGGTCCGCGTGCGTAACGCTCTGGAAAAGGGCGAGAGCGTGCCGGGCCTCAGCAAGGAACGCACCGACATCATCCTGCCCGGGGCCGCCATCGTCGAAGCGCTGATGCTCACGCTCAAGGTCGATGAGTTGGTGGTGCATGATCGGGGCATCCGCGATGGCTTGATGCTCTCGATGCTCGAAGCACACACGAACACGCCCGCCGGAAGGGCCGGGCGTGGTGCGGGCACGACCGCCCGGATTTCGCTGGGCAGCCGGGCCGAGTCCGTGCGTCGATTCGCCCGCCGGTGCCGGTACCACGAGGCCCACAGCGAGCACGTCACCCAGTTGGCGTTGGAAATCTTCGATCAGTTGGCCGAGCAATTGCCCGCGGTTGCCAAGCAGTTATCCAAGGATCATCCGGCCCATCCGCTGGTGCTCGACCCGATGACCGCCATGGACGAGGACGGGCGTGGCGTGCTCGAAGCCGCCGGCGTTTTGCACGACATCGGGTACCTGGTGAACCACAACCGCCACCACAAGCACAGCGCGTACATCATTGCCAATAGCGAACTGGACGGCTACAGCCCACGCGAGCGCGACCTGATCGCCAACATCGCCCGATACCACCGCCGGGGGCACCCCAAGACCAGCCACGCGCCTTACAAGGCCCTGGACAACCACGACCGCAAGATCGTCCGCCGCCTGTCGGGCATCCTGCGCGTGGCCGACGGGCTCGACCGCACGCACACGCAGGTGGTCGACCGGGTGTCCCTAAAGATCGAGGCGACGGACGGGGCCGACCACCCCAACACGGTGACATTCATCGTGGAATCAGGCGGCGATGCCAGCACCGACATCTGGGGCTCGCAACGCAAGAGCGAACTTTTTTCGCTGGCCTATGGCTTGCGGTGCGCTTTCGAGATGGCCTGAACAACTCCGCGATCACGATGGGCTCCGCCGGACCAGGAACGTGCGCACGTCGGCACGCAGCTGGCCGGTGATGCTGTACAGGTTCGAAGCGAGATAGAGCATGAGACCCAGGATGATAAAGAAATTGGCACCATGGAGGAAGAACAGCCATCGGGCCGGGGTGCCACGTGTGCCCGCGAGCCTGCTCGGCGCGCTCAAGCCAAAGTAATTCAACGCCTTGCCCATGGCCAACAAAACACCCAACGCGATGCACGCGAAAACCAAACGCCTTGCACGAGCGGCGATGAGCCGTCGCGGCGCTCGCAGCGCCAGGTGACGCAGGAAGAGCCCCGCCGCCACGACGTGTGCCAGTATGACAACCGGGATCACGATCTCGGCCACCGAGGCAACGGAAGGTGACAACGGGGCGAACCCCGACCGGAATGCCCACGCGACGACCAGCACCCAAGCAGAATACCGGGCCAATGAACGCATGGGCGTGTCACGCTCGGGCGGAAGCATGGGGTCGTTGCCGGCCAGTAACCACCAGCCCACGGCGTTGAGCCCAAAGGGCAGCAGGTACACCAGCTTGGCCCCCACCGCCGCCCACCACGAGGGAAGGTGTGCCCACAACAGCGCATTGGCCAGCACCACGCCGATGAAGATGAGCACCGTCAGAAGGGCGGCCCACCGCACCGTGGACAAGCCCCGCGCGATGGTACGGAGATACTCCACACTCGCAAAAGCCAACCCGTCGCCCTTGATCGACTCGGCCACGGGTGTGCCGCACTCTGGGCACACGCTCTGAGGGCTCAGCCCGGCCAGTTGATAACCGCACTGGATGCACTGGAATTGACCGATTATGGTGCTGGCTGAAACTGGCTGGGACATGCCCGAGCATATGTCGGTACTCGCGAAGGATGCGGGGTTCTACAGCACGCCCTTGGCCCTCGGATAACTGCCCAGCACCGTCAGCCGCCGGCACTTGCCCTTGGCGTCTTCCATCGCCGTGGCGACGGGCTCGTCGAGCATGTGGCCCGCCGCGTCGATGAAGAACGTGTACGTCCAGTTCTCGCGGCCGCTGGGGCGCTTCTCGATGTGCGTCAGGTTCACGCCGTGCGTGCGGAAGACCGCCAGCACGTCGGCGAGCGCGCCCGGCTCGTCGTTGGTCTCGAACAGCACGCTGGTCTTGTCCTGGCCCGTGCGGCCCGTGCGCTCTCGGCTGAGGATGACAAAGCGCGTGATGTTGTTGGGGTGGTCCTGGATCGACTCCACCAGCACGCTCAAGCCGTACAACTCGGCCGCCAGCGTCGTACCGATGGCGGCGCTGCCCGGGCGGGCCCCGATGCCCTTGGCCTTTTCCGTCTCCTCGGCGGCGGTGATGGCGGCCCGGCTGGAAGAGGCCGCAGGCACCAGTTCGGCCCTTGGGTACCGTGCCGAGAGCCAGTTGTGGCATTGGGCGAAGACCTCGGGCTTGCTGTGGATGCGCGTTACGTCCTCGGCCGGGCAGCCGGCCATCAGGGCGTGGCGGATGGCGACTTGGGCCTCGGCGTAGATCGAGACCTCGCCCGCGTGGTCGATGAAGGCGTCCAGCGTCTCGACGATGCCGCCCGCGGTGCTGTTCTCGATCGGGGCCAGCCCATAATCGACGTGGCCCTTGATCACCTCGTCGAACACCGCAGCGATGCTGGTGACCGGCGCGAACTCGACGCTGGCACCGAAGTGGGCCCGGGCGGCCTGGTGCGAGTACGAGCCCGCCGGCCCGAGGTAGCCGATGCGCAGCGGCCTCTCGAGGGCGAACGAGCCCGACATGAGTTGGCGGTACACCGCCTCGATCGTGGTGTCGCTCAGGGGGCCCTGGTTGCGGGCCTTGGCCTTGTCGAGCACCATCCGCTCGCGGTCGGGGGCGTAGATGGGCGTGCCATCGGCCCGTTTGCGCTGGCCCACCTCCACCACCAGCCGGGCCCGCTCGTTGAGCAACGCAACCAGCCGCTCGTCGGCCTCATCGATCAGGCGTCGAAGTTCCTCGAGGGGGCGTGGATCGGGGCAATCTTCCATGGAGGGATTATCGGGAGATTCGCCCGGCGACTTTGCCCGGTTCAGGGCTCATCCCCCACGGACATGGGCAGGCCGAAGAAACGCCGGGCATTGGCGTCGGTGGCCCGCTCGAAGTCCTTGTTGGCCATGCCCCGGGCTTGGGCGATGGCCCTTGCCGTGAGCGTGACCATCCAGGGTCGGCAGGGCCGCTGGCCTCGGACCTCTTGCGGGCTCAGGTAGGGCGCGTCGGTCTCGACCATGATACGGTCGATGGGCGTGAGCACCGCCGCCTCGAGCACCTGGGGGGCGTTCTTATATGTCGCCACGCCCGTAAAACTCATCATGGCGCCAAAGTCGAGCACCTGCCGCGCCTCCTGCGGACCCGCGGTGAAGCAATGGAAGACGAACCGCTCGCCCGGCAGGCCGCTGGCTCGCAAGATGGGAATGAGATCGGCAAAGGCCTCTCGGCAGTGCAGCACGATGGGCTTGCCCGCCCCGGGCGCGCCCTGGGCGTCGGTGCTTGCGATGAGGTCCAACTGCTGGTGCAGCACGGGCTCTTGAATCAAGCGCGGAGGGTCGGCGTAATGGTTGTCCAGGCCCAACTCACCCCAGGCCACGCAACGCTCGTGGGCGATGCACGCCCGCAGGGGTGCCAGGTCGAAAGGGCCTTGGTCGGCGTACAACGGGTGGATGCCCGCCGTACACCACACGTTGGCGTGCGAGGTGGCCAAGGCCAGGCATTCGAGCGCGTTGTCGGGCGTCGTGCTGATGGTGATGCACCCGGTCACGCCGTGCTGGGCGGCCAGGACCAACTCCTCGGGCACTCGGCCCGCGAACTCAGGGAAAGTGAGATGGCAATGGGTATCGATCACGCGGTAACCCTAGTGCGCCCGCGGGCGCGACATCGACCCGCCGTGCCACTATGATCCTTGCATGCACAGGCTCCTTGGCATGCTGGCGTGCTGGTTCGTGCTGGCCCCTTCTGCACTGGCCGACACGACTTGGTATGTCGTAGAGTTGAAGGGCCAGCCCGCAGGCTGGATGCGCGTCGAGCGCCACGAGGCGGGCGAACTGGTCACCACGACCACGTCGATGCGCGTGGCCATCGCCCGGCAGGGCACGGTGGTGGTCACGGCCTTTTCCAGCGAGGTCGTCGAACGCGCCGGTGGCAACGTCATTTCGATGTCACGCACGATCGAGGGCGACCAGGACGACCGCGCGACCTGGCGCTTCGAGGGCAGGTATGCCACCCTTGAACGCGAGGGCAACCACGAAAAGCTCCCCGCGCCAGAGGGTCTCTATGTGGGCCCCGAGGCCGAACGCCAGTACCTCATCCGCCGCATCGCCCAAGGCGACGCGACGATCAGCACGCGCGTGGTCGATCCGCTCTCCGGACTCCAGCCCGTGCCCACCGTGCGACAACGAGTGGCCAAGGAACGCATCACGACGCACGCGGGTGAGGTCGAGGCCGTCCGATTCGAGACCCGCAGAGGTGACGAAGACCGCATCGTCGAAGAATGGCTCGACGAGCGTGGGCGCCTCGTTCGCGCTCGCACCAGCATCGGTGCCGTGACACAGGAGATTCGCCTGAGCGACGAGGCCACCGCCCGTCGCGCCATCGCCAGGCCGCCCGATCTGATCGACGCGACCCGCGTGCCCATCCCCACGCGCATCCGCGGGCACGAGCGGCTGCGTCGGGCCTCCTTCATACTCCAAGGCAACGGCCAGATACCCGAGCTCTCCGTGGGCCACCAGCGGGCCGAACGAATCAACGAACAAGGCGTGCGCATACGGATCGACCTGGACGATGCTGGCCCACCCGTCGAGTTGAGCGAGGCCGAAAGAGCGGTGCTGCTCTCGCCGACAGACCTGCTCGAAGTCGAGGACGATCTGGTGCGACAATTGGCACGCCGTGCCGTCGCATCGCTGCCCGAGCGTTCAACACACGCCGCGCAAGCCGAGGCGATGCGTGGGTTCGTCCATCGGTACATCACGGCCAAGAACCTGGACGTCGCCCTTGCCAGTGCAGCCACGGTGGCGCGAGACCGCGAGGGCGATTGCACCGAGCACTCCACATTGCTGGCAGCGATGCTTCGCGCGGGCGAGATCCCATCGCGACTGGTCGCCGGGCTCACCTATGAACAGGGTGGGCCGGGTGCGCCGCCCGCATTCGTGTACCACGTGTGGGTACAGGCCCTGGTCGAGATCGATGGTGCCCAGCGATGGATCGATCTGGACGCCACGCAGAGCGCCCGCGCCCGACACGTCGCGCAGATCGCGCTCTCACTCTCGGATGGGCGGCACGCCAACGACCTGTGGCAGGGTTTGGCGCCCACGCTGGGTGCCATCTCGATCGAAGTGGAGGCCATGCGATGACGGACACGACTGGCGCTCCTCGACTTCCAGTTCGATCACCCACCGGACATAAGGGCGACTTCGGCCGCGTCGTCGTCGTGGGCGGGTGCGCGTTGCCGGGCACACGCATGATCGGCGCCCCGGCCCTGGCCGCCCACGCCGCAACTCGCGCTGGCGCTGGTCTGGTGCAACTCGTCTGCCCCGCTGGCGTGCTCAACGAGGCCCTGACCATCGCCCCGCACGCCACGGGACGCGTCTTACCCACCAATCACGACGGGGGACTCCTGGGCAGCGAATCGACGGCCATCCTCGATACCTTGTTCGACGATGCCGACGCCCTCGTCATCGGCCCTGGGCTGGGACGCGGCACCGGGCAGGCGGCCCTGACCCTGCGCGCGGTGCAACAGAAAATCACGCCCATCGTGCTCGACGCCGACGCGCTGAACGAATTGGCCGGCATGCCGCAACTGGCCCTGGACTTCCACGCGCCGGCCATCCTCACGCCGCACCCCGGGGAGTTCGGCCGATTGGCCAAGCCGCTGGGCATCGACGCCAGCCCCACCGACGACGCATCCCGCCCCGACGCCGCCGAACAACTCGCCCGACGCCTGGGCTGCGTCGTCGTACTCAAGGGTTCCCGCACCGTGGTCAGCGACGGTCTGCACACCTGGCGCGATAGCACCGCCGACTCAGCCCTGGCCACCGGCGGCACGGGCGACGTGCTGGCCGGCCTCATCGGCGGGCTCGTCGCCCAGCACGCCCGGCCCGTCATACACGAACTCGCCCGGGCCAAACTGGGCGATCATGGCCGCCACCTGCCCCCCGACAACCGGCTTTCGCTCTACGACATCGCCCGCTGCGCCGTCCTCGCCCACGCCCGCGCCGCCAAACTCTGGCAAGAAAAACACCACGCCAACGCGGGCCTGACGCCTATAGAACTGGCCAACGAACTGCCCCAAGCGGTGTCGGCCCTGCGGGGTTAGGCGGGCTCTGATTGCTCCGCGTGCATGGAAAGCCGTGGATTTCCTAGGAGACTCGGGCGAGAAAACACGGCAATCGCCGCGAAACACGCAGCGGCAACCCCCGCGTTGCGAGCCATGATGGGCTCCCATCGTTCGACGGGTGCCTTACTGAAACCACAGCCGCACGACACGGCCTCCGCCGGTGGGTTCAACACAAGCCCAAACGCGTAGGCCGTGAAGATCGTGAACAGGATGCCGAGCAACAGGAGTGACGCCCGCGGGCGTTGCAACATGAGCATCAGGAGCGCCAGCAAAGCGAGCCCGACTTCGAGCACGATCGCGCCGAGGGCACCGATCGCTGCGAGTGGACCCGGAAGGAGCCCGTGGGCGGTGACGGTCTGGCCGAAGGCCTCCATATCCGAGGCTTTGACCAAGCCGAGCACCAGCAAGGCCAGGCACAGCCCCGCGGCGGCGAGCCGGAGAAGATTTCTAAGAACCGGCATAACGCCTGCGGACGATCACGCCGCCTCCCAGTACGAGGATCAGAATACCACCTACGACCAAGGCAAAGGACCACCGGCGGGCGGGGTCTCGCTCGTAACCATCGGGAATGGGGCCGATGCCTTGGGCGGCCTGTGATTCGTCGGTTGGGCCGGGTATATGGCGGGTTTCAAAAGCTGATAAGACCTGTAATGCACCGGCAGGGCTGAACGCATTCGAGGCCAATTCTCCAACTTGCACAAGTCGCCATTGCCTTGTGCCAATTGTTGCTTTGGTCGTCTTGAACGCGATAGGCCATAAACTTTCGCCATATTCGTATTCGACAGTTGTAGAAGATACTCTCATATTCAAGTGGCCGCTTGATCCTATCTCAATACTCCATCGTTCGCTTTGGACAGAATGACCATCCGGAAAGTCTGCTGGCGTCAGTATTGGCATGCCCCCAAGGACCTCTATGTCAAAGTGGAATCCGCCCACTTCATTCGGGCGCAGGTCCAGAACGAGTTCAGGTCGTTGAAGGATGAGACGCAATATTTCATAAGGGGCTGTGATGAGTGCTGAAGGGTGAAGCATTTCAGGTGGATATGCTTCAGGTGGATCTATCCAGACACAACCCATGCTCAAGCTACCACCAAACTGCCGACCTGCCGGAGAGATGCCCAGGATATCACCATCATGCACACGGAACACCCCGCCGCGCTCAAAGTCCTGGCCAATCAACTCTTTCGAGAAGACACCGGGTGGATCGACGACTTCATAGAGCAATTGCACCCGTCCGTGTTGTGGCACGGCACGCTCGATGAGGTTGGTGAAACGAGCCCAGTCTTCCAACTGATTCGATTGCTGCAATAGCATCACACCTAGAAATACGATAATATTCATGGTACTAATCCGATGCTTCACATGGAGGAGTATTCTCATTACACCGCTGGATCTGGACTTGCGGATAAGTCACCACTTCGATTCGACCGGTGAATCCCTTTTTCCAGAAACAGCATTGTCCTTCGATGCCTGTTGGACAGGGCAATGGTGTATAGCCGAATGGCGGCTCACAGTCGCCAGATATAAAGAATTGCCCTCCAGTATAAATCTTACATGTCTTACTGTGCCAGAATGGCTGGAGGGATGTCACGCCAGTTTGCCCCGGCCCTGCTGGAGAGGCACCATCCTCGCAGACAGTCATCCCTTCACTGCAAGGACCTGACTCCCCAGAAGTGCATGTCGACGTACACACCCAGCAGTCCTGCGCGAGCGCGACGAGCGCGAACGTACCCAGAACGGCGGCAACGATGCTTGTCAAGGACGCGTAACGATCGATCAACATTGGAACCTCCAGTTGGCTCTTGCGTTACCTTCTGTCTCGACCTCGGACACCATACCAGGTTGACATGATCGGCCCTCCGATGCCCTCGTGGCGGATCAGCTTTCCCTCAGCAACATAATCGGGCCACCGCCCGGATTCGGCACTCAGGTCGGCCATGACCACCGGCGCGACGGGATGCACCGGCGCACAGCACCAGTGCCCACGCCACTGTCCCGTCCACACCCACCACTGCCACATCAGCCCCTTGTCCGAGGGGTACAGCACCTGCGACTGGCGGATGGGCGACGTGCGGGCGTCCGCATAGGGCACCAACGACTCGGGCCTCATAAAATCAGGGTTGTACGCCATCGCGAACGACATCGCGTACCGCGGGTTGCCGCTGCTCCGAGCCGCCCACTCAGGGTCGGCCTGCTCCTTCGACTCGAGCAGGCCAGAATCGATCAGCGGTTTCCACCAGAACAGTGACGCGTTCTCGGGGTGCTCGTCGCCGATGGGGTACCGCTCGTTGTTCGCGTCGGCGTACATCGAGATCAGCAGGCCGTTCTCGCGGGCCCGTGCCATGTGGGTCGTCAGGCGTGCATTCTCACGCGATGCGGAGATCGTGGGCAGGGCCAATCCGACGAGGATCATCAGGATCGCCACCACGACCAGCAACTCGATCAGGCTAAACCCACGAGGTCGCATGCGCCAGTGTATGCCATCCGCGCCCCCCCAGTCAAGCGGATTGGAAAGGAATCGGGCAGGTTCGTGCGATTCGGCCTTTTTCGGGCATTTCAGGGCCCCTGGCCACTCGCTTCGCTCGGCTGGGTGGTTGCCGAACCACTCGCAGCATCGGGCGGCGGCTGGCTCTGAGTCATGCGCCAGCGGACCGAGAGCATCAGGCCCACAAGGATCAGGCCGATGCCGAAGCCGATGAAATAGGTTTTGATCCGCTCCTTGGTTTTCATCAGGTGGCCCGTTTCTTACGTTTAGTGGGTTTGCTGCCCGGGGTGCCGGGCTTGCCCGACTTGCTCCGGCGTTGGCGTTTGTTTTGCTTGCTCTCGTCCAGTTCGCTGCGGCGGACCTTGCTGGTGTCGCCCATGGCCAGGCGTTCCTTGAGCTTCCGGGCTTGGTCTCGCAGGCGGGCGGCCTTCTCGAACTCGAGTTTCTGTGCCGATTCGAGCATATCGGCTTCGATCTCTCGCAGCAATTCGGCGATGTCGAAGGCCTCTTCGGCACTGCCGGCGGCCTCGCGCGCGGTCTTGCGGGCGCGAAGTTGCATCTCGATGCCCCGGCGGATTTCTTTCTTGATGGTCTCGGGCGTGATGCCCATTTTTATGTTATATGCCGTCTGCTTGGCACGGCGGCGGTCGGTCTCGTCGAGCGCGTCGCGCATGGCGGGGGTCGTCTTGTCGGCGTACATGACCACGCGACCATTGACGTTGCGTGCTGCCCGGCCCATCAACTGGATAAGGCTCGTGGGGCTTCGCAGGAAGCCTTCCTTGTCGGCGTCGAGGATGGCCACCAGCGAGACCTCGGGCAGGTCGAGCCCCTCGCGCAGCAGGTTGACGCCCACGAGCACGTCGAAGGCCCCCTCGCGCAGGTCGGTAAGGATCTCCAGCCGTTCTAAGGTTTCGATGTCGCTGTGCAGATATCGCGTGCGCAGGCCATTCTGATCGAGATAACTCGCCAGGTCTTCGCACAATCGCTTGGTCAGCGCCGTCACCAGCACACGCTCGCCACGCGATACCACGGACCGGCATTCCTCCAGCAGGTCGGGCACCTGCCCTTCGGCTGGCTTCACCTCCACCGCCGGGTCGAGCAGGCCCGTGGGCCGGATCACCTGCTCGGCGATCTCTCCACCAGTGCGCTCGAGTTCGTACGGCCCTGGCGTCGCGCTGACAAAGAGTAGTTGCGGCACGACACGCTCGAACTCCTCAAAACGCAGCGGCCGATTGTCGAGCGCGCTCGACAATCGGAAGCCGTGCTCCACGAGCGTCTCCTTGCGCATGCGGTCGCCGTTGAACATGGCCCGCACCTGCGGCAAAGTGACGTGGCTTTCGTCGATGATGACCAGCCAGTCGTCGATGTTTGGCCTTTGGGCCCGCCGTTCGTCGTCGCGCATCACCAGCGGATCATCCGTCGGCTTGCGGGGCCGCATCCGCGCCCCGTCCGGGCCGGGCCGGGGCGCGTAATCGAAATAATCCAGCAGCGTGAAGGGGCGTTCTCCCGGCATCCGCCCGTCAAAGAAACGGCTGTAATTCTCGACGCCCGGGCACGAGCCCGTCTCGCGCAGCAGGTCGAGATCGTACCTCGTGCGGGCCAGCAGCCGTTGGGCCTCTAACAACTTGCCTTCGCTGCGCAACTCCAGCACACGCGCGTCCAACTCACGAGCGATGTCGTCACAGATGCTCTCCAACTGTTCCTCGGGCAGCACGTAATGCACCGCGGGAAACAAATGGAAGGTTTCCTCGTCTGCAAGGACCTCGCCACTGGTGGGGTTGATCAGTTCCAGCCGGTCCAGTTCGTCGCCAAAAAGATCCAGCCTGACGGCAAACCGCTCCGAGGCCGGCCAGACCTCGACCACGTCGCCGCGGGCCCGGAAACGCCCGCGCGAGAACTCATAATCGCTGCGCTGGTACTGCATCGCCGTGAGCGAGGCGAACAGTTGCCGGCGATCGACGCGCTGGCCCTTGCCGAAGGTCAGCACCTTGTCGCCGTAGGCCTCGGGGCTGCCCAGGCCGAAGATGCACGACACGCTGGCCACCACCACCGTGTCGCGCCGGCTCAGAATATTACTCGTCGCGGCCAGTCGCAGCTGGTCGAGGTCGTCGTTGCGGCTGGCGTCCTTCTCGATGTAGATGTCGCGCTGGGGGATGTAGGCCTCGGGCTGGTAATAATCATAATAACTAACAAAGTAATTCACGCTGTTGTGGGGCAAAAACTCGCGCAACTCCTCGTAGAGCTGGGCCGCGAGCGTCTTGTTATGACTGATGATCAGCGTGGGTTTGCCCAGCCGCTCGATGACGTTGGCCATCGTGAAGGTCTTTCCCGTGCCCGTGGCACCCAACAGCACGGCCGAGTCGCTGCCACCCGCCAGCCGTCGCGTGAGCGCATCGATGGCCGAGGGCTGGTCGCCCATGGGCTGGAAGGCGCTGACGATCTGGAAGGTGCGGAGATGCATGGGAGATGGTAGGTAGCGACAGACGATAGGAAATCGCCTCGTCGATATCACGATGACAATATTACTTGTCTCGGCACAGGGCTGCCCGCCCCTGCGTATACGCCGGCAACGCTGCGACGAGCCTCATGGGTGTTCTGGGTTTCCAGAACGACCTCCACGCGGGTTGCCCCTGAACGCCTTGCCCACGCCCGGCAGGCCCTCAGACCAACTTGATTTCCGCCAACTGGCCGGGCCTCATTCTGGTTCCTCGGCCCGCCCCGCTCCGTAAGGCCCGGCGGGCCGGGCTTGGCCGCCTCAGGGCCGCCCCCGGATGCCCATCGACGATGGACCGACAACTCCTCGAGCGACCGCCCACCCATGGTCCGTCACTTCTCCCCACCGGTCGAGCGATCGGGCCGGGCTGCGGCCCCCCCATCCGCGAGACTAACGTCCGCGCCGCAGCTCTCGCCGATGCGCCGATCATCATGGCCATTGAGGCCTTGGCCTTTGTGAACCACTTCGACCGGTTCTCGGGCCGACAGATTCGCCGCCTGATCGCCAACCCGAGGGCCCGGGTGTGCGTGGCCATCAACGATCGAGAGGCCATCCTGGGCTGGTGCGTGTCGCTCATCCGCACACACGAACGCTGCCGCTCGGGTCGAGTCTACAGCGTAGCGGTCTGCCCGGAGTACGCCGGCCTGGGCATCGGTCGGGCGATGCTCCGTTGGATGGTGAACCAACTGGAACTCAGCGGTGTTGCACGCGTGTACCTCGAAGTCCGCACCGATAACGCCCCCGCCATCGGCCTGTACCATTCCGAGGGCTTCCATATTGTGTGTCGGCTGCCAAACTACTACGGCGACAGCGACGGCCTGCGGATGCGCCGCATCCTGTCCGACTGACCCGGCCCCCTACGCGTCGGCGTCGAAGCACGCCCACGCCTCGGCCTCGCTGATCGCCTGGCTAGGGGCGATGCCCTCGGCCCGCGCCATGTCCGCCCGCCCGCGATTCGTCGCCGCCAGGATCGAATCCTCGGGGTCGGGTCGCACGATGGGCGTGTCGCTGCCGAAGAGGATGTCGCGCCCGGGCTTCAGGCCGCTGTCGATCAGCTCGCGCAGGGGCTGCACGCGGTCGAGCCGGTGGGGGCACGCCCGCCGCAGGGCCTCGATGTCGTACAGCAAATGGCACGGCTGCACGCTGGCGATGACCCCAAGCTCCGCGAACCGCGGCACGTCGGCCTCGTCGATCACCTCGGCGTGCTCGATGCGCACCGTGCCCCGCGGCGCCCGCACCCGCTCGGCGGCATCGAGCACCGCCCGCACCGCGGCATCGCCGATGGCGTGAGCGGCCAGTTGCAGCCCCTCGCCCACGCACAGTCGGATGGCGTCCTCGATCTGCTTGTCGCTCATCAGCCGCATGCCGCTGGGGTGCTCGTGGCGGCCATCGGCGAAGGGGTGGAGCATCCAAGCAGTACGGCTGTTGAGCGTGCCGTCGACGAAGATCTTGCCGCCGCCGAGGCGAACTTGGTCGGATTGCCAGTCACGGCGGGTCTTGAGGACCTCGGGGAGGTCTTGGACGAGGGGGTAGAGGACATAGCAGGCTCGAAACTCGATGCCGGCACGTCTTTCCTCGATAGCTTGGCGTAGCTTCGGCCCCAAATCGACCTGCGACTTGAGATCGTGTATCTCCGCAAATCCACCGAGATCGATCATCCCGTCGATGAGGTCCATCGGGTTCACCTGTCGTGGTTCAAGCGCACCCCACAGCATCCCCGCTGCGGACTCATACACAACGCCTGTCAGGTTTCCGTGTGTATCTCTGCCAATCTGGCCGCCCTCGGGATCGGTTGTATCCTCATCGATGTTGGCGTGAAGCAAGGCCCGCCGATTCGCCATGATGGCGTGATAGTCAAAGCACCACGCAGCCACGACGGCATCGCCGCACACGTCCTCGAATTGACTCAGAGGAGGCCATCCTCGTGGCTCCCAAGATTCAGGGCGGGCGCTATGAGCCAGCACAGTGGTCTGCCCTTGCTCGACCACACGCCTGATCGCCTCCAGCATGTCGTCAGGTGAGCGGCAGCTCTCCAGATTCACCATCGAGAGCGACCGTCCATGCGCATACACGTGCGCATGCGCCTCCCGCATCCTCACCGGCCGCTCACCCACCCAACACCTCCCCGACTCGCGCCCGAGCCGCCGCCTCGTCCATCGCCGGCTCCTCGAAACCGAGCCGTAACACGTCAAATGCCGACCGCACGTGGACGCCCCATTCGTCCACCCCCACCGCCACAGGCGACTGCGGCCGCACGCCCGCCACCCGCGCGCACGCGTCGGCCAGCTTCGCCTTGTCGGCATTGAGCAGCTTGCACAACGCGGGCACATGTGCTCGCAGCGGGTTGGGCGTCAGCACGTCCTCGGCCACGCGCGTTCGTCCATCATCGTCGGCGTACCGGGCGAATACGACGGCAAGCGACACCAACCGACACATGGGAGGTGTCGAGCCGTGATAGGCAAGCCAGCGGTCGGCCTCGACCCCATCGGGCTCGGCAAGCAACTGGGTGCCGGACTCCAGGTGCTCGACGGAGATCTCGACAACGGGGTCCAGTTCCCGTGGGGCGGCGAAGGACCAATGACCTGCCTCCTCGAGGTCTGGATGCATCGGAAGCGTGACCGAACCGCCCGCCTCGGCAACCACGAGCCGGACGGGCTCTGCCCCGGCGTCGCACACGAGGATTCCAGCCAGGTTGGCCAGGATTCGTGCCCGGGCCTGTTTGCGTTCGGTGTTTTCCATGTGCCTGATTCTTGGCCGCACAGGTGTGCGACAACGGCAAAACGACGGGCCGGCTGTGGCCGGACCGTCGTGTGACTGTGTGAGAGAACGTCTCGGGGAGGTTCACCCCCCCGATGTCGGCATCACATGGCCGCTGGGGCCGCCTTGCGTGTGGCCTTGCGGCGGGTAGCCTTCTTGGCGGTCTTCTTGGTTGCCTTCTTGGCAGCCTTCTTGGTTGCCTTCTTGGCGGCAGGCTTGCGTGTTGCCTTCTTGGCCGTCTTCTTGGCGGCGGTCTTGCGTGTTGCCTTCTTGGCCGTCTTCTTGGCGGCCTTCTTGGCGGTGGTCTTGCGCGGGGCCGTTTTACGGGTGGCCTTCTTCGCGACTTTCCGAGCGGTCTTCTTCCTCGCGGCTTTCTTCGCCATGGGCGTACTCCTGCGTTCGTGCCCGGCTTGCCTACTTACCACACGCGCCTTCCTGCGAGCCGGACACATCCGCGGACAAGGGCGCGCGCAGCGTGTATCGGGTCTGTTCCCCACGCGGCTTGAGTAGTCTACAGGAAGAATCCGATCCGTCCACAAAATTTTTCTCCCATCGCACCCCCTTCCTCCCGATCCCAACCCCATGCACGATCCCATGCAACCACCCATCCACGTCATCCTCGTCGGTGCCTCGGGCGCTGTCGGATCTCGCATCGACGCGCTGGCCACGAGCGACCCGCGCTTCGATGTCGTCGCGCGCATCGACCGCCAGCGCCCCCATCACCACGCCGACATGCTCCGTGTCAAAACGCCTGAAATCATCGTAGATTTCTCGCATTTCAGCGCCGTCGAGGCCAGCGCGTCCCTCGCGCGACAGCGACGCGCACCGATCCTGGTGGGCACCACCGCGCTCGCGCCATATCACCTCGACACGCTGGCCCAACTCGCCCGCGATGTCCCCGTGCTGGTCGCGCCGAACACCTCCGTGGGCAGCGTCGTGCTCCTCCAGATCGTCCAAAAAATCGCCTCGGCCCTGGGCGAAAATTTTTTTCCATCCATCACCGAATGGCACCGTCAAGGCAAGGCCGACGCGCCCTCGGGCACCGCCAACGCACTGCGCCGGGCCATCGAGGACGCCGCCCGGGGAGCACGAGACTTCGGGCCCATGGCCGTCGCATCGGTCCGCGCGGGCAGCATCGTCGGCGAGCACCTCGTCCGATTCGACGGACCCGAAGAGACCCTCGAACTCGTCCACAAGGCCCACTCCAGGGACCTGTTCGCGAGGGGGGCGCTGCGCGCCGCACAATGGCTCGTCGCACAAAAGCCAGGCCTCTATGGCATGATCGACGTTCTGGGCCTGCGCGATCCGTCGAACCAGGGCCAACACCCCGCCTAAGCAGTGGGATCTTGCGGGACTTCCGGCAGTGGCACCGGATCGGGATCATCCTCGTGCAAAGGATCGACAGGGTCTCCCGGCGCGGCTGGCTCCCCAACTGGCACCTCGACCCTGCGGACCGTGACCTGGTTCCCAGGGGCACGGGTCGCACCGGTCGACTCGGCCATCTCACGCACACGCTCGGCGATCTCGCGCAGACGCTGGGCCTCGTCGCGCTCCCGCTCGGCACTCATCAGCCCACCCTCAGGAGACAGCGTCGTCAGAAAGACGCCGTTCACGCGGTTGTACAGCGCCAAGGTCGTCTGATCGTTGATCTGGGGCGCAACTCTTGCGCGAACGACGCCTCGATATGGGTTGTACCAGAAACTCGCCGGCTTGAAATCCAGCGAGTCGAAGGCCACCGGATCCACGGGATGATCTCTGTCGGCATCTTCCACCGGTGCGATCTCGACCCAGGCACGGTCGCCGGTCAGCAAATGGTTCCGCGGCGGGTCGTCGCCGAACCAGTTCCCCTCGATGGTGTTGGGCCATCCACGGCCGTTCACGGCCACACCACTGGTCGTGGCCTGGACCTTCAGCACCGAATGGAACCGGGACAAGGACAGTTCCGTCTGGGTCACGACATTCTCGACCGTGTCGCTGCGGCTTTGCTGGATAGCCACCAGCGACGCCACCACCACGCATAACCCAAGGGCCAGCACGTCCACGGTCCGTCGCAGGTTGGAGCGTCCACCGGGCATACCCACCTCGGTCAACTCATCGGCGGGATCGGCCTCCCACGTCGGCTCGGCTCGGCACATGAGGGTGCGATCCAGTCCGGTTGCGACGGCTGGGCGAGCCCTCCCAGCCGTGCCGGGCCCGCGAGCGTCCGCTAAACTGCGTGACCTATGCCCATTGAGATCCGAGAACTGGAATGCGGGGCCGTGCTGCTGGTCGAGCCGATGGCCGGCGTCAAGAGTTGCGCCCTGAACTGGAGCCTGCCCGCCGGTGCCGCCGCCGAACCTGCCGAAAGACTCGGCCTGAGCGGGATCGTCGCCGAGATGGTCCAACGCGGGGCGGGGGGTCTCACCTCTCGCGAACACGCCGACGCCCTCGATGCTGCGGGCGTCTCGCGCGGGCTCGATACCGGCATGCGCACCAGCCGGCTCTCGGCCACGTTCGTCGGGCAAGACCTCGACCAAGCCATCCCCCTGTTGGCCGACATGATCGTCCGTCCGAACATGGACAAGGATGCCTTTGCCCCGGCCCAGAGCCTGGCATTGCAGGAACTCGAAGCACTGGACGACGACCCCCAGGAGCGGGCCGCTGTCGAGGCCATGGCCAGGCATTTGCCCCCACCATTCAACCGCTCGAACTACGGCACTCGTGACGGCCTGAGTGCCTGCACCCCTGCCGACGCGCTGAAGTTCCTGCGATCGGCCTACGTGCCCAGGGGCAGCATCATCGCGCTGGCGGGTGATGTCGATCCCATGCTGGCACAGGACGCACTGGATGCCGCCCTGACAGGCTGGACCGGCGAGAAGGGCGAACCGACAACGCGCGGCCAAGCCCCTCGCGGCCGAGACCACATCCACGACGACGGCGCACAGGTCCAGATCATCGTCATGCGGGATGCCCCGTCCGAGGGCACATCCCAAGCCGCCTGCGAGCGATTGGCCACCGCCGTGCTCAGCGGGGGCATGTCCGGACGCCTCTTCACCGAGGTCCGCGAGAAGCGCGGCCTCTGCTACGCCGTCCACGCCAGCTACACCCCCGAGCGCGACACGGGCTGGCAGACCGCCTACGTGGGGACCACTCCCGAACGAGCCGCCGAGAGCCTCGAAGTGCTCTTTGCCGAACTCGACCGCCTGGCCACCCCACAGGGCGCCCCCACCGAGGAAGAGTTCCAACGCGCCCGCGTAGGGCTCAAGAGCCGCATCGTCTTCGGTGGGGAGTCCACCGCCGCACGGGCCGGTGCCCTGGCCAATGACTATCGGAAACTCGGACGCTGCCGATCGCTCGAAGAGCGGGTGGCCGAGATCGACGCCATCGACCTGCCCGCGTTGCGACGATACCTGGCCGATTACGATCGCGGCGTGCCCACCGTGCTGACGCTCGGGCCCGCGCCGGCGAGCGCCCCCATGGAGTCATGAACCCATGCACGCCCTCACCCTGCGCCGGCTCATCGAGCAGACGCTCGTAGCATTGCTCATCGCCTTCCTGGGGCTCTCGCTCATCTATCCCATCGTCCTGACCATCTGGGGTGGGTTCGCCAAGACGCCGGGCAAGGCCGACGGATGGACCTTTGTCCACGTCGCGCGAGTCTTTCGAGATCCTTCAACCCTCGAAGGCCTGACCAACGCCTTCTGGATCGCCGTGGGCACCACCCTGCTGAGCGCCGCCATCGCATTGCCACTGGCACTGCTCAGCGCCCGGCACCGCTTCCCCTTCAAGGCGACCTTCAGCGCGTTCGTCCTCGTGCCGCTGATCCTTCCACCGTTCGTCGGTGCCATCGGCTTCCGCGCCATCGTGGGCCGCGAAGGCATGATCAACGCGCTGCTGGGCACCGACTGGGACGTCATGGGCCAGGCCAAGGCCCTTGGCGTCATCATCGTGCAGGCACTGCACCTATACCCCATTCTCTATCTGAACGCCACCGCCGCGCTGGCCAACCTCGACCCGGCCATGAACGAGGCCGCCGAGAACCTGGGCGCCGGGCCCTGGCGGCGCTTCACACGCATCACCCTGCCGCTCATCCGCCCGGGCCTGTTCGCCGGGGGCACCATCGTCTTCATCTGGGCCTTCACCGAACTGGGCACGCCCCTCATGTTCGACTACGACCGCGTGACGGCGGTGCAGATCTTCTACGGGCTCAGCGAGGTCGAGGGCTCGGCGCGCCCGTACGCGCTGACATTCGTGCTGCTGGCCTCTTCGCTGGCCGCCTATGCCGCGGGGAAACTGGCCTTCGGCCGTCGCGGCTACGCCATGAGCACACGTGCCACCCGCGCCGCCAGCGAGGTGCCGATCAAGGGCGTGAAGGGCTGGCTGGCATCGGGCCTTTTCCTTGTGGTAACGCTCCTGGCGGTCGCGCCACACGTGGGCGTTGTGCTCATGAGCTTCACCAACGTGGGCCAGTGGTACCAGACCGTGCTGCCCACGAGCCTGACCCTCGCCCATTACGGCGTGGCACTAGGCAGCGACGTCGCCTTCCGGTCCATCGCCAACAGCCTTTTCTACTCCTTCCTTGCCGTCGCCCTGAATACCGCCATCGGCGTCACCGTGGGCTACCTCCTGGTACGCACAAAGGCCGTCGGCCGCGGCGTTCTCGACACGCTGTGCATGTTGCCACTGGCCGTACCGGGGCTTGTCATGGCCTTCGGCTTCGTAGCCGTCAGCCTGGCATGGCCCTTCCGCGGCACGCTCGACCTGGGCTTCTTCAGCATCAGCGCCCCCCTCGATGGGGTCATCTCGGTTGTCGGTGTCGATCCCAACCCCATCCCACTGCTTGTGCTGGCATACGCAGTACGCCGGCTGCCGTACATCGTCCGTTCGGTCGTGGCCGGGCTGGAACAGACCAGCGGCGAGATGGAAGAGGCCGCATTGAACCTCGGCGCGACGCGCCTGCGAGCCATCCGCAGCGTGGTGCTGCCGCTCATCCTGGCCAACATCATCGCTGGCGCGCTGCTGGTGTTCGCCTTCAGCATGCTCGAGGTCTCCGACAGCCTGCTGCTGGCCCAGAAGCAGGACGACTGGCCCATCACCCGCGCCATCTACGCCTTCAGCAACCGCCAAGGCGACGGCCCGTCCATCGCCAGCGCCATGGGCGTGTGGGGCATGGCCTTGCTCACCCTGACCCTCGTAGGTGCCAGCGCTCTGCTGGGCAAGAAGATGGGTGCTATCTTCCGCGTTTGATGGATTTCGATCATGACGGGTGAAACGAACCCGGGCGTCTTCCTTATGAAGTATCAACACCGGGCTCGACCGCCCGGGCACCACATGTCCGGCTCAGGAAAGGGTCGGTACAGGCAAGGGAGTTCCGTATGCATCCGAATGTTTCTCGTACAAAGTCCACGCTCGCGCTCGCGCTCATCGCCACCGCCTTGCTCGCCCAAGGTTGCGTCGTGGCCATCGGCAATCGAGGTGGCAAGGAGTCGGACCGGGTCCAGCTCACCCGCAGTGAACGCGAATCGGCCCAGGTCATCCGCCAGGGCGATGCCCCGCCCAGCTTTGCCGACTTGGAGCGCGAAAGGCTGGGCAAGCTCGGCCCGGGCACCACCGTGGCCCAATTCCGCGAACTGTTCCCAGGGGCCATCTTCCGCGCCTCGCGCACCATCGTTGACGACACGGTCACCATCTACGAGGTCCGCGATCGGCGACTCTACCGCTACGAGGGATCCAGTTACGGCCATGTCCACGACCGCCCGGTCTACTTCCGCTTCGTCAACGACGAACTGGAAAGCTGGCGCGCGGGCCGCGATGCCGACGGTCCCGATCAGTGGTTCGCCCGCTGATCGGCGGCTCTCTCAATCCGCCATCACGCACCGACCCCGAGCCCACGAACGCAACTGCCCGACCCGCTCGGCCATGGTCACGCTCAGCGGCGGGCTGGCGGCGTAGACCTCGGCCAGACCCTTGGTTGTCACGCTCTCACGCCGGGCAAAGGCCTCGTGCCTCGCGGCGATGATGCCCTGCTCGATCTCGGCGCCGCTGAAGCCAGCCGTGGCCTCGACCAGTGTGGGCAGGTCGAAATCATCGGGGTTCAGTTTCCGCTTGCGCATGTGGATGCTGAGAATCGCCCGGCGGGCCTCTTCACCGGGCAGGTCGACGAAGAAGATCTCGTCGAAGCGACCCTTGCGCATCAACTCGGGCGGCAGGCTCTCGATGTCGTTGGCCGTGGCCACGATGAACACCGGCTCGCGGTGCTCCTGCATCCACGTCAGCAAGCTGCCAAACATCCGCCGGCTGAGCCCGCCGTCGTTCGAGCTGCTGCCCATCGAGGCGAACCCCTTTTCGATCTCGTCGATCCACAGGATGATCGGGGCCATGAGCTCGGCCTGCCGAAGCGCTGTCCGCAGTCGGTTCTCGCTCTCACCAACATAACGGTCGTACAACGCGGTGGGGTCCAGCCGCAACAGCGGGCGTTTCCACGCGGCACTGATGGCCTTGGCGCACAGGCTCTTGCCCGCCCCCTGCACCCCCAGCATCAACACCCCACGCGGCGAGTCGAGCCCGTGCTCGGCGGCCTCGGCCTCGCTGGTCAAGAGCCGGCTGGAAAGCCACTTCTTGAGCGTGTTGAGACCGCCGATGTCGTCCAGGCTCGTCGGAGCGTCTATGAACTCCAGCAAACCATCGGAGCGGACATACTCCCGCTTGCGCGCGATGACCGCGTGCAGGTCGTCACTGTCCAAGCGGTGGTCCTCGCGCACGACCTCGGCGATGATGTTTCGGATCTGACGCCGCGTCAGGCCGCGCAAATTCCGGATCATCGCCTCCCACTCGCTGCGCTTGATGCTCACGTCGATGGGCGTGTGCCGGTGGTGGGCACGCAACTGCGAACGCACGATGCGCTCGATCTCCTCGCCCTCGGGCGGGAACACCTCGAACTGCGTGGCATATTGCCGGACGATGGGAAGCGTGACGGGGCTGTGGTCGATCAGCACGAGCATCTGGGCCTGCTCGTGGGCGCGAAAGAGCGCCTCACGCATCGCCCGGGCCACCTTGGGCTCTTCCAGGTGGGGCCCCAGATCCAACAATACGTAGACCCCCGGCTGCCGGTCACGGGCGATCCGCCTGAGGGCCTTGTCTGGAGCCTCGGTATCGCTGATCTGCCCGTAGTCCTCGACCGAAGCATCCATGAGCCCGCCCATCAGCGTCCACCGATGGCACACCATGCCAAGGTCGGCCGCAGAATCGCGAATCAGGGACAACGCGTATGACTCTTCCGGCGTGGCGATCGTGATCGCCGGCTGGCTGGTCACACGCATCACTCCTCTCAATCGGTCCAGGTCAGTTTCACCCATAGGTGAGCATAAGCCCCAAATGTGGTGCCGATAAACACCGAACGCACAAATTTCAACCTGTAATGGAAACCGAATGCTTGCCCCAGGCTCGCTTTGGGTTAGTGTGTTCTTTTGGATTGTTTGCGATGGATGAATGTTGTTGGTAACGCCATCAAACTGCCATTTGTAAACGCATCCGTTCGGGAAACTCATAGCGAACCTGCCTGTTTGCTTTTTATATGGGTTTCCAAAGCCAGAGTAGCCGTGCCCCATGCCTCGGCTGCGCAATTCCGGGGAGGTCTTCCATCATGACAAGCATGTACCGTACTCGCGGGTGGACCGCGAGCCTTTTGGCATCGGCCCTGTCGATGCTGGTCGTTTCGGCCCCCTCGATGGCTCAGACAGGATCGGGATTCGCTCAGCAGGGCCGGGCAGCCAATCCGGGCCAGTCTCCGCTTTCTTTTGAGAACCTCCTCTCGCACAGCATCGAGCGGCTGGTTCTCGAAACCGACCATCAAGGCACACTGAACACCAGCGTGATGCTCGGCGATCGGGTGTTCTCCGTTGTTCTCCGGCCCCATTCCCTCCGCTCGCCAGACTTCCAAGTGCTGGTGGCCCTGCCCGACGGCACGGATCAGCGCATCGTGCCCCCGCCCGCGACAACCTATCGAGGTGAAGTGGTCGAGGTGCCCGGAAGCCAGGTAACGGCGGGCTATTTCGGCGGCTCGCTTTCGGCCATCATCACTTTGGGCGACGTGCCCGACCAGGTCTGGATCGTCCAGCCTCTGGCCGAACGCCTGCCCGGTGCCGACCCGGCCTTGCACGTCGTCCATCGACAATCGGACGACACCTCACTGATCGGCGGAAGTTGCGGGACCGTTGACGGCATGCTGGGCGGTCTGGCCGGCAACCCGGCACCCAAAGGCCCCGGCGTCGACCGCACCCTTCGCCTCGAACTGGGCGTGGACACCGACAACGAGTTGTACCTGCTTCGCGGCTCATCCGAAGCCTCGGTCATCTCGGCCGTAGAGACCCTGATCAACTCTGTTTCCGCCATCTACGAGCGCGATGTCGACACCGTCATCGAGATTACGACCATCATCGTGCGCCCCACTGGCGGTTCTCCTTACACGAGCACCTCGGGCTCGACCCTGCTGAACCAGATGACCAACCACTGGCGTGCCTCGAGGGGCTCGGTCCGCCGAGACACCGCCTCGCTCATCAGCGGCAAGAACTTCGACGGCGGTACACTGGGCGTGGCCTGGCTCTCGGGCACCTGCACGACCACCCTTGGCTACAACGTCAACCAGTATGTCGGCCTTGGCACATCCGCACGCGTGGCCGTGGTCTCGCACGAAATCGGCCACAATAACAGCGCTCCCCATTGCTCGGGCAGCGATTGCCGGATCATGTGTGCCGGTATCGGCGGATGCTCGGGTGACATCACCCGCTTCGGTGCGGCTTCGAGATCGACTATCCGTGGGTTCCTGGAGACACGCCCGTGCATCGATGAAATCATCACCGACCCCGACCCCCAGCCGCTGCCATTCCAGGAAACCTTCGATGCCAGTGGCACGCTCGATCCCGATCGCTGGGCCGAGGCCACCGCCGTGATGGTCACGACCTCGGTCATCAACCCCATCAGCGCACCAAGGGCGCTGAGCATCCGCCCCGGCGGCACGCTGACCACCCACCGATACATCGTCCCGCCGCCTGGCGAAACCCCCACCTACGTCACGATCTGGTCCCAGCACCGATTTGTCGAATCGGGCAAGTTCCTGCGGGTCGAGTACTTCTCGACTTTCAACCAGCGATGGGAACCTCTGGGTGCCATCATCTCCAACGGCACCAACCAGACACAGTTTGTCCACAACCAATGGGAACTTCCGCTGCTGGCCGCGGGCTCGCAGTTCCGCCTTCGGATCACCGCCGTGGACGCCGTGAGCACCAACGCATGGTTCATCGACGACGTCGAGATCAATCGGTACTGCCGCGTCGATCTCAACCAGGACGGAGCCACCAACATCTTCGACTTCCTGGCATTCCAGACCTTCTTCGGCAGCGGCAGCCCCAAGGCCGACTTCAACAACGACACCGTGCTGGACGTGTTCGACTTCCTCGAGTTCCAGAACCAATTCTCCCGCGGCTGCCAGTAAGCGACGTCCAGCATCCCGAACCCCTTCGCCCGGCAGGTACGCGTCTGCCGGGCGTTTGCATTCTGCCACGAAACGCCGTGCTATATTCCCGAGATGTCCACCACCACCCGGTCCGGTCCCACGCTCCAGTCCGCCGCCCTGTTGGCGCGTGACATCAAACTGGCACACTCCGTGTTCGCGCTGCCCTTTGCCCTGCTTGCCGCGTGCATGGTGGCCCCACAATCCAGCGCAGGCCGAACCGACTGGCCCACCTTCGCCGGCATGCTGTTCCTGGTGCTGGTGTGCATGGTGGCGGCCCGGACGTGGGCGATGGTGGTCAATCGCCTGGCCGACCGCCATATCGACGCGTCCAACCCCCGCACCAGACAACGGGCCTTCGCCTCGGGCACCCTTCCAACCGCGGCTGGGTGGGCGGCCCTGGGCATCAGCGCGTCGCTCTTCCTGGCCGCCTGCACTATGTTTGGCATCTTCTTCGGCAACTGGTGGCCGGCCATCCTGGGTGCCCCCGTCCTGGCCTGGATCGCCTTCTACTCCTTCACCAAGCGCTTCACCTGGCTCTGCCATGCCTTCCTGGGCGGCGCGTTGGCGGCCAGCCCCCTGGCCGCGGCCATCGCCGTGGGCGGCATCGACACCCTCGCCCAGCCCGCCCTGTGGCTCCTGGCGGGCATGGTGCTGCTCTGGGTCGCGGGCTTCGACACCATCTACGCCCTGCAAGACCTGGACTTCGACCGCACCGCCAACCTCAAGAGCATCCCCGCCCGCTTCGGCTGGAAGAGGGCCAACGCCCTGAGCCGCATGATGCACGCCGGCTCGCTGGCGTGCCTGGTGGGCGTGCTGCTCGCCTGGCCCGCCTTCGGCACGATCTTCGCCTTGGGCGTGCTCGCCGCCGCGGCGCTGCTGGTCTATGAGCACCTGATCCTGGCCCGACGCGGGGCCGCGGGCATCCCCATGGCCTTCTTCACACTCAACGGCATGGTCAGCGTGCTGCTGGGCGCGGCGGGCGTGCTCGACATCCTCTTGGTGTAAAGCAATCGCAACCGCACGCTCGAGCGGTCCGCTTACCCGTACATCACAAACGCGACGGAATACAGCAAGGCCAGCACCACGGCGTTGTTCAGCGCGTGGGCGGCGATGGGCCCCACCAGCGACCCGCGCCAGGCACGCAGCAGCGCGAAGTTGAACCCCAGGATCGTCACCGGGATCAGCTGCAACGCCATGTACCCGTGCATCAGCCCGAACACCATCGCGCTGAGCACCGCCGCCAAGGGCAACACCAGCCGGGCCCGCAGGTGCCGCAGCATCGCCCCGCGGAAGATCAGCTCTTCGCACAAGGGAGCCCAGATCGTGGCCATCGTGTACAGCAGGACGAGCGTCACCGGGTTGAGGTCCTGGATCATGTCCAGGATCGGGTTGCTCGCCCCCGGTCCGTCCGGGTCGGCCGGAAAGAACTGCCCCTGGGCCCACAAGAGCAGCAGCATCACGCCCACGCCAACCAGCACCAAAGGCAGCAGCGCCAGGTAGCCCGCGATGCCCGCCAGCACCTCGATCATCCAGCCCTTGGGTGCCCGCAGGCCGAGGTCGTCGCGGACCTGCGCCCACGACACCCCGCGCAGCAGGGGCCACAACGGGCACAGCAGCAGCAGCCACTGCGCCGGCAGCGACAGCGCACCCACGATCATGTCCACGGGCGAACCGATCATCGCGGCCAACTTACCCGCGATCTGCAACGCCGCGAACGCGACCACGAACACCGCCACTGACTCCAGGTACACGCTGCCCCCGGGCAGGGGCCGGCACATCGTCCACTCGATGCGCCGCTGGCCCAGCAGGACGATGGCCGTGATGCCCAGCCCCACCGCCGCCAGCAGGCCCAGGCCGATCAGGCACATGACCAGCACCATCACCACAAGTGGCACCAACGCGCCCCCCAGCAGGTCCTTGCGCCGCTCGTGGTTGGCCGGCAGGTGGGCCACGCCCACAAGCTCTGCGAAATACCCGTGCCGGGCCACGAGCCCCTCGAGCACGTCCACCTCAAGCGGCTGGGTGCCGGACCCGTTGATGGCGATCGACTCATAGTGCTCGCGCAGCACCCGAGCATCTTCCAGGATCAAGGCCCGCCTGGCCCTGGCGTTGGCATCATCCTCTGCGAAGGCACCCGGGTCGACCTGCTCCAGGTCGTCGATGATCCCCGCCAGCCGACGGGCCGCCTCGTCGGGCCCGATCAGTTCCCCCGCCGAGATCGCCGCCCGCAGCCGTTGGAGGGGTGTGGAGGCCGCCTCGTCCACGTTGTTCTGGAACTGGGCCCCGGCCGGCCCCAGGGCATAGCCCAGCCGTGTTCCAAAGCGGGCGTTGGTCTCCACGTTGTCGCCCATGGGGGCGTGGATGGCCGCGGGGTCCAGCTCGGGCTTGCTGTGGGCCCGCCACTGCTGCATGGCCACCACCAGCGGAAGGGCAACCAGCAGCACCAGCCACGCCGTGCGGGCGGCCCTGGGCGTGCCCGGGTCGGGCCTTGGCTCGGGCATCGGCTCGGGCCTTGCCCGCTTGCCACCCCCCACGCCGATGGGTCCCGTAGGCTGCGAGGGGGGGAAGGGCCGCTGGTCTGGCGTCGGGGGCTGCTCCATCGCCCCAATCATCGGCCCGGCACGGGTCCCAGGCCAGCGGCGGGCCCTTGTTGCTTGACGCAAGGCCGGGGGGGTCTATCCTTTCTCCCTACGCGACCGGGAGCCGTCCATGGGCGGGCGACCGCTGTTCGCGGGCCGCAAGGTCAATCTTGCCGATGGGCAGCGCACCCGCGACAGCCCCTCGGCCCGCCCCGCCCGGTAGGCGGCGTACGTTGGAGTGCCACCGGCCGCGTCTGTCCGCGTGCCGGTCGCAGGAGATCGCAATGCGTCGGCAAACCTTTATGGCCAAGACGGGCGAGGTCGAGCAGCGCTGGCACCTGGTCGACGCCAGGGACCAGGTGCTGGGCCGCATGGCCACCGAGATCGCCCAGGTCCTCATGGGCAAGCACCGCCCCGAGTACACGCCCCACGTGGACACGGGCGATTACGTCATCGTCACCAACGCCAAAGAGGTCAAGCTCACCGGCCGCAAGGACGCCCAGAGCTTCCGCATGCGGTACTCGGGCTACCCCGGCGGGCACAAGTCCGAGACCTTCGGCCAGTTGCGAGAGCGCAAGCCCGAGGCCCTCATCGAGGACGCCGTCCGCCGCATGTTGCCCAAGAACCGGCTTGGCCGGGTCATGCTCAAGAAACTGAAGGTGTACGCGGGCAGCGAGCACCCGCACCAGGCCCAGCAGCCCGTGGAGATGAGCCTCTCATGACCGATTCCTTCGCAACCGAGCGTTCGTCCCCCCGCCCCGCAGGCGGCGCTTCCCTGCTGGGCGGCAGCGCCCTGGCCCAGGCCGTCGCCCAGGACGAGGGCCACCAGCCCATGCAGCGCCGCGTCCGCGAGGCCGTCCCCCCCGACCGCCACGGTTGGTGGTGGGGCACCGGCCGCCGCAAGACCGCCGTCGCCCGCGTGCGCATGAAGCCCGCCGCCAAGGAGGGCCAGGGCGAGGTCCAGATCCAGTGCAACCGCAAGAAGTTCAAGCCCGTGGCCGAGTACTTCACCGAAGACCGCGACCGCGGCGACGTGTACGCCCCCTTGGACATCACCGGCACCAAGGGCCGCTTTGACATCGTCATCCGCGCCACGGGCGGGGGCTACATGGGCCAGGCCCAGGCCGTCCGCCTGGGCATCGCCCGGGCCTTGCGAGACTACGACCCCAGCCTCGAAGACGCCCTGCGCGACGCGGGCTTCCTCTCCCGCGACGCCCGCAAGGTCGAGCGCAAGAAGTATGGCCAGCCCGGCGCCCGCCGACGCTTCCAGTTCTCCAAGCGCTAAGTCCCACCGGCATCCACAACAACCGGGCCCGGGCGCACGCCCGGGCCCTGTTTCTCTCCTCCCCAGGAGCCCGGGCCCAGGTCCGGGCTTTCTCTTGGACCGCGCACCAACAAAAAGCCCCCGCAAGGCCGGAGTCCTAAGCGAGGGCGGGATGCAATCCCCATTGGGGAATGGCGATCGGGTCTTCCGGGAGCCCGGCGGCTCAGCCTGCCTTGCCCTTGCCCTTGGCCGTCTGGGCGTCGCGCAGTGCCTGGGCGTCGTCGATGGTCAGGGATTCGCCCGGCCCATCGCCCGTGGCCTGCTGGGCCTTGGTGGGCTTCATGACGCTGGCGATGGTGCCGAAGTTGAACGTGGCGGCGTTGCACCAGTCGCTGAGCACGCCGTTGGTCAGCTTCGTGGCCACCTGGTAGGCCACCCACTCGAGCCCGTGGGGCACGCCGGTATCCAGCCAGGTCTTCTCGGCGGTGGTCACCTTGAACTGGAACTCCTCGGCCGGCTGGCCGATGGGCTTGACGCGGCGCTGGATGACAAAGACCGAGCCCACGCCCTTGTTGGCGTCGTAGGTCAGGCGCAGGTTGCCGTTGGTGGTGCTCTCGATCTTCAGGTTGCCCGGCACGGGGGCCTCGGTGCGGGGGGTCTTGGCCTTGGGGGCGGGCACGTTGGCCCGGGTGTACACGCCCGGGTCGCCGCTGGCCTTGGCAAAGCCCTCGATCTGGGTGACCAGGCCGGCGACCGTCGCCCGCAGGTCGCCCACGAGTTGGTCCTTGATGGCCGTCTGGTTGATCGATTCCTGGCGGATGGCCTCGGCGGCGGTCAGTGCGGCCTGGGCCTGTGAAAGCTTGGCCAGGGCCTCGGCCACCTGATCGGACGTAATCCCGATGTTCGGCGGCGAACCCTGCCCGGCCCAGATGGCCAGCCGCTGGCTTGCCCAGTTGAGCAGTCCCTGATCGGTGTCGGGTAATCTCGACATGCGTGTGCCCCTTGCGGATCGGTGCCGCCCGCGTGCGCGGCACGGTTGCGCCCCGGACTGGGCCCCCGAAACACTCGGGATGCCCCCGCCGGGCTTGGTGTATCCATCGGCGGCCCCGAGGCACAACTCCAGTCTGCATCAAGACTTCTGGTGAAAAATCTTGCGATCTTGGTCCGATCACGCGGGCGGGGCGGCCTGGGAGGCTGGGGGGCATCCTTTCTATAGGAAGGCATTGGGGATCAGGCATTGGGCATTGGGGGGGAGTGGGGAGCCACTGGCCACTGGCCACGGGCCACTGGGGAAGAACCCAACGAGCCCCTCGCACGATCGTGGGGTTTCCTGGCTCTGGAGAGGGCCACCACCCCCCCACCACGAACCCAAGCGGTGACGCGGGGGGCCTCCCCCCCACCCCCCAGTGGCCAGTGGCTCATGGCCAGTGCCTGCTCCCCACCCCCCACCTTCCTCGAGCGGGCCGGGGCGAGGGGGGCTCTGGGAGGGGCTCCACCCACGCCGACCGATCCAAGCTCCCCGCCCCCCCGACGCCTCCGCCCGGCCCACGCCGCTAGCCTGGAACATGGCCGAAGCGACGTGGCCGGACAAGCGTGGGGGCTCGGGCGGCACGCGGCGTGTGTGGAGCGAGCCCGAGAAGCTGTGCGCCTTTCGGCTCTACTGCGCCACGCCCTTCGGGCGTCTGCACCAGCACAATCCCGAG
>JAHCJI010000015.1 GCA_026126305.1 Phycisphaeraceae bacterium
TCCGGTCGTCACCGTCAGCGACGCCGGCGTGCAACGCGAGCGTGCGTTCTACAGTCCTTATGGTCGCGTGTTTGGCATGCCCGCGGGCGATCTGAACTTCGACGGTGAGTTTACATCTGCCGAGGCCACGACGATCTCGGGCTGGAGCGCCGCCTATCGCGCGTATGCCGACATCAACCTCGACGGCGTCATCGATGGCGACGACGCGACGGCGAACTCGCCTGGAACGCTGGGCTGGGACGCGCTGTCGCGTGACGGCAGCACCATCGGCTACGCTGGGTACGTGCAGGATTCTTCCATCCCGACGCTCAGCCACGTGCGGCATCGTGTGTACAAGAGCGACCTTGGGCGGTGGGTGCAGAGGGATCCGGCTGGGTATGTGGATGGGGCGAATCTGTATGAGTATGCGCGGTCGTCGCCGGTGGTTGGCAAAGATGCACAAGGACTCAAGTATCAACTGGCTACACATGTCTTGCATTCCGGATTAGCAGGTGATAGTCGATACTATTGGTACTCTGATTGCATTCAAGATGCAGGAATAGAGAACTGCTGGGTATACGCTCTTCGACAGCGCGGGTCTTCTCGATCTCCCCGTGGATTAACCAGAAGAGATCAGTTAACTGATTGCAAGGATCTGGTTGACGGCATCATGAGGGAGCCTGGAGTAGCACCAACGGTTGGGCCAGCATCTGCGCAGTGCGGGAGTATTCCAGCAGGATGTCAACCGGGATGCTGGTTAATTGCCGCCTTTATTGATCCGAGACTTGGAAATGGCATAGAGCCAGATTATCATTTCCTGAGACAGGAGAGTGATTGTACTTGGTCGCATAAGCCGGGATCCGGAGGTCCTATTTTAGACGTCGATGGCTCTGGTAAAATTATATTTGATCCTACGGATGCCGATCTCCGCAACCCTAATCCCAATCGAGATCGAAACTACTCGTCTTTCTGCGGTTATTTTTGTGTATGCACCGTAAACTAAGGGGAGTAACATGAAAAGATTCTTGTTATGGTTGTGCTGCGCATCCTCTGTGGTATTGGCGACTCTGGTTGTCATGAGTTGCATATTGCACGCAAGTGTACGAATCGGACCTAATGATAATTTAGAAATCTTTCATGGCCAGTTAAGGCTTTGGCGAGACAGTTGGTCAGGGTTTACTGGTTTTGAGGGTGTGGTGGTTGATGCTGGATGGCGATTTGGGTATAAATGGAAACTGTATGATGACGGAGATTACACGATCCACATGCCAATAGCTCTTGTGTTTACGATATTGTTTGTTGCGACAGTTGTTTTTTCGAGCTATGGTATCTACAAAAGGATTAAAAATATGCATGATATTGGAGTATGTCCCAAGTGCAGATATCATAAATTAGATTTAAGGATATGTCCAGAATGTGGCTGGCATGATCATTGTAGTTCAGTGCGCTGTGATTGATGTTTTTGACCAGCGAGTAGAATGCCGACCTGTCCTCCAGCAACCAAGCCAATTGTTGTGAGCCCCAATGGCCTCCGGTAGAGGTCGGAAGCCTCATGAATAATCGCATGCGGTACTTCGACCGGGCCTGCACGCTGGACGCTTTGGGCCGGGTGCTGGGCGAGACGCGGGGCGACTGGGACGTGTCGGCGATCAGCACGACGCGCGAGGAGCGGAACTGGGCGCTGACGGCGATGGGCAACTGGGCCAGATCGCAAATCGCAAATGGCAGATAGCAGATCAAGAGGCGGAAGCTCCCCTCTTCATCTGCCATCTGCCATCTGCGATTTGCCATCTGGCGAACTCTCAAGCGAGCAACTCGAGCAGCCGCTGGCGGATGGCCTTGGGGTCTCCCGCGCCCTGGGCCTGCTGCATGGCGTGGCCGATGAGCCGGCCCAGGGCCTGGGGCTTGCCGGCGCGGACTTCCTGGGCGGCAGCGGGGTGGGCGTCGATGGCGGCCTGGCACCAGGCGTCGATGGCCGCGGCGTCGCGCACCAGCAGCAGGCCGCGCTCGCTCGCCAGCGCGCGGGCGGTCGTGCCGTTGTCGGCCTGGCCCGTGGCCAGGGCTTCGAGCAACTCGTCCAGGCCGTTGCTGCTCAGCTCGCCTTGCAGCCGCAGGTCGATGAGGTCGGCCAGGTTTTCCGGTGTGATCGCAAGGGCCCCGGGCCCGAGCCCGCGGGCGTTGGCCAGGGCGGCGAGCTTCTGCGTCAGGGCGTTGGCCAGCGCCCGGGCGGCGGCGGCCTGCTCGTGCCCAAGCCCGGCAAGCAGCGCGTGGGCCCGCTCGAAGAGGCCCGCCGTGGCCGGGTCGTTCAAGATGAGCGTGGCGTCGGCGATGGGCAGGGCAAGGTCGCCCGTGAGGGACTTGAGCCGCGTCAGCCAGGGCCGGGCGGACATCGCCTTGGCCCGTTCGAGCATGTCGGCGTCGATGCGCAGCGGCGGCAGGTCGGGGTCGGGGAAGTAGCGGTAGTCATGGGCGTCTTCCTTCTCGCGCTGGGGCGTCGTGCGCTGGTTGGCGTCGTCCCAGCCGAAGGTGCGCTTGCTGCCCGGGCCCATGACGCGGCCGTCCTGCCTCCAACGCTCGGGTTGGACGCGGTGCTCGTACTCGATGGCACCCACGACGGCCCGGAAGCTGTTGAGGTTCTTCACCTCGACGATTGGCGTGGCGACGGTTCTCCCGCCCTCGAGCGTGAGCACGCAGTTGATGTTGGGCTCGAAGCGGACGTGGCCTTCCTGCAACACGCCGCGGCTGGCGCCCAGCAGGCGCACGGTGTGGCGCAGCCAGCGGCAGAAGGCTTCCGCTTGCGCGGCGGAGGTGAAGTCGGGCCGGGTGACGATCTCCAGCAGGGGCGTGCCCGCGCGGTTGAGGTCGACGATGGAGTGGTCGATGGCGCCCCCGCCGGGGGCCTCGTGCAGCAGCTTGCCGGCGTCCTCTTCGAGGTGGGCCCGCTCGATGCCGATGCGCGTAGGGCGGGCGTCGAGGACGACCTCGCCCCGGTCGTTGAAGGCCGGCACATCGACGACGCCGTTTATGCATAAGGGTTGGTCGTACTGGCTGATCTGGTAGGCTTTGGGCAGGTCGGGGTAGAAGTAGCTCTTGCGGTCGAAGCGCGTGACCGGGGCGATCGTGCAGCCCAGCGTGAGGCCCACGGCGATGGCCAGCTCGACGGCCCGGGCGTTGGGCACGGGCAGCGCCCCGGGCAGGGCGAGCACCACGGGATCGACCAGCGTGTTGGGCGCGGGCTCGCCGTTGGAGGCGCCAGGCCCGGCGGGGTTGGCCGCCCGCGTGAACATCTTGCTGCGGGTGGCCAGCTCGACGTGGACCTCGAGCCCGACGACCAAGCGGACGTGCTCGATGCGAACGCGCTGGCGTTCTTCGGCGCTCAGGGCTGGCTGGAGGTTGGTCATGGCCCGATGGTATCGACGCCGCGCCTAGCCGCCCGATCGCCCCGCCGCGATGGCCGCCCGCGCCGCCTCGCGCACACGCCGGGCCGCCCAAGGGCGGTGGATGCCAAAACGCTCGGCCAGTTGGGCCAGTGTGTGCGGCCGCTCACCCAGGCCATAGCGTGCCTCGAGCAACGCGCGTCGGTCCGGGTCGATGGCGTGCAGGCCGAGGCGCAGCGTGGCGGGCGGTTCGAGGAAGGCCTGCCACGGCGCGACGTGGCGCGTCCAGTCGGCGATGGTATTTTGGGCGAAAGTGCGCCGCGCGCCAGCGCGCGCCGAAGGCGGGCCCGACTCTCCCGCGGCACGGTCGACGGCCATGGTCACCGCCGCGCTCAAGCGCCCGCCGCGGGCGGGGTCGTAACGAAGGGCGGCCTCGGCGGCGGCGGCCAGGGCAAGCTCGAGCCGGGCGATGGCGCGGCGGGCCGGCAGCGACTCGATCTCGTCTCCCAGCCGGGCCTCGACCCCGCGCAGCACGATGCCCAATAAAGGCCGCAGCGCCTCGACGCGCAGCCGGGCCGCCCAGAGCAGGTCGGCCTCGGCTTCGTCGATGGGCTCGGCCCGCAGTCGGCTGGCGGAGGTCCGGGCGATGGTATGGGCCGCTCGCGACGTGAGAAATCGCGCGTACGTGGTCACCCGCCGCTCGAAGTCGCGCTCGGGAGGGCTGGCTTGGCGCATCTCGGCCACCAAATCGGCCAGCAGCGTCGGGCCCGGTGCGCCCAGCGCCGTGCCGGGCCTGGACGGCTCGTCTATCGAAGTCACCAGCAGGTCCAGCGAACGCAAACGCTCCAGGCGGCACGAATCGATCATGCGTCGCGTGGCCGTCGCGTCGTGGCCCACGCGCCTTGCGATGTCGGCAGGCTCGAGGAAGCGGTCGTGGGCCCGCAGCGCCAGCCGGCGCTGCCGCTGCGTCCAGCCCGAGGTCGCCCCCCGCTCGCGCACGAGCAACTGCCGCACGGCCTCGTGGCTCCGATCGAGCTCGCGGGCGATGATGGCCGCCGCGGCGCTGGGGCTCTTGCCGGCCAGTTCGCCCGCGCGCCGCAGCGCCGTGGCCCTTTCGTCACTGGTCAATCGCCCGAAGCCCGAGGCCCGCTCGATCGCCCCACGCCGTTGGGCCTCGTAGGCGTCCACGACCGCGGGCGAATAGGCCAGCGCCCACGTACGCCCCAATCGAACACGGCGCGGCGCCAGGCCAAGCCGCCGATAGCGTTGCAGCGTGCGCTCGGCCACGTTCCATCGCCGGGCCAGATCGCGCACGCCCAGGCAGCCCTCGGGCAATTCCTCGGGCCGGTGGACGATCTCGACGCACAGCGCCTCGATGATCGCCCCCGCGTCGGCGATGGCGATGGCGCCCGAAACCTTTCCCTTGGCCTCGATGGCGTAGCCCGAGGCCGTGCTCAGGAACCAGCCCGCGGGCACGTCGCTCTTCGCGTCGAGCGAGATGATGCCCGCCTCCAGCCGCTCGATGGCCCGCAGCACGACGCGCCGCGGCGCGCGGCGCAGTTCGGCCAGGGCGTCGATGGCCGCAGGACTCTGCGGGCCTTGCCGGGCCATGGCCTACACGCTTCCGGGCGCAACGCTGGGCGCGCCCAGGTCGGCAAATCTTGGCTCGCACGCGTCCACGATGCCATGCCGCCCGCACAACTCGAAGAACCTTGTCACACCCTCGCGCTCGCGCGGGCCCACCTCGTAGCGTAACAGTTCGCCGATATACCGCTGGGCCAGGTCCACCGGCCAGCGAGCCCCGGGCGCCCACTGCCGAACGAGCCAGTCGAGCCTGGTGGCGTTGTGCCGCCGCTGTCGGTCGAGCATCGCCGCCGCCAACGCGATCCGCCGCCGGCCGGCATCTGTCTCGAGCGCTTCGGCCCGGCACATCCACGACGCGTACACGAAGGGCAGGCCTGTCAGGCCCTTCCACGCCTCACCCAAATCGAGCTGGTGGGGGTAGCGAACCGCCGGCGGGCTGTGTGTCACCACCTTGTCGCCGATGAGCAGCAGCGTCGCCGGCCAGCCGTCGGCGTCCTGTTCGACTTTTTGCCCGCCCAGCGCCACGCGCTCGAGCGCGTTGAAGCCCACCAAGCGGGGCCAGACGCCATACCGCTCGGCCAGCAGCACCCGTGCCAACGCCACCGACGTGTGGCTGTCGGCGTCGGCGCACAGCGTGGTGACCTTGTCCATCGGCACGCTGCTGAACAACCGCACCGTCAGCGTCGGCCCGTCGCAGCCGATCATGCCCGCGGGCACGATGGCCAGGGGCTCGCCCTCGCCAGCGGCGTCGATGATCGAGGCCAGGCCCAGGTCGGCCCCGCCTTGGCGCACCATCGGGGCGATGTCGGCGGGCACGGCGGGGATGAGCGTGAGCCCTTCGAGCCTGTCGAGCCCCTCGACCAGAGGCGCGGTGTTGAGGTATCGAACGCAGGCAACGCGGATGGGTTCCATGGATCAGCCCCCCTCGGACGCAGGCTCGGTCTCGGGTCCGGCGTGCAATTCGATTAGCGGCGGGGGGGGCAGTCGCAGGCCCTCGAAGGGACCCATGCGTCCGCCGTTGGTTTCCATCTTGCCCGCCCCGCCGATGGCGTCGCGTGCCTGCTCGTAGGGGATCTGGCCGCCTTGGAGGTACACCGTCCGCACGTCGGGCAGCCATTGCTCGAACATGGGCTTGAGGTACGGGTTCTTGCGGTGGTCGTAGCGGTGGGTCTCGGCGTAGGCGTCATCGGGCGTCCACCCATCGTTGATCACGCGGTGCAGGGCGACGAGGCAGCCCGTCCGCTCGCTGCCCGCGGCGCAATGCACCCAGACCGGCTGGTGGGCCGGGTCGTTCATGATCCGCAGCGCCAGCACGTAGTCGTTGGGGTCGCCCGTCGCGTCGCCGATCAGCCCGAAGCGGTACCGCTTCACGCCCAGTTCCTCGGCCAACGCGGCGGCGGTGGTTTCCTCGGGCGTGCCGGGCGTGTGGGCTCCAAGGTCGATGATCGTGCGGATGCCGTGGCGTGCGACCACCCGCCGCGTCGCGCTCGGCGTGGGCTCGCCGCTGCGATAGATGGCCCCCTCCTGGACGACGCCCCATCGCTTGGGCCAGAACAGCTCGTGCCCATCGCCGGGGACGTACCAAAGGAACGCCGCGAGCAGCAGAGCCAAGAAGGCCAGCACCGGTAAACGCTTCATCCAAGAGCGGGCGGGTTGGGTCATGGGCAAGTGTAGAGGCGAGGCGCGCGGGGCGTCACCCCGCCCGGTGCAGCCCGCTGGCGCGCAGGAAGTCCGACAGACTGCGGAAGCCTTCACGCCGCGAGGCCTCTTCGAGCCGCAGTTTTTCCTCGGCCGTCAGGCGGATGTTGACCTGCTGGTCGCGCTTGCCCTCGCGGGCGGGGGTGGGGGGGCGTTCGCCCTTTTCGAGCAGCGTGGCGATGGTGGCCGTGGTGGCTTCCAGGGTTGACTCGGCGCACGCCTGGAGCGTTGGACCATCGGCCATGACGAACGGCATCTCGACGGTTCGGCCAAAGAATCCAAGTTCGGGCTCGGCGGTGAGCACGAGTTGGTACTCGCGGGCCAGTTTCTCGGCCTTGGCCCAGATGCTCCTGTCGAACGGGCGGGCCGGATCAGGCTTTGTCGCCTTCTTCTTGCTGCTTGCGGACGGCCTCGATGGCCCGCTCGACTTGCTTGACGTAGAACGGCTTGACTTTGCCCTTGTGGACCGGGATGGAGAACTGCGGCCGGCCTTCGCCGGTGAAGATGTGGTGCGAGCCCGTTGTTCTTTCGTGTTGCCAGCCATTGTTTTCCAGCAGCTTCCTGACGAGGGCGTAGCGGACTTCTGATGGCATGGCGCGTGTCCTTCGAAATGAACAACTCAAATTAGCTGGCGCGAACAACATAGTTCGCCCAGACTGCTTGAGTACGTTCACTTCGAAAGGCGGCTTCCGATCTCAGCCCAAAACGCTAGTCGACTCTCGAAATGAAAACTGCATCGAGCTACTACATCAACCCACCACTGTGCGTCCGCTTCGACGATCGGATATGAAGCGGCAACAAGACATGGTATACCCCAAGCTATACACCAGTCAACCCCGCCGCGCCCGTTCCGCCTCGATCGTGCTCAGCACGTCCGCCTGGTGGTCGGCGTGATAGCTCGACCGCACCAGCGGCCCGCTCTCCACCACCTTGAAGCCCCGCCGCAGGCCCTCTTCCTTGTACATCGCGAACGTGTCGGGGTGTACCCAGCGGTCGATGGGGAGGTGGTTTCGCGTGGGCTGGAGGTACTGGCCGATGGTCAGGATGTCGCAAGCGTCGCCGTCGGCATGGGTCTTCTCCTGCACATCATCCATCAGCGCCAGCACTTCTTCGTCCTTCTCGCCGATGCCCACCATGATGCCCGTCTTGGCCACCATCCCCTGCTCCTTCACGCGGCGCAGCAGTTCCAGCGAGCGGTCGAACTTCGCGCTCGGTCGCACCGCCGGGTACATCCGCCGGACGCACTCGAGGTTGTGGTTGATGATGTGGGGCTTGGCGTCGATGACCATCTGGAGCGCCCCCCAGTTGCCCTCGAAGTCGGGGATCAGCACCTCCAGGCTCATGCCCGGGCAGGCCTCCTTGCCCCGGATGATCGTCTCGGCCCAGATGCCCGCCCCGCCATCGGGCAGTTCGTCGCGGTTCACGCTGGTGATGACGATGTGCTTGAGTCGGGCGTGCTCGTACATCAGCCGCAGGCTCTCGGCCACGCGGCGCGGCTCGTCCTTGTCGAGTAGGGGCGGCCGCCCGGTCTTGACGTTGCAAAAGCCGCAGGCACGGGTGCAGGTGTCGCCCAGGATCATGATGGTGGCCACGCCCCGGGCCCAGCACTCGCCCATGTTGGGGCAGCCGGCCTCCTGACAGACCGTGAACACGCCGTGTTCATCCATGATGGCCTTGACCCGCTCATAGCCCGGCCCGCCGGGGAGTTTGGCCTTGAGCCAGCTCGGCTTGCGTTTGTTCGCAAGTTGTTGTGAATCTTCGTTGTTCAGCACCAAGCCCGTCAGGCTGAGCAGTGGCTTGTCGACCCGTCTTAGGGGATTTCCCCCTGCGGGACGAGGGTGCCTTGGTTGGTTGCTTGGCTCGATGGGCCGGGTTTCGGCGTCTGGGACGATGGCCATGCACAAGGATAGGTGTGGGAATGTGCCCGCCGGTACGGTTTTGTGGACCTTGGGCTCAGCCCGGGGCTCCGTCGTGACGATGCATGAATCATGCCAGCCTTGGGCGAACCCGGGGCGGGCGATGGAGTATGGCTTCAGGCCTCAGGGGAACTCCCCGGGCCGCTTTCGGGCGGCGGCCTGATAACAATCCAGACCTTCGGCTGGGCCATGGTTGGCCCAACCGAAAACGAGAATGGGTTCTCGGCAGTTCCAGGGGAAAGGGTGCGTTCCCGATGACCGACACGACACGATCGATGAAGATCCGCCCGGGGCACGGTGTCCTGGTGGGGGCCGTGCTGCTGGGTGCCTTGGCACAAAGCGGCTGCAACTTCCATAGCTGGTTCGACCAGAGCGTCGTTGGGCGGTGGGAGATCACCCCGACGACCGCCCCCATCCTCGATCGGATCGCGGCCATCGAGGGCCCCGACGACGAGTATGTGCAATACAGCGAGGTGTCTCCCGACGATCTGGTGCCCCGACCCTGGGAGTACCGGGTGGGACCGGGAGACTTCATCCGTGTCTCCATCGCAGACCTGCGCCCCGGCGGCGCTCCGGGCCAATTCGATCTGCTCATCGATACTCGTGGCAGGGTCTTCATGGACGAAATCGGCGAAGTTGCCGTCGCGGGCCTGACCGCCGATGGCATCCGCGAAGCGGTGAGCCAAGCGGCGCTGTCGCTGGTGACCGAGCCGTTCGTGCAGGTGCAGTTGCTCACACGTCGCCTGGCAACATACACGATCGTCGGTGCGGTCGGCCGGCCTGACAACATCGAGATTCCTCGGGCCGACTTCTACTTGATGGACGCCTTGGCCCTGGCGGGTTGGATCAACGAAGGGGCGGACGACATCTTTGTCATCCGCCAGATCGCCTTGTCCGATTCCCGGCAGATCCGGTACGAAGGGGATCGGCCCAGGACGACGCCCGCATCGGGCGCACCAACGGGCGATGACCTGCTGCGTGACGTAGACAGCCTGATTGGCGGGCGTGAAGGAACGCCGCGACCCGGCGTGTTTGGCGCGGCTTCGATGGGCGAGTCGCAGGATCAGCCCCGCGATCCGGCCATCGGGCTGGTCGATGATGCCGCCAACCGCAGGCAGCCCGCACAAGACACCCGTGGGCTGGGCGATGACACGGCGTGGATGTATCTGGACGGTCAGTGGGTGCGTGTCCGACAGGGCACGACGACGGCGGCCGATCCGGGTGCCTCGGTGGGCGGAGCGCTCTCGGGTGGGCTGTCGACCGGCCAGATGGTCACGCAGCGGATCATCCGCATCCCCGCCCAGAAACTGATCAAGGGCGACATGCGGTACAACATCGTGATCGAGCCGGGAGACATCATCCGGGTTCCCACGCGGCCGCAGTCGTTGTACTTCGTGGCCGGATTCGTGAACCGCCCGGGTGGTTTCAGCCTGGCACCAAAGTTGACACTGATGCGGGCCATCGACCAGGCCGGTGGTGTCAACACGCTGGGCGTGCCCGAGCGGATCGAACTGGTGCGGATGCTCGACAACGATCGGCAGGCCACTATCCAGTTGGACCTGCGGGCCATCAACCGCGGGCTGGAGCCGGACATCTACCTCAAGGCCAACGATCGGATCAACGTCGGTTCGGCCATCTGGACGTATCCGGCCGCCGTCATACGCAACGGGTTCCGTGCCTCGTACGGGTTCGGGTTCCTGCTGGATCGCAACTTCGGCAACGACGTATTCGGCCCGCCGCCGCGCGACAGCCGGTTCTGATCGTTCAGGGTGGGCTGAACCCGCGTGGGGAGTTGTCGTAGCAGGGTTTGGTTTGTCGGCGTGCAGGGCATGAAGAAGGGGAGCAGCGGCGCGTGAGCGTGGCCTCGGCAAGTCGGGCATCCGAAGAGCGACAGGCCGCGGCCGCCGCGCTCGGGTCGTTGCGCGGCTGGGCGATGGGAGCCATCGGCACCGGGGCCTTGCTCGGCTTTGTGCTGCTGTTCGGTCAGTGGTTTTTCCGACAGGGCAAGATCAGCTACCAGCAGCTGGACGATTGGGGGCACGCGTTCTTCGTCCCCGCGATTGCCGTGTTCCTGCTCTACCAGCGTCGGGATCGGCTGCTGAAGGCCTCGGCGGAACCGTTCTGGCCCGGGTTGCTGCCACTGCTGCTTGGCATCGCTTGCTATGTGTTCTTCATCGTTGCGGTGCCGACGCACATGCTCCAGGGCTTCGCGCTGGTGCTGGCCGTGTTCGGATTCGTGTTGCTGGTGTTCGGGCCAAGCGTGATGCGCGTGGCGGTCATGCCCATCGCGTTCCTGATCTTCACGGTGACGTTCTCCGAGCGCATCATGATCGCCATCACCTTCCAACTCCAACTCATCGCCTCGCAGGGTGGGTATCTGCTCTTGACCATCTTCGGATATCCCTTCGGCATCGAGTCGACGGTGGAGGGGAACATCATCGCGGTCTTTGATTCGGCCGGGGACGAGCACCGCCTGAACGTTGCCGAAGCGTGCAGTGGGATGCGGATGGTGGTCGCGTTCTTTGCGTTGGGGGCGGCCATGGCGCTGACCCTGAGCAAGGAATGGTGGCAGCGCGTCGCGGTCGTTCTGCTCTCGCTTCCGGTTGCCATCGGACTGAACGTCGTACGGGTGGCCGTCCTGGGCTTCCTGACCGTGCTGGTCGATCCGGACCTGGCAACCGGCGAGGCGCACATGCTCATCGGCACGCTGCTGCTGTTGCCGGGCTTTGGTCTGTTCCTGCTGGTGGTCTGGGCCTTGAATCGGGTCGTCAGCGACGAACCACTTCCAGAAAAGGCCAAGCTATGACCGCGGGGCGAGGTTCCATTGGTGGTCTGCCCCGTGGGGTGTTCGTCGCCGCCGTGGTGGGCATCGTGCTGCTGTTGTGCAGTGGCGCGGTGCTCGGATTGTCGATCCGCGCCCTTGGGCTGCACCTCCAGAAGAAACCAATTTATCCGCGCACCGGACTGGTGATGCGAGACCTTCCAGTCGAGACCGAGCGCTGGCGGAGGGTCGGGGCCGACCGCTTCGAGCCCAGCGAGATCGAGGTGACACTCGGCACGACCAACTATGTCACACGGACGTATGAGGAGAAGTTTCCCGCGCCCGGCCAGTTGCCCCGGCAGATCGACCTGCACGTGGCGTATTACACGGGCTCGATCGATACCGTGCCGCATATCCCCGAACGGTGCTTCGTGGGCGGCGGACTCCAGATCGGCTCGGGCACTCGTGTCGTGCCCGTGCCTCTGAACAGCGAGCGATGGCTTCCGATGCGCGACGCGCCCGAGCAATGGGAGGGCCGCGCCTACACCGTCTCGCTCTCTCGCGGGAGTTTCTCCAACCGCCCGGGGCAGCGGGTGTTGTTACCGCTGGACCCGCACCAGGTCCAGATGCGCGTTACCGAGTTTTCGTTGCCAGGACAGCCCTCGTTGTTCGCGGGCTACTTTTTCATCGTCAATGGCGAGCACCGTTCGAGCGCCGAGGGTGTCCGGCTGTTGGCCTTTGATCTCAAGGCCGATTATGCATACTACCTGAAGGTCCAGTTCAATAGCTTTCGTGTGAAGAGCGCCGAGGAGTTGGCCCAGGTGGCCGCCGATCTGCTCGACGATCTGCTTGGTGAGTTGATGCTTTGCGTGCCGGATTGGTCCGAGGTTGTGACGGGCCAGTGGCCCGAAGAAGGCGGCTCGACCACGCCGCGTGGATGAATGACTTGCCGGCCCGGTCCGGTCGATGAGTATGGAGGCAGCAATGGCCGCCCGTGTCAATGTTCGATTCGTCGTGATCCTGTGCTCGATTGTCGGCGTTGTCTTCGTGGGCATGGCCGGGGCCGCGTACTTCATCGTCAAGAAATCGGCCGACGACCACTATCAGGCCGGCATCACGCTCTATCAGGCGGGGGATTTTGTCGAGGCCGAGAAGTCCCTGGCCAAGGCCGTCAACAAGGACCGCACCAACATCCTCTACCTTGAAAAGTGGATCGACACGATCGAGAAGCTGGTGCCCCCCTCGCAGGTTCAGTACACCGACATGTACTGGAAGAACTACATGCCGGGCCTGCGTGGCCTGGCGATGGCCAAGCGCACCGACGCCAAGGCCTGGGACCGCTACCTCCAGGTGTTGTATCGCCAGCAGCAGGCCTTGGGCGGATCGAGCCGGGCGGGCTGGGTCTCGTTGCTCAACGAGGCGACCGTTGCCATTTCCTACTTCCAAAGCTCGTCCCAGGCGGACGATGATGATGCGCCGTGGCATGGTCTGCGTCGGTATCGCGCCCTTGCGAATCTGAACATGATGATCGCCAGCGGCGAGCCCGACCCGGAGTTTCGCAACCAGACGGTCACGGATTTCGAGGCCGCCCTGCGCGTCGAACCTCGAGACGCCGCGTCGGCAGTCGGGTTGTATGAATGGCTCATGACCGAGGCCGAAAAGGCCCGCAGCACGGTCATCGATCCCGAGGTCTATCTGGAGCAGGCTCGTCAGGTGCTCGACGACTTCCTGGCGCATTCGCCCACCCATCCTCGTGTCCGGCTGGCACGCTTGTTCTACGACCTCCAGATGGACGCCCGGCCGATCCGGCAACTGCGAACGCAGGAAGAGACGCTGCGTGCCCAGCGGGCGCTGGCCGAGGCATACGCGCCACGGGTGCGGGCCTTGGTCGAGGACCTGCTGCAACGCGCCGATCCTCTGGAGCTGGGCGTCGAAGTCGTCAGCATGTTGCAAAGACTCGAACGTGCCACCACGCCTCAGGCGGGCATCCCGCTGACGCAGCGAGTGTTCGAGGCCGCTCTGGCGGCGCACCGGGACAATCCGGGCCTGCGGGCGCAGTTGCACTTCTTCGAGGGTGTTTTCCTGAGCGAAACGGGAAGCCATGAGCGTGCGATCGAGGCATTTACCCGGGTTGTCGATTCGAGCCCGATCCCCGTGAGCCTGGAAGGCATCATCCTGTCGATCTTGCGTCAGCAGGCCGTGTTGCAACGCGTGAGCAGCGCCATCGACCTTGCGGCACGTGCCACGGAAGAAACAAGGCCCGCTGCGCGTGAGCGTGTCGCCCAGTTGCGTCGCGTGGCCGACGAGTTCTTTGGACAAGGGTCGACGGCCCTGCTGCTGCTGGACGCTCGGATCAACTATCTCAATGGCAATCTGGTCGAGGCCCAGCGTCTGGCCATCAAGTACCAGACCGATACGGGCGCGAGCGATCCCGAAGGGTTCTACGTGCTCTCGGGCATCTACATGGACCGCAACCAGCCTGGGCTGGCCTTGGACCAGCTCAAGCGGTACGTCGAATTGAGGCCCAATGCCGCACTTGCCTGGGCAACGCTGAGCACGTTGCAGGAACGGTTGGGAGATCGCAAGAGCGCCATGGAGTCGATCGAGAAGGCCGCTTCGCTGGCTCCGGATGACGCAGGTATCCAGAACCTGTACAACGCCATGCTCATTGAGAGCGGGCAGCGTGTCGCCAGCGACCCCATCGAGCAGGTGCTCGTGCAGGCCAGCCGGTTGATGGACACCACCGGCGGAAGAGCGCCGCGTTACGAGGAGGTGATCGCCTTGCTCAGGCAGACGATCGCACGCGAACGCAGCGATCCGCGTCTGTACAACATGCTGGGAACCGTGCTTGGCATGCAGCGACGCTTCGAGGAAGCCATCCGCGTCGTCGAGCAAGGGCTTACCAACCATCCCGGCAACGAGATGTTGCAAGGCTTGCGAAGCCAACTGGCCATGCTCTCCACGCCCGACGAAGCCGAGAGCCGCATCCGCGCCCAATTCGATGGCGTGCGGGCGGAAATGATGCTGTATCAGTTGTTCACCATGCGAGGCGAGACGGAAAAAGCCCAGATCGCGTTGGACGCCGCCCAGCGTTTGGACCCCGACGACGGCCAGGTCATCCAGGTGTTGTTCGGGCGCGCCTTGGACGCCAAGGACTTCCAGACGGCCCAGGCTCTGGCGGACAAGGCGGCCAGGCTGAACGTTGATCAGGCGGGCGGACGCGTCCTGCGTGCGATGCTGTTGCACTCGCAGGGGCGTTCCACCGAAGCCTTGTCGATGATCGATTCGGTGATCGCCGAAGGCCTTTCGAGCGTGCCGATTCTGTACCGTCGGGCGCAGATCCTTCGCGGGCTGGGCCGGGTCGAGGATGCGGTCCGTGCGTACGAGGAGGCGCTGCGCATCCAACCCGATTCGATCGGGAACATCCGCGAGGTCATCAGCGCCTTGGCCGAGATGGGGCGTACGCGTCGGGCACTCGAAGTGGCCCGGCAGTCGCAGCGCATCGCCGGTGCCGACGAGTTGTTCGTGCAGCAATGGCTTGCGCTCGAAGGTGAGGTGGGCGACGCGACCCTGGCGATGCTTCGCCGAGAGGCTATCCGTGAAACCGCTCGCGATGATCGACGGAATAACCTGGTGCTGGCCGACCTCTATGTGAAGCTTGGTGAATGGGCCAAGGCCCGAACGTTGATCGACGAGTTGCGTTCCAAAGATGACGCCCTGGAGCTCGTGCTGCTCGACGCGCGCTGGCACGCACAGCAAGGGAACACGCCCCGCGCACTGGGCGTTTTCGAGCAATACCTCGCCGGCAAGCAGCGCGAAGACGCACTGGGCGTGCGCGATGTCCTGACCTATTCCAACTTCCTCCAGGGCCGGGGACAGACCAACCGGGCCATCGCCGTCCTTCGCGGCAGCCTGCAACTGGACCCGCCCGACCACATGCCGATGCGTCGCAGCCTGGCGGTCCTGCTGCTGACCAGTGGTCGCAGCGCCGAGGCCATCGGTGTCATCGACGAGTTGATCGCCAGCGGGCAGGACAAGGACGGATCCCTGAGGTTGGGACGCATCGAGGCCCTCATCCGGGGCGGACGCCTGGACGAGGCCCAGAGCGCTCTGGACGGCCTGGACGCTCCGCTGGCACGGCATGAGAACGCCGGCATCCTGCGCACCGACCTGGCGCTGCGTCGAGGCGATCGACGGGCCGCCCGTCAGGCACTGAGTAACACCCTGGCCGCGCACCCAACCTCGGCGCGGGCCTATACGCGCCGGGCCGAACTGATCTGGACGGACTTGCAGGATGCCGATCGGTTTAGTGCGGCCGAGCGCACGGAATTGTTGCGCGACGCGGCTGGCGACCTGACCGAGGCTATCAAGCACGATCCTTCGATCTGGGAGGCCCATCGCCTGCTGGGCGTGATGGCACTGCGGGCCCAACGCTTCAATGACGCGGCCGATGCGTTTGAGCGGGCCATCGAGATCAATCCGGGGATGTCCCCGCTTCGTTCGCTGCTGGTCCAGACGATGGTCGAGGCGGGCCGGACCGCCGAAGCGATGGCGCTGATCGACCGGGCCGCCCAGGCCAACCCTTCGGACACGGAGATGCGCGTGGACATGGCGCGTCTGCTGGCCGATCTTGGACGCCACGACGAGGCCACTCGGTTGTTCGAGGCCGCACTGGCGCAGCGTCGCAGCGCTGATACCGCCTCGCAACTGGTCGAGCACCTGATCAACCGTGGCACGCCCGAGGCGCGCTCCAAGGCCCGACAGGTGCTCGCGGATCCCAACCTCAATGTCGCGGGCACGTGGCAACTGCTCCTCATGTCCGCGAGGCTCTCGGTGGACGATGGCAACCGTGCCCGCGCGGTGTTGCAGGCAAGGCAATCCTTCGAGCTGGTCCGCCAGGATGCCAACGCGATGATCCGGTGGTTCAACGTGCTACCGGCCTTGCTGAAAGACCAGGCTTTACGCATGGAGATCGCCTTGCAATTGGAGGTCCAGCGCACGCCCGAGCGTCTGGGCGAGGTCATGCTCGCCTCGCTGATGCTGTCCGACCCGTCCACCAGGGAACAGGGCTTGCGAGAGTTGAACCGACTTGCCGGAGATCGCGACCTGATCGTCGCCGAGCGAGCCGGGCAGTTGCTAGGAGATACGCTGTATGCCCGCGACGACTTCCAAGGGGCCGCGTCGGCATGGAGGCAGGTTATCCGTATCAACCCGAACGCGAGCCAGAGTCTCAATAACCTGGCCTACGTCCTTGCGACCGAACTCGGCCAGTGCCAAGAGGCCGTGGACCTGGCCCGCCGTGCCATCGAGGCGGGTGGTGTGGCACCCACGATCTCGCGGAGCACACTGGTTGTGGCGTTGGTCGCTTGCCAACGAGGGGAAGAGGCCAGGCAGGTCGCCGACGAGTTGGCGGCCTTTGCCAAGGGAACGCCCGATGAGGCCTTGGCGGCCATTCGCATGGGGCAGGTTGAGAAAGCCTTGGGAAAGATCGAACAGGCTCGGGCACAGTTCAACGAGGCCAAGGGGCTCATCGAGTCTTGGAGCCCAAGGGCCGATCGATATCTGGAGGTTCTTGAGATGGCACAAAGGGAATAGTCCCGGCAGGATCAAGCCGGGTTTTCGGACGCTTCCGGGGTGCACAAAGCGGCCCGGGCAAGACATGGCGGCACGATTGGCCACGGGGCCGAACTCGGGGGCGTCAATGACCGACGTAGAGCATGGGCCAGCGGCTGGCCGAACCACGTGAGAAAAGCATGACAATCGCATCGACGACAACGAACGGAACCTTGAGCGGCCCGCCGAATACGACCGGCGGCTCCATGGTCGGCACCAAGGGGGCCTCGCGTGTTGACCCTCTGCGGGTGCTTCGCAAATACAAGTTCGTTTTTGTTTTGGCCGCGATTGTGGGCGCCGTGGTCGGCGGGGCGGGCCACTTCCTGATCGCCGCGTATATTCCCACGTGGTCGACCCCGGTCATCTTCAAGGTCTATCCCCCGCAGACCCGACCGAACCCGGACCAGGTGTCTATCGACGATGATGAGTTCACGCGGTTCATGGCCACCGAAGCATCGATGATGGTGTCCGAATATCTGCTGCGGCAGGCCCTCGAAAGCCCCCGCCTCCAGTCCGAAGCGCCGAAGTGGTACAACCGCTACGTACGATCGGGCGTCTTTGACATCGGCAACGCCGTGATCGATCTGGAAGATCGAGTCGGTGCCCGGACGATCGCGGGCACGGACCTGATCCGCATGAACGTCTCCTGGCGGGATAAGAACGAGGTGACCGCGCTGGCGGAAATCCTTTCGTCGGCCTACTTGCAGGACCTGCGTCGTCGTGGGGCGCGTTCGAACACCGAACGACGGGACGCTATCGATCAGGCCATCCGCGGATTGCAGCGAGACTTTGCTCAGGCCGAGCGCCGCCGCAATGAGGTCGTGACGACCAAGCGGATGGACCACCTGGACGTCACGCAGAGCCAGGAACGGGCGGAGATGATGATCGTGCTGGGCTCGATGCAGGAGCTGGGCATGTCGCTCCAATCGGTGCTGACGCAGAAGGCCGACATGGAAGCGCAGCTGCGCAGTGGCCTAGGCGGATTGCAGTACAACGACACGCTGCGGGCCGAGGTCGAGGCCATGCCCTTGATCCAGAGCCTTCGGGCACAGGTCGTCTCGCTCCAGAGCCTGCGGATGGCCGAACTCGAACGGTTGAGCGAGGACAACCCCACCATCCGCCGGATCGACCACCAGATCACCGCGCTCCAGCGCAGCATCGAGCAGGAACGACAGATCCTGCTTCGGGAACTCTTCCAGACACGGCTCGACCAGGTGCGTCTGTTCGAGCAGACTATCCGCGACCAGCTGGCCTCCCTGGCACAGCGGCGTTCGGAGTTGGGTGTTCGGCTTCAGGAATTGGTGTTTGCCGAGAACGAACTGACGGACATCGACCGCCGCATGATGCAGATCCTCGAATTGCAGCAGCAGTTCGAGACCGACCTTCGATTGCTGGACGCCACGAGCCAGATGGCTACGTCCTCGCGTGTGGAGATCATCCACTCGGCGCGTGTGCCGACGCAGATGAGTTTCCCCAAGATCTACATCCTCGTTCCCGCGGGCATCGTCCTTGTGGTGGGCATTGTCGCGGGCGTTGCTTACCTGCTGGAAATGGTGGACCAGCGTGTCAAGAGCCCGGCGGACATCGCCTCGCTGCCCAGCGTCCGCGTGCTTGGCATGGTGCCCCACGTCAGCGAGGACCCGGCACGCATCGAGACGCCAGAGCGTGTCTTTGCCGAGCAGCCGCTTTCGGGCATGGCCGAGAGTTACCGGCATGTTCGCGGTGCGGTGCTCAAGCGGATGCGCGCGGGTGGCTTCAAGACCCTGCTGGTGGTGCCCGCCATGCCCGGTTCGGGGGCGACGACAGTCGCAAGCAACCTGGCCGAGTCGTTGGCCGCCGCCGACCACCGGGTGATCCTGATCGACACGAACTTCCGCCGCCCCAGGCTGCACGAGGTGTACGGTCTGCCGATGGGGCCGGGCGTGGGTGAGTTGCTCCGCGGTGCCCCCCTTGTAGAGGTGTGCCAGAAGACGGGCAACCCCAACCTGCGTGTGATTCCCGTGGGAGACCCCAGCAGCCGCGAGCTCGAGGCTCTGGCCACGGGCGCGATCGCGAAGGTCATCAAGCAGGCCTCGGCCGAAGCGGATTATGTCATCCTCGACGTGGCACCGGCCACTGTTTCAGGCGACGCCCAGGCGCTGGCCCAGGTGACCGACGCGACGCTGCTGGTGGCGCGCGCCTTCGGCGAGACGCGTGGCCAGATCGGCCGCCTGTCGCGTGAGCTCGACGAGCAGCCGGCACGCTACCTTGGCGTGCTGGTCAACGCCGCCCGCAGCGCCAGCGGTGGGTACCTGCGGGGCAATCTCCGCGCGGGCCATTCGTACACCGCCAAGGCCGCATCGAAGGCCAAAGCCAAGTCCTGATCCCACGAGCGACCCTGTTTTGAAGTGAGGAATCAGGCCTTGCCACGCACGCCAGACCATCCCGACGATCCGCATCGCCGGGTGCTGGTGACCGGCGGCGCGGGCTTCATCGGCTCGCACCTGGTCGAGTTGTTGCTTGCCCGCGGGGACATTGTCGTCGTCGTTGATAACCTTTCCACCGGGGTGTATGCCAATCTGCCCCATGGCCACGATCGGCTGCGTTTCGTCGAGGCCGACCTGAGAGATTGGCTGCAAAGCCCCGATGCATGTTCGGTCGTGTTTGATGAGATCTATCACATGGCCGCGGCGGTGGGGGTGGAGCTGGTCATCGCCGACCCTATTGGCAGCATCGAGACCAACACCGAGCAGACCAGCGCCCTGCTGCGATACGCCTCGAGCCCGACCGCCCGGAAGCCCTCTGTACTGATCGCCAGCAGTTCCGAGGTCTATGGCAAGAGCGAACGCGTGCCCTTCCATGAGGACGACGACGTGGTCTATGGGCCCACGACAGCGACGCGCTGGTCGTACGCGTGTTCGAAGGCGCTGGATGAGTACCTGGCTTTGGCCCACCACCGAGAGCATGGGCTTGGGGTGGTGGTCGCCAGGTTGTTCAACACCGTGGGCCCCAGGCAGGTGGGTCGCTACGGCATGGTGCTGCCCCGGTTTGTCGGTGCCGCCCTCTCGGGTCAGCCTTTGAAAGTCTTCGGCGATGGCCAGCAGGTGCGCTGTTTCTGCGACGTGCGCGATGTGGCACGAGCGCTCGTTCACCTTGTTGGCACGCCGCAGACGCATGGCCGCATCTACAACGTGGGTTCCGAGTCTGCCGTCAGCATCCTCGACCTGGCCCGGACGGTGGTCGAGGTGCTCTCGTCGGAGTCGCCGATCGAACTGGTGCCCTACGACAAGGCGTATGGCCCGGGATTTGAGGACCTTCGCCGGCGTGTCCCCCACCTTGGCCGCCTCCGCCAGGCGATCGATTTCGAGCCTGTCCATGACCTTCGGTCCACGATCCTTGCCGTTGCCGACGCACTGGGTCGGATGGGAGTGGGTCGATGACCTGGCCCACGATCAACATCACGCTGCCATCGATTCCCGATGAGGCCGCCGACACCCTGGCGACGACAGGCCTTGGGATCTTCCACCGCTATATCTGGGTGTTCATCGCCGCGTTTGCCATCACCATCATCGCCACACCCATCGTCCGCCGCATGGCGATTTACTCGGGCATTATCGATCGGCCGAGCGACCCCCGGAAGATCCACCGTGTTCCGGTCGCGTATCTCGGCGGGTTGGCCGTGTTCCTGGGCATCATGGGCGGGGTGCTGGTCAGTTACCTGGCCACCGCGTGGGGGGACCTGGGCGTGGTCTTTCCCAGCGAGCACATGGTCGACGGCGATTATCACGCCACCGTGCCCATCAGCGTGCTGCTGGGCATGGCGATCATCACCATCGTGGGCTTGCTCGACGACGCCATCGGCATCCGGCCCGGGCTGAAGATCAGCGGCCAACTCGTTGCCGCTGCGGCACTGGCCATCGAGAACGTTGGCGTGCGCGTGGCCCAGGGCGTCTTGCGACCCATCGGCGAAGTGCTCGTCGACCTGGGCGTGCTGGCCAACAGCGACCTGGTGTTTTACGTGCCCATTCCTGGTTTTGAATCGCCTGTCGAACTTAATCTGGTGTATTGGGCCGGTGCTGGTGTCATTGCCATCTTCGTCATCGGCGCTTGCAATGCCGCCAACCTCATCGACGGGCTCGATGGGCTGCTCACGGGTACGACGGCCATCACCGTGGCCGGGCTCATGGTCCTGGCCCTCTCGCTGGCGGTCATCGACCACGGCCCGCGAGACGCCCAGCGCGTCGTGCTCACGCTCGCCCTGCTGGGCGCGTGCATGGGCTTTTTACCCCACAACTTCAACCCCGCGTCCATCTTCCTGGGAGATTGCGGCTCGATGCTGCTGGGCTATTGCACCATCGTCATCATCCTGACACTGGGCGACATGGGCCAGACCCACCTCGTGCTGGCTGGCCTCATGATGTTTTCGCTGCCCATCATCGACAGCGTGCTGGCCATCGTCCGCAGGCGTATGGCCGGTAAGAGCATCACAGAGGCCGACGACCAGCACTTACACCACATGTTCAAGCGGGCCCTGGGCGTCAAGGGCGCGGTGCTGGCCCTCTATGGCATCACACTGTGCGTGACGATCCTGGGTCTGGCCATGAGCCTCAGCCGGGCCCGGGTGGTGTACGCCCTGGCGCTGGTGGTGGTCTGCTATGTGGGCGTGACGGCTATCAAGATCAGCCGCCGCCAGCACCTGGAAGCTCAGGCCTCCCTGGCCATCGACCCTTCCAAGTCGCCCAAGCGTACGGCGTCGTGAGCGGCCATCACGTCGCGGATTCAGCACGCGATTGGCGTTTCGGATGTGTGTTGTGTGTTGAATGCCTTTGGCGCTGTGATTGCCCCTGCCTCGTGGCGGTAGAATCGCGCGATGGATATCCACCCGCCAGGTTCCAAACCAACTCCAGAGCCCGCCCCCGTGCCCGCCCCGATGCCCCGGGGCGTGCCCAAGGTCTTCGCCCTGATGAACCAGAAGGGCGGCGTGGGCAAGTCGACCACCGCCGTCAATCTGGCCGCCGCCCTGGCCCGGCTGGGCAAGCGGGTGCTTCTGATCGACCTCGACCCCCAGGCCCACGCCACCTTGCACCTGGGGGTGGCGGTTGAGGGCGACGGCTCGACCCCAACGGTCTACGACGCATTGCTCGAACCCAACACCGCCGACGTCGTACCGGCTGGCGAAAACCTCTGGCTCTTGCCCAGCGAGACCGACCTGGCTGGCGTCGAGGCCGAACTCGCCCAGGCCGAGGGCCGACACCATCGCCTGCGGCTGGCTATCGAGGCCATCTGCCGGGCCCGGCCCATCGATGTAGTGCTTATCGACTGCCCGCCCAGCCTTGGCCTGCTCACGCTCAACGGCCTGGCCGCCGCCGATGAGGTGGTCATCCCCATGCAGGCCCACTTCCTGGCGCTCCACGGCGTGGGCAAACTGCTCGAAACCGTCCGCCTCGTGGCCCAGCAGGTAAGGCCGAGCCTCAAGGTCGCTGGCGTGGTGCTGTGCATGTACGACCAGCAGGCCAGCCACACGCAAGAAGTCGTGGGCGACATCGAGGCGTTCTTTGCCGAAGCAAGAGACCGCGGCGTGCCCTGGCAGCGTGCCCGGGTGCTGTGGCCGCCCATCCGCCGCAATATCAAACTTGCCGAAGCGCCCAGTTTCGGGCAATCGATCTTCGAGTACGCCCCCCAGGCCGCCGGCGCGAGAGACTACGCGGCACTTGCTCGGCATTTCCTGGCACTGCTCGACCCTTCGGCTCCAGCGTCGATTCCGACCCCGGCCGAGCCGGTCGATGTCGACGCGCTCGATGCAGACGAGCCCGATACCCCCGAGATCGTGACGCATCCCCCAGTCCAGCAGCAGCCCACACCGTGATCTGGAAGAATCCTCGGTTGTGGCGTGTCGCCTTTGTGCTCTATGCAGTTGCTCTGTTCGTGGCCACGCACAAGCCCGGGGTCCATGTCAACGTCGTGCCGGGCTGGCGGCTTGACCTGCTCATCCATGTAGGCGCGTTTGGGGCGTGGACCTTCCTGCTCGGCATGACCGGCTGGTTTGATCCGCGACATTGGCGTGGTGCGTCGGCGCTGCTGACTATCGGAGTTTGTTACGCACTTCTGGACGAAGGATCGCAGGCCATCCCGATCTTCGAGCGTGTGTTTGACGTGGCCGATGCTTTGGCGAATGTCGTCGGCGCGCTGCTTGGGGTGGCTGCCGTCACAATGATCGTGCGTTGGATGGACCCGCCGAGGAAGCCAAGGCCATGACCACCCTGGCCCGGGCCTTCCGCGTCGTTTCCTCGCTCACACTGCTCTCGCGTGTGCTCGGGCTTGTGCGCGACGTCGTGACAGCCCGGCTCTTCGGTGACACCGCCATCGGCTCGGCCTTTGCCGCCGCATTTGCGGTACCCAACACCTTCCGCCGGCTCTTCGGCGAGGGCGCACTGGCGGCGGCCTTCGTGCCCGAGTATGCGTCGCTGGTCGAGCATGACGCGCGGGCAGCCGACCGCTTCGCTTCGTTTACGGTTGCCTTGCTCGGCCTGGTGACGGCTGGGCTGACGGTCTTGGGTGAGCTTGGCCTGTGGCTGGCGCTGTCGATGGCCGAGCCGGGCGGCACGCGACACCTGTCCATCGCGTTGGTCATGCTCGCGCTGCCCTTCATGCCATTGATCTGCATCGCCGCTACGCTCGCCGGTGTGCTCCAGACGCACGGTCGCTTCGCCCCGCCGGCGGCACAGCCCATCGTGCTCAACGCCTGCGTGCTGGGGGCGGTGGGGCTGCACGCGCTGCGCGATGGTGCCAGCAAGGAATCGGCCGCCATGATGCTGTGCGTGGCCGTTATGCTCTCGGGTGTGTTGCAAGTGCTCTGGAGCCTGTTCGAGCTTCGGCGATACGTGCGATGGACGCGCGTGCTGGCCGGTGTTGGCCAGAGCGCTCGAAGACTGCTGCGACGATGGGCCGGTGCCATGATCGGGCTGGGCACCCTCCAGGCCAGCGCCCTGCTCGATGTTCTCCTGGCCATGTGGCCCATCTGGTTTGGTGCCACCATGTTCGGGCTGGCCTATCCGCTCGACGAGCAGTCCAATGCCATACTTTTCTATGCTCAAAGGCTCTACCAGTTTCCACTAGGTGTCTTCGGCGTGGCCGTGGCGACGGCGGCCTTCCCATTGCTCAGCCGGCTCGCGGGCCAGCCCGAAAACTTCCGCAAAGCGCTGATCGACGCGCTCTCGCTCTCGTTGGCCATTGCGCTGCCCGCCAGCGTGGGCTTGATGCTCGTTGCGGGCGACCTGACTGCCACACTCTTTGGCGGTGGCGAAGGCTTCAGCGAGCAGGGCACGCGCCGCGCCGCGTTCGCGCTCATGGGTTACGCCTCGTGCGTGTGGGCCTACGCGTGCAATCAGGTGCTCACGCGAGCCTTTTACGCCCGTGGCGACACCCGCACGCCAGCGATCGTCTCGCTGCTGGCATTGCTGGCCAATCTTGGGCTGAATCTCACGCTCATCTGGTGGTTGCGAGAGGCCGGCCTTGCCTGGGCCACCGCCCTTGCCGCCGCGTCGCAGACCGTAGCCTTGATCGTGCTCCTGCGGCACAAGCACGACCTGCATATTGCACAGAGTGCCTGCTTGCGCGGTTGGAAGGCCATCCCATGCGTCGTAGTCATGGCGGCCGTGGTGTTCATTGTCGTGGAGTTCGGGCCCGAGGTCCGGGGCTGGAATTCCCGCGCTTTGAGGCTGGCCTTTGGCGTTCTCGCCGGTGCGGTTGCGTACCTCGCAACGGCCCTGGCTCTTGGCTACCGTGAACCGATGCGCGCCTTCCAACGCAAGGGATAGATGATGGCCATCGACCTCAGAGGCAAGCCCATCGCCATCGCCGGGGCCAGCAGTGGCATCGGCAAGGCCACCGCGCTCGCCTGCGCCGCCGCAGGCATGCCCGTGGCCCTGGGGGCCCGGCGCATGGACAAGCTCCGGGCGGTTGCGCAAGACATCGAACGCATGGGCGGCACTGCCTTGGCTCTCGAACTCGACGTGGTAGGCGACGAATCCTGCCGAGCATTCATCGAACAAGCCGAGCAACAGCTCGGCCCCTTGCACGCCGTCTTTGCAAACGCCGGTTTCGGCTTCGAAATGCCCGTCCACGATACGGGCGATGCCGAGATGCGCGAGATCTTTGAAGTCAACTTCTTTGGCACGTTGCGGATCGCACGGCCCGCGATCGAACGCTTTCTCGAGCGCAGGTCCGGCCACGTCCTGATCTGTTCGAGCAGCATCGGGAAGATGGCTGTTCCGGGCTATGGTGCCTACTGCGCCACCAAGGCCGCCCAATGGCACATCGGCCGCGCCATGCGACACGAGCTGCGGCCGTTGGGCATCCACGTGTCAACGGTGCATCCCATCGGAACAAGCACCGAGTTCTTCGAAGAAGCCCGGCGTCGCAGCGGTGGGGGGAGCCTCGTCGAGAACACCCCGAAGGCGTTCATCCAGCCCCCGGAGCGTGTCGCACGTGCCATCGTCGCGTGCCTGCGTCGGCCTCGGACCGAGGTCTGGACCAGCCTGACAGCGCGTCTGGGTATGGGGCTACTGAGTACGTTCCCTCGTGTAGCTGACACCGTCCTTGGTCGGTTTGCACAGTTGCAAGACAGGATCAATCGGGTGGAATCCCAGACGAAAAAAGTCTAGAAAAGGTCTTGCACTCGTATTTGAGAACCAGTATACTGATAACGTCGTCGGCAATGCAGCATGAATTTGCGTATTGCTACTCACATTTGTAGGGGGTCACATATGTGACATTTCAAAGGGGGATTCGATGAAGAAGTTGATTCCATGTCTCTTGGCAACCGCAGGCCTGGCCGCCGCAGCGTCCGCTCAGGACGTGGCCATCGTGGCGGCTGCCTCAGCGTCGAGCACGGGCACGCAGTTCACGGAAGTCGAACGCATCCTTGTCGAGAGTGCCCGGTTTGACAGCGTGACGGTCATCAACACAAGCGCCGTGACGCCGACGCTCGACGAGTTGCTGGCCTTCGATTCGATCATCATCTGGACCAACGTCACGCCGATCAACCCGGCCCTTTTGGGCGACACGCTGGCCGACTATGTTGATGCTGGGGGCGGTGTGGTGGTGGCGGTCTTTGCCAACAGTAGCACGACCACGGACCGCGACATCTCGGGCCGTTGGCGTGCGAACCCCGATTACGAAGTCATCGTCGCTCGCAGCGGGAACCAGTCTGGTTTGGCAACGCTTGGTACGATTCTCGAACCCGATCATCCGATCATGGCTGGCGTGACGACGTTCTCCGGAGGCACGTCGAGCTTCCGTCCTCGGGTGACCGCCCTGAACCCCGGCGCTCGCGCCATTGCAGAGTGGAGCGATGGACGCGTTCTCGTGGCCATCGGCGCGAACGAGAAGCGTGTTGACCTTGGTTTCTATCCGCCGCCCAACACCGTCTCGGCGTCATTCTGGGACATCTCGACCGACGGCGACCTCATGCTCGTGCAGGCGTTACTGTTTGCCGCAGGCGGTGGTGGATGCCGTGCCGATGTCGATGGTGACGGGCAACTGACCATCTTCGATTTCCTGGAGTTCCAGAACCTCTTTGCGATGGGCGACCTTCGCGCCGATTTCGATGGTGATGGGCAACTGACCATCTTCGACTTCCTCCAGTTCCAGAACGAATTCGCCGAGGGCTGCGACTGAGGCGTTCTCGACGCACACCCATACAGTGTGACCGATGGAAAAGGGCCCCGCATTCGTACGCGGGGCCCTTTGCTATTACTTACAGGATGCTCGCGGAGTGTTTCAGCGCAGCTGTGTGTACTTGGCTTCCAGGGCGCGGCCGATGCGATCGCTCGCGTCCATGAGGTGGGCCTTGGTGTAGGTGTCCATCGAGCCGCTCTTCTTCATCGCGGCGTCGATCTCCTGACGCAACTCTCGCAGTTGCAGCGTGGCCACGTTCGACAAGGCTGCGCCCGATGCCCCCGGGAAGCCCCGGCTGGTCAGCGAGATCAGCCGATCAACGTGGAGGCTCTGGAGTCCGCGACGGAGCGAGCTGATCATGGGCGTGCGCTCGGTGAAGTTGCCGACAACACCCTTGGAGAGTTCGCTCCAGGTGGCGTCCTTGATCGTGCGCATGATCTCGGCGATGGTCAGGGCGTCCTGGTCGCTGGGGATATGCACCTCGTTGTTGAAGACACGCTCGAGCGTGGTGGGGTTGAGGATCATGGTCATCGCCGAAGCCTGCACGCCGCGGATCTGATCATGGATGGGGAAGGCCGGCTCTTGGAACATCGACCCCGAGCCCCCGCCGTCCCACCACTTGTCGATGGTCATCTTGCTGAGCAAATCGGGAGTCAGCCCATAGGCGTCGTCAAAGAAGGTGCTGTTGATCACGAAGTTCAGGGCCTTGCGCTGCTGGTCGGCGGGCACTGGGGTCAGCGGTTGCAGGTCGCCGGGGTCGCCCTTCTTGGCGCGGCTCTGGAAGGTGCCGCCCACCCAGTTGGCCATCATGCTGACGGCCTGGATGTGCTGGCTGAGGGTGATGCTGTACCCGCGCCGGGAGCGTGCCCAGCTCTCCCCATCCTTCACGTAGCGGTCGAGGATCTGGCCACGCAGTTCGGTCACCAGACGCATCTGGTTCTCGGCATACTCGAGCGGATCGGAGGAAAGGTCGTAGCGGCGGGCCAGCGGATCGGGGCCCCAGGTGTCCTCGTCGGTGGCATAGGCCAAGCGTGGGTTGTCGACCTTCTTGAGCACGTCTTCGAGCTTGCCGAAGGTGTAGCCGTACTCGATCGCCCAGCGGTCGTAGTCACCGATGTCGATGACCTCGAAGTTGCCCTGGATCTCGCCGGATTCCATGTTGATGTTGATGGGGTTGTAGTCCATCACCGAAGCGGAGAAGGGCTCCTTGTCCTTGACCATCTCGGAGTTGATCTCGGCCATGGAGAAGATCGCCGAGGCCCTGAAGTTGTGGCGCAGGCCCAGAGTGTGTCCCACCTCGTGCGCGGTCAGGTGCGCCAGGGCCGGTCCGACGAACCACTCGGGCACGCCGTCGAGCATGTCGGCCTTGCGTCCATCGTTGCGATCAAACAGGCCCAAGACCTCGCCGCTCAGGCGTGCGACGTCCATGTTCATGGCCTTGATGGCGGCCATGTTACACGTTCCGTTGACGCGGAAACTGGCAAGGAGACTGTCGACCGAACCGTCGGCACCGGGTTGGGCTTGCATCATGGCCGGGTGCCCGCCATAGGGCATCGGCCCTTGGGCGGCGCGCTGGGCGATGATGAAGTCTCGCCGCTCGGGCGGGGCCAGCAGCACGCGTGGGTCCCAGTCGGGATTGGCGCTCAGCCAGGCATAGGTCTCGGGCCCGAAACCTTCCATCGCCACTTCGGGCAGCAGGTCGTTGTACTGGAACCAGTATGCCCGGATCCAGCCGTCGGTCAGCACCACGTCGGCATCGAGGATCTCGCCCGTCTCGGGGTTGACCCGGCTGGGGCCGATGGCCGTCCCGATGCCGTTGGTCAGCCAGCGGATGAAGTTGTAGCGGACGTCCTCGGGGTCCTTCTCCATATGGGCGCCGGTGGTAGAGTCCTGGTAGAGCACCTCGATGGCACCAACAATCCCGATTTCCTCGAAGGCCTTGTTCCAGTACTCGATGCCCTCGCGCACCCAGCGCCGGTACTTCACCGGAACCTGGTGGTCGATGTAGTACACGATGGGACGCTTGGGCGGGCTCTTGCTCAGGCTCGGGTCGGCCTTTTCCAGATGCCAGCGGTTGATGTACCGCGTCCACATCTGCGAGCCGTCCATCTCCGAGAAGTCTCGGTAGCTGGTGGTGAAGTAGCCCACGCGCTCGTCGGCCTTGCGTGGTTTGTATCCCGGGGTGCCCTTGATAAGGCTGATGCTGTAGTGGTACGTGGCCAGTTGCCCGCTGGCGTCGGGGGCCTCGATGGCAATCTCGATGTTCTCGGGGAACGTCTTGACGGTCTTGAGGGTCGTCAGGCGTGGATTCAAGCGAGAGGCGCGGCCGCCAAAGAACGTGCCCGCGTTGCCCACGAGTAACTGGTCCAGGTCGATCACGGGCTGCCCGTTGGGGCCCCTGGCCACGATGGGGACTTCGAGCAGCACACGATCGGTGAAGATCCGCTCGATGCCCTTCTCCACCAGCCGGTCTCCACCGGCGCGAACCTCGGTCTGGGGCTGGATGAGTGCCAGGCGATTGTCGTACTGCTTCCAGTACACGTACAGGTCGCCGCTCTGCAAGCCAGCGAAGATATCGCCCGAGCCCATCGTCATGGCAAAGAAATGCTTCTGACGCTCGAAGCCGCGGGGCAATTCGGCGAGCAACTGCCCGTCTTTATCGCGCTTCCAGACGTTGTAGAAGCCCTTGCCATCGACGGTGGAGACGACCTGCTCGTAGCCCTCGCTGACCTGGTCGAAGGGGGGCAGTTCGCTCCCGCCTCGGCCTTGTCCCTGTGCCTGCCCCGCCAGCGCCAAGGTCATGGCGGCGATCCCCACGATGCCAATCCTGCTCGTCCTGTTTCTCATGATCTGTGTACTCCCTTGTGAAGGCCCTTGCGGTGGCCGGTGCCGCGGGCAACGGCCCGTGGGTCAATGGCCCCATCTGCGGCGCGACCAACCCATCTGGCATGGGCGAGCGCCATCATCCATGATGCGTGATCCTATGGGACGCGCCACAGCGCCCCGTCTTGCTCCGTGCACATGCACATTCGAGATCCGTTGTCATTCCGATAACAACGAGAACTTGTCCCGTTTGTTCCGCTCGATCTAGATCGGCAAGTGGAACACTTGCGGTTACATCGGTTGTGTTCGCTCCTGAGTTATTGCCCCTTGGTTCGGGTTTGGGCCCGTGGGCAGGTCCGGCCCAGAGCACGAGCACAATGGTCAGGACGGCGAAAAGGCCAGCCGAGACGAGGAACCCCCGGTCCCTGGTGGCCAGTTCCGTTGGGTCGTCGTAGGCACCACGTTCCAGGAGCACAATACAACGAAGTACCGCGAACGTTGCGGGCAGCATGGTGATCCAGAGGAGGTTCATTCCAACTTGCGGGGTATCACCTATGCCCAGGCTTCGGCCGCCGGCGACCCAGAAAAACCTCGACTCATTTCCTTGGACATAGCCCGCGTAGGTGAGCAGCAAGGCGACCGCCGTGACCACGACCAGCATCCGCAAGAGTTCGTCGGTGTAGATGCCTTGGACCGCTCGGGCGGCCGTTGCATCGTCGCCCAGTGTCCGTCGCTCGCCGAGCCGCTTCCCAAATGCCAGGAACATGGCCAGGAAGAGGGTGACATTGAGAAGCCAGGTGCTGGGCATGACGCCCACCGCCGCGCATCCGCCCAGGACACGTAGGACAAATCCCAATGCCAAGCCCATGACGTCGAGTACGGGCAGATGCTTCAACCCCATGCTGTAGGCGGTGACGTTGGCAATGTAGAGCATCAGCAGGAGGCCCAGACCAAGTGCATGGGCCGGTCCGAGGACCAAGGCAACACTGGCAGCCGAAGCGATGCTCGACACCCAGAGGGAGACCGCGAAGGCCTTGGCAGTGCCTGGGGCTATCCGACCGGAAGCGATGGGGCGTCTGCGCTTGCGGGGGTGCAGTCGGTCGGCCTGGGCATCCCGCAGATCGTTGATGACGTAGCAGCCGCTGCTGCCCAGGGCAAAGGCGGCCATGGCCAGCCCGACGGCGACGATCTCAAGGACCGAGAACGCGCCGCCAAAGAAGGGACCGATCGCCACGAAGCCGCTCTTGGCCCAGTGCTTGGGCCGGGCGAGCCTGAGCAGGGCCAGCGCGATGGGTTCACGAGTGCCAGCGGTCGAGCCGATGGCGGAATGGTCGGCTTTGGCCTGTAGGTCCGGTGGCGTCATGGTCTTTCGGTTGCGTCGTCCGGGCCCGCTTGGCCCAAGCTGGGATGCAGGATAACAATCGGGCATTGGGGCCGGTAAGTCCAGCCCATTTCGCCTTGCAATGCGTGTTCCGGGCTGGGAGAGTTCGCCGAGTGTGTGCCCAGAGCGATCCAGCCGGGATCGGCCGTCTTGGCCAATGCCTGCCCGTCCTGGGCTTGGTGCTGCTCTGGTGGCTGATACTGGCACCGATAGCCGCTTGGGACGTCCGAACGGGCAGTGCCAGGGCCACGTTCGATCACAACCTGTTCCATGTCCCGACGATCCGGGCCCTGGCCGAAACCTGGCCCATCGCCAAGTTGACCGCACCCGAGCACTATGTGGCGATGACCCCGGGCTACCACTGGGTCCTCGGCGGGTTGGTCCGTCTGACGGGCATCGGCGAAGCCGGTCTTCGATTGGTGAGCCTGAGCCTGAGTGCCCTTGTGTTCATGGTTTTGGGGGCTCTGCTGGCGGCCCGTGTCGGCGGTTGGCTTGCGGCTGGGTTGATTGCCCCGCTGCTGGCATCGATGTACGTGGTGAATTCCGGCGCGTGGGTGTTGGCCGACAACGCTGGCTGGGCCTGGGTGGGTTTCCTGTCCATGGCAGCACTCTATTACAAACCGGGTTGGCGCTGGTCGTTGTTGATGGGCCTGGGACTCTTTTTTGCGGTCTGGACGCGGCAGAACCTGCTGTGGCTGGCCCTGCCGCTCTGGGCCGCGGCATGGATGTCCCGTCCGACTGAGAGCGCCAATCCGATGCGCCATGTGTCTTTGAGGCTGCGCGGGCTCGCACCCATGGCGTTGGCCACGGCACCTGCCATCGGTGTCCTGTTGTATGTCTACAGCCTGTGGGGCGGGCTGGTGCCGTATGAGTTCCAGGGGCAGTACAAGGGCGCGAACGCGTCGAACATTGCGTTGCAATTCGTCATGCTTGCGGGCTTGGTCCCGTTCTTCCTTCCCGCGCTGATCGGTCTTGGTGAAACGGATTGGAAGCTTCGCTTGCGCAAGTGTCTTACCGGCTCTCGGGCCTGGATGGCTTTGATTGCGCTGCTGGTGATGGTTGTCAGCGTACTGACTCCAACAACACATGCGCCGACGCAAGGGCGCGCGGGCCAGGTCTGGGACATCGCCGACAGGCTGAGTCCCATCGGCACCTTTGGTCATTGCAATCCGCTGATCGTGCTTGCTGCGGGCCTGGGTGGTGCCTTGTTCGTGTTCGTGCTGGCGTGCGTCGATCCGCGTCGTCGGTGGATCCTGGCTTCGATCTTTGTTGGCTTTGGAGTGGCGCAGGGGGCCAGCAGCGAGGTATGGCAGCGTTACCACGAGCCATTCGCCCTGCTGTTTCTGGCGTTGGCGACGGTTGTCGCCCGTGCCGGCCGGTCTGGTGTGCCCGTTCTCAGGCCCAAGGGCCAGAGAGCGCCATTGCTGGCGTTGGCCCTGATGCTGGCGATGCTCACGGCTGGCGCCCTGTGGCAGCGTGAGATACGCCCGTGGCAGCGGGGGGCCAGCCCACTCTCGGACGATCCGCGACTGCCGGCACCGCCACCGAGAACATCGTTGTTGCCGGGCATCACCGATCTGGTGTGAGTTCGATCTCCTGCGCCAGGTGCGTGCCCGCGCCGAGATCGTGGGTGCGGTAGGCTCGGGCACGCCAAGTGCCTGGACGAACCCAAGCCTGATCAAGGCTCAGGAATGGCGTCAGAACGGTGTCCTTTCCATGCAGTCGCATGAAACGTGGCCAGGTGTAATCCGGCCCCACGCCGACGCGGTCATGCACATCGATCATGCCCGGCAACAGGGCGCTGACTGCGGCCGATCGTCGTCCGGTGTTGAAGTCTCCCAAGGCGATATCGGGCCTTGGAAAGCCGGTGCTGACTTCGCGGCGAAGCGGGCCGGCGGCGGTGGGGTGATATCGGACATGGGCTGAATCATCGATGGCCTGAAGCGACGGTCCGACGAAACCTGCGCGTGTGCGGTGCGGGTCGCTCGGCCAGTCGATACCCCAGATGGTGGTGGGGCCAAGGCCCGGATCAACGGTGATGTAGACCGCAGCGCCGTCGTCGATGATGCCGGGGTCTGTCGTGATCCCGCGCAGCTCGAGCGAGGTCCAGCCGCTCTGGGAGATAACCGGGCCACTGAGCACGATGAATCTGCCGCCACGGCGCAGATGGTCGGGCATTCGATCCATCGGGATGTCGTCGGCGGCCAGCATGCGCACGATGTCGGGCCAATCCAGGCGCAGCGGCGGGTTGACGATGACGATGCACGCGGGAGATCCGCGGCGCAAAGCAAAGGGGTCGCTCGATCGGAGGAAGTCCTGGAGCGCTTCGTCGGTGGCCTCGGTGGCGTTCCAGTGGTACACACGCAGTTCGGTGTTGCCCGGTCGGGGACGCACGGCGTTGTGCCACCTCCAGTGGATGAAGATCGTGTGAAACAAGACCAGACACGCCAGGGCGAACGGGCCGAGCCTGGCCCAGAAGCGTCGGGGGCCCGCCGGCTCCAGGAAGATGGTCAGGCACGCCAGCACGATGGTGGCGAGCAGGTACGCTTCGCGAGGTGCCCAGAAAAGCCACTGGCTCCAATGATGATGGTCGGTGAAGGCTTCGGCGGCGACCAGGGCCATAGCCACCGCCGCGAGCAGCAGCCGACCGGCCCAGGCAACCAACCACCGGATCCACCAGACTGGCGTCCGTCTGGTAGCCGCATGTTGGGCCTTCTGAGTCGCCTGGGATGGTGCCGGGGTATCGGTGGTCATGTGGTCAACTTCGTCATGCCCCATCGGGCAAGCGAGCGCCGGGGCTCTAGTGGCCGATAGGGTTTGTGGTGCGATGCTGTTCGATCATTCTGGGAATCTGGCTGGTGCTTGGTGGGTGTTCGGATGGACGGCGGCCCCAGGCGCTGCCCGCCGCGACGACGCCCTTGGAGCCCCATGGGCCGGATGCGGCCGTGGTTTCGGCATTGGCGCAGGCTGATTTCTCGGTCAGCCCGCCGAGGCACCCTACGCTGGCATGGGCCGAACTGGCACCCTTGATCGAGGCCGCCGCTCAAGCGGAGCGATCTCGAATCGTTCCTCCCCGACCCGACCTGCCCGTGGATCCTCTGGCCCAGCGTCTGACCAGTGCCCAGGCGCGCGGTATCTCGACGATACGGGACCGGGCCCTGGTGCTACGGGCCGAAGCCGCCCGGAAGGTAGCCGCGGGTGATTTTGACAGCGCCGCCGATGCGTTGATCGCGATTGTGGAGTTGGCCCGTGGTTTGTCGGTGTGGGGCGTGCCTTCGGCATCGGAGGCCAGCGCTTCATTGATCGATCTGGTGCTCGACGCATTGGAGTTGCCCGGGTCTGCGCCGGTGCTTCGCGTGTTGTCGCCCGATGCGCGATCGCGCTTGCGCGGTTCGCTGGCATCGCTGGGGACGCGCGACCCCGCGGGTCGGGTTCGGGCCATGATCGAATCGTCTTCGGCCCGTATCGGTGCGATGCGTTCACGGGCCATGGGCGTCGACGGACCATCGGCCGTCTTTGACGTGGCTGGTCGCTACAGGCCGGGAGCTGTCCGTGCGACACCCTTCGACATCGAACGACTCATTGGCGAGGCCGAGGCTTTCTCCGTCGCGTTGGGAGACAGTTGGGACAGGCCCATGCGTTCGGCGGTCAGCAAGCGTCTGCACGATCGGCAGCGCGAGGACGAGACCGGGCTGCTGCTCGTGCTGATGGGGCACGCGCCAGAGGCGTGCGAGGCGGATGCGGCGTTACGGGCTCGGATTGGTGAAGCAGTGAAGGCGCTCCGATGAACCGGGTGCTGGCGGTGTTGGCGATGCTCCTGGTGTGCGTGTCTGCCGGACAAAACACCGGGCGCAACGCAGCCACGACCGAGTCGCCGTTTATCTATGTGCGCCATGTTCCGGCCGACTTTGTGGACCGTGTGGAGATGGAGCGTGCCGTGCTCGCCCGTGCCGCCGAAGCCGCAGAGGCCGAGGCCTGGGGGTTGGGCCTGGCGTTGTTACTGGAGTACTCGCGTTCGGCGGATGGAGCCATCGCACGAGCGATGGCGTTGGATGCGGTGCTGGCCGAATTGGTGCGGGCCCGCGCGTTCGGCCTGCTCGCGTCGTTGTCGCCCGAGCGCAAGGCGGGGCTTGCTCGCACACTGGCGGATCTTGATCCCGAAGATCCTGCGGGCGTTCGAGGCCTGGTCCGAGAGCGGACGCGGCAACGTCTTGCGGCGATCCGATCGCGCGTCCTGGAAGCCGCCGAACCCACCGGTCCGCTCGATGATCTGCTGCGTACGCATGGGTGGACGGCCACAGGCGGGGTCGGGCCGCAGGGTCGGCAGCGGGCTCAGGATCGTGCCGACTTCCGTTCACTGCAACGGGGCGAGGTGGCTGGCGTGATCGGCCTGGATCGCTGGCACATGATGCTGCCTCCCACCGAGGCACTCGCGGGCGCTCGGCATGAGGACCTGGAGTATCGCCATCGCCGGTCGAGCGGGCTCGCAAACCGGCTGGATCTGTCGTGGGCACACCCGGACTTGCCACGACTGGACGACTTTGTGCTCGACATGGCTCTGCGTGACAACACGGGCATCACGCGGTTGGTGCATGGTGACAGTTACATTCTGGCCCAACACGACCGGATGCGTCGCTGGAGGATGCGTGAGGCGTTGTGGCGGTTGGGCTATGTTCCCTGAGACCGTGCCCGGGACAACGCGCAACGGGCCAGCCACGGTATCACTGGCCCACATTGGGCCTTACTCGTCGATCCCCAGGTCGGCCTTGGTAAAAACAGCGCGGAAGGGCACGCCAGCGGCTTCGAGATTTTCGCGGGCACCTTCCTGACGATCGATGGTGGCGACGACGCCCGCAACTCTCGCACCGGCCTCCACCAAAACCCGGACCGCTTCGAGCGCCTGTCCGCCGCTGGTGGCTACGTCCTCGAACAGGATCACTACGTCGCCGGTGTGCAGCTCGCCTTCGAGTTGCTTGGCAGTGCCGTAGTCCTTCTTGGCATTTCGCACGAACAGCGCCGGCAGGCCCAGCCGCAGCGAGCAGGCCGTGACCAGCGGGATGCCGCCCAGCTCCGCACCGGCCAGACGGATCGATGAGGCGGGGTATGCCTCAATCCATGCACGAGCGTGCACGCACAAGAGATCGGCCACGGGTCCGAGAAGCTCGGGCCGGGTGCTGAATCGGTACTTGTCAAGGTAGTACGTACTCGTGCGGCCGGACCGTAGTGTGAACGTGCCCCTGAGCAGGCAAGCGCGAGCGATTTCTCCCGCCAGTCCGGAAGGATATTGTTCTGTACCGGGACGGACACTTGTCTTTGGCGACTCCATGTATCGAGGATAGGGAGTTGTCCACTCGACCGTCGGCGTGGTTCTGCCGACGTACAGAACGGGTATCGCCGCCCGCCGGGTGGCCCGCGAGTGTTGGGTGGCAAAGATGTATGGTGAGACAGGACTCGATCGCCGGCTTCGGCAGGTCTTTGTTCGAGTCACGATGCTTGTTCGGTCGGATGAAGGGAGACATCGGATGATGAAGATTCGCAAAGGCATGACGCGGCTTGGGCGACTTCACTCGGTTGCGGGCATGACGCTTGGCTTGGCCCTCGTTCCGGGCCTGCCTTCGGCTTGGGCACAGTCCAACAACAATCCCAACACGCCGCAAGGGGAACCCGGCAAAGTCGAACCCGTGAAGGCCGAGCCGGGTATCGCACTGCCGCCTTCCCAGGCTCGCACGCTTCCGAGCATCCTGGAGTTCGACGACAACGGGAAGGTGGTATGGATCGCCGGCGATCCGGCCCGCAAGGCTGCGGCCGTGCTGGAGCTGTCCGAGGCCGATCGGCGTCAGTTGGACGGGATGTTCGCCGAACGGGATGCCCGCGTGCTCGAAGCATCGATCCCCTTCGTGGACAAGGTCGTGAACGCGATCTCGGCGCGGGCTCGGGGCGACATGGCGGCGTTCGACGATCATGCCAATCGCTTCTACGAGGTCGTTGGTCGCTTCACGATGCGCGGGACATTCTCGAACGACCCGGGCGTTCGGCAGCGATTGAACCGAGCACTTGTTGCCGACATCAACGACGTGATGCGTCCGTACAACCTGGCCCGCGCCGATGAGGAGCGTGCGGCATTGCTCGCGGCCGCCGGTGACGAACCACCGGCGGAACTGATGCTCCGCGATTCGGTGATCCTCTTCCGATTCTGGATGCGTGACATCATCGCGACGGTGGGGCCACTGCTCGAGCAGCGTCTGGGTGGCGTCGAGGCCGTTGCTGAGTTCCTTCCCAGCGCCGCGGGCATCGCGCGTGACCAGGGCTTCTGGCCCGCTTTGGCCTCGATGACACACGAGCAACTCGAAGACTTCGTGATCGAGCGCACCGAGCGGGTTGTCAAATTCCCAAGCCCCGAGTTCGCCGAACTGCGTGAGCGTCATGCGGAACAGGCCGACGCCCAGATACCACCGGCACCTGCTGGCAACAACAACAACAACAACCGACCAGCAACCGGCCCCAGGCGCGTGACTCAGATCCCGATGGACTTCGCGCCCGCGCCCGGTGTCGACGGGCCGGTGGAGTATGCCTACACCGACGCGCAGCTCGAGGCTCTTCGTGTCCAAGCCGGTGACGGCCCATCGATTCTCCGCCGTGGTCCCAATGGTCTGGCTGTTCGACTGAACCGCTCGGCCCACATTGAGGCCTACGAGTTGATGAGGACCAACGGACAGGTGAGCGAAGACGAGGAAGATCGGCTGGACACCGTGATCGCCGACCGGGATCGCGTGTTCCATGCTGAGGTCCTGCGTCTGTATGAATTCCTGATCCGCGCCGCCTCGTTCGGTCCGATCGAGCAAGGCATCCTCGCCGACGCGGTGTTGCACGAGGATTGGACCCGTTCCAGCCTGATGTTCGGCGCATGGCTCAACGAGCGTCTGCCGGCACCTTCGACCTTCCACAACGATCCACGTGTCCGCAAGGCCCTGACCTGGGACAACGTCGTGGAACTGGCACGCATCGCCAACGAGTACGACGGCGCACACATCTTCGACGCCCGTATCGAGTTGCTGCGCCGCGTCCGGGACGATAAGAATCTGAACGATCCCAACGTCGCCATGCCCGGGATCATCCGGCGACCCTGGCGTCTGATGGAGATCATGCGAGACGCCAAGGCTTCGTACGCCCGGCAGCTGCGCGTGACCGACGCGGACTTCCGCGGCGTTCTGGCATCGCTCGACCTCGACGCACCAACGCGTGAGGAGTTGCGTGGCGTGCTGGCCGCCGATGGCCCGATGACCGAAGCGGACTTCTGGCAGTTTTCAACGAAGCTGCCCGCCGCGGCCCATCGTCAGTTGATTCGGATCCGCACGGGATATGAAGCGCCTGAACCGGGATACTTTGACGGCAAAGATCCGGTGCCGACCACGGGCGAGCAGAGCAACTAACTCAGACTTCGGTGAAGGACGGCCGCAGTTTTTGCAGGCTGCGGGCAAGGGGACAGATCGATGCAAGAGAAGCAAGGGATCGTGTGTGTCGCAGCGGTGGTCTTTGGTCTGGCGGGTGTCGCGTCTTCGCAACTGGCACCGCCCCGAGGCGATCCCAAGCCTGAGCCTCCGACCCAGCTGCCCGACTCGACACCTACGCCGGCTCCGGTGCCCGGGGCCGATCCGGAGTTGGGACGCCCCGTGCCGCCTACGTTGCCTCCGCCTTTCAAGTTTGAGAAGATTTTCGAGGTCGATGCGGATGGCAACCCGGTGGCCCCGGCTCGGTGGCCCGACCTGCTGGCCCTGACTCGCAACCCGAGGCTGACCGCCGATCAGCGTTCTTCGATCGAGACGGTTGTCCGCCAATGGCTTGCCAACATCGAGCGATTGGTGGTGCAAAACCCCGATCTGATTCTGGAAGTCGCCCAAGGCTTGTTCGAGAACATCGATCTGAAGGAGCAGGGCATCCTCGCGCACGCCTCGGAGGTGATGCGGGCCCTTGGCACGACGGGCAATCTGACGGCGTTGCTGTCCACCAGCGGCGTCCTGAGCACCGAGCAGGCAGAGGCGAACCGGACGATCGTGCAAGACTACGCCCAGGCACGAAACCTTGCCCTGACCAAGGAACTCATGGCCATGCCAGCCGAAGAGCAGCAGCAGCACATGCAGTTGTTGATGGCCAAGATGACCATGATCGGCCTGAGCGAAGACGCCATGCGGATGTTCAATTCGGTCGCTCTGCGCGGGGCTCGGCACGCGCGGGCTGCGTTGCAACGGGCGGGGATCGACCCTTCACCTTACGCCTCGGAGTTGACGGCCCTGGAACGCTCCACGACCGAGTCCCAGGCCGTCGAGTCGATGGTGTCGCTGATGGCGAAAATCGAGCATCGCCGCCTGTTTGCCTTCTCTGAGGCGTTGGGACAGTTGCTGCCGCCGATCGAGTTGCCCGAGATCGCCCAGATTGGGAACGCTACCGGCGGGGGTTGAGGGCTTTCACGCCATAGACTTGTCGATGGCAACCACCTACATCACGACGCCCATCTATTACGTCAACGACCGCCCGCACATTGGCCATTGCTATACCACGCTGGTGGCCGACGTGCTGGCACGCTTCCATCGCCTGGCTGGCGATGACGTATTGATGCTCACCGGCACCGACGAACACGCCGAGAAGGTCATCGATCGAGCCCGCGAGGCCGGGGTGGGTGTTCGGGAATGGGCCGATCGCAACGCACAGGCGTTTCGTGATGCCTTCACGCTCATGGGCTTCTCGAACGATGATTTTGTGCGGACAAGCGAAGACCGGCACAAGACACGCGCGAGCCGCTACATCCAGCAACTGGTCGACAGCGGGGACATCTACCTGGGCGATTATGTGGGCTGGTACGATCCGGGGCAGGAAGAGTACGTCACCGAATCGGTCGCCAAGGCCCATGACTACAAGAGCCCCGTCAGCGGCAAGCCCCTCGAGAAGCGGACCGAGAAAAACTACTTCTTCCGCCTGTCGGCCTATGAACAACGGCTGGCCGAACACATCGAGAAGCATCCAACATTCATTCGTCCCGAAGCCCGGCGCAACGAGGTGCTCGGGCGTCTGCGTCAAGGTCTCCAGGACGTGCCGGTCAGCCGGGCGGTGCGTGATGGCGACGATGCCGACTGGGGCATCCGCATGCCCAACGACCCGGGGCACCGGGTATACGTGTGGATCGAGGCGTTGTGCAACTACCTGAGCGTAGTGGACACACCCGAGCGTGGGCATTACTGGCCCGCGTCGATCCACCTGCTGGCCAAGGACATCCTGTGGTTCCACGCGGTGGTGTGGCCCGCGATGTTGCTGGGCATGGGCCGGCCGCTGCCCCGGTGCGTGTATGCGCACGCGTACTTCGTGGCCGAGGGGCGCAAGATGTCCAAGAGCCTTGGCAACTTCATCGAGATCGATCAGCTGCGCGCCTATGGGTCTCGTTTTTCAATCGACGCGGTGCGGTGGTACCTGGCTACTCGGGGCCCGCTGGGTGCCACCGACGCCGATTTTTCGTACGCGAACTTCGTGGATATCTACAACGCCGAACTTGCCAACGGGCTGGGCAACTGCGCCAGCCGCGTGGTGAACATGGTGCAGAAGTACTTTGAGGGAGTGACGCCCAACGCGCGGGATGCCACCGTGCATGGGGGGGTCGATTGGCCAAGCCTGACCGAGTCGCACACCCGTGCGGCACGGGAAGCCATCAACGCCGTTGATCTCTTCAGTGCCGGACACAATGCGATGGCCATCGTGACGGCCGTAGACGGATATATCAACACCACCGAGCCGTTCCGCCTGGCCAAGCGGGTGACCGGGCCCGACGATCCGGCCCACGCGGACCTTGCATTGATCCTCTATAACTGTGCGGAGGCGCTGCGTATCGCCGCGCTCTTGTTTTTGCCTTTCATGCCCGCCAAGTCGGCGGCCGTACTGGACATGATCGGAGCCATCATCCCGGAGCCTGGCGGGCTCGACGACCACACCTCATGGCGAGGAAAGTTTGGCCTCAAGCCCGGCACACCCATGCAAAAGGGCCAGGGCCTGTTCATGCGGGTAGAAGCCGACGAACCCGCGCCAAAGGCCTGAAAAGAAGTAGCGACATGCGTTCGGATCTCCCATTGCGATTCCGATCGGCCGTGCGAGCGATCGCGGCGCGCGACTATCTTGTTCAGAATGGCGTGCCCGCGCAGGTTGTGGGGGGGCACGCCGACGTCTGGTACACGGGAGGGCGTTCGGAAGGCTCGTACGAGATTGTCCTGGGTTCGGCCCAGGACATACGTCTGGCGCGGCACTTACTCGAGCAGTGGAAGGACGAGCCGATCGAATTCGATGGGTCGCTGGACGAGCAAGTCGTGCCCGACCTGTCATGTCTTGATGCCGGCTTCGCTCCGGATTGCCCTGCGTGTGGCGCCAGCTTACCTCTCGATGCTGAATTGCGGTTGTGTCCAGCGTGTGGATTTGCCGTGGACGTTGCACAGCTGATCGTTGAAGCGCACGGGCCCGAGGTCATGGACGCCTGTTATGACAGCGAGCCTTCTTCGGACGAGTTCCTGGCCTTGCAAGTAGACTCCGCACTGTGTCCTTACTGTGACGGGCCAAGGAACGAACGCGGGTCGTGCGCGTGGTGTGGTCGCAAGCACTAAGACGCCAGCGCCGGCTCGTAGCGACGCATGTCCACAAGTTGGCCCGTGCCGGGAAGCATCCAATCGGGAAATCCGATCGTGGCCATCTGCCCCGTTCGCATGTGGATGCTTGTCATGCGTTCACCCGATCTCGGCCCATGCAGCAGCATCGACACAAGCGAAGACACCAACGGATTGTGCCCTACCAGTACCATGGGTGATCCGTGGGCACCCATGTCGAGAGCGGCGATGGTCGCTCGAGGTTCCACGCAGGGCAGTAACTCCTCCAGCGGTGTCACAGGGAGTCCCAATTCGTCGGCAATGGCTTGGGCCGTCTGCATCGTGCGAACGGCAGGACTGGCCAAGACAAGGCGCGGAAGCTCATCGTGAGAAGCTTGGCCGAATTGGCTGGCGAGGTATCGGGCCTGAAGCCGGCCCTCACGGCTCAGCGGGCGATCGATATCCCGGCCGGTGACAGACCTTTGTTCGGCCTCAGCATGGCGACAAACGTGAACGTACATGGTGCGGAACCCCCAAGAAATCCCTTTCCTCGCACCCTCCCGTTATAGGTTTATCGAAACGAATGCCAAAACGCAATACCAAACATTACCCAATTTGCGTTCTCCCTATAGCAAACCGGCAGTATTGGGTAAGGGAAGGGTTGCAATTGAGGCGGATTTCGGCGAAGATGTGAAGCGTGGGGACAAATTGGGAGGATGGCCGTGCTCATGAATAAAAACCGAACAAAAGCCGCTTGCATGGTTTTCGCGGCTGGTGCTGCGACTGCCACTTCCGCCTTGGCTGGTCCCGGTGTGGCCGAACACGCCCTTGTGGTGGTCGATCCTTCCTCGGCTGAGGCCCTTCGTGCCGCCAACGCCTACATCGCCGCTCGAAATCTGCCCGAGACGGCGATCTTGTTCATGACGCCCGACGCAGCGAATTTTCAGACCTTTCGAGACCGCAACCTCGTGGCCTTGTTTGGCGAGATCGAAGCCCGGGGCATCGCCGACCGGGCCGATTACGTGATCGTGGCCCCGCCGGGACGATACCGCATGGGCGCTTCAACGACGGTATCCGACGCGTGCAGCCCGGTGAACAACTTTGGGATTTCCAGCGCGTACACGATGGCGTTCATGGCCGATGAGGTGCTGGGCGGTACCTTGGCCGTGACGCGCAGCCAGCCCTTCCACCGCCCCGCGGGTGAGCCGCGAGGATTCGACAGCGAAGTGGCCTACGCGGCTGGCAACCCAAGCACCTCTTCGCTGGCCCGGAGGTCGTTCATCGGCGCTCTGCTTGGGTGGACGGGCGAGCGCGGCAACACGATCGATGAAGTGCTCGAGATGATCGATCGTTCCGTTGCCGCCGACGGCGCTTCTCCGGGGGGTTCGGCCCATACGTTTTACTTCATGAACACAACCGACGCGGCGCGGAACGTGCGTCAGCCGCAGTTTGCAGCGGTGATCGCCGACCTGACCGCCAAGGGCACCCCCGCGCTCCAGGTCGACGGTACCGTGCCAACGGGTGGCGTGACGGCAGCGGGCATCATGACCGGTGTGGCCACCCCACCGATCGACACGGGTAGCTTCACGTTTGGACCGGCCGCGTTTGCCGACCACCTGACGAGTTTCGCGGGACACTTCGGCACCGACAGCCAGACGAAGATGAGCCGGTGGATCTCCAAGGGGGCGGTGGGCAGTTCGGGCACGGTCGAGGAACCCTGTAACTACACGGGAAAGTTTCCGCACGCACGGCTGCATTACTTCTATGACCAGGGCTCGACGCTGGGCGAGGCCTATCTGCGCAGCATCGGGTTTGTGCCGTTCCAGGTGCAGTTCATCGGCGATCCATTGGCGCGCCCCTTCACGCACATACCCGAGGTTTCCTTCGTCGGGCTTGGTTCGAGCCTGTCGGGCGTCGTGGAACTTGAAGCCCGTGGGAGCACGACCAAGCCCGGCGCAAGCATGGCACGATTTGTGTACATGGTCAACGGCGTGACGGTGGGCGAAGCCGGTGCGGCCGGACGCTTCTCGCTCGATACGACAACGCTGCCCGACGGCGTCAACGAGTTGCGCGTGGTGGGCTATGACAACACGCTGCTCGAATCTCGAGGCAGCGACACGGCGCTGGTGACCGTGAACAACCGCGGCCGCTTGCCCACGGCCACGCCCACGCTTACTTCGGGCAATCTGGCGACGCGGTTCGCATTCACGCTGAACGCGCCCGATGCGACAGAGGTCCGCCTCGTACGTGCGGGTGCCGTGCTCGGCGCGACGCCCGGTTCTGGTGGCGAGGTTGCCGCCTATGGACAACAACTCGGCGCGGGCCCGGTCCGTGTGTGGGCCGAGGCGATGTACGCCGATGGGCGCACGGCCCGCTCGGCGGCCATCGATCTCAACATCGCCGTGGGTGGTACAAGCGCCAGTGTGGTGCCTTTGGCATATGACCATACGCGTGTTGTCCTGCCGGGCCAGACCGTCCTGGTATCGCTGCCTGCCGCTGTGCTGCACAGTGGCGAGGGCGTGACCTACCGCATCGTCGACGCACCATCGGGCGAGGCCCAGTTGCTCTGGCACGACGCCAAGGCGTTCGCGCTGGTGCGCATGGACGCAGGAGCAATCGTCGGCGACACGCTCACGTTTGAAGTGCAGAACGGTGCCGGCTCGGATCGGGGAGTCGTGGTTCTTGCACTCCCAACGGTTGCGTGCCGTGCCGACCTCGATGGCGATGGCGTGCTCACGATCTTCGACTTCCTCGTGTTCCAGAACCTCTTTGCCGCGGGCGATCCGCGTGCGGACTTTGATGGTGATGGGTCGCTGACCATTTTCGACTTCTTGGCGTTCCAGAACGCCTTCGCGGCCGGATGCTGATTGGCAGGGTTTTGAAAGTACGGGGGAACGCGTATTCGAAACGCCGGTCATCCATTGCACGTAGACTTGAAGACACCTTCCACAGGAGAGAGCGAGATGCTGAACAAGCAGGTCTGGAGTCCTTCGTGCCTTTGTGCCGCGGTCGTTGCGATGGCGGCGGGGCTGTGTGTCGACGTTGCATCGGCACAGGTCGATGTCCGGACGGAAGTGTTCCTCAGCGGCATGAACGAGCCGATCGTGCTGACCCACGCACCCGAGGATTCTGGCCGAGTGTTCGTGGCCGAAAAGCGGGGCGTCATCCGCGTGGTTCGAGACGGCGTGCTGCTGCCCACGCCGTTCCTGGACATCGACCCTTTGATTTCGAGTTTCGGCGAGCGTGGGCTCTTGGGGCTTGCCTTTAGCCCCAACTACAACGACGACGGTTGGTTCTTTGTGCATTACACCAACAACTCTGGCAACACGGTGATCGCCCGCTACAGCGTTTCGAGCGAGAATCCGGACGTGGCCGACCCGGACAGCGCGCTGATCATTCTGACCCAGACACAGCCTTTCAGCAACCACAACGGCGGTTGGATCGACTTCGGGCCGGTCGATAACTACCTGTACATTGCACTCGGCGACGGCGGCAGCAGCGGAGACCCGCAGGGTAACGGGCAACGGCTGACCACCCTGTTGGGCAAGATCCTGCGTATCGACGTGCTGGGTGAGCCAGACCCGGGCAAGCAGTATGCCGTCCCAGCCGACAACCCCTTTGTGGGCACGGGCAACGCCGAGGAGATCTGGGCCTACGGCTTGCGAAATCCGTGGCGCAACGACTTCGACCCGATGACCGGCGATCTGTACATCGCCGACGTGGGCCAAGGCCAGCGTGAAGAGGTCAACTACCAGCGGGGCGACAGCCCAGGCGGCGAAAACTACGGCTGGAAGTGCCGAGAGGGCGACATTTGCTTCTCGACCGCACTGCCATGCCCGAGTAGTTGTGCCATCAACCCGTTTATCGACCCCGTGGTGGTGTACGACCATGGTCCAACCGGCGGGTGCTCCATCACCGGCGGCATGGTGTATCGCGGATGCCAGATCGACGGGCTCAGTGGCACGTACTTTTATGCGGACTTCTGCACGAATCGCGTATGGTCCTTCCGCATGGTCGATGGCGAGGTCACCGAGTTCACCCTGCGCACCGCCCAGTTCGGGGGCATCTCGAGTATTATCAGTTTCGGACGCGACGCCGATGGCGAGCTGTACGTGCTCAGCCAGGGAGGCACGATCCGCAAGGTCGTGCCCGTTGCGCCAGGCACCGGCCGGTGCCCATGCCCGGCGGACCTCGACGGCGACGGAGACCTGACGATCTTCGATTTCCTCGAGTTCCAGAACCTCTTCAGCATGGGCGACATGCGGGCCGACTTCGACGGCGACGGCGAACTCACTCTCTTTGACTTCCTTGAGTTCCAGAACCAGTTCGCGTTGGGATGTCCGTAATAATACCCAATAGCTAGTTTCGTGTTTCACCCAGCTGCGATTGCGATTCGCATGATCGCCCGGCTGTATCATGTTCATTTGCAAACACTTAGGCACACTTCAGACAGTGCGCGGCGCTCACGAAAACTCTTGGAATTGGGGTATGCCCTTCGCGCATCAGGGCAAATAACTATGATAAATAATTATCAAATCACTGAACTACGGGTTATTCTTTCTGAGTAGGTAGATCAAAACTGGGATGTACCCCAGTACCAGTCATCAGAAGAGAGGAGCTCGAAGATGTGTGTTGCGAAAGCGATTGGAATCACAAGCCCGGCCATACTGCTCGTGTCGACCGGCACGGCTTTTGGGCAGGCCACCATCCGAGTGCCCCAGGATGTCCCGACCATCGCCCAAGCGATCGAGCGGGCGGAAGATGGCGACACAGTTCTGGTTGCTCCTGGTCGGTACAGCGAAGTGTTGTTTATCCGTGGCAAGGCCATTACTCTCCGAGGCGAGGACGGCGCGTCAGAGACGATCATCGATGCCCAAAGTTCGGGCGTGCCCCTGACGATACACGGTGATCCCGTGATCGAAGGCTTCACACTCACGGGTGGTACGCGGCTTGTCGACAGCGAGGATGGCGGTGGACTGCTGGTGCTTGGTGGGATGCCGATCGTTCGAGATTCGATCATTGCCGGGAACACCGGCTTGCTGGGCGGCGGGGTCCGGGTGGTTGGTGCGGGCCTGATCCTCGAAGGTGTGATCATCAGCGAGAACAACGCGTTCTTTGGCGGTGGCATCTACGGCGAGTTGAGCGACATCACCCTCCGCGACGTGCGCATCGAAAGCCACAACGTCCGATCGGATGGGGGTGCATTCAACATTCGTGGGGGGTCCCTGACTGTCAACGGCTTGACCATGGAAGGCAACATTGCAGGCGGGCTTGGTGGGGCAGGATACATCATCCACGCAAACCTCGACGCTCGGGGCATCGTCGCCTTGAACAACGGCGAGGCCGAAGTGCAACCCGGTGGCACGATTCTCTACAACACGCTCGGTGGTGGCGGTCTGTACACGTCAAACGTGCAAGGGCGTATCGATGCGTCACGCTTTGTTGACAACCGGGCCGCTTTCGGTGGTGGCCTCTACATCGCCGGTGCGGGCACCCTGGAAGTTGTCAACACGCTGGTCACTGGCAGCCTGACCGCCCAAGGCGCGATCCTCGCCAATGGATCCTCGCCGAAGATCATCAATTGCACCATTATCGACAACAATCAATGGGGCTTATTCAGCCTGCGTGGCTCGGCCCCACTGGTGCGCAACAGCATCTTTTCGGGCAACCAGATCGGACACAGCAGCATCGAGATTGGTGGTCTTGGAGTCGCCGATGTCGCATGGACGCTGATCAACGGCGATGCATCGGCCGCGTTGGGCGATGGCCTGGTCTTTGCCGATCCGCTCCTGGACAGTGATTTCATTCCTCTTCCTGGTTCCCCAGTGATCGATGCCGGTGACAACGATGCCGTTCCCTCCGAGATCGAACGCGACTTGCTTGGTCAACGGCGCTTTATCGACGATCCAGAAACGCCGGATACTGGTCTGGGTGGCGCGCCGGTGGTTGACTTTGGGGCCATCGAGTTTTCCCCGCTGGACTCGCTGCCATGCCCGGGCGACATGGATGGCGATGGGATCATGACCATGTTCGATTTCCTGGCCTTCCAGAACGCTTTTGCCTCGGGCGACATGGCTGCCGACTTGGATGGCGATAGCGCCTTGACGATCTTGGACTTTCTGGTGTTCCAGAATATGTTCGCGATCGGCTGCGACTGATAGAAGGAAATCCTTCAGGTCGAGGTGAGTTGACCGCTCGCCTGGTTGAGTACCTCTGAGGCGATCTGCTCGGGGTTGTAGCCCGCGGGCATGTGCACGAGGGGCTTCTCGGCCAGGCGGGCGAACTCGCGCGCCCGTTCCGCGTGCTCGTGTCCGGTCAGCTTGATGAGCACGGCCACGAGCTTTGTGTTGGGACTGAAGATGGGTGCGCGCATGGGCTCGGCCGTTCCGTGCTCGGAGAGTTCCGGCCAACTGACGGATTCAAGCTCGAAAGCGTCGATCATGCGATCGATGGCCTCGCGACGAGGCTCGCCGCCCACCATAACGATCTGTCCGCCACGGAGCAACTCGCGCACGCGATGCACGTCCTGGCTCCAGTTGCGTGTCCGTGGTTCTTCGGGCGTGTTGTCGGCGGACTGCCGAGTGGCACTCTCAAGTTTTGCGGCGGCCTCGATGAGCAGATCGTGTGCTGGATGCTCGGCAGGGAATACCGATGGCGGAGCCAGCCGGACGATCTGCCGGGCGAAGGCCGCCAGCCCATCGGGTCGAAGATCGGCGATGGCCCGGACCGTCTCGTTGAGTTTCACGCAGTCGTGGGTGGGGGGGTCCTGAACGAAGGGCGAACTGCTGACATCGGCAATCTTCTGGGCGTGGTACATGGCCTTCTTGAACAGGCGTTCGGCTTGTTCGGTCCGGCCCTTTCGCTCCAGGATATCGGTCAACATGGCCATAGCCCGATCACGCGCGGCCGGAGCGTCCGTGTCCGGATCGGCCGGATCCCCCAGTTGCATGTGCCGGCGAACGTGGAAGCGGTGTTCGGCGGTGACGAGCCGGAGCCACAGATGGGTCTGGTCCTGATCGATGTCGGGCTGGGTAAGCCAGCTGACCTCGAGCACAACACGCAGTGCGCTGCACGTGGTCGAGAGCAACTGCAATGCCTCGTGGACCTCGTCGGGGTCAGACCACTCTTCGATGGGGCTCATCGCGCTAGACAGTTCCGCTGCGCTGGCCATGGCCTCATAGCAGCGTGCGATCTGCTCGAGTTGTTCGTCGGTATTGCCCGACCCTTTGCGGAAGTACATCCAAAGGAAGCAATCGGGCATCGTCTTGGCGTGCGCGATCTGCTCGTTCATCACCTGTCGTGAGGCGAGTTCCTCGGGCGATTCGCGTTCCTGGTTCTGTCGCACGATCTGGTGGCGGCACGCGATGGCCTTCAACCGGCATCGCGTGGCGATCAGGCCAAGGTCGATCGAACGCGCGCGAGCCGTCCGCTCCAAGTAGTCCCCGGCGTCATCATCCCGCCGTGGTTCTTCATGGGCCGCCCGGCGGGCAGCACCCAGCGCGTGGTCGTGACCGGAGACTTCCACCTCGATCTTGGCATCGCCGATCCGCAGCGGTACGACGCCCGTGGGCTCGACAATCTTGGGCTTGAGTGTTGGGCGTTGTTTGGAAGCTGATGGCGAGGCAGCGGATGTCGATTCGCTCCCGATCGACCCCTCGATCTCATCAAGGCGTTGCAGTGCGAGTGTCGCCAATTGCCGGGCAACCTCGCGCAGCGCCGGCGAACGCTCCAGCTGTTCGTCGAGGAGACGGGCGATCAAGTCGGAGAACGACGCTTGGTCGGCGGGTTTCACGTCACAGGATAGGCCTAGAAGGGCCGTTTGGTGGGATTCACGACCAGGCCGTCACGTCCGCATATCAGAAGGTCGGCCACCTCGACTGCCTCGGCAAAGGACTCCCTGGCCTGTGTCACGTCCGCCGAATCATCCAGTACCCGTCCATTTGACAGATGCTCACCATCTGGAACGGCGTCGGAGCAGATGAGCAGGGTGTGGCTCGGTGCGGCCACCAAGAGCCCGCACAGCCCGGGCGTGACCCCCGGCAATGGAAACAGATCGACGCGATCCGCCAGTCGGTCCGGGGCCGGTTGGCAGTGGCGGAGTTGCGCGACACGCTCCCGGAGTGCGTCCAGAGGATCGGGGTTCCCCGTATCCCAGTCGTCGCGACCCCTTGACTCGTCCATCGCCATGGCTCGCCGAAGTGTGTCAGCAAGCATGATCCCCACGGCCTCGCGTTCCGCCTCATGGATCCACCATTTCGCGTGATCAAAGAGGCGAAGCCCGCGTGTCATGTCGGGTTTGAAGCACGTCAGGAAGACATCGGTGATATCGGTTGGCTTCAGGCCCGACCGTTCGTGCAGCCGTGCTGCCAGGACGACTTCGGGAAGTCCCGGATCAACGAGGATGCGCTTCTTCCCGGCCTGGATGAGCGTGGTGGTGGCGTGCCCGGTTCGGACGGGTGTCTGCTCTCCCCAGAGCGGGTTGGCCGCAAGAGCGCCCAGACTGATGAGTCGGATATCCATCGTTGGCCGAGGGTACGCGTGGAGCGGTGCCTTGGCGGATCAACGCCTTTCCAAACGATTGAACAACACCATAATGAAGGTCTCGCTGCGTGGTGATTGGTGGGCCATGCGCCGGATCAGCAGCGTGGCCTGGTCGAGCCAGAGTGTGGCCGACCCTTCGCCGATCAGTTCGAGTTCGATCATGATCGTGGGCTGACCATTGACACTGGTCACGCCCACGATGCGGGCTTCGTACGCGTCATTGGTCGGCCCCCAGTGGCGACCGGCCAGCATCCTGGGCACGCTGGTGGTGTACTCGGTCATGAGACTCTGGAGAGGCAAGATGGCCGCTTCCAACGTCGCGGCTTGTCCATACGAGCCCGATCGGATGGTCTCAAACCGCTGGGCGGCCCGATGGACCTCAAAGTGGGGCATGGGCGAGGCGGCCGGGCCACGCACTTCAAAAGAGAAACGACCGCCGCGTTCATGGATTGTTCGGAAAGTGTATTCGTTCCGCCGGCTTGGCTGAATGATCGTGATGGTGCCCTCGTCGGTGTAGGCGGCCGCTTCGGCGTAGGCCATCGCCGACCGCACGAGGAGTTGTTCGACGGTCAATGAGCCGGTATATGGCGTGCTCGAAACACCTGAGCCATCGGGCCCGCCCCCTCCCGTGGGCATGCCCGCAGGCCGTTCCGGGCCACCGCTGGGGGATGGTGATTCGACCGGTGGTGGTGCTGGTGAGGGCATGATGGGGGGTGGTACAAAGGCCCCCCCGCCGCTCGAACAACCGCTCGCAAGAGCCAAAACGCACGGACCCATGATCGGGACCACCAAGGTGCGGAAAATCCATGTGCGTGCGGCCTTCACCGTACGAAGCCTATCGGCCTGGCGCTGTGACAGATGAGAGCCGGTGATCGCGATTTGCGATCGCTCGGTCGTACACGTGTTCGAGCCCCGACACCATCGCACGGGCGCTGAACTCCCGGGCGGCCGACTCCCTGCCGGCGGCCGCCAAAGCCAATCTCTCATCGGGTCTGGCGGCCAGTTGGCGGATGGCTTGGCCCAATGCGGACCTGTCGCCGGTGGGGATGAGCCATCCAGTCTGTTTATGCCGACAGATCTCGGGCGTGCCGTCGCAGTCGTAGGCCACCGGGCACACGCCCGCGAGCAGGGCCTGTGTGACGGTTCGCGGCAGGCCCTCCCGATAACTGGGGTGTGCAAGCAAGTCCATCGCACGCAAGAGCCCCGGGATCGCCGCCGGCTCGACCAGGCCTGTCAAGACAACCTTGCCCCGAAGCCCGAGCGTATCGATCCTGGCCTCCAGGCGCTCACGCAGGTATCCATCGCCCACCCACAGCAAACGCCAGTGATCGTTTTCCCGCAAGTCATCGGCCAAGGCGTCGAGCAAGTCGTCATGGCCCTTGTCTTGGGCCAGTCTCGCCACCGTACCCACAACGAACTCATGGGGTTCGATCCCATATCGCTCGCGCACCTCGTCGCGTGTGGGATGGGGCTCCAGATACGGGGATATGTCCACGCCGCTGCGGACGGTTGTATAGAGCGAGGGGCGGCCGATGCCGCGATCGAGGAACTGCCCTGTCATGGCGTCGGCCACGCTCACGATCGCATCGCACCGTCTGGCCGCCATACGTTCGGCGATGGTGTACATCGCGTTGGACAGTGGCCTGCCGGGCAGGAAAGGCGGTCCGTGGATGGTATGGACCACCGCGGGCTTGCATCGCGCGTGCCAGGCGGCGAGCCTTCCCACGATGCCCGCCTTCGACGAATGGGTGTGGACTACGTCGGGGCCCAGGCGATCGATGAGGGCTCGCAATTCCCGGTAGGCCAGCCCATCGGCCAGCGGGTGTACCGGGCGGACCAGGTGCGGCACCTCGTGCGTGGCGATGCGTTCGAACGCGAGTACACGATCGAGCAACGAGCCCTCGGGTCCACGGATCGGTCCAAAAGCCAGATGGACCTCATGTCCAAGGTCGACCTGGCCCTCGCACGAGAGCACGGTGTTCTCCTGGCTGCCGCCAAGGATCAACCGCGTTGAGATATGCAAGATGCGCGTCAAGGGGCGCATCCTTGGCGCGGGCCAACGGGTGTCAATCGTCCTCGGCGTGCGGGTTGTAGGCCGCGATGACTTCGGCCTGAACGTTGGGCGGGGTGCGTTCGTCGTGGCTGTAGTCCATGACGTAACTGCCCGCGCCGTGGGTCATGCTCTTGAGTTCGTTGGCATAGTTCTGGAGCGTGCTCAGAGGTGCCACGGCTCGCAGGATGCAGGTCTCACCTTCGACCATCGAATCCTGGACGCGTCCACGTTTGGTCGAGAGATCGCCGGTGATGTCGCCCATGTACTGTGAGGGCGCGGTGACTTCGACTTCGACAAAGGGCTCGAGCAACGCGGGTTTGGCCTTGCGGCAGGCGTCCACGAACGCGCGCTTGCCGGCCTTGAGGAAGGCGACCTCCTTGCTGTCCACGGCGTGGTACTTGCCGTCGTAGACCTCGACCTTCACGCCCTCGATGGGGTAGCCGGCGATGGCGCCCTCGGCCAAGGCTTGGCGAACACCCTTTTCGATGGCGGGCATGTACTGCCTGGGGATGGAGCCGCCCACCGTGGCATTGACGAACAGGAAGTGCTCGCCATTGGCCTGGGCTTCTTCGCCGTTGAGCGGGGCCACGCGGAGGTAGACCTCGCCAAACTCACCCGAGCCGCCCGTTTGCTTCTTGTGCCGATGATGGCCATCGGCGGGTGCTGTCACCGTTTCCTTGTATGCGATCTTGGGCTGGTGGGTTTCGACCTCGATGTTGTACTGGTTCTTCAGGCGTTCGAGCATGACGCGAAGGTGCATCTCGCCCAGCCCGCGCAGCACGGTCTCCTTGGTCGCCACGACGCGGTCCATAATGAAGCAGGGGTCCTCGGCCTGCAACTTGGCGATGGCCGGGGCGAACTTCGACTCGTCCTTGTGGTTGCTCAGGTGGACCGCCAGGCCGTACATGGGCTTGGGCAGCGGCAAGGGCTTAAGCCTCAGGTGCTCGTTGGCATGGGCGTGGATGACGGCGTTGAAGGCCACGTCATCGATCTTGCTGACCGCCACGATCTCGCCCGGGCCCACCTCGCCCACGTCCACGTGTTCCTTGCCCATCAGGCGAAAGAGCGAATTCACTCGAACGGCCTTGCGGCCTTCGCCAATGTAGATCTCGTCCTTGGCGCGCAGCGTGCCCTGATGGACCTTGAGGATGCCCAGCTTGCCCACGAAGGGGTCGCTGGAGACCTTGAAGATGTGCGCCAGCAGCGGGGCCGAAGCGTCGGTCTTGGGGTGGAACTGCTCGACCAGTTGCCCATCGTCGTCGAGCTTCTCGAAAGTCCGGGGGTTGGTTTCCAGCGGGCTTGGGCACTGCTGCTCGATCAGGTCGAGCAACGCCTCGGCACCCGCGCCCGTCTTGGCGCTCACGAAACAGATAGGCACCAGGTGCGACTCACGCAACGCCTTCTCGAAGGCGTCGTGGACGGCCTTGCGATCGAGCGAGCCCGCGCCGCCGTCGAGGTACTGGGTCATCAACGAGTCCTCGACCTCCACAACCTGCTCGACGATGCTCGTGTGTGCGCTCTCGACATCGCCGAACAGGGGTTGCCCGCTGGTGTTGTCGCCCAGCACGTCGACGACGCCCGAACGGTCGGCGTTGGGCAGGTTGACCGGAACGCATACGCTGCCGAACACGTCGCGGATCTTCTCGACCAATGCCTTCAGGTCTGCCTGGGCGTCGTCGATCTTGTTGACGATGATCATCCGAGGAAGGTTGCGCTGCTGGGCCGTGGCAAAGATGCGACGGGTGTTGGTCTCGATGCCCTTGGTCGCGTCGACGACTACCGCCACCATGCCAGCGGCGGGCAGCGAGGCGATGGCCTGACCAAAAAAGTCCGCCAGCCCGGGCGTGTCGATCAGCGTGACGTGTGTCCCATTGCGTTCGTAGTGGGCCAGGCTGCTCGACAGGCTGTGCCCGTGCTTGCGGGCCTCCTCGGTCCAGTCCAGAACCGTGTTCCCGTCTTCGATGCTGCCCATCCGCTTCGTGGCACCCGAAGTGAACAGCAGACGCTCGCCCAGCAACGTCTTGCCCGCCCCGGCATGACCGGCCAGCATGAGATTGCGGATCGTCGAGGGGTTGCGTACAGCCATCGGGAGCGCCTCCGTCTACGGGCGTGGGCGCACGGCTCGCGGCGATCAACACCAATGCCGCGGGCGTTCATGTCGTGACCGGCCCACGTTCGGCCACCTTCCATCATACATGCCACGCTGGGCTTGCGTCACAGTCTGCTCAATCCCAGCTTCACATGGCGCAAGGGATGTGTTCGGATCTGCGCATTCCCACATCGCGGGGGGCTGGCACCATGCCCGCTAACATCACCAGACATGGACAACACCACCGCCCTGCCCGCCATCACGCGCTTCGCGCCTTCTCCCACCGGCCACCTGCACGTGGGCGGTGCTCGGACGGCACTATTTTGCTGGGCCTTTGCCAAGGGCCGGGGTGGGCGATTCCTCCTGCGCATCGAGGACACCGACCAGAAACGCTCCAGCGAGGATGCGGCCCGGGGAATCCTCGAAGACCTCGCCTGGCTGGGGGTCCACTGGGACGAGGGCCCCGGGCATGGAAAACTTGGTGGAGATCCCCGTGGGGTGGGGCCCTTCCATCAGGCCGATCGCGTGGACGTGTACAACGCCGCGCTGGCCGAACTGATCGAACGTGGAAGGGCCTACCCAGCGTTCGAGACCGCCGAAGAACTCGAAGCCAAACGCAAGGCCGCCCAGGATGCCAACCAGACGTACCGCTACGACCGAGCGGCGCTTGACATACCCGAGGAGGAACGGCTGAGCCGGATGCTTGCGGGTGAGCCTCACGTGGTCCGTTTCCTCGCACCCGACCATGACGTGGTGGTGGCCGATTCGGTGCTGGGCGAGGTCCGCTTCGCCGCGGGCGAACTGGACGATTTCGTGATCCGCAAGGCCGATGGCTTTCCCACGTACCACTTCGCCGTGGTGGTCGACGACGAGGCCATGGGCGTGACGCACGTCCTGCGTGGGCAGGAGCACTTGCAGAATACACCCAGGCACGTGGCGCTCCAGCAGGCGCTGGGCTATCGCACGCCCGTGTTCGCCCACCTTCCGTTGATCTTCAACCCCGACAATTCCAAGATGAGCAAGCGTGACAAGGACAAGGCCGTCCGTGCCTTCTGCATCGAACACAAGTTAACCGCTCCTGCCTGGGGCGGCATCGACACAGCGACTTTCGAAGCCTGGCTGCGGGACAAGCGCAGCCAACTGCCCACCGACGACCTTCGTGCGCTGGCCGAGGCCATCGGCTTCGTGCCTCCCGAGATCGACGTGGAGGACTTCCGCCGCAGCGGCTACCTGCCCCATGTCCTGTGCAACTATCTCGCGCTGCTGGGCTGGAATCCGGGAGAAAAGAACGATGACGGCACCAACGTCGAGCGGTTCACCATGGAATATCTTGCAGACAAGTTCGACCTGCCGCGCATCGGCAAGAGCGCCAGCAAGTTCGACCGCGAGAAGCTCATGGCCTTCAACGCCGATGAGATCCAGAACCGCATGACCGACGCCGCGTTCGCCGAGGCCTGGCGCGCGTGGCTCGAACGGTACGACCGGGCGACTCTGTCTACCTTGGGTGAAAGGCTGCCCATTGCTGCGGCGGCCGCGAGGCAGCGCACCCGCATATTGCGGGAAGCCGCGGCCGTGGTGCGATTCGCGCTCGTGGGCGAGGTCAAGTTCGACGAAAAGGCCGTGGAGAAGGTGCTGCTGAAGAATGGTGGTGAAGGGCTGGCCGTGCTGCGCGACCTTGCACCACTGATCGAGACCGTTGAGCACTTTGAGGCCGGCGCGATCGAGGCGGCTATCCAGCACTGGTGCGAGCACAAGGGCCTGGGCATGGGCAAGGCCGCCCAGCCCCTTCGCGTGGCCGTCACCGGAGGCACCGTCAGCCCGGGACTCGGGCAAACTTTGGAACTGCTGGGCAAGGCAAGCGTCCTGGCACGTCTCGAACGGTGCCTGAATGTCTTTGTGGTGCATTGACCCCGGCTTCTTCGCAGCGATGGCTTCGGCATGCACAGTCGGGACTCGGTGCCCGGTCCTTCCGTGCGGCTGCATCCATCGGAGCGAGATTCCCAGTGTACCTTCTGATGTTCGGGCCAAGTGTGGGAGTGTCACAGAACACAGATTGCATCACTGCGGTAGCACCGGCGTTGCTCTGGCTCTCCCCCCGAGCAATACTCCCTGCCCATGCCCGCATTCTGGCGACTCGCACGTCTGATGCTCGACTTCAAGGGCCGCATCGCCCTGGCCTTACTGTGCGCCACGCTGTCTGGGGGTGGGCTGGCAGCCGGGCTGCTGTCGGCCTCGCCGATCATCGACGGGCTCCTGGGAGAGCACAAGGGCCTGCGTGAGTTGGCCGACGTGGCAAACGCCAAGGCCGCCGAATCCGGTGGCTGGCAGTACCCCCAGTGGGTGGTCGTGCGATTGCCAGAGGACGCGTGGACCAGCGTGGTGATGCTGGTGTCGCTCGTGGCATTGCTGGCCATCTTCGCCGGCCTGGCCCAGTTTGGCCACTCGTTCCTCAGCCTGACGGTGGTGCATCGAACAGTGATGCGCGTCCGCCGACAGGCCTTCCGCGCCCTGCTGTTCATGCCTTTACTGGCCGCCCAGCAAGGCGTCGGCCTGGGCGAAGACACCAGCAAACCGGCAGCCGGGAAGGCCTCGGTGGGCGGTTCCGACGCCGTCAGCCGCCTGATCGCCGACGCCGACCAATTGGCCTACGGATTCGAGGCGTTGGTGAGCAAGGCCGTGACACAGGTGACCAAGGGGCTCGGGGCCCTGGCGTTCGCGTTCATCATCAACTGGTGGCTGTCGCTGCTTGCCATCGTGATCGCGCCAGCGGTGTGGGGGGTCATCCGCTACTTTGGCCGCCGTATCAAGCGTGCTTCCAAGGCCGCCATGGGCCATCGCTCACAGCTGCTCAGCATCGCCACCGAAGCCGCCCAGGCGCTGCGGGTCGTCAAGGCCTACACCGCTGAAAGGCGCGAGGCCCACCGCTTCAGCCTGGCCAACCGGCGTGTCTACCACCAGATGCTCAAGGCCCGTACGGCCCGGGCGCTCTCCAAGCCTTTTGTCGAAGTGTTGACGGTGTTCATCCTTGTCGTGCTTGTCCTGGTGGCCTTCTGGGCCATCGAGCAGGGCAAACTCGAAACCGGGGACTTCATCAAGGTCCTGGCCGGCCTCGCACTGGCCGGGGCCGCACTCAAGCCCCTCACCGGCCTGCTCAACGACATGCAGACATCCGCCGGTGCGGCCGAGCGACTCGAAGAACTCCTCCATGCCCACCCCGAACCGGGCCACGAACCAGGCCTGGAACGCCTGCCGAGGCATCGCAGAACGATCGAGTTCATCGATGTCGTCCTGCGATACCCCGGAGCCTCGATGCCGGCCGTCAATGGGGTCAGTCTCACGATCACACACGGCGAGCGCGTGGCGATCGTCGGGCCCAACGGCTCGGGAAAGACCACGCTCCTGGGAATGCTCTATCGGCTCTACGACCCGCAAGAAGGCACGGTGCGCATTGACGGCTTTGACTTGTCCAAGGTTTCCGTGCGATCGTTGCGCAAACAAGTTGGCCTGGTGAGCCAGGAGACGGTGCTGTTCGAGGGTACGGTGCGGGACAACGTGGCCTATGGCCGACCCTCCGCGACCGATGCCCAGGTCCTGGATGCACTCGAAAGTGCCCGGGCCATGGAGTTTGTCGAGCGCCTCCCCGGCGGCATCCACGCCCACATCGCCGAACGGGGCACGACCCTCTCGGGCGGGCAGCGTCAGCGCCTGGCCATCGCCCGGGCCATCCTTCGGAACCCGGCTATCCTGATCCTCGATGAGGCGACCAGCATGATCGACGCCGCCTCGGAAGCACGCATCAATGAGGCCTTGGACGAGTTCGGCAAAGGCCGCACGACGGTCGTGGTGGCCCACCGCCTCAGCACGGTGCGCCGGGCCGATCGCATCGTGGTCCTCGGGGCCGGGAAGGTGGTCGATATCGGGACGCACGAGCAGTTGCTGGCCCGCTGCGACCTCTACCGCGATCTTGCCCGCACCCAATTGCTGGGGGGTGATGAGGGCATGGGGACGGACCGAAGTAGCCCCCAGCACAGTTGACGAACCCAGCCCGGCGCGTACCATGTTGGCTCGCCGTTGGGTGGCCGTCTTCCCGGACGATCGGGTGGGAAGCCCTCGGCGCCGCTGTAGCTCAGTGGTAGAGCGCACCCTTGGTAAGGGTGAGGTCGTGGGTTCAAATCCCACCAGCGGCTCTGGAACCCCCTTGAGGCCCTGTGGCCAGCGAGGGGAGGGGCAACTCGACCCGATCGGGCACGCTCTTGGGCCGCCCCGTGGTCTACAATTGCCCCCACCCGCACAAGGGTGAGGTTCGGGTCATCGATCCGAACCGTGCAGGGAGCAGACATCGCCGGTTCCACGTTGGATTCCGGCTTTGGATCATCAGGGAACCGGCTCGGCCAGAGGCCCTTACAGCGGGGCGGCCGACGCGAAGGCAATGCTGGAGGTAGACGGCGATGGCAAAAGATGTCTTCGAGCGGACCAAACCACACGTAAACGTCGGAACGATCGGTCACATCGACCACGGCAAGAGCACGCTGACGGCGGCGATGGCCGCTCGGTCGGCCACGAAGCGCGGCGGCAAGGCCAAGAGCTACGCCGAGATCACCAAGGGTGGCACCGTGCGTGACGCCTCCAAGACCGTGACGATCCATTCGAGCCACGTCGAGTACGAGACCGATAACCGCCACTACGCTCACGTGGACTGCCCGGGCCACGCCGACTATGTCAAGAACATGATCACCGGTGCCGCCCAGATGGACGGCGCGATCCTGGTTGTGTCGGCCGCCGACGGGCCCATGCCCCAGACCCGCGAGCACGTGCTGCTGGCCCGCCAGGTGGGTGTGCCCTACATCGTGGTCGCGCTCAACAAGGTCGACCTTGTGGACGACCCCGAACTGCTCGAACTGGTCGAGATCGAGGTCCGCGACCTCCTGAGCAAGTACAACTTCCCCGGCGACGACACCCCGGTCATCCACGTCACGGCCAAGGCCGCCGTGGAAGCCCCGGGCGACGACGCGGCCAACAAGGGCGTCGATGAGCTCTTCAACGCTCTGGACACCTACATCCCCGAGCCCCCGCGCGAGGCCGACAAGCCCTTCCTCATGGCCGTCGAGGACGTCTTCTCGATCAAGGGCCGCGGCACCGTGGCCACCGGCCGTATCGAGCGTGGTGTCATCAAGGTGGGCGACGCCGCCGAGGTCGTCGGCCTGCGCCCCGACCCGCTGAAGACCACCATCACCGGCGTGGAGATGTTCAACAAGGAAATGACCGAGGGCATGGCCGGCGACAACTGCGGCCTGCTGCTCCGAGGCATCGAAAAGAAGGACGTCCAGCGCGGCCAGGTGATCGTCAAGCCCGGGTCCATCAAGACCCACAAGCGTTTCAAGGGCGAGGTCTACGTCCTGACCAAGGAAGAGGGCGGCCGCCACACCCCCTTCTTCTCGGGATACAAGCCCCAGTTCTACATGCGCACCACCGACGTGACCGGTTCGGTCAAGCTGCTCGGCGGTGCCGAGATGTGCATGCCCGGCGACAACGTCGAGGTCGAGGTCGACCTGGAAGGCAAGCCCGTCGCCATGGAGCCCGGCCTGCGATTTGCCGTCCGTGAAGGCGGCCGCACCATCGGCTCGGGCGTCGTGACCGAGATCCTCGAGTAAGCACCCTCGAAGCCGAAACTGAAGGATTCCAAGCATGGCCAAGAAGAAGGGCGCTGCCCGAGAGTATGTCTGGCTCCAGTGCACCGAGACCGGTGACCTCAACTATCGGACCTCGGTCAACGTTCGTGGTGGGCTGCCCGAGCGCATGAAGGAGGGCATCAACAAGTACTGCCCCCGGTTGCGCAAGCACACCATGCACAAGATCAAGCGCAAGTAATCGCACCCCGGTCGCAAGGGCCTGTGGCAAGGTTCCTCGGCCGTTTAGATTACGGTAACTTGCACCGGCCATATGAAGGCCACAACGGGCGCGGCGGGCTTCTGGGCCCGCTGCTTTTTTGTCTTGCAGACCGACAGGGTTCAGGCCGATATTCTTGTGCCCCTGATCTTGAAATCCGATTCTCGACCCGATAAACTCGACCTTACCGCCCCAGGACGGGGCCTATCGGAGACCGACCCATGCACATCTGCGCGACCCACGGCTGCCACACCTCGCACGCTCATGCCGGCTTCTGCCCGGACTGCATGGCCGTCCATGCCGCCGGCCTTTCCATCTCGGTGCCGACCGTGCTCGCGGTGGCGCTCGGCGCTGCCTTGTTGGTTTACGCCGCGACGCGATTCGCTCGTCTGGTGCGTGCCCCACGTGTCGCCACGGCTTGAGGTTCTCTTACTCAGGTCAGTAAGCCAGGGGCTTCTGGTATGACCGTGAGTATCTGGAAGCGGTCGCCTACACCCCAGCCAGTACAGGTGGATGTTGCCATCGTTGGCGGTGGGGTCTGTGGCCTCTCCGCCGCTCTGCATTTCTCGCGCCGGAGGATACGAGCTCTCGTGCTCGAAAGGCATACCCCCGGCTCGGGTGCCAGCACACGCAACGCCGGCTTCCTCATGCGCGGCATGGCCGAGAATTACAAGTCCGCCCTTGACAACCTGGGACACGATACCGCTCGCAACATCTGGCATTGGAGCGAGGAGAATCTTCTCGGCCTCAAGGCCGAAGGGGTGGACAAGCTCCCCAGTTTTCGCCCCACACCAAGCTGCCTACTAGCGTTCGAGCAGGATGAGGCCGATGCCCTGGTCGAGTCGGCCCGGTTGCTGAGCGAGGATGGTTTCGGAGCATTGCTGGTTGAATCGGGCACGGATAGCGCCTGGGCGAGTGGCCTGCCGCTGCTGGGCTTGGTGAATCCCGCCGATGCCACGATCAACCCCGCCGATCTGATCTCGTTGCTGGTTGCGAAACTCGGATCGATTGTCGTGGGAGACCAGGAGGTCCACGCGATCGAGGCCGCCGATGGCCAGAGGCCTTGCATCGTGCGAACGGCCACGCTCGAGGTGCATTGCGGTTCCGTCTTAGTGTGTACGAATGCCGATGCCGGACGCTTGTATCCGTCTCTCGCTGGGGTTGTTCGGCCCAATCGGGGCCAGATGCTCGCATTGCGAGCCAGAGGCGCTCGCCTCGATTACGCCTATTACGCCAACCACGGGCATGAGTACATCCGCCAGACGCCCGACGGTACGATCGTTGCGGGAGGCTGCCGGAAGCAGCACGCCGAGGACGAGCGCACCAGCGACGACCGGACAAGCGATCCGGTGCAGCGCGATATCGAGGCGTTTGCTCGTGGCATACTTGATCAACCCATCGAGATTGTCGCCCGTTGGGCGGGCACGATGGGGTTCTCTCCCGACGGCGTACCGCTCGTTGGCCCGATCACGCCTGAGCAATCGGTCTGGTTTTGTGGCGGCTTTACCGGACATGGGATGTCGTTGGCTTATCGGACTGCTGCAGGTGTCGTTTCGGCTATGCTGGACGGTATCGATTCCGATCCGCTCATTTCGGCCTTTGCACTCTCGCGTGTGTGGGCTGCCCGGGGAGACTCGGCCCCTTCCAAGACCAGCTGATCTCAGAAAATTTCGAGATTGACTCGATTTTTCGTCGCGCTTGGACACTCGGTGCGGTATTCTGTACCGACCGCCCAGCCCGACGAGAGATGAGGAGCAACCATGATGCGAAGCCGTGTGCTTGCCGCCGTAGCCGCCCTGACCCTTGCCTGGCAGGTCCATGCCGCGGAGTGCCGGGCCGACCTGGACGGCGATGGTTCCCTGACGTTGTTCGATTTCCTGTCGTTCCAGAACCTGTTTGCCGCTGGCGATCTTCGGGCGGACTTTGACGGCGATGGCGCGTTGACCCTCTTCGATTTTCTTGTGTTCCAGAACGAGTTCGCCCTGGGGTGCCCCGCTGGCGGTCCGGTCTCGGTTGAGTTGGTCGGCCGTGCGTTGGCATCGTTTCCGCACATGGAGGTGGTCGGCACGTTTGTGACGGGTTCGACCGCGTCGGTCGCTTTGGACCCGGCCCGCTTTCCGGATCTGATGGGCCGCCCACTGGACGTATACGTCGTTCGCACGCGCAGCGCCGCGGAGTGGGTCGCCGATCCCGAACTGGTCGACGCGCGTCTGTCCGGTCCGCAGTCGATGATTTTTCCGGGTGGAGGTTTCTCGGCAAACGTCATCGCCTTGTCGGCTTCGCCACTGCTTGCTCCACTCGCCAGCGAAGCACGCGTTGCGGCCGGCTACGACCTGGTCATCGATGTGGACGGCGACGGGATGCTGTCGGCCGGCGACCTCATCGACGGCGCGGGCGACGCCACGGGCTTCTGGTATGCCAAGGACCTGACGCGGCCCGGGCCGTTCGCTCGTGCACCTTCGGCCGATTATGCCATCAGCTGGCCTGGCTTGCCCACCACGCGGAATCGGCAGTTGGTGGTGTACCCCGCCGATACTACTCTGACAAACATGCCGGTGGTGATCATCGCGCATGGCAACGGGCACCAATATACCTGGTATGACTATGTCCAGCAGCACATGGCCAGCCATGGGTACGTGGTGATGAGCCACCAGAACGACACGATCCCCGGGATCGAAGCGGCCAGCGACAGCATGGTCCGCCATGCCGATGCCTTCCTGGGTAATTACGGCACGTTTGTGCCCGCGCTGGCCGGGCGAGTAGACACCAGTCGTGTGATGTGGATCGGCCACAGCCGCGGTGGCGAAGGGGTGGTGCGGGCGACGAGCAAGATCGTCGACGGCATCTACGTTCCGCAGAATTACAGCCTGGATGACTTCAAGGTCACCAGCAGCATCGCTCCAACGGTATGGCTTGGTACGCTGAGCCAGATCCACGATCAGAACTATCACCTGCTCTTTGGTTCCGCGGACGGCGACGTGTGCGGCTGCCCCGATCGCAACGACCGTCAGAGCTTCCAGCTCTATGAACGCGGCACGGGCCCGAAGCAGGTGACCCATGTGCATGGGGCCGACCACAACGATTTCAATTGCTGTGGTTTCCGCGATTTCACGGGGCCGCCCGAGACGGCTATTGGCAGGCCCGAGGCCCAGCGCATCGCTAACGATACGTGGCTGGCCTTGGCCGAACGGTATCTGAAGGACCAGCCTTGGGCCGAGGAGTTCATCTGGCGGCACCAGCGCACGCTCCAGTCGCCGGGTATCGCTTCGACTTCGACGATCACGCGTGAGCACAACCCCGGTCCTGCGGTTGGATATGTCATCGACGACTATCAGAGCGAGCCATCGGCGGTCGTTGCCAGCAGTGGTGCCGTGGTGTCCTTCACCGTCAACAACCTGACCGAGGGCAAACTGGACGACAACAACGCCGATTTCACCTGGGTGGCGACGGACCCCATGAACGGCATGACGCGTGCGAGCAGCGCCGCGAGCGACACCACGGCGGGTGTTGTTTTTGATTGGAACGCGGAAGCGTTCTACCAGTTTACGCTACCCGCAGGCAGTCGCGATCTTTCGAGCTTTGGCTCGTTGAGCGTGCGCGTTGCCCAAGGCACTCGGCATCCGTTAACGATTGCGTCGCTCGATCCGCTGCATTTCACGATCGAGTTGGTGGACGGTGCCGGTCGATCAAGCGCCGTTGCCACGACGGATTACGGCATGGTCGTGCGCGATCCCTACCAGCGCACGGGGTATGGCACCGGCGCGGGCTGGCAGAACGAGTTCGAGACCATCCGCGTTCGGCTGATCGATTTCACGCGTGGGGGGCGCGAGTTGGACTTGCAAGATGTCTTGCGTGTCCGACTGCGATTCGGGCCCGGCTTTGGTTCGCCGCAGGGGCGGATCGGGCTTGACGATGTACGTCTGCTGCCTTGAGAGTGACGGATTCAACTAGTAACAACTCACCATTCGTGGGCTTGGAGGAGGCGGTATGTTGCGGTGCAAGTCTCGAATG
>JAHCJI010000016.1 GCA_026126305.1 Phycisphaeraceae bacterium
GGCCAGCGAGCGCAGACCACGCAACATGAACGATCACTGGTTCACTGCAACAGACTTGCAGTTGTGCAACCAGCCGCGTGCCTAAGCATGAAGGCGAAGAAAGAAGGAAGTTAAATGGGTGAAATGGAGAGAGAAAGGAAAAGGAGGAGGGGGGGGGGAGGAGAGAGAGAAAAGGAAGGGGGGAGAGTAAGAAAATCATGAAGAAAGAACAAGAGCGCAAGGAGGATGAGCCTTTAGCTATCGCTTCCTCGCTCTCCAATAACATCGCCACAAAACACGGGAGCAACAGACCTTGAGGATTTAAGTATGGAATGACAGTAGGGCGGTGGTCAAGGCGGAGCTGATAAGATGTTGTCTTTAATGGAGGACCAGAGGTCTCGCTCCCTTCGTCCCGCAACGTAACCGTGAGATTTAAAGGACCATCAGGACTGTATAAGTGCAGAAGAGGCCATGAGGTGAGCTCGACTTGCTCAAGAGTCAAAACGGTCACAGGTTCTCGAGGCGGCACGGGGACTGCGGCAAAAGGTTCAGGGGCGACAATGCGGGGAAGTGAAGCCGAGGACCAAAACTCCACCTCCAGAGGCAGCCAGTCAACCTCTGCTGGCTCCATGGCCACGGCATAGAAGCACACCACAGCGGCGTTGGCCACCGAGCAGGGCAGCTGCAAAGTCCCTTCAAAGTCGGCGCCGATGTTAACAGCCATGTTGCCTACTTCAAGTCGCTCCTCCCCAGAGAGAACGCGCAGTTCCAGACGGACAACGCCACAGACAGGGCGACACGCTTTGGTAATGCAGAACGTGGCAGTGGCTGGGACCACCCAGCACACCTCTCCCGGCCGTCGTTGAGATGTATCCTTCTCCGCTGCGTCAGCGAGAGGCACAACGCAGCAACTAATGTGGTGTTTTCCAAGCAGTTGAGCGGACAAGCCATATGGCACTTGGCTCTGCTGTTCTGGCAAATCATAAATTGAAAAATCTGACAGCTGTGCCTGTAAGATAGGGATTGAGCAAATAGTCTCCGTCAGAGCCTCGATCCATGCGCTGGTCGTGCCTAAACGAGATATAGCAGGAAGCGTGCATCGAAGGGCAGCAGCGGATGTCGTTAGGTTGAGAGAATAAAAATCAGCGGAGATATCGACCCGGGGGGGCCCCCCCCCCCCCGGGCGGAACCGGATTCCGGCCCCGAGCGCCGCCGTGCCATGCGGGGAAATCCATGCCCCTTGGCGGTGGCCGCGCCCTGTCTTTGTGCTCGCGAGCCCGCCACAATTCGGGACGGTACGCGAACGCCCCGCGAAGCCGAGCCCGCCGGGCCCGGCGCGGCGGCCGCGACCGGACACATGCCCCCCTCAGGCCCGCCCACGTTCCATCCCAACACGCACGCGTGCTCGCCCCGTCGGGGCGGTGCGCACGGGGTGCGACAGGCAAGGGCAAACGGGGGGAGGGGCACAAAGGAGTTCGTACCGTGGACCGTTCGCTTCGGGATCGTGCGATGGGTGTCGGCTTGCTGGCCGTGGTCACCGCCGGTCTGGGCCTGCTGGCCCTGGCCTTCCCCGAGCACTCGTCGATGCGCCAATGTCTGGCCGTCATCGCCGCGACGCTGGGCGTGTTCTTCCTGCCCCTTGGCGTGCTGCTGATCGTGTCCGAGCTGATCTCGCCCGAGCGGGAGTGATGGGCCCACGGCGTGGGGCCGTGCGGCGCGGGAACTTTCCGAGCCCCAGGCGCGAGCGCGGGCCACCGCGTGGCGGGCACTCCGTGCGGGGTTGGGTCGAGGTCTTCCCAGGCCGAGGGGGGCTGGCTCCGACAAGCCCCCGCGGTGACGCGGGGGGCCCCTCCCGCCGATGCCTGATGCCTGGTGCCCAATGCTCCCTCCCCACGAGCCCCCGCGGTGACGCGGGGGGCCTCTTCCCTGATGTCCGATGCCTGATGCCCACTCTCCACCTCCGGCTCGGGCGGCGTTCGTGGGGGGTTGGGGGTAGGATGGGCGGTATGTCCGACAGCAATCGCACCGATCTCGACTACGCGGACACCTTGTGGAAGGCCGCCGACGCCCTGCGCGGCCAGGTCGACGCTGCGGAATACAAGCACGTCGTCCTCGGCCTGCTCTTCCTCAAGTACATCAGCGACTCGTTCGAGGCCCGGCGCGACGAGCTGCGGGCCGAGCTTGCGAAGGACGGCATCACCGGCAAGCAGCGAGCGGGTGTTCTGGGTCGCCGACATTACCACGCTGATCGACGACGCCATCCTCACCGTCGAGCGCGACAACCTGTGATCGATGAGCACATATTACAAAGCATGGTTCTGGAATAGTAATGCAGATCGCGCAACTCAACATCGCGGACTTTCGCGGAATTCGTCGTGCACGCATCCTCTTGCCCCGCCACGGTGTGATGATTGGCGACAATAATACAGGTAAAACAACCGTTCTTGAGGCTCTCGACCTCGTGCTCGGGCCGGACCGTCTGAACCGCCAACCACCCATCGACGAGCACGACTTCTACCAAGGCAAATACCTCGCTACAGCCGGCGGCAAGCCGGTAGAGTCAGCGGATGCTGGTGCGGAAGTGGGAGATACGGAGCCGGCGTCCGCCACCGGTGCTGCCGATGTTGCGGAAGCCGTCGCGGGAGAGAACCCTCGTATCGAGATCGAGGTAATCATCGCAGATCTGACGGAGGAGCAGACAGGCAGGTTCAGCGACTATATCGAGTTTTGGGATTCGGCTACCTCCACTTTGTACGACGCTCCGGATCCGGCGGGTGTGGACGGCTCAACAATGACTCAGGCGCTGCGTGTCACGTTCCACGGGCAGTACAACCCTGAGGAGGATGACTTCGAGGGCAAGACCTACTTTACCCGCAGCCTCACCGAGAGCGACAATCCGGTACCGTTCTCCAAGAAGGATAAGCAGCATTGCGGCTTCTTGTATTTGCGATCGCTTCGTACCGGCTCGCGCGCGCTGAGCATGGAGCGGGGAAGTCTGTTGGATATCATCCTGCGTCTGAAAGAGGTCAGGCCGCAGATGTGGGAAGACACGATCACCACGCTCGCTGGCTACTCTGTCGCTAGTAACCCCGAGCTAGGTATCTCCGGCGTTCTGGAGAGTATCAACACAGCGCTGAAGAAATACGTTCCGAAAGAGTGGGGCATCGAGCCCCACCTGAAGGTGTCCAGCCTCACCCGCGAGCACCTGCGGAAGGTCATCACCGCCTTCATCGCCACAGGAGAGGGGAGCCACGCTGCACCGTTCTATCGACAGGGCACGGGGACCATTAACATGCTGGTCCTCGCCATGCTGTCTCAGATCGCGGCGGATAAGCAAAACGTCATCTTCGCGATGGAAGAGCCGGAGACGGCTATTCCGCCCTACGCGCAGAAGCGGATCGTCCACGAAATCCGCAAGCTGGCGGCTCAAGCACTCTTCACCTCGCATTCACCGTATGTGCTGGAGGAGTTTTCGCTTGAGGAAACCATTGTTCTTGGCCGGGAGACTGACGGAACGCTCGTGAGGAACGACATCGTCCTGCCCGATAGCGTGAAGCCAAAACGCTACCGGCAAGATTTCCGCACCCGCTTCTGCGAGGGATTGCTTGCTCGCCGCATCCTTGTTGCCGAGGGAGCTACCGAGGCGGCAGCATTCCCTGTTGTCTGCCGTCGGCTGACGGAACTAGATCCAACGACCTACTCGTCTCTGGAGGCTCTAGGGATCTGCACCATCGATGCTGAGGGCCAGAACAATATTCCTGACATGGCTAAGTTCTACCGGGGGCTCGGTAAGCGCGTCTTTGCCATCTGCGATAAGCAGGACTCACAGAGCAAAGAGCTTATCGAGGATGAGGTCGAGTTGCTGCTGATGCATGAGGAGCACGGCTTCGAGGAGATGGTGCTGAAGAACACCTCCGAGGACGCCCTCAAGCGCTTTGCCAGTATCGTTGAATTGCCGCCTCATCTCTCAACTAAGTACCCAGATGTAGAAGCCTCAGCCCTTGACGCTGTCAGGGACTACTTCAATTGGGCCAAGGCCAACTGGGGAATCGCTGACTTCCTCGCCCAGTGCAATGAAGAAGATATACCCCACTGGCTTCGGGATGCGTGTGTCAAGGTGAGGGCTAGTTGTGAACCTATTGCCACCGACGCTGCCGGGGCAGCGCCGGTAGAGCCCGAAAGTCGTCTTGATGAAACTGACTGAGAAGCAGCTTGAGGTCATGGCGGCGGCGGGGCACCTCCTCGTGAAGGGCGGCCCGGGTTCCGGTAAGACCACGGTTTCAATTCTGAAAGCCGCGCAGATTGCGGAACAGAATCTACGGCCGGGGCAGAGAGTCTTGTTTCTTAGCTTCGCGCGGGCAACCGTCTCTCGCATTCTCGAGGCTATCGAGCAAGAGCAAAGGGTATCTGTCGAGCAAAAGCGGCGGATTGACGTCGATACCTACCATTCCTTTTTCTGGCGCATCCTGAAGACGCATGGCTACCTCGTTGGGCTGCCTCGGCGGCTAAGCATATTGACGCCCCCGAGCGAGGCGGTTGCTCTGTCGAGAATCCGCAGCGGGTACGCCGCCGCGTCGATGCTCACTCATGCCGAGAAATTGATGAAGAAGGAAGCTGAAGAGGAGGAGCGTCTGCGATTGGCCCACCAAGAGGGGCGAGTTTGCTTCGACCTCTTCGCGCCGCTCGTCGGCAGTATTCTGATCGGAAGCAGGCGCATACGAACGCTACTGGCCTCAGTCTACCCCGTTCTCATTTGCGATGAATTCCAAGACACAAACGCTGAACAATGGAGCGTCGTCGAAGCGTTGGGAGAGTTCACAACGATCTTAGCTTTAGCTGACCCGGACCAGCGTATTTACGACTTCATCGGTGCCGATCCACAGCGTCTAAACCACTTCGTCTCTGCGTTCATGCCAACGGAAGTGGATCTCAGCACTGATAACCATCGCAGTGCTGGCACGGACATAGGAATCTTCGGGGACGACCTATTGACCGGGCAGTTCCGGCAAAGCAGCTACAATGGAATCCACTGCTGTTTGTATGAGCCACACGACGCTCGCGCCAAGACCACTCTCGTGACGACGGCCTATGCAGCGCGAACGCGGCTCGTTGGCGCTGGCCGAGAGGATTGGTCGCTTGCGATCCTGGTGCCCACTAAGAAAATGACGCGCTTCGTGTCCGACACGTTTCGCTCGCCGCCGGCGGGGATGACCGAGATTCCTCATGTCGCCTCCATCGAGTGGGAGGCTGCCATTCTGGGTGCCGAGATCATCGCCTTTCTGATGCAGCCTGATGTCGATGGGCATCATTTTGAGCAATTTATCGCCTTGATGCGCAACTACTTCCACGGCAAGGGCGGCGATGCCCCAACACAAGGCGACCTCAAAGAGGCCGAGAACCTTCAGAAAGCCTACAACGAATGGCTGGTTCGGCGATCGGCCGGCCAGGAGATCAGGAAGAACAGCATCCTCGTCGCAATGCTGGCTGTGTATTGTGAGGCGCGGGCAGTAGCGCTGACTGGCGATCCCGACAGCGACTGGCGGGCGATACGGCGCATCCTAGATCGCGGCGCTTGTCGCCGACTGAACGGAGTCGCAGAAGAAGTCCGTAATATCCGACTTCTTCAGCGCGGGACGCAGCTCCGGCAGGATCTGTCGCAGGACTGGCGGGACAACGGTGCCTATTCCAACGCGCTCGCGATCACACAGCGAGCACTCGTTCGTGAGCACTTATCTACTCACGCCAAGCCGGAAACAGGCGTGGTCGTGATGAATTTGCACAAAGCAAAGGGCAAGCAATTTAGCGAGGTAATTATCTTCGAATCTTGGCCGCGTATGAAGAAAAGTCAAGTCGTAGTGAATTACGATCGACTCGTGCGCCATAACGATCGCGCGATGATCGACGACGGAGCCCGCTATTGCTTCCGCGTCGCTGTGACGCGAGGCATACTACGAACCACAATATTGACGCCCAAGAACGACCCCTGCGTCCTACTGCCTGGTAGGAGTTGACCATATCCATTTCCTCCAGCTGCAAGTAGGAGATCGCCTTCTACACGCCCTGGCCGAGAACGGCAGCGCCAAGGAGGTCATGAAGATCGACGACCTGCGCCTGATGGCCCGCGAGCTGTCCGAGATGGTCAAGAAAATGCCCAAGCTCGACTGGACCCAGCGCGAGAGCGTCCGCGCCGGCCTGCGCCGCAGCGTGCGGCGGCTGCTGGCCAAGTACGGCTACCCGCCCGACCTGAGCGAGGACGCCACGCGGCTGGTGCTGCGGCAGGCGGAACTGTCGACCGAGTATGGGGCGGAGTAGGTTTGACCTGCCCCCCGCGTCACCGCGGGGGCTCGTCAGAGTCGCCTTGGGCGAAGCTTCCCACGCCCCGCCGGGGCTCTCCCGCGAAGCGGAGATCCCTTCCACGGGTTGCGCGGCTCGCGGCGCTCGCCGCTGCACCCGTGGCGACCGGCCGTCGCCCCGTTGGGGCGGGGAGCGGACCACCGAGTGGCCCCCACGGAGGAACCCCCACAGAGTGGGCCCATGTGCCCCCGCGCGGGCTCGCCAGAACCCGCCGAGCCGAACCCGGACCCGCACCCCGGCCCTCTCCCACGAGCGGGAGAGGGAGGAAGACGCCCCACCGATCACCCATACACGCCGCGCCGAGCCCCAAGGCCCGCTCGGCCTGGCCAGGGCGCTGATCTCCGCGCACCGAGCATCGGTGGCACGGGCCCGTGCAGACGCCGTGATCCGCGGCGTCCCGTACCGCCAGAACACGCCCGCCAGCTCAACGATCCGACGCGGCTACGGATTCTCGTCATCACGCTCGATCGGCGTGTACCGCTGCGCCGCCCTGGCCTGCCCGAGCACCCGACACGCCCGACGATCGCTCACGCCGAGCACCGCCGTCGCGTGATCCACCGCGCGGCGACGCCGGCCCGGGCTCAGAAGTTTCCCGAGGCGGCCTCCCGCAGGATCGCCTTGTCCAGCTCCGCGTCGGCCAGCAATCGCTTCAGTCGGGCGTTCTCCTCCTCGAGCTCCCCGAGCTTCTTCGCCTGGTCGGTCTTCAGGCCCCGTACGCCTTCCGCCAGCGGTAGTACGGTCGCTGCTGGCGGCGGACTCAGAAGACGTGCACCCGTCGCGGGCTCGCGAACACGCGGTCTCCATTCGACGCGTAGAGCGCCGCGAATCGATCCTGGGGCACATGGGCGGTGATGAGCCTGCCATCGGTGAGCTGGAGGTCGAGGCGAGCGACCGAGCCGGCCGCGTAGATCCGCAGGATGGTCGCCGTCAGGCCAGGCGTTCCGTTCGCCGTCCGGGACAGCTCGAACTCGTGCGGGCGGACAAAAACGCGGACGTCGCCATCACGATCCCGGCCGTCCGCCACATCCACCCGGATGCCGGCGAACTCGATCACTCGTCCATTTGCTCGTCCATCAAAGGTGTTGACCTGACCGAGGAAGTTCACTACGAACGCCGTCTTCGGCGTATGATAAACCTCGGCGGGCGAACCAATCTGCTCGATCCTCCCCTGGCTCATCACCACCACGCGGTCGGCGATCTCCATTGCCTCGTCTTGATCGTGCGTCACGAAAACGCTGGTGATGCGCAATTCTTCGTGCAGATGGCGGATCCACTGACGCAGCTCGGCTCGGACTTTGGCGTCCAGAGCCCCGAAGGGCTCATCGAGCAGTAATACACGGGGCTCGACCGCGAGCGCCCGGGCGAGAGCCACACGCTGCCGCTGGCCTCCCGACAACTGCGAGGGGAACCGCCCGGCGAGTCCGTCGAGCTGGACCAGCCGCAGGAGCTCATGGACACGGTTTTTGATCTGGGGCTTTGCCGGCCGCTTGTCCCGGGGCAGCACCTTCAAGCCGAAAGCTACGTTCTCGAACACCGACATGTGCCTGAAGAGGGCGTAGTGCTGGAAGACGAATCCCACTCGCCGTTTGCGGACCGGCGTGCCGGTGATGTCCTCCTCGTAGTAGCGGATCGAGCCCTGCCCGGGGTCCAGGTCCTCGAGCCCGGCGATCAGGCGAAGCAGCGTTGTCTTGCCAGAGCCGGACGGCCCGAGCAGCGCGACGAGTTCACCGGTCGGGATATCCGCGGAGACATCGTCGAGGGCCCGGAAGCTGCCGAAGGTCTTGGTGACATTGCGGATCTGGATGCTCACGACGACTCCTCCCCAATGGCCGCCCGCGCGATCTGCCGGCGGACCCGGTACTCGACCAGTGACTTGAGCACGAGCGTCACGATGGCGAGCACCGCCAACAGCGACGCGGTCGCGAACGCCGCGACAAAGCTGTATTCGTTGTAGAGAATCTCCACGTGCAACGGCAGCGTGTTCGTCTCGCCGCGGATATGGCCGGACACCACCGACACGGCCCCGAACTCGCCCATTGCCCGGGCGTTGCACAGGATGACCCCGTAGAGCAAGGCCCACCGGATGTTGGGCAGTGTCACGCGGCGGAAGATGGTCCAGCCGCGGGCCCCCAGCGTCATGGCCGCCTGCTCTTCCTCGGTGCCCTGCTCCTCCATCAGCGGGATGAGCTCGCGGGCGACGAACGGAAAGGTGATGAACAGCGTGGCCAACACGATCCCCGGCACCGCGAAGATGACCTTGATGTCGTGCTCGGCGAGCCACGGACCAAGCCAACCCTGGAGCCCGAAGACCAGCACGAAGATCAGCCCCGCAACCACCGGCGAGACGGCGAATGGCAGGTCGATCAGCGTCACCAGGAGCGAACGGCCCGGAAACTTGAACTTGGTGATCGCCCACGCCGCGCAGACGCCAAAGACGACATTCACCGGAACCGCGATCGCAGCGGTGAGGAGCGTGAGTTTGATCGCGGCCAGGGCGTCCGGGTCGTTGAAGCTCGCGAAGTAGGCTCCGATGCCCTCCCGGAACGCCTCGGCGAAGATCACGACGAGCGGGAGCACAAGGAACAAGGCGAGGAAACCAAGGGCGATCGCGATCAGCGTCCAACGCACGATGGGAGCGTCGCGGGTCGCCGGTGCCTGTGCCCGGGAGCCGCTCGCGAGGTTGATGGACACGGTGCCGGCCATTGGGGCTCCTCTCAGCGCGACCGCGCCGTGCTCCACAGTTGCAGGATGTTGATCGAGAGCAGCATGATGAACGAGAACACGAGCAGCACCACCGCGATCGCGGTCGCACCGGCGTAGTCGAACTGCTCCAGCTTCGTGATGATCAGCAGCGGCGTGATCTCGGTCCGCATCGGCATGTTGCCGCTGATGAAGACGACCGAGCCGTACTCCCCGACCGCCCGGGCGAACGCGAGCGCGAAGCCGGTGAGCACGGCGGGCAGGACCGCGGGAATGATCACGCGACGGAGTGTCTGGATCCGATTGGCCCCGAGGCTCGCGGCGGCCTCCTCGATTTCCGCCTCCAGATCCGCGAGCGCCGGCTGGAGCGTGCGGACGACGAACGGGAGCCCGATGAAGATCAACGCGATGATGACGCCCATTCGGCTGAAAGCGGCCTTGATGCCGACGCCCTCGAGCGGACCGCCGAGCCATCCGTTCTGCGCGTACAGGGCGGTCAGGGCGATCCCGGAGACCGCTGTGGGCATCGCAAACGGCAGGTCGACCAGAGCGTCCACGATCTTTCGGCCCGGGAAGGAGTACCGGACAAGCACCCACGCGACGATGAACCCAAAGACCAGATTGACCAGCGCGGCGATCAGCGACCCGCCGAGGCTCAGCTTGAACGACGCGAGCACTCGGGCATCGGTGATGGTGCCCCAGAACTCGGACCAGGTCAGCTCGGCGGTTTTGATGAACAGGCCGAGCAAAGGGATCAACACGATGAGGCTCAGGTAGCTCAGCGTGATGCCCAGGGTGAGGCCGAACCCCGGGATGCGGCCCGGCCTTCGCTTGAATGGGTTGGAGCGTGCGATCGTGGCCAATGTATGGTCCTTGCTGGAGCGTGGGCGCCGAATCCGCTGCGTGGCGTTCCCGCCACGCGGCGGAAGAGGAGGAGAGACAGATTCGTGAAACCGTGACGCCGCCAGTCGAGAAGCGCCCCGGAACTGAGAGGTCGATGGATTCAGGGCCTGTAGATCTGGTCGAACACGCCGCCGTCGTTGAAGTGCTCGGCTTGTGCTCGCTGCCAGCCGCCGAAGACCTGATCGATGGTGAAGAGCGACACCTCGGGGAACCGCTTCAGGTCTGCCGGATCGGCGTGCTCGGGCTGATAGGGTCGATAGAAGTGCTTCGCGGCGAGCCGCTGGCCGATCGGTGAGTACAGGTACTCGAGGTAGGCCTCGGCGAGGTCCCGCGTGCCGCGCTTGTCGACGACCTTGTCCACGACGGTGACGGGCGGCTGGGCCAGGATGCTCACCGACGGCACGATGATCTCGAACTTGTCCGGGCCGAGCTCTTCGACGGCCAGGAACGCCTCGTTCTCCCACGAGAGGAACACGTCGCCAATGCCGCGCTGCACAAAGGTGGTCGTCGATCCGCGGGCCCCCGTGTCCATGACGGGGACCTTCCTGTAGAGCGCCGTGACGAACTCTCTGGCCTTGTCCTCGGCCGCGCGGACCTCGTCTGCCTTCGATGGATCGGAGATCTTGGTGAGATCACCCAATTCCTTCTGCATCGCGTAGCCCCACGCGGCGAGGTAGTTCCACCGCGCGCCACCGGAGGTCTTCGGGTTGGGCGTAATGATCCCGATTCCCGGTTTGAGCAGGTCGTCCCAGTCCCGGATGCCCTTGGGGTTGCCCTTGCGCACCAGGAACACGATGGTCGAGGTATACGGCGCGCTGGCGTTGGGCAGCCGGGACTGCCAGCCCTCGGGCAGCAGCCCCGCCTTCTCGCCGATGGCGTCGATGTCGTACGCCAGGGCAAGGGTAACCACGTCCGCCTCGAGCCCGTCGATCACGCTGCGGGCCTGCTTGCCAGCGCCGCCGTGCGACATACGAATGCGCACCCGTTCGCCGGTCGTATCGTACCAATGCTGTACGAATGCAGCGTTGAAGTCCTTGTACAACTCGCGGGTCGGGTCATACGAGACGTTGAGCAGCGTACGGGACTGGGCCAGGGCCACGGTCGCGAACGCGAGGATGGACAAGATGATGGACGGTCGTCTCAGGAACATGGAAATCTCCTTGGTATGATGCTGACACGAGGGGAACTACCACGCCACCATCCAGTCGTGGCGGCATGGGATCGGGACGACTTCAAGGATCCGCCGCGCCAGCCGCTCTGCCTGAACGTGGATCTCCGGCACGGCGGTGCTCTCCCACAATTCGCCCCGGCGCAGGGGGCCAAGGGTCGACAGTCCGGGCCGCACCGTTGCGCCCGATCCGAGCAGGAATCCGTCGGCATCGGTGCGCAGGCCCAGCCCGCTCTGGTCCAGACTGGCAAGCCCACGAGCGAGCAGGCCGTCGATCAGGGGCGATTGCCACTGGCCGGGGTCGGCCTGCGGGCCGGTACACAGAACGACCGCGTCCGCGTGGAAACGCTCGGTCCGCTTCGCGCCGCCGCCGGGAACGCCGATGGTGCACTCCAGCCCCGGCCCCGATGGCCTGGCGGCCAGCACGTGCCCGCGACGGATTCGCAGGAGACCGCTTTCGAGCATCGATCGGATTTCTTCGTGGACCAGCGGGTCCATGCGGTGGCGATGGATGTCCCAGTACGGCGCGAGGCGGCGCAGGAACCGCTCGCGATCCCACGGGCCCAGCGAGCCCCACAGGCCGGGCGTGTGCGGACGCAGGGCGTCCACCACGCCCCGCCAGTCGTGCGTCCGCGCCCGCCGGACCACCTCCTTGCGGATCGACCGCAAGGACGCCCCCGTCAGTTGCCCGGCCCAGGACGCGTGCGCGCTGGCATCGCCCGGCCCGTGTGCGTGCGGCAGCAGGCCGCGGCGAGAGACCGCCAGCAACGAACCTTGGAAGCCCATCCGTCGCAGCATGATGGCCGCGTCGCACAGCGTCAGGCCCGTGCCCACCAGCAGCACCCTTCGCGACTTGTGCGCAACCTGTTGCATCGACGCCTCGTTCCAGGGCGAACGCAGGATCGGGCCCAGGTGCAGATAGGGTTGCAGCGCGCCCGGGACACGGCTCGGGCCGTGCCCCAGGGCAATGATCGCATGGTCGAACGCAACCGGCGTTTCGCCCAGCGGCTCGACCAGGACGCCATCGCGACCGGTACGCACGCCATCGACCGATGCGTGGACGTGTTCGAGCGTGACCACCTCCGACGCATGGGCAAGGGCGGCCTCCAGGCGGCCGCGGACGTACCGCCCGAAGACCACCCGCGGGAGGAAATCGCCCACGCCAGCGTGCATGCCTTGTTCGTGCAACCAGGCATGAAAGTCGCCGGGCCGGTCGGGAAAGATGGTGAGTTTACCCGCGGGCACGTTGAGCTTGAGCTCCTCCCGCGTGGTGCCGTAGGCAACACCCCCACCCAGTTCCCGCGCGGGCTCGTACATCACAAGGTGCGTCCGATCGCGGGCCAGTCTCGCCAGGTGCAGCGCGATGGCGGCACCACTGAAGCCCCCGCCGATGATGGCGATGCGTCGCGATGGCCTCTGGGCTCGGTTGGGCATGTGTCGCTGGATCAAAGGTCCGCCTCCCCTTCGATGGCGTACCGGGCAATGTCCGGCGCGGGCCAGTACACGTGGAGGGTGACCAGGCGATCGTGTCGATGCGGGGCGTTGCCCACCGAATAGATGTCCTCGCCCGCGCACAACACGACCGAGCCGGCCAGGAACTCGAACTCCTCGACGGCACGCGCACCGGCCGATCCGGCCAACGCGTACCGACGCTCGGTCGCCACGCCCCGCAGCACGCGCATCAGGCACGCCGAGTTGGCGTGCTGGCAGGCCGGTGTGGACTGCCCGGGAAGGAATATCTGGAGCACCACGAGCAACTCCCCGGTTCGCAGCAGTTCGAAGCACGTCCACCGATCGGCACGCACCGCCCCAAGGGCCGCGATGTCGGCGTCGTCCACCTCCAAGGACCGCAGCGTCGCCCGCGCATCGACGCGGCCAGAGGTGTGGGCCCATGCCCTGATCCGATCCCCAAGGCCGATGCTCGCAGGGCTATCGCCCGGCGTGCCCGCAGGGGCCTCGACCCGGGCATCGGTCCGGGCATCGGTCCGGGCCTCGGTCCGGGCCTCGGTCCGGGTGTTGGCCCGTGTGCTGGCCCGTGTGGAAGCCAGTGGGCCCGGGTCGTGGCCCGAGCCCGCGGGCGTGCGAGATTCGATGGGGTTGCGATCGTCCATGGCTCTTCGCCCTGTCAATCGGCGTGCCAATCCATCGGCAACACCCCGGGACGCTTGAGATCGGTCAGGAAGCGTGTTGCTGTTAAATAACACGGATTTGACCTTGACATAGAACGATCTATTGCGAAATATCACGACATGAGGAAGCGGCACGTGTTCGAACTGGCCCTTTGGCGGGCGGCCTGCCGGCACATCGACCTGGCCGGATCGATCGACGACCTGTTCGAGGCCATCCGGACCGCCGTGGCCATCGAGGGCATGTGGATCTTCACGATCCAGGGGTCGCACGTCACGCTGGTCGCCCGGGCCCATGCCAGGATCCCGGCGGCCGGCGCCGATGGGCCGGGCGAGCAGCGGTACTCGATCGCCGGGTCGGAGGCGCGACGTGCCGAGCGATTCGCGGCCAGGGGCGGGGTGTCGCCGGTCCAGCCCGATCGTCCGGGCAACAGCCTGCTGCGGGGCCTGCTGGGCATCCTGCCCGATGGCTTGCTCGGGCCACATGGCAAGGGCGCGACCATCGCCGGTGGCCTCCAGCTCGAAGGCCGGGGCGAGGGCGTCGTCCTCTGGCAGCTGGCCGACCGGTGCGCGTGCGGCGACGCCATCGCCGAACTGCTGGCCGCCACGCTCGAGCCGCTGTCGGTCGCGCTGGAGACCTCCCGCCGCTTCCACGAACTCGAAGGGCACCGCCGAAGCGCCGAAGCCGATCGCCAGGCCGCGTTGCGCCGCCTGGGCCGGCAGTCGCTGGCCGAGCCGATCATCGGTGTCCAGAGCGGACTCAGGCCCATCATGGACCGCGTGGCCATGGTCGCCCCGCAGGATCTGCCGGTGCTGATCCTCGGAGAGACCGGATCGGGTAAGGAAGTCATCGCCCGCGCGATCCACGAACAGTCCGATCGGCACGACGGCCCCTTCCTGCGTGTCAACTGCGGCGCACTCCCGCCCGAACTGATCGACTCGCACCTTTTCGGGCACGAGAAGGGCGCCTTCAGCGGCGCCATCGAGCAGCGGCGGGGTTGGTTCGAGCGGGCAGACGGGGGCACGCTGTTCCTCGACGAGGTGGGCGAGTTGCCCCCCGCGGCCCAGGTCCGCATGCTCCGCGTCGTCCAGGAGGGCCTGCTCGAACGCGTGGGCGGGCAGCAATCCGTCCGCGTCGACTGCCGCATCGTCGCCGCGACCCACCGCGACCTGGCCGCCATGGTCCGGGATCGCACGTTCCGCGAGGACCTGTGGTATCGGCTGGCGGTGTTCCCGCTGCTGCTCCCACCGCTGCGCGATCGCCTGGAAGACCTGCCCGAACTCGTAGCCCACCTGGCCGAACGCGCGGCCACACGCTTCGGCCTGCCACCCTTCGAGATCCGCACCGAGGACCTGGACACCCTGGCGGCCTATCCGTGGCCGGGCAACATCCGCGAACTGGCGGCGGTCATCGATCGCGCCGCGCTCCTGGGATCGGGCCACCGCCTGGCCATCGGGGCCGCGATGGGCCTTCAGGCGTCACCCGACCCGGGCCCTGCCCCGGCGGCCACCGGTGCCGGCGCACCGCACGCGATCGCGCCGCTGCGTGAGGTCATCCGCGCGGCCATCATGGCCGCCCTCGCCGAATGCCGCGGCAGGATCGATGGCCCCGGCGGCGCGGCCGCGTTGCTCGACATCAACCCCAGCACGCTGCGCTCCAAGATGCGCAAGCTCGGCATCAAGCGCGACATGCCATAACGCCACACCGCCGAAGGCGTCCGCCCCAGCCTCGCGGCCAGCTCGATGATGTCCGGATTGCGCTGGTGCAGCTTGCCGAAGGGGCCCAACTCCGCAACCTGCAATACAGCCATAACGCCGCCAGCATCTGCTGCTCGGTCCAGTTGGTTCGCCCCGGCATACGCCAAGCTATGGGCCGGGCGGCCGGCTAGAAGCAAGGGCCCACGTGCCCCCGCGTGGGCTCGTCAGAACCCGCCGAGCCGAACCCGGACCCGCACCCCGGCCCTCTCCCACGAGCGGGAGAGGTGGCAACGCGGCCCACCACACAGTGACCCCCACGGAGTGACCCCCCACGGAGTAGTCCCCCACGCAGTGGCCCATTACGGAGTAGCCCAACGGAATGGAAGGTGGGCCCTCTGCCCCGGCCGGGCTGCCACTGGCGGCCCGGCCACAAGTTATATCGCGCATTGTTTTGTCGACAAACTGGGCGTTCTTCGATTCTGGTGCCCGAAAGCGGACCCCGGCCCCATTTTTTAACTGGATCTCACGCACGCCACGATCGATACCCGCTCTGACAGTCGCGCCGCACCGGCGGGCGTGGCGAGCCGAGGGCGCCCCACGGGGGGCAAGAGGCCCAAAGCCGCCAGACGACCGGAGCGCCCGCGAATCGAGTTTCGTTCTTTCGTCCAGCGGTTCATGAACGGGCACACGCACAGCACGCCCGTGCCGCGCACACGAAGGGAGGCCGACCATGGCCAATCGCAAGCCTCGCACCGAGCAAGCGTACATCGCCTGGGCCCGCGCCCGCGTCAACCAGTGGGCCGGCGGCCAGAGCGGCCCGCCCGATATCGGCCTGACACCCGAACAGATCGGGGAAGCCGACACGAAGGTGACCGACCTCGAAAACAAGTTCACCAACATGGTCAACCTGCGCACCAGCGCGGAAACGGCCACGGGCCAGAAGGACGCCAGCCTGGCCGACACCGATTCGTACATCTCGGGCATGATCGACATCATCGACGGCTACGCCAAGAGCACGGGCAACCCCCAGGTGTACGCCCTGGCGGGCATCGCGGCGCCCAAGAAGCCCAGCGCCCGCACCGTGGCACCCGTGCCCGTCGACCCGCGGACCACCATCACGCCCGGCGGTACGGTGATCTTCGCCTTCTCGGTGGTCACCGGCGGTGGTGCGGTCTATCCCGTGCAGCGGCGCGCGATCACGCTCGATGGCTTCAATGGCCCGTGGATCGACATGGGCTTTGCAACGAGCCTCAAACGCTTCACCGACAACAACGCCCAGGCGGGTATGGCCGGCTACGCGTACCGGGCCGCCACACGCCTGACCAACGGCGTGCAGAGCGAGTGGAGCGACTGGGGCGTGGCCAACCTGGGCGCCGAGCCCCAGCAGATGGAGCGGGCCCTGGCCATGGCCAAGGCCGCCGAAGACGAGCAGGAGCCCCCGGCGGCCCTGGCATCCTGAACACGCTGGATCTCCATTCCGCATCCATGCACGTCGCAAGGGCCCCGGGCCCTTGCGTTCGTTTTCGCCTGGGCTTCGATGGCAAGCCCGCATTCGACCGGGCCCTCGGACGTGCCGCCCGCCCTGCCAACTGCCCTGCCAACTGCCCTGTCGCCAGCCCAGTCAAACAGCATGGTCAAACAGCATGGTCAAACCGCCTTGAGTCTCGCAGGCGGGCTCGGGGTAGCGATGCGCCAAGGGCAGTTGGATATGCTCTGCCCCGATGGAACCGACCGTCCCCTACATTGGCCAGGCCGCCCCGGGTTCGCTCGTTGGCTTCCTGCGGCGCACGGCCGAGGCTTCCTGGTTCCACGCGGCGATCGTGGGGGTCATCGTGGCCGCCGCGGTCAACGTGGGCCTTGAGACCTACCCGCATGTGATGGATCGGATCGGCCCGCTGCTGCTGGGGCTCGACAAGGTCATCATCGGGGTCTTCGTGGTCGAGCTGGTGGTCCGGATCGGAGCCCATTGGCCCAGGCCTTGGCGATTCTTCCTGAGCGGCTGGAACAACTTCGATTTCGTGATCGTGGCGGTGTGCCTGCTGCCCATTGGCGGCCCGTATGCGGCGGTGCTGCGTTTGGCTCGGGTGCTGCGGGTTCTGCGATTGATCACGGTCGTACCCCGGCTTCGGGTGCTGGTGACGGCACTGCTGCACGCCATCCCTTCGATCATCTACGTCACGTTGCTGCTCATGCTGCTCTTCTATGTCTATGCGGTGATGGGCACGGTGCTGTTTCGCGAGAACGACCCGGTCCACTTCGGTACGCTCCAGGACAGCATGTTCAGCCTGCTGCGGACCGTGACGCTCGAGGATTGGACGGACTTGTACTACATCCAGAGCCTGGGCTCGGACCGGTATCCACCGCCGGGCATCGAGCTGTTTCCCGACGCACAGGCCCGGGCGATGCCCATCGTGGCGGCCTTGTACTTCGTGAGTTTTGTGATCATCGGAACGATGATCGTGCTGAACCTGTTCATCGGCGTGGTCATCAGTTCCATGACCGAAGCGCAGGCCGAGAACGCACGGATGATGCTGCGTGAACAGGGTGAGGGCGAGAGCCTGGACGCACAGCTGGCATCCATGGAACGCCGATTGCAGGAGATGTCCCAGCAGGTCTCCAAGCTGCGCAGCGAGATCTCCGTGAACATCGAAGGCCCGCGTGCATGAAGCCAAGTGCGGCGTCATGCATGCGGGCCCCCGGTTGGACCCAGTCGTCAGACGTTCCAATCAACGGCAGCCGACGGCGAACTCGTTCTGGAAGGTCAGGAAGTCGAAGATGGTCAGCGCGCCATCGCCGTCGAAGTCGGCCCGCATGTCGCCGGTGGCAAAGAGGTTCTGGAAGACCAGGAAGTCGAAGATGGTCAGTTGCCCATCGCCGTCCAAGTCGACCCGGCACGGGGCCATGCCGTCATCGCCGAAGATGAGCATGGGTGCGCTGGCCAGGCGGCCATCGGGGGTCACCAGAGGCTGGTACTCGATGCCGCCGAAGCCAACGAATGCGGGCTGCCAATCGGGCGAAGGATCGAAGGGGCTCGGTGGCAGCAGCACGGGATTGGGACCAGAGCCGATGGCCACGACCTCCAGGGCATAGCGGCCCGGGCCCAGGGGTGGCAGCCACGTGAGGTCGACCAGGGCGTCCTTGATGGGGTTGCGCTCGCTTTGCTCATCGCCCGTTTCGACCGCGTACAAGCCGGTAAAAGTCGTGTCGATGAGGTGGTTGCGCTCGAAGTCTCCGGCGATGATGCGGCCGGTGGGCCCGGGCGTGCCCTGCCAGAGGCGGATGAAAACCGCTTCAAACCCGGTGAAGGGATCCGAGCCGGGATCGACCAGGCGAAGCATGAGATCCTCGGTGGTCCAGTTCTGCGCCGGCGTCACCTGGAATGGCTGGGCGATGGAGATCTCGCCGGGGAACATCGGAATGCCCGGCTCGGTACCCGGCATGTACTGATAGACGGGGGCCAGGTCCGGGCCCTTGTCCAGGGCGGTGGTGATGTAGAGGTCTCCGGCCAGCGAACCAGCGGCTTCGTCGTGTTCGCCCGCGCCGCCCATCTCCAGTTCCACGTCCAGTTCGTGGGCGTCGTCGCCGGGCAGGTCGAACTCGATGTCGCGGGCGTTGTCCAGAGCGAAGGCGAAGGTCGAGGGCGAGCCCAGCGGCGGCACGGCCACGGCGGCAAACTCACCCGTGGCGATGGACTCGATCACGCGACCGTCCTTCGCACGGATGATCAATTCGCCGCGCTGCGGGCTGACCAGGCCGGGCATGATGATGCGAAACTCCATGGTTGGCGCGGTGTTGGTGACGCGGCCATTGAGCCACTCGAACGCACCACCTTGCACGAAGTTATCGATGTCGATCAGCAGGTGCTCGGTGGTGACGCCGGTCACGCGGTCGGTGACACGGCCGATCACCGGATCGATGCGCCGGATCTTACTGGTACCGCCCTGGATGCCCGGCTCGGCCCGCCACTGACCCTTCCAGTTGATTCGGCCGCGACGATCGGCGTTCTGGCCACGGTAGTAGAGCCGGGCGGCCGAAAAGGCACGGCCGTAGGCGTAGCGCTGCCGCGGTGCTGAGGGGCACAGATCAACATCGCCGAAGACCCGGATCTTGCCCGCGGCGCTGCCAACCGCAAGGGCGGTAACGTTCGACTCGCTGTTGGCGACGGAGACGGTTCCAGCGGCGGCGGTGAGATCAAAGAGCGTAACACCAAGGCCGATGGGATCGATGCGATGACGGTCGTATGGTCCATCTTTCGCGCGACCGCACTGAGCAAACGCGTACTCCCGATGCTTGAGCACCATATGCGGGGGCAGGTTGCCCTGGGTGCGGATACGGAAATCGTGCTCGACGCAGTAGTCATTGCCGGCCGGATCGGCAATGGCCACGCCAGCCAAGGCCAGCACGGCACAGGCGGAAATCGTACGGGTGGGGCTGAATCGGCTGCGTTGCATGGCTTGCTCCTCACGAATGGGGTTGCTGCGGGGGCGGCTGTTGGCCCTCTCACCCATAAGGAGCGCCGGCTGGCCCGTGGACTCACGCGCCATGCTTTCGTCAGGGCTTGACTTTCTGGGGGAAGGTCTTACGGACCTTCTCGATCTTGGGCAAGGCAACATTGCAGATGTAAGGCTGGTCGGGGTTCAGGGCGGCGTAATCCTGATGGTAATCCTCGGCCACCTGGAAGCCGTTGAGTGGTTCGAGCGTGGTCACGATCGGGCTCTGGAATGCCTTCTCTGCCGTGAGCCTTTCGATGAACTTCTGCACGATCTGCTTTTCCTGATCGTTGGAGTAGAAGATAGCGCTGCGGTAGTGTGTGCCCACGTCGGCACCCTGACGGTTCAGCGTCGTGGGATCGTGCGTGGCGAAATGGACTTCGAGCAGGTTCTCGAAAGAAATTACCTTGGGGTCGTAAATGATGCGGACGGCCTCGGCGTGCCCGGTCTTGCCGGTGTAGACCTCTTTGTATGTCACGGGGTGCTGCTCGGGGTTCTTGGGCCCTCCGGTGTAGCCGCTGGTGACGTCATGCACGCCCAGCAGTTGCTCGAAGACGCCTTCAACGCACCAGAAGCAGCCGCCGGCGAAAATGGCCACACCGACCTCGCCCAGGCTGGCGAGGTTGTCGGAATCGGTAAAGGTCAGGCTCTCGCTGTTCACGCAGTATCGCAGGTTGCTGGGTGCGGGTCCGTCATCGAAGACATGCCCCAAGTGGCCATCGCACCGGGCACACAGGATCTCGGTCCGAACCATGCCGTGGGACGTGTCACGCTTATAGGCGATGTTCGACTTGCCCACGGGCTGGAAAAAGCTGGGCCAGCCCGTGCCGCTATTGAACTTGTGCTGGCTCGAGAACAAGGGAAGAGCGCAGCCGGCGCACGCATAAACACCCTCTTTCTTGTTGTCCAGGAGCGTGCCACAGAACGGCGCTTCGGTGCCGGAGTTGCGCAAGATGCGGAAGGCCTCGGGGCTCAAACGCTCCCGCCACTGCTCGTTGGTCAGTTCCATGCGGGGCATGGCGACAGGACCAACGAGCCGGCCCGTCGTGTCATAGACATGAACTGGTACCGTGGTGGACTTCTGGCTGGTCGGCATGTTCTTGGTGTCCTGTTGGAGCCCGGCGACGCTGGAGCCGCCCGGGAACGATACCAGACCCATCGCTCCAGAGAACGCGAACAAAGCGGCCAAGGCGGTACAGAACGTCATGGTCACTATCCGGTTCGGTTGCATGGTGGGCCTCGTGTATTGGGGTTCCTGCATGTTATGGAGCCCGGAGCGTTTTGGTTCTGTTGATGTGCAGGCCTATCGGAATTACCCCGAAGCAGCCGAGGGTACTTGGGGATGGGGCACGGAACTCTCTCGCCCTGCGACAAACCCAAACATTCTCCTACACAATGACTCCGAGAGAATATCAAACAGAGCATCGCTCTAAACGTGGGACTGGATTCCGTGATGTTCGCGTGCGGGATTGCCCAGACTACCATCGCCCCCATGATCGATCTGAAACATCTCCGTGAGAATCCTGAGCACTACAAGACCGGCGCGGCTCGCAAGCACGCACGGGTCGACATCGACCGTGTGCTGGCCTTGGACTCACGCCGGCGGGATCTGACGACCAGGCGCGAGGCCCTCAAGGCCGATCAGAACCGCCTGGCCAAAGAGATGGGTCCCAAGATGGGCGAACTTGGCAAGCGGATCAAGGCGGCGGCCGGTGCCGACGCGGCTAACTTGCAAGCCGAGCTGGATGCCCTGAAGGCCAGACCTGCGGCGATCAAGGAGCAGATCGAGGCCCTCGAATCAGAACTGGCCGGCGTTGGGCCCGAGTTGGATGCCTTGCTGCTGATGATCCCCCAGCCACCGGACTCGGACGTGCCCGATGGTGCCGGTAGCGATGGCAATATCGAGATCCGGCGCTGGTTGCCCGAAGGGTTCGACCCGGGTCAGCCCTTTGTCAAGCAAAGGGGCTTTGTCCCCAAGAGCCATGTGGATCTGGGACTGTTGCACGGCCTGATCGACTTTGAGCGTGGCGTGAAACTCAGCGGCTCGAGGAGCTACATCCTCAAGGGCGAAGGCTTCCGGTTGCACCAGGCCGTGCTTCGGTACGCGTTGGATCGGATCGTTGCCCAGGGCTTCATGCCCATGAGTGCGCCTTCGGTCGTGCGTGAGCACGCGATGGTGGGCACGGGCTTCTTCCCCGCCGGTCGCGAGCAGACCTATGAGGTTGGCATCCATGCCGATGACGCGTGGGAAGGCGACGGCTATCTAGCCGGCACGGGCGAGGTCGGACTGATGGGCCTGCACATGGACGAGATCATCGACGAGGACAGCCTCCCCCTTCGATATTGCACGCTGAGCCCATGCTATCGACGCGAGGCCGGGGCCGCTGGCAAAGACACGGCCGGCCTGTACCGCGTGCACTACTTCGAGAAGGTCGAACAGGTGGTGATCTGCAAGGCCGATGAGCAGGAAAGTCGGGCCTGGCACCGAACGATGATCTCGTACGTTGAAGACCTGCTCCAGAGCCTTGGGCTGCCGTACCGGTTGTTGCAATGCTGCGCGGGCGATTTGGGTCAGAAGAACGCGGACATGATCGACATTGAGTGCTGGATGCCAAGCCGTGGAATGGCGGACAAGGATGGCGCGCCCTCGGGCGATTGGGGCGAGACCCATAGCGCCAGCCGCCTGTACGATTTCCAGTGCCGACGCCTGAACCTTCGTTATCGCAAGGGTGGCTCGCAAGGCACGGGCCCGACGACGTTCTGCCATTCGCTGAACAACACCGTGCTGGCCAGCCCGCGTTTTCTCATTCCACTCCTTGAGATGAACCAGAACGCCGATGGCTCGATCACCATACCCGCACCGCTTCGACCGTACATGCTTGGGCAGGAACGAATCGGCTAACAGCACGGACGAGATTTCGCAGTCATCAAGCATGTTGAGACATGCAGTACCATCGGCCGCGCCATTTTACCCTGTGTCTTCCTGCACGTCTCAGCATTGATTCCCGGCCGAGATGATTGTGAACGATCAAGCTCACGAGATGCGTCGCGTGATCGCACTGCCCGGAGCGGTGGGCGTTGGGTTGGGATCGATCATCGGTACGGGTGCCTTTGTCACGCTGGGGCTTGGAGCATCGCAGGCGGGTCCGTGGCTGCTTGTCGCAATCGCCCTGGCCGGCGGCCTGGCGATGTGCAATGGGCTGAGCAGCGCCCAACTGGCGGCGGTCCATCCAGTCAGCGGCGGAACGTACGCGTATGGATACCACTTCCTGCACCCGCTGGCCGGCTTCGCGGCGGGGTGGGTGTTCCTCATTGCCAAGACGGCCTCGTGCGCCACGGCGGCGCTTGGCTTTGGCGGGCTCGTGGCTTGGATAAGCGGCAAGCAGGGCGATAGCGTCGTCATGACACTGGGCGCGCTGGGCTCGGTGCTGATCGTCACGTCGGCGGCACTGGCTGGCATCTCGCGGTCGATGCGCTTCAACATGCTGCTGGTCGCTCTGACTGTGTTCGCGCTGTCGGCATTGGTGGCCACCGCCACCCCTGCCGCATTGCAGGGTTGGAGCGACATGTCCTGGGCCCGGGTCGGCACACGCTCCATCGGCGCGCCGGCGGTGCTCGAAGCCGCTGCACTCGCGTTCGTCGCATTTGCGGGCTTTGCACGCATCACGACCATGGGCGAGGAAGTCCGCGATCCACAGCGCACCATCCCAATCGCCGTCATCATCACGCTGGCAACCGCCATCGTGCTCTACATGCTCATCGCCTTCGTGGGCCTGGGCACGCTTGGCCCGGATGACTTCGGACTCCACGCATCGCAAGATGCCGCCCCACTGCTTGCTGTATCCCGTTCCGTCGGGGTACCCGGGTTGGATCTGGTGCTCGTCGTCGGCGCTGGCACCGCATTGCTGGCCGTGCAATTGAACCTGGTCATGGGCCTTTCTCGCGTCGCGATGGCCGCCGGACGTCGGCATGACCTGCCCGATTCCCTGTCGCGTGTCAGCAAAGACGGTGTCCCGATTGTGGCAACAATTACCGTCGCCATGGCCATTCTGTTGCTGGTTCTGGTAGGAAGTGTGCCCGGGGCGTGGTCGCTGAGTGCGGCGGCGGTGCTCGTGTATTACGCACTGACCAACCTTTCGGCAATGCGCGTGGGCGATGGGCGCTTCGTCGCACGATGGGTCCACGCGCTTGGGCTTGCCGGTTGTCTGACGCTGGCTGTCTTTATCGACGCTTGGACCTTGCTGCTGATGACGAGCCTGATTGTCTTGGGCTTCGCCCTGCGATGGCTCATGCATCGACTCAGGACGTGACACCATGCACAATCGGCCCCGCGCATCGGTCTCGCGACAACCCTACGATGGAACATGGCCATTCCGCTCATCACCGGCATCCATCACGTCACCGCACTGGCCAGCAGCCCGCGAGGCAACCTGGACTTCTACACACGTGTCTTGGGCATGCGCTTCATTAAGCGCACGGTCAACCATGACGACCCGATGACCTACCACCTGTATTACGCCGATGGCGTCGGATCGCCCGGCAGCGTGTTGACCCACTTCCCCCACCCCCATGCCGCCCGTGCATCGCACGGCACCGGCGAGATCCGTCGCACCGTGCTGGCCGTGCCAGTCGGCTCCATGGGATACTGGATCGATCGTCTGGAAGGCCTTGGCATCACGGCGATTTCGAGCGTGTGTTTCGACCGACCGCGTCTGGAGTTCACAGACCCCGACGGCATGGAGTTGGCGATTGCCGAAGACGACGTGGCCGAAGTCGGCGAACCATGGGAAGGCCATGGCGTACCGGATTCGCACGCCGTGCGCACGGTGGATACCACCACGCTACGCGTGCCAGATGTGCGGGCAACGGGCCAGTTTCTGATCGATGCGCTCGGCTTTGTCGCAGGCAACCGTGAGGACGATCGCCAACTCTTCACCTTGCATGATGGCGGTCCGGGGCAAAGGCTGGAGCTGATTGGCGATCGGCAAGCAACCATGTATGCCATGGGCGCGGGTACGGTACACCATGTTGCCTGGCGCGTGCCCGACGAGCAGGCACAGAAGATCGTGTCCGATCGGCTCTTCGAGGCCAACACGCCAACGACACCCATCATCGATCGGCTGTATTTTCGATCCATCTACTTCCGCATCCCGGGGCGTGTGATCTTTGAAGTTGCCACCGACGGACCGGGCTTCGATGCCGATGAGGCCTTGGAAGATTTTGGCCGGTCCTTGAAGCTGCCGCCCCAGCACGAGCCCAGACGAAACGAGATCGAAGCGCACCTGGAGCCGCTGGACTGATACCGATGGATGTGCAACAGTTCCTGACATTTGGAACCCAAGACGCTCTGCCACCACACGCGGGCCAACGCATCTTGCACGCCGGCGCGCCGCTCGAACACGCCAAGGGCGTGGTCATCCTGCTGCACGGACGGGGCGCGTCTCCCGAAGACATCATCGGGCTCGCGACCGAGTTGCAAGCCCCACAGTTGTGCTTTCTCGCGCCGGCGGCCGCTGAGAGCTCGTGGTACCCACAATCGTTCCTTGCCGGGGATTCGATCAACGGCGCACACGTTGCCAGCGCGCACAGCGTGATCGAGGCGCTCTTTGACCAGTTGGGCAAGCATGGTTTGGGGCCAGAGCGTTGTGTGCTTGGTGGGTTCTCTCAGGGCGCATGCCTGTCGCTCGACCACGCATTCCGGTTTCCGCGACGCTACGGACTGATCCTGGCCTACACCGGCGGGCTCATCGGAGAACCCAGCGCTATGTTCGAGCCCAGGGGCGACCTTGCTGGCACACCGATCGATCTCTCCGCCGGCGACAACGACCCCTTCGTGCCGTGGCAGCGTGTCGAACAGAGTGCCCGGGTGCTCAACGCCATGGGAGCGGCTGTGGATCTGGTGCAATACACCCGGCTGCCGCACACGATCAGCCGGACGCAAGTGGAACGCACTCGGCGTGCCCTCCTGGAGCACCTCGGCCTGGCACCATAAGCCAAGTAACATCCGGGCCCGGGCCGCGATACCATGCACCCTCGACCACGGGCCCGTGGCGAAATCGGCAGACGCAGCGGACTTAAAATCCGCTTGGAGGAAACTCCAGTGTGGGTTCAAGTCCCACCGGGCCCACTCCACGGCCAATCGCATTGGCTTCCCGAACTATTCCCCCTCAGATGCCGGGCCCTGTTGAGTCGGCTAGGGTGCTAGCCTGTAGTGGAAAGGGGCCGCCCGGGGTGGCCTGTGTTTGCAGGGGGCCGATCAAGCCATGAACAACCTCAAGAGCCAACTCGTGCTCATCGGCGTTGCCGCATTGGGCATCACCTTCATCCTGATTGCCATGCTCAGGCCGGGCTCACCCACGCTCCCATCGGACGGAGCCCGAGATGACACTACTCCCCCGTCAACCGGTGTGCAGCAGGCAGAACCACAGGGTACATCCTCCGAACATCGCGAGGTCCCCATCGCCGAGCCAGCCGACGACCCGGCCCACGTCCGGCTTCTGCGTGCAGCATCCAGTGGGAACGTGGCCACAGTCCGTGCCCTGCTGGTGATGGGTGTCGATCCCGACATGGCCGCCAGCGAGGCTGACGTGCAGAGCATGACAAGCCCGCCGCTGGAACTCGGTGCGACGGCATTGATGCTTGCGGCGCGGGATAGTGACGTGGAAACCATCCGGGTCTTGCTCGAAGCGGGTGCCAGCCCGCACGTCGCTACGGCAACTGGTATGACGCCACTGATGATCGCTTCTCAACGCGGCCAACGAGAGATCGTGGTCGCCCTGCTGAGTGCTGGAACAGACCCCAATCCGAAGACTACCCAAGGGCGAACAGCATTGATGCTCGCAGCCCGGAGCGGTGCCCATCAGGCCGTTTCGCTCCTGCTCGAGGCCGGTGCCGAGATCGAAACCGCGGATTCGGACGGAGCGACGGCGCTGATGCACGCCGCCGAGGCGGGCCAATTCGAGGCCGTTCTTGTGTTGCTTGGTGGCGGCGCGAACGTCATGGCTACCGATGGGCGTGGTCGGAGTGCCTTCGACCGGGCGCCGTCCAGCGGACCTGTGGCCGACGTGTTGCGTGAGGCCATGGGTGGGTAATGCCTTGACCTGGGGCGAAAATCACAGTTTTTGTGCGTAAAAGGCCGATAGGCACCAGCCCATGACAATCGGCAACGGCATTTCGTTTCCCAATGGCCTGGCAAACGCCGGGGTCTACCAACTCCGCCCGCTTTCTACGCAGTCGCCCGCCGAGCGAACCCACTTCGCCACGAAGCCCGCGGACAGCATCCGCTTGTCATCAGCCGCAAGCCCTGTTGTCTCTCCGACGTATGGGACAACGGGCCTTCAGGCCACGTCGCCAGGGGCGGCCTTGGAATCGATTGGCAAGTTGGTTGCTGGTCGTGTCTCACCCAAGATCGACTTCACGCCCGGCCGAGGCGTGGCCCGTGATGGGGCGCTGCCGTTCTACACCAATCCGGCCTTGGCAAACGGTGTCGCCACGAGCACGAACGTAGCTCGTCTGGGCTTGAACCTCGACGCCTCGGGCTGATGGTACCCTGCTCCAGAATGAATCGTCATCCTGCGATATCCATATCGGGAATCAGCAGCCGATGGCAAACTCGTTCTGGAACGCCAGGAAATCGAACAAGGTCAGTTGTCCATCGCCATCAAAATCGGCCCGCAGATCGCCTGTGGCAAAGAGATTCTGGAACACCAGGAAGTCAAACAGAGTCAGGTCGCCATCGCCGTCGAGATCGGCCCGGCAACCACCAATGACGTTGGCGCGAAGTCGAACGATGGTCTCGGTACGATCGGGATCGTTGGTCGCGATCCGCAGATCGGCCTCGATGGTACCGACCATGTCGGTCTCGAGGATGATGGGTACAAACTGGATCGGCTCGCCAGCGGCGATTCGCAATTCACCTGGCGGCGCATCGAATGGTGCGTCGGCGTCGAATGTGGCTCGCAGCGGCTGGATGCCCCGTGCAGACCAAAGCGAGAGGTTGCCGGTGTTACCAATTGGCAGATCGCGGATGTGTACTTCACCAGTGCTGACTTCTCCAAAATCCAGGGAGATCAGCGTGCTGACCTTCGCGGGCACAATGAGGTCCAGGTAGACTGGCAGGTGGCCCAGTGTCCCTCCCGGCGCGTCGACGAGTGCCCGCGCGATGACCGGCCCGACCATCTGGTTGTCGTCAACGACCAATGGGATGTCAAAGGAGCGCCCGTCGTTGCCCCAAGTGCGGTAACTGTGGTTGGGATCGTCAAAGGTCGTGAAACTGAATGGCGCGGGATAGTTTCCAAGATACTCCAAGCCATCACCATCGAGCAGGTCGTCATTGACCAGAATCTGATCAAAGCGATCGTCCATCGCCGTCACGGGATCCTGGGTATGCAGGAAACGAAACAGGGAACTGTCTCGCCATTGCCCGGGACTGGAGATGGGGTCGAAGAACCGGCCGTTATCGTCCGGGCGACTCTCGACCAGGTCGCGGTAAGCCGCTTCGTTGGAGTCCGTGATATTGAAATCACCCAGGAGCATGAAGTAGGTGCCTTCGGGCAGGGCCTGCGCGTCGGCGCGAATGGCCTGGGCCTCTACCATCCGTCGCTGACGATCGGTGGTGGTCGCTCCGGCCTTCATGTGTGTGCTGTAGAGGACCAGCACCGGGGCGTCATACCCAACAAGACCAAGGTCATAGCGGATCGTGTGCCGGGGTGGCAATGGTGACACCCCTCCCGGCGAAGCGATCGAAACCTCTCGAACCCAGACCCGGCTCGTGCGATAGACAAGGGCGCTGTCGGTCGATGGGCCATCGATGAATGGAGCCAAGGCCCAGTCTCGCCCCCCACGTGGGTCGGCGTTGAGTGTCAACAACAGGCGCTCCGCGCCGCCGACATTGACGACCTCCTGGGCCACCAGCACATCTGGGCGCATCGATCGGCCCATGAACTCATCGAACAAGACCGTCCGGATCGCCCGGTTGCGGCCCTCGTCCGTGCCCGAATAATTCGTCAGGTTCCAGGTCGCCACGCGCAGTTGTCCCAAGACCGGGACAGCAAACAGCAGCAGGCACGCGAGGGCGATGCCTGTGAGGACTCTGGTTCTTGAATGTATCACGGTCGGCATCGACGTATCGTATGGTCTTGGTCGCGCCACGGTGCGGTCGGAAGGGATTGCCCAGAACAGTACTCGGACGATGGGCTTGCTCCGCTCACGAATGGGAGAGTGTCATGGTTGCTTCACTCCACTGGTCGGCTCAGTTCATGGCAGCCCTGGTGAGCAGCCAGACGATGCTCGTGCCCGCACCGGATGTGCCGCCTCAGGACGATTGGGTACGAGTCGATGGCCCAAGAGCCTTGGCAACTCTTGAAGAAATCCCAACAAAACGGGCGGGATATCGGACCCCAGAAGACGTGGCCGGACTCCGCCAGGCCGAGGAAATGGTCGCCGATCGGTTGATCGCCCTTGGCTATGAGCCCCAGTTCCAAGACGTGGAAAGGCCGCCGCGCATCGCTCTCACGACTCCGCCCGATGCGCCAACGCCTCGCAACATCTGGGTCGATCTTCCCGGCGAAGGCGACCATGCCTTGGAGTGGCTCGTCGTCATGGCGCACCTGGACGCCGTCGTGGGCAGCCCCGGGGCCGATGACAACGGCACGGGGGTGGTGGCCCTGCTCGAATTGGCGGCGAATCTACGAGAGCGGCCCCGGGAACGCTCGTTGCGGTTGTTGTTCACGACGCTCGAGGAGGTCGGCCTGCAAGGAGCCCGGGCCCATTGCGTCGAGTGGCTCGAACCAAAGGTTGAGGCGGGTCAGATGCGCATCTACGGTGGTATCTCGCTGGACTTGCTCGGGTACTACAGCGACGAGCCCGGCAGCCAACGTTCACCCCTGCTGCCGATCGACGGTGTCGAGCAGCCCGACCGGGGCGATTTCCTGGCCTTGGTGGGCATTCGTCGTCACCAAGCCTTCACGCAGGATTTCTCCCGTTTTATGCGCGAGGCCGAGCCGGATGCACCGGTCGTGGTGATCGACATGTTCGTGGTGCCCCCGCCCGACATCCTGCGCAGCGACCACGCCGAGTTCCTGATCCGAGGCTGGCCCGGGGCCATGTTGACCGATACGGCCAACTTCCGCAACCCCCACTACCACAAACCCACGGACACCGTGGAGACCATCGATCGGGAGCGATTCGTGCGTGCCATCGGGCAGATCGTGGGTGCGACCGACGCCATGCTGAACCCCAGTCGGGCAAAGCGTGTTCCTGCACCTTCGGAAAGCGACGACACCGCCGGGCATTGATGCTCGACGGTGCCGCTTCTCTCCTGCCGATGAAGTGGACGCCATCGCCTGTCGGCGGTGCACCCTCAGGACTGATTAACGTTTGCTGTCGAACTCGCGCCGCAACAATGCATCGACGGCCCCCTCGATGCGCGTCGCGGTTTCGTAGACGCCGCGGTCGATCTCATCGCTGATGCGGATGACCAGGTCCGAGCGCAATGGAGCATCGGCATCTCGGCCGGCCCTGGCGGCATGGGACAGGTCGATGCGATCGGCCTCACGTCGAGGAGATTGGGCATCCCGGCCAGGCTGCACGTCTGCCGGCCGAACCACTCGAGCAACTGGACGGGGCTGGATGTCCCCGGCTTGGAACCCAGACTGGATCGGGCCGGTTTCTGGCATCGGTCGTGACCTCCGGTTGGAATCCCGCGATCGCATGTTCCTTGAACCCCTCTCTCTGTCTCTCTTCCAGTCGTCGACCTTGGAACCCCTTGCGTACTCTGGCCGACGGACAACTCCCACGCACAAGGCGCGCCCATACTCAGATCGCATCCATGCTTGTCTCTACGCAAGAGCCAAGGGCTCCTGCAACTCCGTGTGGGTCCGTCCGTACTCTTGTCGAGCACAGCATGAATATCGTCGTGTCCGTCCCAACCGCTCCAAAGATCAGGGCGCGGACAATTTTTGCTCAAGTTCTGTCCTCAAAAGCATTTACCGTATCCTGTCCGCGATTTTTGCCGTCCGTAACGACCTGAATGTGCTAAATTCTTTTGCACACTGGTCCGAGAACTGATTGGATTTTGTATGGCATCCAAACGACGCATTCCAGGCTGGTGTCCGTTCTTGGCATTCCTCTCCATCTTCGCGGCTGGATGCGCTTCCACAGAGACCGGGACGACCAGCCAAGCCGAGGAGGGACGCTCGCTCTTTGCCGATGCCGCGGGTCGCAGCGCTCGAGAGAGCGGTGCCTGGACAATCGTGCTGGCGGCGTTTCGCGGGCCTGATGCCATCCAAGCCGCCGGCATCGCAAGGGATCGGGTGGCGATAGAGGGCGGCTTGCGCGAGACCGCCATCGAACAACGCGGCGAGGCTGTCCTGCTCACCCTTGGCCGGTTTTCTGGACCCGAAGATCCCAGGTCGCAGGATGCGCTGGCCCGTGTTCGAGGCATTGAGATGAATGGGATCAATCCGTTTACCCAAGCCATGCTCACACCGCCCGAGCCACCCCCGGGCCGCAACCCGCAGTACGACCTTCGCCGTGTGCGCGAGATGTACGGGCCAACCTATGCCTACACCCTCCAGGTCGGCGTTTATGGGCGCACGGACAACCGCCCCATGACCGATCGTGACCGCGAAGATGCACGCGACGCTGCGGAGAGGGCCGTGGCGACACTGCGCAGCGAGGGCGAGTTGGCTTTTTATCACCACGGCCCGAACTTCAGCACGGTGACGGTCGGCCTGTTTCGCGATGATGAAGTCAATCCAACCACGGGCCTGCGCAGCGCTGCGATCTTGGAACTCCAGGGCAAGTTTCCGTATAACCTGCTCAATGGCGCGCAACGGACGGTTCGGATCGGCACGGCGGCCCCACAGGCCCAGCGCAGCGTGCTGGTGGGCATCCCGACTCGCTGAAGGCTGCTTTTTCCATTTTCATCGGCCCGATGAGGAGCCGACGAACTGGATCCACAGCGGTTCGATCTCGAAGCACCGCCACTGGCCGTCGGTTCCCCGGGCCCAATGCAGCCGCCACCAGGAATAATGTGTTCGGCTCAACGCATCTGCCTCGACCGCTACACGGACCTGTGATCGCGCTGTATTGCGACCGTCGATCGTGGCCTGGCGGTTGGGTAACTTCACGCTCGTGATGCTGTATTGCCCTTTCAGGTACCGATCGACTTGGGCAAGGATATCCGCAGTGTCTCGGCTTGGGGGTAAGACCCGGCGGATGGAACCCTCGGAGCGAAGGACCGCGGTGTCAACGTCGAGGATATCCCGCAACGCTGTCGTGTCGGCCTTGGCCGTGGCTTCGATGAGTTCCACCGTTCGATTGAGAACCACCTCGCGGTCGGTGGTCACGCGTGATGCCAGAATAGCGATGCCTCCAGCACAAGCGAGCAACAGCACAGCGACGATCACTCCAAGTCGCTGTTGCTTGCGTGCACGGAAGAGAAGCCATGCCAGGATCGCCAGGATTGCCAGCAGCGCCATGGTCGGCCATGGCTGCTCGAAGAGAAAATGCTCGATGGTCGGTGGAGCGGGAAGGGCCTCGATTGCTGGTGCTTGCAGAAAATCGTTCATGGGACCCTCGGTTCTGGCATGGGTACGCACATTCATGCCGTCGGTTCGGGCATGGCGCGAGCCGTTCCAGTAAGATGCGCGGGTATGCCGATGCTGTCCGGAGCGTATCGCTCCTGTGGAGACCCGAGGATGCCCGGAACGATCGACCCCAACCTGCTGGAGAGAAACCTCCGACTGCTGGCACGCAATTCTCCGCAGGCCGCACAAGCGGTACGGCTGGCCACCCCAAGGGCGGATGCCGTATTCATGGACACCGACGAGGGTCTGCCCACCTGCCGGCTGTCGATCGACGGCAAGTCGCAGCTGCTGGCCTCGGCGCGCAAGCCGTGGCGTGAGGCCCAGCGTCTGGCCGAGCAGGCCGACCCGGCACGGGCCGCGATCTTCGCGGTGCTTGGCTTTGGCCTTGGGTACCACGTCGAGGCGATGGCCCATCGCGTCGGCACGACCGGACTGGTGCTGTGCTACGAGCCCGACGTCGAATTGCTGCGGGCCGTCCTGGAACGCGTGGATTGCACGGGCTGCTTCGAGACCGGGCGTGTGGTCGTGTTGCACGAGGCCGCAAGCACGGGCGTCATTTCTGGGCACCTGCGCGGGCTCGAAGGCGCATTGACGCTGGGCGTTCGGTTCATCGCCCACCCCGCGAGCGCTGCACGCCTGAAAGACAGCGCCGAACGATTCAGCAAGACCCTGGTTGATGTGGTCGCGGCGGCCAAGACTTCGATCGTCACGGTCTTGGTGCAAACCGAGAAGACCATCGAGAACACACTCTGCAACGCAAGGGCGTACGCGTCGCACGCCGGGCTGAACGATCTGGAAAGCGCATTGGTCGGCGTACCGGGCGTGGTCATCAGCGCCGGGCCGAGCCTGGCCGACAGTTTCGAGGCGCTCTCTCAACCAGGCGTGCGCGAGCGGGCGTGCCTGATCGCGGCACAGACGGCCCTGCGACCGTTGCTGGACCGCGGCATACGGCCCCACTTCGTGACCGCGCTGGACCACCACGAAATCAGCAAACGCTTTTACGAGGGCATCACGCGTGAGATGGTCGATGGCATCACGCTCGTGGCCGAACCCAAGGCCAACCCGGCGATCCTCGAAGCCTGGCCCGGTGCGGTGCGCCTCGCGGGCGATGAGGTGCTCGACCGGCTCCTTGGCACGCATCGGCACGCCGCGATCCGCGCGGGAGCGACCGTGGCCCATCTGTCGTACTACCTTGCCCGATACCTAGGATGTGACCCCGTGGTGCTCGTCGGGCAGGACCTGGCGTACACCGACGGGCTCTATTACGGCGCGGGAGCGGCCATCCACAACACATGGGCCGCGGAACTAGGAGAGTTCCGCACGCTGGAAATGCTGGAAGCAGAGCGGCTCGGCCGGGCTCGCCGGATGCTCCGACAGACCGTGGATAACGACGGGCAACCCGTCGCCACCGACGAGCAGCTCCACAATTACCGCATGCAATTCGAGCGGGACTTCGCCGAGGATGAATCCCGCGGGCTGACCGTGATCGACTCGGGTCGCGGCGCGGCCAAGGCCCACACGACACCGATGCCAATCGAAGAAGCGATCGCTCGCTGGGGCCGCGACTTCACGCTGCCCAGTGTTCCTCAGCCGCTTGAGACACGGCGCATGGTCGAGATCCGCCTGCGCGAGACCGCACGCCAGGCTCGCGAACTGGCCGGCATCACACGCAAGACCGAGGCCATCGTGCGCGGGCTCGACCCACTTGGCGATATCGCCGTCATGAACGTTGGTGTGCGGAAGGTCCATACCTTGCGGGACAAGGCCGAGGCTCTCGAACCCGCGTACTGGCTGACGCACTTTCTCAATCAGACCGGCGGGCTGCGTCGTGCTCGTCGTGACCGCGCTATTGCGCTCTCGGCCGATGCCGGTGACGAACGTGCCTTGCAAGCCCAACGCATCGAACGCGACGCCGACAATCTTGCCTGGCTGGCCGATGCGGCCGATCGATTGGCCGAGTTGCTCGAAGCATCGGCCTCGGGACGATCGGTTGAGGTCCGCGTGTCCGTGTCTTGTGATACGTCCCTCAAACTGCCCGCTCTGGTCTGGTTCGATCCGATTCGTGGCGGTCTGAACCAGTGCCGAGACCTGATGCGCCCGGTCTCGGAAGACCTGACACCTGCGGACCTCGTGCTGCGTGCGTTGGCAAAGTGTCGGCGTGTATCCGAAGTCGTGCTGATTGCCACCGATCCGAGCGTGGCTTCGATCGTGGCCTCACGTGCACCGTGCGGGCTTCGCGTCCAGGTCCGATCGGCAAGCCACGGGCTCGAAGCCAGGCGGCGGGCCATCGGGGCGGCCCGTGCGTTTTGTTCGGCGAGCTTCCGCGGCGGGCTCGCTTCGCTCACGCCACACGATGAAGCCTTCGACCCCACCGCGACGCTGGAAATCCTTGAAGAGATCGACGCGCCGGGGGCATTGGTGCTTGGCGCGGATTGGGCGTTGATCGACGAGCGTCTGACGGATGCCGCCGCCGAGCGTGTGCTCATGGATATCACAAACCGGCATGTCGGGTTTGTGCAGGCTCCAGCGGGCCTGGCCGCCATGGCGCTGGCAAGACCAGCGGTCGAAGAGGTCGCCCGGAACCTTGGCGTCGGTCCGGCGGCGACCATCGGCGGCCTGCTGGCCTACTTGCCACACACGCCCCGGCCCGACCCCATCGCGCGGGACATCTGCGTGACGGTCGAGCCGGCCCTTCGTGATTTGGGACGCCGGCTGATCCCCGACAGCGAAGATCGTTTCGCCGTGTTGAAGGCCGCGATGCGAGGAGTTGCCCAAGGAAGGAGCGTGACCGATCAACTCCCCGGGCTTCTTTCAGACATGCCCCAGCGCCCCACGCACCTGCGCGTGATCCTGGGTGAAGTGCCCGACGCGTCCATGCGCGAAAGGGTGCTGGCCTTCGCGCGCGGCTCGGCGGATGCGGCCGTCACGCTCGATGCCAGCATGACGGGTTTCGATGACTTTGCTTCCGAGATCGTCGAGTTCCTGGCGGCGCAGGGAACAGCCGCGATCCACGTGCGCACGCCCCTGGCATGGGGAACGCAAGAGATCGAACGCCTGCTGGCTTCGAGGGTGGATATCGTGAGCGTGGACGTCAGCGATCCATACTTCCCACCACCATTGGAATTGCTGCCTGAGGGCGTGGGCAAGCCGATGGGCGTGCCGTGGATTGTCCCCCGCTTGCACCGCAACGCGGCGATGCTGCCAACGCTGCTGGTCCAGTACGACGCGGCCCTGGCACGGCATGGAGTGGCCTTGATCGAACCGGTGGAACATGCCGGACCACTGACGCCTCTGCCGTTGCCGACCTCGGCAGTGGCACGATTGGGCCGCGAGGAGCGACAGACCCGAGCCACATTGGTAGCGCCCGGCGGTGTCGTGGCGTAGCGTGGGCATGGAACAAGTCGATGCCATCGCGATTATCCTTGCCCGTGCGGGCAGCAAGGGCTTGCCGGGTAAGAATCGCGCAATCATTGCCGGCAAGCCATGTGTGTCGTGGACCATCGAGCATGTCCGTACCTCCACGCTCCTCAGGCGGGCGGGGGTCTCGACCGATGACGAGGAGATTGCCATCCTTGCTGTCGAAGCCGGGCTCGAACATTGGCCAAGGGCCGCCGAACTTGCAAGCGACACCGCTCGAGTCGATTCGGCAGCACGGGAAGCCTTGCGGCAGGCCGATCGGCACCGGATCGTCCCGCCCATGGCTCCTGTCGTGCTGCTCTATGCCAACGTGCCCGTGCGGCCGCCAGGGCTGATCGATCGGGCGATCTCGTTGTTCATCGAGAGTGGTTGCGACAGCGTGCAGAGCTATGCCGCTGTCGGAAAGCACCACCCATGGTGGACGGCAAGGCTGGACGAGCAAGGCCGCGTTGCACCGTGGCAAGGTACGCAACTCTTTGGCGGCGTCTACCGACGGCAGGACCTGCCACCGGCCTTTGTTCCCGATGGTGGAGTTGTCGTTGTAAAGCGATCGTGCCTCGATGCGGCCGAGCACGACCAGGCGAACCCGCACGCATTCCTCGGTGCCGATCACCGAGGCGTGCGTACCGAGGCGGGCGAGGTGGTGGATATCGACGGACCAACGGACCTGGCCGTAGCCGATCAGTTGCTCCGACGGCAGTCGCGGTAAACGCCCCGAAGTCGCCGCTGTTGCTGGCGGCGACCGTCAGTCGAAACTAACGCCCCTTGACGAATTGGATCGCGATGCCGGTCCATGGACGCCATGTGTCGGGTGTTTCATCCCACCACAGGAGCGTGGCCGCGTTTGCTGGTGTGGGGAGGGTGCCCGAATCGGGCAGTGGCTCGTCGAGCGTGACCACGCGGACGCGGTTGCCAAGACGGCCCATGGCCTCGATCAGTTGGAGCAATGCTTCGGGCGTGGAGGACGCCTCTGCGACGTAGATGGTGGGCAGCGTTGACAAGACAAGGTCGATCTGTCCCAAGGGTCCACGGTCGGCGATCAGGAAGTCACGCTCGGCGGGCATGCGGTCATTCGTGATCGAGTGCCGGGGTCCGGACACCGCCGCCAGGAGAAGATCGCTCGGCTCGCGCAGTCGCCACGCGGGCCCGGCTGGTGCGGCCGCGATCGCCAGAGCGGCCTCGCGCGCCGGCTCGATAGCTGGTACTTCGACCACGAGCATCAGCCGTCCAGCCCGAGCCAACGCAATAGCGTCTGCCGCAGGCAGGTCGATCCATTGGGCAAGCCGATCGGACGAAGACGGTTCGATGCGCATCGGCACTGGCCCGACAAGCATCGGCTCGGGCACGAAGTCTCCTTGCGGCGGCTCGACATGAGGAAGTGCCACCGGTGGCGACTCCTGGCCGTTCGACACAATCACAGGCCCAGGCTGTGGAACAGTGGGCCGAAGCATCAGTGGTACCAACTGCCAGGCGCCAAACGCCAGTGCCAAGACGGCCGCAATCGCCAAGGCCGGTCGGAACCAGCCGGGCATGGCCGAAAGCGTGAACGCTTCGCCCTCGGATTGGGCGCGGGCGGCACCGCGTTTGCCCAGCGTGGCGATATCGGACAATGCGAGCAATGCCTGGCGCTCGTGTTCTTCGAGGATGGACTGGGTCATCCATGCGGGCGGCGCGGGCAATTCCAAGGCCCCAAGGGCGGCCCGATCGACACGCATGGCCTCGAGTGAGACACGCAAGGCAGGAAGTGTGGTCAAGGCACGTTCGACGCGATGGACGCTACTGCCTTCCAAAGCCGTCGCACGGTGCTTGGCATCGGACTCGATCCAATCAAGTAGATCGTCTTCGGTCACGCCGGTGGGCAGTTCAAAATGGTCCTCAGGAGGCATGGTGGTCATCGGCTTGCCCCTTCGGATCGATCGGTCCTGTCCTCGGCATGACCGTCTATGGGAGCACCATGGGCCTGCTCGAGAGCCCGGCGTAGAGCGACCCGTGCCCGGAAAAGGCGGCTCTTGATGGTCCCCACGGGTACACCCAGTACTGCGGCCACTTGCTCGTACTCCAATCCCTGCACATCGCGCAACACGAGCACCACGCGGTGCTCGGGAGCGATCTGGCCGAGTCCCACGGAAACGGCCCGGCGTCGCCCGGAGGCGTCGAAGGCTCCCTCAGCCGTTTGGACGCTCGGACGGGAGGAGAGTTCCATGTCCGGCAATGAAGCAACACGAGCCTTAGACCGAACACGATCCGACCTCAATCGACTCAGGCATGCATTGGTCGCAATGCGGTACAACCAGGTCGAAAAGGTGGATCGCCCATCGAAACGCTCCAAACCCATGAGCGCTTTGACGAAGGTTTCCTGGGTCAACTCCTCGGCATCTTCCGTGCTGCCCAGCATGCGCAAGCATAAACCATACACGCGACGCTGATAGCGCTGGAGGAGTTCCCCTGCGGCCGATCCGTCGCCGGACCTGGCCCGATCGATGAGATGTACCTCTTCATCCATGGCGCTCTAGGGCATTCCCAACGGGCCCGATCGGCCTTTTTGCAGTGTAGCCGATCGCACCATCCGGATTCTGATCGCACGCCTTGTCCGTTCTGAGAATACCTCCTCATAGCGGTTGCATACCTGAGCAAAATATTGTGAAAAATAGGGAGAACCAGTATTGATTCTTGGGCAAGAATCTGGAAACTGGAAATGTTAAGGGACGTTGCAAGTCCCGCCGTGGGGATGGCTGAGGTCGACATTGGAGTCGATCGTGAAGCCACGGGCTCGTGTGCATAGGTGACAGGGTGGCCCATGCCCGGATGTTCGAAACGGCATGAGCGAACGCACCGACGGATCGCGGGCCCAAGTTGGTTCACAAAGGCTGTATTCTCTTCACGGCACTGTTCTTGGGGAGGTTAACCATGCGGAAAGCACTTTCAGCGCTCGTGGTTTGCGGTTTCGTTGCACCGGCCTTCGCTCAGACCGTGCTGATCGACGACAACTTCGAGTCGTACGCCCTTGGGAGTCCCTTGTCGGGCCAGGGCGGCTGGGACTTGTGGCCGGGTGGTTTTGACGCGATCGTTGTGGACGACGAGGCGTTCTCGGGCACGAAGTCTTTCGGGGCGATGAGTCCCAACGTCGACATGATCTACCGGATGCGGGACCCATCGGGCGCTCCCATCGCGCAGAGCGGGCAGTGGACCTTCACCTGCCAGGTGTTCATGCCCTCGACGGGCGCGCCGGGCGGCGACTTCTACCTCATCCTGCTGAACACCTACAACGACGCCAATCCCCTTGCCAGCAACTGGTCGATGCAGGTGCGTTTCGGCCTGGGCGACATGACGGTCGAGAGCCAGTTCGATGGCAATACCCTGCCGTTGGTCGTGGATCGCTGGGCGGAGTTCCGCGCCGAGATCGACTTGGACCTGAACCTCTTTGACCTCTACTACAACGGGCAACTGCTGGCCGAAGACCTCATCTGGACCGAAAACGTCTCCGGTGGTGGTCGTCTCCAGATCGACGTGCTCGACCTGTTTTCTGACACGGCCGCACCGGCCTATGTCGACGACGTCAAGATCATCGAGGCTTCTGGCACATGCCGGGCCGACATGGACGGCGATGGATCGTTGACGATCTTCGACTTCCTGACCTTCCAGAACCTGTTTGCCGCGATGGATCCTCGGGCCGACTTTGACGGCGACGGCCTGTTTACCATCTTCGACTTCCTGACCTTCCAGAACGAGTTCGCCGCCGGTTGCTGACCCTGCGTCTTCGCGCGGGCGCGTGGCACGGAATTCGGTGCCATGCCTCGCATTCCTGGCTGTTCCTTCTCCTGGGTGCGGGCGTGCGATCGGAAGCGATCGCACGCCCGCCTTGGCGCGCCCCCCTACAGTGCCCGCTCTCAGGCACGCACGGGGCAACCGACAGGAGTTTTGCATGTTCGACTCGATCACCGTCCGCAAGAGCGGGCAGCCGCAGGCCATCGTGGTTGGTAACTTCAAGGGCCAAGGCCTTGGCCCCAAGGGAAAGGCATTGGACCCCGATGGATCGATGGCCAAGGCCGCCAAGCGACCCGAAGCCACCGGCGACCTGGGTACGGTCGTGACTGCCTTCCCGGCTGATGGCAAGCCAGCCGAACGCGTGTTGCTGCTGGGCCTCGGCGAGGCAGGTTCGCTGACGATCGAGAAGTTTCGCAACGCCGTCGCCGCCGCGGGCCGGCAATTGGCCTCGTGCAAGGCGACCAGCGTGCGTTTCGAGTTGGACGACACCATCGCCGGCGCGAAACTCGACGAGGGCGACGCTTGCGAGGCGCTGGGCGAGAGCCTGGGCCTCTTGGGCTGGGTGTGCGAGCACTTCCGCGGGTCGGCCAAGCCGCCCAGTGCGAAGCCAAAGTTGGCGATCATCGAGGGCTCGGCCGCTCGGAGCAAGGCCATCCAGTTCGGGCTCGGGCTCTCGGAAGGCGCGAACCTGGCTCGGACGCTCAGCCAGACGCCGCCAAACGTCGCCACGCCGCTGTGGATGGCCGAGCAGGCGAAGAAGTTGACCAAACTTGGCTGCACGGTGCGCGTGATCAAGGGCGAGGCGCTCAAGCGTGAGAAGCTCGAGGGCCTCATCAACGTGGGCAAGGCAAGCGAGAACGAGCCGTGCCTGATCCGCGTCGAGTACAAGCCGGCCCGGGCGAGCGCCAAGGCCAAGCCCATCGTGCTGCTGGGCAAGACCATGACCTACGACACGGGCGGGCTGAGCCTGAAGATCAGCAACGGGATGGTGGGCATGAAGCGCGACAAGGACGGCGGGTGCGCCGTGCTGGGCGCGATGCACGCCATCGCCAGCACCATCAAGCCCAAGGTACCCGTCGTCGCGCTGCTGGTGGCCGCCGAGAACAGCGTCAGCGACGAGGCCTACCGCCCCGACGACGTGCTGACCTTCCGCAACGGCGTGACCGTCGAGGTGACCAACACCGACGCCGAGGGGCGGCTGGTGCTGGCCGACGGGCTGTGCTGGGCGTGCGACAAGGAGAACCCCGCGGCAATTGTCGACCTGGCCACGCTCACCGGCGGTGTTGTCGTCGCGCTGGGCAGCACCTTCGCGGGCCTGTTCTGCGAGGATGACTCGTTGCGTGCAAAGGTGGAATCGGCGTCGGCGGCGTCGGGCGAGCGTGTGTGGCGCCTGCCCATGCACGACGAGTACCGCGACATGATGAAGAGCCCCATCGCCGACATCGTCAACAGCAACCCCAACCGCAAGGCCCACCCCATCCAGGGTGCCGCGTTCCTGAGCTACTTTGTCAAGGACGGCATGCCCTGGTGCCACGTGGATATCGCCGGCACGCACGCGGTCGAGAGCGACAGCGGGCCCTACATCGCCGGGCCGACGGGCTTTGGCGCACGGCTGCTCGCACGGTTGGCCCAGGCCTGGTAATGGGGCCTGATAGGCTCGCTCACACGCCCGAGGGGCTACTGGCCTGGCCATTACCTTGCGGTCGCTTGGGCCGGATGGCGATCGAGGCCAGCCCCTTGATGGTGCGTTGGAGGCCCAGCCCGCGCAGGGCCTCGTTGGCCTTGTCGGCCAGGCGGTAGCGGATGTTCTCTTCGACCAGTTCGCGGGCGCGCTGGTCGACGCTCTTGCTGACCTCGATGCGCAGGGCGCGATCGGGACGCCGGGCCAGGCCCGGGTGCCGGGCGAGGATGGTGCTGCACAATGCCACCCGCCGGCTGGTGCCCTCGGTGCGCAACATGCTGTTGGGGCGGATGCGATAGCAGAACAGGAACTCGGGCACGATGAGGCACCGGTGCCCGAGCCGTGCCAGCCCGCAATAGAGGTCCCAGTCCTCCAAGGCGGTCAGGGTCTCGTCGTAGCCGCCGGCTTCGAGCAGGGCGTCCTTGCGCAGCAGGGCGGTGGCGTTGCAGGCCCAGTTCTCGCAGCACAAGAGGTCGCGGTCGAAGCCCACGGGCAGCCACGCGCCGGTGACACGCTGGGGCGCGTCCTCGAAGTATCGCACCAGTGTGCCCACGGCGGCCAGGCTCGGGTCGCGGTCCATGGCCCCCACCACGCGCTCGAGGAAGGTGGGCTCGAGCACGTCGTCGGCGTCCAGCGGCAGGACGAGGTTCGCCCGGGCGTGGGCGATGCCGAAGTTGCGGGCCGAGCCCAATCCGCCGTTGGGCTTACGCAGCACGCGCCACTGCTTGCCGTCGAACTCGCGCTCGAGGCGGTCGATGGCATGCTGGCTCTGGGGCTGGGTCGAACCGTCGTCGACGAAGAGCACCTCGTAATCCGCGAAGGTCTGGGCCCGCACGCTGGCCAGGGTCTGGTCGATGGTGTGGGCCAGGTTGTAGAAGGGGATGATGATCGACACGCGCGGGCCGGCCTTGGCATCGGGAACAGTCGGCTCCATGCCCGACCGATGGCCTTCGATGACGGCGCTCATGCGCCCGACCACCGCGGCGGGCTCGCACAATCGCACGACGCGCTCGCGTGCGGCCTTGCCCAGGGCCTCGCGCTTCGGGGCATCTTTCAAGAGGCCCTCGAGCGTTCGTTCGAGGGCGGTGGCATCGCCTGAGGCAAAGGACACGCCGCTGACGCCATCCTCGATGATCTCGGCCATGCCGCCGCGATCGCCCACGACGCAGCACCTGCCCATCGCCATGCTCTCGAGCAGGGCGTTGGGGAAGTTCTCCCATCGGCTGGGCAGGCACACGATGTCGGCGGCCCGCAGCAATCCGCCCAGTTGCTGGCGGGGGCGCGGGCCCTCGACGCGCACGCTCGTGCCCAGGTATGGCAAGAGCACGCCGCGGACTTCCTCGGCCATCGAGCGACCGAACCGCCCGCTTTGGGTGTCGCCCCCCACCATCACCAGCCGCATAGGCACGCCGCGGTCGAGCAGGCGGCGGGCGGTGGCGGCCAGCAGGTCGACGCCCTTTCGCCGTTCGTATCGGCCGAAGTAGACCACCAGCGGGCCATCGCCATGCGGCAGTTCGCCCGGCTCGCCGGCCAGGGCTTCTCTCGCAGCCGCAACGTCGAAGGGGTAGGGCACGACCACGCCCGGCGGGGGCGTGGCACCGTCTTGCGTCAGCATCATCCGGGCGTGGTCGAGCAGCGATTGGCATGGCGAGATCAGCACGTCGGCCAGCCGCATCGATTCCAGTTCCATCCGCTGGAGCAACGCCGTGGGCACGTCCAGCACGTGCTCGCCGTTGAGGTCCATGGCCAGTTCGGTGGGCGTGTGCAGTCGAACGCCCATGACCGCGCCCTCGAAGGCCCCGGTCGTGCGCCGGTCGGTCAGGGCGTAATAGCCGTCGGCCCAGTATTCGGGGAACTCGATGTAGTCCAAGGGCGTCCGCGCGTGCAGGTGTCGCAGCACGCGGTGGCAGGCCAGGGCGTGGGCCTGGAAGCCGTAGCGGGCAAAGCCGATGGCCCGGGCCTCGGGTGCGGGGCAGCCCACGCTCGTCAGGTCGTCCGGGTCGGCGGCGTGGACGTGGACGCCCGGCAGGGCGGCCGCGAGCACCGGGTCGCGCAGGTTGCCGTGCGGCGCGGTGACGACGTGGACCTCGTGGCCCGCCTTGGCACAGGCCCGGGCCATCTCGCCGACGTACACCCCGATGCCCGCGCCCCAGAAGGGGGCGACCTCTCGGCTGACCAGGCAGATGCGCATGGGCTTTGGCGGCCTCCGGGGCGTTGGGCAAGGGGCAGTATGGCCTCGACCGGGCCGGGAAACCCGGATCGTAGACGCCCCCGGGCACAGGGCCCCCTCGGCCGGCGGCTATCATCGCGTTTGTGGGCCAGTGCGGGCCAGCGCGGGCCCGGCCAGCGACCGAGACCGGAGGCCAGATGCCTTACACCTTGCGACCCGACCAGGGCTACGACATCGACGTCGAGTCGACCCGCTACCTCGAGAGCCACCCCGACACCGGCGACCGCTGGACGCTCAACTTCGGGCCCCAGCACCCGGCCACGCACACCACGCTGCGGCTGGTCCTCGAGCTCGACGGCGAGCGCGTGGCCCGCTGCACGCCGCACATCGGCTACCTGCACAGCGGCTTCGAGAAGCTGGGCGAGGCGCTCGACTACAACCAGTACGTCACCATCGTCAGCCGGATGAACTACCTCTCCCCCATCGCCAACGACATCTGCTGGCACCACGCCGTCGAGACGCTCTTTGGCATCGAGATCACCCCGCGGTGCAAGGTCCTGCGCACCATTCTGGCCGAGCTCGCCCGCATCCAGGACCACCTGCTGTGCATCGGCGCGGCGGCGCTGGACCTGGGGGCCATCACCGGCTTCCTCTACGGCTTCAACCCGCGCGAGAAGATCTACGACATCATGGACTTCGTCAGCGGCCAGCGGTACCACCCCGACTGGACGCGCGTGGGCGGGGCCATGCAGGACCTGCCCGACCAGGGCACGTTCCAGCGCATGGTCAAGGCCTTCTGCCACGAGGACTGCCTGCCGGCCATCAAGGACATCGAAACGCTGGTCAACCGCAACCGCATCTTCATGGACCGCACCCGCGGCATCGGCGTGCTGACGCGTCAGGAGGCCATCGCCTGGTCCATCTCCGGCCCGCTGGCCCGCTCGGCGGGCGTGGCCAGGGACCTGCGCAAGGACGCCCCCTACCTCTGCTACGCCGACAACTGGGACGGCCAGGGCGCTCCCGCCGTCCGCTTCCAGGTGCCCGTGTGCCAGGACGGCGACGTGTACGCCCGCTTCCTGGTGCGCATCGAGGAGATCAAGCAGAGCGTCCGCATCATCGACCAGCTCATCGACACCATCCCCGCCGGCCCGCTGAACGCCTTCACCGACTCCAAGATGGTCAAGCCGCCCAAGGGCGAGGTCTACGGCTCCATCGAGGGCCTCATCCAGCACTTCGAGCTGATCATGAGCAACCGCGGCTGGAAGCCCCCCGTGGCCGAGGCCTACGGCTGCCAGGAGACGGCCAACGGCGAGCTGGGCTACTTCATCGTCAGCGACGGCGGCCCGCGCCCCTGGCGCGTCCGCACGCGCCCGCCCAGCTTCATCAACTACCAGGTCATGGCCAAGCTCACCGAGGGCCACATGCTGGCCGACATCGTGGGCATCCTGGGCAGCCTCAACATCGTGGCGGCGGAGCTGGATCGGTAGGAAGGCATCGGGCGCTGGGCACCGGGCATCGGGCACCGGGCATCGGGCACCGGGCACTGGGCACCGAGCACTGGGTGCATGGGCATTGGGCAGGGGCAAGCAAAGACTCGCCCCCCAAAGAGAAACGGGCCGCGCGGGCGGCCCGGTTTGTATGGCGATGGTCGGATCCCGATTGCCGGATCCCGATTGCCGGATGCCGATTGCCGAGGCCCGATTGGCCGGATCCCGGCTCAGGCCACCTGGCCCTCGACCACCGGCCCCTGCGAGATGATGACGGCCTGCCCGCCGCCCTGCTGGTTGCTGGCGCCGTAGCGGACGGTGAAGGTCGCCCCGATCCCGCTCTTGGTCGCCGTCTGGGCCGTCACCAGGTACGAGATCTGCGAGCTGCTGCTGGGGAACGTCGTGTCGACGAACTCGCGCCCCTTGGCCAGCTTGAGGAACTCAAAGGGCCCCTGCGGCGTGTTCTGGCGCTGCACCAGGTACGTCACGCCCTTGGCCTTGGGCGGGTTGACGCACTTGAAGGTAAAGCGCAGGTCGCCGTTGGGCTTGAGGAACACCTTGAAGCCGTCGGGCGTGCCCGGGGGCGGCGCGGGCGAGCGCGGCGAGGGCTCGGGGATCTGCGCGGCCGCGTAGACCGTCGCCGGGTTGGGCGCGGTGCGGGCAAAGCCGCGGATGCGGGCCACCTGGTCGCTGGCCGAGAGCCGCGCCGTCTTGAAGGAATCGCGGAAGATCTCCCCCTTGGCGTCCGCGTCGGCCACGGCCGCGAGGTACTCGGCCAGGGCGTCCTCGGCCGCGGAGACTTCGGCGCTGAGCGTGCCGATCTGGGCGGGATCGACGCCGATGCTCGTGCCCGCGGCCGACCAGATGGGCACGCGGGTCTTGATCCAGGCGATGGCCTGGGCGTACTTGGTTGGCACCGTGGTCATCGGAAATCTCCCAGGAAAGCGTGCGAACGGGTGATGCGGCCAAGGGCGCCGCCCGGTTGTCGAATCGCGATGCCCATCGTGGCATCTCCTTCAGGCCTCTGGCCCTTTGGTCCGGGCCCCCATGGCCAAGACCGGGTACACCATCGATCGCCCGCGGGCCCGACTGAACCGAAAATCCGGCACAACCCGAAAAATCCTCGCCAAGCGCACAAACCGCGCGTCCTCAGAGCCCAGAACCCGCTCCGGGGCCGCCCGGGGGCCGCTGCGGGGCCGCGCCAGCGGCGTCAGCGGCGTCGGGCCCCCCATCCCTGCCCTCGCGCCGCCCATCCCAGCACTCGCGCCGCCCATCCCAGCACTCGCGCCACCCATTCCTGCCCTCGCGCCGCCCATCCCAGCACTCGCGCCGCCCATCCCAGCCCTCGCGCCACCCATTTCTGCCCTCGCGCCACCCATCCCAGCCCTCGCGCCGCCCATTCCTGCCCTCGCGCCGCCCATTTCTGCCCTCGCGCCGCCCATCCCGGATCTGCAATGGGCGGCGCGAGTGCTGGGATGGGCGGGGTGGGAGCGGAGATCGAGGATTTGGGAGCGTAACAGTGTCCACGAAGCGGGAGGCCGCCTGCTGTTTGGTCCGGATTCGCCCCAGAGCCAACGCCCAGACGCGGCATGGGGGCAACGACCAAAGCCGATGCCACCAAGACCCGCGGGAAGGACCGAGCCGGGTTATCCGCCGGTTGCGGCTTCGGGCTCGAGGGCGTCCTTATAAAGCAGCTTGAACCATTCGACGAAGGCCAGGGCGGCCGGGCTGTCGTCCTTGAAGAACTCGGCTTGGATGGCCGTGCCAAAGGGGCGGCCCGGGTCCCTTTGCCACGCGAGCCAGCAATGCAACTCGGCCTTCTTGTGATCGGCTTCGGAGAACCGGGCACCGAGTTCTCGAGCGTCGGATGTTGCCCTCTGGGCGTGCGCGAACAAATGATCGTCGGGGGGAATGAGCGTTCGCAACAGATCCTCGATAGCGCCACGGCTCGCGGTATTGTCGGGCATGAGCCAGACGCCCACGCGGTACACGCCATCGGGAGATCCCGCGATCAGGCCACCGGGCGGAGGATGCTCTGGGAGTTGGATCGGGAGGTTTCGAAGATTGTTGCGAACGGCGTCCCAGCGATTGGCGAGGGAGGTATCGGCATCGATGACGTATCCAACAGGTCTGCGGGTCGGTGCCTTGGCAGACGTTGCCATGACTTCCAGCACGCCCCGGTCGTTCTTGCCTTCCTTGAGGATGACCGGGCCTTTTCGCTCGTCCAGGCTGATCCCATGGCGTGCGAGTAGGCTGAGGATGGTGTGTCGATCATCCAAGCCCTCCACCCAGAGCGTCGGCTTCTCGAGCGAGCCAACGCTCATCGGATCTCGATGTCCTGCTCGAAAGCGAGGGCGACCTCGTGGCCGGCGAACGCGACGTTGTGTCCCAGATCACGTTCGATCTTGTGGGCGGCGATGGCGTGCTGGAGGTCTGTCCGCTGCTCGGCCAGCAATCCAAGCCCGCGCACGCAATCGGCGCTGTGCGTGGTGGCGAAGACCTGGATGTTGTTCTTCTCGGCGGTCTGGACGACCAGTTCCCACATCTTGGCCATGACCGAGTAATGGAAGCCCGTGTCGATCTCGTCGATGATCAGGTAGCCATCGCGGGCCTGGTTCAGCGAGATCGCCAACGCGAGCAGCCGACGCATGCCGTCGCCCATGCTGCCCAGCGGGATGCGTCTAGGTTCGCCCTTGAGGCCAATCACGACGCCGGCACGGATCGGGAAGTAGGACCGGCGCGGCTCCATCGCGCCGAGGAACCGGATGTCTTCCAAGTTCGGCTCGAGGATGCGCATCGCTTCGTTGACGAACTCCTCCTGCTTCTCGACGGTGATCTGGTTCCACATGGTGCCCAGGTTCTGGGGCATCAAGGACTCTGGCGTGATGAACACGATGGGTGGACCTTCGCGCCTGCCCTCGAAGAATTGACGGGGGAAGCCACGCCTGGAATCGATGAGGATGGCACCGTCCTCGGAAAGTAATAAGTTGCGTTGACGGTCCCTGCGACCGTTCGACCAATCCCCTTCAATCCGCATGACGAACATGGGCCCGCTCTGCGGTTCGATATCGAACAGCACTTCGGGATCCTTTACGCTCTCGATGGGAAGAATCTCGATTATGACGGGTGCCAGCCCGTTCCCGCCGGTCAGCGTGATCTTGGATTCGGTCGCGATCTGATGGCCGCAGAAGAAGTGCGAGAAGTCGATGTTGAACATCGGACCCTCATGGTCACCCATGGCAACCTCACCTCGTCGCTCGGCGATGGCCATGAGAACCTGGGGGTTGCCGCCCGCCGCAAGAATGTGGACGCTCTCTAGCAGCGCCGTCTTGCCCACGTTGTTCTTGCCCGTCAGTAGGTTAACCCGCGCCAGGTTGTCCAGGCGGAAGCGGTCGAAGCCGCGGTAGTTGGTGATGTCGATGCTGTTGAGCATGGCGTCACATTCTTCGCGTGGCCGGACGGTCACCCAGCCAGCCGGGCCCATTCTAGCGGGGAGCACGCTATTGGACACAGGGGAGCCACGCTCCATCAACCCCCCCGCGTCCGTGCCCCCCACCGCCGCGCTGGGTTCCGTACCCTCGCCCGATGGCCAGAGCACCGATCGACCCCCACCGTGCCGCACGCGCTCTGGAGCGCGTGCGCGCGCTCAGCCATTGGATGGACACGCGATATCGCATCCCCGGCACGGGCTTTCGCTTCGGGCTGGACCCCATCATCGGCCTGCTGCCCATCGCCGGCGATACCGCTTCGATGCTCGTGGGCGTCGTGCCCATCGTGCTGGCCAAGCGGGCGGGCGTGCGGCGGCGGGTGCTGCTGCGGATGGCCGCCAACCTGGGGCTGGACTGGCTCCTTGGCCTGGTGCCGCTGATCGGCGTCGTGCCCGACGCATGGTACAAGGCCAACGTGCGCAACCTGCGTCTGATGGAACGCGAACTGGGAAGTGGGCGGCGGCCCGCCGGGCATACGGTTGGCGATGCCTGAGCGAACCCCCTTCATCGGCGGCAACTGGAAGATGAACACCACGGCCCGCGAGGCGGTAGAACTGGCCGCGGGCGTGGCGCAGGGCGTCAAGGCCGATGGCCCCCATGACCCGCAGGTGGCCATCTTCCCGCCCTTTGTCTGGCTGGGCATGGTCGACGACGCGATCCGGGGCTCCCAACTGCGGCTGGGGGCCCAGGACTGCTCGCCCCACGCTAATGGCGCGCACACCGGCGATGTTTCGCTGGCGATGCTCGAGGAAGTGGGCGTGTCGTGCGTGCTGGTGGGCCACAGCGAGCGCCGGCACGGTCTGGCAGAGCCACCCGAACGCATCGCCGCCAAGCTGCACGCCGTGCTCGGGGCGGGGCTCACCGGCGTGCTGTGCATCGGCGAGACCCTCCAAGAGCGCGAGGCGGGCCAGACCGACGCCGTCAACGAATCGCAGCTGCGGTCGGCCTTGCGGGGCTTGAGCATCGTCGGGCCCGATCGCCTGGTCATCGCCTACGAGCCGGTCTGGGCCATCGGCACCGGCAGGACCGCCAGCGCGGGTGATGCCCAAGCCGCCCACCGGCACATCCGGGGCGTGCTGGGCACCTTGCTCGGTTCCACCACGGCGGGAAGCATCCGCGTGATCTACGGCGGATCGATGAAGCCCGACAACGCGGCCGAGCTGATGGCACAGCCGGACATCGACGGCGGGCTCATCGGGGGGGCCTCGTTGAAGGCCGACCAGTTCCTGGCAATCGTCGACGCGGCACGGAGGGAGGGAAAAGCCCAGCCCGCGGCTGGAACGCACCGGGGTCATCGATGAACCATCGCACCGATCCGCAAAGCAGTGCGTACAACATGTGTGCATGTAAAGAGTGAGACGCGATGCACCGCACGGATGCCAACAACATGAGCCCCCGACGAGCCGCCCTGAGCGCCCCGCTGACCCTTGGCCTGGCGCGGGCCATCGCTCGCCGCTGGCTTCTGGTCCGGGCCCTGCACGGGTGCACGCTCGGGCTTGCCCTGGGCAGCATGGCCGCCTTGCTCCTGGTGATCGTGTCCCGGGCATTGGGACCTTCTGAGTGGGCCACCTGGGCCGTGGCATCACTCGCGTTGCTGGGCGGTGCAACGGGCCTGGCCTTGGCGCTCTTGCGACGCCCATCGCTCGTGTCCGCCGCGGCAGCCGCCGACGCGCACGCGGGCCAGAAGGACACGCTGACCAGCGGGCTGCTGCTCTCCCTGCCGGGCCGCGAGCACGAAGACGTGGGGTTTACCGGCCTGACGATCGCCCGTGCAGAGGGCGTGGCCGGTTCGGTCAGCGCGTCGGCTGTCGCCCCGATCCGCATCCGCGCCGTGTGGGTCGCATGGCTTCCCGCCCTTGGGCTTGCTCTGGCCATGGCATCCATCATGCCACCCTGGGGCCCGGCCAGGGTGGTTGCCAGAACCCAGGTCGCTGCGGCCGACCCAAGGGCCATCGAGCGTGCCCAGCAGAGCATTGACGAACTCGCCCGGGCCATCGAGGCCCAGCGAGCGGCCATGGAACAGGGCCCGCAGACAGACCCGCAAATCAGTGAGCGCCTCGAACGGCAGTTAGACCGGCTGCGTGAGATCGAAGAGGAGCTGAGCGCCGGCCTCTCCGACCCGCAACGTGCCGCCAGCGATGCGGCCGCCGCCGCGACACGCGCCGCCGAGGCCCTCGAAGAGCAGGCCCAACGCCAGTTGCTGGCCGACGATGCCCTGCGTGAGGCGCTCGCCAACATGGAGCGCCAGGCCGCGGCCGACGGCGATGCTTTGCAAGGCGAAGAGCTTTCCGACCTGGCCGAACGCCTTGCCGAAGCATTGCAACGGGGCGACTTGGACCGCGCCGCACGCGAGGCACAGAGCCTCATGGATCGCGCCCGGGATCCCACCGTGGAAGAGGCCGAACGCCGCGAAGCCGCCGAACGCTTGCGCGACTTGGCCGAGCAACTCGAAGGCGCTGCCCGGCAGCAGGATGAGCCCGCCGGTGCGACGACGGATCAGGAGACCGAGGGCGGACCGACCCCGCCATCGGGCACACCCGAGCAGGCCCCCTCGCCCGCCGAGCAACCGATCGCTGATCCTGAATCCTCAGAGCCCGCCGGTCCTGGCCCCGAAGGTGAATCATCGGCGAGCGAACCGCGTGCCGCCGAGGACCCCCAGGAAGCCGCGCGCCGCGAGGCTCGGCGGCAGCAACGCGAACTGGGCGAGGCCATGCGCGAAGCCGCCGACGAGGTTGAACGCGGTCCCACCCAGGAACAACAGCCCGCCGAGGCCGATGGTCGGAGCGAACAAGAAGAGGGTACCAAGGAGCAACAAACCTCCGAACCGGGTCGGGAACCAGGACAGGAACCAGGACAGGAACCGGGTCAGGAACAGGGTCGGGATCCGGGCCAACCCGTTCGCGACCCTACCCAAACTCCGACACAAGATCCCGGCACTCCAGACCCCGACAAGCCCTCGGCTCAGCAACAAGCCCAAGACCCCGAGAGTGGCGATGAAACCCCCGGCGTGCGAGAGCAAGGAACAGAGCAAGGGCAGGATGGACAGGAACCCTCTGCGACGGAGCAACCCAGGCAGAGGCTCGCCGATAGGCTGCGGCAATTAGCCGATCGACCCGGACAAGCTCAGGAACAGCGCGATCGGGCCGAGGAGTTGCGTGAGCGAGCCCGCGAGGCCTTCGAGCAAATGTCGCCCCAGGAACAACGCGAGTTGCTCGAGCGACTCCGTGAACAAGGTGGTCCGCCGGAAGGACAAATGGAAAGGCAACCGGCTGGGCAAGAGGAGCGTCCGCTTCAGTCCACACCACAAGCAGGCGAACCAGGCGAAGCCGGAGAAGGCCCGCCCGCACCGGGCACCCCACCCCGCTCGGTCGATCCCTGGGAGCAGGAACTCATGGACCTGGCCAGGCGAGAACAACCCACCCCAGACGAGTTGATGCGAACGGTGGCGGAATGGTTTGGTCCGGGCCGCGCCGGGCAGGAACAGGGCCCCAGCCCGGCCGAAGAGGCCCGTCGGGCCGCGCGAGGCGCTCAAGAGGCCATCGAGCGTGAGCGCGTGCCGGCGCGTCGAAGCGAACTCATCCGCCGCGTCTTCGAACGATACGCCGATCGCCTGGGGAACGAAGGCGGTTCGGGCTGATGCGGCAGTTGGCCTTCGAGAATGCATGGTGGCTGCTGGTGGTGCTCCTGGCCATTCCGATGGGCGTCCTCGCCCTCGCGGGTTTTCGCAGCATGGCCCGACTGCGCCGGGGCAGTGCGGCCATCTTCCGCCTGGCGCTCTTCATGCTTTGCGCGTTGGCGCTGGCCGGGGCCAGTACGATACGCGAAACAGACCGTGTGGCCGTGGTCATCGCCGCGGACGTTTCGGGATCGGTGCTGCGTTTTGGAGCCACCTCCGAAGCAATCGATGGCTCTCCAGCATTGGCGATGCGGCAATTCATCGAAACGGCTTCGGCGTCGCGGGGAACGGACGATCTGCTTGGCGTCCTGGCCTTTGCAGGCGAAGTCATGCCCGTATCGACGCCAACGGCTGGCCCGATCGCGGACCGCCTCTTTCCCCCACTGGCCGAAGATGGAACCGATATCGCCTCGGCCTTGAGTGCCGCTGCGACGATGATTCCCCCCGATGCATCCGGTCGCATCGTGCTCATCTCTGATGGCAATGCCACAACCGGCGACGCTCTGGAAGTCGCCCAGCGATTGTCGCGCGCGCAAGCGCTGGGCGAAGGCGTACGGGGCGGGCTGCCCATCGATGTGGTGCCGATTGACTACCGTGTCGAACGCGAGGTCATGGTGGAGTTTGTGGATACGCCACCGCGCGCGGCCCAGGGCAGCATCGCACCCGTCCGCGTGGGGCTCCGATCCACCTCGCCGGCGGCCGGAACGCTGCGTCTCTTGCTCAACGGCCGGGACCTTGGGCTCGAACGCCGCGTGCTGCTCGACGCCGGAAGACGGGTCGAGGTCTTCGAGGTGCCACTGCCCGAAGGCCGGATCCATCGCTTCGAGGCGGTCTTTGAGCCCGAGGAACGCGATGGGGTGCTTGCGGATACATCGCTGGCCAACAACAGCGGGCAGGCGTTCGCCATCACGCCGGGCGACGGCGCGGTGCTGCTCGTAGGACGCGATGGTGCGGATGCCACGCTGGCGCGAACACTGACAGGCATGGACATGGCGGTCGAACGCATCCCGCCGCTGGGCGTGCCAACCGATTTGGTCACGCTGGAAAGCTACGACCTGATCGTGCTGATGGGTGTTGGTGCCGACGAGGTGCCCATCGATGCACAGCAAAGCCTGGCGCGCTTTGTCACGGAGATGGGCGGCGGGCTGATCATGGTCGGCGGCGAGCGTTCCTTTGGAGCCGGAGGCTGGCGCGGCTCGCCCATCGAGCCCATCCTCCCCCTGCACCTGGACTTGCCCCAGCAAGCGCAAACGCCCGAAGTAGCCATCGCGCTGGTGCTGGACAATTCCGGGAGCATGCGCCGCGGCGTGCTCGGCTCTGCCCGATCACAGCAGGAAATCGCCAACGAGGCGGCCGCTCTGGCCGTGCTCAACATGCCCCCGGGCGACCAGGTCTGCGTCATCACTTTCAACAGCACGGCAAACCTGCTCGTGCCCATCACCCCAAACAACGATCCCAAACGAACAGCCCGTGCCATCCGCGGCATCTCCTCCGGTGGGGGTACCCGCATCGGTCCGGCAATGCTCATGGCCGCCGAGCAAGTCGGTTCGGTGCCAGCCAAGTCGAGGCACATCATCGTGCTCACAGACGGACTGGCGATGGACGCCGACGAGTTGCAGGGTCTGGCCGCACAGATCAACTCCAGGAACATCACCATCTCAACAATCGCCGTCGGCGACGGTGCCGATACCGAAACAATGAAGAAGGTCGCCGACGCGGCTGGCGGCACGTTCTACAACGTCGTCAATCCCAACGTGCTGCCGCAGATCTTCCTGGGCGAAGTCAGCCTGACACGCACGCCATTGGTGCGCACCGGTGTCATCGTGCCCGTGGTGATGCCCACGCCCTCACCCGCCACGGCAGGGCTGGGCGCTCCCCCGCCGCTGTCGGGTTTGAATCTCACGCGTGTGCGGCAAGAACCGACGGTGACCCTGGCCATGACCACCCGAGAGGGAGAGCTACTCCTGGCACACTGGAATGCCGGCGTGGGCCGCGTGGCCACGTTCACCTCCGACGCAGGGCAATGGGCCGATGCCTGGATCGGCTGGCCTGGCTACGAGCAATTTTGGGGCCAGTTGGTGCGCGCGATGGCACGCACGAATGAAGACCCTGGGATCGCGATGCGCCTGGAGCAGAACGCTGGCAACATTCGTATCGAGCTCGAAGCATTCGACGAGTCGGGCCAGCCATTCGATAGCCTGACTGCCGAAGCAACCCTCTACGACCCCAGCGGGCTTGGGCAGGCCATCACGCTCGCTCAAGTCAGCCCAGGAATCTACGAAGGCATGGCCCGAGGCTCAAGCACTGGTGCCTACGTAGTGATCGTTCGACCCATGCAGAGCGGACGCGCCTTGCCGCCCATGCTCGCGGGGCTGACGATTTCGGGCGGGCAGGAGTTTCGATCACTCGCTTCTGACACCGAAGCACTGCACGCCATTGCCCGGGCCACGGGGGGCCGCGTGCTGAGCCTGTCCGACGCGAACCTGCTCTTCGATCGAAGCGACACGGCGCCAAGCCAGGCCCGCCAGGCCCTTTGGAGGCTGCTGCTGGGCTGGGCCCTGGCAGTGCTCGTGCTCGACATCGGAACACGCCGTGTTGCATGGGACCGCCTCGTCAGCAGCGCATTCGGTGCCGATTGGTTACGAGCCACGGCAACGCTCGGTCGGCAGGGTCGAGGCGCCGCAGAGGCCATCGACACCCTGCGCGCCAGTGGCGGCACACGAGCCACCGAACGCATCCGCCGTACGCGAGGTGACGCCGATGTCTCTGCAACCGATACCGATGCCCAACGATCCGCTTACGAGGCACAGCAGCGAATTTTGCGTTCGCGTGTCGAGCGAGCCGCCGCTTCCCAAATGTCAATTGATGCCGGCGATCCATCTGCGATCACGTCGGGCCAATCCTCACCCAAGAACTCGGACAAGGCTGAGCAAAGCGAAAGCGGCCTGATGGCCGCAAAACGACGGGCCCGGGCACGCTACGAAGATGAAATCGGCTCCTGATTGATTTGGGTCTTCTTGGCAATGTAAAACGCCCCGCGGTCCACTTGGATCGCGGGGCGTCAAGGTTGCATGATACTGCGAATCAGTTGCCGGCGACTTGGCCAGCGCTGCCGTCATAGCCAGCAGCCACATGCTCTTCGTCCGGGCTGAAGCGACGGATGAGAGCGGCGACATCGTCGAGGATGCCGGCCTTGTTGGCCTCACGCAGCGTCTCGTTCTGGGCCAGCAGGGCGCTGATCTTCTGAGCCGCGAAGGGCTTGATGCCCGCGGCGTCGGCCAGAGCCGACTCCTGCGCGATGCGGGTGGCATCGACGCGCTCGGGCAGTTCGGGCGTGCCGAACCAGATCTTGACCTTGCTCAGGTCCATGGCCTTCTCGCCGGTGATCTCGGCACCGACGACGGCGACGACATGCCCGGAGAGATAGCCCACGTTCAGCCGCTCGGCGGTGGTGTCGCCGACATAGAGCACAGGCTCGGCCGTCTGACGAGGGTACACCAGGGCGGGGTTGACCTTCAGAACGATGATGTACCCGCTGGTGACGACGGGCTTCTCGGCCCGCCAGGTGGATTGCTCACCTTGTTCGAGCGTGAAGGGCTGGATAAAAACGATGTCCTGCACGGCCGCCGGCGTCGCGGGGATCTGCGGGGGGGCGGCGACAACAACGGCTGCCAGGACGGTGGCCGCGATGGATGTGTTCAGAAACTTCATGGCTGTCATACTCCGATGGAATCGGTGTGATGTTTGTTCACGATGGCCAGCGCCGCGAGCGGCGCTGGCCCCAACACGGGTGTGGGGTTAGCGGAGCAACTCCAGGTCGTCGAAGCCGATGCGCCCCCGGGTCGTGCCAAAGGACGGCCCAAAGTCGAAGCGGACGAACTGGATGTTGGACAGGTCGATGTCAACGCCGTCGCGAGCAAAGTCGTTGACGTTGATGCGATACGTCTCAAACTCGTTGGCCCAGCCGGTGCCGGTGCCCGCGCCGGTGCGTGGGAACGGTTCGTTCAGACCACCGTTGCCATAGGCCCCGATGTTGATCGAGCTGCTGTTGCCAGCAGTGTCGCGAACGGTCACCGTGAAGGTCTGATTGCCTTCGATGGCGATGGTGTCCGGGTGGCGAGTGCCCTGGCAAGCCCGGAACGACAACCAGCGGTACTGGGTGAAGTCACGGAACTGCGCGTCAGGGAGCAGTTGCCACTGGATGAAGCGGTCGCTGCCCGAATAATCGAACACGATGCCACGGGTCTGGTCGAGCGAGTTGTTGCCGCGGGTCATGCCGTTCATGGGATCGCTGGCGAGCCACGTGAAGGCGGTGTCGGCATCGTCAAGGCGGCCTTCGACCAGATTGGTGACGTTGAAGGTCACCGTCGCGCCCGAACTGGCGATGGCCGTCGAGGGCTGCGTCTGGAAGTCATCGATGATGGTCTTCTGGCTCAGGTCGTAGGGAGCCTTGTACTCCGAAACGATGTTGGTCGTCGCACGAATGCCCAACGGGCGGGTGGACTCACGCGAACGCTGGACGTACTCCAACGCGACCTCGTTGCCGCGGGCAGCGTTCTGGATCAGCACAAGCCAGACCATCTTGGCGACCTGCTGAGACTCGGCGCGGCCGATCTCAAGAGCCGCGGGGCCAGTGTAATCGCGGAACCCGCAGCAGTTGAAGACGTTGTGGTCAGCGCCCAGCACGTAGGTGTTCGTGCGCTGCTTGTCACCAACCGCGGTGTTCGCACGCTCGTAGATCGCAAAGTACTGCACGATCGGGCTGGTGGGGCCGCCGTTCACGTCACCGTCGCCCGAACCGGCGATGTGGTGATGGTTCGAAGCGCCGGGATTCGACCGTGTGGTCAGCAGGAAGTCCGTCGGAGCGATGCTCGAAACAAGGTTGATGTCACTCAGCGCGTAGTTCACCGGGGTGTACACGCCTGTCTGAATCTTGTTCCACGCCCGCGCCACGCCCTCT
>JAHCJI010000017.1 GCA_026126305.1 Phycisphaeraceae bacterium
CCGTTCTGGCGCGAAGCTCATGGTGATGCGACAGAGGGCTGGGCTCGCGCGGATGCCCTCTCGCCCGGCGATCGTGTGCGGACCCTATCCGGCGCGGCGGTTGTCGAGAGCGTACACTTCGGCAGTGAACGCACGACGGTGTACAACCTGTCGGTCGAGACCGATCCCAGTTATCTCATCGGTGATGATGGGGTGTGGGTGCATAACTGCAGGATTCTTGTACGGAACTTTAATGATGGCATGTCGGAAGCACTTACGTTTCTAACTAAGCGCGGTTACGGCCAACTGTCTCAGCCAGTGCTTGGAAAATTTGGTCCCAACAAGGGTAAACCCACTGGCATGATGTCGGCTGATGGTAAGGCAAAGTACCGGATTGAGTACGACGGATCAAATGGCTTCCACATTAATGTGCAAGCTGGTAAAGAGAAGGGGCCGCACATCGTGATTGAAGGGAAAAGCGAAGCAGACATGATGGCCACGCTGAGGCAGCTGTTCCCAGACAGTTATCCGTAAACGAGTACTTCATGGTCAACGACGACTTTATTAACGACTTTCTTGGATTGACAGGCAAAATTGAGGGAGTTGCGGCACCTCAATCACCGTCCGCGACTGAGTGCATTAGTGAATTTGAATCTCGATTTCCTGTAGGAGGCAACTGGAGTCCTTTTCCACACCTTTGTTTTAATCTTTACAATAAAGGTGAAATTAAGTTGCTGGCGAAGGCAGCGAGGGCAATGCTTGATAGCAGCCCAGCCGTGACCCTATTTGTAGTGCCAGATGATTTCACTGAACATGTTCTAGAAGTACCTGTTACGAAGTTGCAGCATTGCCTAATAGAAATTGTGCATATGCCGTGCGGGTTCTTGATAGGACCTTCGACCTACAAGTGGGTAATAGATCTCAGGATGATTGGATCAGCGTATCTATCGTGTTTGAAGCCTGAGTAAGTAGTGTCATCATAGTGCGCTAACAGTTGTCATTGTTTGTGAGTAATCGATCAGTAGTGACACTAAGGTTAGTAATATTATTAGAGCCGGCTGACTCTACTTTGTGACAAGAGAGCTCGACGGGCGCGGCTTCGCGGCGGTGTCGCTCGCGTTCAGCATGGAGGACCTCTACGGCGACGGGATGAACTTATATGAGTACCTCGGGTCGAACCCGTGGAGCCGGAGCGACCCGCTGGGTTTGTCGTGGGACCCGTTCAGCATCGTGGATGACTTCCTGGCCGAGCGTGCGGGCGGCAGCGCGGCGTTGCTGTCGGCGCTGGGCCAGGAGACCAAGGCCGCGGCGGTGGTGGCGGCGACGATCGCGAGTTTCCTGCCGTTCCCGTTTGTTGGGAATATTGGCGAACTCGCGTTATTCGCGCTGGGCGAGTCGAGCGAGGGCGAACTGGCCGTGGCGATGGCGTTGGGGGTGGTGCCCGGCGGCAAGCTGGCGCACCTGTTCGCCAAGAGCGGGCTGGGCTCGTTCATCGGGAAGATCGGTGCGTCGGCGTGGTCGTCTGCGAAGCATTACGCGGGCAAGGCGGGCAGTGCGCTGGGAAGGCGTGCGGGTGGGCTTGTAGATCGGGCAAGGGGTTTTGAACCGCGAAAGCCACCGGGCTCCTGCTGCTTCACAGCAGGTACAGTAGTATGGACGATCTTTGGTCTTATCCCCATCGAGCAGGTGGTTGTTGGTGACATCATCCTTACTCGCGACGAGGGGACCAAGCAGTTTGTCTTTGCCACAGTTACGGAGCGATTCCTCACTGAAGGCGCTGCACTGCTTGAGGTCACTGTCCGGTATAGCTCGGGCCAACTCGAGACGATCAAAACAACTGATGAGCACCCTTTCTGGCGAGAGGCGGATCACGATGATCTCGATGGCTGGGTTCGTGCTGACGCTCTCACTCCAGGTGATCAGGTGCGGGCAGTCTCGGGAGAGGCGGTAGTAGTTCGAGCGCGCTTCGGCAGCGAGCGCTCTACAGTCTTCAACCTAACGGTGTCAACTAGTCCTAGTTACCTTGTCGGTAGCAACGGTCTGTGGGTGCATAACTGCCCAAGATTTGATGCGGTACGCGATTACTGGGGACCGATGTACGGATGGCAAAAGCCACCGCAGGCCGATGTCGTGGTGCGCGACATCCGTACTGGGGAGCAAGTACGAATGAAGGTGACGAAAGAGGTCCATCATCGCCATCCGCAGTCCGGTGGTGGTACTAATGCGCTGGACAATCTTTGGGAAGTGTGGCCGTGGGAGCATGAAGCAATTGACTCTCATCGGCACTGGCCATATCAACTCGAGACTATTATTACAGTGTACAACGGATTATAAGTGGCATCAGTTCGACAAATTTTACAGGATTTAAAGGCTAGACGAGATGCTACAGGCGTCACGTGGTATGATGCTGCTGATTGGTCGGGTGTTGTTGACAGATTTGCTGGCTATAGCCAATATGTTCCAGACCCATTGCGTGATCTGTATCTTTATACAGATGGTCTGGAACTGGGCACTTTTCGCATACTACCCATTGCTGAAATTATGTGGCCGGAATTGTCCATGTGTTCCATACACATCTGGGGTAATGGCGATGTCGATTGTGTGCATGTCCCGTGTAATGAACAACGTGGAGATCCCCCAGTGTTCTTTATGGGTCATGACCCGCAGTGGACATTTAGAGTGTCTGAGTCGTTCTCAGAGTGGCTGGAGTCGGTGATTGAAGAATATCTTAAACATGGGTTTGTGTTATCGCCATGGGACTGCTATATGGCACGTGCAAGACGAACATATTTCTACATATAATCCTTGTGGTCCGCAGGTGGATCGGTTGTTGTGCTGTGATGTACTGTAAAGGGCTTTGGTGGATCATTATTGAAGTAAAGTATCCAAGTGTGGTTGTTCGCGGGTCAATGGACCCGTGTCTCCATCGCCCCCGGCGTAGTGAATGGCTCTGCTTGGCGACGTCACAGCAGTGCTGCGTGCATGATATGGGGTGTAGCAGGCCTCGCTACGATTCGGTAGATTGTCCCAGGCTAAACATGCTCGGGAAGCGACATTGAACAGAGTCATTGTGATGCTTCTGCTTGTCGTGCTTGTGATGGGTAGTGCCGCGGCGGGGACCACGGCCTGCACCGAACGCCTGTACTACGACGGCATCCGGCGCATCCAGGAGGTGGTCGTCGACCCCGTGCTGGGCAACAGCAACCAGGGCTCGCAGTCGCAGCAGGAGCAGAACCAGGTTGGTGGCGGTACCGCGACGCCGTACCTGGCGCGGGAGTACGTCTGGGGGCCTGGGGATAACGGCTTCGACGAGCTACTCGTGCAGTACGACGGCAACGGCGCCGCGTGGTGGGCCATCATGGACGCCGGCGGCGACTTGGTCGCGTTGTGCGACTTCGGCGGGCCGAACGGCGAGGCCCGCGTCGTTGGTCAGTGGACGTACGACGCCTACGGCGCGGTGCTGAGCGCCGATCACCTGCACGCGATGGCGTTGCCGCACCTGGGGCACAAGGGGCTGTTCCTCGACCGGCTGGACGTGGGCATCGTCACGAGCTATGGCGGGTCGGAGAGCCCACGTCTGGTGCCGTACGGGCATAACTTCTATCACAACCGCAACCGCGTGTACGCCCCGGCGCTGGGCCGCTTCATGCAGCGTGACCCGAACGCGACGGCGCAGGCGTTGCTCGCGTCTTCGTCGACCGGCCGCGGCTTCGCGGCGGTGTCGCTGGCGTTCAGCATGGAGGACCTGTACGGCGACGGGATGAACCTGTACGAGTACCTCGGTTCGAACCCGTGGCAGCGGAACGATCCGCTGGGCTTGTCGTGGGATCCGTTCAGCATCGTGGACGACTATCTCGCCGAGTCGGCGGGCAATCGCGCGGCGCTGCTGTCCTCGCTGGGCCAGAACACCAAGGCGGCCGCGCTCGTGGCGGCGACGATCGCGAGTTACCTGCCGTTCCCGTTCGTGGGGAACCTGGGCGAGGTGGCGTTGTATGCGCTGGGTGAATCGAGCGATTCACAGCTCGCGATGGGCCTTGCGCTGGGCGTGGTGCCGGGCGGCAAGCTGGCGCACATGTTCGCCAAGAGCGGGCTGGGGTCGTTCATCGGGAAGATCGGGGCGTCGGCGTGGAAGTCGGCCAAGCACTATGCGACGAAGCCGGGAGGGTTCCTCGGAGCCGGATACGGTCTGGCCAAACGAGCCGCCCAGTTCCTACGAAAGAACTGCGGCTGTTTCGAGGGTGGCACGGTCGTGTGGACGCTCCGTGGCATCGTGCCGATCGAGACGGTCACGACCGATGACTTCGTGTTCGCGCAGGATGAAGCCACGGGCGAACTCTCGCTCCGCCGGGTTGTGCAGACCTTTGTTCGTCAGGGCGCCCCGATCGTCGCGGTGACGATCACGACCGCGGCGGGAGCGCAGGAGACATTCCGCACGACCGAAGAGCATCCGTTCTGGGTGCAGACGGAGGGCTGGGTCGAGGCGGGGAACTTGACTGCGGGCGATGCCGTCGAAGTCCCGGGAGGATGCGCGACCGTTGAGGCGGTCCGGTTTACGCCGGATCTGGAGGCGGTCTACAATTTCGAGGTCGAGGGCGTTCACACCTACTTCGTGGGTGCGAACGGCGTGCTGGTTCATAACCGGGGTCCATGTAAACTAAAGGTTCTTGGAGGAAAAATTCCGAGATCAGAACTCAAGTATCGGCCTTCTTATCGCGGTGGTGCTCCCTATGGTCTTGATGGAAAAGGGATTGAGCTACACCATCCAAATGCACAAAAACCACTTGAAGTGCGAGAGATGGGTCGTGATAGCAACCGTGGCAAGGGAAATAAAAAGCAGAATCATCCCGAGCCCTGGGAGGGGATGTCCGCTGGCGATCGGTCGGCCTACGATGCGGAGCGAAGACTCTATTGGGAACAAGAGTGGGACTCCGGCCGTTTTGAGGGACTTCCGAGCAAGCCGAGGTAATCATGAAAAATGATCTGGTATTGGCTATTGAAACGGCCCCAGTCAGCGTCAATGCCAGGTCGATGTCGCAAGATGAACTTGAGCATGTGAGGAGAAGATTTGGCAGTGATTTGCCAGAATGGTTTCTGCAGGCCATGTTGGATGCTGCGCTATTTGGTACTATCTACGAGTATTCTGCCGAAGGGGTGTTCGCACGGCTATCGTGGCTGACTGGGAATGAGATGATTGATGAGGCCGAGATCTACCCTGGCATAGATGCTGTCGCAAATGGCTACATCCCAGTTGGGACGTGTACAGAAGGCAGCGGCGATTCATACTTCGTTTGCTTTCGGAGTTCGGATGATCCGCCTCTAGTTCAGATATATCATGACATGACTAGGAATGGCGAAGTGCCTGAAGGTGCCTTGCGAACTATTACAACTAAGCTTTCGATCTTTTTTCAACAAGCGGTAGTTTTGTCTTAATCGTGTGTTGATGGTAGGATAGAGACTAAGGGCATTTTAGTCGTGGCGTTTGATTTACGACGCGTACGGCGCGGTGCTGAGCGCCGATCACCTGCACGTGATGGCGTTGCCGCACCTGGGGCACAAGGGGCTGTTCCTCGACCGGCTGGACGTGGGCATCGTCACGAGCTATGGCGGGTCGGAGAGCCCGCGTCTGGTGCCGTACGGGCATAACTTCTATCACAACCGCAACCGCGTGTACGCCCCGGCGCTGGGCCGCTTCATGCAGCGTGACCCGAACGCGACGGCGCAGGCGTTGCTCGCGTCTTCGTCGACCGGCCGCGGCTTCGCGGCGGTGTCGCTGGCGTTCAGCATGGAGGACCTGTACGGCGACGGGATGAACCTGTACGAGTACCTCGGTTCGAACCCGTGGCAGCGGAATGACCCGCTGGGATTGTCGTGGGATCCGTTCAGCATCGTCGACGATTACCTCGCCGAGACGGCGGGCAACCGGGCGGCGTTGTTATCTTCGCTGGGCCAGAATGCCAAGGCGGCTGCACTCGTGTCGGCCACGATTGCGAGTTATATGCCGTTCCCGTTCGTTGGGAACTTGGGCGAACTCGCATTATACCGGCTTGGCGAATCAAGCGATGCTCAGCTTGCGTTGGGGCTAGGTCTCGGCTTGATTCCGGGAGGCAAGCTAGCCCATATGTTCGCCAAGAGCGGGCTGGGTAAGTTCATCGGCAAGCTCGGTGCCTCCGCTTGGAAATCGGCTAAGCACTACGCGTCGAAGGCAGGGAGTGCACTTGGAAGTGGCGCGGGTGGTCTTGTCGACAGGGCGGGACAACTCCTCAGACGACACGCCGACGCCGCCCCCGAGTTGATGCACAAACTCTCATCGGCCGAGAGGAGGATGGTCGAAGATCTTAGATCCTTGGGCCGTTCAGTAGATCTTGTTCCTCGATCTGATGTGCCCACGCCTGATTTTTAGGTGGATGGTATTCGAACAGAGTTGAAGACGCTGACGGCCTGGGGCGACACCACCTTGAAGAACGCACTTGAGAAGGGTGCCAAGCAAGGTGATAAGATCTTGATTGACGCCAGGAATGTTTCTGCAACCGAGATGTCGATCATCCGCCAGATCAACCGTGCGGAGGGAAACATCGGAAACCTAAGCGGTCGAGTTGAGGTCTGGTGGTCAGGCGGTGTGATATGGAGATAATCAGTGGGCCTTGATGCATGCGTTTATCGGTCAAATCCAGATCTGCCGCAGTGCTTGGCTGGCAGTAGTGTTCTGCGCGACGAGCACACAGGCGAACCCTACACCTTGCCCCCGCACACCGACTTGCCGCGCGAGTGCATCATCGCTATCGAGGAGAGCATTGGCAATCTCGCGTTCGTTGCCTGGCTGCGTGAGAAGCTGCAGCACAGCGGTATGAGGTACATGGAGCTACGCCGGCTTCTACAGCACGGTACGGCATCCGGAACCGTGTTTCCGGTCGAGGCGGCCACGAGAATGGGAGCGGAAGCGCGGGAACTTAGACGCGAGCACGCAAACGACAAAGAGGTTGCCAATTTCTGCGAGAAAGTGGCGCGGCTGGCAAGCGCTTCGCAGGCGGAACAAAATCCAATTGTGCTGGTCTAGATTCATGCTACCTGTCCTGCGAGTTGCTCGCTGGCTTTGCATCCTCGCCTCTTGTGTTGCTCTGACGTTTATCGTTGTTGCCGTTAAGCATTACACATACGACGAGCACGGCCGCTTCATGCAGCGTGATCCGAACGCGACGGCGGCGAGCCTGCTGAGCATGAGCTCGACCGGCCGCGGCTTCGCGGCGATGTCGTTCAGCATGGAGGACCTGTACGGCGACGGCATGAACCTCTACGAGTACCTCGGGTCGAACCCGTGGCAGCGGAACGATCCGCTCGGCTTGTCGTGGGACCCGTTCAGCATCGTGGATGACTTCCTGGCCGAGCGTGCGGGCGGCAGCGCGGCGTTGCTGTCGGCGCTGGGGCAGGAGACCAAGGCCGCGGCGGTGGTGGCGGCGACGATCGCGAGTTATCTTCCGTTCCCGTTTGTTGGGAATCTTGGCGAATTGGCATTATTCGCGTTGGGCGAGACGAGCGAGGGCGAGTTGGCCGTGGCGATGGCGCTGGGCGTGGTGCCCGGCGGCAAGCTGGCGCACATGTTCGCCAAGAGCGGGCTGGGCTCGTTCATCGGGAAGATCGGCTCGTCGGCGTGGAAGTCGGCCAAGCACTATGCGGGCAAGGCGGGCAGCGCGCTCGGGAGGGGCGCTGGCGGGCTTGTCGATAGAGCCAGACAGTTCATGGGCCGAAAGCCGCCGGGATCGTGCTGCTTCACGGCGGGCACCGTTGTCTGGACGATATTTGGGCTTGTGCCGATCGAGCAAGTTGACGTCGGTGACCTTGTCTTCACCCTTGATGAAGCAACCGGAGCAATGGTTCTCGGCACGGTCATCGATCAATTCGAGACCGAGGGCGCCGCGCTGCTTGAACTCACAGTGCGCCACGAATCAGGTCGCTTGGAAACCATTGAGACGACTGACGAGCATCCGTTCTGGCGCGAGGCCGGAGAGAACTCCGTTGAAGGCTGGGTCCGAGCGGACGGCCTTACTCCCGGCGATCGTGTGCGGACCTTGTCCGGTGCTGCGGTCGTGGAGACCGCACGCTTCGGCAGTGATCGAACCACTGTCTACAATCTGTCGATCTCGACCGACCCCAGCTTCCTCATCGGGGATGATGGGGTTTGGGTGCATAATTGTAGCAAGTTCACGCCGCGCAACTTCAAGCTTGCTGGCCAGAAGCATCCCAAGACAAACGTGCCGTTTGATTCGATGGGATACCCTGATTTCAGTGATTGGTCGATCGCTACGAGGCAACTTCCGGGCGGACATCAGGGACGTCGGCTCGATGAGATTGAGGCAAATCGGTTGGCCGGATTTAGTGAGACACCTGAAGGTTACGTTTGGCATCACCACCAGGATGGTACCACGATGCAATTGGTCGATCGGCTAATTCACGAGAAGACTGGTCACACAGGTAGCATACCGGGACGGTGAGAAGATTGTCATGAAGCTAAGATCCTTCGGACCATGTGATCCACTACATGTAGACCGTTTGGAAGCAGAACTTCGTATCGAGTTGCCGAAGCAATATCGGCAGTGGCTCCTTGAAACAAATGGTGGTATCGTGGAGGAGCAGCCATACTTCCCTATGCGCGACAACCCGCACAGCGATGCAGAAACACTACGAGCGTTTTATGGGATGGTTCCATCGCACCCGGAATATGACATCTGTGCGACCATCCATGATCACTTGTGGATTCTGCGACAAGATCATATCCCAATCGGTTTTTCCGGTAGCTCCGGAATTCTCTCGGTCGAATTGACCTCATGGAGCGACAAGATCTACTTCTTCGATATCTGCGACGAGGGCGAGCAGAACGGGCTGCGCACGCCTTATTTTGTCGCCGAGAGCATACACGACTTGATAGCCTCCCTCAGGACTGATGATTGAAGGCCGACACGCTCCTGGCTCTGGTCGTCTTGGTATTCGCTGCGTTAGGTCTTCCGTCATCGTACCCCAATCCTCAGACGACGACGCCCGACGACTTCCGCACCGAACGCCTGTACTACGACGGCATCCGACGCATCCAGGAAGTGGTTGTCGACCCCGTCATCGGCAACAGCAACCAGGGGTCGCAATCCCAGAACGAGCAGAACCAGGTCGGCGGCGGCACCTCGACGCCGTACCTGGCGCGCGAGTATGTCTGGGGGCCGGGAGATCGGGGTTTTGACGAGTTGCTCGTGCAGTACGACGGCTCGGGCAACGCGTGGTGGGCCATCATGGACGCCGGCGGCGACCTGGTCGCCTTGTGCGACTTCGGCGGGCCGAACGGCGAGGCGCGTGTCGTTGGGCAATGGACGTACGACGCCTACGGCTCGGTGCTGAGCGCCGACCACCTGCACGCGATGGCGCTGCCGCGGCTGGGGCACAAGGGGCTGTTCCTCGATCGCCTCGACGTGGGCATCGTCACGGGCGTCGGCGGTGGCGAGAGCCCGCGGCTGGTGCCGATTATCTGTCGGAGTCTATGGGGAGTGGTCCGGCTCCGCTGTCGTGATTGGTGTTGAGATTTATCAACACCCCCCTCGCCCACCGCCGCCACGCTTCGTCTTCACCTTCCAGGCTGAGCGTCGCCAGCCTCTGGAGGGTCTCGTCGCTCACTCGTCTTGCCCGCACTTCAAGCCTTGTGAGCGCCTGTACCGTCGGCCGATGCCCCGGATGCACTTCGAGGGCGCGGCGGTACTGGGCGAGGGCCTCGTCGACGCGGCCGGCCTTTTCGAGGGTGAGGGCGAGGTTCATGCGCGGGTCGGGGTGGCCGGGCATGAGGCGGCGGGCCCACTCGAACTCGTTGGCGGCCTCGTACAGGTCGCCGCGTTCGAGCAGCAGCACGCCCAAGTTATTATGTGATGGGCCGTGGTAGAGGTCGGCGGCCAGGGCGTCGCGCAGCAGCTTCTCGGCTCGCTGCGGGTCCTTCTCCATCAGGTCGACCGCTTCGGCGGCGAGCTTCTGGGCCCGGTCGGTGTCGCGTCGGATGGACGGCTGGTTGACGTAGGGGCTCGGCGAGCTCGATCGGCAGCCGATGGGCAACGCCGCGGCGATGCACAACGCGAGCAAGAGGGCCGGCGAGGTTCGTGTCATGGCCGCGAGTCCCCCTGCGAGCGTGCGGACGCATCGTACGTCCGGCTTAGCGTCAGTCCAGCGTCGTACCGGTTGCCGTCGCCGCGGCGTGGGCGGGTGAGTTCGGTGCGCGTCACGACCCAGTGCGGGCGGTCGGCTTGCAATCGCGCCAGGAATCGGCCCAGTTCGCCGGGCGTGGTGCTCGTCAGCGCGAGGCGGAGCGTCTGCCGTCGCAGGCCCGCGTCGCCCACTTCGGTGTCGCTCTGCTCGTCGAGCGAACGCATGGCCGTGTCGGGCAGGCCCGCGGCGGCCAGCGTGTCGGCGATCTCCGCGAGGGCGTCGGCGCGGCGGCCGGTGGTGGCGACGCGATCTGCTTCCAGCGCGGCGCGCAGCGTGCGGATCTCGGCGGACTGCTGCTGGACGGCGGCGAGTTCGGACCTCGCGCGATCGAGTTGGTTCGCGGCGGCATTCCATCGCGCCAAGGCGATCACCACGATGCCCACCGACACGGTGAGCAGCAGCAAGCAGGCGGTCGGCATCCAACGCCCGCTCATGGGCCACCGCCCGTGCGCGTCAGCGTGAGTTCCACCCTTGTGATCTCGCCATCACGCTGGGCTTCGCTCCGAACGCGTGGGAGGCCGGCGTCGAAGGCGCCGTGTTCGGCGAGCGTGCCGGCCAGTGCGATGGCCGCTTCTCGCGAAGGAGCCAGCGCTCGCAGCGTGACCCGCCCGCCGGCCGACTCGACCGACTCGACGCGCCAGGCCTCGCCTTGTGGCCAGGCGCGAAAGAGCGCGGCGAGCGCGTCTCGGCTGTCGGCTGGCTCGTCGCCGCGACCCGTGTCCGCCAGCCCGCGCAGGCGGCGCAATTCGCCCGTGAGGGCGAGTTGGGGCGCGAGGCCGTCGCGCCACTTCGGGATCGCCTGTCGCGCCAACTCGTCCATCGCGGCGTCGGCCTCGCGTGCCTGGATCGTGAGCTCGCGTGCCCTGACTTGCAGGCCCATGGCCCCGATCAGGCAACCGATGGCCAGCAGCACGGCCACCGCCGCGAGCCGGAGGTTGCGGTGGCGTCGGATCTTCGTGGGCAGGAAGGCGTGCCCGAGCAGTTCGATCGGTTTGGCCTCGACGCGCAGCGCATCGGGGAGCGCATCGGGCAGCGAGGGCACGCGTGCGCTCAGCACGCCATCGGCCAGCCACGCGTCGGCGCGCTCGCGGTCCACGGCGACGACCACCAGCCGATCGCCCGCGACACGCCACGCGAGGCACAACCCCTCGAGCGGTCGCGGCAACTGCCCCTCGACGGCGTATGCCGCCACGGTGCGGGTGACCCGGCCGGGCGGCCTGGGCGCGATGGCGATGTAACATTCGTTGGCCGGCACCATGATGGCGCGCTCACGCGTGGTCATGGCGCGATCCCTTGCAGGGCGAGCCGTCTCGTGCGGCCGGCCAGTTCGAGCAGCACCGTCGAAGATGTCACCTCGCGCACGCGGACCGCGCCGACCGCCTCGCCCGCGCTGGCGAGCACGAGGCGCTGCTCGCTGGGGTCGTACAGCGCCACGCGCCAGCCGTCGCCGGCCTCCACGATCGCGACCAATGTCAGATTGATGGGCGCGGGCGGTGGGGGTTGGGGCGCAGGCGGCGGGGGAAGCGGTGGCGTCGCGGCGGCGGCCATAGCGGAACGAGCGGGCTCTCCAGGATCTGGCAATTGCTCGGGCCAAAGGACCACGTCGAACACCGACGCGTCGAGCGCATGGCCCGCGACGATCGCGTCCGAGACGGGCGGCACGCCGAGGTTGCTGGTGCGTTTGGTTTGTTCGATTGGGCGCGTCGCCCACCACGTTGCTCCAGCACACGCGATGGTCACGCACGCCACCATCGCGCCGGAGATCGCACGCTCTCGCTGCAACCGGTTCATCGGGCAAACTCCGGATGGGGCTCCCACAGGATGGGCGTGCGGCGTTGGAGCATCCAGTCTCCGCTGACGCGTGTCCACACGGTCCACCACGAGCGACGCACCGAGCCGACGCGCACGTCGATGCGCACGCCCCAGCTGCTGCTGGACGCCGAGAGGAGGATGCGCGGCAGGCCATCGCCTTCGGGCATCGGCGGTGGCCCGCTGCGTTGGCCCTGCGCCCGGCGTTGCATGATCGGTTCGTAGCCACCGCGCCCGGCCAGGCGCAGCGCCCGGGCCAGCAGCGGCGCGGGCGTGGTGTTCACGTTCAGGCGGACGGTGGGCTGCGCCGCCATGCGTTCGGCGGTGCTGACGAGCGCGCCCAGCGAGGGCTCGCCTGCGGCCAGGGATGGATAGATCCATCGCGCGTCGGGCCGATGGTCGCGGTGCGCATCGAACACGTCCAGCCCGTCGGGGTCCTCGTCCAGCGCATCGAGGCGCTCGCGCACGTCCTGGGGCAGCAGCAGCCGCAGCGGCGTGCCCATTCGCACCGCGCCGGCGGGCAGCATCGCGTGCAGGTCCCACGCCGTCACGGCGATCGATATCGGCGTGCCATCGATCTCGAAGGCGTCCTCGAGCACGCGCACCATCGGCTGTTGCGCATCGGGGGGCAGCACCACCAGCGCCGCGTCGCGACGCAGCCAGTGAGCGATGGGTGTGGACGCGGCCCATGCCAGGTCGTCGGCGATGACGCCCTGGGCGCGCGACCGGTCGAGTTGCGCGGCCGCGGACGCACGCGAAGCGGCCAGCGCGATGATGGGCAGCGCGCCGGCGACCAGGGCCAGCACGAGCAGCAGGGCCACGCCGCGACGGGTTGGAGCGTTGCGCGTCATGGCACGCGGTACTCCCGCACGATGTCCCTGCCGCCATCGGTGATGCGCACGACCAGGCGACGGCCGTTCTCCTTGAGCTTGGCCTCGAAGCCTTCCACGCCGAGCAACGGCGCGTCGGAGCGATGGATCGTTCGCTGGCCACCGCTTCGCGTCTCGATGGTGAGCCAGCCATCGCCGACGACCACTCGCCGGCGCGGCAGCGACTCGTGCTCGACGAAAAGGTCGTGGCCGATGCGATCGAGCGCGCGCTGCGCACGCGAGCGGGATTCGAGGTCCGCCGCCGCTGCGGGCGCGTCGGCCATCATCGGCACGAGCACCGCGGCTGCGACGCCCGCAGCCAACGCCGTCAGGGCCAATGCCAGCAGCACCTCCAGGAGCGTGAAGCCACGCCTCATGGCCGTTCCTCCGGCACGGACACCCAGCGGGCGATGCGCTGCCCGCCGTGGGCGAACTCCATCCAGGCCCCGCGACCGCTTCGCGTCTTCAGCGTCACACCGATGGTTATGCCGTCCAGCTCGAGTGATCCACGGCCGCTCTTTGCAATGGCGCTGGCGTCGAACGCGTGTCGGGATGGGTTTTGCAGCACGTCGTCGATCATCGATGCGAGCGTGTGGACCTCGACGCTGGGCTGGGCTGAGGGACGCGTGATGGAAGACATCGCCGACGCCACGCCCGCGACGGCCAGGGCCAGCAGCGCCGTAGCCAGGACGACCTCCAGCAGCGTGAGCCCACGCCGGGTCATGGCGCGATCTCCACGCGGCGGCCATCGTGTACGAGCAAGACCGATGCCGCATCGCTGTGTCCCAGACGATCGAAGTGCACGCCAAAGACAAGAGCCTCCGCTTTGACTCCGGCTGGCCACTCCCGTTCGACCACGGCGTTGCCCTGTCCATCATGGACCATGAGCCTGCCGCCTTCGAGCCGCATCGTCGCCGGCCCATCGCTCAGGGCGACGAGCCTGGCCATCGCGTGGGCTTCCAGAAAAGTCTGCTCGGCCCGGGGCAGCGGGTCGCCCGCGCCGGTCAGCAGCGCCGCGCCCAGGGCCATCGCCAGCGCGGCGATGGCGCACGTGGCCAGCGTCTCCACGAGCGTGAAGCCACGGTGGTGGGCGGGCCCGTTCATCGCCCGCCCTCGCGCAGGTCCAGCGAGCTCAGGTCGGCGTTCTCGCCGTCGCCGCCCACGCGTCCGTCGGCACCCAGGCTGATGATCTCGAACGCGTGGCCATCGGGCCCGGGCACGACCAGTTGCATCATGTTGCCCCAGGGGTCGCGCGCGGCGTCCAGCGGCAGGTGGTAGCTGGCCGAGGGCGGGGCGTCGACCAGGTCCTGGAGGCTCGCCGGCCAGCTGCCGTGCGTGACGTGGTAGAGTTCGACCTTGGCCTTCGCGCCGGCGATGGCGGTGCGCGCCAGCTCGCGCTTGCCCTGCCCGAAAGCGGCCGTCAGGCCAACGGTGAGCGTCGCGGCCAGGATGCCAAGCAGCACGACGACGGCCAGCACCTCCACCAGCGTCATGCCATGATGGAACTTATAGAGACACCGACGCATCACAGCACCTCTCGGAGTTTCAGCAGCGGTAGCACGGCAGACAGCACGACCACGCCGACCATCGATGCCAGCAGGATGATGGCCGCCGGTTCGATCAGCCCGGCCAGCCGATCGGTCAGGCGCTTGGCCCTGCGTTCGAGCCGGTCGGCCAGGCGTTCGAGAAGGTCTGGGAGCTCGCCCGCCGTCTCGCCGGCCTCGATCAGTCGCCGCATGTCGTCGGCGAACCAGTGCGCGTCGTCGAGGGCTTGCGATAACCGCTCGCCCGCCTCGACGCGCGTGGCGGCGCGTTCGAGGTTCGAGCGCAGGCTCTGGGTCACCGGGCCTTCGAAGGTGCGTGCCGCGGCGCGCAGCGCCTCGGTGAGCGGCACGCCCAGGCGCGTCATCGATTGCAACTCGCCCGCGAGCCGCGCCAGCGCCATGCCCCGCAAGGCCTGGGGCACGAGTCGACGCAGCGCACTCGGCCACCCGCGTTCGCTCGCTGAGATCGATCGCACCGCCCAAACGGCAAGCAGCAGCGCGGACACGACGCCAGCGAAGAGCACCGCCCACCAGCGAGCGATCGCTCCGCCCAGCGCGATCACGCCCGCGGTGAGCGCCGGCGGCCGTACTCCCGCCTGGTCGAGGATGCCCACGAGCCGCGGCAGCGGGCCCAGCGAGAGGAACACGACCACCGCCACGCCCGCGACGGCGACGATCGCCGGGTACGCCAGGGCCGAGGCCAGCTTGCCCGCCAACTCGCCCGTGCGCGTGTGCCGGTCGGCCAGCGAACGCAGCGCGTGCGAGAGTTCCCCACGCGCCTGGCCGGCCCGCACCACGGCCACCTCCGCCGCGTCGAACCAGCCCGGTTGCGACTCGCACGCGTCGGCCAGCGGCGTCCCCGAACGCACGGCGTCCTCGACCTGGAGTAGCATCCGCCGCATGCCCGAACGCTTCGAGCGCGAGCCCGCGAGCGTGCTCAGCCCCTCGGCCAGCGGCACGCCCGAGGCCAGCAGCGTGGCCAGCGCGTCGAGCACCTCGGCCTTGGCGTCGCGGCGTCGGCCGCGGAGCACGCGATGCAGGCTCGACGCGAGTGAGGCCGGCACACGCACCCGCTCGCTGGCAACCGGCCGCACGTCGAGCACCGTCAGCCCAACCCGACGCAGCGAAGCCCGGGCGCTCACGGCGGTGTCGGCGGTCAGCTCGCCCTTGCGCGAGAGCCCACCAGCCGTCACGGCCTTGTAGCGCCACAGCGTCATGACACCGCCTCCACCGCGTCGAAGGCCTCGTCACCGACCGACGCGACGCGCGCCACTTCGAGCGGCGTGGTGATGCCCGCCTCGACCAGCCGCCGCCCTTCTTCTTGGAGCGTCTTCATGCCCGCGGCCCTGGCCTCGGTCCCCAGCGCGCTGGCGGGCATGCCCGTGGCGATGCGCTCGCGCATGCTTTCGCCCACCACCAGCAGCTCGAACAACCCCACCCTTCCCAGCAGCCCGCTGCTATAGCACACCTCGCAGCCCTTGCCTTCGCACTCGGCGTGCACGCGACGCACCAGCCGCTGCGCCAGCGCGGCCGAGAGCGAGGCCGACACGAGGTAGGGCTCTACGCCCAGGTCGACCAGCCGCGTCACGGCCGTCGCCGCGTCGGAGGTGTGCAAGGTCGAGAGCACCAGGTGCCCGGTGAGGCTCGCCTGGATGGCGACCGCGGCCGTCTCCAGGTCGCGGATCTCGCCGACCATCACCACGTCGGGGTCCTGCCGCAGGATGTGCCGCAGGCCGCTGGCAAACGTGACGCCCTTCTTGGTGTTGATCTGGGCCTGGCTGATGGCCGCGTGCGGGCCCGAGAGATCGTACTCGATGGGGTCCTCGATGGTCATGACGTTCAGGTCGCGGGCCGAGCGGCGGGCGGTCCAACGCAAGGTCGCATATAAGGTCGTCGTCTTGCCGCTGCCCGTCGGTCCGGTCGAGAGCACGATGCCGCTCGAACGCGAGCACGCCGCCAGCCAGCGCCGCTGCACATCCGCCGGCATGCCCAGCGCCGAAAAATCGTCCAAGTCCAGCGTGCCCTGGGGCTCGAGCAATCGCACCACGACGCGCTCGCCGAAGGCGGTCGGCAGGCTGCTCAGGCGCAGGTCGATCGTCCGCGCCGTGTCGCCGCTGCCGATGGTGACCGTCGCACGCCCGTCCTGGGGCACGCGCCGCTCGGCCACGTCCATGCGGCCCATGACCTTCAGGCGGCTTGCGATGGGCCCGCCCAGGGGCGCGGGCAGTTCTTTCACGTCGCGCAGGGCCCCGTCGATGCGCATCCGTATCAGCACGCGATCTTCCAAGGGTTGCACGTGCACGTCGCTGGCCCCCCGCGTGGCGGCGGTGAAGAGCATCCAGTCCACCAGCCGCACCACCGGCGCCTTGCCCGAGGTGGCCAGCAGGTCGCGGTCCATCTCGCGCAGCGCTCGCTCCAGGTCGTCGTCGGGCGCGTCGATGGTGAGGTTGGAATGGCCGACATCGGTCGAGTCACGCTCGACTTGTGCATACGCCGCGTCGATGCGTTCGGCCAGGTGCTGCGCATCGGTGACCCATCGATCCCCGTGCTCGCCCAGGCGAACGCCCACGTTGTGCAGCACGGTCAGCGGCGTGGTCTGCGCGTGCCGGAGCACGAGACGCTCGCCATCACGCTCGCCCAGCACCAGGTGCTCGCGCGCATAGTCGCGGGCGATCAATCGCAGGAACGCCTCGCAAGGCCGAGCCACGGCGCTCACCGGATCACCCGCGGCCTGACGACCGGGAAGCCATCGTCCACGCCCAGGTCCAGGGCCATGTCCTGGCTGGCGTACTTGAGGTACTCGAACCCGTCGCCGCGCGTGATGGTCGGGCGGATGAACACGTAGAACCGCGTGCGTCCGGACGATCGCGAGCGGTTCTTGAACAGTTCGCCCAGGATCGGGATCGAGCCCAGGAGCGGCACCTGGCTGGTGGCCTCGCCCTCGTTCATCGTTTCCAGCCCGCCCAGCACGATGGCGTGCCCGTCGGGGATGGTCGCGATCGACGTGATGCTGCTCTGCTGGCGCGGCGGGGGCACCGACGGGCTGGCCGACTGCCCCACGAACTGGCTCAGGCTCACCGCGTACTCGAGCAGCAGGTGGTCGCCCTCGGCGATGCGGGGGGTGACGGTGATCTGCGTGCCCGCCGACGCCGACCCGCCGAAACTCGTCGTCGCCACCGTGTCGCCGGTGTTGATCGAGATGAACGGCTCCTCGCGCACGGCGTCGAGCGTGGCCGTCGCGGCGTTGTCCACCAGCACCCGCGGCAGGCTCAGCGAGCGGCCGCGGTTCACCGTCTCGAGCGCCCGCACCACCACGGCGAAGTCGCCCGGATCGAGCACCACGCCCGTGAAGCCCTCGCCGTTGCCCGCGTCGCGACCGCCATCGCCCGAACGCGTCGACAGCCCGAACAGCGACGCAAGCCGGATTCTTATATCACCGGCGATCTCGATCTTCTCCAGCTCCACGCCCAGGTCGAAGGTCTGCCCCTCGCTGAGGCTCACCATGGTGACGTCGAGCATCACCTGCGGCTGACGCACGTCGAGTTCGCGGACGAGTTCCTGCACGCGGTCGAGCACGCCCGGCGGCCCGATGGCCAGGATGCGGCTGGTCGCCCCGTCGGCCACGAGCGAGACCGTCATGCCGTCGATCTGGATCACGCCGTCATTGGCCGAGTGGCCCTGGTCGCGGCGGCGCGCCCGCTCGGCGGCGGTTTGGGCCTCGGGCGGCGGGCGCGAGGTTGCCGGTCCATCATCGATGGGCCGATCGGGCTGGCCCGCCACCCCCGCGCCCAGCAGGCGGTTGATCAATGTCACAATCTCTTCGACCGGCCGGTGCCGCACCGTGATGGTTCGCGTCGAGAGCCGCGCCGCCGATGTTTCGGCGTCCAGACGCTCGACCAGCGCCGCCACCGCCTCGTGCTGGGGCACGGTCGCTTCCACCAGCAGCGTGCCGGTGAGTTCGTCGGCCACCACGCGCACGTCCGCGCCGATCAGCCGACGCACCGCCTCGCCCACCTCCCCCGGCGAGAAGATCCGTGGCTCGTACGAACGCGTCACCGTCGTGCGGATATCCTGGTGTTGGAAAAATGTTACGACGCGCTCCACCCGCCCGCGCAGGTCGGCCACGATCAGGCGGTCGCTCCCGCCCAGCCGTGTGATGGAGCCCCCGCTGCCGAGCAGGGGCTGCGCCGCGGCGATCAGCGGCTCGGCCTGGGCTTCACGGATGTTATAAAAGATCGCCACGTACCCGGCCCGCCCGGGCGTGCGCAGCCTCGGGCCCGCGTCGCTCTCCTCCAAGGCCCATTGCTCGGTGGGCGTGGCCTGCCGGGCGGCGTTGTTGAGCGGCACGATGGCCAGCCCGTCGCCGGTTGAAATGGTCGTGAGATTCTTCTGGACCAGCAGCTCATTGGTCAGCGCCCACAGCGCCTTGTCGTCGAGCCCCTCGCCGCTGCGCACCATGAAGGTGCCGGCCAGTTGCCGGGGCTCGTAGGCGATCCGCAGCCCCAGCCGCTGGGCCGAGAGATCGACCAAACGGGCCAGCTCCACCTCCGCGGGCAGATGCACGCGGTCCTGGGCCAGGGACGGATGGGAAGTCAACCAAAATAATACCAAACATAAAGAGATACGCATTGGCCCCAGCATATCCGATAACGCCGCCCGACGCAAGAGCATTTTCTGCGCCAGGCTCTACTTTCCGCGTTGGGCCTCTTCCAACAGCCGCTCCCGCACCGCCTCCACCTCCGACTCGACCACGCCCTTGAGCGCGTCCCACCCTTGCTTGTCCAGCGAGAGCTCCATCGCCGCACGCGTGGCGATGGCCTTTGGCAGGTCATCCAAGGCCCTGCGGAAGTTGCCCAGGGCCTCGGCCCACGTGGCCCGCACCTGCTCGACCTCGACCAGCTCACCCTGCATCTTGCGCAGCTCGAGCACCTTCATGTTGGCGATGGCGGTCTCCTTGAGTGCCCGGGCCTTGTTATATTCCTGTTGGGTCATGCTCGGGGCTCCGTTGCGCCGCCGCGTGTGCCAGGGGGTGGCCGGTCCGTGAGCGGCCGGGCCGCCCGGCTTGCGGCCCGCGCCCTCGCGTCGCCCGCCGTGGCCGGTGTCCAGAATGTGGTCGGCCAGCCACACCCGGCACGCGTCTTCATCCCACAGCCGGCCGCCATCGGGCGTGTGCCCCGCGGGCGGCATGCCCTCCTGGGCGTACTTGCGCACCGTCGAGGCGGCCAGCCCCAGGCGTTCGGCGAGCTGCGACGTGGTGAGCGGGTCGGGCATGGCATGCGTTCATCCGGTCACTGGTCGGCGATATCAAGTTTCCGCGTCACTCCCGCACACCAAATGCGAGCGAGGGGCGGCCTTCGTTTCTCGGAGGCGATGACAAGTACCTACGAGGGGGGGTGATCGTGGGGGTGGGCCTCGCGTCATCGAATCCCCCTGCGGTGCGAGATTTATCGCCGGCTCGCCTTGCCTCGCGCAAGATGCGAGGGCGTCATGTGTCCACGCGCGTGGCATGGGGCCACGCCCAAGGACACGACCATGACGAAGACGACCAGGAACAACACGAAGAAGACCGCCGCGAAGACCAGCACGAAGAAGACCACCAAGACAGCGACGAAGAAGACGCCCGCGCCCAACGCCGTCACCGCCGCGACCACGAAGCCCGCCAAGCCCGCGCCCCGCAAGGGCAAGCGGCCCAGCGGGCTGGACCTCGCCGCCAAGGTACTGGCCGACGCGGGCGAGCCGCTGGCGGCCAAGACGATCGCCGAGCGCGTCGTCATCGCGGGCTGGCAGACCAGCGGCAAGACGCCCCACGCCACGCTGTACGCCGCGATGATGCGCGAGATCCAGAGCAAGGCCAGCGAGGCGCGGTTCGTGAAGGTCGAACGCGGGCGATTCAAGGCCAAGGCATAACCCGATCACAATGAACCCCCTTCACGCTCCGGCCGTCGCCGGGGTGTGCTCTCGCTGCGCCTTCTTGCCCGTGAACTGCTCCCACCGCGTCACGATCACGTCGCAATACAACGGATCCAGTTCCATCAGCAGCGCCCGCCGCTGGGTCTGCTCGGCGGCGATGAGCGTCGAGCCGCTGCCACCAAACAGGTCGAGCACGCGCTCGCCCGGGCGACTCGAATACTGCATCGCGCGCACCGCCAGCTCGACGGGCTTCTCGGTCAGGTGCACCATGCTCTGGGGGTTGACCTTCTTGACCTGCCACACGTCGGCGATGTTGTTCGGGCCAAGGAAGACGTGGGCCGCGCCCTCACGCCAGCCGTAGAAGCACCACTCGTGGTCGCCCATGAAGTCCTTGCGGCTGATGACCGGGTGCATCTTGTGCCAGATGATCTGCTGGGCAAACTTCAGCCCCGCGGCCTCGAGCGCGCTGGGGTAGTTGGCGATGTTGGCGTAGCCGCCCCAGATGTAGAAGGCCCGGCCCGGCTCGAGCGCGTCGGCCGCGTTGCGGAACCACGCCATGAGCAGCCGGTCGAACTCCTCGTCGCTCACGAAGTCGTTGGCCAGCGGGCGATCCTTCGCGCGGAGCTTGGCCGTCGTGCCGCTGGTGGGCCCGGCCTTGCGCTTCGCATCCAGGCCGCGGCCGCGCTTGGTCTTGCCCTGCTTCTGGGGCGCGAAGTTGGTCTGCCCGGTCACGAAGGCGTTCTTGCTGCGCGGCTGCACGGCCACGTTGTACGGGGGGTCGGTGTTGACCAGCTGCACGGGCCCGCCGGCGAGCAGGCGCTGCACATGCTCGGGGTTCGACGAGTCCCCGCACATCAGCCGGTGCCCCCCCACATCGCCGAGCACCCAGATGTCGCCCGGCTGGGTGATCGCCTCGTCGGGCGGCGCGGGGATGGCGTCGGCCTCGCTCTGGCCGTCCGAGACGCCCGGGTCCAGCAGCTTCTGGAGCTCGCGCTCGGCGAAGCCCAGCAGGTTCCAGTCGAGCCCGGCGTCCTGCAAGCCGGCCAGCTCAAGGGGCAGCAGGTCCAGGTCCCACTCGCTCAGCTCGGCGGTGCGGTTGTCCGCGATGCGGTACGCACGCGCCTGCTGCGGCGTCAGGTCGGCCGCCACGTGCACCGGCGCTTCCTCGAGCCCCAGCGCCTGGGCCGCCTTCCACCGCGTGTGGCCGCAGACGATCACGCCCTCGCGGTCGACCACGATCGGCTGGCGGAAGCCAAACCGCGTGATGCTCTCGGCCACGGCCGCGACGGCCTGGTCGTTCACGCGCGGGTTGCGCTCGTAGGGGATGATGTCCGCCAGCTTCCGCATCTCGACCGCCAGCCCCGCCTTCGAGCCATCTGCCACCTTCGTCATCGTCCACGCTCCTTGGCGCCTCGCGCCGTGTGTTCTTCTCGGTTGCCCGCTATCTAGCCCGTCTGTTGCCCGTCGTTGGCCCGTGCCGCGTTGCTCGGGTAGGGGCGGTGATCACTGCCTCGGCGCGCCGTTGCCCGTACGCGGGCACGACGGGCGGACGAGGAAGAGAGGGGAGAGTCCCTAGAGATATGAAGAAGAGAGATACTTCTTTCACTTACTTCATCCCTGTTCTTCTGCGCATATCTCTTCCCCTCTTCCCTTCTCTCCTGTATGCCCAGAGAAAGAAGTGAAAGATGTGAAAGAAGCCCCCGGCGCTGCCTATGGCAGGGCATAGACCACCTTCCTTCTGCCCTTGGTGGGCTCGGCCCGCTCGACCAGCTGCCCGGTCTCCAGCAGGTTGTCGATGACCTCCTGGCGTTCGCGCTGCGTCAAGGCCTGCGTGCGCCGGCAGAGCTCGCTGCGGCCGATCGACCCGCCCATCTCGCGCACCACGCGCAGCACGCGCTTCTGCCTCGCGTCGAAGACGCCCTCAGACACCCACTGGCCCGCAACGTGCAGCAGACGGAGCGTCAGGTGCTCGCTCAGCTCGCACGCCCATCGCGCCGCCGGCGCGTCGATCACCGCGTGCTCTCGGCCCACCGAGCACGCGTGCAGCAGGGCCAGCCGGCAGGCCTTCTCCTCGGCCCGGGCCCACGCCGCCGACACGCTGCCCGGGGCGCCCTCCATCCGTGCGTCCACGTTCTCGGCCAGCGCGTCGAAGATCGCGCGGGCCTCCTTGGTCGTCTCGATCAGGCGCGGCTGGGGGTGCTCGCGGGCCAGGTTCCCTCCCGGGACGTGCTCGTGCCACCACCGGGCCGCCTCGACCACCGAGGCCGGTACATCGCACTGCGGGGCCCAGCGCCGCGCGGGACGCTCGTCGGTCTCGAAGACCAGCAGGCGCGCCGCGAAGCCGTCGGCCAGGCTCTCGGTGGTCAGCGACTGGTAGAAGTGCTCGAAGACCGTCGTGCCGTAGACCACCACGCACGGCTGATCGATGACCTTGTTGCGGTTGCGGTCGGCGTAGGCCTTGCCGCGGTACACCGTGTCGGCGCTCGAGTAGAGCTTCATCAGCGCGGTCAGCACGTTGTACAGGTGGGGCGCTCGCTTGGGGTCGCCGATGGTCCGCAGGAACCGGCCGAACTCGTCCATCTGCAAGAGCACCGCCGGCTGGGCCTCGACAGCGCTGAACAGCCCCGCGTCCGAGGCCAGGTCCTCGTTGCCCTCCAGCTCGATAGCGCCCGCCTCGAAGAGGATCGCCTTGTTCACCTTGCGGGCGTGGTCCTTGCCCGAGCCCGAGTCGGCCACGCCCACGGCGTAGAGGTTCGTGCGGTTGCCCAGGGCGTCGCGCACCTTTCGGCCCGCCAGCACCGCCTGCAGGCACAGCGCCCCGGCCAGCGCCAGCACCGGCTGGGGCCGCTTGGCGGTCTCCAGGTTGAACCGCACCACGTCGCCGACGAAGCCGGGGACTTCCAGGAGATGCACTGGGATCGGGCCCGGATCGGCGTGGACGCTCTGGCGCGGCGTCGTCAGGGCCGAGAGATCGACGTGGGCACCCTGCTCCCCGCGCCCCGCCTCCAGCAGCCACCCCCGCGGCCGCTCGTGCGGCTTGCTCGCGGCCTGGTCGATCTTGTGGCGCAGCTCACGCTCGCTCCAGGGCGGCTGGCAGCGAGGGTTGTACCTCGTAGCCAGCAGGTGCAGCGCCACGTCGGGCGCAAGCGCGAAGCCGTGGACGAGCGCCGTTGCCGCGGCGTAGGTCTGGTTATGCCCGCCGCTGCCGGCGATCGCGGGCGGCATGGCGTCCAGGTACGCCGCGGCGCGACGTTCGGCGTTGTCGTGCGGTGTGGTGAGGGCGGGCGCGCTGCTCATCGGCTCGATGGTGCGGCGCTTCTCGCGCACCGCGTCGGCCAGCGCACGCACGCACGCGGCCAGCATCGCCTCGGGCACTCGCGCCGGCTCGCCCCCGAGCACGTCGTACCGCCCGCCGCTGGGGTGCACGCTGGGGCCCACGACCGTCTGGCAGCCGGTCGACCGCAGTTCGACGATCATGGTGCCATCCGCATCCTTGTGCTTTGCGGTCGACGCGCCCTCCGCGATATACCACCGGTGCGACGCGGGCCTTCCCTCGCGCCCCGTCACCGCATCCGTCGCGGGCAGGTACCGGCCCGCCAGCTCCACCGCCTCGTCGCAGTCCAGGTCAACATCCACCAGCCCGCCGCTGGGCTCGCCCAGGATCAGGCCGATGTTGGAGTCGCCGTGGAAGTGCGACGCGAGGTCGCGCTCTTCGAGGCGCAGCGCGGGCCAGCCCTTGAGCGTCGGGCCCTTCGCGCCCGCGGCGATCGGCACCACGCGCCAGCCGCGACGCGTGTAGGCGGCGGCCGCTTCGAGCGGGGTTGGCAGTTCGCCAGCCATCAGAACGGCACCTCGTCGTCGGGGATGGGCATCGCCATCTCGGGCACCGCGTCGGGGTCGTCCAGCCGCGCCGGCCGCTCGCCAAGGTCGATGGGCTCGATCGTGGGAAACCGCTCGCCCGCGACGCGGCGCACGCGGATGCGCTGCGGCTGGGCCAGCGTGCCCGCCTGCGCAAGCTCCACGGCGTCGTGCGCATCGGTGGGCACCGGCTCGCGCGAGCGGCGCTGCCACCACTGCGCCGCCTTCCGCCGCGCGTACCCCTCGTGGCCCACCGCGATCCACTCGCTGAAGTGCTCGTTCAGCGAGACGTGGTAGTCGACGCGCATGGTGGGCGGGGCATCAGGCTTCTTGCGGCTGCGATGCACGCGATAGCCGACCGCCCGCACCTCGTGCTCGTGCTCGCTCGCCTGCCCGGTCAGGATGCCCGCGTCGCTCGCCACCACGCCGTGCTGCGTGCGCTGCGGCTCGGGGAAGGCCTGCCCGCACGCCGGGCACGCACGGCAGCCGGCGGCGACGATCTCGTGGCACCGCGGGCATTCCTTGGCCGGCGGCGGCCCACCGCTGGTGCCGGGCCGCCTGGCCGACAGCGCATCGACCGGCCCGTGCCGCAGCACGTTGCCCGCAAAGTCCAGCACCAGGCAGTCGGCCTTGCCCGGCGCCAGGCGGATGCCCCGCCCGACCATCTGGTAGTACAGCCCGCCGCTCATCGTCGGACGCAGCAGCGCCACGCAATCGACGTGCGGCGCGTCGAAGCCGGTGGTCAGCATGTTCACGTTGGCCAGGTACTTGAGCTCGCCCGCGCGGAAGCGAGCGATCAGTTCATCCCGCTCGGCCGGCGGCGTCTTGGAGCACACGAAGCCGCACTCGACGCCGTGCCGCTCGGCCAGCACCCGCGCCACGTGCCGGCCGTGCCGCACGCCGCTGGCGAAGATCAGCGTGCCGCGACGATCGCGCGTGCTTTGGGCGATCTCCGCGCACGCGCCCTCCACCAGCGAGGCCTCGTCCATGATCGCCTCGGCCTGGCCGGCGATAAACTCCCCGCCGCGCACGCGCAGCGAGCCGAGATCGGCACACGTAACACCCGCCCGAGTGCGCAGCGGCGAGAGGTAGCCCCGCTCGATCAGCGCTCGCACGCCCACCTCGTAGCACACGTCGCTGAGCACGTGGCCCTCGCCGCACAGCGTCCCGCCCTTGAGCCGGTACGGCGTGGCGGTCAGGCCGACGACGCGCGCGTGGGGGCAGATGGTCCCCAGGTCGTTGAGGAACCGGCGGTACATCCCCTCGTCGGCGTGGGGCACCATGTGCGCCTCGTCGATCAAGACCAGGTCGATCGGCCCGCCCCGCTCGACCAGCTCGCACGCGCGGCCATGCACGCTCTGGATGCCCGCGATGGTGACGGGCGCGCCCAGCTCGCGCTGCTTGAGGCCCGCCGAGTAGACGCCCATGGCCAGACCCGGCGCGACCACGACCAGCTTGCCCGCCACCTGCGCCAGCAGCTCCTTCTGGTGGGCCAGGATCAGCACGCGACCATGCCCCTCGGCCACGTCGCGGCAAATCGTCGCGATCACGGGCGTCTTGCCACCGCCCGTGGGGATCACGACGCACGGGTTCCCATCGCGATCGCGGAGGAACGCGTACGCGGCGTCGATGGCCTCACGCTGGTAGGGGCGCAGCTCCATCAGCCGATTGCCTCCACGGTCACGACGACCTTGCCGCCCGGGACGACCCCGCCGCGCAGCACTTCGAGAGCGTCGATCTGCGCGTCGTCGCGGTACACGCCCCCCGGCTGGGCCAGCGCGTCCAGCAGCGCCTTGAGCACGTTGTCCAGGTCGCGGCGGCGGCGGTCGGGCGGATGCACCACGACGCGCACGGCCACGCGGCCGTCGAACCGCCGGACGTGCGCGAAGGCCAGCTCGGCGGCGACCTGCCTGCGAAACCGCCTGCCCTGCGCGCTCACGATCGTGCGCGAGCCCGCCCGCCGCCAGTAGTGGTTGACACTCGGCGGGTAGGGCAGGCTCAGTTCGATGGTCCCGCTCACCGGCGCCACGGCACGCCGCCCCCGGCAGTGGAGTGTGCGACCGACGGCTGCGCGCCGCCCCGCTTGGCGTAGCCCTTGACGGTGTTGGTGATCTCGCCGGTGTCGGTGCGCTTCGTGCACGCGACCTTCACCAGCACCGGGACGTTGTGCAGCTCGGCGGAATCCCGCGGCCGCGGCACGCCCACCGCCGTACACAGGCCCGCCAGCGACGATCGCGCAATCGCCACCGTGCGCTCGTTGGCGTGCTCGAGCACGAAGCGGTCCCACAGCTTGCGGCCCTTGTGCTCGCCCTCGAGCACCTCCAGCTCGACCTGGAGGTACTTGCCATCGCCCCTCTTGGTGGGCTTCATCTGCGAGTCGGTGGCGATGCACAGGTACTGCCCCGCCGGCAGGGGCGCAAAGTCGCCGGCGGGCTCCACCTGCGTCGCGTCGAATCCGTGTAAGTCTGCCATGGTCGTGTCCTCGTATTGCGTGCGGTCGGACACTCCGGCGCGCGCGATTGTGGCGGTGCGCACCGGAGAAACCGATCGCAAGTGCTTGCGTCAGTCGGAGTTGGGTTTATTTTGTTTTTGCTCGTCCTGGTCGGGCGTCGGTGCCAGGCCGCGCGCGCACGCCCGGTAGATGCGCTCGTCCAGGGGGATCTCGTCGGGCAGGTTCAAGCGGTTCTTCGCAAGATGGCTGGGCCGCTCGGTGGTCTTGAGCACCCGCTCCCCCTGGCCGATGGCCTGCACGCGTGTGCGGTCGAAGCCCTCCTTGGTCGTCTTCGTGTGCACGCGGTACGTGGCAAACAGCACCTCGTCGCACCACTCCTGGACCAGCGCCGAGGCGTGGCGGTTCAGCCGGGGCCCGTAGCGGTCGTAGCTCTCGGTCTCGGGGTTGCTGAACTTCTCGATGGCCGCGTGGGCGATCAGCACCACCTGCATCCCGCGCTCGCGCCGCAGCGCGTCGAGCCCATCAAGCACCTCGCGCCACGGCTCGAGCGCGAACACGTAGCCCTTGCCGTAGCCGATGTCCTCGATCGACTGCACCTGCCGGTCGCGGCAGACCCTCGCGTGGATCAGACGCTCGAGCCAGTCGAGGCTGTCGACGACGACGGTCTTGTACGTGTGCTCCTCGGTGTACAGCTCGCCCAGAGCGCCCAGCACCTGGCCGAAGTCGGTGGCCAGCGGGAAGCGCGGCGCGTCGATGTCCGCCAGCCCGTCCTCGGTCTGGATGAACACCGGGTCCTCGGACATCGCCCCGAACGTGCTCTTGCCGATGCCGTGCGTGCCGTACACCAGCACGCGCCGCGGCATCCGCGTGCGGCCGGTTTGAATCGAATCCAGAAGTCCCATGATGCATCTCCTTGGTGTGTGTCAGTTGATTGGTGTGGGTGTGGGTGTGGGTGTGGGGGTGGTCAGCAGGCGCAGCGACTCGTACCCGGTGGGCCACGCGTCCCGATCGCGGCAGCGCTTCAGCTCGGCCATGGCTTGTTCGTTCTCGATCCGCGCCGCCTCCAGCAGCACGTCGTCGATCAGCCACACGCCGCAGCGGAAGGGCTCGCGCTTCTCGACGGCGATCAGGTGCACCGGCAGCGCGTGGCCGCAGGCCCGCCGCACCAGCTCGCGATAGAACGCCAGCTGGTGCGCGTAGCCGAAGTCGCTTACCTGGGCCTCGAAGCCGTCGATGTCCTGGCAGGTCTTCAGGTCCACGATGCCGCGATCTTCGATGGGGTTCAACCAGTCCAGCCGCCCCTGGCACGCGTGCCCGTCGTAGTCGACCCGCACCACGCCCTCGGCGACGCCATCGGCCAGCAGCTCCCGCGCGAAGATGTGGTCCTTCACGCTGCCGGCCATCCGCTCCACAATGGCCGCGTCGGCGTCGCCCAGCACCGCCTTGCCGCAGCGGGCCGCCCACTTCTGGAAGGCCTTGGTCGTGGGGCCGAACGGCTCGCCCGTCCTGGGGTTCACCGGCCCGCCCACGGCGTACTCGGCCCTGTACCGCTCGCGGCCCTCGAGGATCAAGACGTGCGCCGCGCGGCCGACGACGTACGCCGACCGGTCCGGCTCGGTGATCAGCCCCTGCCGCTTGCGCCGGTACAGCAGCGGGCACCGCCGGAAGTCCGCCAGCGCGTGCGAGCTGAGGTGGTCGCGGGCCTTGGCGTGGTAGACCGCCGCCGGCTCGCGGATCAGGAACGAGAGACAGAGCGGAGCAGGTTCGCCCGACGAGCGGTGCCCCTCGGGGCAACGCGGGCAGGGCGGACGCCCGCACTCGTGGCGGCGGCAGCAGGTGCGTGGGTGTGCCATACAGGCCTTTGTCTGCCCGGTAGCGTCAGGGTGTCGCAGGCAGATCAGAAGATTTGTCGGGCGCGTGGGATGCCAGGACCTTGCGGAGATGGTTCAGCCGCCGGTAGACGGTGCTCCGGTTCACGCCCAGGGTCCGTGCCGCCTGCGTGGGCGTCCCGGTCATCAGGCACATCGCCAGATCCCGCTGGTCGTCGGGCAGCCGGTCGATGGCCTCCAGCAGCTCGGTCGTCGCCGTCTTGGCCCCCGGCGGCGGGCACGGCCCGCGCCGCCAGCTCGCCCGCAGGATCAAGCGCCGCCGGACCGCCCACAGTCGCCTGGCCCGCCTGCGGTCCCGGCACAGATCCCGCTCCACCTCCGCGGCAGCCCAGTCGAACGCCCGCGACGTGAAGGTGTGCGGGCTCGACCGCTCGGGGTCGTAGTCCAGCTGCTTGCGGAACACGCGGAGGAAGAGCTCCTGGCGGATGTCCTCCTTGTCGTTGTCTTTGAGGTGGTACTGGCGGGCCAGGCGTTCGGCGTGGTAGTTTGCCCTCTGCTGGGCGAAGTCGTCGTGCCAGGGGGGTGGGGTGTTGGGGATGGTGGGGGTGGATGGGGAGGTACTGGTGTGCTCGATCGTCCTGTCGTTCGTTGCCGTCATGGCTTGCTCCGCGGGTCGCTTGCGAAGCCGCGGAGAAACACACCCCGCGGCTACTAGGCCCGCGGGCGTGCATGAGACGTGGGTTGCTTGCAACGTCAAGTATGACGTAAGTGATTGTCAGGTCAGTACTTAAAAAATATTCGCTGCTGTCTCCATTGGTGCATGCGGTGTACGTTGCGTGCGACACGCTAACCGCGGAAGTTCCTCACCTTGGCGGGATCGATGGCTCCGATCCACATCAACATCAACTTCTCGTCCGGCTTTGGCACCTTCCCAGTGACCCATCGACTCGCGGTGGAGCGCGAGACACCACTCTTGCGGCCCAGTTCCGCCGCGCTGGGGCGCGGACGCAGCTCACCCGTCTGCTTCAGATAGGGTTTCGCTTCCAAGTACCATTCCTTGAACGCCTTCTTCAGCTTGCCAGGGGTGCCGGTTGTCTTTCCTTCGCGTGCCATCGCCGTCTTCTTGTGGCGGCTCGTTTGCGGGGCAAGCTTGGCCGCCTTTCGGAAGGCCGCGAGCCTGGTATGCCACACCTTGGTCGCTTCGAAGCCCTCCGCGGTTATCACGAGGACCTGATCAAGCGTGGTCACAATCAGCGGAGGCGTGTCGAAGGCCAAGGCCGCCGATGTGAGCATGCGGTCCGACCACAGCACAACGATCAAGGGGCAATCTGTCCCGCGGAATCTCTCAAGAGTGGCCAAGATCTCGTGCTCGCGTTGCTGGCCCAGGAGCCACACCGGTACACCGAGCGGCTGGCCGATGACATGGCTGCCAAGCTGAAGGGCACCGGGAAGCGCACCGACGGGCGCGTTGGAGGTACGCAGGTCAAGGGCCGCGCACATCGATTTGCGCAGGAGTCGCTCATCCACTCGGTGGAGCACAACGTCCGAGCGCGTGAGCTCAATCTCGTCGGTGTAGCACCCATCGCACACCGCGACGAATCGATCCGGTTCGAGTTCGACCAGCCGCATCGGTGGTCGGCCGGTCTCGGGCGGCGGCCAGTACGGAGCGCGAACCGGGGTGGCTCGCAAGACAGGGTTGATGGCTTCGAGGTTTTCACCCAGAAGCTGGCTCCATTGATGGCGAGTCGCTCCTCTGTGAAGCAGGGGTTGGATGTCTTGCCAGATGCTTGTCTTGGTACTCCCGCAATGCTCGCTGTTCATCCAGAAGGATCTCCATCTGCCGAAGCGCTTCCTCGATCGCAAGCCCCTGAGCATCTGTCCCGTACGATGCCGTGAATGGCAACGTCAGCGACACGGTGCGTTCCTTGGGGCTTGCAGACATCTTGGCCTTGATGCCGATGCGGTCGATGGGCGTTACCACGGGATTAAAGCTCTCCAGTTGATTGAGGACGTCCCAGATATCCGGGCCGGCGTGCGTGGAGACACCTCCATCTAGATCGCCCCTATTCCAGCGAGCCGAGTGGAGTCGGATGTACATCATGCCGGGAACACTGACCCCCTCAAAGAGTGCTTCTCGCCGCTCATAGAGCGCTGTGAAGTCGAAGCGGCGCGGACCTGATTTCACGTCGTACCTCTGGACGTCGTCGAAGAGGACGGTACCGACAGCCTGGCTGTAGAGTTTCCGATCGGCCTGCGTCGTGCAATGCACGAGCAGTTCGCCGGTGTGGTGATCGATACAGAGCATGTCGAAGACTTCTGGGCGGAAGATCCGCAACTCGCGTCCATTGGCAACGACCACGGTCTGGCGTTTGATGGTCTCGCCCCGGCTGATCAGCAACCGGGTGAAACGATCCTCCTGGATCGGATAGACCTCCGCTGAACGATCCCGGTTGAGCTTCTCGAAGCGAGCGTTGAGGAAGTCGGTGAGCTGACGGCGCTTCGCAGGCGTGACCGTGAACCCAGAAGCATCAACGTGCTTGGTGGGCAGCAGGCGATCCATCCTGAGGTATCGCACCGGAGCGGACTTGACATGCAACTCGTACACGTCTTTTGGGGCAATGAGCACCAACTTCAACACGGTGTCCTCGAGCGAAGCGTTTGGATCGCTCTCGATACCGTGCTTGTCTGCCAATGCGAAGATCGAATACTCGAACTCTCGGTCGCTCAGGTCGGCGAGCATGCAGGCCTCAAAAGCGAGCGAGGACGGCAACTCAAGCCTGGCCACATACAGAGCCAGCGCAACCTGTCGATGGTCCGGCGGCTTCTCGTTGGACCAGTCGAGGCCTGCCGATGCACACCAGTCGGGGTACTTGGCCAACCAATGGCGCCTCAGATCGGCGTCGAGTCGGTGCATGGTGTTTGGAGTGACGAGCCAGCGAATGGGGAGAGAAGTAGCCACGGTCGGGGCCTCCAGAGCGGCCCGTTCCCCCAATCGAGTCCGCTACTGGAATGCATGATACCCCACCCGAAGTCCATGGGGCAACACGACTTACTGTCGTTTGTGGCGAACTGCCTCCACCCACATCACCCGCTGCCGCCCCCAGCACACCTCCGCCGCGATCGGCCGCAGGTCGCGTTCGGTGACCGGGTCGCGGCCGTGGGCCACCGCGGGCAGGTCCAGGACCGCCTCCTGGATGTCCGGGGCCAGGTGGAGCAGGTTCATGATCTGGGTGGCCCGGGCCCGCGTGATGCAGCCGGCGCGGGCGAGCTCGGCCTGGTCGGTGATGGCGCCGCTGGCCAGCAGGCCGTCGAGCTTGATCGCCAGGGCCATCAGCCGCGTGACGCGGGGCAGCGGCGGTGGCGCGATAGCCCCGGGCTCGGAGGCCTCGCGGATCCGCACGCGGCCCCGGCCGGCGGTGGCGAAGGAGATCCGCTTGCGGACGGTCAGCTCGGGCACGCGGCCTCCACCGCGCCGGCTTCGGCGTTGAACGCGACGGTGATGGTCTCGGTGGTCGCATCCCAATCGACCCGCTGCACGAGCAATCGCAGCAGCCGCTCACGCTCGGGCGTGGTGAGCTGCTCCCACATCGGGTTGAAGGCCTCAAGCGCGCCGGCCAGCTCGTCCTCGTCCATCACCCGATCTCGCATGGCCGCGAGCTTCGCGTCGAGCCGGCGGAGCCGAGACCCAAGGTCGCGGATGGCCTCGCGCAGCTCCGCGGCCCGCGCGGCCGAGCCGTTCCGCTCGCGGCCCGCGTCGACGATGCCTTTTAACTCCGCCCGGGCGGCGTCCAGCTCGCCGCCCACGCCCACGCGCTCGGCCTCGATCACAAGCAAACGCTCACGGAGCTGCGATTGGGCGGACCGCACCGCGTCGGCCACCAGCGTCTGGTCCTGGCCCAGGGCGCGTAGTTGCTCGACGACGAACGCCTCGAGCTCGTCGGCGGGCAGCGACGGGCCCGGGCACACGCTCCAGCCCTCCTTCTGCGCCCGGGTGCAGACGTAGTAGCGGTAGCGCTTCGCCCCACCCCCACCCCCACGCCCACCCTTGCCCTTGGCCGTGGCGAAGTGGTGGCCCATGCCGCAGCCGCAGCCCTGGCATCGGACCAGGCCCTTGAGCAACGCCCCGTGCTTGTTCAACGGCGACCGGCCGTCGCGAGCGGTGTTCGACTTGAGGAGCAGGCCAACCTCGGCGAACACGCCCTCGTCGACGATTGGCTCGTGCTCGCCGTCGTACAGGTCCTCGTGGTGGCGGACCTTGCCGACGTAGACCGGGTTGGTCAGCAGCTTGGAGAGGACCGCCTTGTCGAACCGCCGCCCGCCCTGGGGCGAGCCGTTCTTGGCCGTCCACGCCTTGGTCGTCCAGCCGCGCTCGTTGAGGATCGCCGACGCACGCAGCAGCGACCGCTGCTCGAGGTACACCTTGAAGATCGCCCGCACCCGCTCGGCTTCCCCGGCGTTGACCGCCAGCTTCGACCCGCCGCTGCCCGGCACGATGTCGTAGCCCAGCACCGGTCGCCCGCCGGCCCACTTGCCCTTCTTGCGGGCCGCGGCGATCTTGTCGCGGGTCCGCTCGCTGATGATCTCACGCTCGAACTGGGCGAACGAAAGCAGGATGTTCAGCGTCAGCCGGCCCATCGAGTGGGCCGTGTTGAACTGCTGGGTGACGCTCACGAACGACACCCCGTGCCGCTCGAAGGTCTCCATCATCCGCGCGAAGTCCAGCAGCGAGCGGCTCAGCCGATCGACCTTGTAGACCACCACGCAGTCGACCAGCCCGGCCTCGATGTCTTCCAGGAGCCGCTTGAGCGCCGGGCGGTCGGCATTCCCGCCGCTGAAGCCGCCGTCGTCGTACCGCTCGGTGCTGCACGTCCATCCCGCCATCCGCTGGCTGGCGATGAACGCCTCGCCCGCCTCGCGCTGGGCGTCCAGCGAGTTGAACTCCTGCTCGAGTCCCTCCTCGGTGCTCTTGCGCGTGTAGATGGCGCAGCGGACGGTGGCGGGCTCTTGGGTCGCGCGGCTCATTGATCGCTCCCGCCCGCGTCGGTGCGCCTGCCCAGCCCGAAGAAGTGGTACCCGTTCCAGTGCGAGCCGCTGATGGCGTGGGCCACCGCGCTCAGCGACCGGTAGATCTCGCCCCCACCCGCCGAATGTAACTCGAACCCGTTGGCGCGCACGGTCACCCGGTGCTCGCGGCCCTTGAACACGCGGACTAGCACGGCCCCCGGCGGCGGCACCCGCTCGTCGCGGCCGGGCGACATCTGGCCGACGACCGTGCGTGCCGGCTCACCGGCGTCCAAGGGCCCGCTCGGCGGCCGGACCCGCAGGTCGGCGTCACGGGCCAGCGTGGCGGCCTTGTCGCGGACGCGGTCCACGGCCCGCTGGGCCAGGTCCCCCTCGGCCAGCAACTGCATCCGCCACGCGACCCGCCGAAGCAGCCAGCGGCGGTTGTTCGAGCGGGCAGCCTCGCCGAAGACCCGCTCGTACCGCTCCCGCAGCTCCCGCGCGGTCAGGCCCTCCAGAGCGGCCAGATCCCGCTCGATCGTTGATCCCGGCTCGGTCATCACGCACTTCCGCGTCCCGCGGGCACCCCGCCCGCGACCACACTGAGGCCCGCATCGCCGGGCAGTTCAACTCTCGCGGCAGAAGAATCCGAGAGCGCGTCGCCGCCTGGATCGCTCCGCTCGATGACCCGGGCCAGCCCGGCCCCGAGCAGGTTGACGAGCTCCCGACGCCTCCACTCGGGCGGCTCGGTCGCCCGGCAGGGTCGCCGGCGGCGGGGCGGGGCTGGCGTGCGTGTTTCGTCCATGAGGATGCCTCCTTGTCCCAGGCTGGCTGTTCACCAGTGGGGGCACCCTCTTTGTCTGCGCGCGGGGGGTGGGGTGTTGCAGGGCTGTGTTTGGCATTGGCGAGGCTAACGAGATATGCTCCGCTACGACCATGATTGAGCAGATCCAAAATCTCGAGCAACTCGAGCGGGAACGGTTCGGCAGCCGGCTGGATCCCGCGCGATGGCAGACTGAGCTCCGGTGCGGCACGCCAGGCTTGACTTGGCTTCGCGCCGATGCAGCTCGTGGGAGGCGCCCATGAGGAGCGCAATCGAGCTCATCGAAGAGCTCAACGCCGTAGATGAGTCCGTGACGATTGAGGCGAAAGCCGGATCAGAAGTCGGCAAGTCCATCATCGAGACGGTCTGCGCCTTCTCGAATGAGCCTGGACTGGGCGGGGGCTATCTGCTGCTCGGCGTCGAGCGGGTCCGGCAACAGGACCAACTCTTCGACTTGGGCTACGAGGCTTCCGGGTTGGCCGAACCCGAGAAGGTGCAGGCAGACCTGGCCTCGCAATGCGCATCGATGCTGAGCATCCGCGTGCGCCCAGAGATCCACGTCGAGAAGGTTGGGGACGCTCCAGTCGTCGTGGCGTTTATTCCCGAGGCGTCGCCGACCGACAAGCCTGTCTACATCACGAGCAAGGGGCTACCGAAGGGCGCGTTCCGCCGCATTGGCCCAGCGGATCTTACTTGCACCGAAGATGATCTCATCGTGCTCTACGAGGGGCATCACGCCGAGACGTACGACACGACAATCATCAGGGATGGGACCCTTGCCGACATTGATCCTGGAGCGATCAACGAGTACCGCACACTGCGGGCGAAAGTGAACGCGAACGCCGAAGAGCTCAGCTGGTCCGACGATGACCTGTTGCGTGCCTTCGCGTGCGTTCGGGAAGAAGGTGGCGTGGTCCGGCCGACGGTCGCCGGCGTACTTCTCTTTGGTACGCCTATGGCTCTTCGCCGGTGCTTCCCCATGGTGCGGGTGGACTACATCCGCGTGCCCGGCCGGGAGTGGGTGAAAGACCCGGATCGCCGTTTTGACACGGTGGAGATCCGCGCACCGCTGATCCCCGCTATCCGGCGCGCCACTAACGCAATCCTCGATGATCTGCCAAAGTCTTTCTCGTTGCCATCTGGCGAAATTCAGAGCACCGATGAGCCCATCCTCCCGCTGAGGGTGATTCGCGAGGCTGTGGTGAACGCGGTGATGCACCGAAGCTATCGCATCCAAGGCGCGCCAACGCAGATCATCCGGTACGCGAACCGGCTGGAGATCCGCAACCCGGGGCATTCACTCAAGGCAGAGGACCAACTTGGGCAGCCTGGCTCGCAGACGCGGAATCCGAAGATTGCCGCGGTGCTGCACGAGGTGAATATCGCCGAGACGAAGGGCTCGGGCATCCGGGTCATGCGGGAACTGATGCAGCGCAGCAACCTGCTTCCCCCCACGCTGGATTCCAGTCGGCAGCCAGACCAGTTCGTGGCGACATTCCTCTTCCACCACTTCCTAGGGCCCGAGGACGTAGCATGGCTTGGCGGTCTGACAGCCGAAAAGCTGACAGACGAGGAATCGCGGGCTCTCGTGTTTGTTCGCGAGACCGGAGCAATCGACAATGCCACCTATCGCGAGATCAACGCGGCCGACACGCTCGATGCCTCCATGCACCTACGGCGGCTTCGTGACCTGAAGCTCCTTGAGAAGAAGGGGTCAGGAAGCAGGACCTACTACGAACCGGGCGAGGCCTTCGTATCGGCTCCAGCGTCCGCGTTAGGGACTGGGAAGGGTTATCGCGATCATCCCAGCACGCAAAGTCACCAGGTGGCCGCACAAAGTCACCTGCCTGAGACCCAAAGTCACCAGGTGGAACCTCGGCTGGTGACCCAAGATGACCTCCCGCCCGAGCTGTCCGAACGTCTCCCAAAGGCCGGCCAGCGGCCCGGTCGTGAGGCGCTGCGGACACTGATCGTTGATCTATGCACCGCCTATCCCTTGACGGCCAGAAATCTGGCAGCTCTACTCGGCCGGCGTGACCACAAGCCGCTGATCCGCGATCACCTCAGCCCGCTGATCGAAGCCGGGCGCTTGTGCTACACCATTCCCGAGATGTCCAAGCACCCCAGCCAGGCCTACGTGGCAGCATCGCAGCAATAGGTCGCGCGGCATGTGCCCCGTTCTCGAAACTGGCACCTCAAGCACCCATTCCTCTCCCCTCCGTTAACCGGCACCCAGAGAGCGCGAGAGTCTCGCCCCCGAAGGCCCGCCCCGCCCCGGGTTCCGCTCGCCACCTACAACTCTCCCCCAAAACCGAGAGAGCCCAACCCCCGCCCCCGACGCCCCAGCGGGGCCGCTTCGGGCCCGAACCAGTCAACAAACAGGCCCGCATCCTACGGACACGGGCCTTGAAAGCTCCCCGAGAGCAACCCTCTTCGGAGGGTTGGGAATGGCCTTGCCGGTGCCAGAACGCCACTTCTGGACCATTCGCGCCAGCGCTCTCGGTTTAATACCGTCCAGCACCCGTCCGGCTCGCCTTATGGCCTGGTGTTCTTTCGGTACACCTCATCCAGGGTCTGCCCCTTGGCATTCCTCCACTCCACCCATCCGTTGGCGCTGCCGCCGGACACAATCGCGGCTGCCGCGCTGGGCGAACTGAACGCCATGTCCCGCTCGAAGCGGTACCCATCCTTGGCGGGGGCAAGCACGCCAGAGCCAATCAACTCCTCTCGCTTCGGTTCAACCATGTCGTGGGACGAGGATGTGGTTTCCCGCCGAGCAAGCGACCCCTTGAGCACGACGAATCCCTCCTCGTTGTAGACGCCGCGAGCATCGGCTCCGCCTCGCCTGCAATAGAACATGGAGTCGGCCTCGGCCGCGCGGTTGGCAGCAGGCTCGAAGATTGGGAACCCGAGGGTGTTGAGCAGCACCTCGGCCGTCTCGAACACCTCCGCCACGTCTGCCTGCATCCACTCCGGGACGTTCGGCTCCCCTCCGGCATTGCCGTTGTCGAGCTGGTAACGGCCCGCGATGTTCGCCTTGTCGATCGCGATCCACTCGAGCAGTTTCCCGTGCGCCTTCGTGAAGCTGCCGGTGCGTGACACGATCGCCACCGCGATATTCCAGAAGTCCTTGTTCTTGTTGTGCTGCTTCAGCCTGACACAGCAGTCATCGGCCTCACCGATGTACGCCACCGGCAGACCACCCGCCTCACTCTCCCCGAACAGGAAGTACAGCCCCACGCCGCCGAGTTCTGGACGGGAGAGCGCCTCCTCGATCTTGGCCCTCGGCACCACGACGGCCTGAACGATCCGCGTGGTGATCTCGGCGATGCGCACCCCGCGAGGTTCACCGTTGGGACAGTAGATCTGGATCGTCTTGCCAAGCGGCTTCATGACGGCATCTCCGGCAACGCGGCTTCAGCGGCCTCGCGCCCCACGCGGCCCTGCTCTCAAACGTCCTTGGCCTCCACCACCACGTCGAACGGCACTCCGATGGTCTCGAAGTGCTTCTTCCCGCAGTTGACCTTGTCCGCCTCCGCCGTCCGAAGTTTCAGGAAGTTGCGGGTGCCCTTGGTCTCGCGCACGAGGTAGAGGGCCTGGCCGTCGTGCTTCAGGATGGCCCAGTCGGGGTTGTATGTCCCGATCGGCGTCTCGATCTTGAACCAGCTCGGGAGCTTCACGAAGAGCTTGATGTCCTCGCGCTGGTCCAGTTGTTCGGCGAACTTCCGCTCCACGTCCGAGTCGTAGACGACGTACTCGTACACCGACTTAGACACCTTCACGGCGGTCAGGTAGTTGATCAACTCCTCGTCTTTGAAGAGTATCTGCTCCCATTCCGCCTCCGACCCCGACCCGACGATCCGCTCGTACTTGATGCCATCGACCAGCAGGCGATGGAGTTCGTGCTTTAGGATCGCGGCCACCTCGTCCATGAACCGCTGTGGGTTGTTGAAGAACTCGTCGAGGCGCCCCGACTCCTTCAGCACGCGGAAGATGGTCGAGCGCGTCAGTTCAGTCTCGTTCTGGAGGTACGCCAGCACGTCGGGGATGGGCCGGTTTGCCTGCTCGACCTGTTCCACGGCGGCGCTGATCGCCGTAGCCACCACGCCGCCCTTCTTGACCTGGACGCCCCCGGTCTGGACCGCGATCTTTGGCTTCTCGATCCGCGGCATCTTGACCTTGATCGTCTGCACCGCCCGGCGCACGAGCTCATCGGTCTCGAACTCGACGCGGTAGGTCGTCTTGGGCTTGATGCGGTCCCAGAGCGCCGCGAACTCGGGGGTGAGGATGACCTCCTTGCGCAGACGGTTGGTCTTCTCGTCCTTCTCTCGCCGGACATGGTGCTCGATCTGGTAGGACGACAACAGGTCCGTGACCGCCGTCGTCAGAGAGCGATACCCCTCTGGCAGGTCGAGATTGAACGACGGCGCTTTGGGGTCAAACGCCGGCTGGATCTTACCCTCCGCGTCCAGGAACCCCTGCTGGACGAGTGACTCGCGGATCTTCTCGGCAGCGTCGCGACCAATCGCCACGGGTACGTCATCGATCACCTGGGACAGTTTGGAGAGGGCCGTCATGGGGACGCGCCCGAAGGTCACGCCGCAGTCCTCGGCGTACTCCCGCTGAAGGGCCTTGGCGAAGTCCTCGTAGCTCTCGTTCGCCATGACGTAGAGCTTGTTCACCGATTCGTCGAATACGCGCTTGCCCTCGGCATCCACGGGTAGCCGGAGTCCGCGGCCGATCTCCTGCCGCTTCTTGATCGCGCTGGTCGTCTCGTTGAGCGTGCAAATCTGGAAGACGTTGGGATTGTCCCAGCCCTCCCGCAGCGCCGAGTGGCTGAAGATGAAGCGCAGCGGCTCATCAACGGAGAGCAGCCGCTCCTTCTCCTTCATGATCAGGGCGTAGGTATCGTCGTCGGCCTGGGTATCGCCGCGGGTGTCCTTGGCGATCCCCTTCTTGTCCTGGCTGAAGTACCCGTTGTGGAGCGACTCCACGGGGAGTTTGAGCCACTCGATGGCCTTGAACCGCTCGTCCTTGGCGAGGTCGGCCAGAGCCGCCTCGAACTCGACGGCGAACTTACCCTTCACGGGCTTGCCATCGGCACCGTAGTCGCGGTAGTTGGCGACGCGGTCGATGAAGAACAGGCTGAGGACCTTGACGGCGCCGCCCGGCCCCAGCGATTCGCGGGCCTCGCGGATGCGGACCTCTTTGGTGAGGTGCGCCTCCACGGTCTTCTTGATCTGCACCTTCCAGACATCGTCACGGAACCCGCCCGTTTCCGCGCCGAGGCGCAGCGTCCGGCCGCTGGAGAACCGGATGAACTCGGCCCCCGGCTCGGCGTTGATCTCGGCGATCTCGTAGCCGTGCTGGTACTCCGCGCGCTCATTGGAAAGGCTGAACAGGTCAGAAGCCTGTTTGACAGTGACCAACTTCGGCTTGGGGCCGTCGGCACCCTGCACCAGGATGCGCAGTTTGGCTCGGATACTCGGCTTGTAGTCGATGGCCTCGACGCGGACGAAGGCGTTACCGCTGGCCCCGTCGCCGCCCTTCTCTTTGGCGCTGGAGACGATGATCTGCTTGACGAGCCGGAGTTCAAACGCCTTGACGGGGTCCAGGCGGTACACCAGGTTGTACGGGTTTCGGTGCGTCGCGGAGCAACGGAGCGTGCACAGCGGGTTCAGGGCCTTGATCGCTTCCTGCGCCTTGTCAGTCGAGTCCACGCTCTGGGGCTCGTCGATGATCACGATCGGGCGGGCCGCTTGAACGTACTCGATCCAGGCCCGCCCCCCCGCGCCATCGCGATCCTGGAAGATGACGTTGCTCTTCCGCCGCTCCTCTTCCGACTCCGCGTCGGAGAAGTTCTTGCGGAACGCATCGATGTTGATCACCATGATCTGCGGTATCACGCCTGTGGCGAATGACCGTAGACGCGGCGCTCCCTTTGCCGAGTAGACAAAGTGCTCGATGGGTTGACTGAAGAGTGCCTTGAAGTGCTCCGCCGTGACCTGGAGGTTCTTGAGGACGCCTTCGCGGATCGCCACGCTGGGGACGACGATGACGTACTTCGAGAAGCCGTACCGCCGGTGCAGTTCGAAGATGGTGCGGAGGTAGACGTAGGTCTTCCCCGTCCCGGTCTCCATCTCGACCGAGAAGTGTGGGCACCTGCGGCTCTGGTTGAGGGGACCATCAAAGAGGTCCCACGCCTCCAGGGGTGCCTTCGGGTCCGCGACCTCGATGTCGTTGCGGTCCTGGACCTTCCGGGCGTTCTCGCGGAGACGGTCGTCGTCGATCAGCAACTGGTTCCCGACGCCGAGTTCGGTCTGCTGGAGGCCGGCGAACATTCCCGCCTCGGCCCCGGCCCTTCCGAGGTCGATGACCGAGAACTCGGCCATGCCGCGGGGCTGCCCGTCGAAGAGGTCGGCCAGCGCGTTGACCGCGTCGATTTGGAACTGCTGGTTGGCGTCGAACTGGAGTTTCATGGCGGAGCGCTTCCCGGATCAGACCGTCTTGAAACTCCCGATCCCTTTGGTCTTGAAGGTCTGCACGGCGTTGGTCTTAAGTTGATCGTTGCCGGCGAACCCGGCGTCTAGGCAGACGACCCGTTCGGGCTTCTTGTCGGCGATGGCCCGGATGACCTCCAGCGTGAGGGGTCGCTCCAAGCAGAGCATGAGCGCCCCGCCGGCGACGCTGTAGACCTTCTTGCTCGCCAGCGTCAGCGTCTCGATGGGCGTCGTCAGCGGGAAGCCGCTCTTGAGCAGGATCTCGTAGAGCAGGTCGTCCTCCGTGCGGCCTTCACGGATGTGCTCCACGTGCAGCTCCATCTGCTCCTCCAGCGCACTGCCGCTCCGAGGGGTGTCTGCATTCCACGACTCGAAACTGGACTGGTCAAGTCTGAAGACGCGGAAGCCGGCCCCGCCTGCATTGCTCGACGCCCCGAAGACGCTTCCCTCTTGGGGCAACAACTGCTTGATCGCGCGCCGCACCCGCTCCTTCGTGATGTCTGCGATGGTCGGATAGTCCTTGCGACCGGTCGGCTCGGGCAGTTGAACGAGGATGAACTGGCGTCTACCCGAGTCCTTGGCATTGAGATCGAGCACAGCATGACCGGTAGTTCCGGAGCCCGCAAAGAAGTCCAGTATGATGGCCCCATTGGGATCGTGCGCTCCCAACTGAATCATGCGTTGAACCAAGTCGACTGGTTTCGGATTGTCGAACACAGAAGGCCCAGCTTCATCGCCGAACATCTCCTTCAAGGCGCGTGTAGCGTTCGTCGTCGTATCGAGTTCGTCCCAGAGCGTCTTGGCGACCTTTCCGCGGTCCTCGGCTTCGCTCAGGAATCGCTTGCGTTGAGGACCGGCTTCACCGCTCGCGCCGAAGACGATTCGGTTCTCTGCCATCAGCCGCTGAAAAGTGGTGAAATCGTTCTTCCAACTGGCACCAGGATTCGGCCGGTAGGTCTGTCCCGTCTTCGGATTCGTAATCGGGTACAACTGGTTCGGACGTTCGCCGCCGACCTGAAACGGATCGGCCTTCCAGGGTCCGCGCGGGTCGTTGTCCGGATTGGCAAACCCGCTACCGTCCTCTGGCAACCGGAAGTGGGATCGATGCTCGACAAAGTAGTCCTTGTTTCGGGCGTACACGAGGTTGTAGGTATGCGACACCGATACCAGTGCTGTGTTCGTAACCGACTTCGTTGAGTTCCAGACGAAGCATCCGATGAAATTGTCCTCGCCGAACACCTCGTCCATAAGGTGACGGAGGTTGTGTGCCTCGTCGTCAGAAATGGAAACGAAGATGACACCATCGTCCCGAAGGAGGTTCCTAGCTAGATAGAGGCGAGGAAACATCATCCTCATCCAGTTGCTGTGGAACCGACCATCCATCTCAGTGTTGGTGCCGAACCTGCGGCCGTCCGAATCGACTTGTCCCGTGAAGGACAGATAGGTCTGCAAGCTCTCGGCGTAGTTGTCCGGATAAATGAAGTCGTTGCCCGTGTTGTAGGGAGGATCGATGTAAATGACCTTCACCTTGCCGAGATAGGACTTCTGGAGCAGTTTGAGAACTTCGAGATTGTCGCCCTCGATGATCATGTTCTCCGTGGTGTCCCAGTTCACGCTCTCCTCGGGGCAGGGGCGAAGCGTTCCCATGCTGGGCGTCTGGATCGTCTTGAAGCACTGGGCCTTGCCTGGCCAATGCATTCCGTATCGCTCCCGTCCCACATCAACGCTGTCGCCCAACGCGAGTCGGAGTTGATCGAAGTCAACGCCGCCCCCTTCCGTGCCGGCTTCTGGAAAGAGACGCAGCAGTTCCTCTCGCTTTTGCCTCGCTATGTCAGCGGAGGCCAAGGCGAGTTTCTCGGGAGCAGCAGCGTCGGCAGTGGCTTCTGGCATGGGATTGGCTTCGGTCCTTGGTTTCATGGCGTGAACGAACGATAGTGCTCTGCGAGAGCCGTCGGATTCGGTTGGGCAGCGGACACCTGTGGCAGCGTCGGCACGCTGCCATCAAGAGCCTGATAGGACGAAGTCCGCAACATGCTGGAAACGCGGACTCGCATGACTGCGGGATCAATGGCGATGAGGGCCAAGTCAAAGAGCGTGTGAACGTCCGCACGCAGCAACAGGCCATTGGTCACTGCGTTGGTGCGGATGCCTCTGTACGGTGTGATGTGCGCCGCTTCTAGCACCCACACCGTGTCGCAGCGCGTGATGGCGCACTTCGCGTCGTAAGCCTGGATCAGCCTGCGCCGGAATGCGGGCTGCCCGAGCCGCCTAACGACCGACGCGATGATCCGGTGGCGGCCATCCGCATTGTCATGGGGATCAAAGGCCTCCGGTGGGATTTCACGACTGCGGCGTTCGAACTCATCCAGCGCAGGCTCTGCAGGCACGTCAAATGCTCTGAGCATCGTATCTGACGCGGTGGCTACGCCCTTTGAATCGGTCAGTAGCCCGGGCGGCAGGTACGCTCGTCCAAGCCGCCGCAACCGCAACAAAGAGCTGGCGCGAACATGGAAGAGGTCTCCAGTTCGGAAGACCAGCACATACGGTGGATCACGCGGATCGAAAGCGGTCGGGAACCCGGCGGTCGCCGTCCACGCTGGATGCCGATGGGTGAACTGATCACGGATGAGCCACTCACCCCCTCTTCGATTCGGATTGCTGCGGAAGTGGAGCTCAGCTTCGGGTTGATGACCGGGAAATGCACTGGTGCGGACGGTCACGTTGTGACGCCCGCCAGCCGAGAGGAACTGATCGATTGCGAAGGTCCGACTCGCAACACCCAGCGCAATGTGCATGGCGCCGCCACCGCGGCCATGTGGGGATGCCTCGCCATTGATGGCGTTGAAGTCGGTCTCGGTGAGACGCCGCCACAAGACATGATTCGTCATGGGTGCCCCCCCTGCGGCCGACCGCACGCTTCTCGCTCATCCGAATGCCTCATGCAACGCTCCAACGGAGTGTGAAGAGTGGCTGTTCATCGATCCGCTGGTCGAGGCGCCGCCCGATGTCGTCCAAGAGTGCATCCTTCTTCCGGTCGATCTCTCGTGCCGCGGCGTCGTAGTCCTTCCACGCCTTGTCCCGCTTCTCCTCCAGCGTCCGCACCGCCCGCTGGCGCTCCAACTTCTCGGGCAGGTTGGGGGCGTTCCGGGCGGCCTTCCTGGCCGCCTTGAGCGACTCGTCCAACTCATCCAGTTCGGCCTTGAGCGAGGCGCGGCGGTCCTCGGCCCAGCGGTCGAGTTTATCAATCTCAACATCGAAGTACCGGCCGTTGCGGGCGGAGGCCTCCTCGACGACCCCGGCCTTCCTGGCCGCGATCTCCCGGGCCAACACCTCCGCCTGCCCGGGCGGAACCGTCGATCCGCCGGTGGCGCTTGCCGGCAAGTCAAAGAGCCGCCGGCACTGCGCCTCGTCCAGCGTGACGCCGGAGTCGGTAACCCCCGCGAGCAGGAGCACGTCCTCGGTCTCAATCGCCGTGAGCGTCAGCCGCGAGCACGTCAACCAACCGCTCGATCCCGCGAGCGGTTCCAGCACCGCAATCTTGCGCCGCGACTCCGTGAGGTCGAACCGCACCTCGGCCACCGACAGGCTCAGTTGGCGTGCGTGCTCCAGGACCCGCTGGGCCAGCGGGTGGCCGACGCGGTAGGTATTAGCGTCGGAGACGTTCTTGCCCATCCGGTAGGGGCCGGGATGGATCGTCTCACCCGGGTGCTTGGAGAACGGGTTGCGGCGGAGCGTGAAACTCAGCGATGCATCATCGAAGTCGGCATCGTCCCGGAGGACGTGGCGCGTCAGGCGCCAGAGGTCGCCGTTGAACCGGTCCAGCACGCCGCTGGTCTGGATGCGGACCTTCTCGACGACCTCCTGGTCAAAATTGTCGAGCAACTTCTCCCGTGCATCCCGCTGGCCCGCGGCGATTTCCGCTTCGAGCTCCTTCTGGAGTTCGTCGAACTCAAAGTTGATCTGCTCGGGCGTGCGGCACTTCTGGTAGATGGCGGCGATCCGCTTCTCGAAGTCCACGCCTGACTCGACCGCCCCCAGCACCTCGTCGCTCGAGCCGAAGACGCCCGTGAAGAGGCGGAATTTCTGCTCCAGGAGTTCGTACACGCGCTGGTCGGCCGCGTTGGCCTTGTTGATGAAGTTGACGACGACCACGTCGAACTTCTGGCCGTAGCGGTGGCAGCGGCCGATCCGCTGCTCGATCCGCTGGGGGTTCCAGGGGAGGTCGTAGTTGATGACGAGGTTGCAGAACTGGAGGTTGATCCCCTCAGCCGCGGCCTCGGTGGCAACCATGATTGCGGCGCTCTCGCGGAAGTGGTCCACGAGCGCCGCCCGCATGTCAGCGCTCGGGGAACCCGAGACGCGGTCGGTGCCCTGGTGACGTGAAAGCCACTGTTGGTAGATCGCCTTCGAGCCCGGATCGGTGTTCGTGCCGTTGAACAGCATCACGCGGCCGGCGAACTCCGTTTGGTTCAGGATGTTGAACAGGTACTCCTGCGTGCGGCGGGACTCGGTGAAAACCACGGCCTTCTGCTGGAGTCTGCCGCCCTGCCCCTGCTCGCCCCGGGCCTCAGCCGCCGCGGCGAATCCCCGGCGCAGCGCCGTGAGCAGGACCTCGCCCTTGGAGTTCTTGATGATCGAAGTGGCGAGGGCGTGGAACCGCTTCAGGTCATCCAACTCACGGCGGAGGTCGGCCAGTTCCTCAGGTGACAGGCGCTTCTTCTGGGGTTCATCGCCGGCGGCATCCTCGCCATCCCACTCGTCGGCGAGTTCGTCCAGCGTCTCCACGTCGGCAGGGAGGTCCTCGGGGGGCGCATCGACGGCACTCGCGGCGGCGGCGGCGTGCTCCAAACGCTGCACCATGCCGGCAAGCGTGCCGGAGATGGCGAAGGTGGACGAGGCGAGAAGTTTGCGCAGGATGAGCGTGATGAGGTGCCGCTGGCTCGCGGGTAGCGCGTGGAGCGACTCCCGCTGCAGGTAGGCCGACACGAGGTCGTAGAGCCGCTGCTCGTCGTCGGTGGGCGTGAACTCCTGCACGATCGCGTGCCGGTTGGTGTACTTGACGTATTCCAGCACCTGACGCCGAAGGGTGCGCTTGCAGATGGGCTTGAGGCGCTCCTTGAGTTCGGCGAAGTCCTCGCCGTCGCCCGGGCGCGAGAACCTCGACTTGAAGCTGGGCAGGTCTCCGAAGGCGAAGTCGTCGATGATGCTCACGAGCCCGAAGAGTTCCAGCAGGGAGTTCTGGAGGGGCGTGGCTGTGAGCAGCACCTTTGGGAACGGCATCATGGCCTGCTTGATGGCGTTGGCCGTCTTGCTGGTGTTCTTATAGACGTTGCGGAGCCGGTGGGCCTCGTCGATGACCACGAGGTCCCACTGCGTCTGCCGCAGGTAGGGCTCCTTGCTGCGCGCGAACTGGTAGGAACACAGGACGATGCCGGGCTGCTGGAACGGGTTGAGGTTGCCGCCTCGGATCGCCTCATTGAACGTCCTGGACTCGAGGATCACCGACGGCATGAAGAACTTGTCGGCGAGTTCCTGCGACCACTGCTTGCGGAGGTTCGCGGGGACGATGGCCAGCAGGCGGCGCTTGCGCTCGGCCCACTTCTGGGCGAGCAGCAGGCCGGCCTCGATGGTCTTGCCCAGCCCGACTTCATCGGCGAGGATCGCGCCCTTGGAAAAGGGGCTGCGGAATGCGAAGAGTGCTGCCTCAACCTGATGCGGGTTGAGATCGACCTGGGCGTCGGCCAGCACGGCGGCGAGCTTCTCCACGCTGTCGGAGGAACAGCGGCGAGCGAGCTCGAAGGCAAAGTACTTGGCATGGAAATCGGTCAGGTGCATCTGGCGAGAATCCGGGCGAGCGTGACCGTGAGGCGTCAGGCGTGAGCGGCTTCGAGCTCTTCGAGGTCCATCGTGAAGTCGAAGACCATTTGGATCTCGGCCTCCGTGTTGAAGTTCTCGTTGTAGCAGTCCACGTCCCGCTTCAACTGGGCGCAATCGCTGACGATCTGCTGTCGCCTCTGGGCGAAGGCAATCTCCATGTGCTCTCGCGGAGCCGTGCGAAGGTCCGCCCAGAACGTCTGCTGCTCGCCGTTGACCTCCCGTCGAGCGGCGTGCTTTGCTCGCACGCGCCTCCCCTGTCGATCGGTGATGAACTCCTCGCGCATCGCCCTGGCGAGATCGTCGGCACACTGTTCAATCGCGAGTTCGCGGGACGGCTCCCACTGATTCGTCCGCACCAACCATGCGGCTATCTCGCGGGTCGTAGCAGGCCAGGGCTGACCGGCCTGCCGGTACTTTGCGACAAGGGCCTGCATCTGTTCGTTGTACCCGGTCTTGTGCATGAGAGAGTCCTTGCGACCAAGTCACCTGCCGGTGGGTGGCGTCACGCCCCATCCGTCCGACAGCACCGTCTCCAACAGGTACGCCCGCACCTTCACAAGGTAGTTTCTGAGGTTGGCGTATGGAATCTGCTTGCGGAACTGCAACTGGCCAACGACCAGACCGGGATGCACTCTCTGAACCGCCGCGAATCCCTCGACTCGCTGCTTGGAAAAGAGAGGACGAACGCGGGCGATGAAGCTCGCCAGAGCCTCTTCCGGCAGCAGGAACGAGGATGCGAAGGCATCGGCCTCCCTTTCGAAGGCGGGCTTCTCGATTGCCGGATCGCGCTCGATCCCAACGAGATCGATGTCAGGCGGAATGCCATTGTCGCGCCCGTCACCAGCGGCCACGTGGCCGAGCTCGTGCATCAGTGTGAACCAGAACCAATCGATGCGATCGAAGCGGAGAGATAGTGCCACGGCCGGGCAGTTCGCGTCGAGCCAGAAGCATGCACCATCGATCTTCGTCTCCGGGAGATGCTCCACGACCACGCACCGGACTCCGAACTCCGCCAGCAGCTTCGGAACCTGTCGCACATCCTCCGCATTGAGCAGCAGGTCCTTCAGCCGTGGCAACTGCGACCTGAACCGTGCCGCATCGAACTTGGCGACCTTCAGTGTCTCTGCCAGCTGCCGTGCCCGGCAGAGCCACGCCCGCTGTGCCGGAGTGAACTCCGAGTAGTCCGTCGACTTGCGAGCAGCGGCGGCGCACACGCTGGGTGGTTCATCCAATGTCGTGACCCGGAAGAACCGCTTCACCTGCTCTTCGAGGACCTCAACGCTCTCCGACTCCGTGATCCACCCACGACGAGTCATCTCCTTGATCGGCGCGAATGAATAGAGTCGAGCGCGGCGCGACACGGCTTCGCTGGGCTTTGGGAGTCGCCACAAGCGGTACGCAGCCTCCATGTTCAGCCAAAACTGGGCGCTGGTGCCGAATGCCTCGCCGAGCTGCTGCGCTGTTTCGGGAGTGATCGCCCGCTTGCCGGAGACGAGCTCGCTCACGGTACGTTCGGGACGCCCCATGATGTCCGCAAGATCGCGCTGCTCCCAGCCCCGAGCGACCAGCTCGTCGCGGATAAACTCCCCCGGAGGGAAGATCTCTGCCGGAATGGAATCAGTGTTGCTCATGCTTCTCCGTGTTCAGTGGTAGTCCTCAACGGAAACGACCACGACGACTTTGCCATCCGCCACTTTCTGGAACTCGACGATCAGCCTCCATTGCTTGTTGAGACGCATCGAATGCTGGTGGCTTCGATTGCCCTGGAGCTTCTCGAAGTGAAGCGACTTCATGGCGTAGAAGTCGCGTTCGTCCACCGCTGCGCGGATCACCTGCATCACCTTCCGATATCCGCGTACCACCTCCCGGCCAAAGCCCCCGTCGAAGGTACTCTCGGACTCCAGCCGCTTCAGTTGGTCGTCAGCGAACCGGACGTCCATTTCCGAAGCGTACACCTGGCCATCGTCCATGTCAATGGCTGGCTTTACGCTACGTGTAAAGTCATCGATCAGAGTCGTCCAGGCGAGGCATGACTTGTTGGTGGACGCTAACCGTACTGCCTTCCACTCGCCTCGGGGATTCACGCGAAAGGCGTTGCGGGATCGGGCTCACTGCTCTACAACCGACCCCGATCCACCGCCGGACGACCCGCTGGAGCCGCTACCTGAGCCGCTCCCTGACGAGGAACCGGACGACGAGAACGAGGACGAACCGCTGGATTTGCTCCCCGACGAACCGCTGCCGCTGGACGAGCCGCTGCCGGAACCGGACCCGGAACCCGAGCCGCTTCCAGAGCCTGAGCCCGATCCTGAGCCGCTTCCGGACCCAGATCCGCTGTGGGCGGTCGCGGGCATGTCGTTGTGGACCCAGACGCCTTCGGCGAGCAGGGTGTTGGTGCCCGGGATGTGGATGGCCACGGTGCGGGTTGGAGCGTCGATCTGGACAACCGAGACGACCTCCTCCTCGTCCATCCGCTCATCGATGAGGAAGTCGCCGGGCTGGATGAACTCGGCGGAGGCAAAGCCCCATTCGTCGCCGCGGCGGATCAGGAAGGGGTGCTCGGGCGTGGCCTTGAGCCGGCGGTTGATGACGACAAAGCCTTGGTGCTCGCCGAGGCGGATGCTGGCAACCCGCGCGGTAACAGGAGTCGCGCCGTGCAGGCCGTGATGCGACAACCAGTTGTACTGGGCGCGGTACGGGACATCGACTTCGAGGCCCGGGACCTGGATGGAGGACACGAGATCGCCCGGCCGGAGGTTCTCGATCGGCGTGAGGCGGCCGTCCGCCAGGCGCACGAGCGTGCCGAACAGGAGGCAGTTGCTGCCGCCGGGGCCGGTGCCGCCAGGACCCGTACCTCCCGGCCCCGTCCCGCCGGGACCGGAGCCGCCGGGGCCGCTCCCGCCGCCGGAAGACCCGCCCCCGCCGGACGAGCCACCGCCCGAGGACCCGCCACCGGACGACCCTCCGCCGGAGGACCCACCGGATGAGGCGCCGGAGCTCATGCCGGAACTCGCGCCGGAGCTTGCACCCGAACTCATCCCCGAGCTGGACCCGCCCCCGGAACTGCCGCTGGAGGAGCCGCCGCTGGAGCTCATTCCCGAGCTGGACATGCCGCTCGACCCCGCGCCCGAGCTGCTGCCAGCGCTGCTGGATTGGCTCGGCATCGAGTCCGTCGTGCCGCTGCCGGATGCCGACGGGCTCCCCGGGCCTGATGAGCGGGAGTAGCGCGAGTCATTGGTCGTGACCCATGTAAGCGTCGGCGTGCCACCCGGGCCGGTGGTGTAATGCCAATCACCGCTGGTCGTCACGCTCGGCGGCGTCGATCCGCTCGGCGGCATCGACGAGGAAGGAGTGTTGGTCGAACCACCACCGCCGGAG
>JAHCJI010000018.1 GCA_026126305.1 Phycisphaeraceae bacterium
TCCGCCGACGAGGGGCGAAGGGCCGACCCGCGTAACGGCCTGTGCCTGAACGCCTTAGCCGACAAGGCCTTCGACCGCGGCCTGTTCACGCTCACCGACGACCTGGCGGTGGTCCTGGGGCCCTCGCTCCGCGATCCGGAGTTGGGGGGAACCCTTTCCGAGCATTTGGCGGGCTGGGAGGGCAGGCGCCTGCGGCCGCCCGAGCGCTTCGAGCCGGATGGGGAGGCGGTCCGGTGGCATCGGGGGAGGGTGTTTGGTATATACTAACGACATGGCCAGCCGCAAGTCCGAACTCTTGCTCTTTGGACATCCGTTACCGGATCGGATAGGACAGGCATCAGTCGAGGGCGTCGACGTCTCAAGCATACTAACCAAGGCTTCGGGCTTCATGGGTGCATACGACTACACGCTCAACCCATACTCCGGATGCTCCTTTGGGTGTACCTACTGCTACGCCGCATTCTTCGCTCGCGAGCCGGAACTTCGTGATTCGTGGGGCAAGTGGGTCCAGGTAAAACAGAATGCTGTGGACCGCATACGCCGGATGCGTTCAGAGATCCGAGGCAAAACGATCTACATGAGCAGTGTGACAGATCCATACCAACCAATCGAGAAACAGGCCAGGATTGTCCGGGACATTCTCGAGGAACTCGTCATACACCAACCAAGGCTTGTGATACAGACCCGCAGCGACCTTGTCAAGCGTGACATTGATATATTAAAACACTTCGAAGTTGTACGTGTAAATATGACCGTAACCACGGACTCCGAGGAGGTTCGAAAGGTCTTCGAGCCGTACTGCCCTTCGCTCCAGCGTCGCCTGGCCGGCATACAAGCGATCCATGAGGCGGGTATCCGTAGTTGTATCACCATGACACCTCTGCTGCCCATCCAAGATCTTACGGCATTCGCGGACGCGCTAATAGCAACTGGACTGCGTGACTTCGTGGTGCAACCGTTCCATACGGTCCGAGGGCGCTTCGTCGCCGGAACGCGCGAGGGGGCGCGAGCGCTGGTCGAACGGATGGGATGGGATGACACAAAGTACCGGTATGTGGTTGACTACCTGCGTACCAGGTTGCCAAGCCTTTATGAAGGCCAAGAAGGCTTCGCACCCGCATGATGCAGGTCTGGGAATGGCTGCGCGCGCAGATGGACACGCTTGATAAGGCGGTTGCCGACGCGTGTCAGATGGAGGTACAGGCACATCCGGAGTGGGATGGCTTCGAATATCTGCAAACGCTCGAGGATACACTGCGTCTGAGCGACCGTCGCAGCATGGATTGCTACTACGACCGGCCTTCGATCGGATTCGCGTATGCGTCCTGGTACCATGGCCGGCGCACACAACAGATAGTTCGTGCTATCGCCAGTTGGCTCGACGAGCCTGGCTTACAGCACCTATCCATCATCGATCTTGGATGTGGTACCGGTGCGACACTCTGGTCAATTGGGCTTTTGGTTCATTTTCGTCATGCTTACGGATTGCCGTGTCCTCATTTGCGTGTTTGGTCTGTAGACAGTTCGCCTTTTTTGCTCCGATTTGCCGAAAGGGCCTGGCGCCGCTGTTTACTCCCCAGGTATCCGCAAGCCAATAGTATCGAAGCATACTTCTGTTCGCAGACGTGGCCAAGGTTTCGCGAGCGAGAGGCGGCGCGCTACGCCCGGCCTCGCTTAATCGCTTCTTACCTCTTTGATCACTCCGACAAGGATCGAATCCCGGAACTTGCTTCGGCACTAAAGGATATAGCACAGTGGCATGCAGCAGACCACGTTCTGATGCTGTCGCCAATGGCAAAGTCTCAAATTGTCGACGATCTGTTTGATGAGAGCGGCTGGATCGTATCGGATGCCAGCCTTCTTGGAAGCTTGTGGCCTGGAAATATGGAACACACATCCCAGCACCGCATGCATGTCTTAGGGAAAGCTGCCAGTAGCAACAGTTCACTGGCCGACTTATATCAGAAACTACGAAGGCCAGTATCATGGCATGATCCCAAAGAGGCGTTACAAGTTCGCTTGGCGATCCGGCCGGTTAGGGACTTGCCCCACCGCGTTCCCCGCCCACCTCCACTGATCGAATTGGATCCACAGCAAGTAGAAGCCGCAGAGCCGGATGATAATTTATCACTTATACTTGGGTCGGCGGGATCGGGAAAAAGTCTCGTCCTAGCTTGCAGAATCGCTACAACAGCAGCGAGAGAGATGTACCCAGCGAAGTACCTCGTCACGGCCTTCAATCGTGATGTTGTTGACCAGTGTGCTAAGTGGATTGTACAGACAGTCGTCGATGGCGGAGGTGTGCTGACTTCCAAGCAGGAACAGCCGGGTCGTTGGGTTATAAACATTGGTAATACCACGATATCACTGTGGAACTGGGACCTTATCCCACCGAGATGCTTCGGACAGAAGCATGGCACATACTGCGATCGGTCCCTGCAGGAACATGTGGCTGTGGCAGCGGAGAATGCCAGGCTGCAGCATGCCGAAGTTTCAAGGCGATCGCCTGAACTCCTAGAAGTATCCTTTCTTATTGATGAGTATCGTTTGATCGTCTACGGAATGGGGGTTGGCTCTCTTGAAGCATATCTCGAAATCGAGCGTAAGGGGCGCGGCCGATCTACGGAAGGTATGCGAACACAACTTGGCCATGCGCAACGTCGGATGGTGTGGACAGCTATCGAGCAGTTCGCTGACTTCGACGTATTCACCAGCCGACGACGCCAAGTGCTGCGAGATATTCGCCGGCCGGTGATGGCGGACAACACGAAGTTCGATCGGGTGTTCATTGACGAGTGCCAGGATTTCACCCACTCGGACATCGAGATTGTACACTACCTCAATGGAAATGCACAGCAGGTTGTAGCCGCGGGTGATCCGACGCAATCACTCTATCTGGGTGCCACATTCAAAACTCCGCTGCCGCGTGGCAAGGGTTCTCAAAGGGCTTGGACTATCTATAGGCTCAAGCATTCTTATCGTTTACCTCTGCGTGTGTGTCAGGCAATTCGACCATTATCTGAACGGGTCCGGGCATACCATGAAGGCAACGACGAGACATTTGCGCTACCCGAACCCCGAAAGGCGGCGACACTTGGGGTTCGCCCTATTCTTGTTGTTGCTTCAGATCCGGATTCTGCGGCTTCGCAAATTGCCGATGTATTCCAGACTTATACGAGCTATCTACCCGAAGGCAAGCGTGAGCACATAACTGTGGCAGACAAGCCAGAGATAGCCGCTAGGACGGGAATTAACCATGCCGAGCTTGAGAGGCGTGCCAAGACAAACGTAACTCGTGAGTCAATGCGTCGAATCAAAGGGCTCGAAAGACCTTTTGTGGTATGGGACACAAGCGTACATTTGCCATCGAAAGAGTCTGCAGAAGAGTGGGCGTTCACAATCCTAACCCGGACGACAAGCATACTTGTCATCCTAGTCCTGCGTGACAATGTATCTGCCGCCGCACAACGCGTGCTACCGTACATCTGCCACGCGGAGCGTATTATGCCTTGGACGGAGACTGCACAAGCATGGCTGGTGGAGCAAGCCACCAGGTGATTTCTGGAAGTACCCATGATCCTAAAACCCCCCTCCACCACACCTAACCCCACCGCCCCACGTCTCTGCGCGAACATACAGTCCAAGTGGTAGTTAGCCCACTACCCGCATCGGGCCTTTGCCACCATTGCCAATCTGTACGTCATCAACTGGCCTGCGGCTTGTCGATCCAAAGCGGCCCGAACATGGCGGCGCTCTCAGCGTCGCCCGGGTCGACCACCTAGTGCTGCACCGATTCGGCAGGTTCATCGCCGAACACCAGCTTGTGACGGGCATACTCCACCTGGCATCGAGCAAACCCCAGCCACCAACGCCCAACGCGCCGCCCGTCCCGAGCAAACCAGCCGACGCCACACCCCACTGCCCGCGATGCGGCTCGGCCATGGTGCGGCGCGTGGCCCGGCAGGGCCCAAACGCGGGCGGGGCGTTCCTGGGCTGCTCGCGCTACCCGGCGTGCAAGGCGACGCTTCGGGCCCCGGGCGAGGGGTAGGCAACCCCCGCCCACAACCCCGGCCGGCACGGGCGAACGAGGAAGGCCCCCCGCATCCCCACGACGGCTCGTGGGTGGGAGCGGGCCGGGGCGATGGCCGATGGGGGTTTCCCTTGGTTTGGCCGCCTCGGGTCGGGCTGGGGGCGTCTTCGGGCCAGCCCCGGCCGTCGTGGATCGAGCCCGGGCGGGCCTGGGCCTGGCTGGGTGCGGCTTGGCCCCCGCTGCTCCCGCCCCGGCCGCCCTTGCCCGATCGGGTGATGTTCGTGGAAACGGCTCTGGCGTGGCGTGGGGGGCGGTTTTCCTTCGTGGGGGAGCGGTTTTCCTTCGTGCCGGAGCCGCATTTCCACTTGCCGGAGCCATTTTCCTTCGTGCCGGAGCCGCATTTCCACTTGCCGGAGACATTTTCCTTCGTGCCGGAGCCGCATTTCCACTTGCCGGAGACATTTTCCTTCGTGCCGGAGCCGCATTTCCACTTGCCGGAACCATTTTCCTTCGTGCCGGAGCCGCATTTCCACTTGCCGGAGACATTTTCCTTCGTGCCGGAGAGGCATTTCCACTTGCCAGAGAGGCATTTCCACTTGCCAGAGAGACATTTCCACTTGCCAGAGAGACATTTCCACGAAGGAAAATCGTTCCCGAAGATCGGAAAATCGTTCCCGACGCGTCGGAAATGGTTTCCGTTCGTGTCGATCTGGCGAAAGTTCGGGTTTTCGTGGCGGGGGGAAGCACAGACCAACCCGCCCGCCAGCACGGGCCCAGCTCCGCCTCCCTCTCCCTCCCAGGGAGAGGGCAGGGGTGAGGGTTCTTCGAAGGTTTCGGGCGCCTTTCACACCCCTTGGGCTCCCGAGGACCCTCACCCGGCCCTCTCCCCGCGGACGGGGAGAGGGAGTGGTGCCAAACTGGACTCGCCTCCCTCTCCCTCCCAGGGAGAGGGCAGGGGTGAGGGTTCTTCGAAGGCTCGGGGCGCTCGGAAGACCCCTTGGGGCTCCCGGAGGACCCCTCATTCTCAGCCCTCCCGCGGAGAGGGAGTGAAGCAACTGGGACCTCCGCCTCCCTCTCCCTCCCAGGGAGGCAGGGGTGAGGGTTCTTCGAAGGCTCGGGGGCGCTCGGAAGACCCCTTGGGTTCCTGGAGGACCCTCACTCCGGCCCTTTCGTGGCGGGGGGAAGCACAGACCAACCCGCCCGCCAGCACGGGCCCGCCTCCGCCTCCCTCTCCCTCCCAGGGAGAGGGCAGGGGTGAGGGTTCTTCGAAGGCTCGGGGCGCTCGGAAGACCCCTTGGGGCTCCCGGAGGACCCCTCACCCCGGCCCTCTCCCCGCGGACGGGGAGAGGGAGGAAGGCGGGCCATGGGCCGTGGTTCGAGGGCGCCGTGGGCCCGATGGTCGCCCCGCCTCAGCGGCGGCCGAACATCTTCTCCAGGTCCCGCATCGTCAGACGCACGGACGTGGGCCGCCCGTGCGGGCAGCTCGAGCTCCGCTCGACCTTCTCGCGCAGCTCCAGCAGGGCGGACAGCTCGGCCTCGCTCAGGGCGTCGCCGGCCTTCACCGCCGCCTTGCAGGCCATCATGTCCAGCACCTCGCGCAGGGCGTCCTGGCGGTCGCGCGGCAGGTCGTCGCGCTCCAGCAACTCGGCCATGAACGCGCCCGGGTCGACCCCGCGGCTGAAGAGCAAACTGGGAAAGGCCTGCACCAGCACGCGCGTGGGCCCGGCCGCGGTGGCCTCGATGCCCAGCGCGGGCAAGAGGCCCGCCAGCGCCTCGAGCCGCTCGGGGGCATCGGCCACGGGCACCACCTGGGGCGTCAGCAGCCGCTGGCTCTCGAGCGTGCCGCGGCCGGTGATGCGGGTATGCAGGGCCTCGAACATCACCCGCTCGTGCAGGGCGTGCTGGTCGATGATGACCACGCCGTCCTGGTCGTGGGTCACCAGGTAGCTGTCGCGCACCTGCATGGCCCGGCGCATCCACGGGCCGTCGGGCGGGCGGTCGATGGGCAGCGTCGCGTCGCCGTCTTGGGCCCCCTGCGTCGGCGGGGGCGGGGGCGCTGGCCGGTCGAGCACGGCCCGGGCCTCCTCCTCGGTCAGGGCGTCGGCCCGCTGGCGGGCCTCGCGCAGCAGGTCGAGGGCGCCCGGGCCCATGAAGGCCGCCCCGCCCGCGGGCACGAAGGGCCGCCAGGGCCGCTGGCCACGCGGCAGGGCCTCGTCCATCGTGGCGGTCAGGTCGTGGGCGGCCAGGGCCTCGCGCACCGAGGCGAACACCGCCGCGTGGACGGCCGAGGAATCTCGGAAGCGCACCTCCGCCTTGGCGGGGTGGACGTTCACGTCCACGAGGCTCGGGTCCACGTCGATGAGCAGCACGGCCACGGGGTGCCTGCCCGGCTCCACCAGCCCGCGGTAGGCCTCGCGCAGGGCGTGGGCGATGGTCGCGTCGCGCACCACCCGGCCGTTGAGCACGATCCACTGCCCCTTGGCGTTGCCCCGGGCCGCGTGCGGCCTGCCGACCAGGCCCCAGAGGTTGATGCCGTGGGCCTGGGCCGCGACGCCGGGCGCTTCGATCATGGCCTGGGAGAGCTCGGGGCCCAGGACGGCCCGCACGCGGTCGGGGGCCGATTGCCCGGGCTCGAGGTCGAGCGCGGTGTGCCCGTCGCTGGTGAGCGTCAAGCCGATGGCCGGGCGGGCGAGCGCGAGGCCCTTGAGCGTGTCGACGCAGCGCTGCTTCTCGGTGGGGCCGGTGCGCAGGAACTTGCGCCTCGCCGGCGTATTAAAAAAGAGATTGCGCACCTCGACCACCGTGCCCGGCGCGCCGCCGGCGGGCGTGGGCCCCTCGACACGATCGCCCTCGACCCGCAGCACGGCCCCCGATGACGCCCCGTGCGGACGCGAGCGCAGGCTCAAGCGGCTGACGCTGGCGATGCTGGCCAGGGCCTCGCCGCGGAAGCCCATCGTCGCCACGGCGTCGAGGTCGCCCGGCTGGGTGATCTTGCTGGTGGCGTGGGGCGCCACGGCCAGGGGCAGTTGCTCGGGGGCCATGCCCAGGCCGTCGTCGGCCACGCGCACGAGCTCGATGCCCCCGGCCTCGATCTCGACGGCGATGCGCGTGGCCCGGGCGTCCAGCGCGTTTTCCACCAGCTCCTTGACCACCGACGCGGGCCGCTCGACCACCTCGCCCGCGGCGATCTGGTTGACCACCAGCGGGCTGAGCGGGCGGATGACGGGCAGGCCCAGGGGCGTGCTCGGGGCGGCTGGGGCGTGCATGCCACCGATGGTAGGAGCACGCGGGCCCTACGCTTTTTTATGCATACCCAACCCATCGACACCGCCCAAGCCGCCCGGGCCGCACGCGAGGCCGTCACCGCCGCGGCCGCCGTCTGCCGGGCGGTGCAGGCACGCCTGGACGACCTGCGGGCCATCACCAAGGACGACAAGAGCCCGGTGACCATCGCCGACTTTGCCAGCCAGGCCGTGGTGGCCCATGTTTTGCGCGAGCACCTGGGCGGGGCCCTCGTGCTGGTGGGCGAGGAGGGCAGCCAGTACCTGCGCCAGCCCGAACACAGGGCCCACCTGCACGCGACGCTCGAGGCCGCCCGATTCGTGTGGCCAGAGGCCGACGAGCACGACCTGCTGGAGGCCATCGACCGGGGCGATGCCCAGCCGACCGAAGACCACTGCTACTGGACGCTGGACCCCATCGACGGCACCAAGGGCTTCCTGCGCGGCCAGCAGTACGCCGTGGCCCTGGCCCGACTCGACCACGGCGTGCCGGCGGTGGGCGCGATGGCGTGCCCGAACCTGCCCCTGGACCACGCCTCCAGCCTGGAAGCCATCGACCCGGCCGGCAGCGTGTACCTGAGCGTGCTGGGCGAGGGCACGCTCGAGGCCCCGCTGCTCGAGCCCGCCGGCCAGAGCGCCCACGCCCGCCGCGTCGTGCGCGGCGACCTGCCCCCGGGCCGGCCGGTGAGCGCCTGCATGTCGGTCGAGAAGGCCCACAGCAGCACCGACGACACCACGCGCGTGATGGAGCGCGTGGGGCCAAGCCGCGAGCCGGCCAGGCTCGACAGCCAGTGCAAGTACGCCGTCGTGGCCCGCGGGCAGGCCGACGTGTACCTGCGCCTGCCTACGAAGAAGGGCTACGTCGAGCGGATCTGGGACCACGCCGCGGGGGCGCTGGTGGCCAGCGAGGCCGGCTGCGTGGTCAGCGACGCCCTGGGCCAGCCGCTGGACTTTACGATGGGCAAGGGCCTGGAACGCAACCGCGGCATCGTGTGCGCGCCCCCGAGCGTCCACGACCGCGTGGTGCGGGCCATCGCCGAGCTGGGGCTGCTGGGGTGAAGCGTCTGGTTGGATGGGCAAGGGCGCTCTGACAAGAGCCGGGCCCGCGAGCCGGCCCGATGCCCCTTGTCAGTCCTCGTCGTCGGCCGGGCCGAACAGCCCGTCGATGAACGCCCGGGGATCGAAGGGCTGGAGATCCTCGGCGGTCTCGCCCACGCCGATGAACTTCACCGGCACGCCGCAGGCCTCGCGCACGGCGATCACGACGCCGCCCTTGGCCGTGCCGTCGAGCTTGGTGATGACCAGGCCCGTCAGGGGCACGGCCCTTGCGAAGTGCTCGGCCTGGACCACGGCGTTCTGCCCGCTGGTGGCGTCGAGCACCAGCAGGCTCTCGTGGGGCGCGCCCTCGATGCGCTTGCCGGCCACCTTGGCGATCTTCTCGAGCTGCCGCATGAGCGCGTCCTGGGTCTGCAAGCGGCCCGCCGTGTCCAGGATGACCACGTCCACCCCCCGCGCTGCCCCCGCCGCGCACGCGTCGAAGGCCACCGCCGCGGGGTCTCCGCCCTGCTGCCCACGGACGACCTCGACGCCGATGCGCTCGGCCCAGACCTCCAGTTGCCTGACGGCCCCGGCCCGGAAGGTGTCGCACGCGCCCAGCAGCACGGTCTTGCCGTCCGCTCGCAGGGCGTGGCAGAGCTTGGCGATGGTGGTGGTCTTGCCCACGCCGTTGACGCCGGTGACCAGCAGCACGGTGGGCCCCGGCGCGGCAAACTTCAGGCCCAGTTCTTCGGGCGGCCACATGGCGGCCACGGACTTCTTCAGGTACGCGATGGCGTCCTCGCCTTTTTCGAGCTTGCCCGCCTTCACGTCTTCGCGCAGCCCGTCGATCATCCGACGCGTGGCCTTCACGCCCACGTCGGCCCGCAGCAGCACGGCCTCGATCTCGCGGATCAGGTCCTCGTCCAGCCGCCGGCCGCGCACCAGGTCGCGCAGCGGGTCGATCAGCACCCGCCGCGTGCGCTGGAGCGAATCGCGGATCTTCCTGCCCAGCGACCTCAGCACGCCCCGGGCTCCAGGTCCTTCGCTGCCGACCCGGCCAGGGTGCGCATGGCGGCGTCGAGTAGCGCGTTGACAAAGGCCGGGCTCTTCTCGGTGCTGAAACGCCGGGCCAGTTCCACCGCCTCGTCGATGGCGACCTTGGGCGGGGCCTTGCCGCTGGACATCTCGTAGTACGCCAGGCGGAGGATCGACCGATCCACCGCGGGCTGGCGGCTGACGGGCCAGGCCGGGCTGAGCGACTCGAACAGGGCGTCGGCGGGCCCGCGCCCCTCGTACGCGGCCAGCGCGAGCTTCTCGGCTAGCCGAAGCTCGCGGGGCTCGAGATCCTGGTTTTCTTCGAGGACCGACCCGCGCAGCAACTCGAGCGCCCGCTCGTCGCTAGCGCCGTGCGCGTCGAGCCCGTAGAGCATCTGGAACGCCGCCACGCGGACACGCTGGGCCGAGATCATGCCAGGCCCCCGGCCGTCGCCCGCGGCGCGGACGCGTGGCCCGTCTTGTCCGCCGAGCCCTCCAGCGGGGGCATGGCCTGGGGCGAGAGCAGCTCGGGCCGGTTGGCCACCGCCGCCGCCCGCAGCCGCCGCAACTCGTCGATGGCTTCCAGAGCGGCCGCCATCGCCTCGGCCCCCTTGTTGCCCCGGGCCCCGCCCGCCCGGTCGCGGGCCTGCTGGGCGGTCGAGGCCGTGATGACCCCAAAGCACACCGGCACGCCCGTGTCGGCCGACAGCCGGGCCAGCCCCTGGGCCACGGCGTCGTTGATGTGCTTGTCGTGGCTGGTCTGGCCCTTGATCACGCACCCCAGCGCTACCACCGCCTCGAACGAGCCCGAGCGCAGCACCGCCGAAGACAGCGCCACCAACTCATAGGCCCCCGGAGCCCGCAAGACCGCCGGCCGGGCGTTGGGCCATCGGGCCGCCAGGGTCGCCAGGGCCCCTTCGAGCATGGGCCCGGTGATGGTGTGGTTGTACCGGCTGACCACCAGGGCCACCGAGGGCGGGGGTTGGGCGTCGTGCATCGCGGCAATCGTAGGGGAGGGCAAGCCCACCCGCGCCCCGTACCATCGGCCGTGCGCAGGCAACTGGTCCGGCTGACGGACATCCTCCAACTCACCCGCTTTGCCACGGCCTTTGCCGCCGTGGGCAACGTCTGGCTGGTCATCCTCTGGACCCGTGGCAACCCCCACGAGCTGGAGAGCCTGTCCATGACCGCCCCGATGCGAACCGCCCCCCTCCCGCTGCTCCTGCTGGGCGGGGCCGTGGCCGCCATCGGGCTCTACGCCTTTACGCTGGGCCTGAACGACATCGTCGACCGCCGCCGAGACCGGGCCTTGGGCGTCGACCGCCCGCTGCCCACCGGCCGCATCGGGCTCGACCTGGCCACCATCATCGTCGCTGCCTCGGTCTTCGCCGCCGTTCTTGGTGCCTCGATCTTCGGCACGGCGGCCGTCCGCCTGACGGTGCTGGTGGCCGCCGCCGCCCTGGCCTTCAACGTCGTGGGCAAGTTCCTGCCCGGGGCCGGCCCCTTGCTCCTGGGCCTGATCTTCGCCGGGCACATGGTCATCCCCAACATCCAGCTCCAGTTCGTCTGGCCCGTGGTGGTGGTGCTCACCCACGCCATGGCCGTCGAGTGGGCCGCCTGGATCGTCGGGCGACGCAGCCCCTCCATGAGCCGCCGGGCCGTGGCCTCCATCACGCTGGGCTGGCTCTTCTGGACCGCCGTCGTCGTGCTCATCGGCTCGTACAACACCAGCGGCCTGAACCACCTGCCCCACCGCCCCAGCCCGCTCAGTGCTTTGCTCATCGCCGCCCTGGCGGTCGCCTTCATCATCTACATGACCCACAAGGTGCGCAAGACCGGCCTGGGCCCCCGCAGCGCCGAAAAACTCCGCCGCTATGGTGCCATCTGGATGGTCCTCTACGCCGTCGCCTGGGTCCTGGCCGAGGGGGAATGGCTTGCCACGTTCATCCTGGCAGGCCTTGGTGCCATCGGCCTGGCCGCCATGACCATCGCCCGCGAGGCCTACCACCTGGCCCACCAGCCGCTGGGGTATCGGCGGTGATGGATCTCGGTTGCTTTAGAACAGCCCCAACGCGTAAAAAATGGCCGTGAAGACCAGGTCGGCCATCACCACGGCCACCACGCTCTCCACCACCGTCCGCGTCGTCGCCGCGCCCACGCCCGCGGCCCCGCCGGTGACGCGCAGGCCGTTGAGGCAGGCGATGACCCCGATGAGCAGGCCGAAGACCAGGCTCTTGGCCACGCCCGTCAGGAAGTCCACGACCTTCACCTGGAACAGCAGGTTTTCCCAGTAGATCACCAGCGGCAGGTCGAGCACGAGAGTCGATGCCAGCATGCTGGCGCCGATGGACACCAGGCTGGCGAACACCCCTAACGCGCCCATGCAGGTACAGGTGGCAAAGACTCGCGGCACGACCAGGAACCGCACCGGGTTCAGCGCGTGCGCCTCGAGCGCCTCGATCTCTTCGCCCACCACCATCGTGCCGATCTCGGCGGTGATGGCCGCCCCGGCGTAGCCCGTCAGCACGATGGCGCTGATGAGCGGCCCCAGCTCGCGCAGCACCGCCACGCCGATGATGTTGGCCAGCTTGTCCTTCTGGCCGAGTTCGTCCAGCGGCGGGGCCATCTGGAGGCTCAGGATCAGCCCAACCGACGCCGACACCAGGCAAACGATGGCGATCGATCGGACCCCGACACGGATGACCTGCGTGGCCATCGCCGAAGATCCCATGCGCACCCGTGGGTCGCACACCGATCGCACAAGCCAAATGGTTGCCCGCAGCAGCAGGCCCAGCATGTCGCCCACGTGCGATAGCATCTCGACGACCAGGGCGCCCAAGGCTCCAAGCACACGCACCATGGCTAGACCGCCGACGCGGTATCGATCGCCTCTTCGAGCGTCGAGGCGATCGGGAACACCGTGTCCAAGCGTGCGATCTCGAAGATCGATCGCACGCGATCCTGGAGCGAGCACAGCACCAGCCCCACGCCCTTCTTGCGGCTCAGTTGCAGGCCACGGACCAGCGTGGCGACACCCGAGCTGTCCATGTAGGTCACCTGCGAAAGATCGACCACGACAGCGCCCTTGCCCCGCAACAGGCCGAAGGCCTCCTGCAAGGTCACCTGGAGGTCCGGCGAACGCTCCAGGTCCACCTCGCCCGTGAGCGAGAGCACCACCGCCTCGGGCCGGGGTTGGCTGATGGCCATCCCATCATCTCCCGCTGGATCTCGCCGCCCACCAAGCATCATGAATCTCCCGAGGGCGCACAACCCGACCCACCACAGCAGGAATTCCCGCGCTCCTGGTCATTGGAAAGCGCACGCGTCCGCAACGCGCTGGGCCCGTCCACGCGCTTGACCAGGGTCAGGCTCATCCCACGGCCCGTGCGCGGCGCGTAGTCGGCCTGATCGACCACCTGCCGGATGATGTGGACCCCAAGACCTCCCGGGCGGATGTCGTCCAGGTCACGCCCCTGGATCACGCTCGGATCCACCTGCTCGGCCTCGTCTTCGATGACGATGCGCACGCCCGGCCCTTGCGTTCCGTCGTCCGCCAAAGGCCAGATCTTGACCCAGATGGGTTTATCCTGCTCCTGGTGGTACCCATGGCGGATGACGTTGCACAATGCCTCGTCCACCGCCAAAGCCAGGTGCGAACTGGAATCCTGCGAAAAGCCCATGCGTCGGGCAACGCCCGAAACCAATTCTCGCGCACCGGCCAGATATCGCACGTCGCTGACCAGACGCAGCACGACGTCGGGCTGGGTCTGCACGTCCGGGCTTGCATGGCTGGCGGTCATGGAATGGATACATCCTCCGGGGAGGTGTTCGATGGCAAGGCCGGACGTTCCGCCTCACCGACGGAGGCAAGCCACTGCCTCCATCGACCAACGGCCAACCGGCGCTCGCCCGTATCGGCCCAGGGATCGTAGCCGAAACGCTCACCGGTCGTCCGGACCAACGCCGCGATGGCCAGCATCCGCAAGGCCGGGTCGTCCGAGTCCAGGGCTTGGACCATGCCCCGCAGGTCATCCATCTGGGGGGCACGAGCCCCGGCGACCACCGCACGCAGTCGGCTGCCCGCGTCGGGGGCATCAAAACTGGCAGGCATGTCGGCCGAGCACCCAACCAGCAGGAATGTGGAAAACCCCAGCCCAAAGGCCCATCGACGCATGGGCCATGTTAGCCGATCCTTGCCAGACAACCACGGGCATATGCTTCGCGCTTCCCCTTCGCGTGGAGGCCGCCCCCGATGATCCCAAGCCCACATGACGAAGTCGTTCTGATCGTCGACTTCGGGTCGCAGACCGCCCAACTCATCGCGCGCCGGTGCCGGGAACTGGGCGTCTGTGCCATGATGGTCTCGCCCAAGGCCACCGCCGCCGACCTGGCCAAGGCCAATCCAAAAGCCATCATCCTCTCGGGAGGCCCGGCGAGCGTCGACGACCCCGGTGCTCCCGAGTTGGCATCGGGCATCCTCGAAATGGATCTGCCCGTCCTGGGCATCTGTTATGGCATGCAGATCGCCTGCCGATACCTGGGTGCCAACGTCGAAAAGGCCCCCCACCGCGAGTTCGGACGCGCCGCCCTGGAGGTTACCGAAAACAGGGGCCTGCTGGGGGTCATCCCAAGCAAGACCACGGTCTGGATGTCCCATGGCGACCAGATCAGCGAACTCAAGACCCACGGCTTTGCCATCCTCGCCCGCACTTCCACTTGTCCAGCCGCCGCCGTCGCCCACGAGCAAGGGAACATCCGCTTCTACGGCGTCCAGTTCCACCCCGAGGTCACCCACACACCCCACGGCATCGACATCCTGCGCAACTTCCTCTTCGATATCGCTGGCTGCAAGGGCACCTGGCGCATGGCCGACTTTGCCCAGACCCAGCAAGAACGCATCGCCAAGGCCGTGGCAGCCCAGCGCGTCATCTGCGGGCTGTCGGGCGGGGTCGACTCGGCCGTGTGCGCCGCCCTCTTGCACAAGGCCATCGGCGACCAACTCACCTGCGTCTTCGTCGACACGGGGCTCCTCCGCAAGAACGAGCGGCAACTCGTCGAGACGACCTTCCGCGACCACTTCGACGCCGACCTGCGCGTCGTCGACGCAGCCGATGACTTCCTGGCAGACCTGGCCGGTATCACGGACCCACAGGAAAAACGCCGCCGCATCGGGCATCGATTCATCCAGGTCTTCAAGGAAACGGCCAAGGACATCCCCGGTGCCACCGTGCTGGCCCAAGGCACCCTCTACCCAGACGTGATCGAGAGCGGGCAGGGCCACGGCGGGGTCTCGGCGACCATCAAACTCCACCACAACGTGGGCGGCCTGCCCGCCGAACTGGGATTCAACCTCGTCGAGCCCCTGCGTGATCTTTTCAAAGACGAGGTCCGCACGTTGGGCGAGGTGCTGGGCCTGCCCGCGCAGATGGTCTGGCGGCATCCCTTCCCCGGCCCGGGCCTGGCCGTCCGCGTACTGGGCGAGGTCACCCGCGAGAAACTGGCCGTCCTGCGCGAGTGCGACGAGATCGTGCTCGAAGAGATCATCTCGGCCCAGCTCTACCGCCAGACCAGCCAGGTCTTCGCCGTGCTGCTGCCCGTGCAGAGCGTGGGCGTGATGGGCGACGGGCGAACCTACGAGAACGCCGTGGCCGTCCGCGCCGTCGAGACCGAGGACTTCATGACCGCCGACTGGGCCCGCCTGCCCTACGACGTGCTGGCCCGCATCAGCAACCGCATCATCAACGAAGTCCGCGGCGTCAACCGAGTGGTCTACGACATCTCGAGCAAGCCCCCGGCCACGATCGAGTGGGAGTGAATCGCCCGATAATTAGCCGTCGGCAACGAACAGCCCCGGCCATTGGCCGATACCATTGCCCATGGCCTCCAGCGAAACCATCCAGATCCAGACCACGCCCCAACTCCGCGCCCAACTTCTTGCCGAGGCCGCCCGACTGAATCTCTCGCTCTCGGCTTACATCCTGTACCTGCACGAGCGGCTAACGCCCGGAGTTGATGCCAGCCGACTTGATCGCCACGTCCGGGAAGTCTTTGGAACGCACGGCGAACTGATGCGCAGGCTGGCCCAGTGAGTGAACCTCGGTTCTTGACAGTCCAGGACGTTCTCGTCCTGCACGCCATCGCTATGGAAGACCAAGGCGGTGACGCAACGGTCCGTGATTTCGCGCTGCTCGATGCCGCCGTCGCCATGCCGGCACAAAGAGTCGCGGGCTAATTCCTCCACCCCAACCTGGCAAGCATGGCCGCAGCATACGCGTTCCATATCTGCCGAAACCACCCTTTTATCGACGGCAACAAGCGGGCCGCCGTTGCTGCCATGCTCGCATTTCTCAACGATCACGGCTGGATCATGCACGCTTCAACCGATGAAGCCTTGGAAGCCTTACTCGCGCTAGCCGCCGGCAAATTGGATAAGTCTCAGTGGACAAAATGGGTAGCCGAGCACATCCGTCCTATCCCGGAACCACCAATGTAAACACCGGCGTCCCATGGGACGCCGGCGCTCGAAGTTAGGAACTCTCGAACTAGGCTCAGGCGGCGTCGCGCTGGCTCACGTTGATCGTGGTGCCCGTGCCGTTGCGAGCCTCACCATGGCCGTGGTTCAGCGGGCCATGGAAACCGGTGAACTGAAAGCCGGGCTGGTACACCGGCTGGCCATACGCGTTGGAAAACAACTGGCCCTGAACACTGTTCAGTGGGAAGCCGCCGAAGTTGTTCGTCTGCACGCCGGGGTTCCAGCCCTGCACGGGAAACTGGCCCGGAAACTGGCCGGCGACCAACTGCACGGGAAGGCCGTTGATGCCCGTGGGAGCGAAGAAAGTCGCGCCCGCGCCCTGATTCAGCGTTCCCGTGTTGGGAGCATACACGCCCTGGAGGGGAGCAACCGAGGGGGTCGGCTGGAAGCCGGAGATCCCGTGGTTGCTGATGCCGTTGCCGAACGAGGTGGTCGAGGCAGGAATCCCATTGCCGATCGAACCGGTGAAGGGGTTGGTGATCGGAGTGGTGATCGGAGAATTGATCGGCGAGGCGATCGTCGGGCTCACCGGGCTGGTGAATGCGCCATAGATCGGGAACTGATTCGGAATGTTCCAGGTGGGAAGGCCGCCGAAGGGCTGCGCGAAGTGCTGGCCGAAGGGCATGGCCGTGTTCCAGTTCCAAGTGCTGCTGATGGGCCACGAACCGCCGAATCCATCGAAACCAAAGGTCGGAGCCACCGTGCCAGGGAAGTAGCCCTGCACGCGAGGGCTCAGGCTGGGGATGGTGTTCCAGATGTTCTGGCCGCTGGTGCTGGCGATGGGGAACGAGCCCAGACGCCCGCCCAGGATCGACCAGTCGGCCTGAGGGATGCCGCTGAAGGGCGTGCCAAACGAAGGCGAAATCGGCTGGCCGTACACACCCCAGGGAGCGGTGAACTGCGAGCCAAACGGAGTGAAGGGAGCCGAAACCGGCGAACTCAGGGGAGCACCGAAACTCGAAGCAAAGGGGTTGAAAGCACCGGGAGTCCAGCCGAACTGGTTCCAGCCCGACGCGGTCCACGACGGCTGGTTCCAGCCAAAGGGAACGGTGTTCTGGAACGGCTGCGAAGCAAAGGGCGAGAAACCAAAGGGCGAGCCGAACGAGTTGAAAGGCAGGCCAAAGGGCGAAGCGAACGAATTCAAACTGTTGGTCATCATCGGGTATCCAATCTGGCAGGCTTGGCTGCCAACGAACGGGCTGCTGAACGGGGACGAAAACGACGGGACTGTCGGGCCGACAAACGGATTGAAACCTTGCACGCTGTTGATCAGGTTGTTCATGCGAACACCTCTCCTTATGTGCCGCCGGCCCCCCAGGGTCGGCGTATGCCCCCATGAGCGCGCGACCATCGCGCAACCCATGCTGGGCCCTTCCTCATCAAGACGGACCTTCGATTCCATGGACTTGCGGGTGGCGTCCTGCCTTGCCCACGACATCACTTTCGGCTGCCCAGACCGGCGACTTTGCCCGATCCATGCAATCCCACTCATTTTCTCTCGACGCGCAAGAAACGCTGTCGGGAAACACCCATCAGCACCCAAACATAGCCCGAAGCATCGCTCCGAAGGAACAAATCCCCGCCGAGCGGGTCTATCTCTGGTAGGAACCTGCGGCAACGCAACCGGCACGAAACCCGCCGGTATCGAACACCGTAGAACACCGGACGGGTCCGAAGGCAGCACGTTGCTCGCCGATACAATGCCCCGCTGGCAGCCGCAAGCTCCCAGGGGCACATGGGGGTCCAAGACCCACCCCGATCGCCCGCCCGCGCTGGCCCCGCATTCCAGCACGCCCGGGCCGCCAAAGGAGGCAGCCATGCATCGACATGTTCCAGCCGCCCGCACCCTCAGCGCCTTGGCGCTCTTGGCGATTGTCGCGACGCCCGCCCTCGCCCAGCATGCACCGGCTCGTCAAGCCGCGCAGCCAGCCGAACAGGCATACCCACCGGGTGTGCGGCCCGAACGCGTCACCATCTCGCGCATGCTCAAGCCCATCACGGCGGACTTCAACAACCACACGCTCCGATCGGTGATGGATTTCATCGCACAACAGACCGGGGCAGAACTCGAAGTCCTCTGGGTCGACCAGCGCACCGGCATGGGCCTGGACCCCGAGCAACAGGTCACGCTCAAGGCTCAGAACATGCCCGCCCTGACCGTGCTCGAACGGGTCTTGGCCAAGACCGAAGACGGTTTCGGCGGCCGCAACAACTGGCAAATGACAACTTGGGGCGCGATGCAGGTCGGCCCGACCAGCCGACTGAACCGCTCCAACCGCGTCCAGGTCTACGACATCAACGACCTGCTGCTGGTCATCCCCGACTATCCGGAGGTGCCGACCATCGACCTCCAGCAGGCCTTGCAAAGCTCCCAAGGTGGCGGCGCGCAGAGCCCATTCCAGGATAACAACAACAATAACAACACCGAACAGCCCAACCGCGACGAGCAGGCCCAGGAAATCATCGACATCATCCAGGACCTCGTCGAACCCGAGCATTGGGTCGAAAACCCAAGTGCCTCGATCCGGCACTTCCGTGGAACCATCATCGTCCGTGCCCCGGACTACGTCCATCGCGGCATCGCCGGCTACCCATACTGGCCCACCCAGAGGCTCACCCACATCATCGATGGGAAGCGCTATATCACCATGGGCATCGACACCGGCATCTCCACCATCGATGGCTTTGGGCAGCAGCCAGTCAGCGCCGTCGTTGGCGGACGCATCATCTCCAGCAACCCGGCAGACCCCGGCGGCGGCGGCTGATCGAAACCACGGCACGACACATACGATCTCTCACGGATAAGCTCGGCCAAGGAGACAACCCCATGGCCGAGCATCGTGTCGTTCATGTCCACATCGGCAAGGACCATTACCATACGGAAATCCGCGCTGGCGAACATGGCCTCATCGCCGACGAACCCGAGAGCGTCGGCGGTTCGGACAACGGGCCGGATCCCTACGCCCTGCTCCTGGCTTCCCTTGGTGCGTGCAAGGCCATCACCGTGCGCATGTACGCCGACCGAAAGCAATGGCCCCTCGACAGGCTCGACATCATCCTGAGCCATCAGAAGGTCCACGCCAACGACTGCGACGATTGCGAGCAGGTCGACGGCATGGTCAGCGTCATCGACTGCGTCATCACGCCCCAAGGCGATCTCAGCGACGAACAAAAACACCGCCTCGTCGAGATCGCGGGCATGTGCCCCGTTCACAAGACCATCACCGGCCCGAACCACATCCGCACTAAAATGGGCGAATAGAACAGCCCACCCTCACGCAAAGGCTTCGGAATGTCCTGTTCCCCCCTCCCGAGTCCTCACTCAGAAGCCTCGGCCACCAGATCTTCGTCAAGGTTGTGGTACACCTTCTGCACGTCGTCGTTGTCCTCGATGGCGTCGATGAGGTTCATGAGCTTCCGGGCTTCTTCAAGGGTCGGCTTGGCGTACATCGTGGGGATCTTGGTGATGCCGCCCTCGCTGACTTCGATCTTCGAGTTCTCGATGGCCTGCCGAACCGCGTGGTAGTCGGTGCGGTCGGTGGTGATGACCCACATGCCCGCGTCGTCGCCATCGCGCTCGGGAGATTCGATATCTTCGGCTCCCGCTTCGAGGGCGACCTCCATCAGTTGCTCTTCACTGGCCTTCGAGGCCTCGATGTAGATCCGGCCCTTGGTCTCGAACATGAACGCGACGCTGCCCGAGGTGCCCATGCTGCCGCCACCCTTGCCCAGGATCAATCGCAGGTCGTTGACCGTGCGTGTCCGATTATCGGTGAGCGTGTCGATGATGATGGCTACCCCGCCCGGGCCGTAGCCCTCGTAGGTGATCTCGGCGAAGCCCTCGCCCTCGGCCGCGCCGCTGCCCTTGTCCACCGCGCGCTGGATGGTGTCCTTGGGCATATTGGCATAGCGTGCCTCGTCGATGGCGTACCGGAGCGCGAGGTTGGTCTCGGGGTCGCCCCCACCCTGCCGGGCGGCAACCATGATCGCCTTGGAGCACTTGCTCCAGATCTTGCCCTTCTTTTTGTCCTGCCGCTCCTTGCGGTGCCTGATATTCGCCCACTTGCTGTGTCCGGCCACCGGTTACTCCCTTGCTCTGAACCTCAGACTCTTCCATCCAGCCGCCGGCCGCACCCGGCCGCCGACAAGATCATACGAACCACTCAATCCCTGCCCACACCCAAGCCCTCTCGGCTGCTGGCCGCCTCGAGCCGAAGGTACAGGCTCTTGGCACCACCCGCAGGGCAACAGCCGACCAGAAGTTCCGCCGCCGCGTCAGCACCAACGCTGGGACCGATCACGCCGCGCTCGATCAGCACGCGACGCAGCCGATCGTCGATGGGCACACGCGGCTCGCCCAACACCAACGCCAGCACCCGATCGACCACAAACGGTGCAAGTCCCTCGATGCCACTCAGGTAAGGCCCGGCCTCGTGGGCACCGCCGCGCGCGATGCGATCGATCGAGACGCCGTCCTGGGTCTCGAACACATGCATCAGCGTGCCCACGATCATCCGTGCCCGGCGGTTCGCATGGGCATCGGTCAGGCCGATCGTGTCTTCGACTTCAACCACCAGCGCCACACGCAACTCGTTCACGTCCACGAATTGTGCGGCCAACCTTCGGGCCGCACTCACCGCATGAGGCACGCCCGCCTCCCACACAAGCATCGAGAACACCAACTCGGCAGTCGCATGATCAATGGCCCCAGGAAGCAGGGCCGCAGGATCGGGTGCCGGTGGCATCGGAACATCCGCCAGCCAGGCCTCGATCCGATCCCGAGCCTCGTTGGGTTCCATCGGGCTCACGTTGCGTCCTCGGACGCATCCCCGTCGGTACCGTCGGCCGCTGGCTTGCCCTCGAGTTCCTCACGCACCTTGGCCAGGGTACCGAGCACCTCGGCCTGTTTCTTCAGGCTGCCGTCCTCGACGAAGCGAAACTCGGGCATCGACCTCGTGCGGATCAACTCGCCCACTTCCCGGCGGATATGCCGCGACGCGCTGCTCAGGCCGTGGACAGTTAACTTCTGGTGCTCGGCGGGCAGTACGCTGATGCCGATGGTCGCCTGCTTGCCATCGGGCGTGAGTTCGACCTTCGTCACGGTGATGAGACCCCGCACGCGAGGATCCTGCAATCCACGGGCCAGCACCTGCTGCACGCCACGCTCGATCGACGAGGTCAGCCGGTCATTCCTGGTGCTCATGGCCGACCATCCCCGAGCGTTTCGCTCTCATGCGTGTAGTGTTCGAGCAACTCGGCGGCAATCTCGGCCTCGTCGGGGCCCGTCACGGGCTCGGCCAAGTCCTCGCGCGAAGGCACGATGACTTCCCGCCGGACGTTGCCGATCTGCCCGTCGCGCAGCTCGGTCAGGCGGTTCCAGGCCTTGTCGAGCAACTCGTGGGCCCGCGGCCCGTCGTTGGCGACAATCGCCATGCCCATCATCGCCAGCGAAGGGTTGTCGTGCGCCCCCACCTCGGCGATGCTCAGTCGCAGCTCTCTGCTGAGCTTGTCACGCACGCTGCGCACCACGGCCCGCTTTTCCTTGAGGGACTCGGCCCCGGGGATGAGCAACTCGAACTGGAGGACGCCGATGACCATGGCTTCGCAGCGGCGCGGGCGTTACAGCGTCCGCTTCACTTCGACCTGCCTGTAGCACTCGAGGATGTCGCCTTCCTTGATGTCGTCGTACCCGTCGATCTTCATGCCGCACTCCATGTTCGCGCGAACCTCCTTCGCGTCGTCCTTGAAGCGCTTGAGCTGGCTGAGCTTGCGATCGTTCTCGATGACGATGTCGCCACGCGTGACGCGGATGAGCGCGTCGCGCTGCACCACGCCGTCGGTGACGTAGCAGCCCGCGATCGTGCCCACCTTGGACACCTTGAACACCGCCCGCACCTCGGCGTGGCCCAGCACTTCCTGGCGCAGCTCGGGCGCCAGCAGGCCCTCGGCGGCCTTGGCCATGTCCTCGGTGATGTGGTAGATCACGTCGTACGTGCGGATCTGCACGCCCTTGCTCTCGGCCAGCTTGCGCGCCTTGCCCGAGGGGATGACGTTGAACCCGATGACCACGGCCTTGGACGCCTCGGCCAGCAGTACGTCGCTCTCGGTGATGCCGCCCACCGCGCTGTGGATCACGCGCACCTTGATCTCGTCGCCCGACACGCCCTCGATCTCGCTCTTGAGCACGTCCACAGAACCCTGCACGTCGGCCTTGAGAACGACCAGGATCTCCTTCAGTTCCGCCTCGGCCATCTGGCTGAACATCCGGTCGAGGGTCATCGCCGGCTGGGCCAGTTGCTCCTCGCGTTCACGGCCCCGGCGCTGCTCGGCGGCGTTCTGGGCCTCCTTCAGGCTGGTCGCCACGAAGAACTTGTCGCCCGCGTCGGGCAACTCGTCGATGCCCGTCACCTGCAAGGGCATGGGCGGGTGCGCCACGCGCAGACGCTGGCCCTTGTCGTCGGTGATGTCGCGCACGCGCCCGAAGGCACGCCCCGCGACAATGAAGTCGCCCACCTTCAGCTCGCCCTCTTGCAGCAGCACGTTCATCACCGCGCCGCGACCGGGCTCCATCTGCGCCTCGATCACCGTGCCGCGGGCCGGACCACCAAAATCGGCCTTCAGTTCCAGCAACTGGGCCTGGAAGTCCAGCGCTTCAAGCAACTCCTGGATGCCCTGCCCGGTGATGGCGCTCGTGCGCACCACCTCGATGTCCCCGCCCCAGTCCACGGGGTTCAGGTCGTGCCGGGCCAATTGCCCGAAGATCTCTTGGATCTTCGCGTCCGTCGCGCTGGGGCGGTCGATCTTGTTGAGCGCCACCACGATGGGCACCCCCGCCGCCTTCGCGTGGCTGATGCTCTCGATGGTCTGGGGCATCACGCCGTCGTCGGCGGCCACCACAAGCACCACGATGTCCGTCACGTTCGCACCACGAGAACGCATCGCCGTGAACGCCTTGTGCCCGGGCGTGTCGATGAACACCACCTGCTTCGATTCGTCGCCCACCCGCACCGGCACGCGGAAGGCGCTGGTAGCCTGCGTGATGCCACCCGCCTCGCCCGCCGCCACGTTGGCGTTGCGGATCTTGTCCAGCAGGCTCGTCTTGCCGTGGTCCACGTGTCCCAGGATCGTCACCACCGGGCCGCGGGACTTCTCGTTGACCGTTGTCCGCGTCTCGAACTGGGCAGCCACCGCCTCTTCGGCGCTCCTGGCTTCGGTCACTTCGAGCTCGATGTCAAAGTCCATCATGATCTCTTGGGCCTTGACGACATCGATCCCGCTGTTGATCTGGGCCATGATGCCCTGCATGAACAGCCTCTTGACGATCTCGGCACCCTTCACACCCGTCGCGGCAGAAAGGTCTTTGATCGTGAAAGGAGCGGCGATCTTCACACGACCGCCCTGCTGGACGGCCGGCTGTGCCCGCCCGCCCGACGGGCCACCGGTGCGGGCCAGGTCCTGCCGACGCTTGCGCAGATACCCCCCAGCCTGCTGGAGCTTGGCCTCCCGCTCGATCAGGTCCTGCTCACGCCACATCCCGCTGCCGCCATGCTGCGGTTCGTTCCGGCCACGCCTGCGGCTGCTCCCGCCGCCAGCACCGCCTCCACCACCGCCAGGGCCGCCCCCACCGCCGCGACCACCACGGCCGCCACCCGTGTCCGGCCCCGCCGGCAATGGTGCCATCGGTCCGCCAAAACCACCCTCGCCGCCACCGCGTGGGGCCGGACCGCGACCGCGTGAACGGGTATCGATCTGCTCTGGAGCCTCGACGCGAATGATCTTGGGCCCGCTCAGTTTGACCGGTGTCTTCTTCTCGAGCATCGGGCCCGCGGGCTTGATGATCGTCGGACGCGTCGGAACGTTCTTGGGTGCCGGTGTCGGCGGTGGCACCGGTCGCGGGGCTTCCGAGACCGTTCGGGCAGGACCAGACGCAGGGGCATCGGGCCCAGTATCCTGTTCAAGGCCATCGTGAATACTCGGCTCGTCTGAAGTGGTCGATGCAACAGGCGCTTCTTCCGCCACGCGCGTCTCGATGGACTCGACATCCGCGATCGCGCCAACAACGGGCTCAACAATATCGGGAGTCTCCGCCCCGCTCGGCTCGCTCTCTTCTCGCTCCGGTTCGGGAGCGGCCGGCGCGGCACGGGCGGCACGACGCGGGGGCTCTGCAACAGCCGTGCCCGTGCCTGTCTCTTCGCCTGCGGGGCTATCGGTCTCCCCGGCCTTCCGTCTGGCGCGAGGCTTGGCGCGGACGTTCTCGAGGTTCACCGGCTTGGCCGTTTCCACCGCCGTAGCCGAAGGCTCGCTGCTCTCACTGAACCACTCGCGGATCGTCGCCTCAAGCCCGACCGATACGGTGGACATGTGGTTCTTGATGACGCTCTCGGGGATGCCCTCGGCGCGGCATTTTTCCACGATCGCCTTCGAGGCGACGTTCAGTTCCTTCGCGATCTCGAACACACGCTTTGCCAAACGTCACTCCATACGCCCGGCCCCACCGATCACCACCGGGGCCTTTGGGGCATCTCTCAAGCACTCTCTCAGCCGCCCAGGATCTCCGCGGCACGGCTCTCACCGCTCTTGCCGGGCAAGTCGTCCTGGGAACTCGAACCCTCACGGCCGCCATCACCACTCTGGGAGGCAGCGGCATCACCAGCGGCCGAAGCCTGCGACCCACCAAGGATCGCCGCCGCCGCGCTGTCCGCGTCCGGGGCTCCCTCGGGGCCAAGAAGGTCATCTCCTGAGCCCAGACGCGCCTGCTCTTCGGCACGACGCTTCTCGGCCTCTTCCTTCTCGCGGGCCTGCTGCTCGGCCACGATCTTCGCCTGCTCGCTGGCCAGTTGCACGGCACGCTCGGCCACCTCGGCGGGCAATTCCAATTCCGTGGCCAGCACCTCGGCACCAATCTCCTCGATATCGAACACGCTGATCATGCCCAGCGCCGCAAGGCGGTCCACCTTCTGCTCGTCGATCTCGGGGACCTGCTGGAGCGTCGTCGAAAGTGTCTCCAAACCCTTGGTGAACTCCTCGGGCGTCAGGATGTCCACGTCCCAGCCGGTCAGCTTCGCCGCCAGACGTACGTTCTGACCACGCTTGCCGATGGCAAGGCTCAACTGGTCGTCACGCACCACCACCGTCGCCCGGCCCAACTCGAAGCACAGGCTGATCTCGGCCACCTCGGCAGGCTTCAGCGCGTTCTGGATCAGGATCTGGCTGCTCTCGTTCCAACGCACGATGTCGATCTTCTCGCCATTCAACTCGTCAACAATGTTCTTGATCCGGCTGCCACGCACGCCCACGCAGGCACCCACCGCGTCCACGCGGCTGTCGATGCTGCTCACCGCGATCTTCGTCCGCTGCCCGGGCTCGCGAGCCATCGCCTTGACCTCGATGATCCGCTCGGCCACCTCGGGCACCTCGACCTCGAACAGTCGCTTGATGAAGTCGGTATGCGCCCGGCTGAGCAGCACCCGCGTCGCCGACCCATCGCGCTTCACGTCCAGGATCATCGCCCGCACCCGATCGCCCGGGCTGAATTGCTCGCCTGGGATCTGTTCCTGACGGGGCATCTCGCCCTCGCCCGAATCGAGCGCCACGATCAGGCGGCCACCACGCTCATAGCGCTGGGCCGTCCCCGTCAGGATCTGACCGATCCTGGTGTGGTAGCGGTCATACAGGCTGCTCTGCTCGTCCTCGCGGAACTTCTGGATCATCACCTGCTTGAACGTCTGGGCGGCGATGCGGCCCAGGTCCTGCGGGTTCAACTCCACCGGCTCGCCGTGCCGCTTCAGCGCGATCTGCCCGCTCAGAGGATCGACCGAGCAGGCAAACTCCTCCAGATCCAGCGATCCAAAGTGCTTCCGCGCAGCGCTCACCATCGCCTGCTCAAGGTCGGCGATCAATACCGAACGCTCCACCTTACGGTCGCGGGCGATCGAATCCAGGATCCGCAGCATTTCCGGGCCGTTCAACGTCCGATTCCTCCAACGCCCACAGGGGCGTGACCTTCCAAACAACAACCCGGGCCACAAGACGCCAAACGCGCTCATGACCCGGCCATAAACCGCCTGCCAAACCGGCCCACAGTGCGAAAACCCGCGACTGTCAGCCAGAAGGCGCCCAGATTGTGCCGAAACCTCACATCATCGGCAGCAACCCTTCGTCGACGCCCACGCATGGATTCTCCCGGCGGCCATGCACACGCCCTTGACGGGCGAGCACACGAGGCCGAAATGAGTCCCGGCGCGGCTCATAGCACGCTATCTTAGTGGATCGAAGCCAACAGAGTCAAACCGGGTAAGGGGCCTTGCCCTTCCGCTGGCAGATCGCGCCTACAGCCGATCCGTAGGCGTCACACGCCGAACCATCCGCAAGGCACGCTTGTTGCGATACTGACCGATGTGGGCCAGGAACTTCGACTGGCCTTCCACCGTCAGGACCACCGGCTTGGTCGAGAGTGTTTCCGTCAGGATCAGGTCGCCAACCGCCATCGTCGCCAGGTCACGCAGGCTGATCGTTGTCCGGGCGAGTACGCCCGAAACCCGAACATCAGCACCCGAAAGTGAGTCGCCAAGCCGACGTTCCATACCCGGTGAACGCCCGACCCGGCCCGCAGAAAACCAGTTCTGGGCACTCACAGCGTCCATGACCGGCTCGATCACGTTGTACGGAATGCACAGGCTCATCGTGCCCGCCCGGTTGGACATCTTCACCTCAAAGCCGATGACCACCACCACCTCGTTGGGCGGGACGATCTGCACCAACTGGGGGTTGCTCTCGGTTGCCTTGATGGCAAAGGCCATCTCCTTGACACCAGCCCATGCTTCGCTCAATGCTTCCAGGCCACGGTTGGTCACGTTACTGATCAATCGACTCTCAATAAGCGTCATCGGCCTCTGGGGGATGAACAAGTCCTGGCTGGTGCCCCCGAGGAGACGGTCGATGATCGGATAAATGATCAGCGGGCTCAGCTCCATGCAGATCTGGCCTTCCAACTCGTCGGCCTCGATCAAATTGAAGCTGGTGGGGTTGGGCAGGGCGCTGATGAACTCGCCATACGTCATTTGTTCGCATGTCGCGACCTTGACCTCGACGATGGTCCGCAAAAAGCCCGATAACGAAGCGCCAAAGTTCCGAGCAAACTGCTCGTGCAGCGTCTGCAACGACCGCATCTGGTCCTTGCTGACCCGCTCGGGGCGCTTGAAGTCGTAGTTTCTGACTTCGACCTGGTCAAAATCTCGCCGATGGCGGCTGAAAATCCGCTCTTCTTCGGGTTCTTCCTCGACGTGACCGCCGCTGACAGCCGCCAGCAGGGCATCGACCTCGCTCTGGTCCAGTACGTCCATGGAAACGTCAACCCGTTGGTTTCGGCGGATCCCGCGACGGCCGCGGTAAGCGCAAGCATCGGACCCTGCGGCCCCGGGGCTTGAGCATCCCGCAACCATCGGGCCAAAATCGGGAACACCAATGCGGCGGCGAGGATTACACTGGGCATTGGCATGTGATCCACGGAGTCACTCCGGCGGTCCCGCCACGAATTGGAGGTTCCCGTATGCGGTATCTGATCGCCTTGGGCTTCGCCATGTTTCTCTTGAGCTGCCTGCCCACTCGCTCCGCGGCCCAGGTACCAGACTTCTTCGAGGAAACGTCCGTACCGATTTCTGCCCAAGCCTGGTGGGCACCCACACAGGCGGCCGAGGGCCCACTGGTTGCACTCGTGGCCGTGGTCATGGACCACCCCGAAGGCATCAAGAGTTGGCCCAGCGCCGACCAGGACGTGCTGTCGCCAGAAATCGACCAGATTGCCATACGAACCGAGGTCTCGGTCCGCTCCGTTGGAGGGGTGCTCGGCACGGGTGCCATCCAATGGCCTACGCCCAAGCCCTACCCCGTGCCAGACGTCTCGGGCTCGGGCGGCACCGTCGATGCGCCCGTCTACACCGGCCGCGTGGTCATCTATGTCCCCGTGCTGATCGACCGAGCGACCGCAGAGAGCGCCCGAACGCTCGAACTCGTGGTTGGCTTCCAAGCCTGCGACGAGGCGGTGTGCTTCATCCCCGAACAGGCAAACGTCCTGGCACCGCTGCCCGCTTTCGGCCAGGGCACTCCACCTTCCGACGCTGCCGGCATCTACCCGGCGACCATCGATGACGCCATCGCACTGGTGGTCTCGGGCTTGTACGGCGAACTTCCACCCGCAGAACCATCCACATCCGTAGAGGAAGCGCCGGCCGAGGCAGCCCAGCAGGCCGACACGCGCAACAAGTTCCTGGGCTTCGTCGCCGTCCCCACGCCCGACTCCATCGGCGGCATCCTGGGCATCATTCTTTTGGGCGTCGTGGGCGGCTTCGTGCTGAACCTGACCCCGTGCGTGCTGCCGGTGATCCCCATCAAGGTCATGACCCTCTCCCAGCACGCCGGCTCGCCCGGCAAGACCCTGCTGCTGGGCATCTGGATGGCTCTGGGCGTGGTGGCGTTCTGGGTCGGGCTTGGCATCCCCGCTGCCTTGCTGGGCAAGGCCGTGGGCGCGATCTTCGGCGTGTGGTGGTTCACCGTGGGCGTGGGAGTCATCATTGCCGCCATGTCGCTGGGTCTCATGGGCCTGTTCACCATCCAACTGCCCCAATCGGTCTACAAGGTCAATCCCAAGGCCGACAGCCCATGGGGCTCGTTCGTCTTCGGCGTGATGACCGGCGTGCTGGGCCTGCCTTGCTTCGGGCTGGTGGCCGGCGCGCTGCTGGTGAGCGCGACGGAGATCCCCCCGCTGGTCACGATGCTGATCTTCACGGCCTTGGGCGTGGGCATGGCGCTGCCTTACCTGATCTTGTCGATGAACCCCAAGTGGGTCGAGGTGCTGCCTCGCACCGGGCCGGCCAGCGAACTGGTCAAGCAGGTCATGGGCCTGCTGCTGTTGGGCGCGGGCGCGTACTTCCTGGCCACGGGCATCCAGGCGCTGATCCTGGACATGCCCTGGATCGGCCGGCAGATGCACTGGTGGGCGGCTGCCATCTTCGTGGCGATGGCCTGCGCGTGGCTTGCCTATCGCACGCTCCAGATCACAAAGAGCATTCCCAAGCGGGGCGTCTTCACCGTGCTGTCCATGCTGCTGGGTGGCGGGGCGCTGCTCTTTGCCTACGACGCCACGGGCGACGCCAAGGCCAACTACCTCGAACGCGAGCGGCATATCGCCCAGGCCGGCGAACAATCAGGCGGCGGCGCGATCATGACGGGAACCTGGGTCGATTACACGCCCCAATTGCTCGAGCGGGCCCGGGCCGAGGGCTACGTGGTGGTGGTGAAGTTCACAGCCGACTGGTGCATCAATTGCGTGGCACTGGAACAGGGTGTCCTGGCCGCCGAGCCCGTGAACTCGCGCTTGCGCCGCGACGACGTGGTGATGATCAAGGCCGACCTGACCAGTTCTCGCCAGCCCGCGTGGGCCCTGATGCGTGAATTGGGGCAGAAGGCCCCGCCCGTGCTGGCCGTTTATGGCCCGGGCATCGAGGGCGACACCCCCTGGTTGTCGAACGGGTACACCAGCGCCATCGTCATGGACGCCATCGCCCGCGGCAAGGGTCAGGTGGGCGTGGCCCGCGCAAACTGAAGAACACCCCGCGGTTTGCTCCAAGGAGGGGCAACATGCGGCACGCCCCGCGCCGGGTAGCACCCGGCGCGGGGCGTGGTTGTTCTGGGACGGGCCTTCAATCGCAACCGGCCAGGAAACGCGTCTGGAATAGCATGAAATCAAAGATGGTCAGCCGACCGTCGCGGTCGAGGTCGGCACGCATATCTCCCGTGTCGAAAGCACGCTGGAAGGCGATGAAGTCAAAGACCGACAACACGCCATCGCCGTCGAAGTCGGCCGCGCACACCGCACGGGCCTGCCCACCATGGATAACCAATGCGAAGTGTGCGTCCATGTGCGCGGTGGCCAGGTTCGCGTCCTCGTTGATCTCGCGGGCGATGACCCGAACCGTCCACCGGCCCGGCTTGGCGGTCTCGATAAAGACGTTTTCGACCGTATCGACAGCATTGGGAACGCCGCCGGGAATCGAGTACAAGCCCTCGCTCAGGCCGACGTTGCCGTGGTACACCTGTCCCGAAGGATCGATGACCAGCAGGTCCAGGTCGTTGATGCGCGCCACGCGGGCGGCCGGGTTGCCCGGCGGGTCGAGATATGCCATCGTGATGCGCAGCGGCTGGCTGGGGCCCTGCAAGATATCGACGCTGTACTCGGCCATGTCGCCCGGGGCAAGAAGGTTGTGCGACTGGTCCACCGTGTAGAGGCTCGAGCGGGCCCGGAAGATGGACGAGAGGTCAGGCGCGCCCCAGCCTTGATGGATGCGCGCCAGGTCGTCGCGCAGCGGCCATGGGGTAGCGGTGTTGATCATGAACGCCTTGGCCAGCATCGCGCTGGGGCGATTCTCAAAGACATCTCCCGTGGGATCAACCGGGTTGTTAAAAAAGCCCGTGCCCCAGAGTTGGAAAAAGAGACCAAAGTGTCCCGCCACGATGGGCGTGCTCGCGCTGGTGCCGTTGAATGTGGTATAGGCCCGTGGGCCCGCGCTGCTGGTGGTCTCCACCGCGTCGTAAAAATGCGAGAGATCGGGCTTGATGCGACCATCGGCCGCCGGGCCCGTGCTGGCGTAGAAGTGGAAGTCGTCATCGCGTGTGAGCGTATCGAGGTGGTTGATACCCCCCACCGACACCACGTTCTTGGCCCAGGCTTGCGGACGCGATTGCCGCGTGCCCGCGTTCGATTGGCTCTGCGTGATCAACAATTCGTTCAGGAAGATCAGGTCGTCCATCTGGGCCGAAAGGGTGGTGTACTGCACCGTGCGAGGATCGCCCCAACTGTTGGTCTGGAAGACAGCGCGGTACGGACCATCGGGGTCGACCAATTCGGCGGTATGCGCATATCGACCCGGGCCGCCGCCGAGGAATCCCAGCTCGGTGTACGAGGCGAAGATTCCCTGGCCCATCGGCAGCATCCCGGAATGACGCGGGTCGCCCGTGCCATCGCCAAAGACGATGCCATACACCGACGTGCCGTGGGCTGTGACGGGGCTGTTCGAGCCATGGATGATCGGTGGGGTCGCCTGGAAATCCACATGCTCCAGACGAAGCCCGCCGTCGAGCACTTCGCCGCGAACGCCTTGCCCCAGATACCCAAGCGCGTGCAGCGTCCGTGCGCCACCGAACTGGCGAGCAAGTTCCATGTCGTCCTCGGGCGCACCCTTGGCATCGATGAAGAGCACCTCGGGACGGTGGGCGATGGCCTCGAGTTGTTCGAGAGTCAGAGTGGCCTCGATGCGATACCCCAAAGGCTCGCCACCATGCACCAGCCCGCCCAGACCTGCGATGGAACGGGCCACAGACCGCTGATCAGCCTCCCCGCGAGCGAGCATCTGGATCGAGTACCGCACCGGCGAATCGCCGAGCCCCCCCAGCACGATGGCCTGGAGCAATGGCTCATCAAGCTTATACGCCGGATGGAAAGGGCCCACCCAGCGCACCGCGGGCAGCGCACGCACCGCAGCGGCCGTTGCACCATCCATCCGAACGATGTAAGCGTTCATCGGCAGATACCGATCCAACCGGGCACCCGTGGAAGTAATAGACCGACGCGCGGCATCGGTGGCGCGATCGTGCAACTGCACGATGTAAACGCCCGCGTCGGCATGGGCCCGCAGCCGGGCCGGGACGGCTGGAACAACGGTCAGAGGATCGAACGAGGCGTAGCGGAGTTCCAACTGGTGCCGATGGGGTTGGTTGATCTCGACATGCTGCGCGGCGGCGGGCAGGCCGGCCACGGCGAGCATCGTGCCAACGCAGGCCAGCGACGCCCGTCTGGTGGAAGAAAAAGGGAACATCTTGGGAGAAGTCCTCGATCGGCCTTGGCCCCCGAGCATCCATGCCAAGGGTTTCGGCTCGGGTATTCCCGCTATGGGCATCATGCCCATGACGGTTGGGAAGCACACAGGTTACCGGGAACCATGAGGCCTCACAACGGCATTTGATCCGGATTTCTGTGAAAAATGGCCGATTTCAGACCACTCGCCCACAAAATTGGGTGGAGCCCGCCGCGTGGGTCCGGTAAGACCCTGCGTCGACGCTGGCAAACCCGTATCAGGCCTGTTCAGAGGCTAATCGGGTCCGTGCGGCGGCTCGTGCCTCGTCAACCCTCGACGGAGCGGTACCCGCGAATGCACGCCGCTTGCTCAGCGTGGCCTCAAGGGTCAGCACGTCGTACACGTCGGCATCAATGGCCCCATGAATCGCTCGCAGGGCTTCCAAAGGCAGGGCCTCGAGGGGCTGGCCGGCGGCCAGGGCAACACGAACGGCCTTGCCCGCCACCTCGTGGGCCTCGCGGAAGGGCACCCCGCGAGCAACCAGGTAGTCGGCCAGTTCGGTGGCGTTGGCATAACCGGCCGAGGCTCGCGCCCGGCAGCGCTCCAGATCGAAGGTGGTGGTATCCATCACCAACACCGCGATGCGCAAACACAGGCTCAACTCGTCGCTGGCGTCAAAGAGGGCCGCCTTGTCTTCCTGGTTGTCCTTGTTGTACGCCAGGGGCTGGGCTTTGAGGAGCATCAGAAGTTGGGCGTGCGCGCCGGCGATGCGCCCGCACTTGCCGCGGATCAGTTCCAACGCGTCGGGGTTCTTCTTCTGAGGCATCAACGAAGACCCGGTCGTCACCCTGTCAGAGAGTTTCACCAACGCGAACTCGGCGCTGTTGTAAATGATCATGTCCTCGGCCAATCGAGAGAGATGCACGGCACACGCGGCAAACACGGCCAGCGTCTCGAGCGCGAAATCGCGATCGCTGGCCGCGTCGAGGCTGTTGCCGCTGGGCCGGGCAAAACCCAATGCACTCGCCAGGCGGTGGCGGTCGATGGCATAGGCGGTGCCGGCGAGCGCGCCACAGCCAAGCGGACACTCGTTCACGCGATCCAGGGCGCTCAACAGCCGAGCGCTGTCCCGGGCCAACATGGCCTCATACGCCAGGGCCCAGTGCCCGATCGTCACCGGCTGCGCGGGTTGCAAATGGGTGTACGCGGGCATTGGGTCGTGCGCGTGCCGGTCGGCGATATCCAGAAACGCCCGGCGAAGTTCGGCCAATTCTCGGCGACGCTCCAGGATGCAATCTCGAGTCCACAGCCGAATGTCCGTCGAAACCAGGTCATTGCGGCTGCGGCCCGTGTGCAACTTCTTGCCCAGATCTCCCAGGCGTTGCACCAGCTCGTGCTCGACCCAGGTGTGCACGTCTTCCAGACCACTCGCCAAAGGCGGCCCCGGCAGCGTGGCGGCATGCCGGGCCACGTCGTTCAAGCCTTCGGTGATGCGCTGGCATTCATGCTCGCTCAGCACGCCCACGGCGTGGAGTTCGCGGGCCCAGGCGATCGAAGCGGCGATGTCCTGCTGGACCATCCGCCAATCGATGGGCAGTGAGTCATTGAACCGCTTGAAGAGTTCGGCTGGCGGCTCATCGAAACGCCCGCCCCACATCGCGCCGGGCTTGGTCCCCCCGCTCATGACCGGGCCTTGGCGTGCTGGCTCGCGTCACGCATGAGGCGCAGCGCCTCCACACGCTGGGGCAGTGTCCACAAACGGATGAAGCCACCCGCATCTTTCTGGTCATAGAGCGGCGTGTCGGTGAATGAGGCAAGGTGCGGGTCGTACAGCGCACTCTCGCAGCGGCGCTGCTCGACCAACGCGTGCCCCTTGTGGAGCCGCACCGCCACCTCGCCCGTCAGGCGAACGGCCATGCTCTCGGCCGCGGCGCTGAGGGCCAGCCGCAGCGGCGTGAACCACTTGCCCGCGTACACCAGTTCACCAAACGTCGTGGCCATGTGCTCGCGGTATCGCCGCGTGTCGCGGTCAAAGGCCAACTCCTCGAGCGCTCGCAGGCCGGCAACGATGACCGTGCCCGCAGGGGTCTCGTACAAGCCCCGGCTCTTGATGCCAACGACGCGGTTCTCGATGAGGTCCACGCGACCCACCCCGTGGCGGCCGGCCAAAACGTTGAGTCGCTCGATGAGTTCCACGGCATCCAACGCGTGCCCGTCCAGGGCGACGGGCCGTCCGTCCTCGAATGCCAGACGAACAACCTCGGGATCGTCGGGCGTCTTCTCCAGATTCTCGGTGAGCATCCACACATCGCCGGGCGGCGCGTTCCAGGGATCTTCGATCGGCCCCCCCTCGTGGGAAATATGCCACAAGTTGCGATCCCGGCTGAAGATCTTGGCGGCGCTTGCTGTGGTCTGGACATCGCGCTGCCGCAGATACTCCAACAAGTCTTCGCGCGAGTGCATGTCCCAGATCCGCCAGGGCGCGATCACGTCCAGTTGCGGCGCCAACGCCGCAAAGGCGGCCTCGAAGCGGATCTGGTCGTTGCCCTTGCCAGTGCAACCATGGCACACCGCGTCGGCACCAACCTCAAGCGCATACTCCACCTGTGCCTTGGCGATGACCGGACGCGCGATCGCCGTTCCAAGCAGGTACGTCGTCTCGTACTGGCAGCCGGCGATCAGCGTCGGGAAGACATATTCCTCAGCAAACTCGGCCTTGAGGTCCGCCACCTTGCAACTGGCCGCTCCGCTGCGTCGCGCCTTCTCTTCAACGCCTTGGAGTTCTTCCTCGCCCTGGCCCACGTCGGCCACGATGCAATGCACCTGGGCGTTGTAATTCTCCACCAGCCAGGGCACGATGGCCGAGGTGTCGAGGCCGCCGGAATAGGCAAGGACGACCTTGCGCTGGGTCATGGGTGGGCTCCGTTCTTGGGCTCGGCGCTCGTGCCGAGCATCATGGTCAGCAGGGCGTTCTGGGCGTGCATCCGGTTCTCGGCCTGTTCATACACAAGCGAGGTCGGGCCATCGATCACCGCGTTGTCGACCTCGACACCTCGGAAGGCGGGCAGGCAATGCATGAAAAACGGCACCTTCCCGTCGCGGGCCGCCCGGGTCATGGCCGCCTCGGAGACACGATACCGCTGGAACGCCTCGACGCGTTCGTCCCGCTCGTTCTCGCTGCCCATCGACACCCAGGTATCGGTGTAGATCACGTCGTGGCCCGCGATGGCATCGGGATCAAACTCCAAAGCCACAGACCCGCCCGAGGCCAACGCACGCTCACGCGCCAGCGTCAGCACCGAAGGCTCGGGCGTGTACGCACTGGGGCCCACGACCGTCACGCACGCCCCGAGTGCACCAAGCGTGAGCAGCAGCGAGTGGCACACGTTGTTCCCATCGCCGATGTACGCCACCTTCACACCCGAAAGCCGACCGCACGCGGCCCGGATCGTCATCGCGTCGGCAAGCGCCTGGCAGGGGTGCTCCGCGTCGCTCAAAGCGTTGATGATCGGCACGCGAGCGCACAACGACATCTCCTCGAGCACGCTATGCCGACGAACACGCGCGATGATGGCGTCGGCATACCGCTCGAGCGTGCGTGTAAAATCACGCACCGATTCCCGGTCGCCGATGGGCGATTCACCCTGGTCGAGATACACCACATGCGCCCCCAGACGCGTCAGCCCGATCTCAAACGAAATACGCGTGCGGAGCGAAGGCTTCTCGAACACAAGGGCAATGGCCTTGCCGTCAAGCATCCGCGGAGGCGCGGGCCAGGCCTCGCGCATGCGGTCGGCCAGGTCGAGCAAAGCCACCAACCGCTCGGCATCCAATTGCGCCGAAGATAAGAGCGTTCTGGGCATCACGGGCCCACTGGTGGCGGTCTCAGGCATGGGACGCCCCACCCAACGCCACTGGCTTGTCGTCACGGATGATCGTGCCACCGGGGGCATGGGGCTCTCGCCACCAGAGAGCGTCGGCCTCGGCCCACGAAGCGATCCGAACCGGCGCGTGCAGGCGAGTAGCCATCTCCAACGCCGCACGCACCTTGGGGATCATGCCGCCGGCGATAATCCCCGAATCGATCAGGCGCTCGATCTCGGGGCGATCGAGTTCTTCGATCAGACGCCCATCGGCATCAAGCACCCCGGGCGTATCGGTCAGCAGCACCAGTTGGCTGGCACCCAGGGCGCACGCGACGCCGGCGGCGGCATCATCGGCGTTCACGTTCAACGCGAGGCCGTTGTCATCGGCACCCACGCAACTGATCACCGGCACAACCCCCGCGCCCAATAACGCAAGCAGACCATCGACCTGATGCGCGTCCTCATCGGGCTCAACAACGCCCACGCGGCCAAGATCCACCCCATCCACCGGACGCCGGAGCCGGCAGCGGATGCCCGAACCCGTCAGGGTCAGTCCCGCGCAGTTGATGTCGCGTGACAACAGCGCCCCAACCAGGGCATGGTTGATGTTGCCCGCCAGAGCGGCCACCACCTCGTGCATGGTTGCATCGTCGGTGATCCGCAAACCTTGCACGCGACGTGGTTCGATGCCAAGCCGATCGAGCCGCGCATCAATAGCCGCCCCGCCGCCGTGGACGATCACCAACTTCTCGTGCGCCGCCAGCCGAGCCAGCGCGTCGATGATCGGCTCGCGAGAAACCGCCGCGTCGACACCACGACCGCCCAGCTTCACAACCACCGCGCTCATGGGACACCCCCGGCGGCACGGGCCGCTGCCCCGGGCAAGAGCCCCGCCCGTTCATCGAAGCCAAGCCGGATGTTCACCGCCTGGAGCGCCTGCCCCGATGCGCCCTTCATAAGGTTGTCGATCGAGCACGCGAGCACGGCATGGCGATGCCGAGCGTCGAAGGCCAAAGCGATGTCGGCGTAGTTCGTGCGCTCCACAGACGAAACAGATGGCCAGCAGCCCGCGGGCAGCACACGCACGAAGGCGCTCGTCTGATACGCCGATTCGAGCACGCCGCGGATCTCTGCCTCGCCAACACCCGGCACCATGTCAACGTGGACCAAAGACTGCATCCCACGAAAGAAAGGCCCAACGCTGGGGACAAACAAAACCGCCCGCCCAGAATGCTCAGCGATCTCGGGCTGATGCCGATGCGCCAGCACGTTGTATGCCTGGAGGCTCACCTCGCCAAAAGTCGTGCGGGGCGATGGCGTGCGGCCCGCTCCACTGATGCCACTGACCGCATCGACCAACACCGGCCGAGATTCGTCGAGCACGCCCGCATCAACCAATGGCTTGAGCGGCAGCAGGCTCGCCGTCGGATAACAACCCGGACAAGCCAGCAAAGAAGCACCGGCTATCGCCTCCCGGTTGTGCTCGGGAAGCGCATAGACCGCACGCGAAAGCACGTCGGGTCGAGGGTGCTCAAAGCCGTAATGACGTGGATAATGCTCGGCCGACAGCCGAAAGGCACCAGACAGGTCGGCCACCAGCGCGCCAGAATCGAGCAACTCGGGCGCCAAAGCGGCACTGGCCTCATGCGGCGTGCAAAGGAACACCACGCCCGGAGCGCCCGCCAGGATGTTCTCCGCCTCGCCGCTCTCCAACACCAGTTCCGTGCGGCCCCGCAACTCCGCAAAGGCATCGTCGAGCCGTTGGCCCACGCTTCGCCCGCCAGGGGAGGCGTACACGCCCGACAGTTCCAGATTCGGGTGGGCCAGCACCAATCGGATCAGCTCAAGCCCCGTATAGCCCGTGGCCCCGGCGATGGCAACAGAAATGCTCATGCGAGCTCGGCTCGCGGATACTTGGGAAGCGGTTGGGTCGATATCGCCTGGGGCATATCCACAAGCGTATGGGAGCAGCGGGCCGCCCGCTACCCGGACTCAAGCCAGAACGGCTATGCTCGCGCACACCCAGGAGGTCCCGGGCATGAAGCACTCTCAGAAGTTTCTGGACATCGTCAACGAAGCGAGGGCACGCGTGAAGGAATGCCGCGTCGACGACGTTCGACGCATGCTCGACGCCGGAGATGCCTTCGTCCTGGTCGATGTCCGGGAGGAGAGCGAGTTCGCAAGGGGACACCTGCCCGGGGCGGTCCATATCGGTAAGGGCGTTATCGAGCGAGACGCCGAGGCAAAACTCCCCGATCCCGACGCAACCATCGTCCTCTATTGCGGCGGCGGATATCGATCCGCCTTGGCAGCCGACAACCTTCAGAAGATGGGCTATAAAGACGTCATCTCGATGGACGGAGGTTATCGGGGCTGGACAGAGGCGGGCTTGCCAATCACTAAACCATAAAGTTATCGGTCTCTGATCGAAGCCCATTGATTCCCTGTGCCGAGCAACTCCGCCTGCACCTTCGACGTCGAATACGCACCTGCCTTCGGCGGGCCATCGGGGCGATGCGTCGTAGAGCAACCGATCAAGGGCATCATTGCCGCACCGGCAAGAGCCAAGACTGCCAAAGTTCGCAGACGCAGGGGCTTGGGCTGTGGGTCGTGGTGTGCCATACACACTCCTGTGCGTCAGCGGTGGATACCGGACGCAACATTTCGACGCACCCGCATCCCTTCCATCAATGACCATCCCTTGCGAATCGTCCTCGGGCCAACAATCGACACATTGGCCATGTCTTGGAGGACTCGCCAAGCGGCACAACCGGATGGTTTTGCCTGTGTTCGCGCGTCCGATTGCGTCCGGCGTGCCGGGGCGCTCATTGATCGGCCACGGGCCGGTCGTACGATGGGTGCCCATGTGGGCGTTGGGGGTTTCCCAGTCTGGCCCAAAGGTTCTCGGCGAGGACGCAAGAGATGATTCGTACGGCATTCAGCACGGTTTCCTGCCCATCGTGGACGCTCGATCGCGTGGCACGGACGGCGGCCGAACTGGGCTTCGACGGCGTCGACCTGCGCACCTTCGGGTACGACTCCCGCCAGTTCGTCAACGACCCACTCATGACCAGCGCCCGCAAGGTGGCTCGCACCTTCGGCGACCTGGGCGTGGACATCTGTTGTCTTTCGACCTCGATCCGGCTGGACGCACCCATCCGACCCCATGTCATCGGCCGCACGTTCCTCTTCGATCAGGAACGCACGACCCGACAGGCCACGCAGTTGGTGGATTTCGCCTCCGCCATTGGCGCGCCGTACCTGCGCGTTTTCGGCTTTGAGGTGCCCGAAGGCGAGAAGCGTGCCACCAGTGTTCGATTGATCGCCGGCCGACTGGCGACCATCGCCGACCACGCCCGGCATCGTGGCGTCACGATCCTGCTGGAAAACGGCGGAGCCTTCCGCACCGCCGAGGAGCTGCGCGAGATCGCGGACATGGCCGACAGCCCACTCGTGGGAGTCTGCTACAATAATGCCGTGGGCCACGCCGCTGGCGACGACCCGGCACGGGCCCTGCGCACCCTCGGCCGACGCCTCCACTTGGTGCGATTGAAGGACTATGGAGAACAAGGTGCCATGGCCTTGGGCGAGGGTAACAGCCAGGCACGCTCGTTCGTGGACGCGATGAACGGCCCTGCCGCCTTCGATGGCTGGATCGTACATGAATGGGACGCCGCCTGGGACACAAGCCTTGCCCCGGCAGAGCGCGTGTTGCCCCAAGCCGTTCGCACCATCTATGGCTGGCTTGGCGCGAACGCCAGCGGCAAAGCCGCGGGCCGACTCCAGGCCGCCGGGGCGGTCTGAAGCCACGGATACCAGGCAACGTACGAAACTGGTGCTCGACCTCTGCCGAACGCAGGGCTTTGCCTTGGCGGGCATCGCACCCTTACGGCCCATGCTCCACGAGGCCGAGATGCGACAATGGCTCGCCCAAGGCAAGCACGGCACCATGGGCTATCTTGCCAGGCACGCCGACCTGAAGGCCAACCCCGCACAACTTCTCGACGGAGCCCAATGCGCCATCATGGTCGCCGATCTGTACGCCACACGCAACGAACAGGAACAGATCACGCCACCAGAGCATGGACGCGTCGCCCGATACGCAAGGGGCAGCGATTACCACAAGGTGATGAAGAAACGTCTGCACGCCCTCTGCGACGAACTCGCTCGACACTGGCCGGGCACACGCAGCCGGGCCTTTGTCGACACCGCCCCCGTGCACGAACGGGAACTGGCACTGGCCGCCGGCATGGGTTGGATCGGCAAGCACACGCTGCTGATCCATCCCAGGATCGGCAGTTGGATGCTCTTGGGCGGCGTGCTCACGACCTTGGAACTCGAAGCGAACCACCACCAGGAACCCGACCACTGCGGCACCTGCACGCGCTGCATCGACGCGTGCCCCACGAGCGCCATCACGCCCTACACCGTCGACGCCAGCCGCTGCATCAGCTACCTGACCATCGAGCGACGCGAGGCCATCCCCATCGGCCTCGAACACGGCATCGGGCCATGGATCTTCGGTTGCGACATCTGCCAGGAAGTCTGCCCGCACAACTCGCCGCGAACAGGCGACGTGGGCAAAGCCAACGCGTCATACACGCCGCGACGCGCGTCGTTCGATCTGGTCGAAGTGCTGGCCTGGGACGAAGAATCCAGGCGGGCGGCCTTCGCCAGCACCGCGATGAAACGGGCCACACTCGGCATGATGCGCCGCAACGCCGTCATCGCCGCGGGCAACGCCCTTCGATCCCTGCCAGAAGGGGATGCTCAAAGGAGCAGATTGCGTTCGGCTTTGCGACAGGTCGCCGACGATGACACGAGCGATCCGCAAATGCGACAACTCGCAACGCGGATGCTCCAAGCTTGAATCGTACTCCTGCACGCCAACGTGGACCTTCTCGCCAGCACAGGCTTGATGAAATGCCTCAAGGCCCCATCGGCGCCGGGCTGGGCTCGCTGGTGGGCTCGAGCGCGAAGGTCCTTTCGATGTCCCGGGCCTTCTCGGCCTGGTATCGCAGCGTGAACGTATCCCCCGCCTTGCCTCGCACGAGGTACCGGAACATCTCCTGCCCCATGCCGCCGATGCCACCAGGCAACTGGATGCGATGCGGCTCGAAGCGCGCTTCGTTCATCTGCATGTCGTCGAAACTGCCCAGACGCCCAGCGGCAACCATCGATACGCTCGCGCTCTCAAAATGCAGCAGGTCGTTCGTGCCAACGTTGTTCCGCCGGGCACTGCTCAGCCGTGTGGGGATGTGCCGCTCGTTGCGAACGGCAACGTCGACCTGCCACAGCCCGGGCGAACGCTCCTTGATCTCCACCGCGCCGAAGCGCAGCAGCGGCATCTGCCTCGCGTGGAACATGGTAAAGGCGAAGTTGCGGTGCGCCTCCTCCTCGAGCAGGAAGGGCGGCGTCACGCGCGAAGACCAGCGGTTGGGCCCGCCGATGAGCACCTTGCCATAGTCCGGGTGGTCAAACTCGGTGTACTCGGTAAACTCCGCACCGAAGACGACATGGTCACGCCAGAGCCACTGCTGTTCCTCGGTCTCGCTGGCCGGGGCGCCCTGGAACCGCTTCGCGTTGATCCACAACTCGTTGGTGAAACTCACCACGCCCATCGTCTCGGCGAACCAGTTCACCTGCCCGCCATGCACGCGGTAGAGGTCCTTCCAGATCACCCAGTCGCGGTAATACGGAAGCATCTGCACGCCCGCGCCGGCGATGGCGTCGTACACGCGGCTGTCGCTGCGATCATAAAACGTGCCCCGGCTCTCGTCGCCCGGGCCACGAAGGATCATCCCGCCCGCGTTGTGGTAGCTCTGCGTCGCGGCAATATTGGGATGCGCCAGCACGAACCGGCCGATGCCATGGGTCTCCGGAGCGCTGAAGGGGTACGGCCCCGCGCCAAACTGGGCATAGTTAGGCTGCCAGTCGCCGGGCCAGTTGCGGTTCATGTCGTCGGCAAAGGGCCCGTCCTCGTTCACGCGGCCGTCGCCGTCGTTATCCAGGCCCTCCATGCCCAGGTACTCCCAGTCGCTGGCCTGCGTGGGCCCGACACGGAAGAAACGCCGCGGGTTGTCCGGGTCTCGCCGCCAGCCGCCACCATCGCGCTGACGCCACATCTGCGTGATGGAGCCATCGCCGTCCAGGTCGTTGTATCCGTCCTCGTCGATAAGGCCATCGTTGTCGTTGTCCACGGGCCGCAGGTTGTGCCGGCTCGAGTTGGGCGTGTTGGGCTGGGCAAACCACCAAGCACGCCCATCGGGATTGGTCACCGGCGCGAAGTAGAAACTCACGTTCTCGAGCAACTCGGTCAGCCGGGCGTTCTTGCCCTGGCTCTCGAGCAGCATCCACATCGAGTACAGCACGACCTCGGCGGCCTGCACCTCGTTGCCGTGGATGTTGCCATCGATGTACATCGCCGGCTTCTCGTCGTGCGCGCCGGTATCGGGGTTGTTGACGATAGCCATCCACACGTCGCGCCCCTGGAGGCTCTTGCCCAGGCTCTGGAGCGTCACGTACCTGGGGTGGGCAGCAGCCATCTGCCGCAGCAGGTCCTCGATCTGCTCGAAGTCGTAATACCGGTTCCAGGCGATCTCCACCTTGTACCCCGGGTTGTACCGCATCGTCCCGTCGTCGGCCGCACGCTTCTCTTGCGCCAGAACCGGAGCGTGCAGCACCATCGCCAGGCCAAGCAACACGAGGGTCGTGCATCGGTTCATCGGGCAGCTCCTGCCGGGGTGGTCTCGGCCAGTTCGATCGTGATTTCCGTCGTGCCAAACTCCACGGTGCGCAGCTGCGCAGAGATCTTCTCGCCGGCACCGCCCAGCACCAGCCACTGCGCCCGCAGGCTCTGGCCCGCAGCAATGCTGTCGCGCCGCTCGATGGGCGAGCCAGCCAGCACGCGATCGCGCGGCAGCACCAGCGCCAGCACGTACGGCGTCAGCCAACGGGCCTTGGTGCCCATGGCCGTCCGCGTGGGCAGTTCGCCCTCGTTGCGCACCGTCACCGACACGCGCCACACACCCTCGTCCACCCGCTCGACCACGGGCGCGTCGACGACCACCCGGGGCAGCATGGCCAGCAGTTGCTCGACAAATCCCGCCTGCGCCCGCACGATCTCATCGATCATGTCCTCGGGTGGATTGATCTTCAAACCCGGCACAAAGCCCCCGATCTCCACCCTGCCAAGCTGCGGATGGTCATAGGGCTGCCAGTCGACATAGCCATGGCCCACGCGGTCGGCGTACGCCAGCCATGCCGCATCCTCCGAAGCCCCGCCCGTGCCCCGGCGCGCCGGACGCGCGGGCGTTCGCGCCGGTGGCGGTTCCGGCGGGGCGGCCGGGTCGGCGGCACCCTGGGCAATGTTCATGATCCGCTGCCGCGTCGACTCGGGCAGGGCCATGAAGGCGTCCATCCGGGCCTGCTGCTCGTCGGGAGAGAGGCCCTGGGCCTCACTCATCGCGGCCATGATCGCCTCACGGGTCAGCACCAGCTTGAAGTCGCCGATCATCACGAACGGCGGTTCGTCGGCAGCGGGCGGCGGCGCTTCTTCCTTGGGTTGCTCGGCGGGGGCATCTTGGGCCTCGTCCTTGGGCGCGTCGGGACGCTGCCAGGGGTTGGTGGCGATGGTCAACAGCCCCAGGTGCGCGTACGCCCAGCCCGCAAAGGAACCCTCGAGCCCCACACGCTCGGCCCTGGTCACCTTCGTGGCCTCTTTGTACATCTCGCTGAGACGGTCCATCAACGCCTTGTCGTCGCGCTCCAGGCCCAACGGCACGCGGCCGGTATGGTCGAACCGGCCCGCCTCGGGCACGTTCACGATCGTGTCGTGCGGCCCATACACCACCGTGGCCAGGATGTTGGGCCGCCCCAGCAACCACGTGGCCAGCGCCTTGCTCTCGGCTTCGCTCAACGGATACGCCCCGTTGCCGTTGGCAAACTCCGGCCAGCGGTACGGGAAGTTCATGTTCAGGTCGACCCCGCCCACGCCGTCCTCGCCCATCTTGCCATCGCCGTCCTGATCGACGGCCTCGACGTGCATCGCGTGCGTGGCCACCTCGCCCTTGCTCGCGTCGGCCGGGCGCATCAGCCGGGGCTGGTCCGGGTCGACAATGTGCGTCAGCCGAAGGCCATACTCCGGCGGCGGGTTGGCGATGCGCATCATCGTGATGAACCCGTCGCCATTGAGGTCCATCGGCCCGTCCTCGTCCACACGCCCGTCGCGGTCCAGGTCCACGGGCGTCAGCGTGCCACCGGGGAAGGCCGCACCCAGGCGGTTGGTGCTGCTGTCCAGGGCGCTCGCGTCGGGGTTGGGCTGGGCGATCACGTACACCGTGGCGTCGGCCAACCCCCGCACGCCGTCGAGCTTCTCGATCAGCCCCCGCGCGATGGCAAACATCGAAGACTGCCGCGCATCCAGCCCGGCCACGATCAGCAGGCCCGGCTTCGTATCGGGGTCGCCCTCCCCAGCGCTCAGCCGGTACACATAGATCGGCCGGTCGCCCGCGCTGCGCCCGATCTCGAAGCGGTCCACCACGCCCACCTGGGCCGTGCCCGACCAGGCCACGATCCTCGAAGCCGGCGGCGTCGCGCCAAGCACCTGCCGGGGCTGGCTGGTGGCCTGGGGAGGATGGTCCGCGGTCGTGGCGGCCGGGCGTCCATCGCCCACCCCCACCCCCACCCCCACGCACGAGGGCACGCACGCCAGGCCCATCAGGCACGCAAGGCCAGACCGGCACACCAGGTAGCCCACTGCGGGGCGCAAGGTCGTTCGCTTCATGCGACACGATACCCACCCCAAGCCCGCCGGGTTACGGCGAATTGACGCCGATCCGGGCCCTCTACACTGGTCCATGTACGCCGCCCTCCTGGCCCGCAAGTACCTCACCACCAAGGCCATTCCCTTATTGGCGGCCCTGGCGGTCACCCTCAGCGTGGCCACCGAGCTCATCGTCTGGTCGGTCATGGGCGGCTTCCTCACCACCCTGGTCAATGAGGGACGCCGGACCGACGGCGACCTGCGCATCACCTGGGAGCACGTGGGCTTTGCCCACTACCAGGACCTGGCCGACCGCCTCGAGGCCCATCCGGCCATCGCCCACGCCACGCCGCTCATCGAGACCCTGGGCCTGCTGGGCCTGCCCGACCGCCGCATGGTCAGCGTCCAGCTCCTGGGCATCGACCCGGACAGCTACGCCCGCGCCACCAGCTACCACGACTGGCTCTACTGGCGGCCCATCGCCACGCCCCACCGCCAGGACCCCCTGGGCGAAGACCCCCGCCTGGCCCCCGAGGCCGCCCCCATCCTCGAAGCCTGGCTGGCCGAGGGACGCCGCCTGCGCACGCTCGACGGCGAGCCGGCCATGGTCGTGGGCATCGCCGCCACCGGCTGGAACCGTCGCATGCCGGGCAACTGGTACATGCCCCAGTTCGCCACGCAGCTTCTGCCCGACGGGCGCATCCTGCCCGTGGGAGACTTCCTGCCACGCCTCAGCCTTCGGCTGACGGTGCTGCCCCTGGGCGAGCCGGGCACCAGCGCCCTGGACCTGCGCACGCTGGACTTTCCCGTGGCCAACGAGCTGTATACCGGAAATTACGCCGTCGACGCACGCCAGGCCGTCCTGCCCCTGGAGACCCTCCAGCGCCTGCTGCTCATGGCCCCGGCCCGGCAGGTGGCCCCCGACGCCAGCCCCTTCGATTTCGAGATCGGACCCGACGGCGCCCAGCGCCCGGTGGCCCCGGCGATCGTCGGCGACACGCCCGCCCGCGCCACCGACGTCCTGGTGCGGGCGGCCCCGGGGGTCTCTACCACCGCCCTGCTCGAAGCCTGCCGCTCGGTCTACGCCGACTTCGCCCGGGCCCACCGCCACGAGGTGCCCGCGCCCGAGCTCATCTCCATCATGACCTATGAGCAGCGTAACGCCATGTTCATCGGCGCCGTCCAGAAAGAAACCACCCTGGTGCTCTTCATCTTCGGCGTGGTCAGCCTCACCAGCATCTTCCTGGTCCTGGCCATCTTCTGGGCCATGGTCAGCGAGAAGACCCGCGACATCGGCGTGCTGCGCGCCATCGGCGCCAGCGGCACGGGCGTGGCGGCGGTGTGGGTGGGCTACGGCCTGGCCATCGGCCTGGTGGGCAGCGCCCTGGGGGCCGCCCTGGCCGCCCTGGTGGTCTCCAACATCAACCCCATCCACGACTGGCTGGGCAAGGCCATGGGCGTCCAGGTGTGGGACCCCAACGTCTATTACTTCACCACCATCCCCACGGACCTGGACGCCTTCAAGTTCACCGTCATCGTCGTGGGCGGCATCCTGGCCAGCGTCATCGGCGCCCTGGTCCCCGCCCTGCGGGCCGCCCTCATGGACCCGGTCCAGGCCCTGCGCTTCGATTGAGCTCGGCATTGGGCATTGGGCATTGGGCATTGGGCATTGGGCATTGGGCATTGGGCATTGGGCATTGGGCATTGGGCATTGGGAGCCTCTGACCAATTGCCAACCCCCAATTGCTACAAGAACGCTCGTTTGGCAATGGGAGCATCTGAACAAAGGCCCGAGGCCCTTC
>JAHCJI010000019.1 GCA_026126305.1 Phycisphaeraceae bacterium
TCCGTCGTGGTGCAGGGGCACGCTGTCGCGGTCCGGATTCCCTCAGCTGCGCTGCAAAACGGTTTTACCGCACTGCAAAACGACTCTGCCGTTCCATGACGAAGGCCGAAACCGGTTCCCGGACGCCTTTCGCGCAAAAACGGCGCGGCAGCGTGCGGGGCCCTGTCAAGCCAGGGCGCGAGAGTCTCGCACGCCCAGGGTGAGGTAGATCTCGCGCGTGGCCGTCGAGCGGTTGAGCGTGTACAGGTGCAGGCCGGCGACCTTGTGGTCCAGCAGGTCTCGGCACTGCTCGGTGGCCCAGTGGACGCCCACGCGGCGGACCAGTTCCGGGTCTTCGCCCGCCCGTCGCAGGGCCCGCAGCAGCGGGGCGGGGAAGCGGCTGCCGGCGGCCAGCTCGGCCATGCGGGCCATGCCCCTGGTGCTGGTGATGGGCATGATGCCCGCGATGACTGGCACGCGGATGCCCGCCAGCTCGCAGCGCTCGCGGAAGTCGTAGAAGTCGTGGTTGTCGAAGAACAGCTGGGTGATGATGAAGTCGGCCCCGGCGTCGACCTTGGCCTTGAGGTGGTCCATCTCCAGCAGGCGGTTGGGCGTGGCGGCGTGGCCCTCGGGGTAGCCGCCCACGCCGATGCCCAGCCGCCGGTTGCCCGGCAGTTGCCGATCGCTGAAGGCCCGCACGGCCCGCACCATGTCCACGCCGTAGCGGAAGTGCTCGTAGGGGTCTGCCCCGGTGTGCCCCGCCGGCGCGTCGCCGCCCAGGGCCATGATGTTGCGCACGCCCGCGGCGGTGTAGGCCTGGAGCATGGCCTCGATCTCCGCGGGGGAGTGGCACACGCCGGTCATGTGCGGCACGGGGTGCAGGGGGGTCTGGCGGATGAGTCGCAGGACCAGGTCGCGGGTCAGCTCGCGCGTGGAGCCGCCCGCGCCGTAGGTGACCGAGACGAAGCTGGGCTTGAGCGGGGCCAGTTCGCTGATGGCCGCGTACAGCCCGTCGGCGGCCTCGCGCGATTTGGGGGGGAAGAACTCGAAGCTGGCCGTCACCCCGTCGCGTGCAAAGAGGTCGGCGATGTGCGGCGCCGGGGTGCCGGGCTCGGCAGGGCCGGCGGCTTCGTGGGCTTGGTCGATGCGGTTCGTGGACGCTTCGGGCACGGGGCAGTGTATGGGGGCGATGGATCGATCGCCCGCGGGGCCCGGGCCTAGGGCAAGACCGCGGCCAGGGCCACGACCACCAGCACGCTGGCAAACAGCAGCCCCAGCGTGTAGGCCACGCCCGCGCCGATGGCCAGGAAGAACGCGCCAACCGCCTTGCACACGCCCCGCCGCAGCGTGAAGATCGACAGCAGCGGCGCGTAGAAGGCCGTGAACAGCACGTTGAAGCCCGCGGCGGCAAAGAGCGTGTTGGCCGCCGCCGTGCCGCCCTGCCCGTCGGCCAGTTGCAGCAAGGCCAGCACCAGCGCCAGCGTGGCGGCGATGCCCGTCACCAGCGCCAGCCCCCGCGTGGGCGAGGCCGGACGCGCGACGATGCGCCGGGCGCATCGCGGCCGGTGGCGAACGTTGGTCGTCGGTTCGGGCGCTTGGGCCCGCGCGAAGTCGGCCGGGAGTGCGGGGGCTTGTGGGCACGCCATGGGACGGTTCCTTTCGTGAAGAATGCCTCAGCCTTTGGATTGGGAATGCGGCGGCTAGTGTTTCAGCCAGCTGCGGTCCGCCTAGGCTGCCCCCATGTGCGGCAGGCTTGCCATGACCTTCACCTGGCGCGGCGTCCACGACCTCCTGGCCGAGCACGGCCTTGCGTTGCCCCAGGAACTGCTCGACGCCGGCGAGCCCCCGGCCCGGTACAACATCGCCCCCACCAGCACCGTGCCCGTGCTGGTGGCCCACGAGCGCTCGCCCGGGGTGCTGGGCGTGCGTCCCATGCGCTGGTGGCTGACGCCCCACTGGGCCAAGGACGCCAGGCCCTCGTACGCGATGTTCAACGCGCGGGCCGAGACGGCCGCCAGCAAGCCGGCCTTTCGAGGGCCGATGAAGGGCCGCCGGTGCGTGGTGCCGGCCAGCGCGTTTTATGAATGGCAGGCCTTTGCCGGCGGCGGCAAGCGCCCGCATGCCATCGCGCGTGCCGACGGCGCGCCGCTGCTGCTGGCTGGTGTGTGGGACCGCTGGCACGGCGAGCTGGAGAGCTGCGCCATCCTGACCACCAGCGCCAACGCCCAGATGGCGCCCATCCACGACCGCATGCCCTGCATCCTCGAGCCGCACGAGGTGGCGGCCTGGCTCGACCCCGGGCAGGATGACGCCGCGCGGGCGCAGGCCCTGCTCCACCCCGCGGGCGACGGCGTGCTGGCCATTTATCGCGTGTCGGCACGGGTGGGCAACGCCCGCGTCGATGATCCGTCGTTGCTCGAGCCGGTCGCGGGCGATGCGTAGCGATGCTTACCCGCCCGAGGCCATGAGCAGGTAGAAGGTCCATCGTCCATCGGCCAGGCGCACCGCCTCGTGGGCGGCCACGGCCCCGGCGGGATAGGCCTCGTAGGCAAGCCGCAGGGCCTCGCTGCGGGCCTCGCGCACGTCCGCGGCCGTCACGGAAAAGGCCCGGTGCTCTCGCCCGCCCAGGTCGAAGGCGCCTTGCTGATACCACGCGGGCGTCCTGCTGGATGCAGCCGGAGGGGGCGTGGGAGTGGACGCCAATGGCTGCGGCGCTTCCGCGTTGCCCTGGGCGGGCCGCTGTGGTGGGCGTTCGGTTGGGCGTTCGGTTGGGCGTTCTGTCGGGCGTTGCCCCAGCGGCTCGGGCAAAGGCCGTGGCGGCGGGTTGCTCGAGCACGCGACCATCACGCACGCGGCGGCCAGCCCGGTGAAGATCCCAAGGTTCCTTGTTCCATGCCCCTTCATGCCGCACTCCTTCGCGCCCGCGGGTTGCCCCACCGGCAAGCCTATGGGTCCCGGCCCGGGCCGTCGGCCTGCCCACGCTCGAACAGGGCCTTCTGGTCCTTGACCGGCCTGGGCCGGGTGCGCAGCAGGTCGAGCTCTCGCTGGAGTTCGTTGACGCTCATGAACTGGTGGTATTCGCTGGCAAAGCGGATGTAGGCCACCTCGTCCAGCTCGCGCAGCCGCGCCATCACCAGCTCGCCGATGGTCCGGCTCTCGACCTCTCGCTCGCAGGTCTGGTGCAGCTCTTCCTCGACGGCCTCGGCGACGGCGATCTTGGCCGCCTCGGGGATGGGCCGCTTGCCGCAGGCCGCCTGGATGCCGCGCAGCACGTTGTCGGGGTCGAAGGGCACGCGGCTGCCATCGCGCTTGACCACGGTCAGCCGGGCGTGCTGCTCGACCCGCTCGTAGGTGGTAAAGCGCCGCTCGCAGCGGTTGCACACCCGCCGGCGTCGGATGGTCCGGCCGCTCTCGGCCGGGCGCGAGTCGATGACGCGATCGTCGTTATGGCCGCAAAATGGGCAGATCACCGCCAGTCCCCAGGGCCCGCCAACGCCATGCGTCGGGCCCCCATGGCACGCGGGGCCCAACATCTTGGGGCAGTGTAGGACGGTGCCGCATCGGCCCGCCGCACCGTGGCACGCGGGCCGGCCGGGCGCTGGTCAGTCGCAGCCGGCCGCGAAGGCATTCTGGAACTCAAGAAAGTCAAAGATCGTCAGCTCGCCGTCGCCGTCGAAGTCGGCTTGCAGGTCGCCCGCGGCGAAGAGGTTCTGGAACGCCAGGAAGTCGAAGATTGTCAACTCGCCGTCGCCGTCGATGTCGGCCCGGCAGGTGCGCGACGAGCCGTGGATCTCCATGGCCCACTCCTTGGGCGTGGGGTTGAAGACCGTCATGGGCACCCACGCCTCGAACACCTCGCCGCCGGGCAGGGCCGCAAAGTTCCAGTGCGCCGTCGCCGAGCCGTGCTCCCACTGGGGGTGCAAGGGCGCGTTGACGGGCTTGCCCGCCCCGGGCGCCACGTGCGTGCGGAAGCCCAGGAAGTACCGCCCCGGCTCGAGCTCCAGGTCCGCGGGCATGGTGTTGCGGTAGATCGTGCCGAAGGTGGCGCTGCGCAGGCCGCTGTCGACGGTTTCCAGGCGCACGTCGAAGGCGCCGGCGATCAGCCGCCCGGGCGAACGCGTGGCATCGTCGAACTCGTACACGTACCAGTCGCCGCCGAGGATCACCGGCGGGTCGATCCAGACCGAGTAGAACACCACCTCGGTCAGCCGCGTGGGCTCATTGACGGCGAAGTCCTCCGCGGCGATGCGCAGCGAGTCGGGCATCCGCACCGCACTGGAGGCAAACTCGGTGGCCTCCAGCGCCGCGGCGCTCTCGTAGTTGATCCAGGCGAAGTCCTGGGCCAGGAGGGCGGCGGGGGTGAGGGCGAGCAGCGTGGCGGCGGTCTGGATGCGGCGCATGGGAATCCTCCGGGCTTGGTGCGGATCGGGCCGGCGACGCAGGCCTTGCGATGCTACGGGCCCCACCGCCCCGCCGTTGCACGGGCGGCCCGACCGGCCGCGTTATCGGCACCGAGAGCCGGTTCTTCGCTGCGACATGGCCCGATGTCCGCTCCGACATCGGGCATTGCGGCTCCGACATGGCCCGTGTCCGCTCCCACATCGGCCTTTGCGGCTCTGACATGGCCGATGTCCGCTCCCACATCGGCCTTTGCGGCTCTGACATGGCCGATGTCCGCTCCCACATCGGCCTTTGCGGCTCCGACTTGGCCGATCTTCGCTCCCAAATCCGAGATTTGTGCTCCAAAATCCCCGATCTTTGCTCCCAAATCCGAGATTGATGCTCCCAAATCCTCGATCTTCGCTCCCAAATCCGAGATTTTCGCGGTTCTATCGGGCCTGCCCTGCCCGCTGGCGTCCGCGTCGGGGCTGTTCTTGGGTGTTTTTGCCCTGCTCGGCCACGCGGGGCATCGGCAGATCCTGCGCCCCGCCCCGCGTCAGGGGCAGCCCTCTGCGAAGGCGGTCTGGAAGGCCAGGAAGTCGAAGATGGTCAGCTCGCCGTCGTTGTCGAAGTCGGCCAGCGTGCTGCCCAGGTCGAAGAGGATGGCAAAGGCCAGGAAGTCAAAGAGCGTCAGCTCGCCGTCGCCGTCCAGGTCGGCCCGGCAGGGGCACGGGGCGTGGGCCAGGCCGTTGAGTTCGCGGATGCCCGTCGTGCCGAGGTTGGCCAATTCGCCCGTGGCCGGGTCGATGCGCCACAGGTCGGCGTCGAAGCCGCCCGAGTCGGCGGCGTACAGGGAGCCATCGCTGGCGAAGGTGAGCACGTCGGCGTCGGGCACGGGCAGGCTTGCCACAAGCGTGGCGGCGGCGGTGGCGCGATCGATCAGGTAGAGCGCGTCGGAGAACCGCGTGCCTTGGCTGCCGGTTGCGAACAGCCGGCCATCGGGCGCGAAGGCGAGCGACTCGATCATGCCCGCGCCCGTCACCGGGCCCACCTGCGCCGTGGCGCCCGTGGCCGGGTCGATCGTCCGCAGGTCCATGCCCGGCAGCAGGCCGTAAAGGTCGCCCTCGGGCGAGCGCGCCAGCCCGCGTCGCGTCACCCACACGTCCACGTCCAACGGCACCGAGGCCACGACCCGCGCGTCGGACAGCCGGACGGTGTGCAGCACGTTGGCGCGGCGGTCGATGGTGTAGGCCAGCCCGCCGCCGGCGTCCTCGAGCATCGCCAGGTCGGCGTCGGCCGCGATCGGGCCGATGGCGCCGATCCACGAGCTGCCGCCGGCGTGGACGCGATACAGCGCCCGCTCGCCGGCGGCGATGCCGTAGAGGCAGGCGTCCTGCGCCACTCCGGCCGGCGCGGACAAGCCCATGAGCGAGCCGAGAACCAATCCGAGAAGCGACGCGCGGGCGATGGCCTTCGTGTGCATGTCGCACCTCCACGAGTGGCGTTGCGGTGATCCGCAGGCGGTGGAACGCCCATCCAAGAATAGATACGACCCTTCCCGGGCTTGGTAACAAGCAAGCCACGCCCATTTGCCCGGCCCCGGCGGCGATGCGGGATGGCTGCCTGAACAGGATGCGAATCGGCTGGCCGCCGTGTTGAGATATACTTGTCGTGAACGGAGAGAGACGCCCCCACCCGGCCCCCACCCGGCCCCCACGCCGACGGGCCCTGGAGACGACCATGACCACCGCCAACACCAGCATCACGGGCAGCGGCATCCACGCCAACGGCTCGCGCGCCGCCGTCGACCCCGCCGCCGTCACCATCTCGGGCATCGTGCTCGACGAGTCGTACGGGCCCGACCAGCCGCCGACCTCCTTGCAAAACTTCGACCGCGACATCGCCCGGCCGGGCGAGTATCCCTACACCCGCGGGCTCTTCCCCCAGGGCTATCGAACGCGGCTGTGGACCATGCGGCAGTTCGCCGGCTTTGGCAGCGCCGACGACACCAACAAGCGCTTCAAGTACCTGCTCAACGCCGGCGCGACGACCAAGACCAAGGCCAACACCGGGCTGTCGACGGCCTTCGACCTGCCCACGCTCATGGGCCGCGACAGCGACGATGCGCTCAGCGTGGGCGAGGTGGGCAAGTGCGGCGTGGCCATCGACACCATCGAGGACATGCATCGGCTGTACGCGGACATCCCCATCGATCAGGTCACCGTCAGCCAGACCATCAACGGGCCGGCGGCGGTGATCTGGGCGATGTACCTGGCCATGGCCAAACAGCGCGGCTTCGACATCGCCTCGCTGGGCGGCACGCTCCAGAACGACATCCTCAAGGAGTTCCACGCCCAGAACGAGTTCATTTATCCTCCTGAACCAAGTGTCAAGCTTGTGGTCGACACCATCGAGTTCCAGGCCAGGCACATGCCCAAGTGGAACTCGGTGAGCATCAGCGGCTACCACATCCGCGAGGCGGGCAGCACGGGGCCGCAGGAGCTGGCCTTCACGCTGCGCGACGGCATGGAGTACGTCGAGGCGTGCCTGTTGCGCGGGCTGGACATCGACAGCTTCGGGCCGCGACTGAGCTTCTTCTTTAACAGCCACAACGAGTTCTTCGAGGAGATCTGCAAGCTGCGGGCCGCCCGGCGCATCTGGGCCCGCATGATGCGCGAGCGCTACGGCGCCCAGAGCGAACGCAGTTGGTTCATGAAGACCCACGTGCAGACCGCCGGGTGCAGCCTGACCGAGCAGCAGCCCCTGAACAACATCGTGCGCGTGGCCTACCAGGCCATGGCCGGCGTGCTGGGCGGCTGCCAGAGCCTGCACACCGACAGCATGGACGAGACGCTGGGCCTGCCCACCGAGCAGGCCGTGACGGTGGCGCTGCGCACGCAGCAGATATTGGCCCACGAGACCGGCGTCACGCGCACGGTTGATCCGCTCGGAGGCAGCTACTTCGTCGAAGCCCTCACGGATGAGGTCGAGGCCCAGGCGCTGAATTACATCGCCGAAATCGACGCCATGGGCGGCGGGGCCTGGAAGGGCCACGACAACGGCAAGCCCACCGGCGGCTACGGCGGCGTGGTCGAGGGCATCCACCAGGGCTACTTCCGCCGAAAGATCGCCGAGGCCAGTTACCGCTTCAGCGAAGAGTGCGAGGCCCACGACCGCATCATCGTGGGCGTCAACGAGTACAAGGACGACAGCGAGGGCCGGCCCATCGACATCCTCCAGATCGGCCCCGAAGTCGAGACCACCCAGCTCGACCGCCTGGCCGACTTCAAGAACCGCCGCAACGCCGACGAGACCAAGCGGGCCCTCGACGCCATCCGCAAAGCCTGCCAGCAAGGCGAGAACGTGATGCCCCACCTCATCGAGGGCGCGCTAGCGAACGCGACGCTGGGGGAGATGGTGCAGGCGATGGCGGATATTTATGGTCGGTATGCGGGGGGGCCGGAGTGGTAGTTAGCCCTCCAGCTCATCAAGTAATTTCTGATACCTTTCTTCGATCGGACCGTATTCACGCAAGTCTTTTATGGGCGCTTTGTTAGCGAGGCTGTCCACTAACGGAAGAGTCCGATCTTTGTCCGCGACAATTAGCGATTTGGCGCGCGGCGAACCGATATTGCTATAAAAGATTTTTCGGTTTGCTCCGTAGTATCCACGGCCACCCTTCTCGCCCAGGTAACACTGTAATAGCCAAGACACAAAGGGCCTCAGTTCTTCCTTGGGAATTGCCGAGAGACCGCCGCAATCTTCAAGACGGGTCAGAATTTCCCCATGAACATCGTGCGATGTCCATCTGGGAGTGACGGCTTTAAGTTCATCGTAGAACTTTTGAAAGAATCCGGCCCTGGTCTTTGCGTCAAGCAAGTGGCTGATCCCGCAAGCAGTCGCAACCCTTGCCCCACGTTCTGAAAGATTCCGTCTATCGATCTTGGTCTGAAAGTGTTCCGTAGTTGCAAGACGGATATGGGGCTTCATCACTGTGCTGAGCGTTCGAAGTACTTCGACTGCGTTCGATTGCACAATTTGAACAGACTTTGCATCCATTGCTTTTGAGATCAGATACTTAATTATATCAAGTTGGCGGACCTCTGGCGCATCACGAAAATCTTGAACATAACTTGGCGAAACTCGAGTTGGCTCTGTAGACTCGACTAGCTCTTTCACATCGTCTACGCGCAGTAGATGAATGGGGTCTCGCGAGAGCACCACATCAATTGATGTTTTAAAGATGTAAAGCACGTCCTCAAATTGTGCTTCGTATTCGTCGTCCTCATGCTCCAGATCTCTTCGAATGTCATAGCAGCGTCGGAGTCGACGCCATTCTGGTCGAGACAACAGGCCAATGCCATAAGCAAGATCGATTACATTATTTACAGAGTAGTGATCCATGACATCGTCGCGGTCTCTAATAGACGGCATTTTACGATCTGCGGCGACTGTGGAGGCTATGTCGATGCCTGAGAGCACTATCTTGTCGCGTAAGTCGTGAATGGCGGCATTAAACAATCTTTGGCAAGCGCTACTAGGATCAACCGGCAGCAGTGACTTGGTGCGTTCAATTAGCCTCTTCTCGACCCAGTGTGGTCTAATGGCGGCAAGCATGGCATCGGCAGCATTGCGAACTGCGGGTAATCGGTCTTCGTGGTCGTGAGACAACTCGGTCATTCTTCACTCCAATGGTGGCGTGTTCCATGATAGCTCGCAAGGTGTTCAAGCATCTGTGGCCAACCCCCGCTCCACCTCTTCCGCCCCCGCCAACGCCCCCTCGCTGCCCGCCACCACCGTCGCCACCATCGCGTCGCCGGTGATGTTGCAGGTGGTGCGGCACATGTCCAGCAGGCGGTCGACGCCCAGGATGGCGGCGATGCCCTCCAGCGGCACGCCCACGCTCTGGAGCACGATCACCAGCATGATGACGCCCGCGCCCGGCACGCCCGCGGTGCCGATGGAGGCCAGCGTGGCCGTGCCGACGATGGCCAGTTGGTCGCCCAGCGTCAGGTTCATGCTGAAGAGCTGCGCGATGAAGACCGCCGCCACGCCCTGGTAGAGCGCGGTGCCGTCCATGTTGATGGTGGCCCCCAGGGGCAGCACGAAGCTGGAGACCTCGTCGCTCACGCCCAGCCGCTTCTCGACGCACTCCATCGTCACCGGCAGCGTCGCGCTGCTGGAGGCGCTGCTGAAGGCCAGGAGCTGCGCGGGGGCGATGGCCTTGTAAAACCGGCCCGGCCCCACGCCGGTCAGGGCCTTGAGCACCAGCGGGTACACCACGCCGACCATGAGCGCCAGCCCGCCAGCAACGCACAGGCTGTAGACCGCCAGCGCCCCGAGCACCTCGAGCCCCAGGTCGGCCACCACCTTCACGATGAGCGCGAACACCGCCACGGGCGCGGTCAGCATCAACAGTTCCACCAGTTTGATCACCGCGTCGGTCATGCCCTCGCAAAACGCCACCACCGGCCCGGCCCGCGCCGCGGGGATGAGGCTCAGCCCGATGCCGATGAGCAGCGCCAGGAAAACGATCTGGAGCATGTTGGTGGTGGCGATGGCCTGGAACGGATTGGCCGGCACGAGTTCCACGATGCGTTGCCAGGGGCTCTGGCCCTTGGCCGCCTCGGCCCGCTGCTTGCCGCCTTCGGCCTGGGCCTTGTAATCGGCAAGCAGCCGGTCGCGGGTCTCTTGCGGCACGAAATTGCCGGGCCGAACGACGTTGGCGATGACCAAACCCAACGAGATGGCCACGGCGGTGGTGATGAGGTAGAGGCCGATGGTCTTGCCGCCGATGCGGCTGAGCTTGGCGATGTTGTTCAGGCTGCTGACGCCCACGATGAGGCTGAACAGCACGATGGGCACGGCGATGAACTTGAGGGCCTGCATGAACAGGTCGCCCACGAAGCCGTTGAAGTTGCGGACGAAGCGGGCGGCATGGGCCAGGAAGTTGGCGTCCTCATTAGCCCAGCGCACGCCGACATGCCGAAGGTCGGACTCGCTCAATTTGGTGGGGTCCAGTTCGCCCCAGTGGGGCAGGCCGGCATCGGTGGCAACATCGGCGAACGTCTTGCCCTGGGGCAGCACCAGCACCTTTTCCTTCGTCAGGAACGCCGACGGATCATCCACGCCCAGGGCCGCCCACGTGCCGCTGGTCCAGGCCAGGTTGATCACCAGCCCGACGAGCACGCCCGCGAACAGGCCGATGATGATCTGCCAGTGCAATGCCAGCCGCTTGCGGCGTGGCCTGGGGGTGGTGGGTGCGTCGGCCATGGGAACCTCCTGCGAATGCCTTCTCGGAGAGGTGGGAAATCCAGCAACCCTATGCGGCTTGCGATCGGGACCCGTTACCATAAGGGGTGGCCAGGAACCAGCATGTCAGCAGCCGACGCTATCGGCACTACATCCAGCGCGAGCGCGAGAAGCGCGAAGAGGCCGGGCAACCCACCAGCGACCCGCTGGCCAAGAAGGGCAAGCGTTCCCGCGGCTTCGGCACGCTTGCGCGCGAGTTCTGGAAGTTGCTGCGAGGCCACCGCGGCATGGTCATCGCCTCGCTGCTGACGCTGACCATCGCCACGGGCCTGGGCCTGTTGCTGCCCATCTCCACCAAGATCGCACTGGATTACATCCTGAGCACCGACCCCGGCCTGGCCGGGCTGGCCCGGTACCTGCCCCAGCCCCAGCGTGGTCGGGCGGTCGAGTCCCTGGCTGCGATGGACGAGGCGGGTGTGGATTCCTTGCGCTGGCGGGCGTTGCTCGTGCTGTGCGGGGCCATGATGGCCGTCTCGGTGCTGTCGGTCGCCTTTGGCCTGTGGGGGCGCTGGCAGATGACGCGCATGACCAAGCGTGTGCAGGCGATGCTCCGCCGACGCGTGTTCGAGCACGCCGCACGCCTGCCGTTGCACCGCGTGCAGGCCATGCGCAGCGGCGGGGTGTCGAGCATCTTGCGAGAAGACGCCGGCGCGGCGGCCGAGTTACTTTTCGGGCTCATCTACAACCCCTGGCGCGCCGTGGTCACGCTGCTGGGGGCGCTCGTCGCCATGGCCCTGGTCGATTGGCGGATGCTGGCGGGCGCGCTGGCCATCCTGCCCGTGGTCTGGGTCACCCACCGCGCCTGGATCTCGCGTATCCGCCCCATCTACCGCGACGTGCGCAAGACACGCAGCGACATCGATGCCCACGCCACCGAGGCCTTCGGCGGGGCCCGCGTCGTCCGAGGCTTCCACCGAGAACAGCAAGAGGCCGCCCGCTTCACCGGCGGGGTCCACCTCATGGCCCGGCAGGAACTTCGAGCCTGGTGGTGGAGCCGGGCCGTGGAGATCGTCTGGGCCGTCATGATCCCCGCCGCCAGCGCTGGCGTGCTGCTCTATGGCGGGTGGGCCGTGCTGGGCGAGCGCATGACCATCGGCGACGTGATGATGTTTTCGGTCTACCTTCTCTATCTGCTGGGGCCCATCGAGGCGCTGGCCTCCAGCGCCACGCAGGTCCAGAACGCCCTCTCGGGCCTCGACCGCTCGCTCGATCTCCTGGAAGAGCCGCTCGAATTCGCCGAGACCCGCGGCATTGCCGCGCCCGTGCCCCCCAACGTGCAAGGCGGCATCACCCTCGAAGGCGTGTGGTTCGAGTATCCCAGAAGCGGGAAGGGAAAGCCAGCCGAGCCCGACGCCGAGCCTCAGTTCGTGCTGCGCGACATCCACCTCGACGTGCCCGCGGGCTCGACCGTCGCGCTCGTGGGCCGCAGCGGCTCGGGCAAGACAACGCTGTGCAACCTCGTGGCCCGTTTTTACGATCCCACCCGGGGCCTTGTCCTGCTCGATGGCATAGACCTCAAGTCCATCGACGTCGATGGGTACCGCGCCCTGCTGGGCGTCGTCGAGCAGGACGTGTTCCTCTTCGATGGCAGCATCCACGACAACATCGCCTATGCCCGCCGGTGGGCCACGCCCGAACAGGTCCGGGAAGCGGCACGTATCGCCTGCGCCGATGAATTCATTGACGAACTGGCCGATGGCTACGACACCATCGTCGGCGAACGCGGCGTGCGCCTCAGCGGCGGGCAGAAGCAGCGCATCGCCATCGCACGGGCGGTCTTGGCCGACCCCAAGGTGCTCATCCTCGACGAGGCCACGAGCAACCTGGACACCCACAGCGAGATCCTGATCCAGCGCGCACTGGCCCAGTTGACAAGCCGGCGAACCACGTTCGTCATCGCCCATCGTCTGAGCACCATCCGACATGCCGACGCCATCGTCGTGCTGCACAAGGGCGTGATCGTCGAGACGGGTACGCACGAGGAACTGCTCGCGCGTGGAGGAACCTACGCCGGACTCGTCCAGGCCCAGGTCGAAGACGCCCAGATCACAAACACCTGACGGCCTGGCAGAGCATCACCGACACCAGTTCGATGGAATCGCCACAGGCTCCACGATCCTGACCCGCCCATCGAAACCCTATCGGGCCTCGGTCTCCAGCCTGGGCTGGGGTGTTGTCGGCACGGGCGCTGGGGGGTTGTGCCAGACCAGCAGGTACGTCCACACGCACGCGGCCATGAACAAATGCACCAGGCCCACCCAGCCGACGATCTGCAACACCGCTGGCTTGTCACGCAGCGGCGCGCTCATGCGGGTCGCGCTCGAGATCGCGGCACGTTGCGCCTGTGCCCAGGCACGCTCTCCCAGTGGACGCAGTGCGGCCTGTGTACGCTCGGCACGACCACGCCACGCGGAACGACCAACCGGCGCTTCGACCGGACGCGTGACAACCTCCGGCGTTGGCGCGGCGGCCTTCGGCTCTGCCGGGGGGCTGGACGATGCCTTAGGCTCGGGTGGTGCGGGAGCCACCGGCGCGGGCTCTTCGATTGGCCCGGTCGCGGGTTGCGGCGGTTCGGGATCGGACAATTGCATATCGGCCAATGCCGCAAGCTGCTCGTCCAACTCGCCGATGAGTTCCGCCTCGTCCGTGGGAAGGTTGGGCTTGCGATCGTCGTTCGGTGGCTCTATGCCCGCGGGTTCTGGGGTTTCCTCGGCCAGCACCACCGGAGCAGCCGACTCATCGATCCCAGCCTCTTCCAACGGGTCCTCAAACATGCCCGAAGCCAGCAAGGCCTCCAGTTCCTCGTCCAACTCATCTTCGAGGCTCGTCGGGCCCGCTGGTGCCCCATCGATGTCGTCGGTCATAGAGGCCGCCCGCTGAGCCTCGGGCTCGATCAGCAATCCGTCGTCCACGATGGGGCCGTCCTCTTCTCTTTCTTGCTCGCCTTGATCGACCTGCCCGGCAGGTTCCTCGACGCTCTGAGACGCGATCGCTTCCTCCATCACGCTGTCAGTGTCGACCGCTTCGTCGTCGCTGGAAGCCGTGGGCTCGTCCGGGGCGGCCACCTCTGTTTCAGGCGTTGCGGGCGCACGGGTTGCCGGCACCACCGCCCGACCAGAATCGTCCACCTTCGCGCCGGGCTGATTGGCCAGTTCCAGGGCGCTGAGTTCATCCAGCGGCACGTTGAGCGACGTGCCAACCTTGGCCACCTCCTGAGAGGTGGTCTCAAGGGCATCGAGCAGGGCATCCAGCCGTGCCCCGATATCCTCGATCTTCGAAATGTCCTCGGCCTGGTGTCCCATGGTCCTGGATGCTCATCGACAGATTCGGACCTCAACTGCAAGATCTCGGACCTTTTCCAGCCATGTTATAGGGCCACGCCATGCACCACATCGTTGTCCCATCGATCGATCCAGAGGCAAACACACTCGCCATCGAAGGCGAACAGGCCCGACACGCCGTCCGCGTCAGGCGGATGGAAACCGGCGAACACCTGGTGCTGCTCGACGGCGTGGGAACCAAAGCCCGTGCGATCGTGGAAGGTTCCGATAAAAATGGGCCCCAATCTTCCTGGCGGCTGCTGGTCCGCATTCTGGAGACCTCGCGTGTGCCACGACCCAACCCAGAAGTGCATGTCCTGTGCCCGGCTCCCAAGGGCGACTTGCTGGAAACCATGATCGATCAACTCAGCCAGGTTGGTGCCATGTCCTGGCGTCCCCTGGAGACCGAACGCAGCGAGCGAGAGCCACGGCAGGGAAAACTCGATCGACTTGCTCGCGTGGCCGTCGAGTCGGCCAAGCAATGCCAGAGGCCTTGGTTCATGGAGCTGCACGATCCCATGGTGTATGAAGAGGCCTTGGCCATGCCCGGTGCGGTCTTGGCCGACCCGATGGGCGTGCCGCCAATACGGGTTTTCATGGACATACCGGCGGACACATGGGCTCGGGGCATCCATGTGCTGGTTGGGCCCGAGGGCGGGTTTTCGGACCGGGAGCGAAGTGTGGCCGTTCAAGCGGGGCTGCCCCTGGTCGGTCTTGGGCCCCATGTGCTACGGATTGGAACCGCCGCGGTTGTTGCGGCCAGCGGTTTCACAACGGCGCAACGGGCCGGGAACGCCGACGCTTGGGAGACGTATTCCTAAGGGTCGGCCCCGGGTGGGCATCCGAGTCCCTTTCGAGCCGATAGCCTCCATCGGGTAATAGACCACGACAAGGGAGCAACATGGCCGGTGAGCGGGCAACCCATGACAATGCCAAGCGGCTTCTGGCCCGCTTGGCGGGTATCCGTCGAGAGGCCAAGGTGCTCTTGGTGTCTCGCCGGTTGGCGTGGACGCTGACGGCCCTGCTCTTGGCGGTCGCGGCTATCGGATGGATCGACTTTGCCGCCCGGCTGCCCCAGTGGGTTCGGCTGATCGCGTTGCTGGGGATACTGGTTGGCCTGGGCTTGGCCTTGGTCCGGCTGATCTGGCCGGCATGGCGGATGCGCCCCACGCTCGTGGACATTGCCTTGCGGCTTGAATCTCAGCGAGAAGACCTGAAGGGACGCCTGGCCAGCGCCGCCGACCTGGCACGCCTGGGCAGGGTCGACGACAGGCACGGGCCTTTGCTCGATCGCCTGGCCGGCGATGCACTGCCCGACCTGCTCAAGCGTCGGCCCACGGCTGGTGCGCTTGCCGCGTGCCTGCTGCTGGTGGCCGGCGCGGTCTGGTACGCTGCCTGGCAGCCCCAGCAGGCCCAACTCGCCGCGATGCGCGTGCTGCTGCCTTGGTCCAGCGTGCAATGGCCCTCGCGTACGGCTATCGAACTGGCCGACCTGCCCCGCCATCACCCACTGGGCGAACCACTTGCCATCCGTGGTCTGTTGGCTCGGACCGATCGCGATGTTGGGAAGACCCGCGTGGAAGCGTGGTACCGGTTGGACGGCGCAAGTCCCCAGCGTGTGCTTTTGACCAGCCAGGGCGCGCCAGCCGCCGGCGGTTCGCCTGAGATCTACGAGCGCTTGGTCAATCCAGCCGCGGAAGCGCTGCGATTGGCCCAGCACGTGACGATGGAGCTGTGGCTCGAAACCACCGATGATCGAACCCCCCCGGTCCGCATCGACCTGGTGCGTCCGCCGCGTGTGGTGCAGGCCAGCGCGATGGTGACCCCCCCGGCATATGCGACGGGCGCTTCGGGGGCTCGTGTGCTTGGTCTGCGAGATGGGGGCCAACGCGTGCCACTGGCCCTGGGCAGCGAAGACACCGCCGTGCTGGGGCCGCTACTGGCCGGCTCGGTCGTGGAGTTATCGTTGCGATTCAGCACCCCGGCGCGTGCCGAGGCCGTGCTGGCCTTGTCGGGTGAGGATGCCTCCGAGGACATGATTGAGGTTTCGCCGATGCCCGATGGGCAGGGCGTGGTGGTGCGTGTGCCGGCCGAGGCTCCCGCTTCGCTGCGGGTGCAACTGGCCGACGAACTTGGCATCGCTTCGACCCGTCCTTTGGTGGTGGCCTTCGAGGTGACGTCCGACAACGACCCGATGGCGGCCGTGCTCGAACCCGCGCAGGATGAGGCTCTGCTGCCCCGCGCGAGGCTTTCGATGGTGGGCGAAGGCCGGGACGACTTCGGGTTGATCTCGGTGGTGCTCGAAGCGCAGCGCGCCACGCCGCCGGCCGACAGCCGCGGCGCGCCGCCCGAGCCCACGGGCGAGCCAGCCGAACTCGCCCGTTGGCAGGAAGGCGGTGCCCCGACCGACGCGCGGGCCGCTGCTGTGGTCGAACTGTCCACCTTTGGCCTGTCCGCAGGCGACGAGCTCCTCGTGCGGGCATTGGCCACGGACTTGCGCGGGGGCGATCCCATCGCCTCGGCGACGCGACGCATCCGCATCATTTCCGAGGTGGAACTGGTCGAACAGGTGCGGGCCGAGTTGGCCGTCGTGCGCGAAACGGCCAAGCGGCTCGACCGCCAACAGCGCGACGTGCTCGAAGAGGCCGCCCGGGCCGGCGATACCCGCCAGCCCCAGGACGACACCGACCTTGCCCGCCAGCAGGACGATCTTTCCGCCCAACTGGTCCGCCAGGCACAGGCCGTCCGCGACGTTGCCCAGCGGGTCGATCGCAATGCGTTGGAAGATCCTGCCATCGACGAGATCGTGCGCCTCGCGCAGAATCACCTCGACGCCGCCGCTGAGCAATCGGAGCGCGCCCAGGAATCGCTGCGCGATGCCGGCAAGGCCGACCAGGCCCAGGCCCAGCGTGCCTCGCGTGAGCAGGCCGAGCGTGCCCAGCAACGCGTCCGCGACGAGTTGGGCGGGTTGGTGGGGCTGCTGTCTCGTGACGAGGACGAGTGGCTCGCCCGGCGAGACCTGGAGCGACTGATCGAGCAGCAGCGTGAGCTGCGTGAACAGACCGCACAGGCCGAAGCGAGCACCGCCGGCCAAAGGCCCGATCAACTCTCGGCCGACGAGCGTTCGATGATCGAGCAGATCGCGCAGCGTCAGGCCGAGCTGGCCCGCCGGGCGCAGGACGCGCTGGACCAGCTCGCCCAGCGGGCCGAGGCGATGCGTGAGGAGAATCCATCGCGAGCCCAGGCACTGCAAGAGGCCGCCGAACGTGGCCGCCAGGGCGAAGCGCCACGCGAGATGGAGCAGGCCGCCGACCAGGCCCAGCAGAACCGCCTGGCAACCGCTCAGGAACACCAGCAACGGGCGCTCGACGCGCTCGAGTCGGTGGCCGATCGGCTCGACGAGGCCGGGCAGGACCGCGACCGCGAGTTGCGGCGCGTGCTGGCACAGTTGGCCGAGGCGATCGAAGCGTTGATCGCGCGTCAGCGGGCCGAGATCGACCGCCTGCTGGTCGGCCAAAGGACCTCGTCGTTCGACGGGCTCGACAAGGCGATGATCGCGCTCTCGCGTGATACCGCCGCGCTGTCGACCGAGCGTGCTTCGGGCGATCGGGCGCTGGCGGGTATTGCTCGCAAGTTGCTCGACGCCGCCGACGCGCAGGACCTTGCCGTGGTGGCGTTGCGGTCGCGTCCGGTGGATGACGCCCAGGCACTGTTGCGTGAGCGGGAGAGCCTCGAGATACTCCAGAGCGCCCTGGAAGAGGCCCGGACGCTCGAGGAACAAGCCAGGCAGCGCGAGTTGCAACGCCAACGCCAGGCGTTGCGCCGCGCGTACGCCCAGGCTCTGGACGCCCAGATCGCCCTGCGCGACGAGACGGCCACCTACAGCGAGCAGGAATTGTCCCGTCGCCAGCAGGTGCTCGTGCGCCGCCTGGGAGACCGGCAGCGACGATTGCTCACCGATCTGGAAGCCGCACGTCAGGAGACCGAGGGCATGGACGAGGCCGCGGCCTTCCGGCTCGCGCACGGGCGGATCGATCGCGCGGGAGCGACCTCGGCCGATCGGCTGGGTCAGGCCTTGGCAGACCTGCGAACGCTCGAAGCGCAGGACACCGTGGCGTTGGTGCTGCGTTCTCTGATCGAGGCGCTCGACAGCGCGACTCAACGCGGCCAGCAGGACTTTGCCCAGGCAAACCAAGGCGGGCAACAGGGCGGCCAGGGCGGGCAGGAAGGCCAGGACGAGGGCGTCGTGCCGCCGATGGCAGAGTTGCTGCTCTTGCGCACCATGCAGGTCGAGGCGGCCCAGATGACACGAGCCATCGATGAAGGCGTGCTTGGCCCCGATCGTATCGAAGAGGCTGGCACGCTGCAACGCGAACTGGCCGAAGCCGCCGCCGATTTGGTCCGCCGCGTCAGCCAGCAACAGCAATCCCAAGGCGGTACGCCGGGCGGGCCGCCCCGTTGGTCGTTGGGCTTTGCCGTGCAGGATCGCCCTGCGAGTGGGAGCAGCACAGAGCCGGGCAAGACGCCAGATCCTGCGGCCGAGCCCACGCTCGACGAGCTGTTGGGTTTGACCCTTCCGGGTGTGAGCGAACGGCCCGACACAAGCGATCTGGATCGTGAACTGGAAGGCGGTGTGGCGGGCACCTTCCTACGCGCGGTGGACCTGATGGACCGAGCCGCCCGGCGATTGAATGAAGGCCAGGGCACGGGTCTGGCCACGCAACGTGTGCAAGAGCAGGCCATCGCCGCGCTCGACCAACTCATCGAGGCCGCACGTCGCCAGCAACAACAGCAACAGCAGCAGCAACAACAGCAGCAGCAACAGCAGCAGGAGCAACAACAAGCCCCCCAACAGCAGCAACAACAGGAAGGCCAGCAACAACAACAGCAGCAGGACACCACCGACCCGCAGGGTGTGCAGGGGCAGCCCCTCCAGGACGGTACCTTGGGCGATGGGCCGTCTGGTGCCGCGACCTGGGGTGCGTTGCCGCCACGCGTGCGCGAAGCCCTGCGGCAGGGTTCCTCGGACCCTTACAGCGCGGTCTATCGAGCGTTGACCGAGGCGTATTACCGCAGGCTCGCCGAGGAGGCCGGGCGTTGAAGATGTGGGTGACTATGCCGCGGATGCCAACGGGTCTGGTACTGCCTGTGTGCCTGTTGTCATGGTGTGGCGCTCACACGAACGCGCAAGAGGCACCCGCGCCGCCCATGGTGGAGATCGTTCCCGAACTCGACGAGGCCATTGCGCGTGGACTCGTGTTCCTGGCCAGCCAGCAGAACGACGACGGCTCGTTCGGCGATGGTGCCTGGGGGCGCGGCGTGGCCGTCACGGCACTGGCGGGGCTTGCCTTCATGGCCGATGGGCACATGCCCGGTCGTGGCCGGTATGGAGAGCAGGTCCGCCGCGCGATGGAGTACGTCCTGTCGCGTTCGGGCGACAGCGGATTGCTGGCCGACGACCAGGCACCAAGCCCGATGTACGGCCATGGTTTCGCCGCGCTCTTTCTGGGCGAGATTTACGGTATGAGCGGCGGCGACGAGGCGCTCCAGGAACGGCTGCACGAAGCGCTGGTCAAGGCCGTTCGTCTGATCGAACGATCGCAGAACGACGAGGGCGGCTGGCGCTACAACCCCGTGCCCTTCGACGCGGACACCAGCGTGACGATCTGCCAGGTCATGGCGTTGCGGTCGGCACGCAACGCCGGCATCGAGGTCAGCGGGCAGGTCATCGATCGTGCTGTGGATTATGTCCGAAGGTGCCAGAACCCCGACGGTGGGTTTCGATACCAGGAAAGGCCAGGCAGCAGCGCTTGGCCCCGTTCGGCGGCGGGCGTGGCCACCCTCTTCTACGCGGGCAAGTTCCGCGATGAGGCCATCCAACCGGGCGTCGACTACCTCATCCGTGAGGCCCTGCCGGGCCAGGGCAACCGGCGCGGCTACTTCTTCTACGGGCACTACTACGCCGTCCAGGCCATGTACCTGGCCGGAGGCGATGCCTGGCGCATCTGGTGGCCCGCGGCCCGGACGGAGTTGATCGAGATGCAGGACGCCAACGGGTCGTGGCCCGACCGCACGGTGGGGACGGCGTATGGGTCGGCCATGGCACTCATCGTGCTGCAAATGCCCAAGCGTTACCTGCCGATCTATCAGAAATGATGCCAAACCACCGCCTTGCCCATGCCGTTGTGATCATCCAGGCCGCCCTGGCCGGCGCGGGTGTTGCGCTGGCCTCGCAGGCCTCGCCCGACCGCGTGGTGATCGACGCGCAACTCCAACGGCAAACGATCTCGGACCTGCGATTTGCGGCCGGACGCATCGAGTTCGAGATTGCTGGAAAGCCCGGGTTATTGCCCCTGGACGGCTCGGTGGTGGCAATCACCGAGCCCAACGGCCACGCGCCCAAGCCCAGGCATTCCTGGCTTGAGTTGACCGACGGCCAGCGCGTGGTGGGTTCGCGCGTGGTGCTGCCCAGCGTCGACGCCGTCGAGCGCGCGATGATCGATAGTTCCGTGGAAGTCCTGCCCTGGAGCACGCCCCTGCTGGGCGACCTGCGAGTACCCCTCGAGGCGATCCGTCGCGTCGTCTTCCAAGAGGACGCGGTCTTGGCCGATCATGACCCGCTCCATGACGTGCTGGTCCTGAGCAACGGCGATCGCACGCTGGGTCTGGTTGAACGCTTGTGGCCCCGGATCGTGCTGGAGGTGGACGGGCAGTTGCGCACCATCGAGCTCGAGTCGGTCGCATCGATCACATTGGCCAACCCCGCGACCGAACGGTCGGGATCGATGGTCTGGCTGTCCGATGGTTCGATCGTATCGGCCGAGAGACTCATCAGCAGCGCAGAGGGGGTCGAACTCACGCTGGCAAAGCCGCTGGATCGGTCCTCTACGGGACTGGCCCCGCTGACGATGAACGAGGTGCTTGCGGTTGCCTTCCAGAGCGCGGGTGTAAGGCCATTGTCATCCCTGGGGATGCCCCGATGGACGGCCGATGGTTCCTGGGCCATGCCGCCAACCTTGGGCGACGCCAAACGCACGCTGCTGGGGTCCGCCGAGATCGAGCTGGTCGGCCCGGTGACGGCCCGCTGGGCACTGCCATCGGGCACGAGGCGCATCGTCGTACGGGCGAGGCTCCGGGAAGATTGCGTGGTGTGGGGAGACTGCGAGTTTTCCCTGACAGCCGGAGACTCGGGCGTCGTCCGCGCCCGGATCCATGGCGATGCGCCCGAGGCGACATTCACGCTGGATATCGACAGCCGCCATGCCGGTGTCGACTTGGTGGCGCGGGTCGAATCGGGCCAAGGCGGGGCAATCCAGGACCGGATCATGCTCGACGGATTCGTCCTGCTGGCCAGCGGTCGCGGCGAAAACATCCGATAGGTGTCCGGTTTGGTGGTTCTGGCGCGGTTTTTGCGCCGGTTACTGGCCATTTCCCAATCTTGATGTACCTTGCATGTGGAGAGGCGGTGGGTGTGTGCGCCCCACCCCAGAAACGTCCGTCCGCGCTCGCGTGACGGCGCGCCCATCGCGTGGGCTGTGGCATGGGCATGGGAGATCGAGATGGGTAAGACTTTGGCTTGTGGGACCATGGCCATCGGCTTGGCGCTGGCAACGACCGCCCAAGGGCAGGTCGAGTACGGCGACGCGGGCATCCGAACCATCGATGCGTCCGAGACCGTCAGCGTCGCGTTGAAGGCCTTCTCACGCCGCGACGAGATGATCGTGCATGGTTCCGAACGGTCGATCCTCCTGGATCAGGCGTTCACGAGCATCGGCCCGCTGCTGGGCGGCCCGGACGTGGTGCAGGCCAAATGGTCCGAAATTCGTGGCTTCGGCGAGAACGTGATCCAGATCGAGATCCGGTCGCGCGATGGTGGTGCACTGGTACCCAGCAGCCTCATGATCGGTGAAAGCCCGGCGGAGTTCATCGGCTGGGAGATCGGCGTCAGCGACCCGATCGAATTCCTTCCCTTCGCTGGTGATGTCAATGTCACCCAGTACAAGGTTTTTGTCAGTGAGAATCGGGGCATCGACTTCACCGTCTTTGACCTCACGTCCTCGTTCCGCAATCCCTGGGACGGGACCGATGTCGGACGCGTCCTGCCCCTGCGCACGCCCGGTGGGCCCGTGAACTACAACCTGATGATCTTGGAGTACACCTACGAGTACACCATCCCCTCGCCCGGCGGAGTGGCGATTTTGGGCGCGACGTGGCTTTTGGCTTCCCGACGCCGGCGCTGATTCATCGCAGGATTCGGTCTTGCACTGACGCAAAGCGAACCCACGCCGCAAACGCGTGCGCGAGGTTCACGTTGCTGCGTTGTGGAAAACTCGCGTGCATCGATACATGGGTGGACTTGTCCGGAGTCTGGCTGGACACGCCGTCTCGCCCACGTGCGGCATGCTCTATACTGGGCCATGAATCAAGAACGGTTGGCCGTGGTCCTGCTCGCCGTGCTCGTGCTGATTGGCATGGCCTTTGGGCAGAGCGCGCAGCTGGAACTTGGCGATGGTCCCTGGGGCGAGGTTGACTCCAGCCGACCCATGGACCCCGACGAGGCCACCATCCGCAACGCATGGGCAACCCTGCTCTCGGGCCAACCGGCCAAGGCCAGGAGCATGCTCAACACATGGCTGCGCGAAAATCGAGGCACGGGCAACCAGTGGGCCGCGACGGCCCTGCTCGTGCGCGGCGATGCCAAGGCCGCCCAGGGCAACGAATACGACGCCTTGTTTGATTATGAAGAGATCCAGCGAAACTTCCCCGGCACGCCCGAGTACGTGCAGGCCGCCGAACGAGTGCTGGCCATCTCGGTCGAGTACCTCGAGGGCAAACGCCGGAAGTTTCTGGGCATGCGCATCATCGGCGCTCAAGGCGATGGCGAGGAGCTGCTCGTGCGGATCTCCGAGCGATTGCCCGGCAGCCAGCTGGCCGAGCGGGCCCAGCTCGAGTTAGGTGCCTACTACCGTCGGATTGGCGAGTTTGCGCAGGCTCGCGAGGTATACGGCATCTTCCTGGAATCGTTCCCGAATTCGACGTACTACCGCGCGGTGCTGCTCGCGCGGATCGAGGCGACTTTTGCCCAGTACAACGGCCCGCAGTACGACGGTTCGAGCCTGTTGGAGACACTGGAACTGCTGGACTTGTACGTTGCTCGATATCCGGGAGACCTGGAAGTGCAGGCCGAGCTCGACGCCCTGCGTGTCCGCATCGACGAGAGCCAGGGGCAGCAGGTCTTGGGCATGGCCCGTGTCTACCTGCTGCGAAACGAGAAGGCATCGGCCAGGTACGTGCTCCGGCGGCTGCTGCGAGACCACCCCCGGACCACCGCCGCCCGCGAGGGATTGGAGATCCTGCGAGACCGCGGCTGGCTGTCCGCAGGTGACGTGCCATGAAACGGGCCGCGTGTGTCTTGACTTGGCTCGTCTGTGTCCTGGTGGGTTGTTCGAGCGACCCGACCAAGGGTTACAGCACGTCGAGCTCCTTCGATCGTTCCGTGCGCACCATCGCCGTGACCGTCTTTGAGAACGAGACCTTCCACCCGGGCGTGGAGGCCGACCTGGCCACGGCGTTGATTCGTCGCGTGCAGCGAGACACGCCCTGGCGCGTGACGGAGGCAGCCACGGCCGAGACGACCCTTCGTGGGGTGATCCGTCAGGTGGAAATCCGCAGGTTGACCCAGGACACCGCTGGGGGCATCACCCAGCAGGCCGCCGTCCGTGTGGTGGCCGATTTCGAGTGGCGAGCGGGAACGGGCCGCGTCCTGGCGCGACGCGTGGGCGTGTCGGCCACGGAGTCGTTCATGCCAGCCGCGGGCGAACCGCTGGAGGTGGGCCTCTCCGCCGCAGTGGAGGAATTGGCAGGAGTGATCCTGGAAGCCATGCGTTCGGGTTGGTAATGCGACCCTCAGGCGATCGCGGGCGTACCAGAGGGGCAGGAATGGTCCTCGCCGGTCACGGGTTGGTCCCCGAGCCAAGGGCTTCGGGCCGCCCGGGCATGGCGAGCCTCTAGGATGGCCCGTTCCATGGCCGATGCAGACCACGGGGTCTGCCGGTCGAACCGGGTGGAGGGCCCTTGGTAGGCTTGCTCACGACCCGCCAACGGAGATTGCATGCGTCGAATCGCCATGAGCCAGCAAGACCAGAAACCCAAGTCGCCTCCCGATGGTCCGGGCAAGCGTGGGCCCGGGCAGGCACCCACGGGCCCAACGATGCCACAGGGTCGGATGATGATCTTCGTGGTCGTCATGGTGCTGCTGTCGGTGATGGTCATGCTGATGATCCAGAGCGGGCGTGGCGAATCGATCACGCTCGAACAGTTCTACAGCCTCTATGACGCGGGGCAGATCGACCCGGACACCGTCGTCATCTCCGATTCGGCGGTGCGCGCGGTGCGACTGGGCGGGCCCGACAGCAGCGAGCGGACGACGGTGCGGATCGAGTTGAACGCCACCACGCGAGAGACGGTGGGGCGGCAGATCCTGCACAAGACCGGGCTGCGGGCCAAGAGCCAGCCAAGCAGCAACTGGCCGATCTATCTCCTGCTGGGCTTGCCCATCCTGCTCTTTGCATTCCTCATCTTCATGTTCCTGCGCGGCATGCGCGGAGCCGCGGGCGGCGCGGGCATGCTGGGCAGTTTTGGCAAGAGCCGCCACCGTGTTTTCAATAAAGAAATGACCGGCATCACGTTCAAGGACGTGGCCGGCATCGACGAGGCCAAGGACGAGGTCTCGGAGATCATCGAGTTCCTCAAGACGCCCAAGAAGTTCACCAAGCTCGGCGGACGCATCCCCCGGGGCGTGCTGCTCAACGGGCCGCCGGGCTGCGGCAAGACGCTGCTGGCCAAGGCCATCGCGGGCGAGGCCGACGTGCCCTTCTTCTCGATTTCCGGCTCGGACTTCGTGGAGATGTTCGTGGGCGTGGGCGCCAGCCGCGTGCGAGACCTCTTCAAGCAGGCCAAGGACAACGCTCCGTGCCTGATCTTTCTCGACGAGATCGACGCCGTGGGACGCCGGCGTGGTGGTGGCTACAGCACGGGCGGGCACGACGAACGCGAGCAGACACTCAACGCCATCCTCGTCGAGATGGACGGATTCAACGCCACCGATGGGGTGATCGTCATCGCGGCAACCAACCGCGCCGACGTGCTCGATCCGGCCCTGGTACGCCCAGGACGATTCGATCGCCAGATCACCGTGAGCCTGCCCGATCTCAAAGGACGGCTGGAGATCCTCAGCGTCCACGCGAAGAAGGTAAAGCTCGGGCCCGACGTGGACCTGGAAAAGATCGCCCGCGGCACGCCCATGTTCAGCGGGGCCGACTTGGCGGCCATCGTCAACGAGGCGGCCATCATGGCCACCATGCAGGACAAGGACTTCGTCGAGCACGAAGACCTCGAAGAGGCCCGCGACAAGGTCAAATTCGGCCGCGCCCGCAAGAGCCGCGTGCGTGAAAAGGACGAGAACAGGCTCGTGGCCTTCCATGAGGCCGGGCACGCCGTGCTCCAGGCGCTGCTGCCCGACGGCGATCCTTTGCACAAGGTGACGATCATCCCTCGAGGTAGCGCGGGCGGGGCCACCTTCAGCCTGCCCGAGAAGGACCGCATGGGCTACGGGCTCAAGTGGGTCAATGCAACGCTCAAGGTTTTGTGCGGCGGTCGCATCGCCGAGGCCCGCGCCATGGGCGACATGTCCAGCGGCGCGAGCATGGACATCGCCCAGGCCACCGAGTTGGCCCGCACCATGGTCACCGAATGGGGCATGAGCGAAAAGCTGGGCTTCCTTCGCTACAGCGGGACCGATTCACGCGAGGTCTTCGTGCCAGACAAGGACTACAGCGACCACACCGCCGAACTCATCGACCAGGAGGTCCGCCGGATCGTCGACCAGGCGTACGCCCAAGCCAGGGAACTCCTCGACCAGCATTGGCCCAAGGTCGAGGCCGTCGCCGAGGCCCTGCTCAAGCACGAGACCCTGACCGCCGAGGAAGTCCACCTGCTCATCGGCGGCGGCTCGCTCAACAAGCCCACGGTATCGGACCTGCTCCTGGCCGACCATGGACGGCCTCGGGCGGCTCCCAAAAATTCTCAGCATGACGATGATGGGCCCGAATTGGCCCAGGGCATGTCGCCCAGCCCGGCTTAGCAAAGAACGAGGCCCGGGCGCGAGCCTGGGCCATTGGTCATTGAAGGACCCGGGCTGGTGTCCACTTCTCGTCTTTGCCTGCCAAGATGACACCTTGGGCTGAGTGGTGGTGGGGGGTGGCAGCGCTGGTTGTGCTCTGGGTAGGCCCTGGGGCGGGCGGTGAAGCGGTCGCCAACAGGCACGCGGCTTGTAGGGAAGCAGGCGTGATCCCCTCGCGCGAGACAACCTGCCACCCGGGCCCCTCCCGGCTGAACCTGCTGCTGAGCGATGCCAGCCGGCCCGAGCATTCGTGGGCCGATCGGCTGCCGCCGCTGCTCGAGCCCCTGGGGGTTCGGACGGTGCGGGCCCACACGGGTCGAGAGGCGACCGAGGTGATCCGGGCGACGCCGATCCACATGGCCGTGGTCGATCTGGCCCTGCCTTTGGATGCTGGCTCGGACGAGGACGGCGGGCTTCGGCTGCTGGAGTTGCTGCGTCGGGCCGAGAGCCCCCCGCCGACGATCGTGATCCGCCGTGCCCGGACGGCCCGTGAGGCCAGCCGCGAGGCGATGCGGGCGTTGCTGGCCGACGCCTTCGCGGTGGTGGATCGCCCGAGCCACCACCGGGACGTTGAACTGTTACTGGAGGTGCTGCGCCGCGTGCTGGCGCGTCACTACCGGGGCCAATGGCCCGGAAGCATGTAAGCACGAACAACACCAATTGGGCCCGCGCCGAAGCGGGCTACACACGCACAGGAGCGATGCACGATGGCCGCGACAAAGACCCCCACGAAGACCAAGAAGAAACTCAACATCCGCCCGCTGCACGACAAGATCATCGTTCGCCGCGACGAGGCCGAGAGCGTGACCGCCTCGGGCATCTTCCTGCCCGAGAGCAGCAAAGACCGGCCCAAGACCGGGCTGGTCGAGGCCGTGGGCGACGGCGCCCTGAACACCGAGACGGGCGAGCGCGTGCCGCTGGAGCTCAAGAGGGGCGACCGCGTGATCTTCAGCAGTTACTCGGGCACCGAGGTCAAGATCGACGGCGAAGAGCTGCTGATCATGACCGAGAGCGACGTGCTGGCGGTTCTGGAAGGCTGAAGCGGCCTGCGCATGACCACCGACGACCTGCGCGCAGCGCTCAAGGAACTGACCGGCGGGCGTGACGCCACGTTCGCCTTTCGCAACGCCCGGGAGCACGCGGCGGTGCTCCTGGTTCACAACGCGATGCTCGTGCCCGAGGAGAGCGACCACATGATCAAGCTCACCGACGGCCAGAGCATCTTTATCATCGACGCCGACACCGTGGCCTGGGTGCGGATCGGTCCGCCCCAGCTCAATAAGTAAGGATTTTTTACCACAGAGGCACAGAGGCGCAGAGAAGAGATGGGATTGGGCAGGGAGAGAAGAGGAAGAGAGATTCGATCCATTTCTTATCTCTGTGCCTCTGCGTCTCTGTGGTGATACTCGAATCGAAGGGAACAAGAACCATGGCAGCCAAACAGATCGCTTTCGACAACGACGCGCGCGAGCGCATCCTCCGCGGCGTGCAGAAACTCGCCCAGGCCGTCAAGGTCACCCTGGGCCCCTCGGGCCGCGTGGTGGTCATCCAGAAGTCCTTCGGCGCTCCGACCGTCACCAAGGACGGCGTGACGGTGGCCAAGGAGATCGAGCTGGAAGACCCCTACGAGAACATGGGCGCCCAGATGGTCAAGGCGGTGGCCAGCAAGGCCAGCAAGGACGCCGGCGACGGCACCACCACCGCTACGATCTATGCCGAGGCCATCTATAGCGAGGGCCTCAAGAACATCACCGCCGGCGCTAACGCCAACGAGGTGAAGCGCGGCATCGAGAAGGCCGTCGCCGCCCTGGTCGACGAGCTCAAGAGCATGAGCAAGAAGGTCTCCAGCAGCAAGGAGATCGCCCAGGTGGGCACGTGCAGCGCCAACCAGGACGCCGAGATCGGCGACATCATCGCCAAGGCGATGGACAAGGTGGGCAAGGACGGCGTCATCACCGTCGAAGAGGGCAAGAGCCTGAACACCGAGGTCGAGCTCGTCGAGGGCATGCAGTTCGACAAGGGCTACCTGAGCCCCCACTTCGTCACCAGCGCCGCCGCGATGGAGTGCGTGCTCGAAGACTGCTACGTGCTCATCCATGAAAAGAAACTCAGCAGCGCCAAGGAACTCGTCCCCGTGCTGGGCAAGGTGGCCGAGAGCGGCAAGGCGCTGCTCATCATCGCCGAGGACGTGGACAGCGACGCCCTGGCGATGCTGGTGGTCAACAAGCTCCGCGGCGTGCTGAAGGTGGCCGCCGTCAAGGCGCCGGGCTTCGGCGACCGGCGCAAGGCCATGCTCGAGGACATCGCCATCCTCACCGGCGGGACGGCGGTGATGGAGGAACTGGGCCTGGACGTGGAGAAGCTGGAACTGCGCGAGCTGGGCCGCGCCAAGAAGGTGGTGATCGACAAGGACAACACGACCATCATCGAGGGCGCGGGCAAGAGCGCCGACATCAAGGGCCGCATCGACCAGATCCGCCACCAGGTGGAGGCCGCCAGCAGCGACTACGACCGCGAGAAGCTCGAAGAGCGTCTGGCCAAGCTGGCCGGCGGCGTGGCGCAGATCAATGTCGGTGCCGCCACCGAGGTCGAGATGAAGGAGAAGAAGGCCCGCGTCGAGGACGCCCTGCACGCCTGCCGGGCGGCGGTGGAAGAAGGCATCCTGCCCGGCGGCGGGACGGCCATCCTCCGTGCCCGCAAGAAGCTCGACGCCCTTCGCAAGAAGCTGCCCGGCGACGAGGGGCTGGGCGTGGACATCGTCTACCGCGCCGTCAGCGCCCCCATCAAGCAGATCGCCAAGAACTGCGACCTGGAGGGCTCGCTGATCGCCAGCAAGGTGGAAGAGAACAGCGACGCCAGCTTCGGCTTCAACGCCCTGACCCGCGAGTACGGCAACCTCGTGCAGATGGGCGTGATCGTGCCGACCAAGGTCGAGCGCGTGGCCCTTGAGAACGCCGCGAGCGTCGCCGGCCTGCTGCTGACCACCGAGGCCGCGGTGGTGGACCAGCCCGAGAAGAAGAAGGCGAAGGCGCCGATGGGCGGCGGGGATGATTTTGATTATTGATTGAAAACTGCTCGACGCCGGAAACGGTTTCGAGCATCTTGTGCTCAACAACGATAAAACAAAATTATATTCATTCCTCCTCTTCACAGGTGGCGTGGTAATTACTTTTTTGATTAACTGGGCAGCTATCTATGCCCAGGACCAAATCGCTCGACCCCGAGTGGCGATCTTGCTCTCCAAGCCGTTTACAACGCCTTCTGGCTTTGCTGTTGTTGGCTCCATCCATAACTACTCAGGCGACTTTGAAGAAATATCATTTGTTGTACCTTCGAATGTCGGCAAGTCAGACCTTTCTTTTTCAGAGTCGGTGGGAGTGGAGCTCGACGAAACGACAACTGCCTCAACTAACTTTCAGCGAGTGGTGGTCACTGGCCTCCCGCCAAACACGGTCACAACCGTGCTTGTTCCGCTTCCGAGCGCCACAGCCTCGCAGTTTGTCGGACCTATTGCAACATCTAGACACAGCTTGGAGTTTGCTAGGAATGGGATCGTCATTGACACGATGCCGGAGCCGTTATGGAGAGCTGTGTTGATTACCGCAATATATGCCATCTTCTTTGCTGCATCCCTAATTTGGTTCTATCACGTAGCCAAGAAAATTCACGCAAACATCGAAAGTGTCAAGAAAGACGCCGCTGAAATCATGGAGCAACTAGAAGATAGCAAGAAGTCGTCACGTAAACATGAGCAAGCAATTCGTAAGCAACTTGCGTTTCGAAATCTCCGGTTCTACAAGTCGTACCAGGCTCTTCATGATGAAAACACATTCTGGCGATCAATCGCCCTTAAGATTGTGCTTGCTGATGGAGGCGATCAGCGAGATGGACTCAGGTGGCTGCGTGCTGTGCGAAACGCTTTGAACACACGAGCCATCGACACCGACTCGGTGCTTGACAGTGACCAGTTAACGGAGATGCTCGAGATCGAGTCAAAGTTGTCTCAGTCAACGGATTTGAACAAGAGTCTGAGTCCTGAAGACTGACTATTACACCACCCCACCCCCCTCAAACACCCGCCCCAGCCCCACACCCCCCACAACGGGCGCTAGCCCCCATCCCCATCCCCCTACCCTCCCCCATGCCCAACCCAGAGCGCCTGCGTCCCCATCCCGCCACGCGTTTTGCCGGTGATATCCACGTGGTTGATCTCGAAGAGGCCTTCGCCAGGCTGCCCGGCGAGAGCGTCGAGCGGCGGGGGTTGGCTCAGGAGGCCCTGTACTAGCACGGGCGGCTGACCACCGCCGCCTTCGCCATGCGGCAGGGTGCCATGTTCGAGAACCACACGGTCGAGGGCGAGGCGATGATCCACATGCTGGCCGGGGCCGTGCATGTGACGATGGGCGGCGTTGGCCAGGACGTGGCCGCCGGGCAGGTCGTGCTGCTGGCCCCGGGCGTCGAGCACGCGGTGGAGGCCAAAGAGGACGCCCGGCTGCTGGTGCACATCGTGCTCGAGCGGGCGTAACGTCGCGGGGAGTCCATCACGACACCCCCACTTGCTCAATCACCCACATCAGCCCCCCACCCCCCTCAAACCCGCCGCACAAGCGTGCCCCGTTCCTCTGCGCTCAGGCTCGGGCCCATGTCGGCCAGCCAGCGGCGGGCGTCGGCGGCGTAGCCCGCGGTGGGCTTCACCTCGGGGCGGCGCTGCGACCAATACGCGTTGAATCGCGCCATGCTCATCTCGCGGGCCAGCTTGGCAAGCATCGACGCCAACGCCACGGGCAGGTGGTCGGCCTCGGCGGCGGTCTGCACACGCACCCGCGCCGTCGGCCGATCGACAAGCTCGTACGTGCTCGCCCGCACCGACTCGGCCAGCGTGCGCACCGGCCGGCCCAGGACGCGTGAAAGATCGGCCTCGTAACGCGTGCGGCCGCCCTGACGGTCGAGCACGAGCCGCGCATGGGCATTCTTATATCCGTCCATCCATGCGAGCATGAGCGGTGCCACGTCGGCAATGGCCGCCAGCGTCGTCTCCGCCTTGGAAGCGCCGCCCCCAACGAGTGCGTTGAAGCGCGATTCGTCCACGCGGGCCACACGCAACAAACCGACCGACACGCCCGCGGCCGAGAGCGACTGACGCAGCAGGTTCGCGGCGATTGGCAGCCCGGCGGCGTCGGCATGGCCGGGCAGCGGCACCGCCGGGCCGGCGTACCAGGGCAGGTCGCTGGGATCCATCCCAAGGGCCTCGAACAACTCCAGGTCGGTGCCGGGCCACCGACCGTTCATCGCGTGCAGGAAGGCAAGCACGCTGCGTTCGGCCTCGGCCAGGCGGCCCGGGCCCTGGGCCAGGGGCTTGCACAGCTTCTTGCTGTCGGCCACGGCCAGACGTCCCCGGGCGTCTCGCGGCGATCGGCAGACGGCCGTCCGCAGCCGTTCCCATACGTCGGGCGCTCCGCCGCCATCGTCGCCTGGGGCCCACCGCTCGATCCGCAACGCCGCCACGCCCACGCACAGCGGTCCGAGCATGGGCCCATATCCGGCTTCGTCGATGCCGATGTAGAGCAGCATGGGGCATTGTTAGGCGCATATGCTCGTGGCATGACCTGGCTGAACATCGATTGGGCGATACAGAACATTCAAGAGTTCAACAACCATGCCGAGTCGGCGGCCAACGACCGGCTCACGCATCGCATCTTTTCCGATCGCACTCCCAACGGTCCAACCGTGGGCGAGCGCGTGGTGCTGCTGGACAAGCTCTGGTGTACGCAGATGTTCTGGCAGGCCGACCACGCCGTGAAGGTCATCCAGAGCCTCCGCGAGGGCGAGCCGCGGATTTTGGACGCAGTCCAAGCCCTGGGGCCGGACACGCTCGAAACCCAGCCGTTCGTGGTGATCGACTTGGCGCTTTGGGCGATGCCCATCGTGCTGGGCCATGACCCGGAGAACCCCGCACGCAACACGTACGCGCCTTACTCCTTTGCGAGTAAGTACCTGCATTGGACGGCGCCACACCTCTTCCCGATCACGGACAATCGTGCTCGAGAAAAGGTCAACCGTTTGCAACGCCAGCACGAGATCCTCCCCCGGGTGCCGAACAGTAACAATTACGGCTGGCACGACGACTACCCCAGGTGGATTCACTTCTACAGCAAACTGATCGCCTCGCTCTCGGAAGCGGAACGCAAGAAGATCATCAATGCCGACCGGACCTCTCAGCCGGTGGGCGAGCGGTGCGAGAACACGCTGCTTCGCATCCTCGACAAGGCCTTCTACTGGGGATAACGGCTACCGATCGGCAAGCCACCGACCCTGTCGCGTGCCGCCACCGTACACTTTCCCGATGCAACCGCCCCGCCCCACCAAGCCCATCTTCGTTGGCAACCAGCGCACCGGCATCGTCCAGGTCGGCGGGGGGCTCGACGGCACCCAGCCCGCCCCGGTGAGCGTGCAGACCATGACCGCCGGGTACACCCACGACGTGGACAAGTGCGTGGCCGAGATCCACAAGCTGCACGCCGCCGGCGCCGACATCGTGCGCGTGGCCGTGCCCGAGAAGAAGGACACCGACGCCCTCAAGGAGATCCTGGCCCAGACCAGCGTGCCCATCGTGGCCGACGTGCACTTCCACTTCCGCCGCGCCCTCGAGGCGGTGGAGGCGGGCGTGCACAAGATCCGCCTCAACCCGGGCAACATCAACGACCGCGAGCAGGTGGTCGAGGTCATCAAGGCGTGCCGGGACGCGAAGCTGCCCATCCGCGTGGGCGTCAACGAGGGCTCGATCATCGAGCGGCGAGACAAGCAGAAGCGCGCCAGGGAACTGGGCGCGATGTTCAGCGAGCACAAGCACGGCTACCTGCTGGCCATCATGATCGCCAAGCTCGAGGAGTACCTGGATATCTTCTACGAGCAGGATTTTTACGACATCGCCATCAGCGCCAAGAGCATGGACGCCACGATCGTCATCGACGCCTACACCGAGATCTCCAAACGCTTCGACCACCCCCTGCACCTGGGCGTGACGCACGCGGGGCCCAAGGAAACCGGCTGCATCCGCTCGGTCGTCGCGCTGGGCACGCTGCTGGCCAACGGCATCGGCGACACCATCCGCATCAGCTACGCCAACGACCCCATCTACGAGGTCCAGGACGGGCTCGAACTGCTCTACACCCTGGGCCTGCGCGAGCGCGTCGGGGCCGAACTCATCGCCTGCCCCACGTGCGGGCGCATCCAGGTCGACTTGTTCACCCTCGTGCAACAGGTGCGCGCGAAACTCGCCAGCGACATCCAGGTGCCCATGAAGGTCGCCGTCATGGGCTGCGTGGTCAACGGGCCCGGCGAGGCCGAGGGTGCCGACGTGGCCGTCTTCGCCGGCGACCGGCGGGGCATCATCTACGTCCAGGGCGAGAAGGTCGCCAACGTGCCCGAGGAAGAGATCCTCGACCGCCTGCTCAAGGAGTGCGAGGCGTTCCAGGCGGCCGTCCGTGCCGGCACCGCCCGGCTGGGCGAGAAAAAGGTCGAGATCGTGCCGCCCGACCCGCTGGGCGAACTGGGCAGCGGCTGGGAAAAGATGGCCGCCCAACGCATCCGCAGCGCCGACCTGACCATCGGCCAGTCGTAACCTTCGCGGGCCGGGCTGTCGGTTGGCCGTAGCTTTGCCGTGAAGACGACCGCCTGTCGCCTCCTACACCGCCGCCAGCTCCAGGCCCAGCGCCCGGGCCATGGCCTTGCCCATGTCCGCCGGGCTCTTGCTCACCGTGATGCCCGCGGCCTCCATCGCGGCGATCTTGGCCGAAGCGGTTCCCTCGCCGCCGCTGATGATGGCCCCCGCGTGGCCCATCCGCTTGCCGGGGGGGGCGGTCTGGCCGGCGATGAAGCCCGCCACGGGCTTGGTGACGTGGTCGCGCACGTAGCGGGCGGCGTCCTCCTCGTCGCTGCCGCCGATCTCCCCGATCATGAGGATGCCGTGCGTGTCGGGGTCGTTCTCGAAGAGGCGCAGGCAGTCCAGGTGGCTCAGCCCGCGCACCGGGTCTCCGCCGATGCCGATGCAGGTGCTCTGGGCGATGCCCAGTTGGCTGCACTGCCAGACGGCCTCGTAGGTCAGCGTGCCGCTGCGGCTGACGATGCCCACGGCCTTGCCCGTGGTGCAGGCGGGGTCGCTGATGTGGGTGTGGATGTAGCCGGGCATGATGCCGATCTTGCAGCCCGCGTTGGTGAAGGGGTCCTTGGGGCCGGTGCCGCCGCCGGTCCCCTTTCCTGTGTGGGGGCCGGGGGTGATGATGCCCGGGCAGTTGGGGCCGATGAGGGTGAACAGGTTCTGCGTGGGGTGGACGTCGGCGCCGCGGGCGGCCAGGTTCATCGCGTCCAGGGCGGCCCGCACGCGGACCATGTCGTGCACCGGCACGCCCTCGGTGATGCAGCAGATCAGCCGCAGCCCCGCGTCGGCGGCCTCGAGGATGGCATCACCCGCGAAGGCGGGGGGCACGAAGATCATGGTCGCCGTGGCCCCCGTCGCGTCGGCGGCCTGTTTCACCGTGTCGAAGATGGGCAGGCCGTTGTCGTCGCTCGTGCCGCCCTTGCCGGGGGTGACGCCGCCCACGAGCTTCGTGCCATAGTGCAGGCAGCCGCGTGTGTGGACGGCCCCGAAGGCGCCGGTGATGCCCTGGCAGATGACCTTGGTGGAAGCGTTGACGAGGACGGGCATGGCGTTCTCCGTATGGGCCGGGTCTCAGCGGCAGGGTAGGCCCGGGCCGCCGGACGCTGCGCCACGACGGGCGCCCATCGCCGATCCGCCACCGCCGCGGCGTCAGCGGCCGCCCGCCAGGCTTGGGTAGCTCGTGTAGCCGGCCGCCCCGCCGCCGGAGAAGGTGGCGCTGTCCCAGGGCGACAGCGGCAGGCCGTGGCGGAAGCGGTGGGCCAGGTCCGGGTTGCTGATGAAGGCCCTGCCGAGGGCAACGGCGTCGAAGCCGGCCTCTTTGGCGCAGCGGGCGGGGTGGGCGAATTGCTCGACGATGGCCGGGATCTCGTCGGCCCCCAGGGCGCGCGGCACGCTGGTGGGCACGCGCTCCATGCTGGCGTCGACGTATGTCCTGGACCGGCTCGGGACGCTTGTCGGCCCCACCGGCTGCCCGCCGCCGGGCTGGGGGCTGGTGTGGCTCACCCGGCCCACGTGCCACAGCTGGCAGGCGATCCGCCCGCCCTGGGCGTGCACGGCGTCGGTCAACTGCTTCCAGCCGCGCACCTGCTCGGGCGTGTGGATGCCCGCGGTGGCGTCGTAGCCGCGGCCCTCTTCGCTGACGCAGGCGGCCTGGGCGATGATCAGCCCCGCGCCGCGGGCGGGGTGGCCCCGCTGGGCGTAGGAGAGCGCGTTGAGCGCGTTGGGCACGTGCCCGGGCATCGACGCCCGGCCGCGCGTCAGCGGGGCCATCCACGGGCGCGAGGCCACGCGGAGCGGGCCCACGCCGACCGGCGAGAACAGGCTTGCGGCGCTGGAAACGTCCCCGGTGCCCATCGTCCCGATCCTTGCACCCCAACCCCCGCCGGCACGCCGCGGGCTCGCCCGCACGCCGGAAACCCCATCCGAAGCGGTGCCAACCCGGCCCAACGGGGTGCGTTCCCGGCCCGATGCGGTGCCGCTCGCACGCAAAGCCGCTCCGCTTTGCCCTATATCCGCCCCACTGTCGCCCAAAAACGCCCCACTGTTGCCCAAAGTCGCTCCGACTTGCCCTGAATCCGCTCCGACTTGCCCCAGATCCGCTCCGCTCTCACAAAAATCCGCTCCGACTTGACCTCCATCCGCTCCGCCGGGGCCCAAGATCGCTCCGCCGGGGCCCAAGGTCGCTCCGCCGGGGCCCAGTTCCGCACCGTGGTCTGGGCCTTGGGGGCGGATTCGCGTGGTTCCGGCGGCGATCGACCCGAAGGGCCCGCATCTTTTTCTGGCCGCGGCAACATTTTCGTTCAAGTGGGGCCCGGACCGGCTCGATCCTTCTTCCAGAGCGGGGCCATGGGGGCCCCGCCGATGGCGGGCCCGGACGCCCGCGGGAAGGTTCGTATGGACACGAACACGCAACTTTCGTGCGGCCACGCCGGCCGCGTCACCCGTTCGCAAACTGATACAGGAGCCCGGCCATGAGCACGATCCCCAAGAAGAACGCCCAGGCCATCGCCTGGGTGCAGACGCGCGTGCCCGTGTGGGCGGCCGCGGGCGCGACCATCGGCGTCGACGCCCAGCAGATCGGCCAGCTTGGCGCCCTGGCCGGTGCGGCGGCCACCGCCCTGGCCGAGTACGACGCCGCCGTGGCCGTGGCCCGGGCCAAGGGCGAGGCCTACCGCGACGCCGTGGGCACCATGCGCGAGTCCGCCGGCGGCCAGGTGGGCCGCATCCGCGGCTTTGCCCGCACGGCCCCCAACCCCTCGGCGGTGTACGCCGCCGCGCAGATCCCCCCGCCCGCCACGCCCGCGCCCTCGCCCGCCCCGGGCACGCCCGAGGGCTTCCGCATCTCGCTGGAGGCCAGCGGCTCGCTGCGCTTCGCCTTCAAGGCCGTCCACCCGGCCAAGGTCAAGGGCGTGACCTACCTCGTGCAGCGCCAGGACACCCCCCAGGGGCCCTTCCAGTTCTTCAAGCTGGCCAAGCAGCGCACCTTCACCGACAACTCCTTCCCGGCCACCAGCAGCACCATCTCCTACATGGTGACGGCCCAGACCGCCACCAAGAGCGGCCAGCCGGCCACCGTCACCGTCCGCTACGGCGGCGGCAACCAGGGGCCGGTCATCGTCAGCCAGGGCCCGGCCGTGGACACCCCCGCCGCCTGAGGCCACCTGCCGGTGTTGTTTTCCACGCACGAACCCCCCGGCCGCGGGGGGTTTTGTGCCGTGGGGGGCCGCGGCCGTGCCCCCACCGCCGCTCATCCGCCCCGGGCCGCCAGCAGCTCGATGGGCTTGCGGCGGGCCAGGGCAGAGACCGCCGGGGCGGCGGCCAGCAGCGTGAGCAGGAGGGTGACCGCCCAGCTGAAGGCCAGGGGGCCCGGGGGCGGCCGCAGCGAGAGCGTCAGCCCGGCCAGCAGGGCGTAGAGGCGCTGGCCCGCCCAGGCGGCCTGGAAGCCCAGGCCCGTGCCCAGCACGATGGCCGCCAGCGCGATGAGCACGGCCTCGGCCAATATGAGCCGGCAGACCACCCCGCGCGACGCGCCGATGGCCCGCAGCACGCCCAGCTCGCTGCGCCGGGCGTGGATGCCCGCGACGACGAGGTTGGCCACGCCGAAGCAGGCCACGAGCATGGCCATGACCGCCACCGCCGAGAAGACCGCCAGCGTGGTGCCAGCGACGGTCTCGATCTCGCGCTTGATCTGGCGGCCGCTGCCCGCGTCGAGCACGCCGCTGCCAAAGAGCGTGTCGCGGATCTCGGCGATGGCCACCTCGTCGTCGATGGCGTCGCTGAGGTCGATCTGGATGAGGTGGATGGCGCCGACGCTGAAGCGCTCGACCATGTCGGCCCGCGATCCGAAGACGGCGTGGACGGCCTGGCGGGCCAGGTCCTCGCCCGCGTTGAAGTACTGGCCGACGATCTCCAGCCCCGGGCTGGCGATGACCCCGACGATCTCGAAGTCGTGCGTCTGGTCGTTGACGCGGCAGACGAAGCGGTCGCCCACGCCCAGGCCCTGGGCGATGTTGAACTCGCGGGCGACGATGACGGCCCCGCCCTCTTCCAGCCGCCGGCGGGCGTAGGCCTCCTCGCCCTGCACCCACACCAGGCGGGTCATCTCGAAGAAGGGCCCCGGCTCGAAGGCCACGAAGGTGGTCTGGTAGGTTTGCAGCGCCCGGATGCCGAAGGCGTCGGTCTCGACGGGCAGGAGCGTGATGGCGTTGGTGCGCTCGACGAAGGGCAGGGCCTCGAGGGCTTGCCGGCTGTCCTCGGAGAGGCGCAGGCCGCTGACGAAGGCGTCGGGGAAGTCCACCTTCCCCAGCCAGTCTCGCAGCACGGCCCCGCCGGTGATCCAGTTGGAGATCATCAGCGCCAGGCCGGTCATGAGCGCGCCGGCGGTGAAGCCCAGGCGGTAGGGCATCGATCGCACGCTGCGCCCGACCATGTGCGCCGGCACGCCCAGCAGCCTGGAGATCGCCCCGGCCAGCGCGATGGCCAGCAGCAGCACCACGGGCGGGCCCAGCAGGAAGTAGCCCACGAACATCGCCGGCAGCCCGAAGGTCGCGTAGCTCCAGAAGACCACCTGCCCATCGCCCGGCAGGCCCACGGCGGCCGCCTGCACGCCCAGCAGCAGCAGCCCCAGGCCGGCCAGGGTGGCCATGGTCCGCCCTCGCGGCGGGCGGGCCCGGCTGGCCAGGGCGCCCATGGGGCTGGTGCGCCCGGCCCGCAGGGCGGGCCATACCGCCCCGGCCAGGCCGGCCACGATCGACCCGAAGAAGGCCAGCGCCATCAGCCATGGGGGGATGGTCAGGCCCGTGGGCAGGACCTCTCGGAAGTGCCACGCCCCCGCGGCGGCCACGCCCACCCCCAGCGGCACGCCCAGGCACGCCCCGGCCAGGCCGATGAGCAGGCCCTCGACCAGCTGGGCCTGGGCGATCTGCGAGCGCGTCGCCCCGATGCAGCGGAGCATGCCCAGCTCGCGCTGCCGCTCGACCACGCCCGCGCCCAGCCCGGTGACGATGATGAACATGGCCGACAGCAGGGCCAGCAGGATGGCCAGCGCCAGGCCGAACTGGCCCGAACGCAGGTTGCGGTCGAGCCCGCTTGTGATGCGCTCGGTGGTTTGCAGGATGGCGCCGCTGGGGGCCTGGCCCTGCCGGGCGTCGGCCACGGCCTGGGGGTCGTTTCCGGGCCGGAGCTTGAGGTCGATCTGGGTGAGCTCGGCCCCGCGCCCGGTGGCCTGGCGCAGGCCCTCGAGGGTCAGGTAGGCCTGGGGCCGCCCGCCCAGCGGCGGCGGCTCGCTCATGCCCACGACGGTCAGCTCGCTGGAGCCAAAGAGCCGGCGGAGGGTGACGGTGTCTCCCAGGCGCACGCCCTGGAGGTTGTTGAACGCCTGGGCCCCTTGCTCGTCGGCGGGCACGGCGGCGGGCGTGCCCGAGGGGGCGGGGGGCACGGGCCTGTCGCCGTCTCGCGCGATGAGCGGCTCGGGCCGGCTGAAGACCCCGATCTTGCGGATGGCCTCGAGGCTGCCCAGCCAGGTGAGGCGGCCGGCCAGGGTGGCGTCCAGCACGATCTCGCCGGGCCCCTCCGGCGCGCGGCCGGCGATGATGCGGATGGGCCGCAGCGCCGCCTCGGCCCGCGGCTCGACGCCGATGCCCATGGCGTTGACGCGGAAGTTGGCCCGCTGACGCTTGTACGCGCCGGGGTTGGCCTCGTCGGGCACGTAGACGGCCCGGGAGATCTGGAGGGCCAGGTCTCGCGAGAGCCGGGGGGCAGCAACCTCGACCTCGGGCCAGCTCCGGACGGCTTCGAGCACCGACTCGGGCATGACCCCGCCGCGGCCGGTGGGTTCGAGCCGCAGTTGGGCGATGCCGAAGGTGGCGTCCATGCGGGCGTGGACGGCGTTGTTGGCCGAGCTGAGCGCGCAGGCGACCGCGCTGATGAGGGCCGCCGAGAGCGTGACGGCGGCGGTGAGCAGGGCGGTCCTAGCCCGCCTGCGCCACGCGCTGGTGATAGCGAGCCGCCACACCGGCCGCATCGAGCCCCTCCGTTTCGATCTGCCCGTCCACGACGCCATCGCGCAGCACGTACACGCGCTGGCAATGGGCGGCCGCGGCCGGTTCATGGGTGACCATCAGCACGGTGGCCCCCTGCTCAAGGGCCACTTCTCCCAACAGGCCCCAGAGCTTCTCGCTGGTCTGCGAGTCGAGCGCCCCGGTGGGCTCGTCGGCCAGGATGACCCGGGGCGCGAACAGCAGCGCCCGCGCGATGGCCACGCGCTGCTGCTCGCCGCCGCTGAGCGCGTCGGGGCGGTGGTCGGCCCGCGGGGCCACGCCCAGGCGCTCGAGCAAGGCCATGCTGCGCTCGCGCAGCTCGCGCGGGCGCTTGCCGGCCAGCGAGCCGGGCAGTTCCACGTTCTCGCGCGCCGTCAGCGTGGGGATGAGGTTGAACTGCTGGAAGATGATGCCGATGGACTGCCGCCGGTAGGCGTCGGCCCCGCGCTCGGCGAGCTGGTCGACGCGGACGCCGGCGACCTCGATGCTGCCCTCGTCGGGCGTGTCCATCGCCGCCAGCAGGTGCAGCAGGGTGCTCTTGCCGCTGCCGCTCTGGCCCATAATGGCAAAGAAGCCCGGCCCGGGGATCTCCAGGCTCAGCCCGCGCAGGGCGTGGACGGTGCGTTCGCCCAGGCGGTAGCGCTTGTGCAGGCCGGTGCAGCGGATCGTGCCGGTGCTTGTCATGCGGGTATCTGGTATGCGGGTGCCTGGGCCCGCCCGCCGGGCGTTTTCACGAGCCGCCGCTGGCCGTGTAGGCGTCGGCGTCCATGAGTTGGTCGATCTGCCCGGGGTCGCTGGGCTTGATCTTCACCAGCCAGCCCTTGCCGTAGCAGTCTTCGTTGATCAGGCCCGGCTTGTCGGCCAGTTCGGCGTTGACCTCGGCGATCTCGCCATCGACGCTGGAGTAGATATCGCTGGTGGTCTTGACCGACTCGACCTCGCCCACCGGGTCTCCCTTGGAGACGCTCGTGCCCATGGGCTTCATATCGACAAAGGTAACGTCGGTGAGCTGGTCGACGGCGAACCGGGTGATGCCGATGACCACCAGGTCGCCCTCGGGCTTGTGCCATTCGTGGGAGTCGCTGTAGCGTCGGTCGCTTGGGGCGGGCATGGGTGGTGTGTTCCTTCGGGGGCGGCGCGGGTCGTGCCACGAGACGCCCATCGGCCCGCGGCAAGGGGCAATGCTATGGGTCGCAGCGGGCCGGGCCAAGACGGGAATAAGACGGGCCAAGACGGGCCGCCGCGGCGCGGGGGATGCCCCGCCGCGGGCCGACTACAGTGGGCCGATGCTGCTCGCCCTTGCCGCCCGTTCCTTGCGCCCGATGCTCGTGGGCAAGGACGCCAGCCTGTCGCTGACCGACCTGCCCCGCTTCGCACACGAGCAGCTGGGCCTGCACGGGCTGATGCTCTCGGCCGACCTGCTGGCCGGTCGCACGCGTGACGACCTCGTCCGGCTTCGAGACGCCGCCGACCGGGCCCGCTGCTCGTGCCTGGTGCTGCTGGAGGAAACGCCCCAGCCCCTGGCCGCCGCCGACGCCAGCGCCGCCGACCAGCGCATCCGCAGGGTCATGGCCGCGGCCAGCCTGCTGGGATGCAACGCCGCGGGCGTGGCCATCGACGCCCCGAACAACGCCCACGCCCTCGATCAGGTCGCCGAACGCCTCAAGGCCCTCATGGGAGAGGCCGAGCAAAGAGAGATCAACCTGCTCATCCTGCCCGGCAAAGGGCCCGGCCTGACCGCATCGACCGAGCGGCTGACCGAACTGCTTAAGAAGGTGGGCGGCTTCCGCGTGGGCACCATGCCCGACTTCGCCGACGCCGCCCGGGCCGAGGACATGTCGGCCTACCTGCGACGCGTCACGCCCTACGCCTCGGCGGTGCTCGGCACGACCCTGGGCTTCGAGGCCGTCGAGGGGGACCTCCAAGACGAGCGGGCCTTCGTCGAGCACGCGGGCTTCGACCTGTCGGCCGCCGTCGAGGCCATCGCCGCCGTGGGCTTCGACGCCGCGGTTGGGCTCGACTACCGGGGCCCGGGCGACCCAAAGCTGGGCCTGCGGCGCAGCCGAGAGGGCTTCCTGCACGCCCTCTCGGGCGAGAAGACGCCCTTCACGCTGGTCCACGACGACGAGTTCGACGACGAGATGGACGCGGCGGCGGCGGCCCTGCTCGAAGCCATCTTCAGCGACGACGAAGAAGACGATGAGGACGACGACAATCCCGCGCCCGCTCGCCGAAAGCCCGCCGCCAAGGACATCGACGCCGACATCGACGACGAAAGTGATGCCGACGAAGTCCTCGATCAAGACCTCGAGGAAGCCCCCGGTACCGATGCCGAAAAGGCCACGCCCGAGGGCCGGGCCCTGAAGACACCCCGCAAATCCGCCAAGACCGGCGCGAAACAGACGCCCAAGCGGGCACCGGCCGATCTCGATCCGGACGATGCCGCGCCACCCAGGCCCACAAAGAAGACGACCCGAAAGACCAGCAAGAAGGCCACCTCGAAGCCCGATCCCGGGCCGGATGAGGACGCGAGCACCGGAGACCAGCCGTGAGCCACAAGGGTGATACGCTCCACCTGCCGGCGGTGGCCGTCGAGGCAGCGTCCGGTTCCATCGCCCGACCGGGCCGCCCCACCATGGGAAGGCGAAAGAGCGTGATCCCACAAGGCGTGGACATCATCGTCACCATCGACGGGCCCGCCGGCACGGGCAAGAGCACCGTCGCCCAATCGCTGGCCGAACGCCTGGGGCTCGACCTCCTGGACACCGGCGCCATGTACCGCGCCGCGGCGGCCATCGCCATCGACCAGGGGCTCATCGACGGCGTGCGAGCCGAAGACCCCGCCACGACCGCCCGCTTCGTCCAGATCGTCGCCGACGCCGACCTGCACTTCGACTGGATGGCCGACCCGCCGGCCATCATGGCCATGTCCAAGGCCACCGGCCGCTACGAGCCGCTCAACGAACGCATCCGCACGCCCGACGTCACCAAGGCCGTCTCGGCCGTCGCCCGCGTGGTCGAGCTGCGCCGCCACATGGTCCGCAAGCAGCGGCTCATCGGCCAGCAGCACCCGCGCCTGGTCACCGAGGGCCGCGACCAGGGCTCGGTGGTCTTCCCCGATGCATTAGTCAAGTTCTACCTCGACGCCGACCTGCGCGTGCGGGCCGAGCGAAGGGCCGACCAGCTGCGCGAGGCCGGCTACCCCGCCCAGGCCGACGAACTCATGGCCGAACTTGCCCGCCGCGACGAGGCCGACCGCACGCGCGAGGAGGGCCCGCTGGTGTGCCCGCAAGACGCCATCACCGTCGACACCACACGCCTGAACTTCGACCAGGTCGTCGACCGCCTGGAGCGCGACGTGCTCGACCGCGTCGGCGTGGCGTGAGCGGGCAGGCCGCTGCCAATCCCCACACCCCCCTTGCCTACCGCGTCGGCCAGCCGATCACCCGCGCGTACTTTCGCCTCTTCCATAACGTCCAGTGGCTGCACCCCGAGCGCGTGCCCGCCGCCGGCCCGGTGCTCATCGTGGCCAACCACCAGAGTTATTACGATCCGCCGCTGATCGGCGCTGGCATCACCCAGCGCCCCTTGGACTACCTCGCCCGGGCCGGGCTCTTCAAGAACCCCCTGTTCGGCCGCTTCATCCGCGCCTTTAACGCCTTTCCCATCAAGGAAGATTCCGGCGACCGGGCCGCCCTGGAGGCGGTCGTCGGCCGGCTGCAAGCGGGCGGGGCGGTGCTGCTCTTCCCCGAGGGCCGCCGCACGCTCGACGGCCACGTCATGCCCCTCAAGCGCGGCATGGCCCTGATCCTGCGCAAGGCCCGCTGCCCCGTGCTGCCGGTGGCCATCGACGGCGTGTTCGACGTCTTCCCCCCCGGCCAGAAGCGGCCCACGCTCTTCAAGGGCCCCATCGGCGTCCACTACGGGCACCCCATCGACCCCCAAACCCTGCCCCGCCACGCCGAAGACTTGCTCACGATGCTGCACGACCAGATCGATCGGCAACGCCTGGAACTGCGGATCGAGCTGCTGAAAAAGAGCGGCGGCACCTTCCCCAACCCCCTGCGCCTCCCCCGCGCCCGCGACGATTGGCGGGGGGGGCGGG
>JAHCJI010000002.1 GCA_026126305.1 Phycisphaeraceae bacterium
CGCGGCGGTGATCATCAGCGACGCTGGCGTGCAGCGCGAGCGGGCGTTCTACAGCCCGTACGGCCGCGTGTTCGGCATGCCCGCGGGCGACCTGAACTTCGACGGCGAGTTTACATCCGCCGAAGCCACGACGATCTCGGGCTGGAGCGCCGCGTACCGCGCGTATGCGGATATAAACCTCGATGGCGTCATCGATGGCGACGACGCGACCGCGAACACGCCAGGAACGCTGGGCTGGAACGCGCTGTCGCGTGATGGCAGCACCATCGGCTACGCGGGGTACGTGCAGGATTCTTCCATCCCGACCCTGAGCCACGTCCGGCACCGCGTGTACAAGAGCGATCTTGGGCGGTGGGTGCAGCGTGATCCGGCTGGGTATGTGGATGGGGCGAATTTGTATGAGTACGCGCGCTCGTCGCCGGTGACGTATGTGGATTGGAGCGGGTTGGCGAGCCAGCGCGGTGGGTGTGGGCTTGGGGGCGTGGGGGTGGATTTGTGTGGGGGCATAGGTAGCCGAGGTATCATTGGATCCTTTATTCCGGTCCCAAGGATCCCAATCCCAGGCATTACAGTACCATGGGTATTTAAATGTAGCCGAGACTGGAACAAATGCTGGGAAAAATGCAAAGATGGCAGCTTGGGTAAGTCTTGGTGTGAAGATGGCGAGTGGCAGTGTTGTATCTGCGACCCCTACATCAAGCAACAATATTCATCAGCAACAGAATACATTGCAGAGTGTGTTGATGCACACGAGACATGTCACACGTTGCAGGAATGCCCGCCAGAGGGTGGATACACACAAAAGCAGGCTGCATGCCTCGAGGTTCCATGCTATGATGTTGAAATAAAGTGTTTAGAGGTGAGGGAAAAATTGTGCGAGACCGAAAGTTGTCGAAAATCCATTAAAGAAGCACTTGAAGATGCCAAACGACTTCGTGCAGATTATCAAGCCAAGTGCTTGGGCCTTTAATCAGTTCTGAGGGATATTTACGATGGTGCATAAGAAAACATTAATAAATAATAAAAACATATTTTTATGTCGACCGTTGGTTTTATTTCTAATACCAATTGTAGCGACACCATTGCCTGCAGCAACATCCCTTGCATGTCAACTCATATCTAGTTCTAATGCAGAATTGCCAAGCAATAGAACTTATTTTTTTGCAGGATCTGCAGATTATGCACTTGCAAATTCTCGATATGCATCGTGGCTCACATGTCCACCGGTAGAATGGGCTGATCAGCCAGATTTTGCCGCAGAATACGATGGATTCTGCGCAACAATCGTAATCCAATCATTTGGAAGTGATTCAGAGCATACATTGGCCACATTTAGTTATGGCTGGCCTTTGCGAACACTCTCGAGTCGAGCATGGGGCATGTCGTTACGCGATGGCACGTTTCATTGGCGTGGCAAGATGTGGCACATTATCCCTCTATGGAAAGAATATGTATTGTCTATGCTGATAATATCTGGAACAATGGTAGTATTTGTGTATGTATTCATGTTTGTTAAAAATGTTTTAAGGCTATTGCGAAATAAATGTGTTCAGTGCGGGTATCCCAATTGCTCGGACGTATGTCCCGAGTGTGGGCGTATCGTCACAAATTCGAAGCAATAATCTGCGGACCATCGACAACGTGATAGCCGACACCGCCGGCACGCACTACTTCGATCGCGCGTACACGCTGGACGCGTTGGGCCGCGTGCTGGGCGAGACGCGGGGCGACTGGGACGGCTCGGCGATCGATACCACGCGCGAGGAGCGCAACTGGGCGCTGACGGCGATGGGCAACTGGGCCTCGCGCGACATCGACCTGGACGGGGCGGGCATCGACTTCGCCGAAGATAATCTCGACCCCGACCTGGCGACGCATTTCAGCAACGCGAACCAGTGGAGCCTCCGGAACGTGACGACGGGTGGGAGCCCGGTTATGCTGGACTACGACGACAACGGCAACCTGATCGACGACGGCGAACAGCATGCTTACATCTACGACGCTTGGAACCGGCTCGTCGGCGTCGACAGCCTCTCGACCGACAGCCCGCTCACGCGGTACCGCTACAACGGGCTGGGCCAGCGGATTACCGAAAGCGACGGCAACGATATACATCACTTCGGTCCGACTTCGGCCCAGTCTATCTTGTCTGTCGGTGTGTGGCCAACACCCCCCTCGCCCACCGCCGCCACGCTTCGTCTTCACCCTCGAGGCTGAGCGTCGCCAGCCTCTGGAGCGTCTCGTCGTTTACTCGTCTTGCTCGCACCTCGAGCCTTGTGAGCGCCTGTACCGTCGGCCGATGCCCCGGATGCACTTCGAGCGCACGGCGGTACTGGGCGAGGGCCTCGTCGACGCGGCCGGCCTTTTCGAGGGTGAGGGCGAGGTTCATCCGCGGGTCGGGGTGGCCGGGCATGAGGCGGCGCCCTACCGCGCCTTGCTGAAGAACGCTTCGATCGCCGCCTTGCCCGCGTCCTCGTGCCGCAGGCGGACCAGGTGGTTGCGTTCGCATTGCAGGGCGGCGGGCCAGCCCATCGCCAGGCCGCGTTTGATCGCGCTGGCCACGGCCTTGGCCGGGCCGGTGTCCGGCAGCGTGCCCTCGACGGCACCGAGGGCTTCCCGCACGGGCTGGGGGTTGCGGCCGATCCAACGGTGGGGCGCGCCGTCGCGGGTGGGGGCGGGGCCCTGGCCGCGGATCCAGTCGGCGGCCAGCGACCGCAGGCCGCCGGCATCCTGGGCGATCAGGTCGAACAGCCCCGCGTCGGCGGCCTCGGGGTAGGGCATGGGCGTGCCCGCAGCGGTCAACTGGATGGCCCTGGCGGGGTCGATCCGCGCCGGCAGCAGATTCGTGCCGCCCCAGCCCGGGCAGATGGACAGCCCCGCCTCGGGCAGGCCCACGGGGTAGGGCTTCGCGCCCGGCGCGCCGATGAGTCCATCGCAGTGCATGGCCAACTCCAGCCCACCGCCAAGCGCCGCCCCGTTGATCGCGGCGGCCGTCCACACCGGCATCTGGTGCAGCCGGGCGAAGACGGCGGCCCCGAACTCCAGATACTCGTGCAGGGCAGCGTCGGACAGGTCCCGCACGGCCTTGAGATCCGCCCCGGCCACAAAGACCTTCTCGCTGGCGCTGGCGAGGACGACCCCGGCCACGCCGTCCAGGTCCAGGCCGTCGAGCGTGGCGGCCAGGGACTCGAGCAAAGGCCGGTCCAGGACGACGACGGGGGCGTCCTGCTTGAGCTCGACGATCAGGACGGGGGCGCCGCGGTCGTCGGTGTGGACGGGCAGGGGGGTGGGCATAGGTAGGGTCTCCGAAGGTGCGTGCGCCGAGTCTACGCGCCGGGCATGGAAAAACCCGGGCTCGCGCCCGGGCCTCGTGATTCTCAGATCAGCAGTCGATTACTTGTCGATCGGGCCGCGGCCGCTGGTGCCACGGGCGCCGTCGATGGTGGCGTCGATGCCGCGATCGGGCACGGTGGCAAAGCCGCCCTGCTGGCCGGCGGTGCTGGGGCGGATGAAGATCTCCACGCGGCGGTTCTGGGGGGTGTTGCCGGTGCTGGTGTTGGGCACCAGCGGGCGGTGCTCGCCCCAGCCCGAGGCGCGGATCTGCGTCGCGGGCAGGCCCATGGTGACCAACTCCCGGCGGACCGAGATGGCCCGGTGCGCGCTCAGGTGCATGTTCGTGGGGTGCCGCTGGGCCGTACCCGGGCTGATGGCCTGGCTGTCGGTGTGGCCCACGATCTCCAGCTCGTACCCGCTGGCCTCGGGGGCCTTCAGGATCTCGGCAAGGTCCGTCAGGCTCTGGCGGCCCTCGGCGGTCACGGCGTCGCTGCCGCTGGCAAAGGTCAGGTCGCTGCTGAACCGCAGCATCCCGCGGTCGGGGTCGTAGACGATGCGGCCGGCGTACTTGCGGGCCAGCTCACGCAACGCCGCGTCGGTGCGGCGGTCCAGGCTCATCAGCGCGATGGAGTCGAACTGGCGGCCCATCTCGGCCATCGAGCGCTCCAACGAGCTCAGGTCGCCACGGGCACCGGCCAGGGCGGCGTTGGCCTGGCGGGCGGCCTCCTCGGCCTGCTGGCGCAGGCGGCGCTCGCCGTCGATCTGCCCGCTGAACGAGTCGCGCTCGCCCTGCACCTGGGCCAGTTGCTCGCGCAACATGCGGTTGTCTCGGGCGGTCTGGTCGTATTGGCTCTGGCTCACACAACCGCCCAGGGTCGTCACGATGAGCCCGCCCAGGGCAAGCAACGCGAGCGGGCGGGTGCTGGCAAACAGTCTGCGGGTCATGGGGATCCTCCGTGCTGGCCCGTTGGTCGGCCCTCTTGCAATCTCGACGCCCCGACGTGGGCTGGGGCTGTGTCTTCCGTATTATCGGGGTCCGTGCATGGGCCCCATCACACAAGTTTCGACTCAGGCGACGAGCCAAGCTCGTCACGCCCCCCACGAGGGGCGTTGGCCTCACACTATGCCGCCCGTGGCGCGTCCAGCGGGCTTTTTGCCCTGCGATGCGCAGGATTTGCCGACGCGAGGGGTACGATTCCCGCAACCGACAGCCTCCTGGCGCAAACGACAGGCCCTAGCACTCGAAAAATCCTGGCCATCGGGACCGCGGCCGAAGTCCAAACGCATCCGGCCTGGGCATACGCCGACAAGATCGATCTTCCGGGCCACGTCGTCGCCCCGGCCCTGGCCAACGCCCACGCGCACCTCGACCTCACCCACATCGGCCCCCAGCCCATCGGCCCGGGCGGATTCGCCGCGTGGATCGACATGGTGCGCCGCGAACGCCATGCCGCCGATGCGGACATCGAAAAAAGCGTGCTCGAGGGGGTTCGGCTGCTCCACCTGGGCGGCACGCTGGCGGTGGGGGACATCGCCGGCTCGGTCGCCGGCACGCCCTCCCTGGCACCCGCCCGGGTGCTCGACGGTGCGGGCATCGCGGGCGTGTCGTTCCTGGAGTTCTTCGCCCTGTCGCCCGACGGCTCGCCCGGCCTCGACCGAGCCTTGCAGCAAGCGGCTGCGTTCACGCCCCGCACCATCCGCCTGGGCCTGGAACCCCACGCGCCCTACTCGGCCTCGCCCGGCGCGTACGAAGGGGCCCGGGCCAGCGGCCTGCCCATCTGCACCCACCTGGCCGAGAGCCCCGCCGAGCGAGAACTGGTTGCCCAAGCACGGGGACCCATTCGCGATATGCTGACGGGCCTGGGCCTGTGGAACCAGGCCGTCGCGGCACACTTCGGGCGGGGCCGATCGCCCGTGGAGCACCTGGGCGGCCTGCTCGGTGGCGTGCTGGCGGTGCATGTGAACGACCTGAGCGACTCGGACATCGAGCTGCTGCACAAGGCCGGGGCGAGGGTGGCCTATTGCCCCCGGGCCTCGGACTACTTCGGGGCTCGTGATGCCTTCGGCCCGCACCGCTACCGCGACCTGCTGGAGGCGGGCGTGCCCGTCGCCCTGGGCACCGACTCGGTCATCAACCTGCCGCCTGGGGACTTAGCCGAGCGGGGCATCTGCGTGCTCGACGAGGCCCGGCACCTCTCCCAGCGCGATGGGACCGATGCCCCGCTGCTCCTGGACATGCTCTACAACCACACCCCCGCGGCCTTGGGCTTGCCGCTAGGGGCCTTCCGGCTCGATGCCGGGGCGACGGTCCTGGGGTTGCTGGCTGTCCGTACAACTCGAACAGATCCGGCGTTGGGGCTGCTGGCTTCGCAAGGTCCGATCCGGTTGCTGTAGGGTTGGAGTTTTTCCTGTCATGCAAGAACCGATCGCCCGCCGGATCGCTACACTTGCCAAACCATCGGAGACGCGATGAGCAGGAAGTGGCAGCAGGTCAAACGCTGGGACGACGAGCACCTGACCGGGCCGCTGCGTCCCATCAAGTGGGTGCTGCGGCTGTTCAGCAGCGTGCTGTTTGGCGTCTCGCTGCTGGTGATCGTCGCGTTGTATGGGGCGCTGGCCAGCCTGCCGGTGGGCCTGCTGGTCAACGGGCTGACCTGGGGCGTGTACGGGCTGACGCTGGTGGCGGCCATGGGCCTGGTGGCCACGCCCGCCGTGTTGCTGGTCGCGCGTCTGACGCGAGGCAGCGAACGCGGCTGGCGGTTCTTCTTCCTGCTGATGACCCTGATCGCGGGCGCTGCCGTGGCCACGCTCGCGTGGCACTCGCTGCTCTGGCCCGCCCTGCGCTACGAGCCCGTGACTGGCGAGGGCTTCCGCGTGCTGGGCACGTTTGCCGACCGCTACGCCGATGTCACGGTGCGCCGCCTGCCGGCCTTCGAGATGACCGAGCTGGAGTTCTACTCGTGGTGGCCTTTGCGGGTGGTGCTGGTGCTCTTCGTGATGACCATGATCGTCAGCACGATTCGGCGGATCGCCTTCAACCTGCCCAACCTGGGCGTGCTCACGGTCCACACGGGCATCATCCTGCTGGGCCTGGGCAGCATGTACTACGGCGCGATGAAACTGGAAGGCGACGTGCTGCTGCTGGCCGGGCCGACCGGCCCCGACGGCCTGCCGACAAGGGGCCCACCCCAGGCGGGGTTCTACGACCGCGGCAAGGTGGCGCTGTGGGTCAGCCAGGGCCGAGGATGGGACCAGCGCCTGCTCGGCGGCGTCCCACGCTACAACGAGTACAACCTGCGCGCGGGCCTGAAAGACAGCGCCCTGGAACAGTCCGAAGTGTTGCGTCCCATCGACGCTTCGCCCCGCACTTTGGACCTGCCCGTGCCCAAGACCACCACCGGCACGAGCGACTTGGACATCCGCTACCGTGTCGTGGGCTACGCCCCATACGCCGAGATCCGCAACGACTGGAACCGGAGCGAACCGCGGCCGGGACAGCCCGCCAACCCGCTGCGTTTCATCGAGTTCTTCAGCCGCATATCGCCCGACGGCCAGCCCGTGGACGACAGCCGGCCCCTGCTGCGTTTCTTTTTCGTGCCCGGCGAGCCCAGGCTGCGGCTCTCGCAGATGCCCATGCTCGCCATCGAGTACCGGATGGGCCTGGACGAGTTGTCCTGGCGCGAGTTCACCTCCCAGGTGGTTTCCGACGCCCGCCACGCGCTGGCCATCACGATGCCCGGCCAGGACGTGCCCACGATCTTCCCCGTGGTCGAGGGCCAGACTTTCGAGTGGGACGGCATGGGCTTCGAGGTCGAGCAGTTGCTGCCCGAGCCGCCCTTTCCCATCATCACGCCCGGATACGAGAACACCACCAGCAGCGTGGCCATCGTCCGCATCACCAGCGGCGACGACGCCCGCACGCGCTGGGTCTACAGCCGATTCCCCGAGATCAGCCAGGACCTCTTCGAGGGCGCCCAGGCCGACGGCCGCCCCGATCGGCAAGCGGCCGATGAAACGCTCGTGCGCGTGCGCTACCTCGACCTCACGGGGCTGCACGTGGTGATCGACGAGCGCGAGGACGGCCGGGCCCGGGTCGCGATCCGCCAGCCGGGCAACACCGTGCTGGTCCACACGGACGTGCCAGAGGGCCCGCGCTTTCCCATCATCGAGGGCATCGACCTGCGACGCAGCGGCTCGTGGCAACACGCCGAAAGATTCCCAAGGCCCATCCCCGTGCCCGAGATCGAACGCGAGGGCGACTTCATCGGCACTCACGACCGGGCGATGCTGGCCGTCGAGGTGTCGCTGGGGGACTGGTCGCGCATCGTCTGGCTGCCGTTCATGAAGTACCTGAACATCGGCCAGAGCGAGGCCACGCGCGTGGAGCTGCCCGACGGCCGCATCGTCCGTCTGGCATTCGCGCGTGCCCGTCGCACGCTGCCGGGCTTCCAGATCCGCATGATGGACTTCGAGATGGTGGCCTACGACCACCGCGGCGCGCCGCGCGACTACCAGTCGACCATCCTCGTCGAGCCCAGCGGGGCCAACCAGTGGTTCACGCCCTACACCCGCAAGACCCAGCTCAACGAGCCCCTGCGCGCCCCGTTCATCTGGAGCGAGGAACGCTCGATGCCGGCCAACGTCGTCGGCTTCGTCGGGTCCAGGCTCGACCCGGCCCAGTTCAAGTTCGCCCAGGCCGGCTGGGACGCCCAGGGCTGGGAGCAGACCCAGGCCATGGCCGACCGGGGCCTTATCCCCAGGCCCTACGCCCAGTTCACGATTTTGCTGGTGGGCAACAACCCGGGCATCCACGTCATCGCCCTGGGCGGCGTGCTCATGGGCATCGGCACGCCCTGGGCGTTTTACATCAAGCCCTGGATGCTCAAACGCCGGAAGGAAAAACTGGCGGCCATGCACGCCGCCCGCGCAAAGGAGGCGGCATGATCCGCGTATTCCTGGCCATTTTCTCGGCCTTGTCCCTGGCCGCGGCGGGGCACGCCCAGTACGCGCCCGCCGGCAACGAGCACCCCACCGATTCTACGACGAATCAGGCCGTCGAGGGCCACAACCACGTCGCGCCCTTCGGCCCGCCGCTGCACGCGCGGCAGCGTGTGGAGCGCACCACCGAGCAGAAGCTGGCCTTCGCCAACGCCCTGAATCTCTCGCCCTTGCGCGCCACGGCGGTCTTCCACAACGGACGCGTCAAGATCCTGGACACCCTGGCCCGCGAGACCCTGCGCACCATCACCGGCCGCGAACGCTTCGAGGACCTGGTGCTCGCCCCCAGCGCCGCGCCCCTGGCGTCGGAGGAAGATCGCTACGCCCTGGCCGACCCCAAGCGCTTCGACAAGGCCCGCTTCGACCCGCTCTTTGTATTGCTGGACCTGGCCATCGACCCGGCCCACTACGCCGACCGCCCGCTCATCGCCGTCGACTACCTGCCCGTGCGCGAGTACTACCTCCAGGGGGCCTTCCCCGGCGACGACGAGCGCCAGGACCTGTGGAAGCGCATGACCCGCGTCAGCCCCATCATGGTCGAGCTGCTCAGCCAGCCGATCTTCGAGCGCTACGGGCACCTCGAGCCCGTCCGCCGCTCCATCGGCCGGGTCGACAACGCCCTGCGCGTGGCCGCGGGCGCCGGGGCCTCGCTGCGCGTCATCGCCCCCGAGCGCAGCGACCTGCCCTGGGTCCACGTCGAGGACCTGCCGCAGGACCACCCCGCCCGCGCGGCCGCCCTGGCACTGGGCCGGGCCTGGAGAGACCTGGACGCACCCGCCGCCAACGCCGCCATCGCCACCCTGGCCGATGAGCTGGCCGCCATCCATCCCCACGCACACCCCACCAGCCGATCGAACCTCGAGCTGCTCTACAACCGCGGCAACTTCTTCGACCTGGGCATGTGGGCGTATGGCCTGAGCTTCCTGGCGCTGGTGCTGGCCTTTGGCACGGGCCGGCGGTGGCTCATCGCCTCGGGCGCGGGCCTGCTGGCGGGGGCCATCATCCTGCACGCCGTGGGCTTCACGCTGCGATGCGTCGTGGCCGAGCGCTTCGCCATCCAGAACCAGTTCGAGTCGATGGTGGGCCTGAGCCTCTTTGCCGCCGTCGTCGCCGTGGGGCTCATGCTCTTCAAACGGCAGTGGCTGTTCGGCGCCGCCGCGGCGGGCGTGGGTTTCCTGGTGCTCATCGCCGCCACGCAGACGGCCATGCCCGGGCAGACCATCGGCCGCGAGGCGGCCATCCTCAACACCAGCGTGCTGCTCAAGTACCACGTCACCACCGTGCTGGTCAGCTACGGGCTCATCACCGTGGGCTTTTTATGCAGCGTCTTCTATCTGCTGGTGGCCCTCATGCACAAGCGCCAGGAAGCCCGCCAGGCCGTGGCCGTGGCGCTCAATACCGCGGGCGCGGACGCCCCGGACGCCCCGGACGCCCAAGCCGCCCCGGGCAAGACCCTGGCCCGCACGCTGAGCGACCTGGACAAGGCCCAGATGACCGCGCTGCAACTGGCCTTCTGGACACTGGGCGTGGGCATCCTGCTCGGCGCGTGGTGGGCCGACCATTCCTGGGGCCGCTGGTGGGCGTGGGATCCCAAAGAAACCTGGGCCCTGATCACCTGGATCGTCTACCTCATCGTCATCCACGTGCGCCTGATCATGGGCCAGGGCAAGGCCCTGCTCACCGCCTGGCTCAGCGTCGCGGGCTTTGCCATCATGCTCTGGACCTACTTCGGCGTGAACCTCCTGCTGGCGGGCCTGCACGCCTACGCGTGATTCAGTCCGACCCAAGCAGTTCGGCGAATCGCTGGGGCGCGTCCGCTGCGAACACGCCCGGCTCCACCAGCCGCACCCGCGCGTCGGCGTCGAGCAGCACGGCGTAGATCTGCCCGTCGGTGTCCATGCCCAGCGCTTCGCGGAACCTGGTGACATCGGTGTAGAGCGTGATGGTCCGGGCCCGGGCCGCGTCGTCGGGGATGCCCGAGCGCATGCCGCCGTCGATGAACCAGGCAAACCAGCCCCAGCGCGTGCTCGAGATGGTGGGCGTCTCGATGACGCGGATGCCGGCAATGGCCGCCTCGAACGCCCCGATCTGCGCCAGCCAGGTGTCCACGTCGGCCTGCTGCTCGCGTTTGAAGGCGACCAGCACCAGGGCGGGCCGGCCCTTGAGGTCGTCGGGGAAGGTGACCTTCTCGCCGTGGAGGTTCTCGCCCGACACGCTGGGGAAGAGCATGGCGCCATCTTTTTCGAGCGCCCGGACCGGGCTGTGGCGGCAGGCCGAGACCACCGCCGCCGTCGCGACCACCAGCGCGATGCCCATGCCCAGCCAGATCATGCGTCGTGCCCTTGCCACAGGACCTCCCAGACCAGTGCCTCCCAAACCAGTGCCTCCCAATCATTCACGGTTGCGCCCGTGCACAAGCCTACGGCCTGCCCGCCGCCGACCTTGCCCCCAGGCCGATACCCCCAACCCCCCCAACCCCATAACCCCCACACTCCCCCACACACCCGAACACGCCCGCCGCAGGTGTTGACGGACCCGCGGCGGCGTTCTGCGGGCCCGCAACGCGCCGTTGTGGATCCGCAGCGAGCATTTGCGAGCCCGCAACGGCGCGATGTGGATCCACAGCGGCGCGATGTGGATCCACAGCGGCGCGTTGCGGATCCGCAGCGGCGCGTTGTGGATCCACAGCGGCGCGATGTGGATCCACAGCGGCGCGTTGTGGATCCACAGCGGCGCGTTGTGGATCCACAGCGGCGCGTTGCGGATCCACAGCGGCGCGTTGTGGATCCACAACGGCCGATGTTTTCGCCGCGGCGGCCCATGTTTTGTCCGCGGCGGGCCATGTTTTACCCGCAGCGGCCCCTGTTTTGTCCGCGGCGCTCGATGTTTTATCCGCGGCGGCCTCTGTTTTATCCGCGGCGGCCGCTCCGGGCTCCCAGGGCCGTTTCCATATCCGGACGCGGCCGCGCGGCGGTGATCGGACCATCTTTGCCACGTGCGAAACCGCCGCTGATCGATGCGATTGCGGCGGGTGTCGAGGCCGCAAACTTCCGGGCCGCCCATGCCACGAACACGCCCCGGACCTTCGGCCTCGCGGGCGCGATGTTCTTATAAAGTTCGCACGCTGTCCGGAGCCCGAGAACAATTTTCCTTGACACGGCCCGCTTTTTGGCGCATACTGGAATCGGCGGCGGGTGTGTTCCCGGTGTCCTGGCCCATGGCCGTCCATCGCGATGGGGACATTGACCGGAGGGGTTGGTGTGCGGGTTTGGCAACGCCCGGTTGCACGTTGCGAGGCGGTCCGTTCCGATGGCACGCCGAACCAGGCGGAGATCTGCGCCGCGTTCGCCGCTCGTGGTATCACGCACCCAACGTACTGCCCGTGAAGAGAGAGGAGCATCAGTCATGAAGATATCACGTTTTACCCAATTTGGCTGCGTGTGCACGATCTCGGCGGCGTCGCTTTGCCAGGCGCAGGACCACGTGGCGACCCTCGTGGCAAGCCACGAGCTAGAGGTGTTCGACGAAGGTCAACTCCTGCGCATCACAATCTCGGCATCCATCGACCAGGATGTCGTGGACCTCTTCGGCGGCGTGCACTTTGATACCACTCTGCATGGTGTTGTGGAAGGCGAATCGTTCTTCTATCAGCAACTCGTCGACATGCATGACCCGCGACGGGTCGTCGTCGTGCCGCCTTCAACGCTGCTGAACATGAGGTTCGGGCAGTTGCACTTCCCACCTGCGGGGATCCATGCCGATCCAACCAACCCGCTGCCGATCTGCTTTATCGAGTTCTTCAGCCGTGACCTGCGTCCTCGCGAGCTCACCTTGGAGGTTTCGCCGATCTTTGGCTTCTCCGTTTACCCGGACGCCGGATCAGCCGAGAGCATCGTGCTTGAACCCGGCCAATACCCCGAGCGACTCGAATGGACCTTCTCTTTTGGTATCCCCTGCCGCGCCGACCTCGACGGCGACGGCGAGCTGACCATCTTCGACTTCCTGGCCTTCCAGAACCTCTTCGCCGCGGGCGACCCGCTGGCCGATTTCGACGGCGACGGCGAGCTGACGTTCTTTGACTTCCTGGCGTTCCAGAACGAGTTCGCGCTGGGCTGCGATTGAGAAAATATCCATCTGCCATCTGCTATCCGGCGATCTGGGACCGGCGATCGGGGCCGGCAACTGCTCTCTCCGCGCCCCACGAGCCGGCCTCCCTACGAATCCCGGCTCCTCGTGCGCCAGGCGGAACAGGCCGGCCAGGCCCAAGACGCCCGAGGGCTCGACCACCAGCTTCAGCCAGTCCATCGCCAGCCGCATGGCCGCGAGGAACTCGTCCTCCTCGACCGTCACGAAGCGGTCCACGTGCTCGAGCACCAGGGGGAAGGTGTGCCGGCCAAGGCTGGGCGTGCGCGTGCCGTCGGCGATAGTCTGCGGGTTGCGCACGTCCGTGCGAGCCCTGCGGGTGACCCGGATCGCACGACGAAATCCAAGAAAAACCCACGTCTCACAACGTGGGCTCGTTCCGGTTTCGATGGCCACGAGGCGAGCGCCCTCGTTCTGGGGGTCAGTCGGTCGCTTGCACGCCTTGCCCACCAAACTCGCTGGCGGCGGTGTCGGTTACCTTGGCCTTGCCGATGATCGCGTCCAGGGCCTTGTGCTCGCGGATCTGGAGGAAGACGCTCTGGAGTCGATCGCTCTGGCGGAGTTCGTTGAACATCTGCTCGGGACGCATGCCGCGCTCGAAGGCCATCTGGGCCACCCGTTGACGGGCCTCATTCTCCGAAACGTTCACGTCCATGTCTTCGGCCACTCGGTTGAGGATGAAGAACAGCTTGAGGTTCTGGCTCGCCTCGGCGGCCGAGGCGGCCCGCAGCTCGGCCACGTGCTGCTCGATTTCCAGGTTGTCCATGCCCCGGTACATCAACTCCATGCGCCGGCGCTCCATCGCGCGGGCGGCTTGGAACGCGGTGATCCGCTCGGGCAGGGGGAACTGCACGTTCTCGAGCAGATACCTTGCCACCTGCTGGCGAAGGGCGGTGGCCTGCTGCACCTTGACGCGCTGCTCGAGCCGCTCGCGCAGACGGTCCTTCAGAGCGTCCTCGCTCTCGAGCCCGAAGCGCGTGACCAACTCCTGGCGGTCCAGGGGGATGATCTTGTCGATGCTGGTCACCTCGAAGGTGATGGTCAGGTCCTTGCCGCGAAGGGCCTCGACCTCGTGCTGCTCGGGGCCCTTGACGCTGATGGTGGCGCTGTCGCCGATCTTGGGCAGGCCCAGTTGCTTGCCCAGATCGCCAACGAGCACGCCAAGGATCATCCCCTTGCCGCCGTCGGGGGGGCATTGCACGACCGCGCCCTCGATGTTGTAATGCTCGACGCCATCCTGGTCGACCATCCGGGCATTGCCGGTCAGATAGTCGCCCGCCTTGCTCGAATCGTGGCTCTCAAGGCTGCCCTCGTTGAGACAGATCTTGGTAAGCTCTTCCTCGACCAGCGTGTCGCTCACCTCGAGGACCGGACGCTTGAGCTCAAGCCCCTCGAGCGGGGGCAACGTGAACTCGGGCTGCACCTCGACGTCGAGCCCGAACTTCAAAGGCTTGCCCGCAACGATCTCGATGTCCTTCAACTGCGTCCCGAACGGATCGCCGATGACCTTCAGCCCGCTCTTCTCGACGGCCTGCTGGTAGGCCTCGGCGACGATCTGGTTGCGGGCCTCATTCTTGATATTCGATCCGAATCGCTTCTCCAGCAGGGCCTTGGGCACCCGGCCACGGCGGAAGCCCGGCAGTTCGGCCTCCTCGAGCAGCGTGTCGACCGAATCACGCAGACGCTGGTCGACCGTCTCGGCGGCAACCTCGATCTCCAGCCTCTTTCGGCTGGGACCACTGTCGGTCACGGTGAAGTTCTTCAAGATGTCCGCCTGTGCGGTGTCGGCCATGGATGGGGCTCCAAAAGACCATGAGGCTCAACGGGGTTGCCGAAAGCCGCGCCCGCTCCAATGCGGAGGCGCGAAGGGGAGTATAGCAACCGGGGAGTGGGCCGAGACGGGACATCGGCGCTACTTGCCCAGACCATTCAAGGGGTGAAGGTAAAAAAATTTACCTCCCGATTTGCCCGTGGAGGGATCGGGCCAAGCGGAACGAGTGATAGGTATTTCTCCTAATCCTCTTGGTGTGTGATCCGCTGTCTGGACCAATCCAGAACGGTTAGTGATCATAAACAATGAATCGTGGCCTCCCGAATGCACATGACGGAACGCCTTGGGTGTGGGCTCTGAAGGGGTGACGATTCCAACTGTCGGATCGGTATGAAGGCTCTCAGAAGGGGCCGTGAACCGGGCCCGGCCAATGGCCGCCGCCCACTTGGAGGACACCAGTGATGACCCTGAAGAACACCGCTTTGACGCTTGCCGCTCTTGCCGGTTTGGCAACCGCCGCTCTGGCCCTGGGGCCCGGCGGTACAAAGCCCGGGGGCTGCCAGAGCACCTGTGGCTGGAGCGAGCGTGAAGCCCCGGGCACGGTCACCATGGTGGCCGCTGAAGCCGAAGCCAAAGACATCGTCCAAACTGCCAGGGACGCGGGACAGTTCAAGACCTTGTTGGCCGCCGCTCAGGCCGCCGGCCTTGCCGAAGCCCTCAGCAGCAGCGGCCCCCTGACCGTGTTCGCTCCGACCGACGAGGCCTTTGCCAAACTCGGCCAGAACACCATCAACGACCTGCTGAAGCCCGAGAATCGCCAGAAGCTCGCCGCGATCCTGACGTACCACGTCGTCAGCGGCGAACTGCCCGCCTCGAAGGTGATCTCCACCAACGACGCGACATCGCTCAACGGCCAGCGGATCGATTTCAAGGTCAAGGATGGCGGTGTGTTTGTCGACGGCGCACGCGTGATCGCCACGGACATCTCGGCCAGCAACGGTGTGATCCACGTCATCGACAGCGTCATCCTCCCCGAGACGAAGAATCTTGCCCAGGTGGCTCTCGGAGATGGACGCTTCACGATCCTGGCCAAGGCCATCGAAGCCGCCGGGCTCACCTCGGCCTTGACCGGCGACTCGCCCCTGACTGTCTTCGCACCGACGGACGAGGCCTTCAAGAAGCTGCCGGCGGGCACGATCGAGCAACTCCTCAAGCCAGAGAACCGCGAAACGCTCGTCGGCATTCTTACCTACCACGTGGTGTCGGGCCGCGTGTACGCCCGCGAGGCCGTCAGCGCCCAGCGTGCCAACACGCTGCAAGGTGGGCCGATCCGCGTCTCAATTGAGAACGGTCGATTGAAGATCAACGGTGCGGCGGTTGTCAACAGCAACATCGAGGCCAGCAACGGCGTGATCCATGTGATCGATTCGGTCATCCTCCCCTAAACCCAGCAGGCGTCCTCAGAATACCCCCACAATCGCGGCCCCGTCCCCCAATTGAGGGGGACGGGGGCTCGCGTTTGCAAGCTCATGTGCCTACGTTTTTTAAATGGAACTTCTGAGAGACGATGTTGGCGCGAGTGTCCTGACACCACATGGTCAATTGGCACTGCGATGGATCCTCTGCGTTGGACGCAATTATGCCGACCACGCCAAGGAAATGGCCTCGGCTCCTTCGGCCGCTCGAGCCGCCGGCTCGATCGATCACCCGACGATCTTCGCCAAGAGCCCGGCATCGGTGATCCTGCACGACGACCAGATCGCCATCCCGCCGTGTTGCATGGAAGAAGCAACCGGTGGCCCGCAAGTGGATTACGAGGGCGAGCTGGCTGTCATCATCGGAACGCCCGCGCGCGACGTTCCGGTGGCCGACGCGATGGAGTACGTGCTGGGGTACTGCTGCGCCAATGACGTCTCGGCGCGGTGGTGGCAAAAGAACGGCGCGGGCGGTCAGTTCGTTCGGGGCAAGAGCTTTGACACCTTCTGTCCGTTGGGCCCAATCGTCGTGCCCGCTAGCCAGGTCGGCGACCCGTCGGCACTGACGCTCACCACCACGCTGAATGGCGAAATTGTCCAGAACGCCCCGACGTCAACGATGCTCTACAACATTCCCGATATTGTCTCGCGTCTGAGCACCGGTGCCACGCTGCCCGCCGGCACGGTCATCCTGACCGGCACGCCATCGGGCGTGGGTGCCGCTCGGACGCCTCCGCGATTCCTGCAACCGGGCGACGTGGTGGAAGTTTCCATCAGCAGGATCGGGACGCTGCGCAACCGCGTCGTCCTTGGCTAACACCATCTGCTTCTCATTGTGACGCAAGCCATTCGAGCGGTGAGCACCTCCAAGTGGTGCTTGGCCCCGAAGGCTTCACGCCGTGACCGACTCGCTCGAGATCGAGGATGGATCCTGGCCGCGTTCGATGGCCTGGATCTTGGCCACACGCCGCGCGTGCCGACCACCCTCGAACTCGGCGGTCATCCACGCTTCGACCATGCGCTCGATCAGGCGCTGTCCGAGCATGTCGGCCGACAGGCACAGCACGTTGGCGTCGTTGTGGCTCTTGGCCATCTGGGCGGTGAACTCGTCATGGACCAACGCCGCCCGCACACCCGGCACCTTGTTGGCGGCGATGCACATGCCGATGCCAGAGCCGCACAAGAGCACGCCCTTGTCGGCTTGGCCGTTGGCCACGGCGTTGGCGACCTGATACGCCCGGTCCGGGTAGTCGCAGGCCTTGGCCCCGGCGGCTGGATCGCACTCGTCGCGGAGCACCACTTCGTGGCCCATGGCCTCCATCGCACGGGCAAGGCTGCGGGCGGCGTCTTGGCCGCGATGGTCGGCACCGATGGCAATCTTCATAAGCCCAGTTCCTCAAGCCGCCGTTCGATGATGCCCATGAACTGGCGCGCCAAGGAATCATAGAGGGTCTGGGGACCGCCGATGGGGTCCTCGATATCCCCTTGAGGGTCCAGCAGGTGGACCTTGCTACGTTGGGCGGGCGAGAGCAACTCCTTGGCCGCTTGGGCATGGCTGGCGGTCATTGCGTAGACCACGTCGGCCCGCTCCAGCAGGTCGGCGTTGGCCGGCTGGCTGCGATGGCCCTCCAGGCTCGCGCCAACCGCTTCGCTGGCCAGAACCGCCTCGGGCGTCGGCCTGGCCCCGCTCATCGCCGCAACACCCGCCGACATCACAACGGCCCGGTGCGACTGTCCCCGACGCGCCAGCAGGCTGCTCGCCACGGCCATGGCCATCGGGCTGCGGCAGGTGTTGCCCGTGCAGACGAAGACGATCAGCGTCGCCAATCGCTCGCTCACCTGTTCTGCCGTCAAGGCCCCCTCGCTTCGCAGGGTCCAGTTGCCGTCGGGGTGGATATCCAGCACCGTGCTGTGCCGGGCGTATCGAGTCGGGCCCTCGTCCTGGACCAAGGCAACGCCCACCTTGTCCAAGCCCCGTGGACAGTGGCCAGCCGTCGGCGGAGCCTCGCCCGTGTCGATGGGCTCGGCCGAGGCACCGACGATCGGCCCGCCGGCGTGCTGGAGGGCAAGCGAGGTCCAAGTGTCGTCTGGAATTCGCACCGCCAGCGCGTGCCCGTCTTCACCCTTGGCGTCGGCCACGCCCGGCAGCAGGCCGATGGCGGTCGCCAGGTCACCGATGTTCTCGCCATGCAGGCGGAGCGTGACCGGCCCGGGCCAGACCCGGCGCATGGCCCGTCTCAGGGCCGGCGAGATCTCGATCGAGGCCGATTCGTGGGCGGTCCACACGGCGTCGAGGCTCGGGGCGTGCCAGGCCAGCGTGCCCCACGCGCCGGTGTTTGGCCTTCGGGGTAGCGCGCGGGCGCGATCGACCGCACCCTGTTGATCGCCCCGGGCGAAGATGCCATAGACCGTCTCGGTCCGAAGGGCAACCAATGCCCCACGATCCAAGGCGGCGGCGGCTTCCCGGGCGGCGTCGATACGCGTCGATGAGGTGTTGGGGCTCACGGGCGGCTCTCGGGGGGCGTCATGGTTCTGGACATCAACACGTTCACTATCGGCATTCCAGTGCGGGCGACAGGGGTCGAACCTGCACGGCCTCTCGGCCACGGGAACCTAAATCCCGCGCGTCTGCCAGTTCCGCCACGCCCGCGGCTTATGGGTCGATCCTACGGGCCCGGCGCGTAGTGTTGTTCGATGCGAATCTGGCCCACCATCTTTCTCTTGCTTGGGGCATGGGTCTTGCCTGCGGTAGCCCAGGACGTGCCAGAAGCCCAAAGGCAGCGATTCGAGGCCCTCCTGCCGGCCCAGAAGCTTGGTGCTCGTGTTCGAGCGGTCGATCGGGCAATAGGGGTAATCCCTGTTGTTGTGGTCGTCATGGATGAGGCTTCGTTTATTGATGCAATCTCGAATTGGACAGCATCGCACCGTTATCCGGTCTTGCTCGACGACGGTACACCCCGGGCACGGGAGGGCATCGCCCGATTTGTAGCCGCCTTCCAGCCTGTGGGTGTTGTCCGATGGCAGGCAGAAGCCGAAGCCCGCCCTCGGCGCGAGGCCATAGAGAGGGCGATCTTGCGATCCTGGGGGGTTGAGCTGGCCGAAGGCCAAACCGCCATGCCCGAACTGATCGCCCGCTGGCGAGAACTCGGTGCTCCCCCGCCGGGCGTCGTGGTCACGGGTGAGCAACATGCGGCATGGACGGCCGCTCTGGCGCTGGCCACCGCACGCATGCAGCCGATCGTCTGGCTTTCCGCGCCAGGCGGAATCAATCAGACCATCGAGTCGGCCGACGCGGACGCTTTCTGCAAAGCACTCGAGGATTCGCTGACAGCGCTGGGCCTGCAATGGCGCGGGCTCGGTGACGAGATCGACGCCGTGACGCTTTGCATGAATGCGCCAGCGCGAGTGGTGGGGCCCATCCATGGCACGACCGCCCTGACCGATCGGGTCGGGCGGCATGGATCGGCCGCTCGAGAAGCTCCGCGCTGGGCGTGGTGCGGGCACATCTTCGGCGGGGAATCACAGGCCGCTCTGAGCGCGATGGCCTCGATCTTCCTGTCCGCGGGCAGTGCATGGCTCTTCGATAGCTACCCCAGCGATCCGCCCTGGTCGGCGTACGCGTTGGCACCTGCGGGCGATGTCTACCGCCAGTTGGGTTTGGGCGTGACCATCAATGCCCCTCGTGCGCAAGGGGTCGATCACTTCTTGCGTCTGGCGGGCGAGCCCATCGAGGCTGGACTCGTCGCCTTGAACACCAAGGGGCGATTGGCCGAGTTCCACCTCAGCCCCGGACGTGCCTCGGCCCGCGACGTGCCCATCCTGTCCAGCCCAGCGGCCGCATACATCGTGCATTCGTTCTCTGCCCAGAGCCCGGGTGTGCGCACCAGCGTGGCCGGCGCGTGGCTCGACCGGGGCGTGTTCGCCTACATCGGCTCGGTTGACGAGCCGGGGTTGCAGAGCTTCCTGCCCCAGGTGACTTTCGCCGCACGTTTGGGCTCGCTGTACCCCTTCGGTGCGGCTGGCCGGGAAGACGGCATGCTCGACAATCGCAAGCTTGCGGTCTTCGGCGATCCGCTCTGGATGCTCGATCCCCAAGGCCCGCGGAGATTGGCGGAGATGCCCCCACTCGAAGGCGTCGACTCGTTCGAGTCACTCGCAAGCCTGGCGATCGATGCGGGCGATCTGGGCGAGGGTGCCTGGCTGCTACGCATGGCCGGCCGACGCGAGTTGGTCGTAGACCTTGCTCTGGCCACGTTACGGGACGAGCCGGCACGAGTTGATGAGACCCTCGCCGAAGCATCGATCCACGCCCTGTTCGAGGCCGGCCAACGGCGGGCCGTTGCAGCGATGTTCGCCAGGCTGCCCACCGAACGCCGAAGCGATCCGGCGATCGAAGATCTGGCCTGGCACGCGTTGCGTCCGTTGCTCAGCGATCGGGAAACGGCCGCCACGATGGCCAGGCTGCTTTCCGCCCATGTCCGGGCCCAACGGCTTGCTGATGACGCCCGGGAGCTCTCCGCCGCGTTGGCCGCCTCGGGCCTTCGAGGCGAAGCGGCCACCATCCTGCGGGATGCCCTGGGCCGAGTCCGCAGCGCTCAGGAGCGGAACCAGCTCGAAGCCGCTTTGGCTGGCTTGGGGGGTTAGATCAACGCCTCGTCCGTGAACGGGCCTCATGGACCAGCGCGATGGCTTTGGCGATGGACGTATCCAGGTCCTCGTTGACCAGGAAATGCTCGTACACGCCGCTGGCGCGGGCGGCGGCGATCTCACGCTTGGCCTCGGCAAATCGCTTCTGGATCGCCTCTTCACCCTCGCGCTTTCGCTGCCTCAGGCGTTCGAGCAATTCGGGCTCGCTGGGGGGCAGCACAAAGATGGTCAATGCCTCGGGCATCCTGGCCTTGATCTGCTTCGCGCCCTGGACATCGATGTCGCAGATCACCACTCGGCCACGACGCAACTGCTCCTCGACCCAGGCCCGGGGCGTGCCGTACAACCGCCCGAAGACCTCGGCCCATTCCAGCAGTTCGTCATCGTCCACCATGGCGCGGAATGTCGGCTCGTCGACAAAGTGGTAGTCCACGCCCTCGACGTCGGATTCGGTCTTGGCGCGTGTGGTGGCCGACACGCTGAAAAGCGAGGCGGGGACGGCCCGCTCGACCGCCCGGGCGATGGTCGTCTTGCCGACACCGCTGGGTCCGCTCATGATCACAAGCAGGCCATCGTCGGTATCGGTGGGCAATCGATGCTTGGAATCGATCATGTGGGGGCAAGCATAGGGAGGCGTCCGAGAATGCGACACCCTACGCCCCCGAACCGCCTCCCAACACCTTGGGCACCGAAATGAAAGGTCCGTCCATCGACGGTGCCATTGCCTCCAAAGTGCCCATCGGCAATCCGTCCACGACTTCATCCGGGGCCAGCACAGCGTCCAGGTCGGCGGCGTGTGCCAGCGGTTCCACGTTGTCGAGGTCCAGCGCGCCCAACTGCTGGGCGTACTGGAGGATGCTGGTGAGTGCCTCGGTGAGTGGTCCGATATCCGCTGGTTCGACATCCAGACGGGCCAGGCGTGCCACATGTTCCAAGTTGATTGGTGCCCCGGGTTCCATCCGGTCAGTGTACCTGGGTCGTGTTCGTGAAGTGAAGCCCCGAAAGTCCCGATGACTACGGACAGGGGCACAGTCGTCCCTTGGCAAGTCGAACACATAAAGGGCCCGAGCCCAAGCCGGAGTCACGTAATGAACAAGATCACGGAACAGACGGGCATCCTACTGAATGCTGGCACCAACGAGTTGGAAGTGCTGGTCTTCACGTTGGGCCAGAGCGTTTGCGGCGTGAATGTCGCCAAGGTTCGTGAAGTTGTCCGCTGGATGCCGCCCACGCGCACGCCGGGCCTGCACCCCTCGGTAGAGGGGATGTTCAAGCTCCGAGGCGAGGTCATCGCCATGGTCGATCTGTGCCGCCACCTGGGCATCGACACGACCGAAAGCAGCGACGAAGACCGTCGGATCATCGTCACCGAATTCAACGGCCGTCGGACGGCGTTTGTCGTCGACTCGGTCGAACAGATCCATCGCCTGAGTTGGACGTCCATCGAGCCTGTTCCGTCTTTCGGCGGGATCGAAGGCGTCGGCGAGCGTGCCATGAGCGCCTGTACCGGCGTATTGAAACTGGGTGAGCGACTGGTGCTGATGATCGACTTTGAGTCGGTGGCCGACTCGATCGTGTTCGACGAGAAACTGCACAAGGCCGAGATCGCCGCGCCACCACCCGGGCTCGACCGCTCCAAGCTTCGCATCGTGGTCGCCGAAGATTCGGGCTTCATGCGTGGACTGCTCGGCCAGGTGCTCGAGCGGGCGGGCTTTGGAAAGGTCGAGGCCTTCGTGGATGGCCAGGCCGCCTGGGATCGTCTGGAGGCATCAGAGCCCGGCGAGATCGACCTGTTGCTTGCCGATATCGAGATGCCCCGGGTCGATGGACTGCACCTGACAAGCCGCATCCGCCAGTCGCACAAGCTGTCTTCGCTGCCGGTGGTCCTGTTCAGTTCCCTGGTGACCGAGGACAACCGCAAGAAGGGCGAACAAGTGGGGGCCAACGCGCAGATCGCCAAGCCCGAACTGGCGCGGGTGGTCAGTGTCATCGACGACATCATGCACAAGCGGGCGGCCGCCTAGGGCCGGTGGATCTCGGATCGATCGCGCTCGCTGCGGTCCTCGATGCGCGACAGTTCGTCCGCGGTCATCCAGGGCAGCAGCCTCAGATGTTCTCTCAGTTTGTCTGGGAAGGGCTTGTCGAGACGCTCGTGGCGGGGCCGGCTCTTCCACATGCGATACATCCACAAATACTGCTCGGGTGCCTCGCGGACGGCGATCTCCAACGCGCGGCGGTATCGTGCTGTCAGGTAGAACACCGGGTCGGGATGCGTCGACCAATCCTCGGGGCCGAACGTGTCGTGGATTCGCAACCGGTAACGCATCTGCCCGTCGGGCGTGTGGTCTCGAAACGCCGCACCGCAGATGATCGTCGCGCCAAACTTCAACGCCAGCAGGCCGATGGACTTGTAACTGCTCGCCAGCCGTCCGAAGTAGGGAACGAAGACGCCACGATCGCCCGCGTTCTGGTCGGCCACGAACGCCGGGCAGGCACCCTGCTCCATCAACCGGGGAAGCTGGTGCATGGCGCCGAACTTGTCCACCATGATCACCCCCGGACGGCTGCGTTCACGACGGATCCAATCGTCCAGAGGAGCGAAGTCGATCGGGCGGTACAGCGCGTGCATGGGGATACCCAGGAGCGCCACGGTGGTCGCCAGCACCTCCCAGTTGCCGCAATGGCCGGTCATCAGCAAGCAGGGCCTGCCGGAGACGATGGCGCCGAGCCCCTCCTGCATATCTTGGTACTCGACATGGCCCAGCACGCTGTCGGCGTGCATCGTCCTGGGGCCACGTGCGATCTCGGCCGCCAAGAGGAAAAGATGCTGGTATGACTCGATCGCCAACGCTTCGATATGACCCGCATCGGCATCGGGGTAGGCAATGCGAAGGTGGTCCTTGGCACGCTTGAGGCGATGGCTGTTGAGAGCCCGGGTCGCGTAGTAGCTGCTCGCGGCCCGCACCAGAGCAAGGGTCGATGGCCAGGACGGCGCGGCCAGTGCCGCCACGCCCGCGCGCAAGGCGGCCATCCCGCCATAGACGACGGGAAGGGGCAAGCCTCGGTTGGGCAGGTGCTTCTTGCCAGCCAATGGCAGAGTTTACCGCGTCAGACGACGCCGGTGTACGGTCCCTTAGCGGATATCGCCGAAGGGCTTGCCAATCAGCGTGTACAGGCGGTTCTGATTGAGCACGGGAATCCCCGAAGAGACGGCGGTGTTGAACAGGCTGTCATAGCGTTCCACGCGGTCCAGGGCGGCCTGATACTGGCGAATGATCTCTTCGGTGGCGGTGATGTCGGGCGTGGGCGGCAGGGTCGGACGCGTCCCCAGCACGAGGAAGTCGACATCGCCGGTCAGCGTGTCCACCACGCTGCCGTTCCAGCTCCGGATCGTTGCCTCGATGGAGCGGGCCTCGCCCAGGGTCTCCACGCCGTCGCCGTCGGCGTCAAAGAAGCCAAAGACCACGAACTTGTAGACCTTGTTGGGGTCGTACACCGCGTTGGCGATCACGTCACCCTTGAGGATCGGGCGGCCCGCGACCGCGCCGTTGATGCGGGCGATGGAACGGTCCTCCATCACGCGGATGACCTCGATGTTGGCCTTGCCACGGGGGTAGTTGCCGCTGGCATCGGGTGTGATCTCGGCCTCGCTGCTGTACACGGCAAAGGTCATGCCCAGCGTCACCTTGTCTCGAGCGCCACGGCTGATGGTGACCTGGCGATCACGGTCGTTGATCTCAACGATGACACCGTCGGCCAGAGATTCCTCGGGACGTGGACGCACGCCGGTGCCCCGGCCCTGGCCCCGAAGTTGCCGCAACTCATCCTGGAGCGTGCGGAGTTCGCCTCGAGCCTGGTCGAGTTGGTCCGAGAGGATCGAGACACGATCATCGGCCCGGGTACGAATATCCGAGACACGACGATCCATGCCGAGCCGGGCCTGCCCGTAGTCGCCGCGCAGGCTCGCGACCTCGTCACGCGAGGAGGCCACTTCGGCGGTTAAACGCCGGATTGTCTCGCGGAAGCCCTGCTCGATGGAGGCAACCCGTGCCGTCTCATTGGCCGCATCCTGCTGGGCGCGGGTCATGGCGGCGCTGGCCTGTTCCAGGCGGGTGTTGAGTTCTTCGTTCTGCCGGACAGCGTCGCGAGCAACCTGGAGGAGAGCGCCACTCTGGGCACCGGGGATGGTGTCCAGCTTCTGGTTCAATTGCGCAAAGGTGTCGGTGGGCACACCGGTCACGCGACGCATGATGTCGCGGCGGTTGTCCACCAGAAAGCCCACCAGGCTCTGGTTGCCCTGCTTCTGTGCCAGCAGCGAACTGACGTCGTCGCGCGAGCGTTCCTCGGGTCGGATGAACTGGGCCATGCCATCGTTCAGGGTCGTCACCTCGCGCTGGGCCGCCTGGGCCTGGAAGTAGAACACCACCGTCAGAACGAAGAGCACGACCACGAGGATGCTCGAAATCGCGGCAAAGATCGCCATGCCGCCGCCACGTCCGGCCATCGGGGGCCCCCTTTTCTACACCACAGGGTGGCAGACCCTGGGATTCTACACGCCAAAACCGAACCGAATCCGACTGTAGGCCGAACAGTGGGCCGATACAACAGCCGAAAAGACCATACGCAGGTCCCATACGCCCGTCCGGGCCCAACTGTTGCCAAGCCCCGGGTGCCAAGTGTGGGCCCCCAGAAGCCTACGGTCAAGTGTGCGGGTACTCGCCAGTGTCACAATGTGGTTATCCTGAAACGACAGGTGTGGCCGAATGCGTACCTTTAAAGACGCCGACCCGAATCGGTCGTGCTGCTTTATGCCCTCGTGAGGAGTGAGTTCATGACATCGTCATTGCGTGTTGCGTCGCTGCCGATTCTGGCCGCCGGTGTTCTGGTGTCGCAAACGGCCTTTGCCCAGAATTCATGGTTTGTCGAGGACGTGCCCGACTTTGACCAGCGGCGTTCGGCTAGCACCGGGATCGTGGGCCTGCCTGCCGACGGCGGGATGTACTGCGTACCCACCAGCACGCTCAACTGGTTCGCGTATCTGGCCAATCGAGGCACCCCGCAGCCGGGAACCCTGGCGGGCCCGAGGGATTGGCAGTCCCAGGACAACTACAACCGTGTGGGCAATACGCTTGCAACACTGGGCACGTTGATGCTGACGCACCCCCAGGATGGCACGAGCGGCGCGGGGCAAAACGCGGGCGCGCATCTGTACAATCTCGCGTTTTGCGGCAACGACTTCATCTTCGCGGATTTGTGGGCACTGGGAAAGAAGGGCCAGAAGCACGCGCCCAGCCCGGAAAAATTTCTCGCGTACCACAATCTGGGCGGGTACATCCAGACCTCGTATGGACGCTACAGCGGCAGCCCGCTGACCCGCGACGGCGGACACGCCTTGACGGCCATCGGCGTGTGGGACCTCACCAGCGGAGCATACCCGATCTTCCAATTCCGAGATCCGTGGACGAACAATGACAGTTTTTTCACCCAGTCCACGTTTCGTGTCTCTCTGGCAGCGATGACCTCCGTCTCCAGCTTCTTTCGCGCCAGCAGCACAAGCTCCGCCAAGTTTCTGAACCTCTGGCGATTGGACGTTACCGAGGTGACGGGCAATTACCTCGACAGCATGTTCGTGATCATGCCGGCGCTTGGCATCTTCGGCCTGGGCCTTGAAAGCGGGGAGATCCAGGTGGTCCGCCCCTTCCGGCCCACGGGCAACCCGATGCCCGAAGTACAAAGCTTCGACAAGCCCGCGACGACGGGGCCCATCTTGGACATCGCGCCGGCGTGGGACCTGCTCTCGTATTACTACGTGACCGCCCAGGGCTCGCCCGCCAAGCCAAATCTCTATCGTGTCGATGCCCTCACGGGTCAGTCCGTAGCCGCCCTGGACAACCCATTCGCCCCCGTGCGGCTCTCACTGGGCCGCGAAGATGACGTGTATCTCATCGAAGGACCAAACGTCACCCGCTACGACCTGGATACCACGCCGGGGGTCAAACTGGCGCAGTACAACCCACCCTTGCCCGCGGCGGCTATCGCCTACAACGACCTGAACGACCGGGTGCTGATCCTGACCGCCCCGCCCACCGGGCCCGGAAGCCGGCGAGTCCTTGGTTTGCCGGCGACCCTTGCTGGAGCGCCGACCGATCGCGCTCTGCCGGTGAGCCTCAGTGGAGAGGTGCACATCTGCCCAGACATGGCTGATCCGGACGCCTTCTGGGTGTCCGGCCGCGGCGGACTGCTTGGTCTGGATGCGTTGGCATACCGCATCGAATTGGATCGGGGTACGCTCGTGGTTTCCGACACCGTCACCTATCCACGCAGCACGATTACCGGGCTGTGTGTCACGGCCGAAAACGGGCTGATCCTCACCGTCAACGATACCTTGGTGGAGTTGGAGAAGGACATCCGGGGCAATTGGGTGAACAAGGTTGGTTCGCGTTGGGCTGGCCGCCGGGCCGAGGGTCGATTCTCGCTGGCCCGCAGCCGCACGAATTTCGACCCAGCGACGATGGTGGGACCGGGGTTCCACAACATCCTGGACCCCTTTGAGTATCCCAGCCACCCGGACTGCTACGCCGACTGTGACGGCGACGGCGACCTGAACATCTTCGACTTCCTGTGCTTCCAGAACAAGTTTGCCGTCCGGGATTTGGCCGCAGACTGCGACCTGGACGGCCGATTCACGATCTTCGACTTTTTGTGCTTCCAGAATCGTTTTTCGCGTGGGTGCGAGTAAACTGAACCCAGATCCAAGTTGGAGGTCCAGCACATGTCCCAGAACGCCAAGATCGCCCTGTCTGCCTGCCTTACCCTGTTTGTCGGCTGTGGCGGGGCACTCGCGCAGAGTTATGACCTGAGCCTGACCGACGCCAGCGGGATCGATGGCGGCATCACGGCCGAACTGAACAACGACGGCACGCTCGTGGGCGACTGGGACCCAGAGACCAATCCTACGGGCACGCGCACCAAGCCGGGCATCTTCGGGTCCTTTGGGGCCACCGAGAACGTGCCCGTACCCACAAGTGTCGATTTGACTTTGGGCGGTCCCGTGTCGGCTTCCAGCGGCGGCTCGTTCGCTGTCTTCATGAATGCCGCCGAACTGGACGCGGTGTTTTCCGGGATGATCCTGGACCTGATTGGCAGCGAGCCGATCGCTCTCCCTGCCGAGGTGAGCCTGCTCTTCAGTTCGTTCCGTACCCGCAGCCCGGACTCGACCTTCATCGGTGGGTTTCCCATCACGCTGCCCTTGGGCGAGTTGTCGCTGGTGGCGCTGCGATTTACCCAGGATGAAGCCGCTTTGGCCGAACTGACCCTCATCGGCCCGGGCCGCTACGGGTTTGTTGTGGCCATTCCCGGCGAGATCTCGGGTGTCATCGATGCGTTGGGTGGCGAGTTTGAATTACCAGCGACGCCGATCATCCTGCCTCTGACCGGCACGATCGAAGTCGACGGCGATTCGATCCTACTTGCTGCGGGCACGGCGATCGAACAATCCGTCGTGCAAGAGCCGATGACCGCGCTGCCGCCCATCCCGCTGCCGTTGCCGACGATCCTGCCCGCGGGCGAGACGGCCAACACCATCCTGGACCTGGTGCTCGAGACGGTCGCCTTTGACCTGGCCGCCGACATTGTGCTGGAAGCCCTCGGATCCTCGAGCGTGTGCGTGGCCGACTGCGACGGCGATGGGCAATTGACGCTGTTCGACTTCCTCTGCTTCCAGAACAACTTTGCTTTGGGCCTGGATTCGGCCGACTGCGACGGCGATGGCGCGTTGACCCTGTTCGATTTCCTGTGCTTCCAGAACTCTTTTGCGATCGGCTGTGGATAACCCGCCACGCCGCGCCAAGGCTCGGTCATGGAAGAATCTGATCCCATCAGCGCCCAACCGCCCGTTCCGCCCAAAGCTCCGCCCCCCGTGGCCCCACCGACGACGGCGGGACAGGTGGGCAGCGGTCAGGCACTGACGCCCGATGCCACGGGAGGGGTGATTCCATACAAGAACCCAGCGGCCCTCATTGGGTACTACCTGGGCGTCTTTGGGTTGGTGCCGGCGCTGGGTGTTCCACTGGCCTTGGCGGCGGTGATTCTGGGCACCATCGGATTGGTACGCCGTAAGAAGGGGCTGGCCATCGGCGGGTTGTTCCACGGGATCATCGCGATCGTGCTTGGCCTGTTGAGCCTGGGCTACCACATCGCGTTCGTGGCCTTCATATACGTCAATTGATGTTGTGCGACCGTGGTGAAATCGTTACCGGCGATTTTCTATAGACATCCCAGTGGGGCTAACTATGAGCGAATACTACTACACCGATGCCCAACGCCAGCCGCAAGGCCCCGTATCCTTCGAGTCGCTGCGTGCTATGGCCTTGCGGGGTGAACTGCCCTCGGGCTGCCTTGTGGCGGAGGTAGGTGCCGACCACTGGCAGGACGCCTCTGTTGTGCTCGGCGGCACGGCCCCACCCGTGAACCCGACAGCGCCCATCGGCGTGGATGCCGACCGTTTCGAGCCGTTGGCGGGTTGGTCTTTTGGGCTGGGTATCGCGGCTTGGACGTTATGCTTGAGCATCTTCGCTGCCATCCCGGCGATCATCCTGGGTCATTTGGCACTGGGCCGCATCAAGGCCTCACGCAGCACCAACTCGGTGGCCAAGGCGCTGGCCATCATCGGGCTTGTCGCGGGCTATGTCCACCTTCTTCTGATCGCGGCCTATGCGCTCTTTATGGTTATTGTGTTCGTTGCGGCTGCGGCCGGTGCGGCGGGCAGCGGGCCCTGAGTATTGTTTTTCAGCCTCGCACGAGCAGCACCAGCGCGTGGGCCTCGATGGCCCGACCCTCGCCCACGGGGCCCACGTGCTCGCCGGTCTTGCCCTTGAGGTTCACCCGCGATTCGGGCAGGTCCAGCAGCCGACCCAGCGTTTGACGAATCAGGGCTTTGTGGGGCCCGAGCTTGGGTTCTTGCAGCAGCACCGTCAGGTCGACGTTGGCAAACCGCCAGCCGCTGCCGCGCATCAGTCGGATCGCTTCGGCCAAGAAGTCGGCCGACCCGCGCCCATCGTTGGCCGGGTCGTCATTGGGAAAGAGTTGGCCGATGTCGGGCAACCCGGCGGCCCCGAGGATTGCATCGGTCAGGGCGTGGAGCAGGGCATCGCCATCGGAATGGGCCACCGGTCCGATTGGATGTTCCTTGTGCTGCGGGATCATGATCCCGCCCACAACCAGCGGCCTGCCATGGCCATAAGGCTGGCATGGTTCGAGCCGGTGCAGGTCGTAGCCGTGGCCGATACGAAACGGAGGGTCGCCGATGTCAGATATGGTAAATGTTTGGTTCATGCTCAGGAACACCTTCTGATGTCAGGCCGAGGGGCCGACGTGACGATAGAGGGGTGATAGGGTTGTGTGTCGCGTCCCATGTTCTCTGAACCCCATGTCGGGGCGATCGTAAGTGGTCCGTCCCACCGCCTTTCCCGAGAGAGAGCGGCCCCATCCGCCGCGGAGCCCTTGATGAACATCTCCCGCCACAAGAACCGAATCGTCCGCGTCCTTGGCACCTGCGTCGCGCTGGCGTCGGTGGCATGGATGTCTGGTTGCCTGTTCGCCTCGAACGATCGCTACCCCTACGTCAGCCGGACGTGGAGCCCCAAGACAGTGACACTGGTGGATTCTCGGACGGGCCAGGAACTCTGGCGCTACGACCTGCCCGTAGATACGAAGTTGAAGATCAACTTTGTCGGCGGCGACAAGGACAACCTGGAGTTTCCCGACGAGATGCGCTGGGAAGTCCGCTCGACCACCGGCGGCTCGTTCAAGGACGAGGGCCGCCTTCCCAGCCCGCCCGCGGGCGTTCGGCGGGTCGATTGGTTTGAGCGCAAGCCCCCGGAGTATCCACGCCTGAACCCGCCCAAGGGCGAGCCGGCACCGCTGCCCGAGCCGGTGACGATGACCTCGACAGAGTCCGAGGGCCTTTGATCTCTGTTTGTATCACACTCTTCTCAAAGCGGTTCGGCGACAAGGCCGCTTTGTGAGAAAGTGTCCACTCATTGGATGCCAACTGCATCGGCGAAGTGCTCCAGCACGCTCTGTTGGCCCTTGCTCTCTCGTTCATCGACCAAGGCCCGCACAAACTCTGCCACGCTGAGGGTCCCGAGGTCCTTTTGCACGCCTCTGGCGCGGATAGAGACCTTGCCCGCCTCCGCGTCGCGCGGGCCGACGACTGCCAGGTACGGGATGCGCAGCTCGGCGGCGTGCTTGATCTTGGCCTGGATGCGGTCGCCCGAGTCGTCGAGGGTGGCGCGCAGGCCGGCGAGTTTGAGGGCCTCGAGCACCTGGGCGGCGTAGTCGCTGCTCTTCTCGCTGATGGGCAAGACGCGCACCTGCTCGGGGCTGAGCCAGAGGGGGAACGCGCCGCCGAAGTGCTCGATGAGCACGCCGATGAAGCGTTCCATGCTGCCGAAGGGCGCGCGATGGATCATGACCGGGCGATGCGGTTGGTTGTCCGGGCCGATGTAGGTCAGGTCGAAGCGCTCGGGCAGGTTGTAATCGACCTGCACGGTGCCCAGTTGCCACTCTCGCCCGATCACGTCGCGCACGACGAAGTCGATCTTGGGCCCGTAGAAGGCCGCCTCGCCGGGCTCCTCGGTGAAGGGCACGCCCAGCGATTTCGCGGCCTGGCGGCAGGCTTCCTCGGCCTTGTCCCAGTTGGCGGCATCGCCGGTGTACTTGCCACTGTCGAGGTCTCGCAGGCCCACGCGCACGCGGTAGTCGCTCATGCCCAGCGCGCCGAAGATGATCTTGACCAGCTCGAGGCAGCCCTGGACTTCCTCGCCGACCTGCTCGGGGGTGCAGAACAGGTGCGCGTCGTCCTGGGTGAAGCCTCGCACGCGGGTCATGCCGTTGAGTTCGCCCGATTGCTCCCAGCGGTAGACGGTGCCGAACTCTGCGAGGCGCAGTGGCAGGTCTCGGTAACTGTGGGGCTGGCTGTCGTAGATCTTGATGTGGTGGGGGCAGTTCATGGGCTTGAGCATGAAGCCCTCGATTTGCCCGACCTTGAGGTTGTTGCTAAGCTGCGCGCAGGTGCAGCCCTCCTCGCTCAGCTTGTGCATGTGCTCGCGGTCGACCAGCGGGGGAAACTGGCTTTCGGCGTAATACGGGAAGTGACCGCTGGTACGGTAGAGGTCGAGCTTGCCGATGTGCGGGGTGAAGACCTCGTGGTAGCCCTGGCGCTTCAGTTCGTGACCGATGAAACGCTGGAGCTCTTGCCTGATCACAGCGCCGGCTGGGGTCCACAAGATGAGCCCCTGGCCCACGGCCTCGTCGATGTGGAAGAGCCCCAGCTTCTTGCCCAGCACGCGGTGGTCGCGGGCCTTGGCCTGCTCGATGCGGTCGAGGTATTCGTCGAGTTCCTTCTTGCTGAAGAATGAGGTGCCGTAGACGCGGGTGAGGCGGTCGCTGTTCTCGTCGCCGTGCCAATAGCTGCTGGCCAGGCTCATGACCTTGAACGCGCCGATGCGGCCAGTGCTGGGGATGTGCGGGCCCCGGCAGAGGTCTTCCCAGTCTTTGCCTGGTTGGCCGGTGGCGTAGAAGGAGAGTTTGAGGCTGCCGGCCTCGTGGGCGCGGTGGGCGTTGTCGAGCTTGTACTTGCTGCCTTCCTTCTTCAGTTTCTCGATGCCGGCGTCGTAGTCGAGTTCGTAGCGGGTGAAGGGGCGGTTTTCCTTGACGATCTTGGCCATCTCCTGCTCGATAGCCTCGAAGTCGCCCTCGCGCAGCGGTCGGTCTTCCGGGAAGGCGATGTCGTAGTAGAAGCCGTTCTCCAGCGGCGGTCCGTAGACGAGCATCGCTCCGGGCACGACGCGCTGGATGGCCTCGGCCATGACGTGGGCGGTAGAGTGGCGCAGCAGGAAATAGGCCCCCTCGTCGGGTTTGCCGTCACGGGTCTTCTCGGTGAGGATGGCCACCTGGCAGCTCGCGACAATAGGGGCGTTCAGGTCGGCCAGCTCGCCGTTGATGCGAGCACCCACGGCGGCTTTCGCGAGCCGTTCGCCGATGCTCTGGGCGACCTCCAGCGGGGTGACGGGGGCGTCGAAGCGCTTGTGGGAGCCGTCGGGCAGGGTGATGGTGACGGGATGGCTCATGATGGTGCTTCCATGGGGCTGGTGCGGTTGGACTGGGTGAACGGTAGGAGATGGCCAAACAAAAACCCGGCCGTGCGGCCGGGCTCGGTCAATCGTGTGTGGGCACGCCGAGTCTAGCCGCGGTGGCGAGTTGCGGTGGTCGTAGTCGTGGTGGTGGTGGGGCGGTGCATGTGGGAGTATATCAGCTACTCGGCGGCGGGGTTGCAATATGCGGGTGGCGGGCCTGGCGATTGGAAGTGATCTGCGAAGTCCTGCGCCGGTTCAAGGAAGGGGCGATGCAGCCGACCAATGGCTCGCCGACCGGTACGCGATATCCTGGTCGGACGCGTGTGCGGCGATCGCATCTCCCTCCGGCCCCGTGGAACTTCGCAGCCAAGAAGGCATGGTGTTTCGACTGGGGCCCGGCCAATTCTACGGTATGTTGTGCCTTACGCCCCAATCCGACCCAGTCAGCGGTTTCTTTGAGGTCGCGTAAGCCCTTGCGGTTTGAGGATGGCCGAGAGGTGGTCAAACGCTACATCTTTCACGCCGTGACCTACGAGCTACGCGTGCAGGAGCGGTCCATCGCCGTGTGGCTGGCCCGCGGGATCGGTGGCCCCCCGACTACCTCGGTACCAGGCCATAGGCCGTGAGGCTCGTGGGCGAGCGGCGGGCGGGGGCCAGCAGGACGAAGGGGCGGTCGGTGCTGGCCGTGCGACGGGGCAGGTAGTCCTCGCTGAGCACGCGCGTGGCCGTCCCGCGTCCGGCCTGCGGGCCGGGCGTCCATAAGACCAGCCCATCGGGCGTGGAGCACAGGGCCCGGCCGTCGCCGGCGTCGGCCGCGGCCACGCTGCCGGGAGCCAGGGCAACAAGCGTTCGGCGGTGGGCGTCGATGGCGGCCATGCGATCCATCGCGGGGTGGAAGAAGAACGGGCCCAGGCCCGGCATGGGGTCGCTGGTGGGCAAGGGGCTGCCCGTCGCCAAGGCGTCCGCGGCGCTCAGCCCGGCCACGGCCGACTGCGAGGCGGCGACGATCTGGGCGGCGCCCTCGAGCCCGCCAGCGGAGGCCAGGTCGTAGCGGCGCACGACACGCCCGGGCGTGCCCATGCTGGCGGTGGAAAGGTCGATCAGCAGCAACGCGATGGCCCCCGAATCTGCGACGGCCAGGCAGGTGGCGTGCCGCTGGTCGGGGGCCAGCAGCGGGTACACCAGGTGTGCGTCGGGCAGTTCCAGCACGCGCTCGACGCCCGCGGGGTCTCGGTGGACGAGCGAGAAGCGGGCCAGGGCGTCGTTGGCCGGGCGGCGGGCATAGAGCAGCCCGCCGGCGGGGCCTAAGACGGCGTGGGCGGCCACGGCCCGGCCTCGGACCAGCCAGGTGACGGCGGCCTGCTGGTCGCTCCAGGACGCCATGCCGATCCACCGCGAGCCGTCCGGCCGCGGGCTCTCGATCAGCACGCCCCGCGGGCCCGCGTCGCGTCCCAGCAGGATGGGGGCGTCGTGGTCGAAGACCTCGGTGCTCTGGGCCGGCAAGGCCAGGTTGTCGCGCAGGCGGGCGATGGCGACGGTGGGCATGGGCTCGCCGCGGGGCGCGGGCTCGCCATCGATGGCCAGCCGCCACTGGCGGCGCGGCGCGGGTGGGGTCTGGGTGGCGATGAACAAGCCGTCGGGGCTGACCATCGGCACGCTCATGCCGTCGTAGGTGATGGGACCCAGCGACTGCACCGACACCGACACGCGCGAGGCGGTGGTGCCGCCCAGCACGGGCCGGGCGATGGGCTCGTCGGGCAATGAAGCGCTCGAACCGGTGGCCGATCGCGTGGAAGCGCTGCCCGATGGGGAAGTGGCCGAAGCGCCCGGCCCGCGACGCAGCTGCTCGGTGCGCTGCTGGTCGACCACGCAGCCGGTGGTGGCGATGGCCAGCAGCGCAACCAGCAAGGCCGGGCGATCAGCCATCGGTTGTTCCAAGGCCTTCCTCGCGCGCAGCGGGGGCTGGTTCGGTGGTTTGGCCGATGGGCGCCTCGCCTTCGAGCGGTTCTTCGATGCCCATCTGCTCGCGCTGGAGACGCAGGCGCAGGCGGTAGGCCTCGTTGAGCACGTCGGCCTCGTCGCCGTTCTCGACCACCACGGGGGTGATGAAGATGAGCTGCTCGGTGCTGCTGGCGCCACGCTCGCGCGAGCGGAAGAGCCAGCCCAGGAGCGGGATATCGCCCAGCAGCGGGACCTTGCGGACCACCTCGGAGTCTTCGTTGCGCAGGATGCCCGAGATGACCAGGGTCTGCCCGCTGCGGACGATGAGCTGGGTGGTCGTCTCGCGGCGGTCGACCACCACCTGGCCGCTGGCGTTGGCCTGCCCGGGGGCCACCGAACTCAGCTCGATGTTGACGCGCAGGTCCACGTCGCGGTTGGGTGTCAGTCGCGGGCGCACACGCAGCTGGATGCCCACGGCCCGGTACTCGAAGCCTTGGGTCGTACCGCCCGTGTCGGTGGTCTGGGCGTTGGTGATGAAGGGGATGTCCTGGCCGTCGAAGAACTCGGCCTCCTGGTTGTCACTGGTGAAGATGATCGGGCGGCTGAGGATGTTGACGTTCGTCCGCTCGTCCAAGGCCTGGAGCACGGCGTTGAGATCGACGCCCACGTTCAGCACGCTGGTGTCAAAGAGGTTGCCGAAGATGTTGTTCTCGGTGCCCGACGCGCTGGAGGTGAAGGAGATGGCGTTGTCGGTACGCGAGAGCCCGATGGCCGAGCTGGACCACCTTAGGCCCAGGGCCTGGGCGTCGTCACGGCTGACCTCGGCGATGACCGCCTGGATCAGCACCTGACGGCCGGGCTTGTCCAGGCTCTCCACCAGGCTGACCACGGCGTTGCGATACTCCGGTGGGCTGAGCACCATGATGGCGTTCTGACGCCACACGGGCACGATGCGTAGCTTGCCGATGAGGTTGCTCGGGCCGGCGTTGGTCGTCTGCTCGCGAGCCGACTGCCACCAGAATGTGATCGTGCCCGGGTCGGTCGTGGTGGCGTCGGTCGTGGTGGCGTCGCTCGAGAAGGGGCTCACGCCCGCGCCGCCGCCAGCGGTCAGCCCGCTCTCGCTCCGAGGGATGGTCGCCAGCGTGCCGTCCAAGGCCAGCAGGGCGTTGAGCTGCTCGGCGACTTCCTCGGCCGACACGTGCTTGAGCGACACGATGACCGGCAACCCCACGCTCTTGGGCTGGTCCAACTCGCGGATGATGTCGTCGATGACCTTGAGGTTGTCCGGGCTCTTGGCCACCACGGCGATCTGCCCGGCCGAGGGGATGGCCTCGAAGGCGAACTGCCCGGCCAAACGCCCGGCCCCCTGCGAGGTGCCGCTGCTGCCCTGCCCGCCCTGTCCGCCCTGGCCACCTTGCCCGCCGCCACCGGTGGTGGTGGTGCTGGGCCGGCCAAACAGCCCGATGAGCAGGTCGCGTACGGCGATGGGGTCGCTGTTCTCCAGCGTGTAGATCCGCGGTGTGACGGTCTCTTCGGGCAGGGGCAGGTCCCACTCACGGTCGATCAGTTCGGCGATCTGCTGCATCACGCCCGCCTCGGCCGCGACCGTGACGGCGTTCTGCTGCGTGTTGGCCGTGACGCGCAGCTCGGCGGTCGAAGCCCCTTCGGTGCCGTCCTGGCCCTGGCCTTGTCCGAAGAACTGGCGGAATTGCTGCTGCTGGGTGCGGCCCTGTTGCTGGGTGCGCTGTGTGGTGTTGCTGCTCTGGCCGAAGAGGTCGGTGATGTTCCGCGAGATCAGTTCGGCGTCGGCGTACCGCAGGCGGAAGGTACGCGTCACCAAGGCCCGGGAGCCGGGCTGGTCCAGGCCGGCGATCAGCGACTCGACACGCTGGAGGAGCCCGATACTGCCCAGGACGGCCAGGTGGTTGCTGGCCTCGTCCACCGTCACCTTGGCATACTCGGGCAGGATGTCCTTCATGGCGTCGGCCAGTGCCTTGGCCTGCGAGTTGCGGATGCGGTACACCTTCTGGGCCATCGCGCCCACGTCGGTGCGGCCCAGCACGCTGATGTTGGGGCCGATGACCGGCACGTCCTGCCGTGTCACCTCGTTGATGTCGCGCAAAATGATGATATCGTCGGTCTCGACGACGCCTACGCCGTCCTGCTGGAGCGCGAGGATCACCAGGTCCAAGGCTCGCGAGCGCGTGACGGGTGTATCGCTCACCAACGTGATGCGCGCCGGCAGGCGCATCTCGGGCACGATCACCACCTTGCCCGTGGCCTCGACCAGGAACGGCACCAGGTCCTCGATCGACGCGTCGCGGAACGACAGCGTCGTCGGCGGGCCATCGAGCACGCGCCGCCCGTTGGGTCCCGTCGGTGCGTCGCCCGATTGCGCCAGCGCCGCCGGTGCCGCAAGCCCGCAGCACAACACCAGCGCCAGCACCGGGGAGATCATGGAAGGACGAATATTCCGAAGGACCGGACGCTGCATATCAACCTCGCTTCAATCCGTCTCGCTTCAACCCGTCTCGCTTTTTCCCGTCTCGCATCAACCTTCGGAAGATGGACCGGACTTGTCTGTAGGAAGAACCAACCTGTCGCGCGGCAACAACGGAACGTCGAACTCGATCCCCTTCCACCGCACGCGGATGGACCACGGTGCCGACGCCTCGAGCACCACCAGATCGTCATCCTTCCCTTCGCCCACCGAGACCCAGCGCTTGTCGGCGAAGAGCACCCGGTCGTGGACCACCGCGACGACCTTGGGCCCGCCGTACGTGCTGGGCGGTGGCGGCGGCGCCGGTGGCGGCGCGGGTGGTGGTGGGGGGGGCGGTGGCGGCGCTGGCGGCGGCGGCGGTGGGGGCGGGCTGGGTACATAGAACGGCGAGCGCCCGTCGAGTTGTGCCCGGAAACGCCCGGTGGGGTCTGGCGGTTCGCGCTGTTCGCCGATGATCGACTCGGACGCTGGCAGCGACACCATCGCTGATTGGGCCAGCCCGCTCACCGCTACCACCAGCGCGACGCCCGCCGCCGCGCCGGCCACGCCGGTGAGCACCCATGCCTGGATCGGCGCGTTCAAGATCCACCCCCCGCCCGGGCCTGGGCACCCAGGGCCCATGCCTCGACGGTCAGCGTTGCCGAGACCGTCCGCGACCCATCGCCACCGCGACGCACGATCACACGCGACACGCCGGCCACGTCCGGGCTCGACTCGAGCGCGCCCAGCACACGGCTGAAGGCCTCGGGCGAGGCGTCGAAGGACACCGTGCTCACCAGGCGCACCAGCGAGCCGCGCCCGCCGAAGTGCTGTGTCGCAGGCCCGTCGGCCAGGTTCTGCTCGATGGTCTGCGTGCGTGCCCCGCTGACGCCAGCCTCACGCAGCGCGCTGTCGACGGCTCGATTCAGTGCGCTGGCGCGCTCGCCGCGAGGACCGGGGGTCGTCATCGGCCCATGCATCCGCTCGCCCATCGCGATGGCCTGCATGTCGTCGTCGGCCTGCCGGCCCATAGCCTGCACCGATCGGATGCGGGCCGTCATGGCCTGCACGCGGGCGTTGGCCTCGACCGTCGCCACCACAACAGGCTCCAGAATCGCAAAATACGCGCCGATGCCCAACGCCGCCACCACCAGCCACCGGGCCGATCGCGGCAACGATCGGAATGTCCCGATCACGCCCGTGCGTTTGTCCGTCGCCGCATCTGCCATCATCCACCCCCCGCGCTGAAGCGAGATCGCAGCTTCGTTGCCTCGTCTTCCAGCCGAGCCCGTGTCTCGGCGTCGAGCTTCGTATCGCGCGAGGCGCTGTTGCGGATGCGCCATTCGTTCATCAAGGCCCGGCGATCCATCTCGTCCATCTGCGCTTCGGTGAGAGGCGAGGGCACGCCATCGACCGAAGCCGGCCCGGCCTCTCCGGTTGGGCGGCGATCGCTGGTTGACTCCCGGCCAGCGGCGGTCGGGCTTTCACGAGAGGCCGTTCGGTCTCCCGTCGAAGCCGGGCCAGTTCCCGTTGGGCTCGACGAGCCCGTTGTCCTGGCGCGAGGGCCCGAACTGCCGATGCCCGAAGCCAGCAATGGCGCGTTCAGATTGCTGGCCCCTTCGCCGTAGAGCACCTCGGCCAGAGGCGTCTGGGCAAAGTCCAGTGGAACGCTCGCGCGGCCGGTGGCGTTGCGCACGCGGGCGCTGATTTGGAACTCAACCTGATCGCCCACGATCTCGCGCCGTGCCACGGTCACCGAGCCCAGCGTCCCCAGGCTGTTGAGCGAGGCCTCGAACTGGCTCAGCAGCGTCTCGGGCGGGCCTTCGATGCTCGGGCCCCTTGGGGCAATCTGCACGAAACCCTCGATATCCACCAAGGCGTTGCTGTCCAGGCGGACGCTCTCGACCACCACATGCACGGGCGCGGCACTGGTCACCTCGGCGAGCATCTTGGTCATGGGCCAGACCGTCGCGTTCAACTGCCGATACAACGCCGCGCGCCGGGCCGTGTCCTGGTACTGCACTCGGAGTTCCTCGGCCCGCTTGGCCTTGCCGGCCAGCATGGACTGGCGTGCCTTGGCCGAGAGCAGGGGAACGAAGAGCACCAGCAGCACGCACGCGGCGCAGACCACTGCCACGCGGCGAGGCGAAGCGAGCCACGTATCCAGCCGATCCCGCGCCGAGACACGTGTCGCCGGCGCTTCGGCGTGCAGGCCCGCCAGGGTGCGGGTCGCCGGGTCTTCTGAAGCCGACAGCATCGCCGCGCAGACCAACAGGAAGACCCTGGCAGCTTGCTCCCCGGAGGGGTCCCATCCACGAACGCGGGAGGCTAGTGCCTCACCCACGCCCGAAGACCACCCGACGCACCGACCATCGACCGGCGTCGATGCCCGTTCCAGTGCCGAACGAACGTGTTCCTCGTGCAAACCGACCGCCGAGGCGGCCTCGCGCAAGCGACGATCGACATGCTCGGCCGATCCCAGCACCCCGGGCTGCTCGCGAAGTGCCCGCACCAGCAAGCCCTCGGGCCCGCTCGCGGCCACCACCAGCACGCCTTGGGCGTCGTCGGTAGCAAATGCGCAGCCCTCGGCCAGTGAGACTGCAAAGCCCAGTGCGGAAGCCGCTGTTGTGTAGCCCGTCGCTGCGGTGTCCACCGCTGCGTCGTCTTCGCCGGGTAGCCACGCCGTCAGCAGGGCCGTGCGACCCTCGCCCGGGCCAGCCAATGCTCCGCAGGCCCTTCGCCACGCGGGCACACGCTCGGGCAGTTCGCCATCGCCGAGCAGTTCGAGCGAACGCAGCAAGTCCGCGGGCGGGAGGTTTTCAATGCCCCGGCAGCGCACCAGCGTGCGGGCCCAGGGCGCGATCCCCACGCGCAGCGATGCCGCGGTGGCGTTCTGCGACAAGGCAAGTCGGTACCGCCCGCCCTCGGGTTGCAGGCAGGCTTCAACCAATTGGCCGCCCAGGCGCTCGGAGGCGACGACGCCGATGGGGGTTTGTTGTTCACGTGCCTTGGCCACAATCCTCCCTTACCGGATCACAATATCCCGGATCACGACTGGAAGGCGGGATCGATCGACCGTGGCGATCAATTCCACCTCCATGCCCGAAGCCTCATCCACGCCCACGCTGCGGATCACGAACACAGAACTGCGAAACCCGAACTGACCGACCAACTCCTGCACGCGACCGCGTGTCAGGCCCGGCACGTTCATCAGGTCTGCCGCCGTCCGAAAGCCCTGCCCACGCCCGGCCCGCTCGCGGATCAGGATATCGGCCACGGACCTGGTGACGCCCGGAACATATGCCAGCGTGTCTTCCGAAACCGTATTCAGATTGATCTTTCCGGGCACCAGTGGCCCGGTGGCGTCGAGCCACGGGCCATCGATGGCCGCCTCTTCAATCAACAAGCCGATCTGCTGGTCGGTCAGCGGCTGTGCGTTCGCGTTGATCACCTGACCCGTCAGGCCACGCAGCGAACGCAATGGCGTGTTGATCAAAGCCAGGAGTGATGCATTGTTCGTGCCGGCGTACTGCGCGATCACGTCGGCTTGCTCGGCGCTGATGCCCACCCGTCCCACCAGTTCCGCACCACCCAGCCCAAGACCAAGCCGCACGCGGGGCAGGCCTGAGAGCCCGAGCGTGCTCTCGCTGCTGACCACCGTCAGGATGCCCGACCAGCCAGTATCCAGCACACCATCGGCATTATCATTGGGAAAGGTCAGGGCGCCATCGTTCTCGTTGGGGTCCAGCACGCCGTTGAGGTTCCAATCCTCCCCACGAACGTCCAGGGGCAAAATGCCAACGATGAGCTCCAGTTCCTCGATGGTCTCCAGAGGACCGTTTCGGGGCAGGTACGACTGCGGGCGCGAAAGGTACGTGCCCAGTTCGGCACCCAGCGGGCTCACATCGTCGTCGGGGTCCGTCCAGTCCACGATCTTGGCGATCAGATCCTCGGTCATGCCCGGCAGCCAGAACAGATCCTCAGGAGTCATCCGAGAGAGATGGATCCTCGCGTGCGCATCCGCCGGGCCATCGAACCGTTTGCGGCCTTCCCAGTGCTCAATCGAGTATGAACTCGCCTGGCCCACGCTGCCCGAGGCCGCCCGGGACATCCGGTCGTACACGTTGAACGCATCGGTGGGGTGCGGATTTTCGGCGTCGTCGGCCAGGATGGCGATCATCTGCTCCATGCCCGAGATCGCCGCCCATCGTGCCCGCACTTCCGCAAGGCTGTCGCGAGAGCCGAAGGCCTGCCCAAGCCCTGCCGACTGCACGCCCATCACCAGCACCGAGGCCAGCCCGATGACCCACAGCGCCAGCACCGTAGCAAAACTGCGACGACCCTTGGGGCAATTCACGGCCCACCCCCGGCGGCCTGCGCCTGCGAGGGAGTGGGCAACGCGAACACACGCGGGATCGAAGCCACACGCCGCGCCGTCGCGCTGCCCTTCCCATCGGGCGTGCGCGTGCGTACCTCGATCACCACCATGTGCGGCAGGCCCAACTGATCCGAATCCCACGATGCCCACAATCCCTCGGTATCGCCGGCGAGCACCGAGAATGACACCACATCGCGGGCCACTTCCGTCGCCACGCCACCGGCGTCCTGGTATTCATCAAAGGCCATATCGAGACGCCGCCACAATGAAGGCCCGTCCAGGCTCTCCATGATCCTGTAACCCACCTCAAACTCGCCACCGTCGGATTCCATCGCCGGATCGCTCACCGACCGTACGGGCTCGAGACCCCGTGCCAGCATATAGATCGAATCCCGAGCCTCCTCGCCTTGGCCACCGTCTCGGATCACCAGCCTGGTGCGGCTGAGATCCTGACGGCGCAGCGTCTGGAGCACCGATCGCTGCACCATCTGGGCCGCGCGGTCGGCGCTGGCCCAGGCGCGGGCGTGTGCCCTTGAGGTCTCCCGGGCCGAACCAAGCCTGGAAACCGCAGATGCTACCAGACCGGTCAGCAACACCAGCACGCCCACGGCCGCCAGCGTCTCCACGAGCGTGAAGCCGCCACGGCGGGTGGTGCGACGGATTGGCCGATCGGGCGTCATCGTTCGATGGTCTCCGGCGGGCGGCGGTTGGGGTCGGGCTCGTCTCCCAACCTCGGGGCGATCAGGGCATCCAAGACGAACGAACGCGGCTGCCCCGTCGCCGATTGCCATGAAACCACGACACGGACCTCGTCGGCCTCGCCCGCACCCCGTGTCCGGGTGCTGACCTCATAGGAAAAACGCTCAAAAGGCTCGCTGCCCGAGCCACTCGGCCGGATCACCTTCGTGTACGATTCGAGTCCATAAGCATGGATCGTTGACATGATCTCGTCGGCCACCATGCCAGCCTGCCGGAGTTCGCCCGCCTCGCGCTGCATCGATAGCGCACGCGTCGACACTGCCAGGATGCCGCCCAGCGCGATGCCGATCAGCACCGTGCCAACCAGCACGTCGACCAGCAGAAACCCGCCGCGATGGCGTGCCGGCCTCACCATGGCGTGCTCCCCATCCCGAGGGCGTCCAGGTCGACCCGGCCGGGCGGATCAACGGCCACATCGCCCTCGATCACCACCGCGCGCAACGCACCACCGAAGAGCGCCACCGTCACGGCCCGATCGCCGCCGCCGACGCCCAACTCCACACTGCGACCACCGCCAAGCTCGGCGATAAAGGGAGGACCGCTGATGGGCGTACCGTCTACGGCGGCCCGGTCGATCGTCCCCCGATTCAGACGCACCGCGGGCATGAATGGATCGCGCTGCCAGGCCCAAGCCTCGCCTTGCCCGTCGCGCTCCAGCACCCGCCGCTCGACCACAACGCGGTCCGCTTCGGCCACCACACGCAGCGGCTGCGATGCCACGGCCACCCGGCCCGCAGCGTTGGAAAGCAGCCCGGCCACCGCGTCGGCCTCGCCCGAAACGCTCCGCCCCACCAGCGTCGCCACGCGGGGTATCGTGAAGCCAAGCACCAGCGCCACGACCACCAGCGTCACCACCAGTTCCACGAGTGTGAAGGCCCGTGCCATCGGCGTACTCCAGACGTCCTGCCCGACCGAGGCCATCACGGCGCGACGATATCCGCGTCTTCACCCTCGCCGCCGGGCTGCCCGTCTGCGCCAAAACTCACGATGTCGAAGTCGGTGTTCTTCTCGCCCGGCACGCGGAGCACGTACGGATTTCCCCAAGGATCCAGCAGCGCCTCGTCGTTGCGAAGGTATGGGCCGCGCCACGTTCCGCCCAGGCCGCTGGGCTCACGTCGCAAGAAGTCCAGGCTCGTTGTGTCGGGAAGTTTGCCCACGTCGATCATGAACGCCTCGACCTGGCCCGCGATCGTGCTCGCATCCGCAAGTGCCCGGGCCTGGCGGCTCTGCCCGATGCGACCGAAAAGCCTCGGCACCACCACGGCCGCGATGATGCCCATGATCGTGATGATCACGATCACCTCGATGATCGTGAAGCCACGCCGACGACGATTCTTGTCCTTGCTCATGCCCGTTCGCTCCAGGTCCTTGCCGCTCAACCCATGGCCCCGCCGACGGCGTCCTGCAACTCCAGCATCGGCAGCAGGATGGCCAGCACGATGAAACCAACCACGCCGGCCATGGCCACCACCAGCAAAGGCGGCAGCAGCGTGGTCACCATCTTCAATGTCGCTTCGGTCCGCTCTTCCATCGCGCGGGCAGCGTGCCCGAGCAATTCCTCCAGCCGGCCCGACCGCTCGCCCATGGCCACGATCTGCACCAGCATAGGCGGGAAGTACCCGCTCTCTTCCATAGGCGCGGCCAGCGTCTTGCCTTGCGAGACCTGCGTCACCACGTCCTCGATGACGGCTTCGAGCGCCTTGTTGCCCAGCGTCGCACGCGTGATGCGCAGCGCCTGCAACAGGTTGATCCCCGAACTGGTCAAGGTCCCCAGCGTGCGCGTGAACCGGCTCACCGCCACGTCTCGTGCCAACAGGCCGATCAGGGGGATGGACAGCAGCGCCTTGTCCATGCTCAGCCTGCCCTCGGGCGTGCGACGCATCGCCACGAATCCCGCCACGCCGACCACCAGCAGCGACAACAGCAGCCACCACCAACCGAGCACAAAGTTCGCAAAAGCCTGCACCACGAGCGTCGGCCAGGGAAGCTTGTCGATGGCACCCGCCGCCTCGGCGAGGATCTTGGGTGCTATCACCGTCGCCACAAGGATGATCGAAGCCAGGCTCAGCACGAGCAACAGCCCCGGGTACGTCGTCGCACCCACGAGCGCCCGGCGCAAGCGGACATCGCCTTCCAGCAGGTCGGCCAGATGCCCGAGCACCTCGCCCAGCCGCCCCGAGGCCTCGCCCGCTCGCACCATGCTCACGCTCAGGTCGTTGGCCAACTCCGGCGCGCTCTCCAATGCTTCGGCCAGCCCGCGACCGTGCTCCACCTTGTCGATGATCCGCTCCATGACCGCACGCTGCGCCTTGCTGCGACGCTGCCGGGCGATCAGACGCAACGCCTGCACCAGCGGCAGGCCCGCGTCGAGCCCGGTGGAAAGTTCACGCATCACCGCCGCACGCTGCGTCCCGCTGAAGCGACCGCCTCCGAGCGAGTATCCACGAGAACGCGCTTCCTCTGTGGCTTCTGCCGCTCCGGCCACGCTCATCGACGCCGCAAAAGCGTCCAGCGACTCGACGGCCATGGGCGTCAGCCCGCGCCGCGTGGCCTCGCGGATGGCCGCCGCACGCGTGGGCGCGTCGATGATGGGGGCATCGCTTCCCCCGGCGCACTGCACGCGAAAACTGGGCATCAGTCGTGCCCCTCAAGCAGCACGTCGGTCCCGCTGTCCTGCGTGGCACGCAAGACCTCGCCCACCGTCGTCATGCCTTTGCAGGCCTTCAGCAACCCGTCACGACGCATCGTGATATGCGATGGCGCGGCCGTCTCAAGCAACTTCTGAGCGTTCACGCGTTCACCAATGGCCGTCCGCATTGCGCGCGTTACCGTCAGGACCTCGTAGAAACCGATCCGACCCTTGAACACCGCACCGCCCGCGTCGTGCGAATCGATCGGCTCGCCAGAGGCATCGGCGAACAAAGCCCGTTCCTCGGAAGTCAGGCGCAGCATCTCTGCTTCCGTGGGACGATGCACGTAGGCATACTTGCTCGACAAACGCCGACCCAGCCGCTGCGCGATCACAGCCTCAAGCACGCTGGCCAGCAGGAAGGGCTCGATCCCCATGTCCAACATCCGGCCCACCGCGCTTGCCGCGTCGTTGGTGTGCAGCGTCGACAAAATCAGGTGCCCGGTCATCGCCGCCCGCACCGCGATCTCGGCCGTCTCGCCATCGCGGATCTCGCCCACCATCACCACGTCGGGGTCCTGACGCAGGATCGAACGCAGACCCGAAGCGAAACTCAGCCCCCGCTTGGGGTTCACGGGGATCTGGTTCACGCCCTCCAGCTCGTACTCCACAGGGTCTTCGATCGTGATGATCTTCTTCCGCGGGTCGTACAGCTTGCTGAGTGCCGCGTACAGCGTCGTGGTCTTGCCCGAGCCCGTCGGCCCCGTCACCAGCACCATGCCGTGGGGGATGGCTATCAGGCGGTCCACCTCGCGACGGTCGGCCTCACGCATCCCAAGCGTTTCCAGGTCCAGTTGCAGGCTCTGCTTGTCCAGCACGCGCATCACGATCGATTCGCCGTAGATCGTCGGCGCCGTCGACACGCGGATGTCGATCTTGCGACCGTCAAAACGCAGCGTGATGTGACCATCCTGCGGCGCGTACCGCTCGGCGATGTTCATCCCAGCCATGATCTTGATTCGGCTGGTGATCGCCGGCTGCAACCGCTTGGGCGGGGGCTGTTGCTCCACCAGCACGCCGTCGATGCGATACTTCACCTTCAGGTCACGCTCGAAGGGTTCGACGTGGATATCGCTTGCGCCAAGACGGATCGCTTCAAGGATCAACAGATTGACCAGGTTGATCAGCGAGGGCTGCTCGGCCATCCGGTGCAGGTCCTCGGCCTCGATCGATTCGAGGTTGGCCAGCACCTCATCCCCGCTGCCACCCAGGCTCGCGGCCATCGCCGCCGCCGTCGTGCCATACTCACGTTGCACCAAGGCGCGAAACGCCGGCTCGGAAATCGCCACCGGCGTCACCGGCCGGCCCACGATCAGCGAGGCCTCGTCGACGCTGGCCCAGTCGCTGGGGTCTAGCATCGCAAGGATGATCCGCCCTTCGCGCTCGCCGATCGGAGCCGCATGCAACCGTGCGACGTCGTCGCCGCTCAGCAGGCGTGCGATGGCCCGCTCGACTGTCGGGGCCTCGGTCAGCAACAACACGGGCACCTCCGCGTCATTCGCCGAGGAAGGAGCCGCGTGCCCGTTGTTCGAGATCGACAATCCGGACGCTTCGCCCGAGCCAACTGGACGCCCCGAAATGGCCGTGCCTTCCAATGCCACTTACCCACCACCAAACTGCCGGAGCACGGCGTCGGCATCAAAGCCCGAATCGCCCGCCTTGGGCATCCGGGCGATCTGATCGGGCGTCAACAACGCGCGGACCCGCTCGACGAATCGATCATCCAAAGCCTCGCGTTCCTTCGCGATGGCGTCGGTGCCGGACGTATCCGCCCCCCATCCCCACCAACTCTGCTCGTCCTTCGATTGCTGATCGTCGATGGTCTTGGCCCAACGCTCGTTGATCGGCGTCGATTCTCGACGGTACGACTCGGCAACGGCGTTCAACCCCTCACGCTGCGCCGCCGTCAGGTCCTCCAGTTTCAAGGCCGATTCGATCTGCCGCTCGGCCTTGCTCGGGCGATACACCGTCGGCCAGGTTCGCTGCTTCACCTCGCGGTCCCACTTGCCCTGCGCGTCGGCGGGCAAAATCTGCATCACCTGACGGGCAAACCGGGCGTTGACCGCCTTGCCCTGAGTCCCAAGATCGCGCATCTCCTTCATCGCTTCCTGCATTCGCGTCATCGACGCCTCGTCCCAGTTGAAGCCTTCCTGCATCTGCCTCATCTGGCTGCGGCTGAACTCCATCGCCCGGTCGATCATCCGGCGGTTGATCGGGTCGATCTCGGCTTCATAAGCCAATAACGCCTCGGCCACCGAAGCATTGCCCGAAACCTCGACCGTGCGGGCAATATCGTGCAGGTCCAGCGTTGCACCGCTCACCATGGACATGCTCTCCATGGCGATGGCCTGTTCACGGCGACGGGCCCGTTCGACACGAGCAAAGGCAGCTTCCTGCTCGGGCCCGATGGCCAACGCACGCAAGTCATCAAAGAATGACTTTTCCAGCCGCTCCATCGTGTTCATGAACCCAAGCGCAATCTGGCCCATGGGCTTCATCATTGCTTCCCAGTCCCGAGTTCGGCCCGCGTCTTCCTGGAGCTTGCGCATCGCATCCATCAGCACGTCGTTGGCGGCCTTGAACCGGTCCAGATAATCCTGATGGACCAACATTGCCGTCTCGCGCTGAGCCGCATCGAACCCAAGCAGGTCGCAGTACCGCCCGGTCGAATCGCGGCCGATGGCCATCGACATCGCGTCCGAGCCGCCCATGCCAAAGCCCATCTGCCCGTGCGACGGCGAAGCCGTCACGCAAAGCGTCACGAGCACGCATGTGACAAACCAAGCAAAAACAGAACGATATCCGGTAGTGCCACTCGTCCGATGCATCACGTATCCCCTCGCCTTGTCCCCGGGGCCACCAGCGAATGTGGTGAAGTGAACCCCCTCTATCATTGGGCCCGATCGGCCCAAAGTTGCAAATGGAATAAAACCCAATTCCAGCAGGCCGGGCCGAGCGACTCACCCTCCAATGCGGATCGTTCGGCTGCTGCCCGCAGGTGTGAATTGCACGGCATCGCTCTCCGGCTCGGCCTTTGGCAACAGTTCCATCTGTTCAGCGGTCAGAATCTGAGACAGCCTCTGCTCCAGCCGCACGCCTAGGTCTCGGACCGCCAGCCGGGCTGGTGCGCTGCCTGCGTGCTCCTGCCCATCAACCAACACCATCACGCCCGGGGGCAATGGATCATTGGCTTCACGCTCCTTCTCAGCCTCGACCCAACGTGCCCTTGCCGCCGAGGCGTCACGAGCGTGCTGAGCGGCCATTGCTTCCAGTTGCTCCCGCTGTGAAGGACTCAGATCTTCCAATCCCAGGGCTGCCTCAAGCCGCCGCTCGGCGTCCAATGGCCGGTACACCCGTGGATACGCTAATCGAAGCCAAGCGCTATGGAGCGCATCATCGCCAAAGATGCCAGACATCATCCGAATCGTCTGCTCTCCAAGCTGTGCAATCCGGCCATCGATTTCTCGCAGTTCCTTATAGGGGTCCTCACCGCCGCCAAAAAAAATCCCGCCGCGAAAGTCCGGGTTGATCCCAATCGCCGAGGCTTTACGCTCACGCTCGACCAGGTGCCCGTCCACCTGCACCGACCAGCGATCCAGCATGTCGATGACATCGGCATTCCCAGCCGTCTGCGCGAACTCGGTACGGACCAACTCTTCAAGATCCACACGGGCGGGAGCGCGCAGCAACGTCCGAAGGTACTTCCCCCGGCGGTGCAAGCGCTCCGCCTTGGGCCAGTTTTCCTCCTGCTCGGGCGTCATGAGTGCCCGCAGGTCACTCATAAAGGTCAATTCGAGGACACGCACCCGCTCTTGGTGGTTCCCAGTAGCTTCCTTGATCTTTGTCATCATCGACATCATGTCTTGGCCATCAGCCTCTTGTTGAAGCCGCTGAATGTCATGCCGTAAGGAATCTGCCGCTGCTTGCTTGGCATCTGCCAGGTCGCGGTACATGTCCAAGGCCACGCTCGATTGCACCTCGTCAAAGCCAAGTGCCTCGGTCATGCCCTTAACGCGATCCCGCGAAAGACCATCCGCGGTACCCGAAGTGAGGGACGAGGACGACGCATGAACAACAACGCGACCGCCATCCTGCCCCATTGCAGGACCGCAGGCGATCAGGCCAAGAACCAAGACCGTGCAACAACAACGAAGAACGCGCATCGTCGTGCCTCCTGGCCGCCCAGAGCCCCACGAGAACGGGAGCCCATGTTCGGCATCATGCACGATATGGATGCGCGGCAGTGGGGGATCCGGCAGCCTGCGATCTCAGGAAAACTACAACTCACGCCGCGGGGCGCGCTGAGGCTGTTGTTGACCGCCGCGACCGCCCTCACGCTGCTGGGCCCGCCCGCGCTCGCCTTCCCGCTCGCTGCCAAGGGAACGCTCGATCTGCGCCGTCTGCGATTCGGTCAAGATCCCACGCACCTGCTCGATCGTCCGATCAACCAACGTCCGCTTCTCGGCAAACAACTCACGGTCGGCACCCTCGCGTCCGCCTCCCATGCGCATCATGCTCTGCATTGTCATGTTGTTTTCATTGGACTCGATCGCGTCTGCCAGCCGCCGATTGACCTGATCGATCTGACGGGCGGCCAAGACCGCGATGCCCTCCAGACGCGAACGCTGGTCGTCGCTCAAGTCGGCCAGCCCGCGGGCCGCCGCGAGCGCCCGTTCCGCTCTGCTCTCACGAAACACCGTGGGGAAGCTCGCCCGATTCACCTCGGTCCGGAAGGTTTCCAGAGCATCGCTGGGCAGGATGGCTTCGAGCCGACGGGCATACGTCCGATGCGTCTCGCGCACGCGGGTGCTCGCGTCTCGAGCCTTGACAAAGTGCCCTTCGAGCGCCTCGAAGTTGTTGTCCCGGAACAAGGCCATCCCCTGCTCAAAAAGACCATCTCGCGCGGCCAGGGCCCGATCCAACGCCAACTCGTAATCCATCAGCACCGTACCGACTTCCTGGGCGGCGTTCCCGTCCAGTTGCAACCCCTTGACGATCGCGAAAAGGTCCACACGCTCGCCGCTCATCAGGCCGCGCGGCAGCAACGTCGTCCGGCGATGGACCAACTCAACCTTAGTCCAGGTTTGCTCTTGCTCGGGCGTCAGCAGCGTCTTCAGATCGCTCATGAACTGGGTTTCGAGCGTCCGCATTCGCGATTGCGTCCTCTCGCCGATCTCACGCAGGCCTTCAAACACCGTGGGATCACGCGTCTCCTGGAACTCCTGGCGAGCCTTCTGCCCAGCCTCGCGGATCGCGTCCATGGCCGTTTGCACCCCGTCGATGTACTCCTCGAGCATCAACTGGGCCACCTCGCGCTGGTCGGCGTCCAGACCCAGCAAGTTGGCGTACTCCTCGAGTTGCTGCCGGTTGATCTGCGGCCCACCCATACCACCAAAGGCGCCAAATCCACCGCCGCCGCCTCCGCCACCGAACTGGGCGCTGGCCGGGCTGGAAGCCATCAGGGCCATCGACACGCACGCAACACCGATCAAAATCCGATTCAGCAAGCCAGCCATAGGGAAAACCTCCATTGGCAGATCGAGAATGTTGGCCCGGTGTCCAACGCCACGCCTTAACACTCTATTGCCCATCGAGCCTTCTTTGCGTTACCAACGGTGGGGTGTGCGTGGCACATATCATCCCCTTCCCATGCTCAGGAAAGTCCTGCACAGCAAGATCCACATGGCCACCGTCACCGCGGCCCGCCCTGATTATGTCGGCTCGATCACCATCGATCGCCAACTCTTGCGGGCCATCGGCCTGCGCGCCAGCGACGCTGTCGAAATCGCCAATGCCACCAACGGCGAGCGCTTCGAGACCTACGTCTTCCTGGGGGGCGAGGGCGTCATCGAGGTCAACGGGGCCGCCGCCCAACTGGTCGAGCCCGGCGACCGGCTCATCATTATGCACTACGCCCTGATGGACGAGGCCGAGTACCGCGCCCATCGGCCCAGGGTGGCGCTGGTGGGGGAGGGCAACGCCCTGGACCGGGTGATCGGCTACGAGCCCTGGCCCTGAAGCGCGGGCGTGCGCACCAGCGCCTCATGGGCCGACCAGAACTTCTCAAAACTCGCTGAGATCGAAAAGTTCTGGGACCATGCGATGCCCGCGGCACCCATGGCTTTGCGTCGGTCGTGGTTGGTCACCAGTTCGCTCACCGCATCCACCCATGCCGCCGGCTTACCCCCGGGCAGCACCAGGCCCGTGCGCCCGTCGTCGACCACTTCCTTGGGCCCGCCCTGGTCGGCCACGACGACGGCGATGCCGCTGGCCTGACTCTCGAGCACCACTTGGCCCAGCGTGTCGGTGAGCGATGGGAAGACGAACATATCGGCCGAGGCGTAGAGGGTGGCCAGTTCGGTGCCATGCTTGAAGCCCGGGAAGACCGCGCCGTGGCCGACGAGGCTTGCCCTCATCTCGTCGAGGTAGGGCCCGCCGCCGACGACTACAAGCCGCGCGTCCACGCCCGCGGCCCGCGCCCGCTCGCGCACCTTGGGCCAGATATCGGTGAGCATGGGCAGGTTCTTCTCGGTGCTGATGCGGCCCACGTAGAGCACCTTCACCGACTCTCGCGGCAGGCCATGCTCGTCCCAGACCGATGGGTCCTTGTGCCCGGCATCGAAGTCGTCCAGCGCGATGCCCGGCTCCAGCTTCGCCATGCGACCCCGCGAGAAGCCCAGCTTCTCGAGCGATTCCATGTACTGCTCGCTGCGCGAGAGGATCAACTCGAACGGCTTGTAGAAGTACTTCATGTACTGGGCCGTCACCGTGCCGTACATCTCGTCGTGGAACAGGTGCTCGAGGTACGCGGGGAAGTCGGTGTGGTAGACCCCGGCGATGGGGATGCCGCGTTTCTTGGCGTAGTCGCGCCCCACCTTGCCCACCCCGCCGGGCGTCGACACATGGACAACATCGGGCCCGAATGCGTCGGCCCGCCGGACCAGATCCCCCTTGTTGGGGATGACGAAGTCCAGCTCTGGATACTTTGGCATCTTCGTGGCGAACTTCGGCTTGCAGTTATAGAAGCAAGGCTCGGGCGGGATCTCGAACCGCGTCGAAGTGGCGATGAGCAAGTCGCGCCCGGCCTTGAGCGACTCGTGCCCCATGTTGCGAATGAATCGGCTCACGCCGTTTACGTCGCCCAGGGTGTCGGTGAACAGCATGAGCCGCATATTTTCGTATCCTCTGGCGCGTCTATGAGGCTTACCCCATCTTCTCCACAACCGCCTCGCCAAACTCGCTGCACTTGAGCAACTTCGCGCCTTCCATCAACCGCTCGAAGTCGTACGTCACCGTCTTGGCGGCGATCGCCCCTTCCATGCCCTTGATGATCAGGTCGGCCGCCTCGTTCCAACCCATGTGCCGAAGCATGAGTTCGCCCGAGAGGATCACGCTGCCCGGGTTCACCTTGTCCTGCCCGGCGTATTTCGGTGCCGTGCCGTGCGTGGCCTCGAAGACGGCGTGGCCCGTGTCGTAGTTGATATTCGCACCCGGCGCGATGCCGATGCCGCCCACGCACGCCGCCAGGGCGTCGCTGATGTAGTCGCCGTTGAGGTTCATCGTCGCGATCACGCCGTACTCGGCCGGCCGCAGCAAGATCTGCTGAAGGAAGGCGTCGGCGATCACGTCCTTGATGACGATCTTCTTGCCGTTGGGGGCCGTGAACTGGTGCCAGGGCCCACCGTCGAGCGGCGTAGCGCCGAAGTGCTCGCGCGCCACCTCGTAGCCCCACTTCATGAACGCGCCCTCGGTGAACTTCATGATGTTGCCCTTGTGCACCAGCGTCACCGAGTCGCGGCCCTGGTCGATGGCGTACTGGATCGCCGCCCGCACCAGCCGTGCCGTGCCCTCTTGCGACACGGGCTTGATGCCGATGCCGCAGGAGTCGGGGAATCGCACCTTGCCCCATTGCTTGGGGAAGGACTCGCTGAAGAGCTTCTTGAACCGCGTCAGGTCCTCGCTGCCGTGCTCGAACTCAATGCCCGCGTAGATGTCCTCGGTGTTCTCGCGGAAGATCACCATGTCCGTCGCGCCGGGGTCCTTCAGCGGGCTGGGCACGCCCGTGAACCACCGCACGGGCCGAAGGCAGGTGTACAGGTCGAGTTGCTGGCGCAGCGCCACGTTGATCGAGCGGATGCCCCCGCCCGTGGGCGTGGTCAGGGGGCCCTTGATACCCACCAAGTATTCACGGAACGCCTCCAGCGTGGCCTCGGGCAGCCAGTCGCCGGTCTTGTTGTGGGCCTTCTCGCCTGCCAGCACCTCGTGCCAGTGGATCTTCCGCTCGCCCCCGTACGCCTTCTCGACCGCGGCATCGAATACCCGCACGGAAGCCGCCCAGATGTCGGGCCCCGTGCCATCGCCCTCGATGAACGGGATGATGACCTGGTTGGGGACGTTCAGTCGGCCATGACTGGTCGTAATCGGCTCGGCGGTCGCGGGCATGGGCGGGGTCTCCTGTGCGGCGGGGTCCAAACTACAGCATAGGTTCCCGCCCCACGGGCCGTGCCCGCCCGGCCTATTCGTACAACCGCGCCAGGTCCGCCCAGAACCCCGGATACGTCTTGGCTACGCACTTGGGGTCGGCAATGCTCACGTTGGGCCGGTGCAGCCCGATCAGCGACAGCGCCATCGCCATGCGGTGGTCGTCGTACGTCTCGAATACCACCGGCGACGCCGAAGCCGAGCGATCGATACCGCCGGCGGGTGGTTCGATCCGCACCGCGCCGGCTTCGCCTTGTACGTCCAGTTCCACCACTACGCCAACCTTGGCCAGTTCCGCCCTGAGCGCGTGCAGGCGATCGGTCTCCTTGACACGCAGCGTGTGCAGGCCGCGCACCATCGACCCTCCCTTGGCCAGAGACGCCAGCACCACCAGCGCCATTGCCGCGTCGGGCATGTCCCGCATGTCCGCCATCACCGGTTGCAAGACATCGCCCCCACGCACCGAAAGGCATGGCCCGCCGGTACCTTCCTCAGCAGACACCGACCGCGTCGTCGCGCCCATCCGTGCCAACACCGAAGGAAACGCCAAGTCGCCCTGGAGCCCCGAATCGTCCACGCCTTCAATGACCACACGAGCCCCAGGCGCCGCCGCAGCCGCAGCCCAGAACACGCTGGCCCCGCTCGCATCGGGCTCGATGTCTAAGGTGATGCCGCTATCCAACGCGCCACGGTGCCCACCCACACGCAATACGCGCAAGTCCGCCGAAGATCGCACCGCCACGCCGAAGTGGTCGAGCAGGCCCAGCGTCATCCGCACGTATGAAGCGCTGGTGGCCTCGCCCTCGATCTCGACCGAAAGACCTCCCGGCAGGAAGGCCCCAGCCAGCAACACCGCCGACACAAACTGGCTCGAAGGAAGCGTCTCGAAGAAAATCTCACCCCGCTCTGGAAGCATCGCGGGCGGCACGATCCGGATCGGTGGACATCCAGCATTCCCCAGCGACTCAACCCGAGCCCCAAGATCGCCCAGCGCCCGTCCCAACTCGCCGATCGGACGCTGACGCATCCGGTCATTCCCATCGATAACCACCGGCACGGGCGAGAACACGCTCGCAGCCGCGAGAAAACGAACCGCCGTCCCAGCGTTTTCCAGATCCAGCCGTACCTCTTCGCTTGCCTTGGGCTTCCAACGCCCGCCGACGCCTTCGACGCAGATCGTGTCCCCGCGCACTTGGACGCTGGCACCCAGTTGCACCAGCGCTTTGGACATGACCCGAGTGTCTGCCGCGTCGATCAGTGCACCACGAAGTTCGCTCTGCCCACCCGACAACGCCGCCAGCAGCAGGGCGCGATTGGTCAGGCTCTTGCTGCCGGGGGGCCGCAGCGAGGCATCGAACGCAGGCATCACACGCACCGAAGCCAGTGTTGGCACCGGCAATGGGTCGGGCAGCGTCCCCAAGGGGGCGCTCAGGTGGCCCGCGTCCTTCTGTTCGGCTTGGTGTGGCATCGGGATCGATCGTCGCAGTCAGGGCCTCTACGCCCCCTCACCCTCATCCGTGTCGTCGCCCGCGATCCGAAAGACAGCCACGACATCGATGATCGGCACTACGAAAAGACGGTTATCGCCCTCAAAATCCACCGGTATCGCCTTGCCAGGGTGAAAAAGCACCCGCTGATACTGCCGAAGCGGGTAGTCCTCATCGCCGGCCACTTGTGCCGAGATCGCGACGATCCGGCCCGTCAGTGTCGGGATCTCCATCTTGTCGGGCAGGTGCAGCCCAGCCTTGGTGCGTTTCTTGTCCTCGTCCTTACGGATGAGCACTCGAGCACCAATGGGCTCCACCGTTTCGATCCGCTTGGCAGAACCGACTCGGGCCATCCCGGCTTCTCCCTTCAATACACAGGCAAAAGGTCCATGGGCCGCTCTCCAGAGCCGGCTATCCTAGCGCCGCTCGCCCAAACCCCAGGACCGCCATCAACATGCATGACCAACTCCTCAGCCTGATCAAGGACGTGCATGACTTTCCCAAGTCGGGCATTGTCTTCAAGGACTTCACCCCACTCTTGGCCGACCCTGCAGCACTGGCATTGGCCGTCGAACTCATGGTCAACCCATTCCGTGGCAAACGGGTCGATCTGGTCCTGGGCGCCGAATCCAGGGGCTTTATCTTCGGCACCGCCATCGCGCAAGCTTTGTCGGCTGGGTTCATCCCCATCCGCAAGGCAGGCAAGCTGCCCCGGCCCGTCTATCACGTCGAGTACGAACTGGAATATGGCGTCGACCGTCTCGAAATCCATGCCGACGATGTTCCCAGGGACAGCCGAGTCCTGATCGTCGACGACCTCCTGGCCACCGGTGGTACCCTGAGGGCATCGCGCGAGCTGGCCGAAATGGCCGGGTCAAAGGTTATCGGGGCAACCGTTCTCATCGAACTGATGGACCTCGAAGGGAGAAAGAAGGCCAACGGCATCGATCCACTCCATGCTGTGCTGAAGATCTGACCATGCAATAAACGGCTTGACTTTAGGGGCCTATAACGAGGCCCGGGCGCATGCCCTATCTTGCGACACACCAAGCACGACCCAACTGCAAGATAAAAGAACACGCCCGGCGTTTAAGCCGGGCGTGTCGATCAAATCAGGATGCGTCCGTCAAAAGCCGGATTAGCGGCGACGACGGGCGGCGGCCAGACCACCGAGGCCCAGGAGGGCCAGGCTGGCGGGGGCGGGCACCACGTTGATGGCGCCAGCGCCTTCGCGGAGCGTGCTCAGACGGCTCTCGCTCAGCGAGGAGTCGCGGGCGATGTAGACGTCGAAGCGGGTGGTGCGGGTCGACAGGTCGACCGTGAAGGCCTCATCGACCACGGCCGGAGCGGTGTAAGTGGCGCTCCAGAAGGCGATGGGGTTGCTGGGGTCGGCGTAGATGCGGGCGGGGGGGAAGTTGAGCTGGCCGGCGATGATGCCGTCCACGCCCGTGCCCGAAGCGGCGCCGGCGCTGGTGCCCGGGCCATCCATGGGGGCGATCAGGGCCAGGTTGCTCCAGCCGGTCGAGCCGACCGAGCTGATGAAGTTGGTGGCCACGCCGGCGACGGCGTACATGCCATCGGGGTACGAGGCCCGCAGAGTCACGTTGGTGCTCTCACCCGGGTTCAGGGTGGGGGTGGCAACGTCGATCGAAATGGACTGGGCAGCAGCGGCGGCGGCCACACCAGCAACGGCAAGAATCGCAACAGTCTTCATCTTGGTCTCTCCTCTTGAGCTCAAGAAACCTTGGTTTAGGACACACAACAACGCTTCGTCGACCCGTGACTTGCTGACCCTGGGCCGACATCAGGAGTCTAACCGATCCCTTGATCGACGACAAGGCCATTTTGTAGTCATTTCCATGGATTCATGCGGATTTTATCGTTTTAAAGTCCTATAAATACAAACGATTGACATTTAGGTACGGTTATTGTACGTATTTCAACTCAGAAACATGCGTGCATGTCGATCCAAGGCAACAGTTTGGGCAATTTGATAGCCTTGGAGTACAAAAAAACGCGCCCCGACTGTGTCGAGGCGGCGTTTCATGTCAGATTGCGACCAGTCGGGATGCCGGATTAGCGGCGACGACGGGCGGCGGCCAGACCACCGAGGCCCAAGAGGGCCAGGCTGGCGGGGGCGGGCACCACATTGATGGCGCCAGCGCCTTCGCGGAGACCGCTCAGGCGGCTCTCGCTGACCGACGACTCGCGGGCGATGTAGACATCGAAGCGGGTCGTGCGGGTCGACAGGTCGACCGTGAAGGCCTCATCGACCACGGCCGGAGCGGTGTAGGTGGCGCTCCAGAAGGCGATGGGGTTGCTGGGGTCGGCGTAGATGCGGGCGGGGGGGAAGTTGAGCTGGCCGGCGATGATGCCGTCCACGCCCGTGCCCGAAGCGGCGCCGGCGCTGGTGCCCGGGCCGTCCATGGGGGCGAGAATGGCCAGGTTGCTCCAGCCGGTCGAGCCGACCGAGCTGATGAAGTTGGTGGCCACGCCGGCGACGGCGTACATGCCGGCCGGGTACGAGGCCGACAGAGTCACGTTGGTGCTCTCACCCGGGTTCAGGGTGGGGTTGGCCACGTCGATGTTGATCGACTGGGCGGCGGCGGCGGCGGTCATACCGGCAACGGCGACGAGGGCAAAAGCGTTCTTCATATCTACATCTCCTCACGCGACCGGGGCCCTTCGCCCCGAAAGCCTTGGGTAATCAGTCGTCTGCTTGCGACCTATCACCCACAACGTACCACCATTCCAGAACCACGCCAGAAATCAGCCATCTTTTTTTCCGACATCTTCCCCAAGGCCATTAAAAAAGTCCTATAACACTAAATCCGGGCTCCCCCAACCAGAGCACCCTCCACCAAGTCCATGCTCAAGCCCAATACCCGCGCCATCGCACGGCGGTACAAGTCCATCTGGCTCGACCCATCAGGAGCCAGTGTGCCCGTCTTGAAGTCCAGGATCAGACAGCGATCGACTCGACCATCCACGGAGCCAAGCACCAGGCGGTCGATGCGACCCTGGATAAGCACGGGTCTTCCCTGATACTCGATCGTCACGGCGATGGGACGCTCGCGTTCGACCAGCAACTGCACGGCAGGGCCCCAGCGCTCTTGCATTGCTCGCTTGGAGAGCGCAGCCGAGAGTGGCCCGTTGGCAAGTGCCCGACGGATCCACTCGACGGCTTGCTCCGTGAGAGGGCCCGGGGTATCGACCCATTGCGATGGATCGGCGGGCATGTCCTCGAGCCACTCGACAGCCTCAAGCAGGCGGTGGACTTCCGTTCCCAGGTCGGCGTGCGGTACCGAAGCCGTAAGAGTGTCGGCCACGCGACGCACGGCAACCCCCGATGGCCGGACAATCGCCACGCGCCACGGCTCGTTGGTGGGCAGGTTGCGAGGATCGGCCTGGCCCGGCCTTGCCCAAGTGGGCGCTGGGGCTTGCGGGGTGAGAGCCTTGGGTTGGATGCCGCCTCTGAGCCAGACGGATTGCCCGGACACGTGTTCCTGGTTGATGGCACCCAAGCCATGCCTGGCGACCGCGCCAAGGGTGCCCTTGCCATCGGCTCTTGAAAGGATCTCGAGGTGATGCCTGGCACGGGTCATGCCCACGTAGAGCAGGCAGAGGTTGTCGTAGGCGGCCCGGCGGTTGCACTGCTCGTGCATCGAGGCCAGGGTCGGGCTGTAGGCTCGCAGTTCCTTGAAGCCTGCCAGACTCGCCCGGGAGTCTGGGCTGGTCGGGTCATGCACCTCAGCACCATCGGCATCGATGTACAAGGAATCGCTTCGACCGGCCAGTGGTTGATCGATGTCGGCCAGCACCACGATGTCGAACTCCAGGCCCTTGGCCGCGTGCATGGTCATGACGCGGACGGTCTTGCCCGAACGGGGTTGCACGCGTGTGTTCCTGGCGTACTCGACGAAATCACCAAGACCAGACCAGGGTGTCCAGTTGGATTCGTATCGCTCGGCGAGCGCCACCAGGTCGTCCAATCGAGCCCGACCTCGCGCGTTGGCCTCGCGGCCGGCCAGTGCGGAAAGCCGTTCGACACATCGGGCGAGCCCATGCTCGAAGGCCTCATGCCGGATGCCGCTGGCGACACGCCGGGCCATGGTGCGATCCGTCCAGTGGTGTAGCCCAAGGGACGGACCCAACGGCGAAGTCGCCAGCAGATATCGCGACGGCCCGTCGCTGGGGTGCTCGGCTAGGTGCAACACGGCGAGCACGGCCTCGGCGGCGGGGTGGTCGTTTGGCGCATCGGAGGCCTCGGCCGAGGCGTACACGCCACGCGCGGCCAGGTACGCGACGATCGGGCCGATGTACTTCTTCCGACGCAGCAGCACGGCCAGTTCGGCTTCGGGCCGCGCCGCGTGCAGTTCCTCCGCGTGTTGGGCGATGGCACGGGCCGTTGCCAGGTTTGCATCATCCTCTTCCGGGTCGAGCAATGTGGCCAGGTCGACCGTTCGCACCATCGCGGGCATATTGGTATGGGCCGATTCATGCGGCTCGAAGCGTTCGGCAAACTGTCGCGCCGCCTGTGGGTGGTCGGCCAGGTGCGGGTTGGTATCGAGTGAGCCGAAGACTTGATTGACGGCCTCGACGATCGACGGCGCGCAGCGCCATGTGCGTGCGAGCTTGGTGGTGGTCATCTGGGGCCATCGGCGAGCGATCGATGGCAGCAACTCCGGGGCGGCGTTGCGCCAGCCGTAGAGAGACTGCTTGGCGTCGCCGACAACGAAGATCGAGCGTGTGCGATCGCCGCCGGCGACGGCCTCGTCGATCAGGCCTTCCAGCACGCGCCATTGATCGAGCGAAGTATCCTGGAACTCGTCGAGCAACACGTGGTCGTACGACGCGTCGAGACGGTACGAAATCTGCTGGGTTTCCAGATCGGCCCTTGCCAGGGCGCTCCAGAGATCGTCCAGGCTGTAGGCCCTTCGTTCGTGGCGGAGTTGCTCGTCAATCGCAAAGGCGCGAGAGAGCAGTTGGCCCGCTGTCAGGTTTTGCTGGTGCAGTCGTCTCAACTCGTGCCCCACGACGGCGTCGAGGATGGTGCGAAGCAACGGGATGCAGTCTTCGGGGATAGCCACTCTCGAATAGGTAGGCGTAACGGTTATGCTCGCCGGCACGAACTTTGCCGTGAGGATGGCCGCAACGTCTTCGTTGGCCAGTTGCTTGCCGAGTGTCTCCAGCGCTTTGACATAAGGCATATTTGGGAGACCATTGCCTTGATTGATCGGACCGGGGATGCGCCGTAGCCGCTCGTAGGCGGTCTTGGCGTGTTCGAGGGTCAAACTGGTGTTCGCCTCTGCTTCCAGGCAGTGCCACGCCGACGGGTTGAGCCTCCGCAGTCTCGGGCTTGACTCGGTCAGCAGGCGTTCCAGTTTGCGCAGGCCTGTGGTGCTGGCTTCCTGCTTGCCCAGGGAGTGGATCGCCCGTCGATCCTCGGGCTGTGGAAATTCGGTCAGGAGTCGTTCGACGACCTCGCTGCCAATCTGACTTGCGCGATGTTCATCGACTATCTGCCAGGGCGTGGCCAGGCCGATCTGTGGTGCGAGCGAACGGGCCAGGGTGTTGGCAATCCGATCCAGAGTGCCAATATTCAAACGGTGGGTGCCCCGTGCCACACGCCGAAGCACCGCGAGCCAGCCCGCGCTGTCGAGATCGCACCACGCCTGCCGGGAAAGCTCGGCGGCCTTGTGCTCGTATTCGGCAGCCTCGGCGATGCGCGTCAGCAATCGGTGTCGGATCTCGCCCGCGGCCTTGCGCGTGAATGTGGCGGCAAGGATGCGCTCGGGCGCAACGCCGCGAGCCAGCAACGAAGCCATGCGATTGGTCAGGCGAAACGTCTTGCCCGTGCCGGCCGAGGCCATGACCACTTCGAATGCCGGCATGCTCGCAGCATCGGCGGTCATGACGGGAGCTCCGGGCCTGCTTCCAGATGTTCGCCGTCGAGCACCATGCCCACGCCAGCCAGTCGGGCATAGACGCTCGCGGCCATCACCTTGCCCGTCTCTCGCATCGCATCGATACCGCTGGCGACGGCACGTGCGATCTCGACGGCTTTTGTGTGTGCATCTTCAACGACCACTGCGTCCCAGCCGGTCTCCCGCACGTGCGCACCTTGGCCGCTCAGGTTGAAGTAACCAAGCCGCGGTAAGTGCTCGACTTCGCGCTCGGCGGCGATAGGGCGGGCCAGCAGTTCATAGAGTGGCAGTTGCAGGTTCTTCCAACGCTGGTCACGGTATCGATGATCGCTGGCCGGGTTCCTGGGTTCTTCCGAAGTCTTGTAGTCCAGAAGCGCCAGCCTGCGTTCTCCCTCGTGCCAGTCGATGCGGTCGATCCGCCCTGTGATGCACACGCCGGTGCCGGGCAGTTCGAATGGTGCCTCGGGCTTCCATTCGACCCCAATGGTGCGCCATCCCGCTTGGCGCCGTTGCGATTCGACCCGGGCAACGTCCGCGAGCCTTCGCTCTGCGGTATCGATCTGAGCCAGCATGGTCGCGCTGGGGCGTTCGCCGGCGAGTTGATCGGCAGCCTCGCGCAGGCAGGCGTGCAACATGCGGCGCAGCTGGTCTTCGTCGGTGATCCCGCGGGTGTGCGGATCACGGGCGAATCTGTACAGCGCGTCATGCAGCAAGCTGCCGTACTGGTTTGCCTGCATCGTGGGCACGATCGCCAAGGGCTCGACCTCTCGAAGCCCCAGCACGTACCGAAGGTAAAATTCGTACGGGCTGCGCAGGTACGTCGCAAAACTGGTCACGGGTAGCGTCAAAGGCGGTGGCGCTGGACGCAGCACCCTGACGCGGTAGCCACACGTCGGCGGTGGAGGGGTCCAGGGTACTGTTGCGAACGCATCACGGCCCCGCGCCAGCACCCGAGCGGGACCATCGCCCCGCCCGCGCAGCAGCAGCGTGCTGGGCAGCAGCGGATTTCCTTCGGCGTCATGATCGCCCACCACGAAATGCACGTGCCGAGTCGCCACGAGACAGGACAGGGCCGCGGCATCTCGCGCCAGGCGACGCTGCACGCCCGACAGCCCAAGGACGCGGCGGAGTCCCTCGGCCAGGAGCGGAGCGGGCGTGCTGGCCGAAGGTAGCGTCTGATCGTGTGCGCCTATGACCACCAATGCGGGCGAAGGGTCCAGCACCAGTTCGAGCCACCCGAGCACGTCGAGTGCTTCACCGCCGGGTTCTTCGGGTTTGCCACGGCCCTCAAGACCACGCAGCAGCATCGCCAACGCTTCGTCGGCGGCGACGGGCTTGCGATCCAGCGTCGGCGGCAGCGTCGCCATCTCGCGCAGACCGCGGCCGATGGCTTCGAGCGTGGCAAACGCCGCATCGCCCAAGGTGTCTTCGATGGGCTCGAACAAGCCGATCAAGGCGCGTTCCAATGCGCCCGCCCATTGTGCCAGCGGTCGTGGTGGTTGGCGCAGCGGCTGGATGATCTCGAGCAGTTGCCCCCGAGCCCAGCCGACCGCGTGTCGCGATCGGGCGAGCTTTGAACCACCCATGGGCAAAGGCCCAAATGCCCTCGTGGGCATGGCGTTGGAGAGATACTCGTCGAGGTGCTCTGGCAGCGCTGCGGCCCGTGGATGGCGCGTTGCCAACACACGCAGGAAACCATCGCTGCGAAGCACACGCTCCAACGCCGCGAACGTGCGTTCACGCAGAAGCAATGCGAGATCGGCCAGCATCCTGCCCGGGCCGGTGCTGGCATTGTTCGGGCCCCAGGCCACATGGACGTTCATTCCGTGCATCGTGGCCGCGCGACGGATCGCGCCCGCCAGCGATTCGTCGGCCGTCCCAATGGCGCTGGTGCCCAGGTGCATCGCCGCGCGGACTGCCAGTCGGCCCTGTTCTTCGGGTCCGCCGGTTACAAATACCGTTCCCGGATCGACTTCGGTCTCGGCCTGGTCCCAGTATGTATCATCGACCACGCCGTCGTCGTGAAGCCCAGCGCTGTGGGCTACCAGAACGTCGACAGGGCAATCGCATCGCTTGATCAAACGTCGTGGGAACGCGTCCAAGTCGGTGCAGCAAAGCATGACCAGCCTGCGCAGGTGGCACGCCACGACCTCGCCCGAATCGAGCGGGTGCAGCAACGGGTCGGCCACACCAGCCTCGACCAGCAGCGTTTCGTAACGATCCTGTAACTCCGCCAGTGCCGTCCAACGCTCGGGCGGCTCCAGAGGCGGAAGTTTGGCCGACGCCACGTCTCGGAATCGCAGCCCACCACGGGCGCACTCGTCCGAAGCCGATGCGACAATCTCTGCCCAAGGCCCGTGTGTGTCCATCCCGGGCAGTGCGGCTTGCAACAGATCGTCTGGTGCGCCTTCGAGCACCTCGCGCCAAGCCAGCAAACGGTGCATCTCGGACGCGGGCCGATCGCACGGCACCAGAGCCTCGGCAAGCCGTCCCGCGGTGGTCGTTGCAGGCGGGCTGAGCATGAGCCCTTGTTTCTGGCATTCCGTGGCAAGCAGCGTCACCAGTACGCGGCTCGCCCTCGCACCGGGAGTCACCGCCAGCAAACCCGAGCAATCGAGCCAGCCACCCTCGGCTTGGTCCATGAACCACCTAACGGCGGCGGCCATGGGTGTCCGTGAAGGGTCGAGCCGGTGGGTCTGCATGGGGTCCCCTTCTCAAACCAACATGGGCAGCCCGCGGTCGAGCAGGAGGCATAGTGTAGGCCCGGCAATGTCCAAAACCCAAACAAAACCTGGGACAAAACGAAGCACGCTGCCCCGCATACGAGCTTGGTTTGCATCGCGCGGCTGGAAGCCCCATGCCTTCCAAGAGGAAGCCTGGGCCCTGTTCGCTCAGGGGCATAGCGGCCTGATCCTCGTCCCAACGGGCTCGGGAAAGACCTATGCGGCGTATCTCGGTGCCCTGGCCGAACTGGGTGAGACTGCCCCCTCTGCCCGAGGCTTACGTATCTTATATATAAGCCCACTTCGGGCCCTTTCGCGCGATATTGAGTCGGCCCTTCGCAGTCCGATCGAGGACCTGGGGTTACCACTTACAATCGAGAGTCGGACGGGCGACACTACGAGCACCGTCAAAGGCCGACAACGCACAAGTTTGCCCAGTGTGTTGGTGACGACTCCCGAGTCGTTGAGCCTGCTATTGACCCATGCGGACGCGGCTCAAAAGTTCTCGGGCCTTCAGGCTGTGATCGTGGATGAGTGGCACGAACTCCTCAGCAGCAAGCGCGGAAGCCAGGTCGAGTTGGCATTGGCTCGGTTACGCCACTTCGCGCCGCGCTTGCGGACTTGGGGCCTGAGCGCGACCATCGCAAACGCCGACGATGCAGCCCGAGCGTTGGTGGGCACGGGCAGCAATCCATCAATCGTTCGGGCCCCGGTCGATCGGCCGGTCCATGTCGATTCGTTGCTGCCGGGCAGCCTGAAGCGGTTTCCGTGGGCGGGCCACATGGGCCTGGCGATGCTCGACGAGGTGCTTGCCTTTCTGGACCCAAGCATTCCCACGCTGCTGTTCACAAACACCCGCTCGCAAGCCGAGAAATGGTTCCACGCCATTTCCATGCGCCGGCCAGACTGGGAAGGGCGTGTGGCGCTGCACCACGGGTCGATCGACCGCGACGAGCGTGAACGCGTCGAAGCGGGCGTCAAGTCGGGAAGCATCGGCATCGTGGTGTGTACCAGTTCGCTCGACCTGGGCGTGGATTTCGCACCGGTCGAGCGCGTGGTGCAGGTGGGCTCGCCCAAGGGTGTGGCCCGGCTGATGCAACGCGCCGGACGGGCTCGGCATCGCCCCGGAGAGCCTTGCGCCGTCACGTGCGTGCCCACCAACGCGTTGGAACTGCTGGAGATCGCGGCCGTGCGCAGCGCCATCGATGCCCGCGCCGTCGAGCCGCGAGATCCTGTCCGCCAACCCTTGGACGTGCTGGCCCAACACATGGTGACGGTCGCGCTGGGTGGGGGATTTAACGCTGATGCGCTGTTTGCAGAAGTCCGCACGGCATGGTCATTTCGGGATTTGACGCGAGAGTCCTTCGATTGGACGTTGCTGCTGGTGACCAAAGGCGGCACAACCCTGAGCGCCTACGAACGATTCCATAAAGTCGAACTGGTGGACGGGCTGTACCGAGTGCCGAACAAGCGCGTTGCGCAGATGCACCGCCTGAACGTGGGAACGATTACCGGCCCGAGCACGATCGAGTTGCGGTATGTTAACGGCCGCAGCCTGGGACACATCGAGGACAGTTTCATCGGGCGCCTGCATGAGGGGCAGCACTTCCACTTTGCCGGGCAAACGCTGCGATTCGTCGGCGTGCAAGGCGATGTTGCGCTGGTACGCCCCGGCACGAAGCAGACCAACCTCACGCCCATCTGGGGCGGCACACGCCTTCCAATCAGCGAGAGCCTGTCCAAGGCCGTCCGCGTGGCGCTCGAGCGTGCCGCTCATGCCGTGGAGACGGGCGTGAGCGACGATCTGCCCGAGGAACTGGCCGCTTTTCTCCCGATGGTTGCCGCGCAGGCGCGGCGTTCGGTCGTGCCCGCCGCCAATGAGGTGCTCTTTGAGTTGTACGCCAGTCGCGATGGATACCGGCTGTTGGGTTATCCTTTCGAGGGGCGTCTTGTCCATGCGGGGCTGGCGTCGCTGCTTTCGCTGCGGCTTGGCCGCACGCGGCCGGCGACATTCACGTCGACGTTCAACGACTATGGGTTCGAGTTGCTGTGTCCGTCGGAGTATCCCTTCGCCGAGGCGTTGACTCCGGAGTTGTTCACGCGTGAGCGACTCGCCCAAGACGCGCTCGAGAGTGTCAACAGCGCCGAACTGGCACGGCTGCAATTCCGTGAGATCGCCCGCGTTTCTGGGCTTGTGTTCCAGGGCTATCCGGGCGCACGCACACGGGCGGCGGGCAGGCACCTGCAAGCCTCCAGCGGCCTGATCTATGACGTGCTGCGTGAGTTTGACCCCGACCACCTGTTGCTGGCCCAGGCGAGGCGGGAAGTGCTGGAAAACCAGTTCGAGCAGGGACGCCTGGCCGCCGCCCTCGAGCGCATCGCATCGAGCACGTTCCGCATCGTCCGCATTGACAAGCCAAGCCCGCTCGCGTTGCCGCTGATCATCGAGCGGCTCAATGCCCAGACGATGTCCAGCGAGACCGTCGAGGCTCGACTGGCACGCATGCAGGCCGAGATGCAGGCCGAAGCATGAGCACCGCGCCCGGCGATGTTGAGATCACCCACGGCGGGCACTCATTCTGGCTGCTGCCCGAGCGTGCACTGTATTGGCCAAGCAAGGGCTGGTTGTTGGTGGCCGACACCCATTGGGGCAAGTGTCAGACGCTGCGCGACGCGGGCGCACCGGTGCCGATGGGGCCATTGCACAGCGACCTGCAACGCCTGCGTGACGTGGTTGGGCGCGTCGGCGCGCGGCGCGTGGTGGTGCTGGGCGATCTTGTCCATGGTCCATCGGCGTTCGCACCGGGCATGGACGAATGTATCTCGAAGTGGAGGCCAAGCCTGCCCTGCGAATTGGCCCTGCTGCCTGGGAATCATGACCGGGTGTTGATGGGGGCAAGGGCAGTCGGCCTGCTCGAACGGTGGGGGGTCGAGCTGCTGCCGGCTCGGCTGTGTGCCGATGGACTCTGGCTGACCCATGAGCCGCCGAACATCGCCAGCGGCGCGGCGGTCTGCGGGCATGTCCACCCCGTCGTGCGGCTGCGCGGTCGGGGCGATTCGATGCGCCTTCCATGTTACTGGCTCGAAGGCGCGTTCGAGGCGCTGGTGTTGCCGGCGTTTTCGAGCCTGGTCGATGGGGCAACCGTGCGGGCATGCCCGGGCGACCGCATGTGGGCGGCCACGGGCACGGGCGTCTTCGAGTGCGGGTGATTATGGTGCCGCGAGCACGTCTCGCAGCGCCCGGGCAACCACGGGCGCATCGGTCGTGAGCATGCCCAGGTGCTCCACATCAAGCACGCGGATGTCCAGCGCGCCATGCAACTGAGACCCGAAGCCATTCGTGCGAGCCCGCCATACCGGATGGACGTACTGCCAGGCTGGTGCCGAGCGCACGAGCACGACCTCACACGAAACGCTGGGAACCTGCCAGCGGGCGATCCGATGGTGCATGGCACGCCACCGGGCGCGGGAGTCGGCTTGATCGCCCGGGATGTCGATCACGGCTGGCTGGACGGGATTGCGCGGCGCTTTGCGACGACCGTGTCGCAGCCGGGCATGGACTTTGCCCAGGAACCACATCGGCGTACGGCTGAGGTAACATGGGGCATACGCGTCGAGCAACACCACGCGGCGGACGTCGTGTCCCAGTTCGCAGAGCCGCCCGGCCATGTCCAGTGCCACCAATCCGCCCAGCGAATAGCCCAACAGGGTGATGGGACCGCGACGACCCGACGCCAGCGCGTGCGCGTGGGCCAACGCCGTGAAGCGCGCGAAGAATCGCTCGGGCCGGAAAGCGGCGGCCTCGCCGTCGGCGATCGCGGCCATGTCGAAGGCGAGCGTGTCCATCGCCCTTGGGCTGGCCTTGCCCAGTTCCCTCCAGAGTCGATACAGATCCACCGCGCGTCCCGTCGAGCCCGGGATGGCGATGCACCAGGGCGCGTCGGGCGCATCGGCACGCGCCGCATGATCGGCAAACTCGGCGAAGGGATGCTCGGCATCGTCGCGGATGCTCCGCGCAAGCCCCTCGAAGGTCGGCCGTTGCAGGAACTGGTTCAGCAGCAGGCGACGCCCCAGTCGGCGATGGATCGCCGCGGCCAGGCGCATCGCCAGCAGGCTCGTGCCGCCATCCACGAAGAAGTCGCTGGTCGTTTCGGGGCGGGTGCCCAGCAGCTCGTGCCACAGGTCCGAGAGTTCGAGCTGTTCCGATGGCGAAGCGGCGTCGAGTGTGGAGGCAACGGAGGCCTTCTCCACCTCGACCGTGTGCGCGTCCGTGTCGCTGTGGCTCCCAAGCAGCCGCGCGACCCATTGCCCACCGATCGCCGACAAAGTGGCTGCGTCGAACGCATCGGCCGACGCCTCGATCCAGACCCGCAGCCCGCTGGCACGACGCTCGACGTGCAATGCCAGTGCGAACCGTGCCGCGGGCTGGGCCAGGTCGATCGGCCGCAGGCTCGAGCCCGCAAACGCACGTGGCGCGTCGTCGATGTGGCGGTACGTCAAACCAAAGCGGATGGGGTCGTGGGCGCGCCGCGGGTCGATCCGTCGCACCGCATCGATCAGCGCTTCCAGGGGCAGCGTCGTGTCTTCCTGGCAGCGAAGCAGTTGTTCATCGATCGAACGGGCGGCGTCCTCGAACGTGCCGCCCTTGGCTTCGATCGGGCGCATGTCCAGGCAGCAGCCCACGACGCGCTGCAAGTCTTCCGATGGCCTGCGGGCAAAGGGCGTCAGCAGCCAACGCCCGGGCTCACCGAACCGCTCACGCAGCACCATGCCCAACGCCGCCGCCGCAAGCGCCATGGGCGAGACACCAAGCGAGCGTGCCCGCGTGTCGAGCGCTTCGATCGTCAGGCCGGCAGCGGCGATGGGCACATTCAACCCCGGCTGCGGGCCCGCATGGGGAAGTTCGCTTGCCGGCGCGGCGCTCCCGGCGATGCGTCGGGCAAGTTCCAGGGCCAGGTCTTCACGGCGCATCGCCTTCTCGGCCCGCACGTACTCGGCATAGGGCAGCGGGGTCGCAAGCAAAGCCCCTTCCAGCAGCGATTCCAGTTCACGCTCGATCAGGTCCAACGACCATGCATCGATCGCCGCATGGTGGTACACCATCACCAGCAACTGCGAGCCGTCGTCGATGGCCCAGACGTGCAGCCGTGCGGGCGGATCTTGCGGCGAAATGGTCCGCAGCACCGCCGCCAGCACGCGCGCATCGCCCGTGTCCGGCGCGCCCACGCGGTCGTGTTCGGCGTGGAACACGGGGGCGGTGGATGGATCATGTTCCACCAGCATCGGCCGCTGCTGCGAAAACAGGACACTGGTCCGCAGGGCGTCGTGGCGTGCCAGGAGCGCGATCCAGGCGCTCCGCAGCCGATCGATCGAAACCCCCGGCTTGAGGTGCCATGCCTGGTGGACCAGCATGGCCTTGCCCGTGGGGTCGCGGCCGTGCTCCAGGCTCGCGCGGCGGCGGATGTCGCCGATGGGGTCCGCTTCGTCCGTGGCCCGCGCAACGTCGGCCGGTGGCAAGGTCTCGACCAGCGCCGCGATGCGGGCGATGGTCTGCCGGCGCAGGATCTCGGCGGCGGGCAACGCCACGCCGAAACCACGACGCACGTCCGCGCTCAGGCGCATGGCCAGCAGCGAATGCCCTCCGGCGTCCTGGAAGCGTTCATCGGGGCCGATTGCCCGACCCAGCCTCGTGCGGAACAGTTCCATCAGCCGCGTCTCCACGGCCGTGGTCGATCGATGCGGCGTGCCGCCGTGGGCGTCGAGGGTCGACAGCAATGCCGAACGATCGACCTTGCCCGTGGTGCCCATCGGCATCGTTCGGACGGGCACGAAGCGCTCGGGCAGCATGGTGGGGGGCAGCCTTTCGGCGAGCTGGGCGCGAACGTCCGCGGGGCCGGCATCCGCGCTCGGGACATAGAACGCGATCATGCGACGCGTCTCGGCGGTCTCGCCCGTGACCGCGATGGCCGCCTGTGACACGCCCGGGCACGCGGCCAGTTGGGCCTCCACGCCGTCGGGCTCGATGCGGTGGCCGCGGATCTTGACCTGGCGATCGACGCGGCCCATGAACACGGCGGCGCCGTCCTCGCGCATGCGCACGAGGTCTCCGGTGCGATACCAGCGCTCGCCCTGCGAATCGACGACAAACTTCTCGGCCGTCCGCGCCGGATCGCCCAGGTACCCCAGCGCCAGGCCCAGGCCGCCCACGAGCAGTTCGCCTTGCATCAATGCTGTCGCCGGGGCATCGGGCCGAGCACCCGGCTCGACGATTCGCATGGTGCTGCCGTGGATGGGCGTGCCGATGGGGATGCGCTCGCCCGCGGCGTCGTCGCGGGTGATGGTGTGGCACAGGCTGAAGGTCGTGTTCTCGGTGGGCCCATAGCCATGGATGAGCCGGACATCCGGGCAGAGTTCGAGGAACCGGCGGATATGCGGCACGCTCTCGCGCTCGCCGCCGGTGAGCAGTTGGCCCATGCCCGCCATCGAGCCGGGGTGCTCCTCGACCATGGCGTTGAAGAGCGAGGCCGTCAGCCAGGTGTCGCTCACCTTGCCCGAGGTCAGATACTCGGCCAGGTCGGCAAGCGTGGGCGTCTCAAGGGTCTGGACGACGCAGCACCCGCCGTGGAGCAGCGCCCCCCACACCTCGAGCGTCGAGGCGTCGAAGGCCACGGCGCTCAAGACGCCCCAGCGATGGTCCGGGCCGAAGCGGGCGTAGTCGGCCCCCAAGACCAGCCGCACCACCGCTCGGTGGGGCACGACCACGCCCTTGGGCGTGCCCGTGCTGCCGCTGGTGTACATGACGTACGCGGGCGCATCGGGGCCGACCTCGGGCTGGGGGGCCTCGCCCGGCCTGAAGTTAGCCGAGGGGCCGCCCACGGGGTCGAGCATGCCCGGCCCGCGGCCGATGACCACCTTCGCCGCCAGCGGCTCGAGCATGGCCCCACGCCCGGGGGCGGCCGGGTCGATGGGCGCGTAGGCCGCCCCGCACCGCACGATGGCAACCACGGCAACGAGAAAGTCGATCCCCCGGGGCATGACCAGGGGCACGAACGTGCCCGGGCCCACGCCCCGGCGGCGCAGCTCGGCGGCCAGGGCCGCGCTGGCGGAGTCGAGCTGGGCGTAGGCCAGGCGCTCGCCGCCGGGCCATGCCTCGACCGCCACGCGCTTCGCGTGCTCGACAAAGGCCGACTCGAGGTGGCCGAGGATGGTTCCTGTTCCTGGCATGCGCTGGTGGGGCCCACGGTTCGCTCTGCAACAGGATATTCGGACGGAAGCGGGTGGCTCATGGAGCGGATCTTGGGGCCGGAACAAAAAAGCCCGGCCGCGATGCCTCGCGCCGGGCCAAGGGGTATGGACCGCGGACGGATTGGGGTTCAGTCGCAACCTTCGGCGAAGGCGTTCTGGAAGCACAGGAAGTCGAAGATGGTGAACGCGCCGTCGCCGTCGCAGTCGGCGTAGGGATCGCCCGAAGCGAAGGCGTTCTGGTAGCACAGGAAGTCGAAGATGGTCAGCTGGCCGTCGCCATCGCAGTCGGCGTAGCAGTCGGCGCCGCCGTCCTTGAGGGTGGCCACGGCAAAGTCTGGAGACACCGCGCCGCCCAGCGTGCCGGCCAGGCTGCTGAAGAGCAGCTCGCCCTCGCCCAGGTTGGCCGTCGAGGTGCCGCGCCAGGTCAGGACCTCATCGCCCGTGGCGGGGATCCAGTAGTCGAGCACACCGCCGAAGGTCGGGCCGTTGTGGAAACCGCCCGAGGAGGTGTAGAAGGTCCAGGGGCCCACGGGCAGCGAGGCGGGGTCGCCCACCCAGTCGGTCAGCGGGCTTGGGGCAGACTGTTGGTCGCCCCAGATGAACCACCGCCAGCCCATGCCGGGTGCCCAGCCATCGTCGGGCGTCAGGCAGAATTCGTACTGGTACAGGCCGCCGATGTCCTCGACCGAGTACTCCAGCAGCAGGCTCTGGGCGCTGGCGATGGCGGGCAAGGCCAGCAACGATGCAAAAGAGAACTTCTTCATGTGTCAATCCTCCGGATCCGGGGTCAGTCGCGTCGCTCGTGGGTCAGCGGGGCGGGCGAACGCGGCGATGGAAGGGGGCCCATACGGCATGGCACCCCCACAAGACTCCGAGGATTACGCCCCATCGGGGATTGTCGTTACTCGTTACTCGGCCGATTCCAGCCAGCCACCGCCAAGCACCAGGTCGGTGTCTTGGGGGTCGAACAGCACCGCCGCCTGCCCGGGGGCGATGGCCCGCTGGGGCGTCTCGAACTCCAAAGCGAAGCGGCCACGGCGGCCCGAGGGCGTCTGTTGTTCACCCTCTGGCAGGTGCCAGAGGCGGGCGTGTACCTCCTGGCCGTGGGCCCGGTACCGCACCAGCACCGGCGAGCCGTCGGCGGGCCTGGGGCCCAGCCAGTTGGCCTCGCCCGCCTCGGCCCGCTCGCACAAGAGGGCCTGGGCCGGCCCCAGGGTGACGGTGTTGGCGGCGGGGTCCTTGGCCACCACGTACAGCGGCCGATCGGCGGCGATGCCCAGGCCGCGGCGCTGGCCGATGGTGAAGCGGTGCTGGCCGCGGTGCTCACCCAGGGGCCTGCCGTCGATGGTCAGGACGCTGCCGGCGGCGGCCAGGTCGGGCCGCCGCCGCTCGACCAGGCCCGCGTAGTCGTCGTCGGGCACGAAGCAGATCTCCTGGCTGTCGGGCTTGCTGGCCACGTTCAGGCCCAGGGCCCTGGCCGCGTCGCGCACCTCCTGCTTGTCCTCGAACTGGCCGATGGGCAGCACCATCTCGGCCAGGCGGTCCAAAGGCGCGCCAAAGAGCACGTAGGACTGGTCCTTGGCGTGGTCGCGCCCGCGCAAGAGCCGCGGCCGCGGGCCGGCGTGGTCGACCCGGGCGTAGTGCCCGCTGACCACCACCGACGCCCCGATGCTGCGGGCGTAGGCGTGCAGCTTGCCGAACTTCAGCCAGTCGTTGCAGCGCACGCAGGGGTTGGGCGTGCGGCCCATGGCGTAGGCGTCCACGAAGTAGTCGATGATGCGGCCAAAGTCCTCGCGGAAGTTGCACACGTACAGCGGGATGTTGAGGTCGGCGGCGACCAGCCGGGCGTCGTGGGCGTCGCCGATGGAGCAGCAGCCGCGGTGGCCGATCCTCGTGTCGGCCCCGTCGGGGTTCTCCTCGAGCGTTTCGTCGGGCGAGCCCAGGCGCATGAAGCAGCCGACGACCTCCCACCCGGCGTGGACCATGGCCGCGGCGGCCACCGACGAGTCCACGCCCCCGGACATGGCAACCAGGGCCTTGCGGCGGTGGGGGTGGTGGGGGTGGTGGGGGTGGTGGGGGTCGTTGGCTTTGGGGATGCTGTTGAGGACGTGTTGGGGGATGGGGCCGGGCACGGGCGATGGTAGGGGCGTTGGCCCGATGGCCGCCCGGCGGCGGGTCGGGGCCCGGGAAGATGCCGCGGCCCGAACACATTCCTGAAGTCAGGGTCGCGACTGTCGGTCATCGGCGATTTTCGGCCATTTGGCGAGGATTTTCGTGCCTCCAGGACCCATTGACGCCCGCAAAACGCCCGGATAACACCTGGCCGCGCTCGACGAGGACGGCCATTCGTTGGACGAGGACGGCCATTCGTCGGACGAGGACGGCCATTCGTCGGACGAGGACGGCCATTCGTTCAACGAGGACGGCCATTCGTCGGGCGAGGACGGCCATTCGTTCAACGAGGACGGCCATTCGTTGGACGAGGACGGCCATTCGCTCGACGAGGCCGGCCATTCGTTGGGCGAGGCAGGCCATTCGTCGGGTGTGGGGGTCGGGGCCGGCCAATCGTCGGGTGTGGGGGTCGGGGCCGGGCTTTTATCGGGTGTGCCGGGCCGGGCAACAAAACTCCACAAAAACACCGGCGCGCCGGCCCGGGCCCTGTGGTAGACTGGTCCGCTGGCGGCCCGCGCGGGCCGTTCTCGGGCCTGGTTCGCGCCCGCGATGGCGGGTGCTTTGGGGGAATGCACAATGATCGGAGCGATCGTGGGGGCCCTGGTGGGCGGCGCGTTAGGGGCCGCATTATGGGCGGGCGTGGGCTATTTCACGGGCTACGAGGTCGGCTGGATCGCCTGGGGCGTGGGCGTGCTCGCGGGCCTGGGCGCCGCCGCCGGGGCCCGGGGCAGCGCCGGCACGGCCACGGGCCTGCTGGCCGCCGTCGTGGCCCTGGTGGCCGTGGGCGCGGGCAAGCTGGCCGTCGTCGAATTGCACATCCAGAACGACCAGGACTTCCAGCTGGCCAGCGAGTTCACCCACGAGGTGCTCATGACCTACGTGGCCGACCAGGTGGCCGAGCAATGGGAAGACGACGGCGTCCACATCGACTGGCCGCCCCTGCCCAAGAACCAGATGTTCCGCTGGCGCGAGGCCGAATACCCGCCCGACCTGTGGGCCGACACCCTGGCCTGGTGGGACGAGCACACCCCCCAGCAGCAGGCCGAGGTGCGCGAGGGCTTCCGCAAGCTCCACGAGAAGAACATCCGCGAGGCCGAGCAGTTCTACGCCGAGTACCAGTCGCACGGGATGTTCTCGCCTTTTGATGCCATCTGGATCATCCTGGCCGTGGCCTCGGCCTTTGGCATCGGCCGCGGCGGCGCCGACGACTGAGCCCCGGCTCGCCTTCGTGCCCGATGCCCGATGCCCGATGCCTTCTTCCTACCGCAGCGCTCGGTCGGCCGCGAAGGCGCGCGAGCGCAGGGCCGCCATGGCCTGGGCGTCCGAGTAGAGGTAGATGCCAAGCAGGTGCCGGTCGGGGCCCACCAGGATCAGGTGCGAGGGGTGGTGGATGTTGTCCATACTCTGCCCGCCGGGCAGCTCGATGCTCCGCGATTCGTCCACGCCCACGTGGAAGTTGAGGCTGTCGCGCACGATCGAGCGCGTGACCTCGGCCGGGCCGGTCAGGTAGCGCCAGCGGGCAAAGTCCACGCCGTTGCGCTCGCCGTAGGCCCGCAGCACCTCTGGCGTGTCGTTGTCCGGGTCGACCGAGACGCTCAAGAAGCGCACGCCGGTGCCGGCCAGAGCGCTCTGGAGCGTGAGCATCTGCCCGGTCATGCCCGGGCAGGCAAAGGGGCAGTTGGTGAACATGAACGCCAGGATCGTGACGCGGCCCTCGAGGATGGTGTGGTCCACCGGCCGGCCGTCGTGGTCGGTCAGTTGGAACTGGGGCACGACGTAGCCCACGAGCATCTCGTCGGGCTGGAGGGGGTCGCTCGGCCCGGTGTCGGCCAGCGACGGGTTGGCGGCGTTGGGATTGCCGCGTTGCAGGACCATCGCCGCCAGCGTGGAGACCAGCCCCAGGAAGATCAGCCCCACGACCAGCACCAGGATCTTCTCGCCCTTGGACATGGTTGCTCCTTATCGCTCTGGATCGTTGGTGGTGCTGTGGTTCGTGGCCAGAAGGTCTGGAGCGCGAGCGCGTGCCGCCCGGCCGATGGTGAGAAACGCCAGCGCCACGCCGCCGCCGGCAAAGAGGCACGAGAGGCCAATCGCCGCGGCATCGGCGTGCCCCGCCAGCCCCGCGCCCACCGCCCGCTGGCACCAGGCCAGGGGGTTCACCACGACGATGGCGCGTAGCCAGCCGCTGGCGCCCTCGACCGGGAAGATGGCCCCGCTGAGCAGCCACATGGGCATCAGCACCAGGTTCATCACGCCGTGGAAGCCCGAGGCCGAATCGACCCGCCACGCCGCGGCCAGGCCCAGCCCGGTGATGCCCAGCGAGAGGCAGGCCAGCGCCAGCGCCGCCGCCAGCACGCCGGTGACGCCCGGCGAAGCGCCCACCAGGGGCGAGAAGGCCAGGAGCACCAGCGACTGCGCGAAGCCCAGCACGCCCCCGCCGACGAGCTTGCCCGCGGCCATGGCCCAGCGCGGGGCCGGGCTGACCAGCACCGCTTGCAGGAAGCCCTGGTGGCGGTCCTCGATGAGCGAGATCGACGCGAAGATGGCGTTGAACAGGACAACGAGTGAGGCCATGCCCGGCAGCAGGTAGAGCGCCATCGAGCCGCCCTCGCCGCCCTCGCCGCCGAGGGATTCGGGTCGGACGCTGCCCGCAAAGCCGCTGGCGATGAACAGCCACATCATCGCGGGCGTGGCGATGGCCACCGCGATGCGCAGCGGCTGGCGCCTCAGGCGACGCACCTCGCGAAGGGCCAGCGACCCGGCCGCGACCATGCCGATGCCAGGGGCGCTCACGACGCGGCCCCCAGCGGCGCCCGGGCCCAGCGCATGTACGCGTCGGCCAGCGTGGGCCGGCGCACGCTGAAGGGCACGCCCGCCGAAGCCAGCAACGCCGACCACTGGGCCAGTTGGGCCTCGTCCCGCGGCTGGACGAACACCGAGCCGTCGGCCTGGTGCTGCCAGGGCAGGTCGGCGTGTTGCGATGCCGCGCCCTGGGGCACGACCAGCAGCAGGCCGCCCAATTCGGCGACCAGTTCGCCGGGCGAGCCGGCGTGGACGACGCGGCCGCAGGCCATCATCACGACGCGATCGAAGCGCTCGGCGTCGGTCATGAGGTGGGTGGTCATGACCACGGCCAGTTCGGGGCGTTGGGCCCGAAGGGCGTCGATGGCCCCCAGCAGCGCCGCCCGCGAGGGCAGGTCGAGCCCCACCGTGGGCTCGTCGAGCAGCAGCAGGTCGGGCTCGGCCAGGATCGCCCGCACGAATTCCACCCTTCGCGCCAGCCCGCCCGAGAGCGTGCGCACGCGGCTGTCCAGGCGGTCCTCGACGCCCAAGTCTGCGCACAACCGGTCGATGCGTTCGTCGGCGCCGCGCAGCCCGCTGAGGGAGGCCTGGAGCCGAAGGTTCTCGCGCACGGTCAGCAGGGGGTCCAGGGCCGGGCTCTGGAAGACCACGCCCAGCCGCAGGCCCGGGCGTCGCTGGATGCTTCCGCAGGTGAGCGGTTGCAGGCCCATCAAGACGCGCAAGAGCGTGGACTTGCCCGAGCCGTTGGGGCCGAGCAGCGCGAGGTGGTCGCCCGGCGAGATGGCGATGCTGGCCCCGTCGAGCGCTCGCGTGGGGGGCTGCCGGCGGCGGGCGCGGAGCTCGACCACCCCCGCCCCGACGCGCACGAGCGGTGGGCCCCGGTCGCTCACCCCAGCGCCACCCCGACGGCGGCGTCGACGACCAAGGCCAGCAGCAACACCGGCAGGTAGATCACCGAGCCGATCAGCACCTTGCGGGCGTCGGCGCGGGTCCGCGTGCGGGTGACACGGACGGTCTGGAACAGGAACAGCAGCCCGGCGACGATCGCCACCGGCACCGCGACGTACCCCGTCGTGACTTCCATCACCAGCGGCGGGAGCACCGTCACCGGCAGCAGCAGCGCCGCCCACAGCACCATCATCGCCCACGTCCACCGGCCCGTGGGGTCGGCCACGGGCAGCACGCGATAGCCGCCCGCGGCGTAGTCGTCCTTGTACATCCAGGCGATGGCAAGGAAGTGGGGGATCTGCCAGACGAACATGATGGTGAACAGCGCCCAGGGCCCGACCTGTGCCAGCGACGCCCACGAGCCATCGACGCACGCCCAGCCGATGACCGGTGGGAGTGCGCCGGGCACGGCCCCGATCCACGTGCTGCTCCACAAGCCCGGCTTGCTGGGCGTGTAGAGCAGGAGATAACTCAGGACGGTTGCGGCGATCAGCAACGCCGGCGCGATGCCCGACAGCAACCACGCCAGCACGATGCCCAGGACGCACATCTCGACGCCCACCACGAGCACCACGATCGGCGAGATCCTGCCCGTGGGAAGGGGTCGGCCCCTTGTCCGGGGCATGCGCGAGTCGCGCGAATGCTCCATCCATTGGTTCAGCGTGTTCGCGCCCGCGGCGGCCAGGCCCGTGCCCACGATGGCCGCGATCAAGCCCGTCACAAGATCGGCCATGCCCGGACGGGTCGACAACGCGGACAAGCCAAACCCGAGCGCACTGGTGATGGTCACCAGACGGGTGATGCGAGGCTTGGACGTTTCGTACAACGCCGCCAGGCTTATGCCGCGCGGGGCCGAAGCGGCGAAGGCCACCGTCTGTACACCGGGCTCGATCCGGTCGAAATGCAAAGCGGACTCCTGCGGCGGTGATTCTGCCGGACAGGAATCTTTGCGGTCTGGCGGGAACGAATCCACACGGTCGCTCATCGAGATGGGATGGTCAATTCCATCCAGACCGGGAAATGATCGCTTGGAAAGCCCTCGCTGCCGCGGCGTGGCGCTGGTTCGAGCGTCCAGATGCCCGAGCGGATGAACCCCAGGCCCTTGCTCGGGATCACGTAGTCGACCCGCAATCCAAATTGGGCGGTATCGGTTGCATCCAGGCCCTCGACGGGCGGGTCCATCGCTGGTGCCGGTGTCTGCTGCACACGGGGGTTTTTCATGAGGCGGCCGATGGGGTCTCCGATGTCTTTGCCTTTGTTCGGGTCGGCGTTGAGGTCCCCCATGATGATGAAGAGGCGTCCACGCTCGATCCCGCCCTCGAGGCCTTGGTCGTCGGCGATCCAGGCACGGTTGTCGAGGTAATCGTCCCAGAAGCGGATCTCGTCGTGGTTCCGGGCCTTGTTGCGGCCTTCGGGCCCATCGAAAGCGGGCGGCGTGGGATGGCTGCACAGGAAATGCACGACCGTGCCATTGGGGAAACGGATGGGGATGTCCCAGTGGCTCTTGGAACTCAATCGCACGGCTTCCCAGACCTCGTCGCTGTGCCAGGGCGTGCCATCCTCGTGCATGGGCCGCCGCGCGTCGGGCATGGCACTCCACGGCAGCAGTCGGAAGGTGCGGATCTCGTCCTCGATGACTTCGAGCCTCCAGTCGACGAGCAGGGCCATGGCGTATTGGCCTGGATAGGTCCCAAATCCCCAGCAGTCGTTGCCGTATGCCCTGCCTTCCTCGGTCTGGGGTGGGACCGAACCATTGGCGGTGGCGCGTGGCGGACGCGGATAGGTGGTCACGGCTCGACCGCTGTTGTCCAGGTCCAAGCCGCTGGCCTGGCCGGTATTGCTCGGCAGCATGATGGCTCGATAGCGGATGGGTTCGAGGCCCTCGGCCTGTGAGACGGTCAGGTAATGATCGACAAATCGGCGTGCGTTGGAGCCTTCGGGCTCATCCATGGGGACACCGGGAACTCCGTGGTAGTCGTAGGCGATCTCGTTGAGCAGGACGATGTTGGGACGGAGCCTTTGGATGACCTCAGCGAGCCGCTGGAGGCGGGGCTGGTCGTTGACGAGTAGATCGGTGGTGGCGGCGTCTTCGATGTTGAATGTGGCCACGCGGATGGGCAAGTCCCCAGCTTGTTGGGATGCGCTGGCAACAGTGGGAAGGATCAGGGGCAGGACCCAGGCCAGGATGACGATGCACCGTGTCATGCGAACAGGGTAGAAGGGTGGCGGACATGCGTCGGCAGTCGGGCTAATATTGCATCGTACAGCGGCAGGACGGGAGCCGGCTGCGATGAGCCAGAGGGTGTCCTAGGGATATCCCGAGGGGAGGCGCTGCCAGGGGTTGCCGGGGCGGTTCAGAACAGCCACCGGGGATCCAGCTCTAAGAGCCAGCGTGCGTTGCGGCATGGCGTCGGTGCCATGATCGCGGCGAACGTCCCGTGCCACCGCCGCGTCGGGATGGTCCCGGCGCGTTCGAGGCTTGGGTTGCGTGCGTCGAGCACGCCTGGCAAAGAGTCGGATTTACGTCGGCCGCGAGCACACCGAGCAGACTTTTCCCTGCCCGATAGTGTAATGGTAGCACATCAGTTTTTGGTACTGAGAGTCCAGGTTCGAATCCTGGTCGGGTAGTTTTCCCGTGCTGCTTGCCGCCACGTTTGTCCAGACCGCTGGAGCGTCGTGAGCGAAACACTGAGCCAACCCGTTCGACCGCCTTGCGCGATCATCCTGGCCGCGGGCAAGGGCACCCGCATGGGCAGCGATCTGCCCAAGGTGGTGCATCGCGTCGGCGGCGAGCCGATGGTGTCGATTGTGGCGCGGGCGTGTCATGCCGTCGGTTGCTCGCCTCTGATTGTGGTGGTGGGTCACGGCCGCGAGCACGTTGAGCGGGCCCTGGCCGGAGTGTCCGGCGACATCCGTTACGCGTTGCAGGCCGAGCAGTTGGGCACCGGGCACGCGGTGCTTTCGGCGCGTTCGAGGCTTGAGGGCCTGCCCGACGACACGGACGTCTTCGTGCTTTGCGGCGATGGCCCGCTGATCCGGGAGTCGACGCTCCTGACCGTGCTGGAAGTCCATCGCGCAACGGGTGCCAGTGCGACACTCGCGACGGCGGTGGTCGATGACCCGACGGGCTATGGCCGGATCGTGCGCGACTCTGCCGGTCGTTTCGAGCGGATCGTGGAGCAGAAGAACGCCTCGCCTGAGGAGTTGTCGATCCGGGAGATCAACCCGAGTTATTACTGCTTCCAGTTGGGCCCCATGATGCACGCGCTTTCGCGTGTCGATCGGAATGCCAGGACGGGCGAGTACTATCTGACAGACGTTCCCGCGTTGCTGCTGGCCGGCGGGGCTCGTGTGGAGGTGGTCGAGGCGGTGCCCGCCGAGGACGTGCTGAGCATCAACACGCCCGAGCAATTGGCCGAGGTGGACCGGATATATCTTCGGCGGCGTGCCGCCGCACAAGGGGCTCGCGCGTGAAGATCGATCCGAACCAACTGAAGATCTTCAGCGGTCGGCACAGCAAGCACCTGGCCGAACGTGTGTGCGCGCATTTGGACCAGCCCCTTGGCAAGGCCCGGACGATGGCCTTTCCCGATGGCGAGTTGCTGGTGAAGCTGGACGAGGACGTTCGGGGCCGGGATTGCTTCGTGATCCTCTCGACGTGCCATCCGGTGAACGACAACCTGATGGAGTTGTTCATCTTCATCGATTGCCTGCGCCGGGCCTCGGCCAAGCGGATCACGCTTGTTGTTCCCTATTTTGGGTATGGTCGCCAGGATCGCAAGGATGAAGGGCGTGTGCCCATCACGGCGAAGCTGGTGGCCAACCTGATCACCTGCGCCGGTGCCGACCGCGTGCTGGCCATCGACCTGCACGCGGCACAGATCCAGGGATTCTTCGACCTTCCGACGGACCATCTTTCGGCGACGCCCGTGTTCCTGGACTATTTCCGCGAGCACCGGGAATCGTTGGGAGATCTGTGCCTGGTGAGCCCGGACGTTGGCAACGTGAAGGTTGCCGAGGCGATGCAGAACCTTCTGGGCGCCGATCTTGCGATCATCAACAAGCGTCGGATCAGCGGGAGCGAGGTGACCACGGACACGCTGATCGGGTCGGTGCGTGGCAAGACGGTGCTGATGTTCGACGACATGATCTCGACGGCCGGGACGGTGTGCGAAGCGGCGCGTTTCGTGATGGAACAGGGCGCGGTGGACGTGCTGGTGGCCGCGACGCACCCGGTCCTGGTCGGTCCGGCGATCGACCGCCTGCTGGAGAGCCCCATCAGCCGTGTGATCGTGAGCAACACGATCCCGCTGAGCGAGCGGGCCAAGAGATTGGATGACAAACTGGTGGAGTTGTGTCTGGGCGAGTTGCTCGGCGACGCGATCCACAACATCCACCATGATCTTTCGGTGAGCGCGCTGCTGCGGGACGCGGCCAGCGCGAAGCGATGAACCACGAACAGACGCGACGCCCGAACCGGCGCGTCGCACGAGGAGTGCCCCGTCATGCATGAAGACGCCCCCACCCTGACCGCCCGCCAGCGTGAACGCCTGGGCTCTCGGTACGCCAAGCGGCTGCGCGACCGCGGCGCATTGCCCGCCATCGTGTACGGCCACGGGCAGGAGCCGTTGTCGATCGAGTTCGACGCGCACGAGGCGAACAAGCACTTTGCCAAGGGTGAGCGCGTGTTCGTGCTCCACCTGGATGGAGTCAAGGACGAGTTCGTGCTGCTCCAGGACTTGCAGTTTGACCACCTTGGTACGCAGATCATCCACGCCGACTTTCGCCGGGTCGATCTGGCCGAACGCGTGGAAGTGAGCGTGCCGCTGGTGTTTGTCGGCGAAGCCAAGGGCCTCAAGACCGCCGGCGCGTTGCTGAACCACCCGGTGACGCACCTGGAACTGGAGTGCGCGGTGACGAACCTGCCCGACGTGCTGGAGGTGGACATCTCCGGTCTGGACGTGCACGAGCACCTGACGGCCGGACAGATCCCCCTTCCCAAGCCCACGATGAAGCTGCGCACACCCGCCGACACGGTGGTGGTTGGCATTTCCATCAAGAGCGAGAGCGAGGCGACCGGCGAAGGCTCGACGGTCGAGGGCGTGGCCGCCCCAGTGGTCATTACCGAAAAGAAGAAGGAAGCCTGATTGGTCAGCGGTGGCCCGAACCCTAGCCCATGAAACTCATCGTCGGACTCGGCAATCCTGGGAGCGAGTACGAGAACACGCGGCACAACGCGGGGTTCATGGTGCTCGACGAACTCGCCCGGCGGCACGCGGGAGGCGCGGTGTCGCGTGGGCGTTTCCATGCTGCCACGCTGGAGTGCATGATCGGGTCCGAGAAGGTGCTGCTGGCCAAGCCGACGACGTTCATGAACCGATCGGGCCTGACCGTTGGCGAGGCGGTGCGATTTTACAAGATCGAGCCAGCCGAGGACCTGATGGTCGTGGTCGACGACGTGTACCTGCCGCTGGGCGCCATCCGGATCCGCGCTCGCGGCGGTGATGGCGGGCACAACGGCCTGGCCGACGTTGCCCGGGCCGTCGGGGGCGAGCAATACGCCCGCGTGCGGGTGGGCGTGGACAGCAAGCCCCAGGGCGCGAGCCAGGTGGGTTTCGTGCTGGGCCGCTTCACGCAGGAGCAAGGCGATGCCCTCAAGCCCGCGCTCAAGGCCGCGGCCGACGCGGTGGAGTGCTGGGTGGGCAAGGGCGTGGTCGAGGCGATGAACCGCTACAACGCGCCGGATGAAACCAAGCCCAAGGGCAAGAAGCCCAAGGCCGAACAGGATCTCGATTCACAGATTCGTCCCCCGGAGGCCTCGCGCGAGGCTTCCCGTGATCAAACCCAAGGCGCGGGCGCGGTGCGTCCGGCCGGTCACCAAGAGCCGAACGCATCGGCAAAGGACTTTTGACATGCCCCCAGAGCGGAGTTACCACTACGAAGCGATGTTCCTGATCGGCCAGTCGACGGCGGCGGACCTCGCGGGCGTCATCACGCACATCGATGAGTTGCTCGCCCGCGCCGGCGCGAAGCTGGTGTCGATGGCTAAGTGGGACGAGCGTCGCCTGGCCTACGAGATCGACAAGCAGAAGCGCGGTCTGTACATCCTGGCCTACTTCGAAGCGCCGGCGCAGAAGATGGCTCAGTTCGACCGCGACTGCCAGTTGAGCGAGTTGATCATGCGGGTGTTGATCATCCGGGCCGATCACCTGACCCTGGAAGAGATGCGGGCCGCCGACGGCCGCGAGGCGCTGCTGAGCGAGGCCAAGATGCGTGCCGAACGTGCGGGCGAGGCCGAAGAGCAAGGCCAGGACAACAGCGTCCGGCTGGGCCGCCCGGTCGAGGAATCGTCCGCCGATGATGATGTGGACGCTCTGGACGAGGAGTCCGAGGAATCCGAGACGGCCAACGCCTGAACGCCTCGTGCGCTAGCCTCGCCCTTGCCACCACAGGAGGTCCGCTATGGCCGGCAGTTTCAACAAAGTGTTCCTGATGGGAAACCTGACGCGGGACGTGGAAATGCGGCACACGCCGCAGAACACGGCGGTGGGGTCGTTTGGCCTTGCCGTCAACCGAAAGTATCGTACGCAGGACGGGCAGAACCACGAGGAAGTGACCTTTGTGGATTGTGAAGCCTGGGGTCGCACCGCAGAGGTCATGGCGCAGTATCTGAAGAAGGGTCGCCCCGCCTTCATCGAGGGGCGCCTGAAACTGGACCAATGGCAGGACCAGCAGGGCAATAAGCGCAGCCGGTTGAAGGTTGTTGTCGAGAATTTCCAATTCGTCGACAGCGGCCAAGGCGGTGGTGGTGGTGGCCACTCATCTGGTGGCGGTGGAGGCGCTGGGAGTGGTGGGGGTGGCTCGTCGTACTCGGGGGGCAACTACGACAGCGACCCGATCCCACCCGATGATGACATCCCGTTCTGATGCAAGGGATCAGTTGGCTGCGGGCGCTCGCAAGAGGCGTTCGATGCTGCCGTCATCGCGGCGGACGAGGACTTCGGTGGCCTCGGTCAGGAACAGCCCGTGGTCGATGACGCCCGGCGTGTTGTTCAGGGCGGTGGCGATGCGCTCGTAGGCGTGTTCATCGCCATTGTTGACGTGCAACTGCACGTCGAGGATGAGGTTGCCGTTGTCGGTGACGTAGAGCGTGCCGTCCATGCTGCGCCGCAGCACGCCCGAGAGGCCCAGGCCTCGGAGGTTGGCGCGGATCGAGGCCAAGCCAAAGGCCATGACGGCGACGGCCAGCGGGGTGCGTTCTCCCAGGTGGTCGACGAGCTTTTCTTCTTCGACAAGGTACACACGCCTTGCGGCGGCGGTGGCGACCATGCGTTCGCGGGTCATGGCTCCGCCCGCACCCTTGAGCATGCGCAAGTGCGGGTCGACCTCGTCGGCCCCATCGAAGAGATAATCGACGTGCTCGATGGTGGCAAACTCGCGTACCTTGATGCCCAATTCCTGTGCGTAAGCGCTGCTTGCTTCGCTGGTGGATACGCAGGTGACTTCGAGCTGCTCGGCGATGATGCGGCCAGCAAGGGCGGCGATGGCGCGTCGGGCCGTGCGTCCCGTGCCCAGGCCCACGATCATGCCCGGGCGGATGTCGGCTACCGCGGCGCGGGCCAGGCTGTCGTGCGTGGCCTCGGCGGCGGCCAGGCGAGCGGCGGTCGTGTGTTGGGCATGCGGGTTCGAGGATTCAGCCAAATCGCACCCCCTGGGCCAGTCGGAGCGAGGCACCATAGTTGATCGTACACGTCTGCCGACGCATGTAGGCTTTCCAACTGTCGCTGCCGGCCTCGCGTCCCCCACCAGAATCCTTCTCCCCCCCAAAGGCCCCGCCGATCTCGGCGCCGCTGGTCCCGATATTGACGTTGGCGATGCCGCAATCGCTGCCCGCGGGCGAGAGGAACCGCTCGCTGGCTCGAACGTTGGTGGTCATGATGGCGCTGCTCAGGCCGTGGGCCGTGCCGTTGTGCAGCGCGAGGGCATCGTCCAGATTCCGGTACGAGAACACGTAGAGGATTGGCGCGAAGGTTTCTTCGCTGGCGATCGGCAGCGTGTTGCCCTGTGGCGCGCGGATGATGGTTGGGCAAACAAAGCAGCCGCCCAATGCCACATCCGCGCGTGTGCCGCCGGTCAGCACGGTTCCCCCCTGCGCGATTGCCTTGGTCACGGCGGCGTCGAAGGCCTGTGCCGCCTTGTCATGGATCAGCGGGCCGACCAGCGTGCCCGGATCCATTGGGTCTCCGATGGGCGCTCGCTCGTAGGCATCGATGAGCCGCTCGAGCAAGGGGCCCACGATAGCCTCGTGGGCGATGAGCCGACGTGTCGTCGTGCAGCGCTGGCCGGCGGTGCCCACGGCGGCAAACAGCAGCGCGGGAACGGCAAGGTCCAGATCGGCATCGGGCTCGACGATGACGGCGTTATTGCCGCCAAGCTCCAGCAAACTTCGGCCAAGCCTCGCCGCGACCACCTGCCCGACCTGTCTGCCCATGGCCGTTGAGCCGGTCGCGCTGATGAGCGGCAGGCGTGCGTCGGCGACCATGGGCCTGCCCACCATGTCGTCGGTGCCGATGACAAGGTTGAAGACGCCCTCATGGCCCATCTCGCGGGCAACCTTGTCGGCGATGGCATTGGTGGCCATCGCGGTGAGTGGGGCCAACAGGCTGGGCTTCCAGACCACCGTGTCGCCACAGACCGCCGCGATCATGGCGTTCCAGCCCCAGACGGCGTTTGGGAAGTTGAATGCCGTGATAACGCCGATGGGGCCTAGCGGCTGCCATTGCTCGAAGAGCCTGTGGTCGGCCCGCTCGCTGGGCATGGTGCGGCCGCCGAGCATCCGCGACAGTCCCGTGGCGTAGTCGGCGATGTCGATGGTCTCCTGGACTTCGCCCAGGCCTTCGCTGGCGATCTTGCCCACTTCCAGGCAGACCAAGGCACCAAGGGCGTCCTTGTGCTCGCGCAGGGCGTTGCCGATGCGGCGGACAACCTCGCCGCGCTGTGGCGCAGGCACCGAGCGCCAGCGAAGGAACGCATCGCGGGCTCGCTCGATGGTTGCTTCGAGCTCTCGGGGGCCATCAAGCCGGACGGCTCCCAGCGGCTGGCCTGTGGCCGGGTTCAGGCTGACGGCTTGCGAAGGATCGGCGGGGTCGGCCGACCCGGGCGCGATGAAACGGCCATCCTCATGCAGCGGCAGGCTTTGCAGCGGATTGGTGGCCATCTTCTGGGGCATCGAGCCAGTGTAGGCCCAGCCTGTGCCCCGTCCATATCGCCCGTTTACTCGCACCCCTGGGCAAACGCGGTCTGGAAGGCCAGGAAATCGAAGATGGTCAGTTCTCCGTCGCCGTCAAAGTCGGCCCGTGGGTCGCCCAGGCCGAAGGCGGTCTGGAAGGCAAGGAAGTCGAATATGGTCAGTTGCCCGTCACCGTCGAAGTCGACCGGGCAGGAGTCGACCTGGAACTCATACGCACCCATGTCGACGATCGGGGCCGTGCCCAAGCCCGTATCAGGGGTCGACGGGTCATCGACGAAACGGGGCAGGCCGGCCAGATCGAGTTCGAGGCCCGCCGCCGCGGCGTTGTCGCCCGCATCGATGGCCGGCGAGCCAGGTTGCAACTCATAGTTGTCCTCGAACGGGGCTACGAATCGGGGGTCGATGTCGAGCACGCCCTCGCCCGAGTATCCGCCCATGACGATGCTGTATCGCATGCTGGGACGCGTGCCGCCGGCGCTGACCTGGTCGGGGATGTTGTCCCAGAGGATCGTGTTGGCAATCTCCACGCCAACGACGCCGTCGGTCAGCAGCACTCCGCCCCCGCCAAAGGAGGCGACGTTGTTGGCGATGGTGGTGTTGACGACCGAGCCCGTCGAGTCGTTGGTAAAGGAGATGCCCCCGCCTTGGCCCAGGGCGGTATTGTCGATGATCAGGCTGTTGGTGATGGTGCCCATGCTGGCCCGCGCAACGCGCACCCCAGCGCTGCTGCCCGCAAAACCGATGGCCCGGTTGGCCTTGACGATGCATCGGTCCATCGTCAGGGTGGCGCCCTGGTCGGCCATGACGCCGCCGCCGCCGGTGATATCGGCACGGTTGCCCATGATGAGGCTGCCTCGCAGTGTTGCCCGGCCGCCCTCCCAGACGTTCAGGCCCGCGCCCTGGCCGGCGAGGTTGTCGCGCAACACGCAGCCTTCGAGCGTGACCGATCCGCCACCATCGACATTCACGCCACCACCGACGATGCCATTCCAGTTGTCGGCCATGACGCACGCGCGGAGCGTGATCGAGCCGCCGGTCACCTGCACGCCACTGCGATTCGCGCCGACGATGGTGAAGCCTTCGACGATCGGGCCCGGCTGGTCGATGGCCGAGACGAGAAACACGCTGCCATTGCGGGCGGCGTCCAGTGTCGTGACGGCTGCGCCGCCCGTCGAGCGTATCGTGATGGCCTTGCCGCCGGGCCGGATGTTGGCGTTGCCCCGTCCGACGTAGACGCCCGGAGCCACGATGATGGTGTCGCCATCGGTTGCCGCATCGATGGCGCTCTGGATATCGCGGAATTGGCTTGGGACCAGCAGTTCATCGGCTTGTGCCCACGTCGTAATCGACGCGAGAGCGACCAATGCCACAAATCTCGAGCGTGCCATGGTATGTTCTCCGATTGGGCCCGGCATGGGCCATGTTGCCATGATTACGCTTGATTTGGCGGGAGGGTTACGACGGTGCATCGGCCCGCCGCCACCCTAGCGGCCTCAGGGTGCGACCACGACCCGGTAGATGGCCACCGTGCCCGAGACCTCGTAGGCCACCACCAGCAGGGGCTCTCCCGTTGGGCTGTCGTTGGCGGCGATGAACAGGACACCCTCGGGGCCCAGGTCGCCCCCTCGGCCGCTGGCGGGCTCGGCCGAGAAGTCGCGGCTGCTCGAGTAGCCCACCAGCGTCGTGGATTGTGGACGCGTGATGTCGAAGATGAAGATGCCGCTCTGGCGTTCGGCCCCCACGAAGGCGTAGGTGCGGCCGTCGATCTCGCCCAGGGCCACGCCCTCGGGCTCTGGGCCCTTGTCGTCGCTGCGATTGTCGAAGCTGTTGCGAGTGTGGTTGGAGTTGAAGAACACCGGCTCGCGCTGGGCGATGGTGCGTTCCATCAGATCGCCACTGTCGTAAACCAGCGTGCCATCGGTGCGGAAGATGCTCATGCTGCGGGCACCAAAGGCGTAGAGCGCCTCGTGCCGCCCGTCGCCGTTCTCGTCGCCCAGCACGCGTGAGACCAGCAAGCGTCCGAGGTTCTCGTCTTTCTGGAGTTCCCCGGCGTTGGGGAACGTGCTGGTGTCCAGGGTCAGGTCCTTCACGCGCGCGGTGTCGTCGAAGCCCCGGTACGTGCGCGCGTCGCCCTCGTTGGCGGTCACGATGTACGTCTGGCCATCGACCTCGTACACCGCGATGGCGTCGGGCTGGTACATGCCAAAGACGGGCCAGGGGCGGATGCGGATCTGCCCGTCGCGGTCCGAGGCGTCCAGCCCCTGCCCTTCCACGTTGTGGTCCTTGAATCCCAGCCCGAAGATGCGGTTGATCCGTGCCCGGCGGATGTCGATCTCGACGATGGCGTTGTTCTCCTGGAGCGCCACCCACGCCGTGCGCGAGTCGGGCGAGATCGCCACGTACTCGGGCTCGAGGTCCTGGGCCACGCTCGCTCCGGGCCCGCTGATGATGATGCTCGGGTCCAGGTCTTCGGCTCGCAGCCCACGGAAGTCCACCGTCCGGACGGCGTCCTGGGTCAATGCCTGGCCCGGGCGTGGCACGGCGATGATGCTGACCGTGCCCTCGGGGTCCTGGCTGTAGTCGGGCATGGGCTGGCCCTCGTCGGCGGTCACGATGAACCGCCCGTCGGGCGTGAAGCACAGCATGTCGGGCAGCACGCCCACCTCGACCACGCCTTGGACGTTCCCGTCCATGTCCATCAGCACCACCGACCCGGGCGAGACGGGCGTGGGCCCTTCCACCGCTGCGGCCACCCAGGGCCGCTGGCCCCACGACGAGACGGCCACGCTGTTGACACCCGCGCCGTACGCCGAGAGGTCGGTGCGGAACAGCACGGTGGGCTTGGATGGGTCGTGGATGTCCAGGGCCAGGATCGAAGCGCTCAGGGCGTCGACCACGAACAGCCGGCGCGTGGCCCGGTCATAGGCCGCGATCTCTGCCGCACTGCGGTCGAAGACGTGCGTCTCGTAACGGCCCAGCAGTTCGAGCGTCACGATGTCGGCGGCCCGCGAGTGGGCGCAAGCCGGGGTTACATAGGCAGCGCTCGCTACAAAGAGCACGAAGGGCAACTGGCTTCCGAGCACTGATGGGCCTCCCGGTCCGGGTCGGCCCACGGTAGACCGTGCCGCAGCGGTCCGACGGCCCCTGGTGCGATCTGAACCAAGACTTCACGCGATCCGAACCCGCAGCGATCGGTTTACTCGCAGCCCCGGGCGAAGGCGTTCTGATATGCCAGGAAGTCGAAGATGGTCAGGGTGCCGTCGCCGTCGAAGTCGGCTTCGCTCGCGCCCACGGCAAAGAGGTTCTGGAACAGCAGGAAGTCGAAGGCGGTCAGGGTGCCGTCGCCGTCGAAGTCGGCCAAGCAATCAAGTGGTCGCAGCGTGAGCCAGACGTCGTGTCGGGCGCTGTCGGACAGCCTGCCCGCGCCGTCGTGGCCGATCTCGAAGGCGGCGTTGGCCTCGAACGTGTACTCGCCGGGTTGGAGCGTGAGCTGCCAGATCCAGGACGGCGCGCCGGGCACGGGCGGGCCGCTGACGATGACGCCTTCGGGGCCGGTCAGTGTGCCGGGGGCGTACGCGCCGTACTCCAGCTCATCGAACAACCCCGGCTGGACCCTCAGGTCGAGCCGGGCGGCACGGACGATCTCGAAGCGGACGTACTGGCTCCACGAACCCGCGGCGACGCGTCGCGGCGTGCTGGGTAAGGACGAGCGTTCCAGGTCGAAACTGGCCTGCGCCTCGAGCGTGAGCGTCGTGGACCGCAGCAGCCTGCCGCTGACACGGGCGATGCTCGAAGCCCTGGGCACACCGGCCACACCCCCGACCTGGGCCTCGGTCCGCGCGAGCGGGAAGGGCTGGGATGGGTCGCTGTCGGTGTCGTCGGCCACCAGCGGTGTCGGTGGCGCGTGGACCTCTGCCCGCGACGCCGTGGCGACCTCGGACTCGATCACTCGGAAGAATACCTGTCCCCGGCACACCGGTGCCAGGGCACCACCGAACAGTGCGATCCAGAACATTTCCCTTCTCATGGGGCCTCCCGGGGAATCGCTCCCCTGCCTGCCGAATGCTTCCGCCCATCGGTGTCGGCTTGCGGGTGTGCTACCGCCCATGTCGCCCCCGGTTGCGGCAGGCGCTCAGCCCCCGCCCACCAGCGTCACGATCTCCACCGTGTCGCCATCGGCCAGCTCGTGGCTCGCGTGGCGTCCCTTGGGCACCAGGGCCTTGTTCACCTCCGCCGCGCACGCCGTCGAGGCCAGGCCCAGTTGCTCGAGCAGGCCGGCCACGCTCGTGCCGGCGGGGGCCTCGTGCGGCTGGCCGTTGACGGTCAGGGACATGGTCTGCGTCGCCGGTGCCATGGGCGATGGTACCCCCGCTGTCACGGACGATGGGCAGGACGCGTAACCTCTTGGTATGAACCCCATGCCCTTGTGCCGGTGGATCGGGATCGGTATCGTGGCGGCGGCCCTGCTGCTGCCCGGCTGCAAGCGTCAATACTCCCAGGAGAGCCCCGAGGCCCTGCTCGACTCGGCCCGGCAGATGGTCCTCGACGGCAACGCCCGCCGCCTGAGCGAACTGGTTTTATCCCAGAGCGACGGCGAGGCCCTGGTGGTCGACCGCCTGGGCCGCACGATGGGGGCCCTCCAGCGGCTGGGCACGGCCGTCAACAACGCCTTCCCGCTCGAGGTCGAGCGCATCCGCCAGCAGGCCGACCAGGCCGCCGCCAGCGGCGAGATCAACAGCCTCATCGGCCGGGCGCTCACCGCCCAGGGCGGCGTGGCCCGCGGTGCGCCACGCGCCGTGCGAGACCAGCAGCGGATGCGTCAGGGCGTCGACGGCGTGGTGCGAGAGCTGCTGGCCGATCCCTACGGCTGGCTCGAACGCCACGGCGACAAGCTCCAGCCGCTGCGCATCACCGACGACCTGGTGGCCCTCACCTGGCAGGACAAGCCCGTGCTGGGCCTGCGACTGGTCGAGCAAGATGGCAAGTGGTACTTCCAGTTGCCGCTGGACCTGCCGGCCCTGCGCCGCTTCCTGCCGCAGAACGACGCCGAGTTCGAGATCTGGGGCGAGCTGGTGGCCAGCATCCACAACGTCCTGCTGGACCTTGCCATCGAGGTGGAGCAGGGCAAGCACAAGAGCCTGGAGAGCGTCGCCGCCACCGCGGGCGAGTACGCCCTGCCCACGGCCATCATGGTCATGATCGCCTACGGCAAGGCGCTGGAAGATCGCGGGAGATGAGCGGGGGGCGTCGGGCGCTGGGAAGAAGGCACTGGGCATCGGGCATCGGGCATTGGGGACTTTTCAGGCGCTGCGGGACGTGCGGATCGAACACGGCTCGCGTCACGCCCGTCTTGTATCGGTAGGAACCAGACCAACCGGAGCCCGGCGCATGCGAACCCGCTCCACACGCATCGTGCTCGTGACAACGGGCTGCCTGGCGTTCGGCCTGGCCGTATCGGTCGCCCTCGCGTGGGCGCTGTGCCTGTGGCCGACACGCAACCTGGGCAACACCTTCCAGTTGGGCGTGAACAGCCGCCCCGATGGCGAGCGGTCGTCCCACACCGTGTACCACTGGAGCAACACCAGGAGCGTGGGCTTCCGCCACGTGGCGATCTGGCAGATCCCCGGGCACGAGCCGATCAACCGCCACGCCGCGCGGCGCATGCGGGAACAGATCCACGCGGGCAAGGCGGGTCTGCCGCCCGACCAGCGCGCCGCGGGGCCATACGTCGAGCCCGCGTGGCCATCGTGGCTGCCGACGCTCCCAGAGGACGAGACCGAGCGCGCCCAGTGGGGCGCGCGGGCGGCGGGCTGGCCCTTGCCCTGCCTCGCGTCGCGTTCATCGGCGACAAGCACCGGGCCGGGGGCGGGCACCCGCCAGACCTCCTGGTCCATGCGCCTCATCCCCGCGACACCCACCAGCGGCGCAGCGCCGCAAGACCCCGACCGCGGCGCCGTCCCGCTGCGTCCGCTGCCCCTTGGCCTGGCCGCCAACACCCTGCTGTTCGCCTCCCCGCTGATCATCGTGCTGGTCGTCGTGCCCACCGCGCGCGGCACCATCCGCCGCCGCCGCGGCCTCTGCCCCGCGTGCGGCTACGAACGCCGCGGGCTCGAACCCGGCCAGCCCTGCCCCGAGTGCGGGCAGGCGCGGGCCAACACCGAAACACGGACGCACCGGGGCAGGGCTCGAGCGAAGGCTTGAGCGAGCAGGGCATCGGCCCCGGCGTGCCCGCGGGCGGCGCTTTGTCTGTCGTGCACGGGGCTCTCTCGCGGGCGCTTGGGGTCGATCATGGGCATCGATGGCACGCGCCCCGCGGGGGGGTCTTCTCCCCTCCGCCCCATTGCCAGTTGCCCATTGCCAATTGCCACGAGCACCGCTTGGCGATCGTGGCAATTGGGAGTTGGCAATGGGAAGTTCTGAACAAACACCCATGAGACCAATGCCCTCCGGCTCCCTCTCCCCGTCTTCGGGGAGAGGGCGGGGGTGAGGGGTCTTCGAGTACCACGGGCGCCCGCAAGACCCCTCACCCCAACCCTCTCCCCGCGGACGGGGAGAGGGGGCAAGAAGGGCCTCGGGCCTTTGTTCAGAGGCTCCAATGGGCAATCGGGAAGGGGGAGAAGAAGGCCCCCGCGCGGTTACCCCGCTTCCTTCCCAGAGGTTTCCACGGGCCCGATCGCGCCGGCGATGCCCTGCTGGTTGCCGCCCGCGCCCAGGGGCAGGGTCACCGGCAGCGAGAACGCGCTGGGCCCGCCCACGCGCTCGGCCCGCACGCGGTAGCCCACGCTGGCGAAGCCGCTGGGCGTGGCCTGGTCGACGAAGGCGCGCTCCGAGACGGTCACCAGCGTGGCCCACGGGCCGGTCTGCCCGGTGGTGCTGGTGGTGCGGCGCTGCACGGTGAAGACGGTGCCGCCCAGGCGGGTGCCCTCCCAGGCCAGGTTGGCCCGGCCCTCGGTGTCCAGGACGATCCGCAGGTCGGTGGGCACCGGCGGCGGGCCCAGGGGCTCGCGCGGCTTGGGCGGGGCCACCGACGCCAGGGCGTAGATGGCGCTGGGATCGGCGCTGTTCTTGGCCGTGGTGTTGATGGTGCGCAGGGCCGAGCGCCCGTTGTCCACCGCGCCGGCGATGGCCCCCAGCCAGGTGACGTGGGCGTTCTTGGCTTCCTGCCGCTTCTGCTGGTAGTCGTCGTAGGCGGCCCGGGCCGCCTCCGTGCTGGTGGCCACGGCCACGGCCTGCTCGATGCTGAGGTTCAGCGCGGCCTGGTTGTCGGCCCAGGTGCCCGCGCGGGCCTCGAGATACTGCAACTGCGCATACTTCTTTCGCGGTAAACTCATATCCGGCTCCGGAACAGGGCCCGGGCGATCGCACGGATCGTGCGCCATCGCCGGGCGGGTTGTCGCGGCCACGCCCACCATGGACGCCGGCCACGAACCGGTCATCGACGCGCCCAGCGGCCGGCTCCACCAGAAATCACAGGAATCCGAAAAAAGATCTTCCACCGCCCCCCGGCGAGGGGCAGAACCGTGGGATTCTCGGACTCGGGCGGCGAAAAACCGCGTGTTCTGCCATCTTTATCGGCCCGCGACCGCCCGGGCACGCCGCCGTGGACGCCCGCACCGCGGCCGTGCATGCTTGCACCGCGGCCATGCAAGCTTGCACCGGATCCGTGCAAGCTTGCACCGCGGCCGTGCATGCTTGCACCGAAGCAATGCAAGCTTGCACCGAAGCAATGCATGCTTGCACCGCGGCCGTGCATGCTTGCACCGAAGCAATGCAAGCTTGCACCGCGGCCGTGCATGCTTGCACCGCGGCCGTGCATGCTTGCACCGAAGAAATGCAAGCTTGCACCGCGGCCGTGCAAGCGTGCACCGCGGCCGTGCGGGCCCGCACCGGGCGTCAGCGTTCGGGAAGGGCTGGGGAGTTTGGCGGCGGGCATGGGGGATCGGGCCACGGGCATCGGCAAGGAAAGAACGCCACCGGGGCGCGGCCGCTGCGCGGTGGCCCGCTTCGCCCCCGCCCGCGGGGCAAGCAAGCCTCGCCCGCGCGAGGGGCACGGGCCGGGGCCCCCCCGGCGGGCGGCGGGTTGCCGGGGCTCAGCGGGCCCGCAGGACGGCGGCGGCGGTCCCGTAGGTGTGGTGCTCGGCGGTTGTTTTGTGCCAGGCCAGGTAGGCGGGGATGTCGGCCCGGTTCCAGTCGATGGGCCCCTGGGGACGCCCGGCGGCGAAGCGCGGGTGGTTCCACAGGTCGCGCTCGAACTCGGCCATGGTCAGGGCCCGGCCGTTCCAGGCGGGGAAGGCCATGCCCAGGTCCGGCTCGCAGATGTCAAAGGACATGGCCAGGACCCCGCCGGGGACCAGGACGCGGGCGATCTCTTCGAGGGCGCGTTTCTTGTCGGGCTGGTGCTCCACGACGCTCAGGCTGGTGACCAGGTGGGCGGTTTCGTCCGGGGCGGGGATGGCCTCGTCGTCGGTGAAGGCCCAGTCGACACGCACGCCCAGGCGGCGGCGCAGGGCGTCCCACTGCGCCTCCATCCCGCGGGCGGTCTCGACGAGCGTGACGCGGGCGCCCAGGGTTGCCAGCCACCAGGGCATGGGGCTCATCTCGCTGCCCAGGTCGATGATGCGCAGGCCCGCCAGGGGCAGGGGCTCGACGGCGTGGTACCAGAGCCAGGGGTACTCCCAGACCTTCGACCAGGTCTCGAAGGTGCGCAGGCCCAGCGGCCGTGCGAAGGCGTTCAGCCCGGCCATGAAGGACGTGAAGGCCCCGCTGCGCAGCTGCGCCATGCTGGCCAACCGGGCCGTGGGGGCGGGGCAGGGCACGCCCAGGCCCGCGGGAACGTCGCCGGCGGTGGTGGTGGGCGGTGGGGGGGGGGGGGGCGGTGGGTGGCCGGCTTCCAGCAGCGTGAGCGTGCGGGCGATGTCGAGCCGGTCGCGCACCGCCCGCAGGCCCCGGGCGTGGTCGTCGCTGGCCGGGGCGATGGAAGCCGGCAGGCCCGCGTAGGCCAGGGCGATGGCCACGGGGGCCATGGGGGCGGGCAGCGCGGGCACGGCGTCGGGGCGCCCGGCGGCGTGGGAGAGCAGGGCGGCGGCCTGCTCGGCGCGCAGCCGGGGATCGCCGGGCCCGCCCCCGGGCACGAAGGCGGCCAGTTGCTCGCCCAGCCGCGCCGCCGCGCTGGTGCTCGGGGGCAGCGTGGGGCGGGGACCGATGGGGCCGGGCCTGCCCGGCGGCGACCAGAGGCCGGCGACCGTTGCCAGGGCGTCGCGCAGGGGCGGCTCGAAGTGGTCCAGGCCCGCGCCGATGCGGCCGGTGACGATCCGCCCGTGCTGGGCCACGTCGGTGCTGCCCCATTCCCAGGCGGGCAGGTGGTGGGCGCTGGGGTTGTATTGGAGCATGGCCGGGTCGAAGGGCTCGCCCAGGAAGTCCAGGAGCCCGCCCAGCACGGCGGCGGGCTCGCACACCAGGCGCTCGTAGGTCAGGTGGAAGTGGGGCTTGTCGGCCAGGAATCGCTCGATGCGGCGGTTCCAGCCGGCCCAGCGCAGCGTGGCGGCCAGGGGCGTGGCGTCGGTGGTGGCCTGCCGGCTCAGGCGCAGCGAGCGCTCGTAGACCGGGGCGATGCCCTTGCGGTGGTCGGCGATGCTGGTGGTGCTGTGGGCCACGTCCAGGGCGTCGCGGGTGATCCAGACGCAGGCGGCGTCGGGGACGATGGCGTGCAGGGCCTCGAGGTGCAGCAGGTTGTTGGGCGTCTTCTCGGCCCACCGCCGCTTGCCCCGCGCCCGGGCGTAGGCGCCCAGCACGCCGTCGAGCATGCGGCGGGCGGCGTCGTGGACGACCGAGGCGGGTTGCCGGTAACTCTTGCAATAGCCGTGCTCGGGCTCGACCATGGCACGGACCAGGCCCAGCAGGCTCGCGGGCTGGTGCTCGGCCAGCCAGGGGGTCTCGGGCCCGCAGGCGATGTGGGGGTGGGCGTCCAGCAGCGTGCGCAGCAGCGTGGTGCCGCTGCGCGGGACGCCCAGGATGAAGATGGGCGGCGGTGCCTTGGGTGTCTGTTCGTTCATGGCGACACCGCCGGGATGGGGATGCGGCCGCCGGCGGGCTCGTAGCCCATGGCCCGCAGGGTGTTGCCGGCGATGGCCTCGGCCTCGGGCGGCGGCGGCAACTCGCTGGCGGCGGGGTTCTTGCGTTCGATGCGTCCCCGGGCCCATCGCTGCATGGCGCTGCCGCCCTCGGGCAGGGCCAGGTGTTCGCCCAATCGCGTGGCGACGGCCTGTGGGTTGGCCAGCAGGTCTTCGTAGCGGACCATGAGCACGCGGCCGGGGCCGATGGCCGCGACGTGCTCGGCGGCGACCTGGACGCTCAGGCGCCACTCGAGCAGGCCCTTGGCCAAGTTGTTGGTACACAGGGCCAGTTCGGCGTCGAGGCCGCGCTGTTTGGCCAGTTGCTCGAGGAGCTTCCACTTTCGGTCGCCCGGGCCGTACCACTGGCCCGCTTCGACGCGTCTTGCGATGGAGCGGGCGACCTCGACGCCGTGGCGGACGATGGTGACGATGGGCGCGTGGGGTGCCAGGGCGGCCAGGAATCGCAGGCGGAAGTTGTTGAGGGCGACCTTCTCGACCAGGAGGGAAGCGCTGCCGCGTTTCTGTTGCGCGTTGCGCCAGAAGGCGGCCGGGTCGCCCCCGGGGAGGTCGTGCTCGGTGAGTTCGATGCGGTTGTCGCGGTCGCGGGTGTCCTCGCGCAGGCCCCATGCGTCGCACTGGGGGAAGGGCCCGATCCAGAACGGGAAGTCGTCGTTGAGATAGCGCACCGACGGGCTCGCGCCGATCATCTGCCCGAGGATGGTCGTGCCGCTGCGGCCGCAGCCGGTCAGGAAGGCGATGGGCTCGCTCACGCGGAGGCCTGCGCTTTCTGGTCGGTGCTGGTGGTGGCGTGTGCCACGTGGGGCACCAGCGTGCAGGATGCGGACATGGGCAGCCTGGCGGCGCCGAAGAAGGGCAGGGGTTCCATGGGCGGGTGGTTGATGCGGATGGGCCCCAGGCCGTTGATGTGGTCGTGGAAGAGGGCGCCGTTGGGGTTGCCGCTGGCGTCGGGCTCGCTGGTGGAGACGCCCAGGGTGTACTCGCCCGGCCTGAGCTGGAGTTCGATGTCAAAGGTGACCACCAGCCGGTCGCCCGGAGCGAGCGCGGGCAGTTCGAGGCCGTGCTGGAGCGTGCCCTGGCCGAAGACCTGGGTGCCGAAGCGGTCGATGAGTCGCACGCCCACGCGGGGGCTGTCGACGGGCTCTGCGGCCTCGACAAGGACGTGGACGAGCATGGCATGGCCGATGCCGAAGACGCTGGCTTCGCGTTCTTGTCGGTCGCTGATCAGGCAGGCCAGGATGCGCACGCCGCCGGCCCCGTGCCTTCGGTCGGCGTTGGCCGCGTGCTGGATGATGTCCGCGTCGAGGATGCGTTGGGCGGATTGCCGGGTTGCGGCGTCTTGGGGATCAGGCGCTTCGTTGGCCGGCTTTCTTTTCGGCACGTCGTCGCGTTGCCACTTGTTGGCTTTCACGCCGCCTTGCCGCAGGGCGGCGTGGTATCGCGCGATGGCGTCGACCGGCTCTCCCTCGAAGGCGACCTTGCCCTGCTCGAGGAGGATGGCCCGGTCACACAGGTTGGTGATGGCTCCCGCGTCGTGGCTGACCAGGAGCATGGTGGTGCCGCGATCGAGCAGTTCGTGGATGCGTCGGGTGCATTTTTGCACGAAGAAGATGTCGCCCACGCTGAGCGCCTCGTCGACGATGAGCACCTCGGGCTCGAAGGCCGAGAAGATGCTGAAGGTCAGCCGCACGGTCATGCCGCTGCTGTAACTGCGCACGGGGCGATCGAAGAACGCGCCGATATCGGCGAAGTCCTCGATGGCTTCCATCTTGGTGCGGGCGAAATCGGCCGGGAAGTTCAGAAGGCGTGCCATGTTGTGGACGTTCTGCCGGCCGGTGAGTTCCCTGTTCAGGCCCGCGCCCAGCTCGATGAGGCTCAGCACGCGGCCGCGGATGGCCGCGGTGCCCTCGGTGGGCACGCTGACGCCGGTGACCATCTTGAGGAGGGTGCTCTTGCCGCTGCCGTTGCGGCCTACCACGCCCAGGCACTCGCCGGCTTTGAGCTCGAAGGAGACGCCCCGGACGGCCCAGAAGTCTCGGTGCAGATTGGAACGGTTGCATGTCAGCCACTCCACGGCGCGGTGCCATGGGTTGGTGTACATCTTGAACCGTTTGCCCAGGTTGTCGCAGCGCACGACCCAATCTCCGGTGCGGTGCGTGGGGTTTGGGTTTGGATTGGCCGGCGCATCGGTCATGCGGGAAGATTGTAGAAGGGGCCGCGAGCGGCGGGTTCAGCGATGGATCCGGGCATACCACCGCGAGATCCGCTGCGCCAGTCGGTATGCCCGGCTGGCGTGCAACTCGGCCCGTTCGGCGTCGAATCGACGCACGATTTCGACATTGGCCGCGTGTGCGCGTGCCAGCGCACGCTCGGCCTCGCTGAGCCGAACGGGCATGGGCTTGCCGGGTCGATCGCCTTCATCGGCTCTGCCTGCCACGATCTCAGGCAGCACGGCGACGCGGGCGCCTTCTTGGATGAGCCAGGCCAGCAGCGAGGGCAGGTCGGCGGCCGACTCGGACGATTGCTGGACCCGCTCCCACCACCGCGTGTCCAGCGCGATGGGGCCCGGGTGCTCGACGAGCAACTCGGGGTGTTGCGGGCCTGGGGTCGAGAAGGGCACGACCTCTCGACCATCGGGACCAAGGCGTGCGAACCAGGGCACGACGGCGTCGATCTGGGCGTTGGCAAGCAGTGCGTCGGTCAGCGCGGCGCGCGTGTCCTGGGCAAGGGGCGTCATCGCCAGCAGCGCCACCTCGCGTTGTGGTTCGGCCCGGGGCAGTTGGGGTATCAGCCCGGCGGCGTGGGCAAGGCGGCGCTGCACGACCTTGAAGTCGCCGCAGATGTCGGCGATGCGCCGTTTGGCCTGGCGGCCCATGGTGCCGCGTTCGTTCGGCGTCATGGCAAGGGCCCTTTGCAAGGCGCGGGCCAGATCGGCGGCGTCTGCCGGGGTGAAGAGCAGCCCGCTGGTGCCGTCCTCGACCATCTCGGCCATGCCGCCCGCGCGGGCGGCGATGACGACCTGCCCGGCGGCCATGGCCTCCATGCAGGTGTTGGGGAAGTTGTCGTCGGGGCTGGGGATGAGCGCGATGCCGCAGCGATCGCGCCACTCAGCAAGCGTTTGCGGATCGAGTTCGCCCAGGAGTTCCGGACGGGGCGAGCCTTGGGGCATGGCTTGCATGGCCGAAGCGCCGAAGTGGCGTCCGGTCGTCCAGTCGAGCGTGTCTCGGCCCGCAACGAGGACCCGCGGGGCGGTCTGTCCGAGTTGGCCCAGTGCCTGGGCGAGCGTGTCGAAGCCCTTTCGGCGTTCCATTCGGCCCACGAACAGGGCCCAGGGCTCTCGCTGGTGTGGGCTGGCATCGTCGACGACCTCGCCCAGCGGGTAGGGCGTGACGTGGACCTTGCCCGCGATGGCCGGCTCCCAACGGCTTGTCCACTCGGCCAGGGCGTTGCTGGGGCACGCCACGCCGTCGGCCCATCGCAGCACGTCGCGTTCCATCGATCGCAGTTCGGCCATCGGGCGGCCCGGCTCTGGCCCGCCCTGGAGTTCCTCGATCCACGCGGTGGGTGAGTGCAGGTGGACCACCACGGGTGGCCCCTTGTCGCCCATCTTTGCCAGCGGCCCCCTGCCCAGGCGTCTTTCGTTGAGGATGAACCAGAGCAGTGCGCCGGTGTCGGGGGCTTCGATGGCCTTCGGATTGAATTGTTCGAGCAGCCAGGGAAGGTGCTGGCGTAGTTGCATGGCCAGCACGCTCTCGCGGTGGAAGGCCCAGAAGGCGGCGTGGCAGGCCGGGCCAACAGGCGACGCGAGGATGCTGGCTCGCGGCGCTGACCAGTCGGGCCGTCCTTCGACGTGGTCCAGGAACGGCAGCCGCACGACCCGGATCGGGCCCTTTGCTTCCACCTCGGGCTCGTCGCAATCGCCAACGGTCACCACCACGGGCGCGTGCCCCTGCCCAGCGAGCGCCCGGGCCATGCGCACCGTGTATGTGCCGATGCCGCCGCCGACAAAGGGTGGATACTCACGCGAGATCAGCAGCACCGGGGTGGTTCCAGAGGGCATTTCGATCGGGTCGACGATAGCCCATTGTTAACAGGAAAGCGCTAGGATATCCCTATGACACTACCAACGAAGATCAGACCAAAGGCTGGCCGATGGGTTTTTGCTTGCAGCGTGACGCTGGCCATCGTGATGACCACGGTAGTTGTGGTGCTGGCCTTGGTGCTGCCGATGGAGGACAGCGAGCGGCTGTTCGCCGAGACGGGGCCATTCGAGGAGGCCTCGCCCTGGTTGTGGATCATGCTGGCGTTGTCGCTGCCGTTGATCTTCCGCAAGTTCACGCTGGAAGTGGCCTCGGGCATGATCCTTTCGTTGGCGGCCGCGGCCCGGGAGTGGGATTGGCACGTGGCCTTTACCACCGACAACTACAGCATGCTCAAGCCGCCGTTTTACTACCGCGAGCAGTTCTCGATCTCCGAGCGGCTGATCGCCGGGGTGATCATGCTCGCGGTTGCCGCCAGCGTGCTGGTGCTGGTCAGCCGGTTGATCCAACTCAGGCCCTGGAAGCGTCCGCTGCCCTGGTGGGTGTTCGCGCTGGGCTTTGCTTTCTTCATGCTGGTGTTTACCAAGGCCGTCGATCGCGCGCCGGGTATCCTGCGGGACGATCTGGGCGTTGACCTGAGCGATCAGGTTCGCATCTTGTGCTATGCGATAGAAGAGGGGCTGGAGATGCTGCTGGCGGTCTTCTTCGGGGCTCACGCGCTGGCGCTGGCCCGCTGGTACAAGAAGGGCGGGGGCGCGGGAGGCCTCCCCGCCCGGTAGGGACTCTCCACCATCGAAACCTTGCGCGGGTTCGTCGGTGGCCACGGCGGGGGAACGATCGTCTATGCATAAAAAGGTCGCGGGCAGGGGCTGGGCGTTCTGGTGGTTGTGGGCCGCGGGTGTGTACAACATCGTCTGGGGCGCGGCCGTCGTGCTGTTTCCGGCGTTGTTGTTCGACCTTGCCGGCATGGAGCAGCCGCGATACCCCCAGCTCTGGCAGTGCATCGGCATGATCGTGGGCGTCTATGGCATCGGGTACATCGCCGCCGCGAGAGACCATCGACGGCACTGGCCCATCGTGCTGGTCGGTTTGCTCGGCAAGATCTTTGGCCCCATCGGCTTTGCGCAGGCGGTCATCGCCGGCGACCTGCCCATCACCTTTGGCATAACCATCCTGACGAATGATCTCGTCTGGTGGGTGCCCTTCACGCTGATGCTGCGCGACGCGTGGCGCAGCCATCATAAGGGTGAGGCGTGAGCGGGGCCCTGCTCCTGGCTCATGCCGCCGCCACGTGGTTCATGGTGGGGCTGATCTGGTTCGTGCAGGTGGTCCACTACCCGCTGTTTGCCGGCGTGGGCGAGCACGGATGGCCCGCGTACGGCCGGCGGCATCAGGTGTTGACAACGCTGGTCGTGGGCCCGGCGATGCTGGTGGAAGTGGCCACCTGCATCCTGCTGCTCATATTGATGCCCGGGGTGCTCCCGGCGGCCGGGGCCTTGCTGCTTGGTCTGGTGTGGGCGTCGACGTTCTTCGTGCAGGTGCCCTTGCACCGGCGGCTGGAGCGTGGACTCGATGCCGCCCTCGTGCAAAAGCTTGTGGCGACGAATTGGGTTCGCACGGCGCTGTGGTCGGCGCGAGGGGTGGTTGCCCTGATCCTGCTCAGCCCTTCATGAGCGCTTCGATGCCCTTGCGATCGACGGGGAGTTTCTCGCACATGTTCACCGGCCCGTCGCTGGTGACGAGGATGTCGTCCTCGACGCGGATGCCGATGTTCTCCTCGGGCAGGTAGAGCCCCGGCTCGATGGTGACGATGGCGTCCTTGGCCAGCGGTGTCTTGGGGTCGACATCGTGGACCGAGATGCCCAGGTGGTGGCCGATGCCGTGGTAGAAGGCGTGCGCGTAGCCGGCCTTGTCGATGACCTCTCGGGCGGCCATGTCCACGTCGTGCATCCACGTGCCGGGCTTGCAGGCCTTGATGGCGGCCTTCATGGCCTTGAGCACCAGGTCGTAGGCATCGGCCTGCGTGCTGCTGAAGGTGCCGCTGACGGGGAAGGTGCGGGTGATGTCGGCGCAGTAGCCGCCCATCTTGGCGCCGCTGTCGAGCACGAGCATGTCGCCGGTTTCCATGGTTCGGCTGTTGGCCCCATAGTGCAGCACGGTGGCGTTGACGCCCGAGCCGGCGATGGGGTTGAATGCGTTGCCCTGGCCGCCATGTTCGGCGAACGTGGCCGTCAGCGTGCGCACCACCGCGCCCTCGTTGGCCCCGGGCCTGATCTCGCGCGCTGCGGCGCGCACGCCAGCGATGGTCGCGTCGATGGCACCCTGCACGAGCGCACGCTCCGCGGGGCTCTTGGCGGCGATGAGTTGGTAGAAGGGCTGCCACGCTTGCTCGATGGACACTCCCGGCACGCGTTCGGCGGCCTGGCGGTAGGTGGCCAGGTCCTGGTTCACGCCCGCGGGCGCGGGCCTTGGCTCGTGGAGCGTGGCCAGTTTCCCGATGCGGGCGGCGGCCTCGGTCACCAGCCAGTTGAGGCGGCTGGTGCGAAAAACCGTGCCCACGCCGTAGCGGTCTCGCAGGGCCGGGCTCAGGCACTCGCGGATGCCGTGCCACTGCTCGTCTTCGGGGTCTCGGGATCGCAGCAAGAGGACTTCTCGCCGGCGTGGGTTGGGGTGGGTTGGGTCGAGAAGCAGGGCGGCCCCGGGCTCGTCGGCGATGCCGGTGAGAAAGAAGAACTCGACGCTCGGCTCCCAATCGCCACGGATCGAGGCCGAGTGTTCGCCGGCGAAGACCACGGCGGCTCGGTCCTTGAGAATGCGGGCGACCTGCTGTCGGCGTTTCTTGACTTCCTCGATGGTGATCGGGGCGGGCTGTTGGCGGGCGGGGGTGGTTGTGGACTTCTTGGCCATGGGGCAATCGTTGGCGCGCCTCAGGCCAAAGACACCAGGACCACCGGACCGTGGTGCTCGAAGCAAAGACCGGCCGCCAGGCGCTTGCCGCGGCCGCCGGCGACCCATGCCACAAGCGACTTGGCCGTGGCAGCGGAAAGCCGATCGTGTCCGGCACCTCCGAGTTGCTCGATCAACTTCCGTAGAATCCCCTCACGTACGGCGGGCTCGCAGGCGGAGAACTCTCGCGCATCGAGCATGACCGGGCTCTGCCCACGGGCGACGCGGGGCCATGCGTGGTCGATGGCGGCTTGCACTACGCGTTGGGCTTGGCCGATAGCCTCGGCCGATCTCACCGCCCGCCTTGCCGCCCCCGGGCGTAACTCTTCGAGCACGGGCAGCACTCGGGCGCGCAGTGCCGCCCGCAATGGTGCGTCGGCGTTGCCGGTATCCGCGTTGGTGGCATCGCTCGCCCAGACCCAATCGTGTGCGCGACAGATGGCCTCGGTCTCACGTCGTGTGACGTGCAGCATGGGACGCACGAGTGTGACGCTGTCGCTGAGCCGTCGGCGGGGCGCTGGACCGCGAAGGCCCCTTGGCCCGGTGCCACGGATCAGGTGCGCGAGCATGGTTTCGAAGACGTCGTCGGCCTGATGCGCTGCTGCCACGTATGCGCATCCTTGCGCACATGCCATGCGTTCCAGGGCGCTGTAGCGGACACGCCGGGCCTGCCCCTCGGCGTTACCCGGGGGGACTCGCACGTGATCGACCCAGACTGGAAGCCCCAGGCGCTGGCCAAGCCGTTCCACAAGCATGCGATCGGCGTGCGACTGTTCGGCTGGACGCAGGTCGTGCACGATGTGACCCAGGCCCACGATGCCGGTGCGGCCAGCCAGGGCCAATGCGAGCGCACACGAATCGGCCCCACCTGAGACGGCCAGCAGGGTGGGTCGGAGGCTATCGCGTACGGCGGCACCTCCGGTCCGGGAGCGCCAGTCTCGCACGATCCTTCGCCGAACCGCCTCCATGTCGATCCAAGGTTCGCCTTGCACGGGGCGATGGTATCGGCGGCCTGCCATGCCCAGATGGCAGGCCGTTTGGATTGTGCGCGGGAACTGTTGATTGTGATGGTGCCTTTGCCAATCCAACCCCGTCCTACCCTTGAGCATCCACGGAGGGTTCCATGCTCACACGAAAGATCGGCAAACTGGTCCGAGGCAAGGTCACGCCCGCGCAGGTGGCGATGGCGTGCGTTCTTGGGGCCTTGATCGGCTTTGTGCCCAGCACTCGAACCTCACCGGCGCTGGTCTTGCTCTTGCTGAGCCTGCTCCTGGTGCTCAACGCCAATCTGTTTGTCGCCGGGGCTCTGGCGGCTGGCGGCAAGATTTTGAGCCTGCTGATCATGCCCGTGCAGTTCGGCGTGGGCCGGTTGGTGCTCGATGGCCCGCTGGGTGGGCTCATGTCCTCGCTGATCAACGCGCCTGTGCTCGCGTGGATGGGCTTTGAGTACTACGCGACCACCGGGGGCGTCGTGCTTGGGGCGGTCGTGGGCACCCTCGCGGCAGTATTGATGGTTGCCATCATCGGCCGCCTGCGTCGCACGCTGGCGGGCTTGGAATCGGGATCTGAGCGATACCAGAAAATTACCAGCAAGGGTTGGGTGCGAGTGCTGATGTGGGTGCTCTTTGGTGGGCACAAGAAGACGTATGCCGAACTTGCTGCCAAGCGCATGGGGCTGCCGATCCGGCCGCTGGGTGTCGTTGCGGCTGGCTTGCTGGTGGGCCTGGTTTGGATCGGTGCGATGTTCCTGGCCGAGCCTGTGGTGACGTATGCGGTCAAGACCGGTCTGGAGCGAGCAAATGGTGCAACGGTGGACGTTGCCAGCGCCGATGTCGATTTTCGCGGCGGGCGGATCTTCGTGAACGGATTGGCAATAGCCGACCCCAACGACCTGGGCACGGATATCTTCCGTGCCAGTAAGCTCGAAGGGGCGATCAGCAACGCCGATCTGCTGCGCAAGCGTTTCGCGGTCGATCGCCTGGTAGCAAGCGACGCCTCGACCGGCCTGGCACGTGCGCTCCCGGGGGTTCGCGTGGGAGCGAGACGTGAACCGACGCCCACGCCACCGGGTGATGGCAAAGGGCTCGAAGACTATCTTGCCGAGGCCAGGCGTTGGAAGGAAAGGCTCGAACAGGCGCGGGACTGGCTGGAAAAAGCGGGCCAGAAGAGGCCGGGCGAGGAAGCTCCCGTGCCCGGGCAGCCACCCCAGGATCCGAAGGAAACCCTTCGGGATCGTCTTGCCCGCGAGGTTGCCGAGAAGGGTTATGCCTTTGTAGCGGCCGACCACCTGGTGGACGGTGCGCCGAGGGTGCTGGTGCGTGAAGCGGTGGTGGAAGGCATGACCGCCACCAATGCACCGGGCGAGGTGTTTGACGTGCGTGCCGAGAATCTGTCGACACAGCCTTGGCTTGTGGAGGGTGCCCCTTGTGTCTCGGTGCGCAGCCGTTCGGGCTTGTACGAGGCCGAGATCGTGTTGGGCGGGGCTTCTTCGGGTGGTGGAGCATCGACGCTGTTGCTGGCCAGGCGCGGCATTGCGGCCGATCGCGTTTCGAGCGCTCTGAGTGCCAAGGCCGACCAGCCGCTTCTTGCCGGCGGCACGGTCGATGCGATGATCCAAGGCGCGTTCAGCCCCGCCTGGGTCGACCTGCCGTTGGACGTGCTCGTGCGAGATTCGACCATCACGCTCCCCGGTGCGGGCTCGGCACCGGTCCGAGAATTGCGGCTGCCCATCGGCGTGCGCGGGCCGATGGATGCTCCGGGCCTGACCATCGATGCGCAGGCTTGGGGCCAGGCGTTGGCCGACGCCGGGGCTCGGGAACTGGCGGAAAAGGTGCGTGGTCGCGCCCAGCAAGAAGTTGACAAGGCGACCGATCGTGTTCGTCAGGAACTGGATGAGAAGGTGGGAGAGAAGGTTCGTGAGGGGCTTGGTGGGCTGCTGCCCGGGCGTCGGCCTCGCGATGACGGTGGAGGTTGAATGGCCGACGTGCGTGAGAGTGCGCTAATCGATTCGAGCATTGCCGTGGTGGGTGCGTATGGTCTCGTAGGCCGGGAGGCGCTCTCGATCCTCCATGCCCGTGGCGTGCCGGCGCAACGAGTGCGTGCCTTGGGTTCTTCGCGTTCAGCGGGAACAACCATCCCTTTCGGTCCTGGGTCTCTGACCATTGAAGAGTTGCGGGCGGGATCGCTTGGCGGATGCGATGTCGCGCTGTTCTGCTCGGATGCCCAGACCGCCAAGGCCCACGCGCCCGCGGCGATACGCGAGGGCGTACGAATCGTGGACAATTCCTCGGCCTTTCGGCTTGACGATGGCACGCCGCTTGTTGTGCCGGAGATCAATTCACATTTGCTCGACGAAGGCCCCATGCTGGTGGCCAACCCGAATTGCTCGACCATCATCATGCTGATGGCTGTTGAGCCTCTTCGGCGTGTCTTCGGCGTTCGATCGGTCATCGCCTCGACCTATCAGGCGGTGTCCGGGGCGGGGCGGGCGGCGCTCGAGGAATTGTTCAACCAGACGCGAGCGGTGCTCGATGGGCACGCGCCAGAGCCCAGTGCGTTTCCGGTGCCGTGCGCGTTTAATGTCTTCCCGCACGAGTCTGCGGTGGATCCTTCTACGGGGTTGAATGTGGAAGAAAGCAAGGTCATCGCCGAGAGCCGAAAGATCTTGGACATGCCGGACCTGGAAATCTTGCCAACGTGCGTGCGGGTACCTGTGGAGCGGTGCCACAGCCAATCGATCACCATCGAACTCGGCTCGCCGGCCACACTGGGGGCGCTGGCGGAGATCTACGGCGCCTTCCCCGGTGTGGCGTACAACGGCGATCCAACAGCCCTCATGACACCGCGCGACATCGCCGGTACCGACCTGGTCTCGATCTCTCGCCCCAGGCTGGCACGCGACGGTCGGCGGATCTCGATCTGGGTGTGCGGCGACCAACTCCGCAAGGGCGCGGCGCTCAACGCCGTCCAGGTGGCCGAGCGGCTGGTGCGGCGGGACGTGGCCTGAAGGCATGTCATGGTTGATGGAAAAAAGCCCGGCGGGTGAGCCGGGCGTGTCGGTTCGAAAGTGGTTGGGCGAACTCAGTAGGGCTTGGGCTCTCGGCTGAGGCGGCTTGGCCGATCGACGTACCACAGGCGGCGCCAATCGGACCGCAGCATACGCGTGTTCTCGGTATTCATGATGGCGTACTCGTTGTCGGCGTCGACCCAGCGCTGGTCGAGCGTTTCGAGCTCGGGGGCCACGTTCCAACGGAGGTACTGGTGGCGGGCGTTGGACTGGCAGCCTGCCATCAGCGTCAGGCTGGCACCAACCAGAACGGCCGAAGCAAGGACACGGCGGGTGGTACGGCTGCGGATCATCGGTGGCCTTCCTTTGCGTCTGCTGGGCTGGGGCGGCTCGTGGTCGCCGGGTGCTGAGTCTTGGATTCTATCGGCTCGGTGGCCCGGAGTTGCACCTCGGGCCGGGTTTCTGGCCGCTGTTGTACGGCCGAGAGGGGGGCTGGTCAAGCCCTCTGGCTGGGCTGTTCGCTTGTTGTAGGCTCGCGGTTCTAGCCAGTGGTCGCCTTAGACGGATACTCATGGCAGTAGTATGGTAAAAGTAAGGTTTCTGGATTCGGGATGTCGTCGCCTGCCATGAAGGCAGTCGATTGGGTCGGTTTGGCGTGGAAGTGAGCGTTGGATCCCCTCAATGGGGCGTTTCAGGGGCCCGCCGTGTTCGGCGCGCCGCTTGTAAGGAGTGGATGGAGTATCCAGGAGGACCCGCCATGACACCCGACCGCCTCACCACCGCCGCCCAACAGGTGCTCGCCGCCGCCCAGGCTTCCGCCCTTGGGGCGGGGCATCCGGAAGTGGGCTCGCTGCACGTGCTCAGCGCCATGCTCGAGGACAAGTCCGGGCCGGCGGCGTCGGTGCTCGAGAAGGCCGGCGTGCGGGCCGACCGCGTGCGACAGGTGGCCCAGGCCGAGATGAAGAGCCTGCCGACGACCTCGTCGGCCCCAGGCCAGACCGGGCGCGAGATCATGGGCCTGCTGCAAAAAGCCGACGCGAAGGCCAAGGCGATGGGCGATTCGTACATTGCCACCGAGCACCTCCTGATGGCTTGTGCTCAAGAGGGCGGCGGCAAGCGTGTGTTCGAGACGGTTGGCGCGTCTCCCAAGGCCATCGAAGAAGCCGTCAGGCAGGTCCGTAAGGCCAGCGGCGTGCAGAATGTGACGGACCAGAACGCCGAGACCACCTACGAGGCTCTTAAGAAGTACGCCATCGACCTGACCGAGAAGGGCCAGCAAGGCAAGATCGACCCGGTCATCGGCCGCGACGAGGAGATCCGCCGCACCATGCAGGTGCTCAGCCGGCGCACGAAGAACAACCCCGTGCTCATCGGCGAGCCGGGCGTGGGCAAGACGGCCATCGCCGAGGGCCTGGCGCTGCGGATCGTCAACGGCGACTGCCCGCAGGGCATGCGCGACAAGCGGATCATGGCGCTCGACGTGGGCCAGTTGTTGGCCGGCGCGAAGTATCGTGGCGAGTTCGAGGAGCGCCTCAAGGCCGTGCTGCGCGAGGTGACCGCCAGCGAGGGTTCGGTCATCCTGTTCATCGATGAACTGCACACGATCATCGGCGCGGGGGCGGCCGAGGGCGCGGTGAGCGCGGGCAACCTGCTCAAGCCGGCGCTCGCGCGGGGCGAGTTGCGGTGCATCGGCGCGACCACGCTGGACGAGTATCGCAAACACGTTGAGAAGGATCCCGCCTTCGAGCGGCGGTTCCAGCCCATCTTCGTGGGCGAGCCCAGCGTCGAGGAGACGGTCGCTATCTTGCGGGGGCTCAAAGAACGCTACGAGGCCCACCACGGCGTGCGCATCCAGGACGGGGCCATCCTGGCCGCCGCGCAACTCAGCCAGCGCTACATCGCCGATCGGTTCCTGCCCGACAAGGCCATCGACCTCATCGACGAGGCCGCCAGCCGCCTGCGCATCGAGAACGACAGCATGCCCACCGAGCTCGACGAGTTGCGGCGGCGCATCATGCAACTGGAGATCGAACGCGAGGCTTTGAAACTCGAGGAATCCAGCGACGGCAGCGCCAAGGAACTGGGCCGCATCGAGAAGGAACTGGCCGAACTCCAGGAGAAGAACCGCGCGCTCACCAGCGAGTGGGAGGCCGAGAAAGCCGAACTCGACGCGGTGAAATCCATCAAGGAGCGGATCGACGCCAAGCGTGTGGAACAGGAGCAGGCCCAGCGCCGGGGCGACCTCGAGACCGTGGCGCGCATCCAGTACGGCGACATCCGCGAGCTCGAAGCCGAGTTGGCCCGCGCCGACGCGGCCTTACGCGAGAAGGCCAAGCAGGGCGATCTGCTGGTCAAGGAAGAGGTCGACGCCGAGCAGGTCGCCGAGATCGTCGGCCGCTGGACGGGCATCCCCGTGTCTCGGCTGATCGAGAGCGAACGCGACAAACTCACGCGCATGGAAGAGCACCTGCGCGAGCGTGTCGTGGGCCAGGACGACGCGTTGCGGCTGGTCTCCGACGCCGTGCGCCGCAGCCGGGCGGGGCTGGGCGACCCCGATCGGCCCATCGGCAGTTTCCTCTTCCTGGGCCCCACGGGCGTGGGCAAGACCGAGACGTGCAAGGCGCTGGCGCGGTTCCTCTTCGACACCGAGGAGGCGCTCGTGCGCGTGGACATGAGCGAGTACATGGAGAAGCACGCCGTCAGCCGCCTCATCGGCGCGCCCCCGGGCTACGTGGGCTATGACGAGGGCGGGGCGCTCACCGAGGCCGTGCGGCGGCGGCCGTACTGCGTGATCCTGCTCGACGAGGTGGAAAAGGCCCACCCCGACGTCTTCAACGTGCTGCTGCAACTGCTCGACGACGGCCGCCTGACCGACGGCCAAGGCCGCACGGTGGACTTCCGCAACACGATCGTCGTGATGACCAGCAACCTGGGCAGCCAGAAGATCCAGCAGATGACCGAGCAAGGGGCCGAAGACTGGGAGGTCGAAGCCGCCGTGCGAGACCTCATCCGCCACGGCCCGGGCGTGGACGTGGCCGGCAAGGGGCTGACGCCCGACATGGAGAGCGGCGAGATGAACGCGCGCCTGAACGTGGACATGCGCGGGGCGTTCTTCCGGCCTGAACTGCTCAACCGCATCGACGAGATCGCGGTCTTCCACCAACTCAAGAAGGAGCAATTGGGTGCCATCGCCGACATCCAACTCGCCCGCCTGCGCCAACGCCTTACCGACCGTGACATGGCCATCGAGCTCACCGACGCGGCAAAGTTGCAATTGGCCGCCGAGGGCTGGGACCCCGCCTACGGCGCCCGCCCGCTGAAGCGCGCCATCCAGCAGCGCATCGAGAACCCGCTGGCCAGCCGCATCCTGGCGGGCGAGTTCGGGGCGGGCGACACGATCGTGGTAGACGTGCAGGGCTCGGTGTTCACCTTCACGAAGGCGGGCACGCCCGAGCCGGCGGCGGGGTGAGTTGGGACCAATCAGTTGCTGGACAGTTCCAGCGCCCGCTCGATCGCCGAACGGATCTCCGGTTCGTGGGTCCAGGGGATGAAGTGGTTGGCCCCGTGCAGGGTGTAGGCCTCGACCGTGGGCGCGTTGGTGAAGGCGGATTGCATGTACGCGACGTTGGTGTAGGGCACCAGCGTGTCGCGCGTGCCGTGGACGATGACCACCGGGCAGGTGACACGCTCGAGCACCTCGGCCAGCAGCAGCGTCTGCTTGCGTGCGTCGAAGATCTCCATGTTGCTGTTGCGCACCACCCGTGGCAGAAGGGGGTGCAGGCTCGCACCGGCATAGTTGAACCAGCGCGGGTTCTCCAATTGCGGGTCGAGCGAGCCGGCGAGGATGACGATGGCGCCGATGCGATCGGAAAAGTCCGCCGCCGCCCGGGCCACGATGGGGCCACCTAGCGAGTGGCCCACCAGGACGACGCGCTCCCCCTCGAGCAAGAGCGGCTCGATGGCGCGGGCCTGGTCCTCGAACGAGCACACCGCCGGGCCGCCGGTCTTGCCGAAGCCCAGCCGATCGATCGCGATGGCAAGGGTGCCGGGGATGGGTTCGCGGACGTAGCGGGCGAAGTTGCTCGCGTTGCCCGGCGTGCCGTGGACATAGATGATGCGTCGGTTCGTGGGCCGCGGGGCTTCATGGATTGAGGCAACGTAAGAGAGTTCGCTGCCCAGTGGGCTTTGGATGGCTCCACGGTGAAGCCCAGTCAGATTGGAGTCGGCGTTGAGCAGCGGGCCGCAAGCGTTGAGCGGGGCCAACAGCACAAAGCCTGCCACCCCATGGCGCCGGTGGAGCGGTGGGCGCGGTCCGTTCCTGGTTCGGCTCATGATTGAGCGGGGAACGTGTTTCCCGGCCCGTGTATTCACCGGCGATACTGCCCGCGCAGGGCCCCGACGCTCGAAAGGGTCGAGACGACGTAGGGCACCATGACCGTCAGGCCCATCTTCAGTACTCGGTCAGGGCCGATCTCGCCTTGCACGATGGCATCCCCGTGGTTGATGGTGATCAGCACCGTCCCCACGACCAATGCAAACATCAGCCCTCGTCGGATAACTGATGGCCTTGTCGCAAGGTAAAACCAACCTGGCAACGGGGGCGCTGGCTGGGGTTGTCCTGACTCTGATGGCTGGTGCATCGGAGATGCTATCAAGCTGAGTCAGTGAACACCTGCTGCCCAAGCCTTGCTTCTGGCGACGAACTGGGGTTCTCCCAGGGCGGCAGTTCCTGTTGCTGACCCATCGAGCTCGACTTTGCACACAGAGCAAGAGCGATTCCATGACGGACTCGCAAGCCGAAACCGGGATTCAGTATGAACAGCGATTCAGTACGTTTCCATCTCAAACTCTGGCGCCCGCGAGATCACCGTGCCGCAGCTCGGGCACGTGCGGCCTTCCTCGGGCCCGTCCCAGAAGTTGTCCATGGCCTTGTGCAGGTCGCGGTCGATGTGCTTGAGCAGGAAGGTTGCCTCGTGGACGAGTGTGTCGCACTTGGGGCAATACCAGCGCAGGCCGTCCTTGTGGGGGTTGCCGTGCTCGTCGAAGCCGCGGGGGAACTCGACGATCAGGCCGATGGTGTCCTTGGGCCGTTGCGGGCGATGGGGCACCCATCGCGGCAGCAGGAAGAGTTCGCCCTCGCGGATAATGACGTTGTGTGGCTCGGATCCGTCGAGCGGCCGCACGCGGACGGCGATGTCGCCTTTGAGCTGGTAGAAGAGTTCCTCGGTGGCGTTGACGTGGTAGTCGTTGCGTGTGTTGGGACCGGTCGAGACGAAGATGATCGCGTCCTGGCTTTCATGGAAGAACTGCCGGTTCATGACCGGGGGCGTGAAGGCCTCGGGGTGCTCTTCGATCCACTTGAGCAGGTTGATGGTTGGGAAGGCGTTTGTCTTGCTGGTGGCTGGCATGGTGGGCCTCCATTTCATCCGGGCTTCCACCCGCACGTTAGGCCGAATGCGGCAGCATTGCCCCCGGAACCAGGGTTGCAATCGGTGCGTAGGGTCGCCCATGACGGGCCCGAATGCGGTCCGCCCCTGGCTCCGGGCCGCCGTGCCTGAGTTTGGGCCCCTTGGCAATACCTTGCCTTGGGGCATGACAACGCCGATCGGAACCAATACACTTCCGACCGCGCGGCTCGGGTTGTCCGGGCCCCATTCCAGACATATCCCTACCGAGTGGGGAAGATGCGGGCGCGGTCGGGCGTCGTGGACGCCAGTGGCCGAACCGGAACATTGGCTCGGGGCCGCTGTGGCCCAGACGAGCGATCGCGCTGGCAGTGCAACCAAGAGCAGCTGAGTAGAAAGGACACGTCCCCCCATGGCCGAGAACCAACAGCAAGTGCAACTCCGCATCGACGAGAGCAAGATGCACACGACCTACGCGAACACCATCCGCAGCAGCACGACGCAGGACGAGGTGGTGCTGGACTTTGGGATTAACCTGCCCATGCAGGGCAACGACGGTCAGCCGGTGTTGAACTTCACCGTTGGCAGCCGCATCGTGACGAACTGGGCTGGCGCGAAGCGTCTGGCCATTTCGATGGGCCAGATGGTGCGTCAGTACGAGGAGCGCAACGGCGAGATCCAGCTCCAGCGCGGCGCGCCGGCCGGTCGGCCCGGCTCGGGCGATGGCCCTCGCCTGACCGAATGAGCACGCCGATTCCTGCCAGAGACCCGGCCTCGGAACCGGGCCAGGGGGGCACCGCCACGCCATGAGCGCTTCGGCCTCCGCATCGACCAATCGCGACGATATCGGCGGCCCCGGCCCTACGGCCGGAGGCTCGCCGCGTGCCTCCGTCGCGCCTGCGCAACAGGCTTTGGGTACGTACCTGCAAGGCTTGCTGGCCCGCATGTGCGAGATCTCTCGCGCCCACGCGGGCCTGGCCTACATCCGGCCCGGTGCGCAGCGTACGGGCGGTTTGGCTGCGATCCATTCCCCTGCCAGCGACCGCCTTGGGCAAGACGAACTGGCCCGGCAGCTTCGCGCCGACGCTTCGTTGCTCTCACGCCTGGCTCGGCTTGCGGAACGTGCCGCCGAGCAAGCCGAGCGTGGCAATCCCAGCGTCATTTCTGAGAGTGTCGTCCTCGGCGGCGTTGGAGCGCTGTATCACGCCCAGGCCACACATCGCGCGTTGGCCGTTCCATTGCTCGCCCAAGGCCAGGCCGAGGGCGCGTGCGTGGTGCTGACGCCGATCCAGGGATCGTCGACCGAGCCGACCGAGAACACGCTGATCGTGGCCGCCGAAGGTTTTGAGGGCTTTTTGTGGGCGCAGCGGGCGTTGGCCGAAGCCGAGCGTACCGCTCGCCTTCGCGAGACGCTCGAGATGCTCGACGCGGCCCAGCGTGGCCCATCTGCGGGTTCGATGGGCAGCCTGTTCTGTGACGAATTGCGTCGGCGATTCGGTTGCTCGCGGGTCAGCGTCGGGTTGGTCGATGGGAACGACATCCGCGCTGTTGCCATCAGCGGCGCGGACACGATCGACCGGAGGAATCCCGCCGTCGAGTCCATCGAGTCGGTGATGGACGAGTGCGCGGATCAGGACATCGAGGTGGTGTATCCGCAACCGGAGGAGCTCACGCCGGCCGAACGGCGTGTGGTGCGTGCGCATGGCGACCTGAGCCGACGCTTTGGCCCCTCCAGCATCCTGAGCCTGCCGCTTCGAGTCGACGGCGATCTTGTTGGTGTGGCCGTGCTCGAACGGCCCGCGGACGATCCTTTCCCACCCGGCTCCCTTGGTTTGTTGCGGCTCGTGGCCGAGTTCATCGGGCCTGCGGTGTGGACTCGACGCCTGGCTGACCGTGGTGTGCTTCGCGTATGCCGAGACCGTCTGGCCGAGTTTTCGACCATGCTTGTCGGGCCCCGACACACGCTCAAGAAGCTGGTCGGGTTGTTGGTGCTCGCGGTGTTCATCGTGCTGGCCGCGTTGCCGATCCCTTCGCGAGTCCGGGCCGATGCCGAGGCAAAGCCGGCCTCGATTCGGGCGTTGACACCGCCGTTCAGCGGCTACCTGACGTGGGTTGGTGTCAAGCCCGGGGATGCCGTGGAAGCGGGGCAGGTCATCGCACGGATGGATACCACCGAACGCCAGGCACAGCTGGCCCAACTGGACGCGCAGTTCGCGGTGATCCGATCACAGCGCGAGGCGGAACTTTCACGCGGCCGCATGGAGCAGGCCGAGGTGCTGGGGCATCGCCTCAGCGAGATCAACGCGCAGCGTGAGTTCTTACGGCATGAGATCGAGCGTTCGCAGATCCGTGCGCCGATTTCGGGCCGTGTTGCCGGCACCGATCTGGAGCCATGGATCGACGCGCCCATCTCTCCCGAGACGACCCTGCTTCGGATCGTGGTCGACGACAGCGTGGTCGTGCTGCGCGTGGCCGAACGCGACGTGGCCGTGGCACAACGGCTGCTCGACCGTGACTCCGGCGCGGGCAGGCACGGGACCTTCTCGCCCAGCGCCCGTCCAGAGTCGCGGCTTGCCCTATCACTCCGACGGATCAATCCACAGGCCGAGGCCGTGGTGGGTGGGAATGTCTATCTGGTTGAGGCGGAACTGAACGGCGACGCACCCGACTGGCTGCGGCCTGGAATGACCGGCAAGGCTCGACTTCGAGCCGGCTGGACGACACCGCTTGCGCGGCTTGCGCGTCCTTTGGTTGATCGGGCCCAGATGGCATGGTGGTGGTAGGAGTCTTCCATGGCGGGCCGTCGTGGACGGGATATTGCAACCACCTTCAGCGACCTGTGGTATCGTGTCGGCCCCACGAGGCCGGCGCTCAGCGTCCACGCCCGCGTTGTCCGCCAGTATTACGGGCCCAGTGTTACCTACATCGTCGAAGACCCCGCCAGCGGGCAGTTTTACCGCATGAGCGAGAGCGCCCACTTCTTCCTTGGCATGCTCGACGGCAAGACGACGGTCGACCAGGCGTGGCAGGCCTGCAATGACCAACTCGGCGACGCTGCTCCAACCCAACGCGAAGTGATCGAACTGCTCAGCCGATTGCAGATGTTCGGGCTGATGCTCGGTGAGTCGGCCTTGGACGCCGAGATGCTCGAACAGCGGCTGCATAAGGCCAGGCAGCAACGGCTGCGGAAGCGCACCGGTCGGTGGATGTTTCCCCATGTCCCACTGGTGAATCCCGAGCCGGTGCTGCGTCGCCATGCGTCCTTGTGCCGGGCGCTGTTCAGCCCTGCGGCGGGAGTGCTCTGGGCCATCCTGGTGCTGGTTGCCCTTGGTCTGGTGATTGCCAACACCGGCCGATTTGGGGATGCCCTGAATCATGTTGCACAGCTGTCACCCACGACCATCGCGACGCTTGGCATCGTGTTCATCGTGCTGCGCATTCTCCACGAGTTGGGGCACGCCGTGGCCTGTAAGGCCTTTGGTGGTCGAAGTACCGAGATCGGGGTGATCCTGATCGCGTATGTGCTGCCCTTGCCCTACTGCGATGCCAGCAGCGCGTGGCTCTTTCCCAAGATATGGCCCCGAGTGGCCGTGTCTTTGGGTGGGATCTTCGCCGAGTCTGTGCTTGCGGCTTTGGCGGCGCTCTACTGGGCCCTCGGCAGCGATCCGACGTGGACGAGCATCGCCTACCAGGTGATGCTCGTCTCGGGCGTGAGCACCTTGCTCTTCAACCTCAACCCGCTGCTGCGGTATGATGGGTACTACATCCTCAGCGACCTGGCCGGTGTTCACAACCTAACCCAACGCTCGCGTGAGATGCTCAAGTATCTTCTCGAGCGGTACGCCTTCGGACTCAAGGGGGCACGCGGGCCATCGTATCGATCGGCCTTCGAGGCATGGCTGCTGGTGGTGTATGGGTTGTTGGCGATGCCCTATCGCATCTTCATCGCTATCGCGATCCTGCTATTGATATCGAGCCAGTATCTTACGTTGGGCGTGGTCATCGCGGTGGTCATGGGTGCCTTGTGGCTCGTGTATCCGATCCTGAAGTCGATTGGATATCTGGCCAGTGAATCCCGCCTCGAAGGCCATCGTGCACGTGCATGGGGCGTTACTCTGGCGGCCTTGGCCATCGTTCTTGGGCCCGTCATGCTCGCGCCGCTGCCCACGCCCGCGTATGCGGCGGCAACCGTCGAGCCAGCGCGCATGGCGGGGTTGCGCACGCTCGAAGATGGGTGGCTGGCCGAGCTTCTCATCGAGCCCGGACAGGCCGTCGAAGCCGGGCAGGTTGTGGCGCGGCTGGAGAACCTGGCGCTGCGCGCGGAACTGGAGCTGATGCAGGCCAGGCTCGCACAGGCTCAGACGCAGTACCGTGCCTCGCTGACGGGACAGCCCGCGGAGATGGAGGAGTATTCGCAGGCGTTGTTGCTTGCAACGGAGCAGTACGAGCGTGTTCGCAGGCGAATTGCGGATCTTGTCGTTGTCGCGCCGGTCTCCGGTCGACTCTCGCCTTTGCAGGGTCAGGCTAGCAGCGACATGCTCGCGATGGTGGGGGGGTTCCTCCGCCGCGGGACGGCCCTTGGCATGGTCATCAGCGAGCAGGAACTGGTCGTGCGCGCGATGGTGCCCGATCGGGACCATGCCTTCGTCTTCAGGGGTCAGGATGCTGGCGATGTCCGTGCTCGCGTTAGGCTTGCCAATGAGCCCGGGCGTGTGGTGGATGCGGACGTGCTGACGATCGCGCCCATCGGCTCTCGCGACTTCAGCAGCCAGGCCTTGTCGTCGCAGGCGGGTGGCTCGGTCATGGCCGACCCACGAAGCAGCAGCGAGCGTCCAATGGCTCTGACGCCCAGTTTTGTCATCGACCTTCGCCTGATCGAAGCCCCAACAGCGGCTGTCTCGGGTGTCCGCGCTTCGGTGCGTTTGGATGGGCCAAGATTGCCACTGGGCGTGCGCTGGTGGCGACGGGCAAGCCAGTTCTTTGAAGGGCGGACGTGGTGGTAGGTGCATCGCCCGCGCAGAGGCTTTGGCCCGCCCTGGCCCGCACCGAGCAGCGGGAGGAGCCGCTCGAAGGCCTCGATCGGATTGCCGCCGGGTTGCAAGGTCGATTCATCCGGCGCCGCGTGAACGAGCGAGAGCGTCAATTCGCGACGGGCATCCTCCAGGTGTCCGAGGCGATGCGAGACTTTACCGAGGCACAGTTTGATGAGCGAGTGCTTGCCATCCGTGAGCGGGCACATCGCGTGGCTCGGCTCGACCCCGAAGCGCTGCGTGAAGCGATGGCGTTGGGCGTCGAGGCTATCCGCCGCACCATCGGCCTGAGGTTGTATCCCGAGCAGGTCTTAGGCGCGCTGGTGCTGCATCGTGGCGAAGTTGCCGAGATGGCCACAGGCGAGGGCAAGACCGTGACGGCCATCCTGCCCGCCGCTCTGGCGGGCTGGACCGGGCAAGGCGTGCATGTTGCCACGGTGAATGATTATCTGGCAAAGCGTGACGCTGCGCTGTGTGAACCGGCGTACGCACGGCTGGGCTTACGCGTGGCCGTGCTGCAAGAGGGCATGAAGCGTGGCGAACGGCGGCGAGCGTACGACGCCGACGTGACGTATGGCGCAGACAAGCACTTCATCTTTGATTTTCTGAGGGATCGGCTCGAAGCGCCACTCGCGCCGTCGGTGGTATCGAGCGTGCTCGATGAGGTCACCCATGCCGACGAACGTTCCGCATGGACTGGACTGGTCGTGCAGCGTGGGCTGCACTCGGCGATCATCGACGAGGCCGACAGCGTGCTGATCGACGAGGCCGCGACGCCTGCGATCATTGCCCTGCCAGCGCCCGATGGCATGGGCGTCGATACGATGGACCACTTCGCCGCGGGCCTTGGATTGGCCCGTGAGCTGGAAGAAACTCGGCACTACATCGCCGACGCACGGGCCCACCGTGTGAGCCTGACACGTGCTGGCCGGGAGAGGCTTGCCGAGATGGCCGCAGACCCCGTACGGTGCTTACCACCATTCTGGGCAGGACCACGCCGTCGCGAGGAACTGGTCGTGCAGGCCCTGAACGCGCTGGTGTTGCATCGACGGGATGATGATTACATCGTGCGCAAGGATGCCCAGGGCAAGCATGAGGTTGTTATTGTCGACCGATCCACCGGACGCGTGCTCGAAGGCCGGCAATGGCAGTTGGGCCTGCACCAGGCCGTCGAGGTCAAGGAAGGCATCGAGCCCAGCGAGCGCCGCCATACAGCCGCTCGCGTGAGTTATCAGCGTTACTTCGCGCGATACCGAAAGCTCGCGGGCATGACCGGCACGGGATGGGAAGTCGCCCCCGAACTCTGGCGCACCTATGGCCTGCGCGTCGTGCGGGTGCCCACGCACAGGCCCATCGCACGCATCGAGAGGCCCGACCGTGTCTTTGCGAAGGAAGAGGAAAAATTCAAGGCCGTGGCCGACACCGTTCGGCGGGCACACCAGAAGGGCCAGCCCGTGCTGGTGGGCACGCGCGCGGTGCGAGACTCCGAGCATGTTGCACAGCTGCTCGCAGAGCATGGACTGGTCTGCAAGGTTTTGAACGCCCGGCATGAGGCCGAAGAGGCAGCCATCATCGAACGCGCCGGTGCCGCTGGCGCTATCACCGTGGCCACCAGCATGGCCGGCCGTGGCACGGACATCAAGCTCGACGATGCCGCGCGCCGGGCCGGGGGACTCTTCGTCCTGGCGGTCGAGCGCCACCACGAGCGTCGCGTCGACCGGCAACTCTTCGGGCGGAGCGGTCGCCAAGGCGACGTGGGCGAAGCCGCGGCTTTGGTGGCTCTCGACGATGAGATGTTAGTTCGCTACGGGCTGCCACCACTGCGTTGGCTGGCGAAGGTCTGTCCACCCGCCCTGCGCGTGCCGCTCACTCGACTGCTTGTCCGACAGTCCCAGCACGCGGCCACCCGCCGCTGGATGCTCATGCGTGAAGAGGCCGGCAAGATCGACGCCTGGGTCGACCTTGCGTTCCACCAGCAGAGCCGGTGAGGCAGGCGCTCGACTGCCTTTGACGTGCCGCGCATCCCTATTGTCCATCATGAAGATGTTCCAGATTGCGACCCATCGGCATTTCACACTGCTTCTCAGCATCGCGTTCGCACTGTGTTCGGTCTTGCCGGCTCTCGCGCAAGACCTCGATGCGCCACTGCCCGAAGATCCTCGCCTGACACGTGGCACGCTCGACAACGGCATGCGGTATGTGCTTGCCCCCAACGCCGAGCCGCCCGGCCGCGTGGAACTGTGGCTGCATGTCCATAGCGGGTCGTTGAACGAGGAAGACGACCAGCGCGGCCTGGCCCACTATCTCGAGCACCTGGCGTTCGCGGGCAGCACGAACTTTCCCCCCGGCACGGTGCGGCCTTTCTTTGAAAACCTGGGCTTGAGTTTCGGCAGGCACCAGAACGCCCTGACTGGTTTTGACCGCACGGCGTACACGATCAGCCTGCCGAACAACCAGGCGTCCACCATCGATTCGGGTCTCTTGTTCCTGAGCGATGTCGCGTTCAACCTGCTGTTACCCGAGGCGGCCATCGAGCAGGAGCGCGCCATCATTCTCGAGGAGCGGCGTGCCGGCCTCTCGCCCCAGCAGCGGGTGCTCTATGACATGATCGAGCGCATCGCGCCCGAGAGCCAGTTTGGCAAGCGGCTCCCGATCGGGACGGTCGAGGTCCTGACCACCGCTGGCCTGGAGCCCATCAAGGCCTATTACGACACGTGGTATGTGCCCAGTAACATGACCCTGCTGATCGTGGGCGATTTCGATCCAGCCACGGTCACGCCGAGAGTCGAGGCCCTGTTCGATCAGGGAGAAGCCAAGCCCAGGCCCACGCCTCGTGACGTTGGGGTGCGGCACACGCAAGGCCGCCGTGCCATCATCGCCAGCGATCCCGAAGAGACACGTGAAGAGGTTGGCATCAACTTCATCGCCCCGGCGGGTGGCTCGACGACGACCGTTGGCGCGTATCGAGAGGATCTCGTGCGGTCGCTTGCCATGTCGATGATGAGCCGGCGCATCAGCCAGGGCATCCAGGAAGGCCGACTGACGATGCTCGGTGGCTCTGTTTCCACGGGTGATTTTGCCGGTGCCATCCACTGGACGCAAGCTACCGGACGCAGCGAGCCGGGCCGCTGGCGTCAGGTGCTCGACGAGGTGGGCGTCGAGGTTCGGCGCGCGACGCTGCATGGCTTCCGCCAGCAGGAACTCGACGACGCCAGGCGTCGGTTGCTTTCCAGCGCAGAACGTGCCCTCGAAGCCGAGCCGACGTTTCCAAGCCGTCAGTTGCAGAGTGCCATTGTTGATTCCATCGCCAAGGGCGAACCATTCATGAGCATCTCGCAGCAGGTCGCGTTGCTTCGCACGCACCTGCCCACGATCACACTCGAACAGACGAACGAGTTTTTTGCACGCACCTTTGCCTTTGAGCACGCCGTGTTTACGCTCCAGACGCCCGCGAATGCCGGCACGCCCAGTGAGGAAGAACTGCTGGCCGCAGGCATTCGCGCGCTTGCCGTGACACCAGAACCGTCCGCGGATCGGGACCGGGCCGACAGGCTGCTGCGCACCGAGCCAAAGGCCGGCCAGGTCGTGGAACGAACCGATCACGAGGCGACCGGAGTCACGAGTCTGTGGCTTTCCAATGGCGTGCGTGTCCATATCAAGCCCATGCGTGAACGGCAGGGGCAGGTGCTCGGTTCGATCCACGTCTACGGCGGGCTCGTCCACGAGGACATGCACACGCGGGGCCTGACCGATGCGGCTTCGACCGCCCTGGCACGCCCGGCTGGCGGTGGGCTTTCATCGACCCAGATCGAAGAGCTGACCACGGGCTGGAAGGCCTCGGTGCGCGGGGGCAGCGACGCCGACGGACTGACGCTTGGCATGACCGCAAGCCCCAGCGAGTTGGACAACGCCCTGAAGCTTGCGCATGTGCTGCTGACAGCTCCGATGGTCGAGCCAGCCGCCATCGAGCAGTGGCGCCGGGGACAACTGCGAACCCTCGATACGCTCAACAGCGTGCCGCAAGGAGCCGCCATCAAGGCCATCCTCTCGGCGGTTTTTCCCAAGGACGACCCTCGTCCGGGCATGCTCACGCGGGAGCGCATCGAAGCGATCAATCTTGGGGACGCCCAGGCATGGATCGATCGGCAGATCCGCGGTCCGATCGAAGTCGCGTTGGTGGGCGACCTCGATTTACAAACGGCCATCGAACTGTGCACGCTGTATCTTGGCTCGTTGCCGCCACGTGACAGGGTGACTGGGAGCACATTTCTCAAGTTGCGCACGCTCGAACGGCCCTTGGGCCCCATCGAGCACATGGCCGAACCCCGGCTTGACACGCCACAGGCCTTCGTCATCGCCGGGTACTACGGGCCTGACGAGGCCAACGAGCAGGATCGGCGGGCCATGCGACTGGCCGCCCGTGTGCTCTCGACGCGCATGATCGATCGCATCCGCGAGGAGCTAGGCTTGGCCTACAGCCCAAGCGTGTCGAGTCGCACCGGCACGACCTGGCCCGGCTTCGGCCTCTTCACCGTGCAGACCAGCACCGATCCGCAGCGTGCCATCGAGCTGGCCGACGAACTCGAAAGGATGTTCGTCGAGTTCGCCACCAATGGTCCCACGGACGCGGAATTGGCAGTTGCGATCGATCAGCTCAAGAACATCCATGACGAGGGTGTGCGCAATCCCGGCACATGGCTGCGAGAATTGCGCACTCTTGATTACCTGGGCCGCTCGCTCGAAACGCTGGCTGGTGAACGCGATGCCTACAGCGAGTTCACATCCGAGACCGTCCGGGAAATCTTCGCCCGATATGCCCAGGAGCAGGCACGCATCCGGGTCATCGTTCGGCCTACGGCCGCCGAGAAGTAGCCGCCTGTCTACTCGCTGACGTGCTCGAAATCGCGAAGAACACTGGGGAATCCATGTGCCGATTTGCCCTGAACACTCGATCTGCCGAGAATAGGGGTCGGTGTTCTCATTACCCTGATTGCCAATGCAGCCGCAACAGCCAAACGCAAGCCGTACGGATGGGGCCAGTCTTTCCCAGCGGGGGCATACTCCGCGCACACGGATCATACGAACAGGACCCGTTCGCACGCTCCGCGCCTGTGCTCTTGATACACCGGTGCTTTTGCTGAACAGGCATTACGCGCCTCTGAGGGTCATCACGGCACGCCGCGCCTTTACGTTGCTTTGCAAGGAACTGGCCGAGGTGGTCCATGTTGAGGGGGAGTCGGCCGAGGCCACCTTCAGCAACTACGACTTCACCCAGTGGCTGGAAGTGTCCGCATTGCAGCAGCAGGTCGAGCCCGCCGCCCATGATTGGGTGCGCACGGTTCGCCTGTCGATAGCCGTGCCACGGGTCATCCGCCTGTTGGGTTATGACCGATTGCCCAGGGTGCGTGTCCGTTTGAGTCGCCGTACCATCTTTGAGCGCGACGGGCACCAGTGCCAGTATTGCCGGCGACACTTCCGCTCGGGTGATCTCTCGGTCGACCATGTGCTGCCTCGGGCTCGAGGTGGCGGCGATTCTTGGGAGAACCTTGTGACGGCGTGCATCCGTTGCAACGCTGCCAAGGGCGATCGCACACCCGCCGAAGCGGGCATGCCCCTGGCGCGAGTTCCGAAGCGTCCCGCGCCCGAGTCGGTCATGGCTTCGGGTCGTATCGGTGGTAGCCGTGCCGAGCCCCGCTTTGCCGCATGGCGCCTCTTCCTGCCCAACGCCTGATTTCAATCCGGGTCGTGCTCACACCAGTCGTTGCCCGGGCAACAACGGCGGCACAGGCACGCCCAAGAGGTCCGCAAAGGCCCGCAGCAGGTCGGCCTCACCCGGAGTCACCTCGTGGTCGTGGGCCACCACCAACGCTGCGGCTTCAAGCACCTTAGCCTTGAGGCGTGGAGCCAGTTGACGCAGTTCGCGGATGGCCACATCCAGATCGTCCAGGCTTCGCGCCCCGGCTGGCGGCATGGTCAGTTCGGCGCTGATCGGGACGGACTGGTGGAGCACCCGTGCGCCGGCGTTGAACGCGGACAGTGCCGCGCCGGGTTCGGCTTGGCCATGCCGAGCCAATGCGCCAAGCAACACCGAAATGGATGGCCCGAGTTTGGCGATGCCATAATACCGAACCTGCGTCGGTTTGGCATTGCCAAAACGCTCGTCCAGATGTGATTCGATGATGCGCAGCAGCGCCCACTCGTCCAGCGTTACCTTGCCATCAGCAAGTGCCAGCGCGTGCAATGTGTTTCGGAATTCGAGATGCTGGCGCTCGCTCAGCCGGGCCAGAGCAGACAGGCACAGATCGATCAGTGGCAGTCGTAGTGAGGCATCGAGACCATCGGCGTCCTTTGACAAAATTCTCACGAGCGATGCCACGCCCGTGTCGCCCGATTGATCGAGGATGCCCAGTTGGATTCGCTTGGACGTTTCATCGCCACGCCAATGGATGAGCATCGAATACACCACCGCTCGGCAGCCGTACGGGTCGTGCGCCGCATCCTTCAAGGATGGTGGGATACGGCCGAGCAATGCGCGGGCATGGTCGGCGTGCTCAAGGGTCGCCGTACCGATGACCGCGAGCAAGGGCATAGCCCGACCGAGGCCTTGCGTGCCCGATCGTTCCTCGATGGCTTGTTGCAAGCGCTCGCGAGGTGACAGCGGGCGTGGTTTGTCCGATGGGGACTCCACAACCTTCGTGGGCAGTGGCTTGAGCATCGTTCCATCCCACGTGGGTATCACGCGGCGGATGCGCTCGGGCAGTGGGGGGTGGCTTGCCAGTGCCTGGCCGAAGAAACTGCTCGCGCTCACCGCGTTGCCAAAGAACAAGTGGCTCATCTCACGGTTGTGCGGGTTCATGATCACGCTTCGGGCCGATGAACCACCGATGCGGCGCAACGCACCACCGATACCTTCAGGATTACGAGTGAACTGCACAGCACTGGCGTCGGCAAGAAACTCGCGTTGCCGGCTGACGGCCGCCTGGATGATCCTGGCACAGAGCGATCCCACACTGCCAATGACCAACAGCCCGACGCCGACTGCCATGATCAGGAGGACGCCCTTGCCATCGCGCCGGCTGGACCTTGGCGTGTACCACGTCGCACGAAGAATGGTGTATCCCGCCAGGCTCAATAGCACGATGCCGCCCAGTAAACCGATGAGGCGGATATTCAGCCTCATGTCGCCATTGAGGATGTGGCTGAACTCGTGGGCCATGACGCCTTGGAGTTCATCGCGTGTGAGCCCCTGGACGCAGCCCTTGGTCACCCCGATCACCGCGTCGCCCGTGCTGTATCCTGCGGCGAATGCGTTGATGCCACGTTCCAGATCGAGCACATAGACCGGGGGCACGGGCACGCCGCTGGCGATGGCCATCTCTTCGACCACGTTGAGTACTTTCCGTTCATCGGGGTCGGTGGTTGAGTGGTCGATGATGCGCCCTCCCAGCGACATCGCCACGCCGTGCCCTCCGCCGCGCAGCTCGCTGATGCGATAGGCCGTTCCGCCGCCGATGAGCAGGGCCGCGCACGCAGCACCGCCGAAGGCAAAGGTCAACAGGTGCCATGGGCTGGGATCGCCCGGACCTTCGTGCATGAAGAGCCCGACAAAGATAGCCAACAAGGCGACCGCGAGGCAGGTGAAGAGAACGGCCGTGGCGTACAACACCAGTAACTGGCGGGTGCGTTTGCGGGCCGATTCCTGCCGACCAAAGAAGTCCGTCGTCTGGAGGTTATCCATCGATGTTCAGGCTCAAGTTCGGGCGAAACTGACCTTGGGCGCATCCTGGATCTGGGCCGAATCGGGCATCTCAAGCAACCCGGCATCTTGGCCATGGCCGAATAGAGGCGCGAACACGACGGGGGGGAAGCTCTTGCGATAGATGTTGTACCGCGTTACGCCGTCGTTGAAGGCCTGGCGAGCAAACGCCACCCGGTTCTCGGTCGCGGTGATCTCCTCCTGGAGCTTCAACATGTTCTGGTTGGCCTTCAGTTCGGGGTAACTCTCCATGACGGCCAGCAATCGGCCCATGGCTCCCGTCAGCGCACCCTCGGCCGCGCCAAGACCTTGCATGGCCGAGGCATCGCCCGGATTGCTGGCGGCCTTGCTCAGCCCCGAGACGGCCTGGTTACGTGCGGCGATGACCGCCTCGAGGGTCTCGCGTTCATGGGCCATGTAACCCTTGGCGGTCTCAACCAGGTTCGGGATCAGGTCGTGCCGGCGTTTGAGTTGCACCTCGATCTGTGCGAAGCCGTTCTTGAATTGTTCACGTAGCCTGACCAATGTGTTATAGATGGCCACCAACCAGCCGATGCCGCCCAACCCAACGATCGCGATAATTCCAACGATGATCAGGATCAACCACATTTCCGTCGCTCCCATTCTCAGAAGGCCACAACCCAGGCCATAGGCCCCCGCTACACGGGTCTATTGGGGAAACATCTTAGCGGCTTGCAGGAGGGCGGGGCTTGCCGGGTCAGGAATAATCACCCATGACCAAGCCCGTCCCCGAAGGGTTCGTCCCGCACGCCCCCTATACACCATCGGTTGAGCCCCTCGAAGCGGCGGGCCGCTTTCTGGAGACTATGCAGCACCGTCGGACGATCCGCATGTTTTCGGATCGGCCGGTTCCCAGACCGGTCATCGAGCGGTGCATCATGGCCGCGGGCACCTCGCCCAGCGGGGCGCATAAGCAACCCTGGCGATTCGTAGTTGTGGGAGAACCCACACTCAAGACCAAGATCCGTCATGCGGCCGAGGCCGAGGAACACGAGTTCTACACCCGTCGGGCGGGCGAGCAATGGCTACAAGACCTGCATCCATTCGGGACCGACTCGAACAAGCCGTTCCTCGAAGTGGCACCATGGCTCATCGTGGTGATGAAGCTCATGAAGACCGATGATGGCGGCCAGGTCTATTACGCGAACGAATCGGTGGGCATTGCCACCGGCTTCCTGCTGGCCGCTCTGCACCATGCCGGTCTGGCCACGCTGACGCACACGCCCAGTCCCATGGGTTTCTTGAAGGATGTCCTGGAGCGGCCAGCGCACGAACGGCCTTTCCTGCTCATACCCGTAGGCTATCCGGCTGTTGACGCGGTCGTGCCCCGATTGCAGCGCAAGGGGCTCGATGAAATCAGCGTGTGGCACGAGTAGGCCGGCGTGCCTAACTGGGTCTGCCATTGAACCGATCGAAGCCAGCGATGGCGGCCGTCATAGCGGCCACGCCGATCAGCGAGGTTCCCACGCCGCAGATCAGGGTGTAGAAGGTAAAGCCACCAAGATGCACCTCGTCGAGTCCGAGTGGGCCGTATCGAAGGTAGAATTGATGTGGCTCATATTCACTGCTTGCCGCACCGGTCGCTTCGGCAAGGAGAATAAAAGGGCTTGAGAGCGCGATGAAATTTTGTGCCCAGTCCATGCCACCGTGTCGGTAATCGAGCATATTCGCGATCATCGCCAACAGCACCGGCAAACCCACATAAAGAGTGATTGGTACCGCCATGTTGGCGACCGATGCCGTGATGCCGCGCTTGCAGAACATGCCCAGGAAGATGCCGGTGCCGGCAAGCATGAGAACCAGCCCACCGAGCAGGATCACGGTGTGCAAAGCAGCTACCGGGTGCAGCCAACCCAAGACCATGACCACGGCCATATGCAAGGCAAGCAACGCTGGGAGCAGCCATAACCGACGAATGGCCCCGGCCACTTTGCCCATGACCACCTGCCGTCCGGTCACCGGCGTGGTCAGCAGCACACCCCAGTTACCCGCGTCGCGCTCGCTGGAGATGGCGTTGGGAGTGGTGAGCGCCGCCTGCATAGCCAGCGCCATGGCGGTGATGACCGCGATCGTTGGTGTCAAACCCGTGCTGTCCATTCCCGCCGTCGCGTAGAGCACCATGAGGATGACCACGCCGATGCCCAGAATGGCCGCCGTCTTGATCCGGCTGCCCGTAGCTCCTTGGCGAACTTCGCGCCAGAAGATCGGCGCGTCACCGACCATGCGTGGGTCTCGTTCTGCGGCGTTGCGTACCGCCGCATCGGGCTCGACCCCGGGCGTTATGAAACGCGCCAAGGTGCCTTGAGATGCTCCGCCGGCGGCCTCTCGACGCAGGACACCCCGGAGCACGAACATGGAAAACAGCACGAGCACCAAGGTAATCGAGGTGTTGTATCCCACAGCGGTCAGCCAGTAGATGCGAGTCTGCGCGACCGAGCCGCTTCCGAGAATCTCGGGATACAACACCAACATTTGCGCATACGGCGCTACCAGGTGCAGCATAGTCGCGACCAGGTCCGTGTCCAGCACATAATCGGACAACTCGCCCAACATCCACGGCGCACCGGTAATGACGGCGATGGAGCACAGCGCATAGAACACAATCGAAGGCGTCCGCCGATGCCAGATACTGAACATCAACGCGAGGCTGGCCCCCAGGAGCCCGAGCGAAAGACTGAGCACGAGCGAGGCCACGATCGCCTCGGATTCGACGCCGCCAAAGACACGCAGTGCCAGGAGTAATGGCATCGGGATCATGGCCAGAACGCCCAACTGGACAGTGCCGGCCGCCAGCTTGCCGAGTACCAGGTCCCGGCTGGACAATGGAGTCGTCAGCAGAGTCGAGAGCGTGCGCATTCGTTTCTCGTCGGCGATAGCCCCGGCCGTCAGCACCGGGGCGATCAGCGCCAGGGCCGACATCTGCACCATGGCCACCGTCGCAAGCATCGCCGGTGCGAGAAACTCCAGCGAGCCGCTGGTGCCGTACATGCCGGACATCCCCTGGTCGAAGTCCCAGACCGCCAGGAACACGAGCGTAACAATGGCTAGCAGGCAGAAGGCATACGTGAATCGCAACCAGTACGGGGAACGCCTGCGCCCCAGGGCGCGAACTTCACGCTGGAAGATGGGGCCGACCAGGGCGCGCCCCAGTGCCGATGGCGCGAGCGTGATCGACCGCACCAGGCGACTCATTGCACGCTCCCTTTTGTCAGACGCAGGAAGGCGTCCTCAAGCCGCGCCTCTTCGGGACGCAGCGCGCCGATGCGCACGCCAGCGGCCACGAGCTTCTCGATGAGGAAGTGGCGTTCCTGCACTTCGGGAGCCAGATCGATCGTCAGCGTCGTGCCATTCGTCGAGACGCGCAGCACACGCCCGTCGCCCTCGATCACACTGGCCGCAACGGCGGGGTCGGTCCCGCCTTCGAGGGTGATCCGGACCCGGTCGCCCAGTGCTGCTTTGCGATAGGCCTCTTCGATGGTGCCAGCAAACAGCAGCTTCCCGCGCTCGATGATGCCGATGCTGTTGCACAGTTCGGCCAATTCCGAGAGGATATGGCTCGAGAGCATGATCGATTTGCCCATGCGGCCGAGCTCGGCCAGCAGCGTGCGCATCTCGATGCGTGCCCGCGGGTCCAGCCCGCTGGCCGGCTCGTCGAGCAGCAACACCTTCGGGTCGTGGATCAGCACGCGTGCCACGCCCAGACGCTGCGTCATGCCGCGGCTGAGGCCTTCCACCGGGCTGCGGCGTTTCTCTGTCAGGTCGGTCAACTCGAGCACGCCGTCGACGATACTGCGTCGCTGCTTGCGCGGGATCTGGAACGCTGACGCGAAGAACTGGAGGTACTCATCGACCGTCAGATCCTCATACACACCGAGAAAGTCGGGCATGTACCCGATCAGGCGGCGGATGGCCGGGCCCTCGCTTTCGACGAAACGCCCGCACACCTTGGCGGTTCCCGAGTCGGGGCGCATCAGGCACGCGAGGATGCGCATGGTCGTGCTCTTGCCCGCGCCATTCGGCCCGATGAAACCGAAGACCTCACCCGGGCCGATGTCCAGCGAGAGATCGTCGAGCGCTAACAACTTGCCGTACCGCTTTGTCAGGTTCCTCGCTTCAATCACTGCCCAACTCCCGCGGGCCTGGCCACGCCGATGGTTTCAATGGGGACCGCCAGGCGGCACGCCCACAGTGTTCGGAACTCCTCGCCGACATTGCCCGCCAGTGAACGATGGTCATCGCTCCACGTCGCGTAGACCACCGCCCAATCCTCGTGCGTGCCCAAGGCTTCAAGGGCCATTGTCCGAGTGCGCGGGGCCGCCAATTGTGTCATCATCGCCGGCGTCGGCTTGGTGCTGCCGTCATACCAGGCGTATTGTCGGTGGGAATCAACTCCGGTGCTTCCCTCGAACAGGCTCGATGGTGCATCGGAAAAATCCTGCCAACTGGCGACGAGCAAGAATCCATCTCGCGTCGACTGGAGTCGGCCCCCTGGAAGCATGTTCAGCCACTTGCCACCGGTGTGTACCGAGACATGCTCCAATCGGCTGGCCGCCGGCCCACTCAGGTGAAGTTGCATCCGCCCGCCATCGACCGCGAAGCGAAAGGCCATCGGCGGTGCCGTCGGGCCGTGCTCTTGGAAGTGCCGCATCGTCCACAATCTCGCCACTGTGGGCAGGGGGCGCATCATGTCACGGGTCGCGTTCCATGTCATCTGGCCGCTCGGAGCGCTCGACCCATAGAAGTCCCACGGACTCGACATGGGCGACACCCATGCGCTCGCCTCCGCGTCGTCCAGCACGATCGATGCGGACTGATTCATGAAAACGCCCGTGTACGATGCCTGCCAGGCAGACACGCCTCCGCCGGGCACCGTCCAACCATCGATGACACGAACGGTGGTGACGCTCGAAGGCCCCGATCGCACCGTGCCGGGCAACAACCACGCGCCGAGCGAGGCAAGGGCGATCCACCCCAGCGCGACCAGCCACCAAAGGTGCATCAACCCGAGCCGCCGCAGCACGGCTCGGTCGATGGGGCCCAAGAGGATGCCGAGCATCATCATCATCGCAAAGATCGCGATGAACGCGCCCGCGCCTACGGTCGGCGAACGAGAGATCCATGAATAGACCGAAGCGTTTGCGAGCGATCGAAACGATTGGGTATCGTACCGGCCCGTGCCCAGGTGTGATCGTGCCGCTTCCAGGTCATGGCGGATGAACTCGCCAAGCGTTCCCTGCCACATTGTTTGGAAGACACCATCCGATGCCTGTCCAGCAAAATCCGCCGCATCCAGCCCCATGACAATCGCCCATCCAAGCCCCACCGGGCCGTGGGCGGCCATGTCTGGGGCCTGCGGCAGAGGCTTCCAACCGTTACCCATAACATCGCTGGACAACGCCCGTGCGCGGACTTCGCCGGTGCCACCCAATGCCGCGGGCAAGGGCATCGGACGCGGCGCGAGGAACCCCAACCCAGCGGGTAGGTGCTCGCCAAGCACCGCCCGCAGCGCGTTGCCGTCCGCGTTGACAAGCATCACACGCCCACCACCGACCAGCCAGCTCTGCAACACGCTGATCACTTCAGGACCGAGGTTCAAAGCCACGGACCCGTCGAGTACAACAGCCGACACGCCGTCATATGCCGCCACTGTGGTCGGCAGCCACGGTGCCTGACCCGGTGCCATCGGCGCGACAGACACGATCCTGGCCATGGCGGCCAGGTCGAGTTGTTCACGCTCGCCATCATCCTGCGGGGTCCGCAAATATGCATCGGATCCGAATGCCCGGACTAGGCCCGGAATGCCAACCGACAGCACGATCGGATTGATCGAAGGTGCCTGGATATGGATGCTCGTCGATGACCCGCTCTGGTCGTACCGTGTGCCAGCCAGTCGGCGCCCGCGCAGGTCCAGAAACTCGACCTGCATGGTATCGAACCGTGAAGGTATCCATACCGTCATGGGAAGCACGGTCTCGCGCCCGGGCGTCGTTGTCAGCGGCGCGATGCTGCGGAGATCCATGCCACCGGGTCCTGTGAACCGAACTCGCACGATGCCCTCGATGGAGTCCTGCCGTGGCGACACGATGACACGCACGCTCGTCCAACGATCGGCGGGCAAGTGGCCCCCAAAGCCGGCATCGGCCAGCACGGTCAGCGGCAACTCGCCGGTGCCAGGCTGTGCGATCGCGTTGGCCCTGACGATCGTGCATGAAAACGCGAGCAACAGGACGAGCAATAGCCTCATATCTGCACCTTGCGGTTGTACACATACCATTCCAGCATAACTACAAACAGCGCCGCGACGATCAGCCAAGGCCAGAGTGGCCTGGGCGTCCGCGTCTGGCCGCCATCCGCACCGGAGTCACCGATCCGTTCGGCCCTGATGACTAAGGTGCGCACGGGGGTGACGTCCGATGCACGCGCACTGGCGAGGTTCACCGCGAACAGACGTTCACTACGCGAGCCCGTGCGGACGTCGGCCGGGCCCGGCGGTCCATCCCAGGCAAGCGTGTACAGGCCCACTTCTCGCAGCGGACCCGCTATGGCTTGGCCCGTTGGATCGACAGGAACCGTCAACCGATCACCATCGGGCACTCGCAGTTCAGCGCTGCCCACGCCGATGGGGAGCAGTTCTCCACGCGAAACGCCGGGACGACTGGCCAATCGTGCATCGCCCGGGCCGCCGTCGGTCACGTGACGCACCGATTGCCCAAGGAAGACGATGAAACTCGGTTCGAGCCACCAGTTGCTCTGGTCGATGTTCCAAGGCACGACCACCGCGCGTGTGCGGGCAGAATCCAGGGCCACAATCGCGGGACCGATGCCCGCCGACGCGATCACTGTCGCCGAACCATCTTCGCTAGGCTCCACTATCCGGCTGGCCGACAGACGCACCGCAGACAAAGACAAGCCACGCAGCGTCGGGTGATCGCGTCGCCAATCGATGACCTCTGTTGGTGGCCCTTCACCCAAGTCTTTGAGCCCCGAGGGCCCGCGTGGTACGGCGTTGAAGACCAGCCAACTGCCGGCGGGCAGGCCGACGGCGTCGCCCTCACGCGTCGGCGGCAGCCAGCCATCGAGCACCACCACGTCAAACCGTGTGAAGGGATCATCGATGGCCACAAACGATTCGGGTGTGAACACTTCCACGCGTTCCACGGGTAACGCCGACAAGGCCTCGGCCAGCACAAGACTGCCATACGTCACCAACGCCAGGCGCAGCCGCTTCGCGCCGGGCAGCACCACCCAGGCGCGATCGTCGCGGTCGAATGCGTCCGGTGGGTTGGCCGTCGCCGCATCGAGGATCCGAGCCTCGATGACCGCAGATCCCGCGCGTCGGACACGAAACTCGACGCCGTTCACGCTTGGAGTCAGCGCTTCGACCGGTCCGTCGAACTCACTGGCTCGTTGCTCGATGGTCGCCGCGGACAGGCTCAAACGACGCGCCGCGACTGTTGCGCCGTCGATGCGCAGTTCCACCGTGATGGCCCGATCCACGCGATCGGTCGACTGCAACCCAACGAGCACCGAGACCTCTTCGGGGTCGCGCAACTGGCGCCGAGCATCGAGTGAAGTGATCCCGATATTGCCCGTCTGGGCCTGCCCGATCGAGACATACGATACCTCGTCTTCGGCGTGCAGGTCTACCGCGTCGCCGCCTTCGGGCCGACCATCGCTGAAGATGTGGATCGTGCCAACCGACCCCGGCATGGGCTCGATGGGATCACGATTGTCTTCGATCTGTGCGGCGATGTACGGCGCTTGTGCACGCACAAGCCGCAAGGGCTCGTCGAGCTTCGACGGGATGTCCGTGGCTGTGATGGACTCAATCGCCTCTCGTAGCCGGCGTTTGTCGCTGGTCAGTGGCAGGACCATCTCCGCTGTGCCATCGAAGGCGATCACCATGGCACGATCGGCTTCGGAGACTCCAAACACGCCAGGCTCGCGCAGCGTATCGACAAACTCCAAGGCCCGTCGTTTTGCCTCATCCAGCCGGCTGACGGTGTTGCCGTTCAGATCTTCGCCGTCCATCGTGCGCATGGAGACGCCTCGGTCGATGACGATGGCGTGCCGACCGCTTGCCGCTCGTTCCCCCTCCAACTGTGGCTGCGCTAGTGCTAGAAGGATCGCCGCCAGGACCAGCAACTGCAACAACAGCAGGATGTTCTTGCGCAGCTTCTGGAACGGTGCATTGGCCTGAAGGTCCTGCACCGCCTTCTTCCACAACAACGTCGAGCTGATCTCCACGTCCTGCCGACGAAGTTTCAGGAAGTACAACAAAACCAGCGACGGCACGGCGATAGCCGCGGCGATGCCGGCGATGGTGGGGGTGAGCCATGTGAGCCCGGGGATCATCGCAGCACCCCACGCTTGCGCAGGTAGTCCATCAGCAGCGTATCGATGGGCGTATCGCTGCGCACGGTCATGTGCGTGATCTCGCGCGCCGCGCAGAAGCCCTGGACCTCGCGCATGTACGCCTCAACGACCTTCTTGTAACGCTTGAGCAGCGGCGCAGAGATGGTGACCTCGGCGTGGTCGCGGTCTTCGACGTCGCGCAGCCGCAGGTCGCCGCCCACCGTCGGGTCGAGTTCCTGCGGGCTCATGACCTGGAGCACGATGAGGTCGTAGCCGCGCCCGGCCAGCAGGCGCAGACCGTCCTGGTAGCCTTCCTTGATGAGCAAATCGCTGAGCAATACCATGACCCCGCGCCCGGAGCGTGACAAGGCAATCCGCTTGCACGCGTCGGTGAAGGGCAGGTCGCCGCCCGGTTCGAGGCTGCACATCCATCGGCCCATCTCGTGGACGCGACGCCGGCCCCTCAGATTGCGCACGCTGGTGAGCACGCCCGTTCCATCCTCCGCCCGTGCGATGGCCGTCGCCGACACGCGATTGAGGTTCACCAGACCGATGTACCCCAGCGCCATCGCGGCCCGCTGCATGAACGTGAACTTGTTCGGCGAACCGCAGTCGGCGGATCCGCTGCAATCCAGAACAATGTGCAAAGACAGGTCTTCCTCTTCCTGGAACAATTTGAGGAACAACCGGTCGAGCCGGCCGTAGATGTTCCAGTCGACGTGCCTCAGGTCGTCGCCGCTGACATAGGGCCTGTGGTCGGCGAATTCGACCGATTCGCCCCGCTTCTTGCTCCGCCGTTCGCCTTGGACCTTACCACGGAAGATCTTGCGGCTCTGGAGGTCGACGCGTGAGAGCTGCGCAACCAGATTGGCGTCGAGCAGGTCGTCGACGGTTGTGGGGCGTTTTGGGGAGACGTCTTTCAGCATAATGGTTCGTTAGAAATCAGTTGATAGCAATCGCAGAAGCCATCACGTTCAAAACTCCCTCTCACGCCACCCTCGTCGCCACCGGCTCGGTGGGCGTTAGTTCCACGATCTTTCTCACCACGTCGTCCGGGTCCACCCGGTCTGCCTCGGCCTCGAAGTTCAGCAGCACGCGGTGCCGAAGCGCCAGCAGGGCGGTCTCGCGGATGTCGGCGTAACTCACGTGATACCGTCCATCGATCAGTGCCCGCACCTTGCCGCCCAGCAGCAGCGCCTGGGCCGCGCGTGGGCTGGCGCCGCATCGGATGTATCGCGCCACCGGCCCGCTCTCGCCGCCCGCGGCGAACTGCCCGCCCGGGTGCGTGGCCAGCACGAGGCGTGCGGCGTACTCTTTGACGTGCGGCGCGACGATCACCCCGCGAACCAGTTGCTGCACCTCGATGATGCTCGGCCCATCCATCACCGGTTCGACCTTGGGCGCTTCCTGGCCCGTCGTTCGGTCGAGGATCGTCATGAGGTCGTTCAACTGGCTGTAGCCGACATTGATCTTGAACAAGAAGCGATCAAGCTGCGCCTCGGGCAAGGGGTAGGTGCCCTCCTGCTCGATGGGGTTCTGCGTGGCCAGCACGATGAAGGGCTTCTCGAGCGTGTGCGTCACGCCGCCCACCGTCACGCTGCGCTCCTGCATCGCCTCGAGCAGCGCACTCTGGGTCTTGGGCGTCGCCCGGTTAATCTCGTCGGCCAGCACGATCTGCGCAAAGATCGGGCCCTTCTGGAACACGAAACTCCGACGCCCGCTCTCGCCGTCTTCGCTCACCAGCGTCGTGCCCACCACGTCCGCGGGCATCAGGTCGGGCGTGAACTGGATGCGGCTGAAGTGCAGGTGCAACGCCTCGCTCAGCGAGCGCACCAGCAGCGTCTTGCCCAGACCGGGAACGCCCTCGAGCAGCACGTTGCCCCCGGCGAACAGCGAGATCAGCACAGCGTCGACCACCTCGGTGTGTCCCACGACCGCCTTGCCCACCTCCGCGCGCAACCGGCGAAATTGCTCTCCAAAGCGCTGGCACGCTTGTTTCACCGCTTCGGGGGTCTGCATGTCCTGCTGTGCTGCCATCGTCACTGCTCCCTGTAGTTGGCTCGAACGCCTATCGATCCTCGAACTCGTCACGCGTGCGCTGCTTGGCCTTGAGCAGGCGCGACATGCCCTGCTCCTCGTCCTGTGCCGGCTGATCTGCCTTGTGCTGGGCCTTACCCATAGTGGGCTGTCCGTTGCCTGCGCCCTCGACGACGCTGCCGTGCTTGCCACGCAATGCCTCTTCGCTCACCTCGAAGCGTGCCCTGGCCGTGGCGCGTTGTTCCTGGTCGCGCATGGCCGCCCGTACCTTCTCGCCGGGCCCATCGTCCGGTCGCTTCAGCCGCTCTTGCGCTTTGGCACGTGCGGCGCGCAAGGCGTCGATCTGTTGCGCCTGGGTCTGCTGCTTGCCGCTCAAGCTCTTTTGCAAGGCTCGAGACATCGAGCGCAGATCGATCCGCACGCGACGGACACCGACGTCCAGCAGGAATAGCCCGATCGCGAGCATCGCCGTGGGCAGCCAGATGCTCGTCAGCGAGACGGGCAAGTCCAGCCCGTCGCGACGCCAGGGGTTGTCGGTCGCATCGCTGCCCTCCAGGGTCAGCACGCGTCCGCCGGTCAGTTCGGCCACGCGGCGAAGCAATGCCTCGTTGGTCTGGGTCGCGCGAAACTCGTCGGCGAACGGGCGATCGATCGCGGCACGAGTGGTCCCGCGCAGGCGTTGCCCATCGGTGGCCGGCGCATCATAATTCAGGCTCATCAGATACGAGCCGGCCTGGCGTGTCTCGAAGACGCCCTCGTACAATCCCGGACCGGTCTGCTGGAGGGAAACATCCACGCCCGTGCCATCGGGCGCTGCCAGACGGCCTTGGAACGTCGCGAAGTTCAGGCGCTGCCCGCTGGCGTCGGTGGCCTCGACCACCACGCGCGTGCGGTCGCCCTCGCGCGTCGTCACCACTCGAATGTTCGCATCCCCACTGGCGCGCATCGTCCACCGGACGTGCTGCTCCCAGAACTGTTTGTAGTCGCCCCAGGCGAGCCACATCGGGTTCCACCGGCTGAGCGCGTCGCTCGTGTATGTCACGACACGCCCCAGCCCGTGCTGCCACTGCGCCAGGATCGGGTCGTTCTCCTGCCCGCGCATCGACACCACGCTCATGCCATCGCGGTCGCCCGCCACGACATAGCCGCTCACCGGAGGCACCCCGCGGATCCCACGCGAGGCCTCGGTCAGCCCGGGCGTGAACGCCGGTACAAAAGGCGTGCCCTCCCACACCAAAGGCCGGCTGATATTGATGAAATCGCGGATGAAGATCTCGGGCAACTGCGCCTTGCTGTTGGCCACCGATACCGGGTAGTACCGCCCCTTCGTCGCCGCGGCGATCTCCTGCATCAGCGCATCGTTGGCCTGATCCCCGATGGTCACAGTCGAGATCGTGACCCTGCTCTGGAGAGCCCGGCGGATGATCGTCTGGAACTCTCTTTCGGAGCCCATCGTCTGCCCGTCGCTCAGCACGATGATGTGCTTGACCGCGGCCTGGGCACGCTCCAGTTGCTCCAAGGCCATGACCAGGCCCGGGGCCATATTCGTCCCCCCGCCCAGTTGCATCCGGCGGATCGCAGACGCGAACGCGCCCTTGTCCGACACCGACGCCAGCGGCATCACAAGCCCAGCCGTGCTGTCGAAGCGGATCACCGTCGCCAGATCGCGCGACGACAGCGAGTTGATCCCCGCGACGGCACCCTCCTTGGCAACATCCAGCTGTGTTTGAGATAGCCCACCCACGGGCATGCCCATCGATCCAGACGTATCGATGACAATCGCAACCGCGCCGCTGGGCAACTGCCGCTTCTGCGGCGGGTCGAGACGGATGGGTAACGCGTCCTCCAGTGGGCTGTTGATCCACCCGCCCGCGCCGAACGTGTCGGGACCGCCCACCATCACCAGCCCGCCGCCCGCGTCGTGAACATACTGCCGCAACTGGTCCATCGAGAAGCGGCTGAAGTTCGCCGCCGGCTGGTTCATCAGCACAACCGCGTCGTAGGCTCCCAGTTCCACCAGCGAATCGGGCATCAGAGCGGCCGGGCGCACGTCCACAAGCACCCCGGCCTGGCCCAGAGCTTCGAGAAAAGGCAAGGCGCTGGCCCGATCCTCAACCAGCACGAGTACCTTGCCCTCGCCAGCCACGAACGTCGTCGCCAACGCCCGGTTGTTTTCCAGGATCGTGTCTTGCCCAGAGTCGGGCTCAAAGATTGCTTCAAATCGAAGCACCTCGATCGGAGGAACTCGGATCGGCACCACGAACGTGTTCAGCCCAGAATCCAGAGTGACGCGTACGCCCGGGCCACTTGCTTCCGACGAGATGTCGATCGCGTTCCCGTTGGCAAGGATCGTCAACATGCCCGACGAAGGCGCGTTCGAACGCAAAGCCACCCGCAGATTCGCGTTCTCTCCAAGCCGGGCCGTAGCCGGTGCAAGCAACTGCTCGACGATCACCTCGTTGTCATACCGGTACCGCAAGGGCACGACATCGACGGGTACGCCCTGTGCGCGTGCCGATCGGGCCTCGGCCAACAGATCGCCAGCCGTCTCATTCCCATCGCTCAAAAGCACGATCCGGTACGCCGCGTCGGGAGGACGCACCGCCAGTGCCAGACGCAACGCTTCGGCCAGGTTGGTCTGGTCCGTCCGGCCCGTGAAAGCCCGGTCGACCTCAGGTAAGAAGGGACGGGGAAGGGCTTCGATGATCGCCTCGCCAGCGACCGCGATAACGCCGACGCGATCCCCGGTCGATTTGCCGGAAGTAGCGGCCGAACGGACAAATGTGCGAGCCCGATCCTGCACCGGCGGGGGGACCGATCGGCTCAGGTCCAGCACGGCCGTCACCGCGATGTCCTTGGCCGTATCGCGCATCGAAGGTCTTGCCAGCACCCCGACCAGCATGACAAGCACGAGCAATCGCACGACCAGGGCAACCCGTCGGCTGTGGGTTGCCATGCCGGCCAGATTTTTGCGTCCTATAACAATGCACAATGGGATGAATATGGCAAGCAACCAAAGCCAATATGGCTGCTCAAACTCCACGGGTCCGAGCCTCATTGCGGCGATGACCGGGCTCATGGTGTGGCCTTCCTGATGGGAACAGGTCTCATCACGGCCTCGATCATGGTTCGGCTTGGCCGTTCAAGGGTCATTGGCTATTGGACCTTTCCTCGGAGGCCTTTCACCGAACAAAGAAGTGTTCGCGGCATCCTACCAGATGACAGGTGCCAAGGTTCTAGGTCGCATCGCGATTTATATCCTATCAAAAATAGAACAAAAGCCAGAATTTTATTGCTAGATAGCAGAAACAGAAACGCTCTGTGAGATCGATGCATATGCCGCGCAGAGGAGCAGAAGATGTAGGCTGCTCGTGTCCACAACCTGGGGATTATGGGTAATCCCTAATGAGACAGAGGGGTATCACTATGAAGAAGTTCGTTCTTGCTTCGTTGCTGGCAGTCCCGGCGCTTGCGCTGGGTCAGACGCCGGTTGGTCCGTTCACCGGCGACCTCCAGGAAGGCTTCGATGGACTTCCCGGCGGGTTCCTCCCGTCCCACCCGGTCTTCGGCGGCGTGGGCGAGATGTTCAGCACGGGCGGCTCCATGCACACCACCACGGGCTGGAGCTTCATCTGTGTCATTCGCCCCTTCGAGGGTACTCGCTTGGCAGCATCCGCCGGTGGCTTCGTCCGGTACGTATTCAACGAGGAAGTCAGCGCCTTCGGTGGGTACTTCGGATCCAACGCAGATCTGGCACCCCCCAACGGCACCGCCCGCTTCTTTGACGCTGGCGGCGGGTTGGTTGGCAGCGCTCCCATCGAACTTTTGGGAGATTGCGCCTGGAACTGGAACGGCTGGGAGTTTTCCACCGGCGTCACGACCATCGAAATCGAAGGTGCCCTGTTCGGCGGTGCCTTCGTCATGATGGACGCGATGGAACTCAACCTCGGCAGCGGAGCCGAGTGCTACGCCGACTGCGACGGCGACGGCCAACTGACCATCTTCGACTTCCTGTGCTTCCAGAACGCCTTCGCCTCGGGCGATGCCTACGCCGACTGCGACGGCGACGGCGCGTTCACCATCTTCGACTTCCTGTGCTTCCAGAACGCCTTCGCCGAAGGCTGCGACTGATCGGCCCGGACGACCTCGCCATAACGTCCAATAACCTTTCGTCATGCTGACCCAACCGCCCCGCATCGGGGCGGTTTTTTTTATCATTCGGGTCAAGCCATGCATCGCATCGACCGAAGACAGATCGACGGAAGAGACCACACGCCAGGAGGCCCCATGGATCCCGCCCTGATTACGCCGTTCATCAAGAGCGTCCAAAACGTCTTCGCCACGATGCTGCAATTGCCCGTCGAGGTGGAAGCCCCCAAGATCAAGGACAAGTCGTCCACAACCTATGACGTCTCTGCCATCATCGGGATGAGCGGCGATTGCGTTGGTTCGGTCGTCCTGAGTTTCGAACTCGAGTCGGCCCTGAGGATCGTCGCGCTCTTCACCGGCAGCGAGATCCAGAGCGACTCGCCCGATTTTGCCGACGCCGTGGGTGAACTGGTGAACATGATCAGTGGCGGAGCCAAGGCGAACTTCGTCGGTCGCAAGGCCTCAATCTCGACGCCCAGCGTGGTCCTGGGCGCACGACATGTGGTGACCGCCCAGAAGGACCAACCGGTCATCATCCTGCCCTGTGTCACCGACTGTGGTCGGTTTGCCATCGAAGTGTCGATCCAGGACCAGACCGAGTCGGCTGGCCAAACCGCTCAAGCCGCCGGTGCCAAGGCCTGAGGCCCATCCCAGTACGGAGCAACCCCAATGAAGATTCTGCTCGTCGACGATTCCAAGACCATGCGCAACATCCAGAAGTCCGTCCTGGCGCAACTCGGCCACACCAACATCGAGGAGGCGTGCGACGGACAGGACGCATTGAGCAAGGTCAAGGCATATGGCCCCGACCTGCTGCTGGTCGACTGGAACATGCCCATTATGGACGGGTTGACATTCGTCAAGGCATTCCGCCAGGACGACAAGACGACGCCCATCATCATGGTGACCACCGAGGCCGAGAAGAGCCGGGTTATCGAGGCGATCAAGGCCGGCGTGAACAACTACGTCGTCAAGCCTTTCACGCCCGACCTGCTCAGCCAGCGGATCCAGGAAACACTCGCCAAGTGCACGGCGGCGTGAGCCGTCCGTCCCTGGCGGTATGAGGGCCGCCCCGTGAGTATCGACGCGCTCGACAAGGTCGCTCGAGTCTCGGTCTCTTCCGATGGGTTGCGGGCCACGCTCCAGATCCAGCCCGGTGCCGAGCCGGGAGACATCACGCCCGAAGCCGTCGAGGCCATCCTCGCTGCTCGGGGTGTTCGACCATCCGAAGTGACCACCCATGCGGCGGCCATCCTTTCTCAGGCACTGATCGAGCGCCCGGGCATCACCGCCGAGACCATTGCCGCCGAAGGCGTTCCCGCGGTCGATGGCAAAGACGGCCATTTCGAGCTCGACGCGGCCCTCGTGCAGGAGGTGCCGCCGGTGGACACCGGCGAAGCCACACAGACCGGCTTCAGCCACTATGGGCGATCCGCGTTCATGATCGTCCATGAAGGGCAGCGGATTGGCATGATCCACCCCCATACCGATGCGCAGGACGGCATGGACGTTCGGGGAAAGTTGATCAAGGCCGTCATCGGCAGGCCCTGTCCATTGGTTCTGGACGATTCGGTTGAACAGAAGCCCGATGGATCGGTCCACGCCCGCAGGCGAGGCCGACTCGAGATGACACCTTCAAAGTTGCGCGTCGAACCAGTCTTGGAAATCAGCGAGTTTGTGGACTTCAGTACCGGGAACGTCGATTTTCCCGGGGACGTGATCATCCGCAAGGGTGTTCGCGATTGCTTCCGCGTGGAAGTGGGTGGCAACCTCGAAGTCGTCGAACTCGTCGAAGCCGCAGACCTCCACGCCAGGGGTTCCATCGTCCTGCGTCGGGGCATGGCCGGCCGCGGCAAGGGCGAACTCGTCACGGGCGGGAACCTCGAAGCCAAGTACCTCGACGGGGTCCGCGCCAGCATTGCCTACGACTTACGCATCCAAAAGGAACTCACCAACTGCACGACCTCCGTCGGCCGGTGCATCCATTCGGGCACCTGTACCGTCGTGGGAGGAGAACTGACCGCCCGGTTCGGAGGCAGCGTCCGATCGCTTGGAGGGGAAGCCGAAACGCCGACCCTCGTGCGCATCGGGATCGATCCTCAGCTGGATACTCTCGCGCGACTGCTTGAGGAGATCCTGCCCATGGCCGCCGCCTCGACAGCCAAGGCCATGCAGGAACTCCAGGACCTCCAAAAAATGGCGGCACGGCTCACGGCCACGCAAGCCGAGACCATGACCAGCCTCCAGTTTGACATCATGAACGGGCAGGCGAAAGTCCCGGCCATCCGGGCTGGAATCGAGCACGTGCTTCTTGCATACGAAAAACTCCACGCCACAACGCTCCTTGTCGAGAAAACCATCATGCCCGGCGTGGTGATCCAGTTCGCGGGACACACGGCAACCGTCCGAGAAGTCATCAAGGGTCCGATACACGTGGCCCTCGACCATTCTGGTGCCATCGTGCTGCGCGATCCGAACACGGGTTCATCCATACCGCTGTCAGCGAAGGCCAAACTCCAACCCAATCCCGAGGCCATCAACTTGCACGAGCTTCGCCGTTGGCTCGAGAACAACCCGCTTGGCCCGTCCCAGAAAGCCGCCTAGGGGCACGATCGGATTGTCTGGATAACTGTGAACATCGGGAAACCATCCGGACTGGATGAGACCTCGAATTGTGCCGATGGAGTGAACCGGTGAGTCTGATTGGCAAACCCTTGTCTGCGTGTTCTGTTGATCCAGGACACGGAGACATCAGATGCAACGGTGGCCTTACATGCGACCAGAACCCAAGGAACCCGATCCCAACCAGCACCGCCGTACCGGGCGTATCTCCCCGGAAGGCGTTGAGTGCGACAAGGGGCAAGTGCTGGACCTCTCAGCGGGCGGACTCCGACTGGCTGGCGGGGGCCCAAGGCCCGGAAAGGTGGGCGACGAGATCAGCCTCCGGCTCGATTGGGGATTGGGCGAGATGGACTTCCAGGGTGTGATTGTCCGGGTCGATCGCCGCAAGATCTTCGGCTGGGTCGCGGGCATTCGGTTCGAGAATCTGACACCGGCCCATAAGCAGGCGCTTTCCAAGGCATCGATGCTCGCCGCCAGTGGCGAGATCACGCAGTGGGTCAAAGCGAGTTGATACCCGCCAGGCGCTGCGCGCCCTGGAGCCATGCCCGGCAGGCCATTTCGCCAGCCTCAGACGAGGCATCGAGGTGGAAGACCGCTCGCACGCGGCCATCACCCTCCGAGAGGATGCCCACGCCCTGCTCGCGCATGACCTGGCAGAACTTCTCGGCGAGTCGCTGCTGATCCTCGATGGGCCGATCGGGTGCCATCCGTGCGAACACGATGTTGGTGTCCACCTGGGCGGGGTCCAGCGTCATGCCGGGACATTGCTCGATCGTCTTTGCCAACCGTAGAGCGTTCGCGTGGTCCTGGGCAATCCGATCGAAATGATGATCTATCGCGTGCAGCGCTGCTGCTGCCAGCACTCCCGACTGACGCATCGCGCCGCCGAGCATCTTTCTCCAGCGCCTGGCGAGTGCGATGGTCTTCGCATCGGAAGCGAAGGCCGAGCCCACGGGCGCGCCAAGGCCCTTGGAAAAACACACGCTGACGCTGTGGGCGCCACGCACCAGGCGTTGCGGCGTTGAATCCGTCGCGTGGCACGCGTTCCAGAGGCGCGCGCCATCCACGTGCAGCCGCAAGTTCAGGGCGTGAGCCTCTTGCGCGATGGCATCGATGGCCTCGACCGGCCACGCGTGCCCGCCCCCCTTGTTGTGGGTGTTCTCGATGGCCACGAGCGTGGTGGGGGGGCAGTGCGGGTCTGAAAAGCGCACGGCTCGTCGCAAGGTCTGCGGCGTGAAAACACCGCGTTCGCCCGGCACCATGCGGATGGAACATCCCGCGATGGCGGCGTATCCGCCCGTCTCCCAGTGGTAGATGTGGGCCTGGTCGTGGACGACGATCTCGTCGCCCGGGCTAGTCTGGGTCTTGATGGCCAGGAGGTTGGCCATGGTGCCGCTGGGCACGAAGATCGCCGCCTCCTTGCCCAGCATCTGGGCCACACGGGCTTCCAGTTCCCGCACGGTGGGGTCGCCTTCCTGCACGTCGTCGCCCACCCGGGCATGTGCCATCGCCCGGCGCATGGCATCGGTGGGACGCGTGACCGTGTCGCTGCGCAGGTCGATCGTGGGCGTTGGATCCATGACCCGATTCCTCCATCACACGACCGAACGGCTGGGCGGGGCCGCCTCGATCGGATCGCTGCGGAGCCGCTCGTGCAGCGCGGGGTCGCCGGCCAGCACGAAGAACGCCGCGGTCCCGCACAGCGTCACGACCAGGCACATGGCGTACGTCCACGTGCCGGGGTTGAGCGCGAATCCGCTGCTGGCGGCAAGGGTATAGACCGTCACGCCAACCATGGGAGCAAGGGCTCCGCGGACGCCCGTGAGGGTCACGTGCACGCCCATGTACTGGGTTTCCTTGCCCTTTGGTGCGTAGTCGAGGTGGCCGAGGTTCCACGCCAGGGTGGCGCCGCCGAAGGCCGCCCCCTTGGCGATGGCCCCCAGCACCACGAGCCACACCTGCCCCGTGGTGATGCCCAGGAACATCAGCGAGAGCGTGAGCACAAAGGACCAGCAGTGGATGATGCGGAAGCGCACGATGTGCGAGCGGTCGATGAGCCGGGCCCAGAAGGGGATGAACACCGGCATCAGCCCCAGCGGGATCGAGTTCACCACGACCATGCTCGCCAGGTAGCCAAAGCCGAACTGCTCGCGCACGATCAGCACCAGCGGCGCCAGCGCCATCATGTTGCCCATGCCCAGCAGGAACTGGGCGGCCATGAACCGCGCAAAGGCCCGGTCCTCGCGCAGCGTCACCACCATCGACCAGGGGTTGAAGCTGGCCGTCTGGCCGCCGGTCTTCTTCTCGCTGGCCAGCAGCGCCCACTCGTGGCGCACGCGGATCCTCGAGTAGTGCCACACGCCCACCAGGCCCAGGGCCGCCCCCACGGGCAGCATCACCCGGAAGGCCCGCTCGTCCAGGTCCATCGCCTGGCCCAGGCCGATCCCCAGCAGCGCCATCATCACCACCTGGATGGTCGTGATCTTGCCGGTGATCCGCGCCCGCACGTCCCGGCGGTAGTTGTACCGCCACACCGTGGAGCGCAGGGTGATCAGCCCCGTCCACGCCGCCCGGCCCAGCACCACCGACAGGGTCGTCACCACCAGCCCCGTCCCCGTGCGCGGGCAGGCGGCGATGGCCAGGACCATCACCACCACGGCCACTTGCAGGGCGTTGATGAACGGGATCTTGGGCAGCCCGTGGCTGAGCCTGACCCACACGAAGCTGGTGATGTTGGCCATCGCCGGGGCCGCCGCCAGCACGCCCACGGCCAGGTTCAGCAGGATGGGATCGACCCGGCCCTCGTAGGCCACCCGCACCAGCACGCTGATGATCGATCCCTCGGTGGCCGCCAGGGCAAAGGGCAGGAAGACCGCCGACAGCGCCTCGCGCCGGTAGTTCGCCCGCGCCATGGCCGGCACCGACCCGGGCAGGAAGCTCCACAGCACGCGTGCCGCCACCGAGCGCGAGGCCCGGCGGTCGGTCTGCATCGGTGGGGGTCGCACAGGCCAGAATCCTTCGCCCAAGGCCGCCAAAGGCAAGCCCGATGCCCCCCGGGGCCCACAGGTTCGCCCCGGGGCGCTCTACAATCGCCCATCGGCAGGTCTCCCGGGCCCGCCCCCAAACACCCGCACCCCAGGGGCCCCCTCCTTTATGGACCCGCAGATCCGCAACTTCTCCATCATCGCCCACATCGACCACGGCAAGAGCACCCTGGCCGACCGCCTGCTCCAGGCCACCCACGCCGTCAGCGACCGCGAGGCCCGCGAGCAGACCCTCGACGACATGGACCTGGAGCGCGAGCGGGGCATCACCATCAAGGCCTCGGCCGTCACGGTCATGCACGTCCACAACGGCCAGACCTTCATGCTCAACTTCATCGACACCCCCGGCCACGTCGACTTCGGCTACGAGGTCAGCCGGGCCCTCAAGGCCTGCGAGGGGGCCATCCTGGTCGTCGATGCCAGCCAGGGCGTCGAGGCCCAGACCATCGTCAACGCCTACCTGGCCGTCTCGCAAGACCTCGAGATCGTCCCGGTGCTCAACAAGATCGATCTTCCCGGAGCGCGTCCAGATGAAATCGCCATGGAGGTCGAGCAGGCCCTGGGCTTCCCCGCCGAGGACTGCCTGCGCGTCTCGGCCAAGACCGGCCAGGGCATCCCCGAGTTGCTCAGCGCCATCTGCGACCGCCTGCCCCCGCCCAAGCCGCCGGTGATGCCCCAGACCCGGGCCCTGATCTTCGACGCCGTCTACGACGACTACCGCGGGGTCATCGTCTACATCCGCCTGTTCGACGGCAAACTCAAGGTCGGCGACAAGATCCGCATGATGGGCCTGGGCCGCACCTTCGCCGTCACCGAACTGGGCAAGTACACCCCCAAGCAGACCAAGGCCGGCGTGCTCACCGCCGGCGAGACGGGCTACCTCATCGCCGCCATCAAGACGCTCGGCGACGTGCGGATCGGCGACACCATCACGCTCGACAACGACCCCGCCCCCGAGGCCCTGGAGGGCTACGCGCCGCCCGCGCAGATGGTCTTCTGCGACTTCTACCCCGCCACCAGCGAGAAGAAGGGCAACGACTTCGAGTCGCTGCGCGAGGCCATCGAGAAGCTCAGCCTCAACGACGCCAGCTTCACCTTCCAGCCCGTCCACTCCGAGGCGCTGGGCTTTGGCTACCGCTGCGGCTTTTTGGGCCTCCTGCACATGGACATCATCCAGGAGCGCCTCGAGCGCGAGGGCGGGGTCGAGGTCGTGCAGACCGCGCCCACCGTGTCGTACCTGGTGGACGTGCGGACCAAGGGCGGGGCCCGCGAGACCGTGGAGGTGCACAACCCCGCCGACCTGCCCGACCCCTCGGTGGTCCTGGCCATCAAGGAGCCCATCTGCAAGGTCGAGATCATGACGCCCAAGGAATACATCGGCGACATCATGACCCTGTGCCTGGGCCGCCGGGGCGTCTACAAGAACCAGCAGTACATCAGCGACACGCGAGACCTGCTCACCTTCGAGGTGCCGCTCGCCGAGATCATCTACGACTTCTACGACAAGCTCAAGAGCATGACCAGCGGCTACGCCACCATGGACTACGAGATCGAGCGCTACCAGGAAGACAAGCTGGTCAAGGTCGACATCCTCATCAACGGCGAGCCGGTGGAGGCCCTGGCCCTGATCACCCACAAGGAGCGCAGCGAGCAACGCGGCCGCCAGCTTCTGACCAAGCTGCGCAAGCAGATCCCGCGCCACCAGTTCGAGATTCCCTTGCAGGCGGCCATCGGCGGCAAGATCATCGCCCGCGAGACCATCAAGGGCTTCCGCAAGGACGTGACGGCCAAGTGCTACGGCGGCGACGTGAGCCGCAAGCGCAAATTGCTCGAGGCCCAGAAGAAGGGCAAGGAGCGCATGAAGAGCGTGGGCAGCGTCAACATCCCCCAGACGGCCTTCATGGCGGTCCTGGATACGAGCGAGGACTAGGCGGGCCGCCTGGCAGGAGCAAGGCATTGCCCACGCCCACCATCGTCATCCTGGCCGGCCCCAACGGCGCGGGCAAGACCACGGCGGCGCCGTACCTGTTGCGCCACACGATGGGCGTGGGCGAATTCGTCAACGCGGACTCCATCGCGCAGGGGCTTTCTTCCTTCACGCCCGAGGTCGCGGCCTTTGCCGCGGGCCGCGCCATGCTGGCGAGGATGCGCGAGCTCGCGGGGGCTCGCCAGAGCTTCGCCTTCGAAACAACGCTGTCGACGCTGGGCTTTGCGCCATGGTTGCGGTCCGTGCGACAATCCGGCATCGCGTGCTCGCTCGTCTTCCTGGCTTTGCCAACGCCCGACCATGCCGTCGAACGGGTTCGCCTGCGTGTCTCGCAGGGCGGGCACGACGTTCCAGAACCGATCGTGCGACGCCGGTACCTGCGCGGGCTGAGCAACCTCGTGCGGTTGTACCAGCCGATCGTCGACGATTGGGTCGTCTACGATTCATCCGGGGCGCAACCTCGCCTGATCGCCGAGAGCGGCCCGCCCGGGGCAATCCATGACCGACCCTTCTACCAGCAACTGCTCGCCCAGGCCCGATCCGAGCCGGCTTGACCCGCGCTGCCGCGTGTCGAACAACCCCGCCATCCTCGAGGCCCTGCGCAAGGCCGCCCTCTTCGCCCAGTGGCGGGCCAGGGTCTACGCCGAGATGCCCGAGGAGATCCGCCCGCCGCACTGGAAGAAGCCCGGCCAGTGAACCAGCGGGCCAGCGCCCGCCGGGGGGCTTGGCCAGCGATGCACGCGAAAGGGGCTTCGGCGCTCTCAAGAGGGCGGTGGGGGGCTCACACCGGGGCCTCGTTGGCGATGGAGTCCACGAAGCTGTCGCCCTCGGGCCACAGGCAGCCCCGCAGCGTGCCGAAGCGGAACTCGCCGAAGCTCGCCCAGTCGCTGCGCCCGCCGTTGCTGCGGACGGCCCGCACCTGGTAGCGCACGGCGACGACGCCCACCGGCACGCGCCGGTCGATGAAGCGCTTGCGCGAGATCACGCCCATCGCCCGCCAGGGGCCGCTGCGCCCATCGGCCGTGCCCGTCTGGCGGCGCACCTCGTAGACCAGCGAGCCCAGGCCGCCGTCGTCGATGGTGAAAACGACCGCGATGGAGCCGTCGCTGCGGACCTTCCAGTCGTGCAGTCGCGGCGGCGGGGGGGCCGGGCGCCTGCGCCGCGGGCCGGGCCGGGCGATGCCCGCCGCGGCGTAGACCCCCGGGTCTCCGGTGGACTTGGCCACGCCGTCGATGATGCCGCTTAAGGCCCCGAAGTCGCCGCGCAGGTCGGCCATGGCCCGGCCCTTGATGGCCACGGCCTTGCGGGCGGCCAGGCGGGCCGCGTCGGCGGCGTGGGCGGCCAAGAGGGCGGCGTGGTAGCGGTCGATCAGCCCCTGGGCCTGCTGGGGCGTGAGGCCAAAGGCCGAGGGGTCGGCCCCCTGCCAGCGCTGGGCCAAGACGCCCATGGCGGTGAGGAATCCGGCCTGGTCCTTGTCGGCGCGTCGGGCCATCGTGGCGCTCCTCTCGCGGATCGGTCCCGGGCCGCCCCGCCCGCGCGAGCCGCCCAGCCTTCCATCGGCTGGAAGATGGCCCCCCTTCAGCCGGCCGCGGCGAACCTGCCCGCCCCGGACAGTGCCCAGGCGGCCCCCGGACGATGGGAACACGCCCGGCGCGGGCCACTTCGGGCCCCATGCCGCGCGGAGCGTGCCCCTCGGCCAGCGCATCGTGCCCCGCGCTCCGGGGCACGATGCGCCCGGCGCCGGGCAGCACCACCGAGCACCCCGGCGGCGTCGGACCGCGGCCGGGCCGGGCCGTCCGCCGGGGCCGCAATCGCGAAAAATGCCGCAGGAATGGGAAAACCGGCCGCCGGGAGCCCCGCGGGGCCGGGGCGTTCTGGCCGATGGCCCATGGCCGACTGGAAACTCTGGACCATGGCCCATGGCCCTCCTGCCCCCCTCTGCCCGTCTTCGGGGAGAGGGTTGGGGTGAGGGGTCTTGCGGGAGCCCCGAGGGGGCTTCCAAGCGCCCTTGGTACTCGAAGAACCCTCACCCCGGCCCTCTCCCTGGGAGGGAGAGGGAGGCGGAGGCGTGCCCTCTTGCTCCCTCTCCCCGTCCGCGGGGAGAGGGTTGGGGTGAGGGGTCTTGCGGGAGCCCCGAGGGGTCTTCCGGGAGCCCTGAGTCTTCGAAGAACCCTCACCCCGGCCCTCTCCCTGGGAGGGAGAGGGAGCAGGAGGCGGGCCCGTTCTCGGGGGTGGGTTGTTCTGGAACTCCAACCCCCCATTGCCAAGAGCACGCCCGTTTGGCCCTGGGGGGTTGGCCACTGGCCATGGGTCAAAAGGCCCGGCGCGCCGGCCCCGTTGGGCGATAGGCCAGCGCGGACCGGCGGCGGGCGAAGCGGAGAGGGGGGGATTCGAACCCCCGTGACGGGTTACCCCGCCAACACGGATTCCAGCCGTGCGCCTTCAACCACTCGGCCACCTCTCCGGGTGCCCCGGCCGGCCGATCCGGGCGGGGCGAGTGGGCCACAGGGTAGCGCCGCAGGCGGGCCCGGGCCCGGCGGGCGGCCAACGATCCATCGTGCACGAGCCCGCCCCCATCGATGGCCTCCTGGTGGTCGACAAGCCCCTGGGGCCGACCTCCATGCGGGCCTGCGCCGCCGTCCGGGCCCGCCTGCGACGCGGGGGGGCCCCCAAGGGCGTCAAGGTCGGCCACGCGGGCACGCTCGACCCATTGGCCACGGGCGTCCTGGTGATCCTGTGCGGGCGGGCCACCAGGGCCTGCGAGCGGCTCATGGCAACCAGCAAGCGCTACACCGCCCGCGTCGACCTCTCGGCCTTCACCGACACCGACGACCGCGAGGGCACGCGCACGCCGGTCGACGTGGCCCGGCCGCCAAGCGGGGCCGACCTGCGGGACGCCCTGGGCGGGTTCGTGGGAGAAGTCCTCCAGCGCCCGCCCGCCTTCAGCGCCATGAAGGTCGGCGGCCGCCGCGCCTACGCCCTGGCCCGCAAGGGCGAGGCGGTCGTGCTCGAGCCCCGGCCGGTCACCATCCACGCCATCGACTTGCTGTCGTACCAATGGCCGTTCGCCGAGCTGGACATCCGCTGCGGCAAGGGGGTGTACGTCCGCAGCCTGGCGCGCGACCTGGGCCTGGCCCTGGGCACCGGGGGCACGCTGGCTTGCCTGCGAAGAACGGCGGTGGGGCCCTTCACCATCGAACAGGCCACGCCGCTGGACGCCCTGCCCCAGTCGCTGGCACAGGCGGACCTGCTGGCGGTGCCCGGCGGGCCAAACGAGCCGGGGGCGGTGGCCTAGTCGGCAGGGTCTTCCTTGTCCCCGCGTTCCAGGAGGACGACGTTGAGCCGCTGCTGGAGCGCCGGCAGTGCGAAGGGGTTGCCCTCGGTCAGGTTGTTCTGGATCTCGCGGCCCCGGATGTTGATGTCAAAGGCCCGGGCCCGGGAGCGGAAGGCCTCGGCCGTCAGGGGCGTGATGGCGTTGACCGTGCCCACGGCCAGCGTCCGCGTGGAGGGGATGGCCACCGAGAAGGTCCGATCCTCGCGCGGCAGGGCCGGGATGTCGGCCAGGGGGTCCAGCCGCTGGAAGACCGCCATGGCCGCGTCGCGGAAGGCGGGGGTGTCCAGGTCCTGCACCCGCTGGCCACGCCCGGCGTCGACGACGACGTTGGGCGTGACGCGGACCGGCTGGGGGTCCGGGGCCGCAGCGGCGGTGCCCAGGGCCTCGAACAGGCGCAGGGCCGCCGCGGTGGGGCCGTCGCCGGCGGTGCGCTGGCGGGCCAGGTCGGCAAGCTCGGCCAGCCGCTCGAAGGCCCGCAGCGACTTCCAGTCTTCGACGACTTGCTGGCGCACCTCTTCGAGGCTGTCGGGGGGAGACTCTGCCCGCACGTCCAGGATGGTGTAGTAGTACACGCTGCCGGAAAAGTCCGTCGCGGGGATGTCGGTCACCGGCAGCCCGCGCTGGATCGCCAGCCGCACGCCCATCTCCGGGCGCAGCTCGCGGACGGCAAAGAGCACCTGCGAGACCGGGGCCGTGTTGGAGCCGATGGTGATCTGGGCCTGCCCGAAGCCCTCGAGCTCTTGCAGGGCCTGGGCCCACAGCCAGCGTCCGGGCCGCACGATGGTGGGCCGCGGCAGGGCGACCCGCCCGTCGCGCGCCCCGGGGAAGCGCGTCAGGGCGACGATCTCCACCATGCGGTCGGCGACGGCTTCCAGGCTCGGGCGCGTGGCGTCGAAGTCCGGCGGCAGACGCTTGTAGGGGCCCAGGCTTTCGAGCGTGCGCGTGGCCTCGCCCATCACGCTCACGTAGGCCTGCTGGGCGGCGCGGATGGCGTCGTCGGCGATCTCCTGCCGCACGAGGCGTTCCAGGGCCTCTCGAGTCTCCTCGAAGGAGGGCGACGCCTGGCCGGCCGCCTCGAGCTGGCGGGCCCGGGTCTGGAAGCGCTTGCGGACCTCCAGCGGATCGGGCTCGACGGCCGCCTCGACGGCGGCCCGGTCGATGGTGAGGTACTCGATCTGGAGCCGCTCGGGAAGGGTGTAGCCGATGCCGAACTCCCCGCCGCCGCGAGGGGTGGAGGCGAAGCGGTCAAAGTGCTCGCGGACCTGGTCCTCGGTGGGCTCGCCGGCGATGTCCGAAACCAGGCCCGCGGGAACCCACAGGGCCTCGACCTCGGCCAGGCGCTGGTCGCCGGCGGCCTCGAAGCGGGCCCGCCGGTCCGACAGCGGCGCGGCGGCAAAGTAGGCGTTGAGCAATCGCGAGATGCCCCGGGCCACGCTCAGGGCCTCGTGGTACTCCCGCTCGGTGGCCCCCCCGGGGGGCTGCTTGAGGAACCCGGCGATGTTGTCGATGCGGGACTGGCGGTTCTCGGGGGTGAGCATGTTCCATTGCTGGTCCACGAGCATCCCGGCGAACTGCGGGCCCCATTGCTGGGACAGCTCGAGGTACAGCTGCTGGCGGGCCAGGGCGGGGGCGAAGTCCTCGACCCACAGGGCGCCGTCGCCGGCCACGCCCACCAGCCCGGCGGCCTCTGCCTCCCGGTGCAGCAGCAGCCAGTGCAGCCCCCGGTTGTTGGGGTCCAGGTTCGGCAGGTACTGCTCGGGCACGCGCTGACGCAGGACGGCCAGCTGCCGCTCGGCGTCCTGCACCTCCAGCACAGAGACGGGCTTGCCATCGATGCGGGCGATGGCCGGGTTGGCCATCCGGTTGCCCAGCTGCTGGATGGCCTGGGGCGCGGTGAAGGCCACCATGAGCAGCACGCCGAAGACGATCAGCAGCCACTTGCTGTACTTGCGAAGGAACTTGAGCATCTCGCCCGCCTGTGGCCCGAGGACCCTTGGTTGCTGCCGAGCGCGGGCGGACCGACCGGCCCCGGCCAGTGCATGGACGCTGGTGCGCACGCCCGGGGTGCGGCCCCGGGCCCGATCGCTTCAGAAGCGATAGAACTCGATGACCAGGTTGGTCTTGACGCGGAAGGGCACCTCGTCGGGCGCGGGCATCGAGACGATCCGGGCCTTCAGCTCGCTGGGATTGAAACTGATCCACCCGGGCACCTCGTGGCCGGACAGGGTTTCCATGTTCTCGCGGCAGAGCTTGTGGGTCTTCTCCTTGATGGTGATGACCATGCCGGGCTTGACCTGGAAGCTGGGGCGGTCGGTCTTGTGGCCATCGACCAGCACGTGCCCGTGGGCCACGATCTGCCGGGCCGCCCAGATCGTCCGGGCGATGCCCATCCTCCGGATCACGTTGTCCAGCCGCCGCTCGAGCAGCACCAGCAGCGTGTCGCCGCTGTTGCCCGGCAGGCGCTTGGCCTCCTGCACGAAGCGGCGGAACTGCTTCTCGCCCACGTTGTAGTGGTAGCGCAGCTTCTGCTTCTCGGCCAGGCGGATGCCGTAGTCGCGCAGCCGCCTGCCGCGGGCGCCGTGGATGCCCGGGGGCGTGCGGACGCGTTCGTTGCTGGTGTGCTTCTCGACCGCCTCGATGGGCACGCCCACGCGTCGGCTGAGGCGGACCTTGGGCCCGGTGTAGTTGGCCATCGTCGATTCCTCCGTCCCGCGAGCGGGATCTTCCCGTTCGGGGTGCCGGGATGTGTTCCCCGGCGATCAGGCCGGCTGGCCGCGGCTGCGGGCCGGCGTTTGGTTCTGATCCGGCCCACGCTGGGCCCGGTTTCTGGCAGGGGCAATTGAAGGCCGCCGGCACCTGGGAATCAACGGCCCCGCGGGCCCCGGCCCGGCCGCGTTTGGGAGCCGTGCCGCGTCAATCCTCGGGCACCTGGTCGCTGGTGACGATCTGGCGGAAGGTGGTGCGCAGCTTGTTGGTGATGGGGCCCTCGCCCGCGGCGCCGCCGGCCGCGGATTGGCCGATCGGGTGGGTCGCGGTGACGCCGCCCTTGCCGTCGTGCTCGAGCACCTCGCGGACGGCGATGATCTCCGCGGCGCTGCCGGTCATGAAGGCCTCGTCGGCGCTGTAGATGTCTTCCAGGGTGATGGGGGCGATGTCGACCTCCACGCCGCACCGGGGGGCCAGGCGGTCGATGACAAAGCGGCGGGTGATGCCCGCCAGGCAGCCGTCCTCGACCGGGGGCGTGCGCAGCTTGCCGCCCTTGACGATGAAGATGTTGTCGCCCGAGCCCTCGGCGACCTTGCCCTGCGGGTTGAGCATGATGACTTCCAGGAGCTTGTCCTGCTCGCTGGTGATGTTCAGGTCTCGCGTGAGGTGGATGGCCTCGCACTTGGCCAGGATGTTGTTGAGGTAGTTCAGGCTCTTGATGCGCGGGTCCAGGCTGGCCACGCCGATGCGCGGGCGGTGGGCCACGACCACGCGCATGCCGCTCTCGTACATCGACTCGGGGTACAGGCGGATCTGGTCGGCGATGCAGATGATGCCGGCCCGGGGGCAGAGGTAGGGGTTCAGGCCCAGGGTGCCCTCGCCGCGGGTGACGATCAGGCGGATGTACCCGTTGACGATGCCGTTGGCCTCGATGCAGCGGCGCTGGATGTCGATCATCTCTTCGCGGGAGATGCCGATGTCCAGGTAGATCTTCTCGGCGCTGGCCCACAGGCGGTCCATGTGCTGGCCGAGCATGAAGATCTTGCCCTGGTAGATGCGGATGCCCTCGAAGACCCCGTCGCCGTAGAGCAGCCCGTGGTCGAAGACGCTGACCATGGCCTTGGACTTGGGCAGCAACTGGCCGTTGACGTAGACAAAGGGCCTGTCGCCTTCGGGCGTGCTGGGCGTGCCTGTGGCCGCGGGGCGCGGGGCGCTCTTCATCTGGGTCATGCTCTTGTCTCCGTGATCGGCCACGATGGGTGCGTCCTTGTCCGGTCGAATGTTCGGGCCATGCGGGGGATCGTGCGCTGCGGGCAGTCTAGCGGAGTTGGGTGGATGGGGGCGGGCCCCGGGAGAAAACCCGATCAGGACACGATCTATCCAGGCCATGCCATGCTAGGGGCCCGGGTGCGTCGATTCGCCCGCGGGAGGATTCAGACCCTGGTCCTGCCCCGGAGGTTGCCAAGCCCGCCGTCGACCTCGAGGATCGTGCCGCTGACCCAGGACTGGGCGGGGGACAGGAGCCAGGCGATGGCGCTGGCGACATCCATCGGCTCGCCGAGCCGGCCCAGGGGATGCATCGCGATGGACGCCTTCATCGCCAGGTCGTTGTTGAGGATGGGCCCGCTCAGGGGCGTGCGCACCATGCCCGGCGCCACGGCGTTGACGCGGACGTTGTTGGGGGCGTACGTCGCCGCCGCCGATCGGGTCAGCCCGTTCACCGCCGCCTTGGCCGCCGCGATGGCCTCGTGGTTGGGCAGGCCCGCCCCGGCCGCCGCCGAGGACAGGAGCACGATGCTCCCGCCGTCCTTGCGCATGGCCTGGCTGGCCGAGCGCACGAGGTTGAAGGCCGTGACCAGGTTGGCGTCGATCGTGTGCCGGAGTTCCTCGGGGCTGGTCAGGTGGGCCGGCTTGAGCAGGATGGTGCCCGGCAGGTTGACGGCGCCATCCAGGCGGCCGTGCTGCTCCAAGGTGGCCCGGACCGCGTTCTGGACGGCGTCGGCGTTGGTGGCCTCCAGCGCGTCGAGCGCATGGATCCCAAGTTCGCTGGCCAGGGCCCGGGCCTTGTCGGCATCCCGGCCGGCGATGCTGGCGTGCGCTCCGGCCTGGGACAGCAGGCGGGCCAGGGCGCTGCCGATGCCCCCCGTGCCGCCGATGATCAGGTACGCCCGTCCGGCGTGCTCGGCTGCCATGGTCAGACGGTCTCCAGAAGGGTTGGGTGGGTTGTCGTGGGCATCACGTCCTCGAGCAGGCGGCGGACCCCCAGTTCCCAGGCGACCGAAGCGTGCAGCGTGGGGTGCTGCCAACGGAAGCCCGCCTCTGCCAGGCGGGCGGGCTCGGCACGAGTGGAAGCCAGCAGGGCCTCGTCGGCCAGCTCGCCGCCCAGCAGCGCCCGGGCCGCTCCCGCGGGCAGGCCCAAGGCCGACGGCCGGCCGACCGCGTTGGCGATGGCGCTGGAAACGTCGTTGTTGGTCGCGGCGTTGGGGGCACACACGTTCACCGGGCCCTCGAAATCGCCGCGTGAGAGCAGGAAGTGGATGGCCCCGACGGCGTCGTCCAGCCCGATCCAGGGCCACCACTGGCGGCCCGTACCGATGGGGCCCGCAAGGCACAGCCGCGTGGGCAGAAGCATGGCACGCATGGCCCCGCCCGATGCCCCCAGCACCACGCCAAAGCGAAGGTGGATCGTCCGCACCCCCGCGGCCTGTGCGGGCCCGGTCTGCTGCTCCCACTGGTGGACCAGCGAGGCCAGGAAGCCGTCCCCGCGCTCGCTGGCCTCGGTCAGGGGTTCTTCGCCCCGGTTGCCGTAGGCATGGGCCCCGCTGGCGTTGAGCAGCACCCTGGGCCTGTCGGCGCTGGGCAGCGACGCGATGGCGCTGGCCAGCGTCGCCGTCGGGGCGAGCCGGCTGGCCAGCAGGGCCGCCTTGCGACGGGTCGTCCACCGGCCCGATGCGATGTTCGCCCCGCACAGGTTGACCACCGCGTCGACACCCGCCAGCGAGCCCGGGGAGATGTCGTGGGAGGCCGGGTTCCAGTACCGCTGCTCGATGCCGTCGACGGGGTTCTGCTCGAGGGGCCCGCGAACCAGCCGGATGACCCGGTGCCCACCCGTGGACAGGAACGCCGCCAGGGCCGAGCCGATCATGCCCCGCGAGCCGGCGATGGCGATGGTCAACGGCGTTGGACACTGGGCGTGCCGCGCCAGGTCCAGCCCGGTGCGCTGGTGGCGGAACCAGAACAGGCGTTCCAGGTCTGAAGACAGTTTGCGGCCCAGCAACGCCGAGCCGATGGCCCCGCCCGGCGGGGCGTACTCGATGCTGTCGTCCAGTTCGCAGCGGCCATCGGGCAGGTCGATGAAGCGGTGCGTATGGGTCCAGGCGCCAAAAGGCCCGGCCAGTTGCCGGTCGCAGAACTGCCGGGGCGGGTCGTGGTCGAAGTGCTGGGCCACCCAGGGCAGGCTCAGGGGCCCCAGGCCGATCATCAGCCGGGCGGTGGCCCCGTTGCCGATGCGCGGGTGGTCGGTGCCCGGCTTGCGTTCGGCCACGCGCACGCGTTGCCAGGGGGGCGTCAGGCGCTCGATGGCACCGGGCCGGGCGTGCCATTGGTACAGGGCACTGGCCGGGCAGGGGAGCGTGGTTCGGGCATGGAAGTGGGCCATGGCCGCATCGTCGCAGGCTTTCGGGCCAAAAGCCAGCGATCGAGCGTGCGTTTGGGAGAGTAGAGTGTTCCATGAAGAACAGCCCGACCCGAGCGGTGGAGGTCCCCGACGGGGGTATCGGTGCCTTGCCCCTTGGCGCGATCTTGTCGGCGCTGGCCGCCAAGAGCCCCGCGCCCGGGGGCGGCGCGGTGGCCGGCGTCGCCGGGGCGCTCTCGGCTTCGCTGGCGGGCATGGTCCTGGCCTATAGCAAGGGCAAGAAGGACCTGGCCCCGCACGCCCAGGCCCACGAGAATCTGGCGGCCCACTGCGCGAAGGCCAGTTGCCGGCTGCTCGAACTGGCCGACGCCGACGCGGAGGCCTATTCGCTGCTCAATGCGCTCCAGCGTCTGCCCGAGGACGACCCCCGTCGCACCACCGACCTGCCCAATGCCGCACGGCGGTGCGTCGACGTGCCGCTGGAGGTGCAGGGCGTGTGCCTGGGCCTGCTCGAAGCATTTGAGGCTCTGGCCCCGATTGCCAACAAGTGGCTGCTCAGCGACCTGAAGATCGCCGCCATCCTGGCCGAGGCCGCCGTGCGGGCCAGCGATTGCAACGCCGAGGCCAACGCCTCCACGCTGGGCGCGGCCGTCTCGCGCGAGGCCGAGCGTGAGGCCCAGGCCAAGAGCCTGGAAGCCTGCGAGCGGGCGGGGGCGCTGCTGCACGCCGTGGTGGCCAAGATCGACGCTTAGCCGGGCTTTTTCTTCTCCGTCGTCTTCTTGGCGACTTTCTTAGCAACCTTCTTTGCGGTCGCGGCCGGCGTGGGCTCGGGCGCTGCTTGGTTCTTTGCCGGCGTGGCCTCGGCCTTGGGCTTGGCCTCGGCCTTGGGCTTGGCCTCGGCCTGGGTCGCGGGCTTTTTTGCCAGCGGCTTCGGGGCTGTTCGCTCGGCCAGGTCCTGCATCAGCGTGGCCAGGCGGTTGAGCTGCTCGACGCTGCTGGGCGAGGCCGGCTTGCTGATGGCCGCCCGCGTCTCCTTCTCGACCTTGCGGGCGGCCTCGATGTCTTCGCGCAACGCCAGCCTGGCCCGCTCGGCCCGCTGGGCCTCGGCGTTCAGGGCGCTGAGGCTTTCCTTCAGTTCGCCCTTGAGCCGCGTCTCGAGTGTCTTCCACGCCTGGTCGAGCGCCTGGCGGGCCTGGATGGCCTTGGCGTCGAGCTTCTCGGCTTCCAGTTTCGCCTTGTGGATGGCCTTCTCGGCAGCCTTGTCGGCCGACGCGTTCGCCTTGGTCTCGGCCCGCTGCTCGGCCAGATCCACCAGTTCGGCGATCTCGGCCCGCTTGGCCTCGCTCTGCTCGATGGCCAGCGCCAACGCCTCGCGCGCCAGGGTGGACTTGGCCTCGAGCGCGTCGGCCTCGATCCGTACCCGGCCCGTGGCCTTCTCGGCCGCCGCCGTGGTCTTGGCCTCGATCTCCTGCTGCACGTTGCCGATGGCATCGGCCAGTTCCGCACGCCGGGCCGCCGCCTCCTGGGCCGCGGCCTTGAGGGCCTCCACGTGCCGCTGGGCCTCGGCGGCGGGGGCACGCATGGCCTCGTCCAGTTCGGCCCGCCGCTGGGCCAGTTGGCCCTCGGCCTGGTCGCACAGCTTCGTGGCCAGCGAGATGGAGTGCTGGAGCCCGTCGCGCTGCTCCACCAGCCGGTCGAGCCACAGGGCGGCGCTCTCGATCGACTCGCCCAAGGCCTTTCGGCTCTCCTCGGCCTGTCGGCGGGCCCGCTCGCCCGTAGCGGCCGCCTCGTCCATGCGTTCGATCGCTTCGGCGGCCCGGTCGGCGATGGCGGCCAGGGTGTCCTCGGCGGGCTTTGCCTGCCCGGCCCCGGTGGCTTCCAGCAACGCCTCGGCCCGCTCGCAGAGCTTCTCGATCTCTTCCAGCCCCAGATCGAACACGCCCCGAGCGGTGGCCTCGGCAGTGCTGGCCCGCTCGTGGGCGGCTTCGGCCGCGGCGCTGGCCTCTTCCAGTTTGGGCGTGATGGCCGAATCGATCCGCTGGGCCAGGGCGTCGGCCCGCTCGTTGGCGCTCTGGCTGCGTTCTTCGATCACCTGTCCCAGCCGCTGCTCGGCGGCGTCCACCAGCTCGTCCACGCGGGCGCTCAGGCGCGACACCCGCTCAGCCAGGGCCTTCTCGGCGGCTGCCCGCTCGGCCAGGATCCCCTCGACGGTTTCACCCCGTGCCACTTCGATCGCGTGGGTGGCCGCCTGATGGTCCTCGGCCAGCGCGTCCTGGGCTTTGGTGCGCTGGTTGCCGAGCGATTCGACCGCGCTGGCGGCATCGGCCTTGACCTGCGTAGCGGCCTTCTCCAACGCCTCGCTGGCCTTGGCCCGGGTCTCGGCCAGGTCGGCCCGGCCCCGGTCGACGAACTCGGTCAGCGTGACCCCGCGGTCGTCCAGCTCGTCGGCCCGCTTCTGGGCGATGGCCTCGATGCGCGTCACGGCCTCGTCGGCGGCCGCGCTTGAGGCCTCGAAGATCCGGTGCCGGGCCCGGTCGTCCATCTCGCGGATGCGTTGCTCGGCGGTCGTTGCCCGCTCGGCGGCCACCTCGGCCCGCTTGGCGGCGGCCTCGACGGCTTCCAGCTTGCTGGTCAGTTGGGCCACCAGGTCGCCCGCCCTGGCCAGCTTCTTGTCCACCGCCGGCAGCACCTCGCCGATGGCCCGCAGGCTCTTGCTGGCCTCCACGGCCGTCCGCCGCAGGTGCTCGCCCTCGCTGGTTGCCGCTGCCAGCAGCTTTCGCAGGGCCTGGGCGTAGTCCTCGAAGGCCACGCGATCGACCACCCGTGGCGAGACGAAGACCTCCTCGGCCGTCCGCACGCGGGGGAAGGCCCCGTCGGCTCGGGTGTCGGTGGCTTCGGTCAGGGGTCCGCCGGCCGATCGTGCGGTGGTCATGGGCTTCTCCAGTGGTCCACGGGGCCATCGGCAAGCCGCCCCCGCGGCCTGCACTTGCGAGCGGTCATGGTATCCATGCGTTCGGGGCCATCGGGAGTTCCTCAACAATGACCAAAGGAGACTCCGCCTTAGCACGCCCGTGCCACCGACCTTCGTCCTTGGAGTTCGATGTCTTACGCCCGGTTGGAACCGAAGACACCGATCTCGGAAGACCGAGTTCGGTGGCACGGGCTAAGCATTTGGGTGAAGGCCACATCCCTCCACAGCCATCCTCCGCAGCGCCGCCAACCCGTCCGCCTCTCCCGCCTGCTTGTCCAGCCGCCACTTCAAGATCCTGGGAAAGCGCACCGCCAGCCCGCTCTTGTGCCTGGTCGAGGGGTGGACGCCCTCGAAGCCGATCTCGAAGACCTGTTCGGGCCGAACCTCGCGCACGGGCCCGGCCCTTCGCAGCGTGTTGGCCCGGATCCACGCGTCGGCCCGCTCGATCTCTTGCTGGGTCAGGCCGCTGTAGGCCTTGGCGAAGTTCACCAGCGTCCCATCGTGCCACAGGGCGAAGGTGTAGTCGGTGTACAACCCCGCCCGCTTGCCCGTGCCGAGCTGGGCCATCACGAGCACCGCGTCCAGGCTCATGGGCCCGATCTTCCACTTCCACCAGCCCGTGCCATCGCCCGGCTTCGTGCGGCCGATGCCGTAGGCGCCGTCCAGGTGCTTGAGCATCAGCCCTTCCACGCGCCATTTACGGCTGGTCTCGCGCAACCGGGCGAGCCCCTCCCACGCGGGCTCGCCCACAGGCGTCGTCGCGGCGATGGTGGGGGCGGGCAGGTCGAGGCTTTCTAATATCGCTCGCCGCCTCCGCAGGGGCAGCCCCCGCAGGTCCATGCCATCAACCCGAAGCACGTCGAAGGCCCGCAGCACGATGCGGCGCGGGTCGAACAGCGGCAACTGCCCGGCCGTCCTCGCGGTGCGGTTCAGGCGGGTTTGTAAGAACGAAAACGGCGCGGGCCCCTCGCCCTCCCAGCCCAGCACCTCGCCGTCGAGCACCAGGCCGGGGGGCAGCCCCCGCGCGGCGGCCACGATCTCGGGGAACTGGCCGCTGATGTCCTCCTCGCCGCGAGACCACAGCAGGGGCGGGCCGTGCTGGGGCACGATCAACTGCGCGCGGATGCCGTCGTACTTCCACTCGGCCAGCCACCGGTCGCGATCGCCCAGCACGCCGCCCGGCGGGTCGTCCAGTTGGTGCGCCAGATAGAACGGCAATGGCCTGGCAACGTCCTCGCCGGCGCCCTTGGATATAACATTGCGATACCACCCGGCCGTCGTGTCCATCCGCCCGCTCAGGCGCACCGCGACGATCGCCGGCTCCAGCCCGTGCGCCATCGCGATGGCACGGACGACCATCTTCTTGTGAACGCCCACGCGCAGCGCGCCGCGGATGAGCTTGTGGTAGACGTACCGCTGCCGGGTGTCCATGGCGCGCCAGGCATCCGTGATGATCGCCCGCCGCGCGGCGTCGTCGCTGGTTGCCAGGGGCACGATCGAGGCCTCGTAGACTTGCGTGAGCGACGCGTCGGTGCCCTTGCCCGGGTCGGGCAGCAGCAGCGCGATCGTCTCGCTCAGGTCGCCCACCTGCGCATGGCAGGCGTCCACGAGCCAGGCGGGCAGGCCGGTGGTTTCGAGCGTCAAGCCGACCAGCAGCCTCGTGTGTACGGTGCGCCGCACGCGCTGGCCGCTGAGGAAGTACGCCGCGATGGCCGCGTCGCTCGGGCTCGCGGCGCGAAAGTAAGAGGCCATCGCCGACAGTTTCTCGCCCGTGGCGGTGGTCGCGTCCAGGGCGTCGTACAACCCGGTGAAGGCGCGCACCTACTCGCCCTCGCTTGCTTCAACATCCGCCGCCACTTCCTGGGCCTCGCCACGATACCGCGTGGGCACGGTGAAGGTTTCCAGCCCGCGCGTCTCGCGCAGGTACTTGGCCAGCGGCTCGCTGGCCCCGTGCGTCACGCCCACGGCCTTGGCCCCGCTGGCCTCGACGATACCTAATAAGCCCGGCCAGTCGGCGTGGTCGCTGATGACGCAGCCATGGTCGAACGAGCGCCAGCGCCGCCGCCCGCGCACGAGCATGAACCCGCTGGCCATGCTCGTGCGCGAGTCGCCCAGCCCGCGCAGCCACGCCGTGCCCAATATGCCCGGGGGCGCGACGACGAGCCCCACGCCGCGCAGGCCCTTGCGGGCCTTCTGGGTGGTGTGCACGGTCTCGGGCAGGGCGACGCCCTCGTTCTTATATTCGGGGATCAGCTTCTCCACCGCGCCATGCACGCCGATGGGCCCGATCGTTGGATCCAGCCCCGCCAGCACGCGCTGGGCCTTGCCGAGGCCATAGGCCAGCACGATGCTGGTGCGGCCCGCTGCCGCGTTGGCCCGCCACCACTGGTTGAGCCCGGCAAACTCCTCGCGTGGGTCGGGCCAGCGATAGATCGGCAGGCCGAAGGTGCTCTCGACCAGCAGCACGTCGCAGCGGACCGGCTCGAAGCGGGCGCAGGTGGGGTTGGGGTCGGTTTCGCGTGCGGTGAAGTTACAATCGCCGGTGACCACCCACGTGCGTTCGTCGGCGGGGAACCTGCTCTCGAGCACGCGCAGGCGCACCTGGGCCGAGCCCAGCACGTGCCCGGCGGGGAAGAAGGTGATTTCCACCGCCCCGCCCCGGCCCTCGACCCGAAGTGGCTGGCCGTACGGCACGCCCTCGACCACGGCGTCCTTGCCCATGCGAGCCCGCAGCACGCCCGCCCCCGGCTGGGCGCACAGGTACCGCTGGCTGCCGCGATAGGCGTGGTCGGCGTGGGCGTGGGTGATGATGGCCAGGTGCGCCGGCCGCCATGGGTCGATCATCGCCAGCGGCTCGCCCCCGCCGACATCCACCGCCAGCCCGCCGGGGGCGGCACAAACCAAAGGTGGCAAGGCGGTGGCCATCGACGACTCTATCGGTGCCCGACCGGTGCCGGGGACGCTCCGCGGGGCGTTCCATGGCCACCGCGGCCGCGGGCGAACGCGGCCAACCATGCTGCAAGGCCCGTTTGCGGCGGCCCCGCGCCGCCGGGCCGCTCACTCGCAGCCCGCGTCGAAGGCCGCCAGGAAGGCGAGCCAGTCCAGCGCGGTCAGCTCGCCGTCGCCGTCGAGGTCGGCGGCCAGGTCGCCCGTGCCAAAGGCGGTCTGGAACGCCAGGAAGTCGAAGATCGTCAGCACGCCGTCGCCGTCGAGGTCGGCCCGGCAGGCCGCCGGCGGGCAGCCGCCCCAGCGGGCCAGCCTGGACGAGGCCACGCCCCCGGCGGTGGTGAAGCTCCCGCCCACGTACAGGGCCGGGCCAGAGCCGTCGTCGAAAACGGCCAGGGCGTCGGCCTCGCGGCTGAGCCCGGCGCCAAGCGGAGACCAATCGTCGCCGTCCCAGCGGGCGATGTAGAAACTAAAGCGCTCGTCGCCCAGGCGGAAGAACCGGCCCGCGGCGTAGAGGGCGGGCCCATCGCCATCGTCGAAGGCCGCAAGGGCGTTCACGCTGCTGCCCACGCCCACGCCCACCGGCGACCATTGCACCCCGTCCCAGCGGGCCACGCGGTTGGCCGGCTGGCCGTCGATGGCAAGGAAGTCGCCCGCCGCATAGAGCGCCGGGCCGTCGCCCAGGTCGGCCACGGCCAGGGCCCGCACGGTGTCGTCGGCACCCTGGGCGGTGCCAAAGGGCCTCCACGCCCCCCCGTCCCAGCGGGCGATGCGTCTCAGGGTTGTCCTCCCGACAAAGGTGAACGAGCCGCCCGCGTACAGGGCCGGGCCCGTGCCGTCGTCGAAGACCGCCAGCGCGTTGGCCGAGGAGTTGAAGCCTTCCACCGAGTGCTGGCCGACGGCCGACCACCCGACGCCGTCCCAGCGGGCCACGCGCCTGGCCTCGACACCGCCCGCGCTCATGAACTGGCCCACGGCGTACAGGGCCTTGCCCGTGCCGTCGTCGAAGACCGCCAGGTCCGCCACACCGTTGTTGAGCCCCTCGCCCAGGGGCAGCCATCGCTGACCGACGGCGTCCCATCGCGCGATGCGGGAAGCGGGGGTGTCGCCCGAGGCGGTAAACGCCCCGGCGGCATACAGCGCTTCCCCGGAGCCATCATCGAAGATCGCCAGGGCGTTGACCGTGCCGTTGAAGCCGGCGCCCATGGGCGTCCAGGCCTTTCCGTCCCAGGCCGCCACGCGGCGGATCGCCAGATCCCCGGCCATGCTGAAGTCGCCGCCGGCCACCAACTTCGTGCCCGTGCCGTCGTCGAAGGCGGTCAGCGCTCGAACCGCGCCAACCAGGCCCATGCCCGCGCCCTCGCGTGGCAGGCTCCAGTGGCGGCCATCCCAGAAGGCGAGGCTCCGGGACGGTTCGTCGGGGCGCAGGAACAGCTGCTGGCCGCCCATGGCCAGCACCGGGCCGGCCCCGAAGTCCATGGTGGCCAGGGCGCGGACGACGGCGCGGCGGCCTTGGGGCATGGGGGTGGACCAATCCGCCCCGTCCCAGCGTGCCAGCCCCCCGGCCTCCAGGCCGCCGGCGGTGGAAAACGCCCCACCAGCATACAGCGCCGGGCCGGTGCCATCGTCGTGGACGGCCATTGCGAGCACGCCGGTGTCGAGCCCGGCCCCCAGCGCGCTCCACGCGCTTCCATCCCAGCGGGCCACCATCGAGGCCGGGGTGTCGTCGACCCAATAGAACCCGCCCGCGACGTAGAGCCCAGGGCCCTGACCGTCGTCGTAGACCGCCATGGCATTGACGAAGCTGGAGCCCGCGGCGACGGCTTGATCGCTGCGGCCGATGATGGTCCACTCCGGGCCATCCAGCCGCGCCACACGCCATTGGCGTGTCCCCGGGGGCATGAAGACCGAATAGGCCGCGTGGAGGGCCGCCCCGTCGCCGTCGTCGTAGACCGCCAGGGCCTCGACCCCGCGCATGTCGGGCACGGCCACCGGCGTCCAGGCCGAGCCGTCCCAGCGGGCCATCTTGGGGGCGGCCATCCCGTCGACGCGCTCGAAAAAGCCCGCGACATAGAGCGCCGGGCCACTGCCGTCGTCGAAGACCGCCAGGCTGGTCACCGTGCCATCCGTCCCCTCGCCCAGCGGCGTCCACTGGGTGCCGTCCCAGCGGGCGATGTTGCCCACCGGCCGACCGCCGGCGGAGAAGATCTTGCCCGCGGCGTACAGCGCTGGCCCGCGGCCATCGTCATAGACCGCCAGGGCCAGGACCTCCTGGCCCAGCAACCCCTCGCCCCCCGGCCCGTTCAACGGCGACCACGACCGGCCGTCCCAGCGGGCCAGGTTGCGGGCCGCCGCCGGCCCGGCGATGGTGAATACTCCGCCCACGTAGAGGGCCTCGCCCGAGCCGTCGTCGAAGCGGGCAAAGGCAAGCACCGTGCCGTCGACGCCGGGCAGGTCATAGAGCCCCGGCGTCCAGCCCGGCTCGCACTCCTGGGCCAGCGCCCCGAAGGGCAGCAGGAAACACAACGCCAAGACCAGCACCGCCACCCTCGCCCCGCTCCGCATCGCGCGCCTCCTTGGCCCCCACGGGCCCTCTCGGGCTTTCCACCGGCCCCGCCGGGCCCTCCGGACGTGCCCACGGACCAGTCTACCACAAAATTACCCGGGGCCGAGAACTATTTTGCACGTTTTTTCTGGGGTGGTCGGCGGTGGGGGGGTTGGGAGTCGGCATTCGGGAATCGGGAGCCGGCAATCGGGGAGTCGGCAGTCGGTACTCGGGCAGTCGGCTCTGGACACGGCGACCCAATGCCCGATGCCCAATCCCCAATGCCTCCTCCCCCGCCCCCAATGCCTCCAACCGCCCCACGCGTGGCGGCACCGGCGGCTCCGGTGGCCCGCGCGGCGGCACGGCCTGGGCGGACACTGGCCCGATCGGGCCGGACCGCGCCCCGGCTCGGCCGGACCACACGGTGGCGCGGCCGGACCACACGCTGGCGCGGGCTCGCCGCGGTGGCGTCCGGGTGCATCGGGGTGCGGTCGGGCCCGCTTTGCGCCCGGTCGGGCCCGCTCGCCGCCCGGCGCGGGGGGACGCAAGGCGTTGCAGGGCCGCCCGGATCGTGCCGATAGCCAACCGGACGGGCCGCGCGACCGCTGGGGCGGGACGCGAGCCCGCCCGGAGGCACCGCGATGGCACGGTATCCAAGACCGCAGGACAAGCTCGCCCGCTGGGCCCTCCAGCGCGCCCAGGACTGGCAGCAGGCAACGAATATCGGCCTGAGCGAGGAGCAGGTGGCCCAGCTGCTGACCCGGGCCCAGGAGTTTGCCCTGGCCCTGCGCGAGCACGCGGCGGCCGTGGCCGCGGCCCGGGCCGCCCTCACGCACAAGAACCGCCAGCGGGCCCGGCTGCGGCGGCTGCTGACCGGGCTCATCGGGGCCATCGACGCCCACGCCAGCCTGACGGGCGACCCGGGCGTCTACACGCGGGCGATGCTGGACGCCCCCAAGGCGCCCGCCACCCGCCCGGCCCCGGCGGTGCCCACGCTGGCCGCGATGGGCCTGGACACCGCCGGGCAGGTGCTTCTGGTGGTCGAGGCCACGACGGGCGGCTCGGCGGTCTTCGAGATCGAACGGCAGGCGGTGGGCCTGGACGGACGCTGCGGCCCGTGGGCCTTCATCGCCGCCACGGCCAGCAAGCGGTTCGTCGACGCCGACGCCCCGCGCGGGGTGGCCGCGGCCAGCTACCGCGTGCGCACCCGCCTGACCAACGGCAAGACGAGCGAATGGACGCTGCCGCAGAGCGTGCCCTACGGCCCGCTCGTCCGGGCCCAGCCGGGCGCGGCCGAGCGCCCTTCGGGCGGTTCCCAAGTCGCCCCCGCCGGGGCCAAGAAAACCCCCGAAGGGGCTGGAAAGACCCCCGCCGGGGGCGGGCTGGTGGCGTGAACGGGACGGCTACGGGCAGCCGGCGGCGAAGGCGTTCTGGAAGGCCAGGAAGTCGAAGATGGTGAGGCCGCCGTCGTGGTCGAAGTCGGCGTACGTGCTGCCGCGGGCGAAGAGGTTCTGGAACTCGAGGAAGTCAAAGATGTCCAGTTGGCCGTCCAGGTTCAGGTCGGCCCGGCAATCGAACTGGCCAAGGCCCAGGTCCATGGGCAGCAGGTTGATGTCGTCCGGTCCGGCCATGGAGGGGTCCCAGTTGTCGCGGCCGCGGGCGACGCGCAGGAGGCCCTCGGTGCGGGCGCCGTCCAGCGGGCTGGCCGAGCGCCGCCATCCGCCGGCGCCATCGGGCTCGAAGGACAGGACGGTGCGGGACTCCACCACGTAGAGCGTGCCATCGTCGCCGAATTGCAGGGCCCTTGGCGAGGCGACGCCCGGCAGCGTGACCAGGGCCTCGGGCAGGATGCGGCCGGCGGCGTCGCGCCGCAGGCGGGTGATGGTGGGCGAGTCCGAGCCGGCCACCCACTCCCTGCCGTCGATGGGATTGATCGCCACCGAGCCGTCGCCCAGGAGCGGGATGGGCGAGGGGATGGTGTTGTTGGCCCGCACGAGCAGCTCCCGGCCGGTGGACAAACGGATGAGCCGCCGGTCGGCCACCGAGAGGGCGAGCAGCTCGTCGGTGTCGTCGTCGAACAGCAGCGCGTCGATGGTGCTGTCCAGGGAGATGTCCCCCGAGGGCTCGTAGCGGTCGAGCACCGGCGTGTAGCGGGCGATCCTCCGCGTCGACGTGGACAGGTACACCGAGCCGTCGCGACCCACGGCGATGTTTCCCCGCGGCCTCAGGCGGAAGCGGTCGATCTCGGTGCTCTCACCGGTGACCATGTCCACCACGTGCAGGCGGTAGGGGTCGCGGATCTCGCGCGTCTCGGACACGACAAAGGCCCTGGTGGGATGGATGTCCAGCGCCGCGGACTGGGCACCGATGCCAGGGGGCGAGAAGGGGAAGCGCTTGGGCCCGGGCTCGGAAGTGAACGGCTCGGGCACGAACAGCTCCAGGTCTCCCGTGCCCGGAGGGGTGATGAGCCCCGCCAGCGGCATGAAGGTGCTGTAGGCGTCCAGGAAGCCGCTGCGCTCCCGGTGGCCCCCGGCGTAGATGTCGGCCCGGGCGATCAGCCGCTGGGTGTATTCTGTCTCCTCGCCGCGCTTGAACTCGGCCCCGGGGATGTAGTGGAAGCCGGTGAAGGTCGTGGTGAAGGGGCCCTGGCCGCCGATCAGGTTGTCGTTGCCCGGATCGCGGAAGCCCAGGACGTAATCTTCCACCGGGCCGCAGGCGTTCAGGCCGATGAGCATGGTGACGGCGTGGCCGCCCTGGCGTTCGTACAGGGTCGAGCCGCCGGGCAGCACCTGTTCGTACCAGCCCAGCCAGGGCAGGACGATGGCCCCCGCGGCCATGGCGCTGTTCAGCTGGCGGGGCTCGAGGATGCCAAAGGTGGTCGCGCGGAACACGTTCACCGTGACGAACGCTCCGCCGTTCGCGTCGAGGTAGGAGCGCATGGCCCGCCGCCAGATGTCGCCCGAGGTGCCGTGGACGGCATCGGTGCCCATCAGGATGCCAAGCGCCTGGATCTGCACGGTCGTGAGGTTGTAAAGGGCCGGGTCGGCCCAGTCGCGCGGGGCGCCCAGGATGCCCGGCAGGCCGTGGTTGGTCATGTAGGCAAGGGCGTTGAGCGAGGCCGTGGGGAAGCAGTACATGCGGCCGTCGTTGGGCAGCGCCGAACGCAACTGGTCGAAGTCGGGCATGCCAAGCCGGTAGACGGTGCAGTGGTCCTGGCCAGCATGGGCAAGGCCGCCCAGCGAGCCCGTGGCGATGGCCAGCGCGGCGAGGCGACCACCCAGCGTTGGTGCGGTGGGCATGACGAATCCTCCGGTTTTTGTTGATGGCCGGGGCCCCTCCACGAGCCCGGCTTCCAGAATGTGTACCGGCCTTGGACTGGGATCGTTACATGGCCCGCCATGCCAGCCTGGGAGTACCGCCTGGGTGGCATGGGCATGGGTATTTTCATCACTGGCCAGACGCTTTGCGATCGGGCCGCCGTCCTTACGGGCAGCCGGCGGCGAAGGCGTTCTGGAAGGCCAGGAAGTCGAAGATGGTGAGCTGGCCATCGCCGTCGAAGTCGCCCGGGCAGGGGTTGAAGACGGCCAGGCGGGCCGGCTCGCTGAAGAGCTGCTCGCCGCGGGCGGTGAGGCGCAGGCTGTAATAGCCCATGTCGCCGGTCTGGACCGGCTGCACCACCAGCGAGGGGCCGTTCGCGCCGCGGATGGGCCGGCCCTGGAAGAGCCACTGGTACGCCAGCGGCTCGGGCCCGCGCGCCGCCGCCTCGAACCGGGCGACGCCCCCGATGGTCGCGATGGCGTCCTTGGGTTGCGTGGTGAAGGCCGGGTCCGGCACGCAGGTGTTCAGCAGCGGGGCCACGTCCTGCGAGCCGCGGTGGACCACCACGAGGTCGATGGCCCCGTCGCGGTTGGCGTCCAGGGCCGCGCCGTCGACCGGCTGGCTGCTCACCGCGAAGCGGCGCTGGGGCTCGAACGCGCCGTCGCCCACGCCCACCAGCAGCGACACGTCGTTGCTGTCGCGGTTGGTGACGATGATGTCCGCCACGCCGTCGCCGGTGAAGTCGGCCACGCGGGCGTGGCGGGGGGACGAGCCCACGGCGGTGTGGACGCCGGGCGCGTAGGAGAGCCCGTCGATGCCCAGCAGGACGCTGGCGGTGTTGCTGGAGAAGTTGGCCACGACGATGTCGAGGATGCCGTCGCCGTTCACGTCGGCCACGGCCGGGCGCTGCGGGCCCGAGCCCGCGGCGAAGCGCCGCTGGTCGGCGAACCGGCCCGCGCCGTCGCCGCGGATGACCGACACGTCGCCGCCGCCGCCGTTGCCCACGATGAGGTCCAGGTGGCCGTCGCCGTCGGCGTCGGCGACGGTGAAGTAGCTGGGAGTGCCGCCCGCGGGGATGGCCGTGCCGGAGCGGAAGGTGCCGTCGCCGTTGCCCAGCAGCAGCCACAGGCGGGCGTTGTTGATATCGCTGACCACCAGGTCCAGGCGGCCGTCGCCGTTGAAATCGGCCAGGGCGGTCTCGCGGGACTGGGCGATGGCCGTGGTGATGGTGGAGGCCGTGCGGAAGGTGCCGTCGCCAAGGCCCAGCAGGAGGACGACGTTGGACCCCAGCTCGTTGCCGCAGACGATGTCCAGGTGGCCGTCGCGGTTCACGTCGCCCACCGAGAGGCCGTGGGGGCGGGCCTGGTTGGTCGCGAACTGCGCGGCCGGGCCGTAGCCGCCGGCGCCATCGCCCAGCAGCACGCTGACAAAACCCACGCCGGTGTCGTCCTCGACGACCAGGTCTTGGACGCCGTCGCCGTTGAAGTCGGCCAGGGCGATGTTACCGGCCACGGCCGCCGGCGCGGGGTAGCTCAGCGGCGCGGCGAAGAGCGCGGCGGGGTCGCAGGTCTGGGCCAGGGCGCTCGCGGCGACGCCGGCCCAGGCGGCGATGAGCGCGAGCCGGGCGGCGGTGGGGGTGTGCTTCGTGGGGGCAGGCATGATGCTCTCTCCGGTGCGGGCCTTGGGTCCACCGCGGGGGCGAACCCCGCCTTTGGACCCCCAAGATAATGGAAAGCACCCGGGATTGCAAGACCCTTTTCAAGACTTTCGTTCGCCCCCGGCGGCGGGCTCGACGGGGACGCTCGACGCCCCGGCACCTCAGCCCCCGAGCAAGCGCCCGGTCAGCGACAGCCCGCCGGCGGACTCGACGCGGACGGGCACGATGCGGCCGAAAAGCGAGCGGGCGGGCTGAACGGGAGTTCATCGGGCCGACGCCGCAACACGGGCGACGGCGGGCGACGGCGGGCGACTAATGGCGACTACGGGCGACTACGGGCTCATGCGCCGGCGAATCGCAGGAAGTACTCGATGATCTCGGCGAGGTTGCGTGGGCCGCCCGCGCCAAGGAAGATGTTGCCCATGTCCGGCGATCCGAGCCCGCCGATCGTGGGATCGTGCTTGACGCCGCACTCGAACCAGTCGTCCTTCCCTCGGTACACCTTCTTCGGCGGGATTGACTCCAGGGCGATCCGCGTTCCTTCGAGGTTGATCACCACCAGCCAGCCGGGGTTGTCAAGGGTCTCGATCTTGACGCCGCACGAGTGCTCCCACTGCTTGTCGCAGTTGGCCTCGTACCACCGCATGAGCTTGGAGAGGATGGGCTTCCCCTCGTGCATGTCCGGCATCGCGATCTCCTCCAGGGCCGGGGTTCTGCGGCCAGCATCGCCTTGGCCGTCCATGCCAGCGTACCGCCACCGCGCGCACCCCATGCCGTACCGTAGGCCCCAGTCCACCATGATCCGGCCCCGCATCGCCCCATCGCGGCTCCCCATCCGAACCCATCGATTCCATCCCGGCCCCACCTCGCCGCCCCGCGCCCGCGCCATCCCGGCCCGTGTCAGAGGCCCTCGGACACGGGCCCGAACGGCTCCGCCGCGGGGCGGGACTTCTCTGGCGGGGGTCCCAAGAGCCCCGCCCTGGGGCCAAAAACCGCCGGCGCGGGGCGGTGGGGCGTGGGCGGGGGCCGCCAGCGTGCCGGCGGGGGTCGGCAATCTTCTGCCGGGATGGATTCAAGCCGGCCGGTGATGGCGTCGATGGGTTTGGTGGCGGTGGCGCACGCAGCGGCCGCGGAGCGACCCGGAAAGGACCGATGCTATGGGACGGCGGGCCGAGCGCAAGGACAACGAGTTCATCGAGCAGTGCCTCATGCTCGCCAGCCGGTGGGCGCAGATCGGGCCGGAGACCATCGGGCTCAGCGAGGCCGATCGGCAGGCCTTCGCCGACCTGGCCGCCGAGGCACGGGCCCGGGCCCAGCACGCGGTGGCCATCCGCGCGGCCTCACGCAGCGCGACGATCAGCAAGGACGGCTCGCTGCGCACGCTCCGCACGCGCTTCGGCGCACTGACGCGGCGCATCGAGGGGTTCGCGATGGGCAGCGGGGCGGCCCAGAAGATCCTGGCCATGGCCTCCATCGGCCTGGGCGACAAGCCCAGCCCGCTGCCGGCGCCTGGCAAGCCCATCCCCATCGCCTTGGGGCTCCTGGACGACGGCAGCGCGGTGGTCACCTTCGTGGGCCGCTTCGAGGGCGCGATCATGGAGGTCGAGCGGGCCGTGAACATGCCCGGTGGGCCCTATGGGCGTTACGAGTTCCTGGGCAACTTCCACGGCGGCAGCTTCATCGACCTGTACCCGACCCCCGGGGCCCTGAGCATCGAGTACCGGGCCCGGATCTTCCGCGGCAGCGGCAAGGCGAGCGACTGGTCGGCGCCGGCGGTGCTGACGCTGGGGCGCGCCAAGCCGGCAAACCCCGGCGAACTCGTGCGGGCGGCGTGAGGGCGGCGTGTGTGTGGAGGGGGTTCAGGCGTCCAGCAGGCGCCCGGTCAGCGACAGCCCGCCGGCGGATTCGACACGGACGGGCACGATGCGGCCGATGAGCGAGCGGGCGTGGGCGTCGCTGGTGGCGTCGAAGTGGACGATGAGGTCGCCGTCGGTGCGGCCGGTGACCTGCACGGGGCCGGGGTCGGGGGTGTGGCCGGTGTCGCGGGCTTCGACCCCGGGCAGGGTGGCCACGGCCGCGCCGCCGATGGTGACGCCGATGGTCCTGGGCTTGCGGTCGGCCGCGGACAGGCCGCGGGCCTTGAGCTGCTTCTGGCTGAGGCCCTCGACCAGCACGGGATAGGTCTGGCCGACCTGCTCCTGGCCGATGGCGTGGCCGATGGCCGCCTGCACGGAGAGGAGGTGGTTGTTGCGCTCGCGCTTGACGGCCTCGGGCACGTCGTCGGGGATTCGGTCGTAGGCGACCGTGCCCGGGCGGGGCGAGTACTTGAAGATGAAGCAGTTCTTGTAGCGGGCCTTCTCGAGCAGGGCGACGGTGCCGCGGTAGTCTTCGTCGCTCTCGCCGGGGAAGCCCACGATGATGTCGCCGCTGAGCATGAGCGGGCGGCCGATCTCGGGCTGGTGGAGGAACTGGCGGGCGCGATCGAGGAACTCGAGGTACTCGCCCACGGTGTAGCCGCGGTTCATGCGGGCGAGCACGGCGTCGCTGCCGCTCTGGGCGGGCACGTGCAGGTAGCGGCAGATGCGGGGGCTGTCGCGCATGACCTCGAGCACGTCGTCGCCGAAGTCGCGCGGGTAGCTGGTGACAAAGCGCAGCCGCTGGAGCGCGGGGACCTTCTCGTGGATGGCATGGAGCAGGTCGGCGAAGGTGGTCACGCGCTCGCCCGCGAAGGCGTCGCGGTGGTGGGCGCCCTTGTAGGTGCGGCCCTTCTGCGGCTGGACCATGCCGCCCACGGTGACGGCCGCCCCGTGCTCGAAGCGGTAGTGGTTGACAGTCTGTCCCAGCAGCGTGATCTCGACGACGCCCGCGTCGGCCAGGCGCTGGCATTCTTCGATGATGTGGCCCGGCGGGCGGTGGACCTCGGCCCCGCGCGTGAAGGGCACCACGCAGTAGGTGCAGAACTTGTTGCACCCGCGCGTGATCCGCACGTAGGCGCTGCGGCGGCTGGCCCCGTCGCCGTCGATGGGCGAGAAGGCCCGCGAGAGGTCCAGCAGTTCCAGGTCGTCGCCCGCGGCCGCCAGCGTGGCGCTGCGGCGGCTGGCGTTGCCCTGGAGGGCCGACAGGCTGGCCGATTCCCCCGCCAGCAAGGAGCCTCGGGTGCGCACGGCATTGTCGAGCAGGTCGGGCAGCTTGTCCAGCTCGCCCGGCCCGCACATGAGGTCGACCACGGGCATGCGCTTCATGAGGTCGGCGCCGTCGCGCTCGGCCATGCAGCCCAAGACGCCCACGACCATCCCGGGCCGGCGGGCCTTCTCGTGGCGCAGCTCGCCCAGGCGGCTCCAGACCTTCTGCTCGGCCTGCTCACGCACGGAACAGGTGTTGTAGAGCACCACGTCGGCGGCGTCGGCGTCGCGCGTGAGCGTGTAGCCCAACTGGGCCAGGCGGCCGGCCACCAGCTCGCTGTCGAGCTCGTTCATCTGGCAGCCGAAGGTTTCGAGATAGACGCTGGGCATGGGCGGCAATGCTACGCGGGCCCGGGCCACTACGATCCGCCGCATGTTCACGCTGGCCCATCGCATTTTCGAGCGTGTCCGCCGCATGGCGCTGGCCGATAAGGCGCTGGTGCTCTTTGGTGCGGCGCTGGTGCTGATCATCGCCATCGCCCTGGGCGTGGCCTGGCTGCGGATGAACACGCTGGTGAACATCGGCGAGTTGCAGCTGAGCCGGCACATGGTCGACTCCTGGCAGGCCGCCGGCGGGCCCTTGCCCCCCTCGGGCACGCCCAGCGAGCGCCGGGGCGTCGTGGCCACCTGGTACGAGGCGCCCTCGGCGCGCGAGGCGGCGGCGCGGCATACATTCCCGGCCCGGGCCATCGAACGGCTCGAGCGCCCCTCGGCGGGCTCTGGCGATGGCCGGGCGGAATGGCGCGAGCACGACTGGAGCCATACCTGGCGCGGCCTGAGCCGCACCGAGCGGCTCGAGCGCTACGCCCGCGCCGTCCGCGGGCCGGTGCCGCCCGACGCCCCGGACCGGGCCGGTCCGCTGCTGGGCATCGTCGTGCTCGAACGGCCCGCCGAGGGCGCGGCGTGGCTGATGGCCGTCAACGCGATCTACCTGCTCAACGCCGGGGCGGCGGTGCTGGCCGTGGCGGTGGGGCTCTTCTATTTTCTGCTGCACCGCATCATCCTGCGGCCCGTCGAGGTGCTTCGCTCGGCCGCCGACCGCGTCCGGGGCGGAGACCTGGCCCACCGCGTGCAGGTGCGCACCCACGACGAGTTCGAGGAACTGGCCGGGGCCTTCAACGGCATGCTGGGCGCTTTGCAGGCCAACGAGCAGAGGCTCCGCGCCGCCAGTGGTGCCCTGGAAAACCGAGTCAGCGAGCTGGCCGAGGCCAACAAGGTGCTCTTCGAGGCCAACCGCCTCAAGAGCGACTTTCTGGCGAACGTCAGCCACGAGTTGCGCACGCCGCTGAACGCCATCAACGGGTTCGCCGAACTGCTGCTGGAGATCGCCCGCGCCAGCGAGCAGGGCATCGAAGAAACCCCCGAGAAGCGCGCCAAGCGGCTGCGATATCTCCAGTACATCCATAGCGCTGGCCGCGACCTGCTGGAACTGATCAACGGCCTGCTCGAGATGGCCAAGCTCGAGGCCGGACGATTCGAGCTGCACGTCCAGGCCGTCAGCATCCCCGCGCTGTGCGAGACGCTCATGGGGCTGGTCGACCCTTTGGCCCAGCGGCGGGGCATCGAGCTGGTCCAGCACATCGATCCGGGCCTGCCGCTGGTGGAGACCGACCCCAAGAAACTCCAGCAGGTGGTCTTCAACTTTCTAAGCAACGCCGTGAAGTTTACCGGGGCCCCCGGCTCGACCGGGCCCATGCGCGTGGAGCTGCGCGCCGAGCGCCTTGCCGCGGCGGACGGGCAGGACCGCGTGCGGATCAGCGTCATCGACAACGGTCCGGGCATCGCGCCCGAGGACCAGCAGCGCGTCTTCGAGAAGTTCACCCAGGCCGACGACGTGCGGACCCGCGAACACGCCGGCACGGGGCTGGGGCTGGCCATCGCCAAGGAATTGGCCGGCCTGCTCCAGTGCGAGATCCAACTGGTTTCGGATGTTGGCCGCGGCTCGATGTTCAGCGTCATCGTGCCCTTGCGGCTGGATCTCCAGATCGTCCAGGAACGCCGGGCCGAGGCCCAGTTCCGCGATCGCCTGGCCGGGCGTCGGGACTGGTTCGAGCCGGTGGTGCCGGCATCCTCGAATGAGGCCTCGCCCTCGGACTAGGGCACGCCGCCACCCTGGCCGACCGCACGCTCGATGTGCCGCACGAACGCCTTGTCGGGCAGCCATCGCCGGCGCTGGAACTCCACGGCCACCACGTCGATGCGTCGCGGCCTTTGCGTCCAGCCGTTCTGCCTGACCAGGTGTTCGAGGATGCGTGCCAGCTTTTGTCGCTTGGCGAGTGTGACCGAGGATTCGGGTGGTGGCGCGCCTGTTCGGGCGCGGCGTGCCTTGACTTCGACCAGGACGATGCAGCCGTCGGCGGCCTGGAAGAGCAGGTCGGCTTCGCCAAACCGCGTGACCAGATTCCGCCCCAACAGCCGATAGCCGCGCCGCCGCAGATATCGTGCCGCGGCCCGTTCGCCCTTTGGCCCGAGGCTGTCGCGTTGCCCGGTGCGCATGGCTTGAGCCTCACCGTGCGGGGTAGAACCACTGGGTAGCAACGTCGATCAGCTCGGCCCGCATGCGAGTGATGTCTCCCAGACCGGCCTGGGCGTACAGACGCATCAGCTCGCGGTCGAAGGCCTCGTTGAAGCGTCGGTTGTACAGCTCCGCGCGCAGGTCGCTCTGGGCCTGGGCCCACGTGCGATAGCCGATCTCGAGGCCTTCGAGCATGATCCAATGGCGATCGCGTGCGTCCTCGATGGGGCCCGCCCACTCCCCCGGCGTCAGCGCGCGCATCGCGGCATCCAGTTCCGGATCACCCGGCAGGATCGTGGCCTGCTCGAACTCGCCCACGAAATCGACCGGTGGCCACAACCCGCCCTCGCCCCGGCGTGAGCGATTGGCCTGGTCCCTGGCCACGTCCTGGAACGGCTCGCCTCGGGAGAGCCTCTCGGCGATTCGCGATGCCCCCTCGGGGTCATCCAATGGCACCCGGATCCAGCGGAAGGTGGCCGTCGAGGGTTTGCGGTTGTTGCCATACTGCTGGAGGTAGGCCCGCTCCACGTCGCTGCGGGTGACGACGATACCACGGCGGATACTCTCGGCAAACTGCTGGATGAGTTGCCTGTTGCGGATGCGCTCGAGATATTGAGAGAGTGTCTCGCCCGTGTCGAGGTTTCGCACGGCCCGGGTGATGCTGCCGCCACTGCGCTGGGTCAGGTCGGCACGCACGAGTCCAAGGAAGTTGCGGATGCCCGCCCGCTGCATCGGCGTCGACTGTGCCAGGCCCTCGGCGATAACCAGTTCGTTCGTGATGAAGGTTCGCAACTGCTCGTCGATGATCGGGGTCGCAAGCGCCTGCCATTGCGCCAGCGTGCGACGCCGCGAACCAATGCCACCGCCGGGAAGGGTCAATTCTTCGTTCACAAGCGCCCGAAGCCGGGGAGAGACCGGGTGCAGGAATGCCGAGGCGAAGATGGGCTTGTTGTTCACCTCGCCGACCTTCACGTCCAGCAGGATCATGATCGGGCCGGTGGCGTCGCTCGCGGCTTGCGGTCCCACGACTTCCGCCGGGCGGGCCGCGGGCACGGTGAAAGCCGACCCCGAACCCGCAAAACGCGAGGCCTCCACAGGCTGGGGCCGAGACTGAGAACCGGTCAGCATCCCCGGTGGTGACCAATCCTGGCTTCGAGCCTCTTCGGGCAAGGCCGCGGCCCGAAAATCGCCAGGCCGAAGCCGGGTACGCTCGGGTTCGGCTCGACCCGAGCAACCCGCGGATGCCATGACAAGAAAAGCTCCGGCCAAGGCCAGGAAACCAGCGGCCACTCGGGATTTCGCGAGTCCTTCGCCTACGCTCACGTTGACAGGGTATTCGCGCTCGGGCCTTCCGGGCGGGCACACGGACGCTCGGGAGACCGTTCACACTAGCAGGAGCCCCAGATGGCCGATCCGGACCAGCAGCCCAAACTGATCATCGACACCGACTGGAAGAGCCAGGCCGAGGCCGAGAAGGAAAAGCTTGCCGAGCAGGCCCGCCAGAAGGCCCAAGCCGCCGAGCCCGACCTGCCACCTGCGGACATTGTGGGCATCGTGCAGATCCTGGCCTCTCAAGCCCTGCTCTATATGGGTGGTTTCCCGGATCCACAGACCGGGCGGGCCATGGTCGCACTCGACCTGGCCAAGTTTCACATCGACCTGTTGGGCGTGCTCGAGGAGAAAACCAAGGGAAATCTCAACGAAGAAGAGAACGAGGTCGTCAGCCAAACCGCCCACGAGTTACGGTTGCGGTATGTCGAAGTCACCAAGATGGTCGACAAGGCCATGGCCGAAGGCAAGGCAAAGGCGATCAATCTGGGGGGCCGTGAAGGCGGATCGGTGGGGCCCGGGCTCACGGGCTTCTAGCAAAAGGACCTGAGAGCGGGGCTTGCCTCATGCCAAGCCGTTCGAGCGCCGATAACAGCAAGTCCAGTATCGAGCTTCCCCAGGAGTCGTCCACGTGGCAAGCGGTGAAACGTCCGAGAATGCGCCTTCCATGACCAGCATCCAGCGGCACTTCCTCCTCCGCCGCCTCCATTCGTTGACGGGCATCGTGCCTATCGGCGTGTTCCTGATCGCCCACCTGACGACCAACTCATCCCTTGCCTGGGGCCGGTTTGCCCTGCGTGGCAAGGGCGACGGGCTCTCGGTGTCTGAAGGTGGTGTCAAGTACTTCCAGCACGAGGTGTCCTGGATCAACGAGCAGGTGCCCCACCTGTTGCTGATCGAGATCGTGCTGTGGGTGTCCATCGCCTTCCACAGCATCCTTGGGGTGATCTACGCCACCTCGGGCCGTGGCAACGTGAAGCAATACGCATACCAGGATAACTGGCGATACAGCCTCCAGCGGCTGACGGGCTACGTGGGCATCCTGTTCATCGTCTACCACGTCGCAACGCTGCGTTGGGGCTGGACGTTCCTCGTACCCGAGGGCACCCGGTGGAGTCACAACTTCTCGGCATCGACCCTGGCGGCCGCTATGCAGGGCTCGACCCAGGGCTATACGGCGATGGGGGTGGCTGTGTCGGTCTTGTACATGCTGGGGGTCACCGCTCTGGTCTACCACTTTGCCAATGGCCTGTGGACGGCGGCCATCACCTGGGGCCTGACCATCTCAACCAAGGCCCAGCGGCGGTGGGGCGTGGCGTGCGCGGCCATCGGGGCGGGCCTGATGCTCGCTGCGTGGTCGGCCCTGATCGCCACCATGACCCTCAATTACGACAAGGCCCACGCGGTCGAACGCCAGATGTACATCGAAATGCATGGCGAAACGGCGTACTTGGAGTACATGCAAAAGAAGGGCCTCCAGCCATCCGGCGATGGGGGTTGACGACTCATAGGGAAAGTCCGTATGAGGATACGGATTTCATGATTTTCAATTTACCTTGAAATTTTCTGCCATCCATCCGATCTTCAATTTGTACCAATGGCCGCCAGAGCGGCAGGGAGCTCAGAAGTGCAGCAGCAACGCGTGATCGTCGTCGGGGGGGGCCTGGCCGGTCTGGCCGCGTGCGTGCGCATCGCCGAGGCTGGCATCCCCGTGGACCTGTTCAGCATGGTGCCGGTGAAGCGAAGCCACTCCGTCTGTGCCCAAGGCGGCATCAACGCGTGCAACGATGTGGCCCGCCAGCAGGGCTATAGCGAGTACCAGCACTTCGACGAGACGATCTACGGCGGGGATTACCTGGCCGACCAGGGCCCGGTGCTCGAGATGGCGAACTTCGCGCCCAAGGTCATCGACCTGCTCGACCGCATGGGCGTGCCCTTCAACCGCACGAGCGAGGGCCAGCGCGACCTGCGGCTGTTCGGCGGTTCGCTCTTCAAGCGCACGCACTTTTCCGGCGCGACCACGGGTCAGCAGTTGCTCTACGCCCTGGACGAGCAGACCCGCCGCTACGAGGCGTCGGGCCTGGTGAAGAAGTACGAGTTCTGGGAGTTCCTCTGGCCCGTGATCGAGGGTGAGATCAACGGGCTCGAGGGCGACGGGCGATGCGTCGGCATCGTGGCGCAGGACATGCGCACCATGCAGGTGCGTGCCTTCCGCGGCGCGGCGGTCATCATGGCCACGGGCGGGTGCGGGCTGGTGTTTGGAAAGAGCACCAACAGCATCATTTGCACTGGCGGCGCTGCCAGCCGCTGCTATCAGGCCGGGGCTTGGTACGGCAACGGCGAGATGATCCAGGTGCATCCCACGGCCATCCCCGGTGCCGACAAGTGCCGCCTGATGAGCGAGAGCGCCCGCGGCGAGGGCGGGCGTGTCTGGGTGCCGCGCAAGAAGGGTGACAACCGCATTCCCAAGGACATCCCCGAGAGTGAACGGTGGTACTTCCTCGAGGAGCGGTATCCAAAGTACGGCAATCTCGTGCCGCGTGACATCGCCACGCGCGAGATCTTCGACGTGTGCGTCAACGACGGCATGGGCGTCAACGGACAGAATCAGGTCTACCTCGACCTGACCCACAAGGACCCCGAGTACCTCACTCGCAAACTCGGGGGCATCATGGAGATCTACGAGAAGTTTGCCGGCGAAGACCCCCGGTACACGCCGATGCGCATCTTCCCGGCGGTGCATTACTCGATGGGTGGCCTATGGACGCAGTACACGCCGGGCAACTACGCGCCCGCGCAGCCGCACGGCGAGCACAAGCCGGGGATGCCGGTGCCGGTGGACACCCAGCCGGGCCGGGGCATGGCGCTGGGCGCGCCCAACAACATGATGACCAATATCCCCGGGCTGTACGCCTTTGGGGAGGTGAACTTTGCCTACCACGGTGCGACGCGTCTGGGTGCCAACGCGCTGCTCAGTTGCATCTTCGACGGGCTGTATTGCGGCGTGAGCGTTGCGAACTACGTGACCCAGGGCGATCCGGCCGATCGACCCATTGACAGAGTGGACCAGGCATTGTTTGATCGAGTCGTGCAGCAGGAGCAGGACAAGGCGAATCGGTTGCTCGAAACGGCCGACGGAATCGCACCCGGCGACGATGCCAACCCCTACCTGATCGGCAAGGAGATGGGCGAGGAGATGGAGGCCGCCTGCACGGTGGTCAAGACCGAGGCAAGGCTGGTCAAGTGCCTGGACAAGATCGCCGAGTTGCGTGATCGCTACGCCCGGGCACGCCTGCCCGACGCGGCGGCGTGGACCAACCAGTCGCTCAGTTACAGCCGGGCCGTGGGCGACATGCTGGTCATGGCCGAGATGATCGCCCGGTGCAGCCTGCTGCGTGAGGAGAGCCGCGGGTCTCACTATCGCACCGACTTCCCCGATCGCGACGACACGCGATTCCTCAAGACCACCGTGGCCCAGTTCGACTCGGGCGCTCGGGGCGTCGAGCAGCACCGCGTCTCCTACCGAGACGTACGCACCAGCCTGGTCAAGCCCCGGGCCCGCACCTACGGCAAGGTTGAGGGCGAAGAGTCCCAGAAGCCCCGGGGCAAGCCACAGCCCGCGCACGCGGGGTCGTGAATGTTGGATACGCATTGATAGTACGCCCACACATGTTTCATGCTTGTTTCTCGAAGGACGACATCCATGATCGCCACGCAAGAGAGCACCAAGGCATCGACCGTCCGTATCCGCGTCAAGCGTTGCGATGGGCCGGGCAAGGCCTCGTACTGGCAGGCCTTCGACGTGCCGCGTGAGCCCGGCGCGAACATCATCAGTTGTCTCCAGTGGATCGCCGCCCACCCGGTGACGGTGGAAGGCCTGAAAACGACACCGGTGGTCTGGGATTCGGGCTGCCTGGAGGAAGTGTGCGGCGCCTGCACGATGGTGATCAACGGGAAGGTCCGCCAGAGTTGCTCGGCCCTGATCGAGAACATTGCGCCAAACGCGGGCGATGTGGTATCGCTCGAACCCATGAGCAAGTTCCCGGTCATCCGCGACTTGTGGGTCGACCGGACACGCATGTTCGAGGCGCTCAAGCGTGTCAAGGCATGGGTGCCCATCGACGGCACCTATAACCTCGGGGCGGGCCCCAAGGAAAGCCCCGAACAGCAGGCCACGCGGTACACACTCTCCACGTGCATGTCCTGCGGTTGCTGCCTGGAAGCCTGCCCGCAATATCTGCTCGAAGAAGACCCCAAGAAGTGGCCGACCAGTTTTATCGGAGCGGCGGCCATGAACCAGGCCCGGCTCTTCAACGAGCACGAGACCGGCAAGCAACTCAAGAAGGATCGTCTTGACGTGCTTATGGGTCCTGGGGGGCAGTCCGACTGCGGCAACTCGCAGAACTGCGTGAAGGTCTGCCCCAAGGAGATCCCCCTGGACGAGTCTTGGGCGGCCATCGGCAGGTCGGTCACGATCCATGCCATCACCTCATGGTTGCGCCGCTGAGTCGTGGCATCATTTCGAGCATGGTTCGTGCTTTCGGCTCGTTTATCGGAAACGGGCTGAGTCCGACGATGCACACGCTGGCATCGGGTGACGACGATGGACACGGGGCGGATAACTACGGAATGGCTCGATCCAGACCGTGCGACCGCCACCGACGGCTGGCTCTGTGTCTTGTATGCGACACCATCCACAGCAAGTGCCGCGACAGGCCGATGCTGAGTGGTGATGAATACCTTCCAACGGTCGCAGCGGGGGTCCATCGGTTACGGTGGGCAGGACATCGGAGCCGTCTCGGGTCTGGCCTGGGTCGTCGGCGTCTGCGCCGTCGTGCTCACGGCGTGGGTTCTTGGCGCAGCATGGTTGAGCGCATCCCTGCTCGGCATCCCGGCGGGGTTGTGGATCATCGTGGCCGTACTCGGCGGTCGATGGTTGCTGGGTCGTGGATCGCGCTCGCAACCCGCGTTTGTCGTTCAGCCGCGATTGGCAGTGCGCCCCTCGGCGTCCATCGAACAGGCACAGGAATTGCCCGGCGATGCCGTTCAGCCGACTGAGAACGTGTCAGATGGCATGGAACAAGCCGCTGTGATCCGTGGTGAGATCGGCGTGCCGAGGCTGTTGCTGGCTGGCACGGCCGAAGCGGGTGTCGAAGCAATGCGTTCGTTCTCGGGTGGTACGTTGCCCGGCTGGCTTGAGCGCATGGAGCATGCCAGTGGGACGCCCGGTTTGACGCTAGCCGCCCCCCTGCGGGTAGGCGTGGACTTGGATGCCCGGCTGTTGGAGCGGCTCGAGGCGGCCAGTGGTTCGTTGCCGATTGCCTTCGTGCCTTTCGTAGGTGGCGATGATGCCGCACTGTGGAGGCGTCTGGGCCTGGATGCGGTGATCTCGCATGATGGTGCGGAGGGGCCTTTGACCATCCGAATGGCCGAAGCGCCACGCGCAACGGCGGCCTGGCACAATTGGGCCGAGGCGTTACCCCTGAGTTATGCGTCGCTGTTCCCGCAGCGGATCGACCCGGCCTGTATCGTGCTCGGTTCCTTCGACTGGAGTGATGACGGCGCGGTGGACGTTCTGAGATCATTGCTCGAGAGCGCAGCGCTGCTGAGCCGTTATCCGGCTCGTCTCGGCGTGGGCGATCGGATCCGTGGACGCCGGGCCTTGGCGTTGCTGCCCGGTTCACCCTTGGTTTCTGATCCCGCCCTGGACCGTGCCATGGGTCACATGGCGGCGGTGCTCGAGACCCGGACGCGCGGCCTGTGTGGGCCGGTTGAGCGTGCGGCGATGCGTGTCCTGGCGGCTTACTTGGCTTGGACGGGCTGTGGGCTGCTCCCCGAAGACCGTGTGTCGGCGGCACGCACCATCGGTCGCCTGGGTCCGGGCGAGGGCGAGACGTACCTTCGTGCCTGCGTGGCGGCCTTCGCGGGCGGCCAAGAGGTACTGGGCTTCGACCTGATGCTTACCGGGCACGACCGTCTGGCGGTCGAACGTCCACAGCCATTGTTCGACCCGATGGAGTACCTGCTCTCGGACATTGCCTTCAACCGCGGAGGTGCTGAAACCATGGGCAAACTCGCGGCGGGGCTCGCGTACGCGACGGCACTGGTCGAGCGTCCGAGGCTGGCCTACATCCTCGACGACTTGCGTGACGAGGTCGTGGGGGCCCAGTGGCTCATCGTCAACGCCGATACGCGAGAGGCCGTCCTTGCCATGATCGATGCCCTGGCCGCTGCTCGCCTGAAGTCGGCCGCGTAAGAGACCGGCTTAGCCCTGCACATCGAGGCGATTGGTGCTGTCTTGATCGTCGGGCTGGTCTGGAGTCTCGGGCTGTGATTTGGGCCGATCGGTTGCCGTGGCGGCCTTCTCGACGGCGTTGGCACTCAAGACGATCCGATCGCCGGTCTGTTGGCCGTTCTTGGCGCGGCGGGCCTCGTCGTTTTCCTTCGAGGCAGTCTGGACCTTGCTGGCCCGTTCGCTTGCTGCGACCGTAGCCGCCAGCGCGGCCGCGGCACTGGATGGCACTACGCTCATACCCAAGATATCGGAGGAACGGAGCGGGCCCCTTCAATCAAGAACCATACAAGCTCCGAAGATGTGTTCAAACCCCGACGATGTTGGCTCCACAATCGACATAGATGTTCTCGCCGGTAACGCCCGCACTGAGGTCGCTGGCCAGGTAGACGGCGGTGTTGCCCACGTCGCCGCCCTCGACGTTGCGACGCAGGGGCGAGCGGTCGAGGTTCTGCTCGCTGATCTTGTCGGCCCCGCCCACCGCGCTGCTGGCCAGCGTCCGCAGGTAGCCCCCCGAGATGGTATTGACACGGATGCCGTGCTGGCCCAGATCGCCGGCCAGATACCGCGCGGTGGCTTCGAGGGTGGCCTTGGCCACGCCCATGATGTTGTAGCCCGGCACGACCTTCTCGGCCCCGTAATAACTCATGGCCATGACCGAGCCACCCTCCTTGGAAAGCAGGTCCTTGCTTCGGCGGGTGAGGCCCAGCAAGGTGTAGGCCGAGATGTCGATGGCGCTCAAGAACGCGTCGCGGGGGGTCTCGATGAACTTGCCGGGCGCGAGGAACTCGCGATCGGCAAAGGCGATGGAATGCACCAGCACGTGCATGGCCCGGAAGCGGCCCTCATAGGCCGAGATCGCTTTGTCGATATCCGGGTCGCTGGCGGCATCCATCGGCACGATCAGCGGGTCTTGCCCTCCACCCCCGGGCAGGGCCTCTACGGCTCGGGCCGTACGACGCTCGTTCTTCTCGCCCGGCAGGCAGGTGTAAGCGCAGGTGGCACCGTGCTCGATCATGGCCTTGGCGATATGCCAGGCGTAGGAGCGTTCGTTGGCGATCCCGACGATCAGGGCAACCTTGCCTTCCAGCAGTTCCATGGATCCTCCCGGGCGCGGCCTGGCGCCCCTGTGCGGGTTCTGGAACACGCATTGTAAGACCCAAGTCCACGCCGGGCCCATACGATGTCCCCGTGCCCATGTCACCAACAACACCCACGCCCGCCGACTGGTACCGGCGATTGGTCGCCCCGGACCATGTCCGACGCTTGCTGGAATTGTGCCGCGATGAAGACTTGGGCCCCAACCGCCTGGACCCAACGGCGGCCCTGATGGTCGAACAGTGCCGGCGAGCCGAGGCATGGGTCGTTGCCCGTCGCGGGGGGATCGTCAGCGGCTTGCAAGCCGTTGGTGACATACTGCATGTGCTTGCACCATCCACCAAGGCACACCTCCTTGCCCAGGACGGCCAGCGTGTCGAACCGGGTCAATGTCTGGCCTTGCTGGATGGGCCATGGCGAGAAATCCTGGCCGTCGAGAGAACCCTGCTGAACCTGCTAGGTCGCCTGAGCGGGGTGGCTACCGAGACGGCGCGATACGTGACGGCGTTGGGGGATGTGTCGGCTGTCATCGTCGATACACGCAAGACGACGCCGGGCCTTCGGCAACTGGAAAAATACGCTGTGTTGTGTGGCGGCGGCCACAACCACCGCATGGGCTTGTACGACGCGGTGCTGATCAAGGACAACCACCTGGCGGGCTTGTCCGCGAGTGAAGCTGCTCAGAAGGTGCGTCGGGCGGCCATCGAGGCCCGGCGGCGATTCTCGCTCTCGTTCGTCGAGGTCGAAGTGGACACCATCGATCAACTCGAAGCCATGCTGGGCATCGAGCCGGGCCTGCTGGACATCATCCTGCTCGACAACATGGGATTGGAAGACATGCGACAAGCCGTAGCCATGCGTGATGCGCGTGGGCAAAGGCCCTTGCTCGAGGCCTCGGGCGGCATCGCATTGGACACGCTGGCCGAAGTAGCGCAGACGGGCATCGATCGCATCGCCGTTGGTGCCATCACGCATCACGCCGTCTGGCTGGACATCGCCTTGGATGCCGGGGCAATGGCATGACGGTGGAAGACTGGTCCGTGTTGCAGGGGCCCACTGGTGTATTCGATCGTGTGGTGGTGCTCGATGAAGCCGCCTCCACGCAGGACGAGGCGCGTCGGCTCGCCGACGGTCGCTATGGGTTGGCTGTTATCGCGCGGCGGCAGACCAATGGTCGCGGGCGACAAGGGCGTGCCTGGCTCGACGCCGATGGCCGGGCGCTTTCCATGACGCTGGTCGTGCCCAACGCGGGCCATGCCGCCCGATTCTCGCTGGCCGCTGGCCTGGCGGTCATCGAAGCGTGTGAGGGACTCGGCGCGACGGGCCTGGGTCTGAAGTGGCCCAACGACGTGGTGGAGCACGGCGGGCGTCATCGCAAACTGGCCGGTGTACTGATCGAGGCCGTTGGTGGCCTGGCACTGGTGGGCATCGGGCTCAACGTGCTGCAAGAAGATGGAAACTGGGCCCATGGCATGGAACGTGAGGCGCTCAGTCTTGCCCAGTTATCGGTGCGAACGAGCCGGCCCGAGGTGGCCCGGGGCATTCTCCGAGCTATCCCGCCCTGGCTCGATGCCACCGACGATGTGATCCGGCAGCGTTGGTCTGAGCGTGGCACGCTGCGTGGATGCCGATGCGTGTTCCGGGTCGATGGCCGATCTGTGCTGGGCACGGTGGTCGGCTTGGACGAACAATGGCGATTGGTGCTTGAGACGCCCCAGGGCGTACGTATCCGAATAGACGCTGCCCATGCCCACCTCGAAGAAACGGTGCCCGGCGGGAGTTTATCCTGATCCATGTCCGCGAATATCCAACAGAACGAGACCGTCCGGCTGAGAATCGATGGCATGCATTGCGCGGGCTGCGTTGGATCGGTCGAAAAGGCCTTGAAAAGGACGCCGGGTGTCGCCCAGGCCATGGTCAGCCTCGCGGGCGGATCGGCCCTGGTTCGAGGCAGCGGACTCAACGCCCAAGAGCTTGCGTCGGTCGTGAGCCAGACCGGCTTTGATGCAACGCCCGCGTCGACCAGGAATGCCGCGGCCGATCTGGCCGATCGCCTCGGCAAAGATGATGGCAAGCAGGCCAGGGCATGGCGATGGCGCGTGATGCTGGGCGTGGCGCTCTGGCTGCCCATGGAACTAGCCCACTGGTTCGGGCACGGGCTGGGCCTGCACATGACCAGCGGCGCGGGGCTGGCCGTCGCACTCGCCGTGGGCACCATCGCCCAGGTCTTCATCGGGTCGGCCTTCTATCGCTCGGCTTGGTCGGCGGCCCGGCGCAAGGCCACCAACATGGACACGCTCGTTTCGCTGGGCAGCGCTTCGGCCTATGCCCTTTCGATCGGGCACGCGGCGCTCATCTTCACGGGCCAAGGCGAGCATCCGACGTACTTCATCGAGGCCACCGGCCTGCTCACGCTCATCTCGCTTGGCCACTGGCTCGAACGCCGGGCCAAGCGCGGCACCACCAAGGCCCTGCGCGAGCTGGCGGCCATGCAGCCCACCGAGGCGGTGGTGCTGGCCCACGAACAAGACACCAGCGGTGCGACCGTGCCGGCGCACGATGTACTGCCCGGAGATTTCGTGTTGGTCCGCGTGGGGGATCGCTGCCCGGTCGACGGCGAACTGCTCGGGCCGGCTTCGCTCGACGAGTCGGCTGTCACGGGCGAGTCAGTGCCCGTTGAGAAGCAAGCGGGCGATACGGTCATGGCCGGCTCGGTGGCGGTGGGCTCGCCGGCGATCGTGCGTGCTACAACCGATGGCGCGGGCGGCACGCTGGGCCGCATGGTCGCACTCGTGGCCGATGCGCTTGCCAGCAAGGCCGACGTGCAACGGCTGGCCGACAAGGTGTCTTCCATATTCGTGCCACTGGCCATCGGCATCGCGCTGGTGAGTTTTACGGTCTGGTTCTTCCTGCCCAGTGGCGGGCTGGCCAAGGCCGTCGTCACCGCCGCCACGGTCCTGGTCATCTCGTGCCCATGCGCCCTGGGCCTGGCCACGCCCCTGGCCGTTATGGTCGGCACGGGCGCGGCCGGGCGGCGGGGCATCCTCGTCCGTTCGGCTAACGCCCTCGAGCGGGCGGCCATCGCGCGCATCGCCTTGCTCGACAAGACCGGGACCATCACCAGCGGCCTGCCCGTTGTCCATGAAGATACGCCCAACTCGCTCCTGGAAACCGCCGCCAGCCTGGCGTGCCGATCGAGCCATCCGCTCTCCAAGGCCATCGTTCGTGCTGCCGACCAGCGTGGGCTCCAATACACCCCTGCCGCCGACGCCCGCGAAGAACCCGGCAAGGGCGTCACGGGCACGGTGCATGGGCAACACGCGAATCTGATCTCCCCCGATGCCGCTCGCCGAGAGGGGTTCGAGTTCGACGATGCCCAACTCGATGATGGGCCGGCGTCTGTGGTGATCGTCGGCGGCCAGTTCCGCGGCGTGGTCCACTTCCGAGAAGAACTGCGAGCCGGCGCGGGCGAGTTCGTCGACGAACTCGCAAACCTGGGCATCGAGGCCCGCGTGCTCACCGGCGACCGCGAAGGGCCCGCCCAGCGTTTGGCCGACCGCATCGGGCTCGACCGCTCGCGCGTGCGTGCGGGCCTCTCGCCCCAGGGCAAGGTCGACCACGTGCGCGAGGCCTCCAAGGACGGCGTCGTGCTCATGGTCGGCGACGGCATCAACGACGCGCCCGCCCTGGCAGCCGCCAACGCGGCCGGGGGAGTGGGGGTCGCCATCGACGCGGGCAGCAACATCGCCCTGGAATCGGCCAACGCCATCATCCCCGGCGACCGCCCCCTGGCCGTGGCAGACCTCGTCCGCATCGGCCGCGCCACTCGGCGGGGCATCCGCCAGAACCTCTTTCTTGCCTTTGTCTACAACGCCTCGGCCATTCCCGTCGCCGCCCTGGGCCTGCTGGGCGAGCACGGGCCGGTCGTCGCCGCCGCGGCCATGGCGATCAGCGACCTGTGCGTCGTCGGCAACGCCGTGCGCATCCGCCTGGTCATCGACAAGCAGACGGCGCGCTAGTCAGAATGTCTTGCGCATCCGGGCCGCGGGGATCCCAAGTTGATCACGGTACTTGGCGACGGTCCGGCGGGCGATCTCGACGCCGCGCTTCTTCAGTTCGCGGACGATGGCCTCGTCGCTCAGGGGCTTGGCCTTGTTTTCTTTGTCCACCACGTCCTGCATGGCGGCCTTGATGGCCTCCCAGCTCACGTCGTCGCCCGCGTCGTTCTGCGTGCCACCGGTGAAGAAACGCCTCAGCGGCACTACGCCCCGGGGTGTTTGGAGGTACTTGTCCGACACGGCCCGCGAGACGGTGGCCACGTGGATGCCAAGCTGCTCGGCCACCTGCGTCATGGGCAGCGGCCGCAGGCTCTCGGGCCCGAAATCGAAGAAGTCCCGCTGTGCGTCGAGCACGGCGTGGATGACGCGCAGCAGCGTGTCGCGCCGCTGCCCGATGGCGTCCACCAGCCATTGCGCGTTGCTCAGGTTCTTGCGAACGAACTCTTTGCCCTGCTTGTCGAGCTCGCGCGTGCGGACCATGTCCGCGTAATCGCGATTGATGCGCAGGTTCATCAGGCTCCGGTCGTTCAGGTAGGCCACGTACCGGTCGTTGTCCTCGTCATACTCGACGATCGCGTCGGGGATGATCGGCTCGCTGCGGTCGGGTGCAAGCCGCTTGCCAGGGGCCAGGCTTAACCGCCGCAGCAACTGGACACCGGTCTTGATTTCCTCCAGCGTCAGCGTCGTCCGCTCGGCGATCTTGGGCAGCCGGTTGTTCATCAGGTCGTCGAGGTGGTCTGCTACCAGCCATCGAGCCGCCTCGATGGCGTCGTCCGTCGCGGTGTCCTCGTTGAAGTCCGGGTCGTTCTGGATGGCGTCCAGTTGCAGCAGCAGGCACTCGCGGGCGTCTCGCGCCCCAACCCCAGTGGGTTCGAGCACCAGTTGGACCTCCTCGAGCACCCAGGGCAGTTGTTCCAGGATCTTCTCGCGACCGCCGACCAACTCCGCCAGCGGCTGGGGTGCCTGATCGGCGATCTGGTCGAAGGGTGTCCGTATGTAGCCGTCTTCGTCAATGTAAGAGATCAGGTGGGCCCCGATGGCGCGAAGGTCCGCGTCCATCTCCGTCAGCGACCACTGCTCGCGCAATTGCTCGCTCACCGATGCCTGCCGGGCCGGCGCGGCGGCCATGGCGTCCATCTTGCCGTCTCGATCGCCCGCCGCGTTGCGATTCGATCCCGGCTCAAGGTTCGCCCGGTTGGGTCCGTCGAAGGCGTTGTCCGCGGCGTCGGGTTGGTCGGTCTGGAAGCTGTCGAGCCTCGCGAAGTCGTCCCGGGCGTTGCCGCTGTCGGTGATGGTCAGTTCGCGGTCGGGTCGGTCGGTGCCCTCGGTGGTTTTGGCCGCCTTGTCGGCGTGGGGCTCGATGATCTCGAGGGCCATGTTGCTCTCGAGTTCTTCCTCGATCCGTTGTTCGAGATCGGCCAGGGGCATCTGGAGGATCTCCATCGATTGGATGACCCGGGGCGACAGCTTCATCTGTTGCCCGAGACGCATGTGCTGGCTGGTGTCGAATCTCACGCCGCGAGTCTAGCGCGGCCGGGGCCCATCGATGGGTCCGGGGTCAGGGCTTGCGGGCCGCGATGTCCAGGCTGGTGATGTAGTCTCCGATCTGTGTGCCCTCGGGCAGGGCTTCGATGATCTTCAGGTACAGGGGATCCTGCCAGGTGCTCATGGCCTGGACATACTGGGGCTTGGCGGTCAGGGTGATGTCCACAAGCCCCGCAAAGGCCATCTCGCCGCGGATAGTCTCCACGAGTTGTGCCCCCGCCACGCAACCGATCAGCGCTTCCACGTCGGCGACCACCGACTCGGGCAATGGGCGGAGCAAGGCCAGGTCGCTGATCGCCACGCGTCCGCCGCGCTTGAGGACACGAACCACTTCGCGCCACACGCGGGCCTTGTCGGGCGAGAGATTGATCACGCAGTTGCTCAGCACCACGTCGACGCTGGCATCGGCCACGGGCAGGTTCTCGATCTCTCCGAGGCGGAACTCGACGTTGTCCAGGCCGCTCTGGGCTTGGTAACTGGCAATGTTTCGCCGGGCCTTGGAGAGCATGTCCGGGGTCATGTCCACGCCGATGACTCGACCCGTTGTGCCCACGCGCGGGCCGGCCATGAAGCAATCCATGCCCCCGCCGCTGCCAAGATCGAGGACCACCTCGCCCGCACGCAGCGCCGCGATGGCCGTCGGGTTGCCGCACGAGAGCCCCATGTTCGCGCCTTCGGGCAAGGCCGTCAGATCCTGAGCGCCATAGCCCACGGCCTGGGCCACCTGCTCGGCGGTGATGGTGGTGGGGCCGCAGCAACCGCCGCCACCACAGCACGAACCGCCGGCCTCGGAGGTGGCTTGCACGCCCGACCACTGCCCGTCTCGGGCGATCTTTGAGTAGCCTTCGAGGACCTTTTCACGCAGGATGTCGATGTTGGGGACTTGGGCCATGGACTGACTCCTTTTTAAGTGATTTCGCTCTTGTGCGATCCGCTGGAATACAGCCGGCGACCCAGCCACAGCGACACGCTCACGAGACCGATGAGTACCGGCACCTCGACCAACGGGCCCACGACCGTCGCGAAGGCAACGCCCGAGCCCAGGCCGAACACGGCGATGGCCACCGCGATGGCCAGCTCGAAGTTGTTCCCGCTGGCAGTGAAGGCCAGCGTGGCGGCCCGTGGATAATCGGCCCCCACGCGCTTGGCCATGAAGAAACTCACAAGGAACATGGCCACGAAGTAGATGGCCAGCGGGATCGCGATCCGCAGGATGTCCAGGGGCGATCCGACGATGCGCTCCCCTTGCAACGAGAACATCAGCACGATCGTCGCCAGCAGCGCGACCAGCGTCACGGGCGCGATGCGGGGGATGAACACGCCCGAGTACCAGGCCTCGCCCATCCTGGCCCGCAGCAGCAGCCGGGTGAACATCCCCGCGAAGAAGGGGATGCCCAGGTAGACCAGCACGCTCTGGAACACCTCGCCCATCGAGATATCCACCACCGAGCCCTCGAGCCCCAGCACCGGCGGCAGGTACGTAATGAACACCCACGCGTACACCCCGAAGAACAGCACCTGGAAGATACTGTTGAAGGCCACCAGCCCCGCGGCGTAATCGCTGCTGCCCCGGGCCAGGTCGTTCCACACCAGCACCATGGCGATGCACCGCGCCAGGCCCACCAGGATCAGCCCGGTCATGTACTCGGGCTGGTCTCGCAAGAAGACCACCGCCAGCGCGAACATCAGCACCGGGCCGACGACCCAGTTCTGCACCAGCGACAGCGCGAGGATCTTCCAATCCTTGAACACCTCGGGCAACTTCTCGTACCGCACCTTTGCCAGCGGCGGGTACATCATCAGGATCAGCCCGATCGCGATGGGGATGTTCGTCGTGCCCACGCTCAACGCATCCAGCGCCTCGGGCACGCCGTCGGCGAATCGCCCGATGAGCACGCCCAACCCCATCGCAAGGAAGATCCAAAGAGTCAGGTACCGGTCGAGAACGCCCAGCCGCTTTCGCGTGCTCGCGCAGGGAGCATCCGTCATGGGTGCCCAGCCTTGGCCGGAAAGAACCCGGGCATGGACATAACGAAATCGCGGATCTCGTCGCGGACCCGGCGGTAGTGGTGCATGGCCTCCTCATCGTCCTTGGCCCCGGCGGCAAGCCTGGGCGGGTCGTCGAAGCCGTGGTGGATCAGCCTGGCCGAACCCGTGAACACCGGACAGTGCTCGTGCGCATGGCCACACACCGTGATAACCAAGTCTAAGGTATCCGGGTCGCAGTGTGCGATCGACTTGCTGTGGTACGCCGAGATATCGATCCCAACCTCGGCCATCGCGCGCACCGCGAGCGGGTTCAGGCCCTGCGGATCGGTCCCGGCGCTGCAAGACTCGAACACGTCATCGTGCAGGTGCCGGGCCCAGCCCTCGGCCATCTGGCTCCGGCACGAGTTACCCGTGCAGAGGAACATCACGCGGGGCATCGACGGCGTGGGCATCTCAGCAGCACCCCTTCTCGCAACACCCCGACTCGGGAGCTAACGTCCGGAACTCGCTCGAGAGCTCCAGAAACCGATCGGCCAGCGCGTCACAGCGGGCCGTGTACCAAACCGTGCGGCCGTCCTTGCGGGCCTCCAGCACGCCCGCCCGTGCGAGCAGGCCCAGGTGCCGTGCCACGACCGAGAAGTCCACCTCGCAGCACTCGGCCACCTCGCTCACCGAGCACGCCCGCCGGCACTTGAGCAGGCAGCGCAGCAGCAGCAGGCGAGTGGGGTCGCTCAGGGCCTTGAACAGTTCGGGATCCAGCAGGCGATCGACCGGCGACTTGCGGCGGGCGGCCTGGCGTGGCGTGGCGGGCTCTGGTTTATGGGATACTGACGCCATGATGCCAGTATATCAACAGCATTGCAGACGGTCAAGCACGCCGCCGTCGATCAGTGGTTGCCGTCGGTTACCCGGAGCACTTCCTGGACGGTCGAGAGCCCCTGCTTGACCTTGTTCATGCCGTCCATCCGCAGCGTGATCATGCCGCGTTCCATGCACATGCGCCGGAACTCGCTGACGTTGGGATTGCCCGCGATCACGTCCCGCAAACGGTCGTCCACCGCCAACAGTTCGTAGATGCCCACGCGCCCGGAGTAGCCCGTGCCGCGGCACTTCTCGCAGCCCTTGGCCGTCCAGACCTTTCTCGAGCCAAGACCCTGCATTTCCAGGAACTCGGCCATCTCTTCGCTGGGTGTTTCCTCGGTCTTGCAGTGCTTGCACAGGCGACGGAGCAGGCGTTGCGCCAGCACGCCGTTGACGGCGGCCCCGACCAGGAACGGCTCCAGTCCGATGTTAACCAGCCGGGTGATGCTCGATGGAGCGTCGTTGGTGTGCAAGGTGCTGAGCACCAGGTGGCCCGTCAGCGCGGCCTGCACCGCCGTCAGGGCCGTCTCCATGTCACGGATTTCGCCCAGCATGATCACGTCGGGATCCTGGCGCAAAAGCGCCTTGAGCGCTTTGGCGAAAGTCATCCCGATCTTCTCGTGTGTCTGTGTCTGGGTAATGCCCTCAAGGTGGTACTCCACCGGGTCTTCAACGGTGGAAATGTTCATCTTGTTCTTGTCCAGCGTGCGCAGCGACGCGTACAGCGTGGTGGTCTTACCCGAACCGGTCGGGCCGGTCACCAGCGTGATACCGTGCGGCGCCGTTACCAGGCTCCGCCAGACCTGGAGCGTATCTTCGGCAAAGCCCAGGTCCTCGAGCTGCACGTTGATGCTCTTGGTGTCGAGGATACGCATGACGGTCTTTTCGCCATACGTGTTGGGCAGTGTCGACATGCGCAGGTCGAGCTTGCGGCCCGCCACCACGCAGCGGATGCGCCCGTCCTGGGGGATGCGCCGCTCGGAGATGTCCAGATTGGCCATGATCTTCAAACGGCTGGTGATGGCCGCCGACATCGCCGCCGGCGGGTTCATCGCCTCGAAGAGCACGCCATCGATGCGAAAGCGGACCTTCAGCTTCTTGTCGGCCGGCTCGATGTGGATGTCGCTGGCACCTTCCTTAATCGCCTGCTGGATGATGTAGTTGACATAGCGGATGACCGGGCTCTCGCCGGCCTTCTGCTCCAGGTCGACCTCCTGGCTCTCGCTCTTTTCGACCTGGACGTCCTGCTCGTCAACCTGATCGAGGATCTCGTTCAGGTCCACGTCCTGGGGTTCGGCCTGCTGCTCTCCCAGGCCGGCAACCTCGAGCGCTCCGCGGATGTCAAAGCCGGTTACCACGACGACTTTCACGCCGACGACGCCGAGGCGTTCACGCAACTCATCGAACAGGAACACGTCGTCTGGACGCACCACGCCCATGACCGCGCGCTGCCCTTCCATGCGCAGGGGCATGACCAGGTGCCCGCGGCAATAGTCGCCGCCAAGGCGCTGGAGCATCTGCCCGTCGAATCCGCCTTCCAGCCCGGCGTGCAGGTCGATCCGCTCGAAAGTCAGGCCGGCGTTCTGGGCCACGACCCGCTGCACGCTCTCCTCATCCGCGCCGCGCTCGAGCAACACCTCGACGAGCCGGCGTCCGGGCGTCTGCTTCACGATCGCCTGCGCCTGGGCCATGTCCTCGGCCGAGACCGCGCCCGCACTCACCAGTTCCTGTGCCAACTCGCTGGTGTCGTACTCATCGCCGCTGGTTCCCCCCTCAGGCGAGAACACGTCACTGATGGCCTTGCCCACCCGGGCATCGGGCGCCGTCCGTGGGCGCTGCTTCACGGCGGGGTCGTCCAGGGATGCCTGGCGACCAACATCGCCCTGGTGCGCGGGCATCGAGGGCAACGGGCTGAAGGCGGCCTCGGACTGATCGATCCGGTGCTTGCCGCCCTTGCGTTGCGGCTTGCCCGAGTCGGACAGCTCACTCAGGATGTCGTCAATGTTGTATTTGCTCATCGCCCCAGGCATCCCATGGCTGCGCCCGCACGAGGTTCAGCGCTGTCCCTGCATCTCGACCGTTCGCAGCAGCGTCTTGGCCCGGAATGTCACCGATCGCCCGGAAATACCAACGATCTCCAGCACGTCGTCGACCTTGTCCCCGACGCGGTAGACACGGCCATTGATCCGCGTCAGCGGGTTCTGCTCGTGGTTCAGGACCATCTCCACCCGGAGTTTCGACAGGATCTGCTCGGCCTTGATCAGGACCTCGTCCCGCACCGGAGCGGCTTCGGCCGCGACGACGGGCCCGACCTGCCTGGGCGCACGCTCCAATCGGAATGGATTCTCGGGGATCTCATCGACGGGGATCTGTGGCGGTGGCCCCGACTGCGCGAGGCTGCGCAAGATACGGGCCTCGCCGTCATAGTGCCGGGCCTGCGTCTGCTCGATCGAGTATCGCATCTGCATCGGGGTCAGCAGCTTCGCCGGCGCAATGCCCTTGTGGTGCATCCAGAAGATCACCACGCCCGAGACGAGCAGGACGCCGCCAACCACTGCGGCCTGCATGGGCAGTCGGCTCCGACGGTCGCTCCCGTAGTGCTCCACGGGCTTGCTCTCTTCCGCCGAGTGGTCGGCGGCCTGGGTCGGGTCGGTGTGCATCAGGCCTCCTCATCCTGGAAGTAGATACTCAGCGTGAAATCGGCCTGCATCTGCCCGTCGACACGGTCCGAACGCTTGATCGTCATGTCGGGCAGTCGCGTGATGCGCTCCAGACGCTCCAACTCGAGCAGGAACTTGTAAAAGCCGCGGAAGTCCCCTGTCATGCTGATCTTCAGGGGTTGTTCCATGTACAACGCGGCCTTCACGGGCTTCTCAGCGACGATCGATGGCTGCTGAAGGCCAGCGTCATTGGCCAATTCCGAGATCTGACGCACCACGTCCGCCAGTTCCTTGTTCGTCGGCAGGCGAGACTCGATCGATGAAATCCTCTCGGCGATCTGCGTTGTGGCCGCCTCCAGGGTCCCCCGTCGCGCGCTCTCCTGCTGTAACTTCTGTAATTTCTCGCGCCGCAGAGAGATCTCCTCACGCGCTCGCTCGATCTGGTGGTTCTGCGGCCGGAACACGAACCAATAACTGGCCAGCGGAACGGCGAAGAGCACCAGCAACAGCACGACTTCACGGATGCCAAACTTCATATCAGGAGCCCTCCCCATCCTTCGTGACCGTGGCGAAGGAATCCCCTTCTGGCTTCGATGCAGGCGCGCTCGAACCCGATCCGGGCGTCCCGGTCAGGCGTTCGGGCGAGGCGGGCGGCTCGATGCCGCGAGCATCGGCACGCGGGTCGATCTCGGCGCTGATCTGAAACTTGCGCAGTTCCAGATCGCGGATCTTCTGCGCTTCCGCATAATGCAACTCAACCCGTCGCAGTAGAGGAGACATCTTCAGCGCGTCCAGGTAGTCCGCGATCTCGCTGTTGGCCGGGGTCACGCCCGTGATGGTCAGCTTGTACTCATAACGAGGTGCTGACACCTTGGCCTTCGCTGCCGCGTCCTGGCCAGTCCCGGCACGTGTCCCACCCAGCGAGCCCGTCTGACGGCCACGCGATGCCGCCCGAGAACTGCCCGCCGTCCGCTCGGGCTGGACAACTTGCTCGGCCACACGGCGTCCCTTCAACTCGACCGTCAGCAGCGTCATCTCCTTGGGCATCCGGGTCACCAGTTCGGCCATCAGGATGCTCCGCGGCACGGGCTCGATCAGTGCCGTCACGATCTCGGCCTTTTGGAGCATCTGCTGCTTCTGCTCCTCCAGTTTGATCAGCAACTCGATCTCGGGTTCGGCCGCCGCGTACTGCACCGTGATCGATTCACGCTCGTCATGAACGCTCTTCCAACTGCGATTGGTGACGAAGAAGGCCGCCACCACCGTTCCCATCACTGCGCAAAACAGCGTCAGCCCGATAATGTTCGCGCGGCCTTCGGCCTTGCGCTGCACATAATCCTCGGGAAGGAAGCCGCCGCCCAGGGCGCCGCCCTGGTGTCCGTTGTCGTTGCTGGGTCCGAGCATGACGTTCCTCCTGAGCCCGACGATGTCCTAAAGATCGGTTGGACGAAGGCACAAACCAAGCGCCACGGCCCATCCCGGCTGGCTCCCACTGAGGTCCGTGCCGATACAGGGCTCATTCCCGGTCCGGGTAACACGCGCCAGCGGGTCGGCGATCTGGGCGGGCAGGTTCAGGCGACGCGCCACATGGGTACATAACGCAAGTTGCCGGGACTCACCGCCCAGAAAAACCACGCGCTCGACCTTCCGCTGTGGGCACAGCCCGTTGTAATATCGGACGCACATCTGGACCTCATCGGTGAGGATCTCCAGGGGCTCGGTCAGGTCCGTGCCCGTGCGCGTCATTGTCTCGTCGAGCGTTTCCATCCCGGCCGCGCTCTCGTCCAAGGCCGCCATCACCGCGCTCCCGCCGTTGTCCTCATGGCTCGGTGTCGCGCGAGATCGTTTGAGAGCAGCTTCGAGCATGGCCAGCCCGGAACCCGTCGAGCGAGCCTCACCGTCTCCAGACTTCGCATGAGCTCCTTGGGCGGCCTCAGGCTGCGGCGCGAGCGAGACGAGGTTCAGACGGATCGAACGGGCACGCTCCATGTCGATGTTCTGCGAGCGGGCGATGGCCTCGTCCAGGTGCCTCCCGCCGATCTCGACGAACTTGGCAAACGCAAGGCGTTCCCCATCACCCACCAGAACGCGCGTCCCGCCCGCGCCCAATTCCAAGTACAGCGTGGGCTTGTCCTCGTGGCCATCCAGGTGGCGCGTACACGAGTGCATCGCCGTGAGGATGGCCTGGAAGTCGCTGTGCATCGCCACCGGTTCCAGGCGGGCCTGCTTGAGAGCCCGCATCAGTCTCTGGATCACGTCGCGGCCAGCGCCCATGCAGATCACTTCGCCCCGGCTGCCTCCGCCCGTGCCATCCACCGGTACCCACCGGAACACCAGCGAGTTGGGATCACACCCCAGGGCAGATTGCAGTTTCGCACGCACCAGCGTGTCCAACGAAACCCCATCGGCTTTGACGATCTTCAGGTGCTTGCAGAAGGACATTGACGAAGGCATGGAGCACACCGCCCGCTTGCCCTTGAAACCTCCGGCTTTCACAAGCTTGGGCAAGGCCTCGATCTGGAATGCCAACCGCGCCTGTGCGTCACGGCGAAAACGCGAGGGCATCTCCAGGGCAGCCGCGGCGACCAGGTGCGGTGACGGACCCGTTGTAATCTGGAGCACCTTCAGCTCGGACGTCCCAAACTCGAAGGCGATGGGTGAGACCGAACCGCCCATCAGGCGCGTTGAGCCGATCGCCGACAGCGTTTTGAGCGAGATGCCCACAAAGGCCCCCTGACCTGCAAGCGGTCCATCGTCGGCACCGCCGCGCGATGCCTCGGATCCGCATCAGGAATCGGCCCTTCAACCGCCAGAATCCAACCCAAGACATCCCACGGCACGCCGCGCAGGGATGCCAGGCCGCACAACCCGAACTTTGCTCTCGGGATCTTGGTTATACGGACTGGCAGGATCGGGCAATCACGCTCGCAAGGCGAGAAATGCCCGAGAATGCGCCTTGGATGTCCCAGACCTGCTTATCTCGATCGCCGGTGGTATTGCTGACGACCCGCAGTTCGATGAAGGCGACACCAAGTCGGGCACACACCTGCCCGACAGCCGCCCCCTCCATGGCTTCGGCTGCCGCGTTGGTCCGTCGATAAACACTCAAGGCTAACGCGTTCGTCCCAGAACATGTCGACACCGTGGCAACAGGAGCCAGGTGCATCGTGTGGCTTCGAAAGCGGTCGAGCAGAAGGGCCGAAGCGGGCACACCGGTATCGTCGAATGGCCCCAAGGGAAAACCCATATTAGAACATCCTACGAACTGTCCGCTAGGAAGCTGAACACCTTCGTCCGCGTACACCGATCGAGTAGCCGCGACCGTATCTCCAATGGAAAGCGCGGCATCATGGGGAAGTGCCCCTGCGATGCCGAGGTTGACAACGGCGCTATACGTCCGAGAACACAAAGCAAGAGCGGTACCGGCCGCGGCGTTGGCCTTTCCGACGCCGGTCACAACGAGATCGAGCCCTTCGTGGATGCATGTCGGACGCCATTCCGGTGGCGGCATCCCATCGGACTCGACACCCCGCAACACCGCGATCGCCTCTGTTTTCGCGGCTACGACAAGGAGCCAGGGCCTATTGGGTTTATTCAGTTCTTCGTGCATCGATCCCTTTGGCATGGAAAGTGGGCAGAAATTTGAGGGTTTTCCGTGACGGTTTGGAACCAAATGGGGATCTTGGTGGTTGAAGGCTAGTGTCTATTCACATCCAACGCCGATGGTTCCATCGGCTCGATGATCTGGCATGGGATCTGGGACGGCAGGGACGATCTTCGTCCGCATGGAAGGTGGCGCATGAGCAAGGCAGGAAAGCGGCGGGGCGGCATACTCACCAAGGTCGCCGGCACCTTGGTCGCACTCTCGCTGATTGGTGGCGGGCTCTGGTACGCATCGAGCCGGATGGGTGATTTGGAATCAGTTCGGGGAACCGATATCGTGCAGGCGTCCATTCGGGATTTCGATATCCAGACTATCGCCACCGGCGAACTGGAGGCCCGCGAGCAGGTTGAGATCCGCAACCGGCTCGACACCCGTGCGACACTCACTTCCATCGTCAAGGAAGGGACCCGCGTCAGGCGTGGAGAAGTGCTCTTTGTCCTGAACAGCGAGTCCATCGAACAGCAGATTACCGAGGAGGAAAGCCGCGTCGAGACGGCCCGGGCCGATCTCCAGGCCGCTGAAAACGCCTACCTCATCCAGGTGAGTGATAACGAGTCGAGGCTGCGTGCGGCGATCCTGGAGCACGAACTGGCCCAACTGGCTCTGGAGCAATGGCGCGAAGGCGACTTCCCCAAGGACCTCGAACGATTCCAGGCCGATTACGAGAGCGCCAAGCGCAACCACCGGCGTCTGGCCGACAAGTTCGTGCTCAGCACCGAACTTTTTGAGAAGGACTTCAAGAGCAAGAACGACTACGACCAGGAAGCTATCCAACTGCTCGAAGCCGAATCGCGTGTGAAGCAGGCCGAATTGGCCTTGCAGACGTATCGCGAGTTCCAGCGTCCCCGCGATGAGAAGCAGCGTACCAGCGACGTTGACGAGGCCCTGGCCAAGGTCGAACGCGTGCGCAAGCAGAACGAGATCGAACTGGCCAGCAAGGACGCCAGCCGCCGGAATGCCCGTCGCCAGCTTGAGCTACGAGAGGACCGGCTGGCAAAGCTCCGCGAGCAACTGAGCTTCTGCGTGGTCGTCGCGCCCAACGACGGCCTGGTGGTCTACAACTCCAGCACGCGCCAGGGCCGCTGGAACAACGATCCGCCCGAGCCGGGCACGGAGGTCTCGCCGAACCAGGTCGTCCTGGTGCTCCCGGACACCAGCGAGATGGTTGCCTCGGTTCGTGTTCACGAGTCGCTGGCCGGTCGGCTGCGTCCCGGACAGCCCGCCAACGTCAAGATCGAGGCCCTGGGTTCGCGCATCTTGCCGGGCACGGTAGACAGCATCGGCGTGCTGGCCGAGAGCGGCAGTTGGAGAGATCCCAACCTGCGTGAGTACACCGTGCGCATTTTGCTCCAGCCCGGAGACGCGGCCAAGGAGCTCAAGCCCTCGATGCGGGCCGAAGCCACCATCATCCTCGACCAGGTCGACGAGGCCCTGACGGTGCCCGTGCAATCGGTCTTTACCAACGGTCAGTTGCGATACGTGTACAAGCCCGTGGGCCCCAAGTTCGAGCGGGTGCCCGTCCGGCTGGGGCGCCTCAGCGAGACCCATGCCGAAGTGGTCGCGGGATTGACCGAGGGCGACCGCGTCCTCGTGCGGACACCCGATGCCGGCGAGGTATTGCCAAGGAGTTGGGACCCTTCACGACTCGAAGCCGTTGGCTTCCGGCTCGACGAGTCGGGCCAGCCCGTGCCCAGCGGCCAGAACTCGGGACGCACCCGCCGCAGTGTTCAATCGCAGCCCCAACCGCAGGCACAGACACCCGTCGAAGCACAGGCCCAACCCGAACCTCAAGCCACGGCGGCGCAGGCCCAGGTAGTCCCGCCAGCAACGGATGGATCGACCACCAAGGCCGAGCAACCCACGCAAGGCGAGTAGGCCCACGGGGCTTCAGAGTTGGGAGGTCCCAAGCGTCTCGGCGCGGTTGATGCGCTCCTTGTCGGCCTTGCGCAGGTCGTACGCGCCGGCGTAGGGCAACAGGAAGTTCTCGTCCGAAACGTCGAATCCCTCGGCCTGGGCGATGTACGCGTCAGGCGTGCTGGCCAGGTCGATGATCCCAGGGGGTTCGATGGTTGAGTCCAGAACCGCCGTACGCGGCTCGTCGGCATCAATGGCCTGGCTCAAGTCTTGGATGGGCAACACACGAGGACGACATGGATCATCGGTGCGCCAGTTGCAGACAACCGCCTGTACGCCGGTGTTCAAAGTGACCAAGGAACCGGGCGAGTACGCGGGTACGGATGCTACAAGGGCACGGATGGCCATGGGATCAAACTTCGCGGCCGAATCGCCTAGGACCAGCTCGCGCAATGCGGACACGGTTGGTCGCTTTTTTTGCGGCATCGAGTCGGCACCGGGCGCATCGCCGCTGTCGCGCAACCGGTCGAAGGCATCGGCCAGCGCGACGATGCGCGAGAAGACGTGGATTTCCTGCCCTGCCAGCGGAGCCGAACCGCCGCCAAGCAGTTTTCGTCTTGGGAAGCCTGAGCCGTCAAAGGCCTGATGGTGGTGAAGCACGACGGCCGCCGCCGAGGGATCGATGCCGTTGCGGACCATGTCGAAGCCCAGCTTCACGTGGCGTTGCCAGTGCGGGTCGGTCTCGTCATGCTCTCGGTTCCATTTCTGGAGCGTTGGCACGGGCAAGCGCAACATGCCCACGTCATGCAGCATGGCCCCCACGCCCAGTGAGGTCACGTCCTTGGCGTGCGAGGCGTGCAGGCGGGAACGCTCGGCGATGAGGTAGTCCCCGAGTTTCAACCCCATGACCAGACTCAGGAAGCACACCGCGTTGGCGTGCCGCCCGTGTGGGGTGTCGGGCATCGAGAGTTCCTCGACGTAGTAGGCAGCCGCCGGTGCGCGCAGCAGCTGCTCCACGAGCCCGACGATGGCACGCTTGTACGCTGCGTAGTCGAGTTTTGCCTCGGCGTTGGCCGCGACACAATCGAGCGCGGTGAGCACCTGGTGGCCCAGTTCGGCCCGAGCCTGGAGGATCGCCGGGCTGACGAACTGCCCCATGAACCCCATGCCCGGGTAGTGGATCCAGATCTCTCGCAGCTCGATCTCTCGCAGGCGTTGGATCAACCGGTCGTCGAGCGCGACCCCGGACTTGAGCAGCACCGGCCCACCCCGACGTGGGTGGTACACGGGCATGGCCAGGCGCATGCCCGGAACGGCTTCTCGGATCGATACGCGCAGCATGGACCTCTCCGGGGCTTGATCGCTTCCCGTTCCATCGGCTACCTGCCATCGTCAGTTGGTGCGGAATTGGCCAATACCTGATCAGATTGGCCCCGGGTCGGCCGATTGCCGTTATGCGGACCATCCAAGGCCGACCATGGCGATATAGGCCCAGTAGGCGAACATCAGGAAGGCCCCTTCGGCCCGGCTGATGCGAAATCTTGTGAGCATGATGGGCAGCAGGATGAGGGTCAGCCCGAGCATCATCCAGGCATCCCGACGGATGGCAAGCTCGGGCACATCCAGGGGACCGATCAGTCCGCTGACGCCCACCACGCACAGCACATTGAAGATGTTCGATCCCAATACGTTGCCCACGGCCAGGTCCGAATGGCCCTTGAACGCCGCCATGACAGTCGTTACCACCTCGGGCAGCGATGTTCCGAGCGCGACCATCGTCAGGCCGATCACGAAGGCGGGCACGGCGATGGCTTCGGCCAGTGCGGTAGCCCCGAGCACGGCCCGATCGGACCCGAAGACCATCGCACCCAGGCCAAGGACGATCAAGATCAGGCAGATCGCGGCCTTGGGTTGGGGCTCGTCGTTGTCTTGGGTCTCGACCTCGATCGCGATGGCCGCGTCCTGCGGATCCAGGTGCCTGGATGCGTATACGGTCAACGCGATGAAGGCCACAAACCCGAGGGTGAGCAGGCCGGCTTCGAGACGTGTGATCGAGCCGCCAAAGATGGCGATCACCAATGCGATGGTTACCAGGATCAGCATGGGCACTTCGTGACGAACAACCCCGGCCCGGACGACGACGGGCTGGATGATGGCCGCCAGGCCGAGCACGAGCCCGATGTTGGCGATGTTCGAGCCGACAACGGTGCCCACGATCAGGTCGCTCTGGTCCTTGAGCACCGCGCCGATGCCGGTGGCCAATTCGGGCATGCTCGTGCCGAAAGCAACGACCGTCAAACCGATCACGAATGTCGGAACACCCAATCGACGGGCCAGGGCGGTGGCCCCACGCAGCATGACCTCGGCACCGCCCACCAGCAACGCCAAGCCGAGCGCAAGCCACAATACGGACACAAGGTGCGGCAAAATTGTCTTCTCCGAGTGTGCCCAGTTAGGTATGTGGGCCACGGCTCAGGCCGATGGTAGCGGCGGGGGCGTGTACTGGTCAGCAGGTTTAACGACCGTCCAGCGAGAACCAGTCGGGCAACACCGGCACAACGACGAAGGCCACGGGCCGTGACCGGCCGTCGGGGCCGATCGTTGCGAGCAGTGCCTCGGCCAGGCTCATGCTGGGGATCTGCGGACCTATCGTAGTGGTTGCTGGCGTTTGACTCGCCGGGACGATCACCAGCGCGTAGCCCTTGGGAATGGAGCCCCGCAACGCAAGCCGGACAAACAGCGGTCCCTCGTCGAGCGCCGTCGTCGGCGCGGGTTGTGTCAAGAGCGTGCCGGTCCGTGATCCACCCGGTTGCAGCGGCAGGAATTGGGGGCAGAACTCAAAACTCAGCACCGGACGATTCGGGCCTGGGGCCGGCCAGGCCCGCCCGGCGATCGCGATCCTGCCCGGGCCGATGGTGAACGGGCCCAGGTCGGTCTCGATGATGCGTTGCCCGGCCAGCGGGCCTTTGGCCATGTGTGACCACTGGGTCGTCGCGCCCCACCAGGCACGTTCGAGCGGGCCCGGCACACCCATCGCCCCGCGCAGGTCGGGAAGGTCCACGAGGGGCACCAAGGCGATCTCCATACCGTTCTTTCGCCACAGGGCCTCGGCCTGAGGGTCCAAGGCTCCGCGCGTGTTGCTGTAGAGCGCGAGTGCGTCCATGCCAGGACGCATGGGTGCCAATGCCTGCTGCGCAGACACGAACGCTTCAAAGGTCGATGGGACCGCATCCTCGGCATGGGTGGGGGGACCGGCCTTGTCTGTTGCTTGCCCTTGAGAATCCGAGGCTGCTTCGGATTGGGCCTGGGCCTGTATGGCCTGCCATTGCTCGTACAGGCGTGCGAGTTCCGCGTTGTCCCAGGCCCTTCGCCACGCCGCCGCGTCCAAGGCCCACAGCCGAAGTTCCATGCCGTGGCCCGCTACGGCCGCGACGGGTTCGAGGTCCACGGGTTTTGGGGCGTTGGGTATGCGGACACTGCCCGCACATGATGCCATGGCCAAGGCCGCCACCATGACTGGGATGGTACTGAGTCGAAAGGCGGCCTGTGGCTTCGAGACACGCATAGGCACTTAGGACGCGTCGAGTTCGTTGATGCGGTCGATGAGTCTGCGGACCATCCCGAAGTCCCGCTTGGTGTGCGTGAATGTGATGCGCGGCAGATCCAGGAACTCATCTTCCTGTTCGAGTGGTCCGCCCTGTCGGATCTGGCCCGCCTTGACCAATCGCGAGAATTCCTGGTTGAGCGTTTCCATGTGCCCGTCGGAGAGGCGGCGGCGGACGCGGATGGCAAGGTCGTCGCCCACATACCTCGATCCGTGGTAGTTCCGGTAAAAGTCCAGCACATGCCGAACGGCGTCCTGCGGGTTTCGGGCGTGGTAATACAGCGCCGTATCGTCTTCGCTGATCATGCGCCGGCTGAGCAGGGCATTGCGGGCGAAGGCGTGGAACTCTTCCCAGTACCCACCGCCCTGGCCTTCGAGCATCACAATGGGGATCATCCCGCTCTTGCCCGTCTGCACCAGCGTCAGTGTCTCGTAGACCTCGTCCATGGTCCCGAATCCGCCGGGGAAGAGTGCGACCGCTTCGGCCTGCGACAGGAACATCAGTTTCCGCGTGAAGAAGTAACGGAAGTGGATCAGCTTCTCGTCGCCGTGGATGACGCTGTTGGCGGTTGTCTCAAAGGGCAATCGGATGGCCACGCCGAAACTGGCGCTCTTGCCCGGGCCCACGTGGCCGGCCTTCATGATGCCGTCGCCCGCGCCGGTGATGACCATCCAGCCCGCTTCGGCCATATGGCGCGAGAAGTCCACGCAACTGGTGAAGTCTGGATGGTCCTCGGGCGTGCGGGCGGACCCGAAGATGGTCACCTTGTGCGCGTGGGCGTAGCGACCGAACACCCGGTAGGCGTACCGCAGTTCTTTGAACGCGGCCGTCATGAGTTTCAATTCGCCGCGATTGCGCCCATCGGGCAGCAACTTGAGCCCCGAGGCCACCAGCTCGCCAACGAGTTTGCGATCGAAGGTATCGGCCTGTTCGGGGGCGACCAGGTCGACCAGTTCCTCGATGCGCCGGCCTACCTCCTGCCAATCCGTGCGGGAGCGGGGCGTGCCCGAGAGCGATTCTGGACCTGAATGGATCTTGTTGTCCGTGCCGTCGTGCATGGGGTCATAGCGTAGCCGTCGTGCGCGTGCCGGGGGCTACCAGCCGCTTCTCGGCTCGTCATGCTCCCGGGCAAAGCGTTTCAGGCGTTCCATCTGCCATTCGTCGTACGTCAGCCCGCCTTGGATGAACCGTCGCAGGGCGTCGAGAGGGCCCACCAAGGCTTGGGGCCTGGGGGCCGGGCTGGGGCTGTCCAGCGTGCCACGGAGTTCGACGGCCACGATCACCTCTCGAAGGAAGCGCACAAGTGCCCGCAACACGGTATCGCTGGTCGGGCGTGTCGAGAGCCGCATGTTCAACTGCCCGCCTTCCAGGTCCACCGTGCCGATCCCGTCGAGGACGACCGAGTCGGAACTGACCGCAAGCCGCGTGAAGGTCATCACCGGTCCGTCGATGTAGAACTCCCCATTGACGGCATCGTATCGGTCGGCCCCGAAGGTGACGTTCAGAGCTTCGACCGTGGCGCGGATGGGCAATGGAAGGTCAACCGGCGACCCGCCGCGGATACGCAATGAACCACGGCCACGAATGCTCTGGGGGTCGCCGAAAGCACCGGCCAGGCCCATGGAAAGGTCCAGATCTCCGGAGCCGTACTCGTCCTTGCTCGGGCGATCCTGGACCGCGGCGATGATCCGTTCTGTATGCAAACCGGCCCCGTCGAGGTTGAACTCATAGCGCATGGGCTCTTGGGGCGTCCTCCCCTGAGCCACTCGCCCCCGGCCGGCCAACCGTCCACCGCCACTCCCTGCGATGATCCGTGGGAGTTCCACCGTGCCATCGCGGCGCACATCGGCATGGACTTCGACCGCCGACGTGTCGAGCCCCCAGACCGCGCCCCCAAGCGAACGCAGATGGAGTGTGGCCATCGAATCTGGGTTGGCCGTGGAGGCCCGGATGTCCAGTACCGAGTCGCGCATGTTCGCCATGGGCACGGTGGTTTGGTCGCCTTCTCGATTGGAACGCCGACCGACCTCGAAAAGATCGAAGGCCAATGGTGCGCCGGCCTCGATGGAGAGCGGGTGCCCCGGGCGCGATCGAACCCGAAGCCGCCCATCTTCCATGGAAATACCACCAATATTCTTAAAGGCCATGCCGACCAAGGCGTCGGCGATCGCCGGTGACGCCAGCGCCAGCATCGGGCCGGGCACGCCCAAAGGGTGTTCATCGATCGAAGCGTCGGCCTCACGCCACAATCCTTCGAGTTTGGTGTCGAGCAGAATGCCCCCCTGCCCGTCGGCCGACCAGCCGCCGTCGAGTGATACCAACCAGCCATCGCCACCGAAGGTCAGGTTGTCCAAGAGCCCGGCATAGGTTGTGGCACCACCCGGTCCCGTGGGGCTGGGCACCAGTTCGCGTCCGGTCAGCAAGCCGCTGACCCATGGCACTTCGACCCGCCGCCCATCACGGAGGATCGAGATTTCGTAGGGCGAAAGTTCGAACCGACGCATCGGTTTCTGCCCCATCGGGCCGTCGCCATACGAGGCGGTTTCGAGCCCCACCATCGCGTCGTATTCGCCCTGAGGGTCGTGCTCTTCAAGAAATGTGCTCAGACCGTTCCCGCCCCGTTCGCCCGCGAGCATCCGCAGAAACGGCGAGCCGAGTGACCCGCCTTGCAGCTCGATTTCCATACGTGTGGGTCTGGTCAAGAAACTGCCGCCTTCACGCAACGCGTCGACGGGCAATTCGCCACGAAGTCGTACACGTCCGATTGGAGCGGACTGGTAGGAGCCCTCGGCCACGACCCGGTCGAAAGAGATCAATGGCCCCTCGTTGGTGGTCGAGACAACGATCGAACCCCGTCCATGGTCCATTCCCATCCGACCGCCAAGCCAATCGAACCGAAGTTCGTGCAGCCGCGCGATGCGGACCTCGGCCGATGGTTCACCGCCCGTCACGCGCACGCTGGCCGAAACATCGGCCGAGCCGCTGATGCGGTACAAATCACGCATCTCGACAAGCGATCGGGCCAGTTCCGGCGCGACCACGGCGATGGCATCCTCCACCGGCGTTGCCAGATTCAGCCCCTCGGACGTAAACAGCACGAGCACGGATCCATCCCCAAAATCGGAACGGATGTTGGCGCGTATAGAGCCGCCATGCCGCGGCTGAGCACCAAGATCCGCCCGCAGACCCCGTGCATCCACGCGAGCAAACCCCGACACGCGATCGAGCACCAGCGCATGTCTCGCATCCAGCGGCACGGGCAACAGAGAGAGGCCTTTGGGCACAACCTCGGTCCACCAGTCCACATGCCCCTCATGGTCCCGTGTCACCCGTACCGTTGCGTCGAATTCCCCAATCGGTTGCAGCGCCCGCAGGATCTGGGCAGGTCCTGTGGCAGCTTCACCTTCGGGGACGGCCGCGAGCAGCGCTTGATGTACCGGCAGGCTCGACGCACGAATCTCCAGATCGACAATGGTGGTGCGAGAGTCGTCTTCGATCGGCACCCCGACATCCAGCCGGACACCAATATCACCGCCGGCCATGCTCGTCGCCCGCACGTTTTCTGCCCAGACACGCAGCGTTCGCGGCTTGCCGAGCGTGATCGTGTCGCGCTCGCTGGGCAGGAAGACGCGCAGCTCCACGTCCCGGGCGATGATGGGCATGGCGAAGGATTCGGGCACGAAACCAAAGTTCTGTGTCCGTGCCACGACCTCGACCCAGGTGCTGCCTTCCACGCCCGCCTGTCGCCGGACCCGGACCTGGGCACCGACTTCGCCGCCCATGGCAAAGGCGGGCAAGCGGCCCGGGCTTCCCGGTTGACGCACGATCCCGTTCTGGATCAGGCCTCGATAGGCATCTTCGTTCAGCGCGATCTCGCGGATCTCCGGCGCGACCTCGTCCAGGGTACGACGCATCGTGTCGTCGTAGGGCACGTTGAAGGCCAGGATGTCGATATCGACGCCGGTGGCCGCCTGATCGATGGTGATCGTCACGGTGGCCAAGGCCACGCCATCGCCGGTGGTCTTTCCCTTGATGTTCTCGATCCGGATCTGCCCGTCATCGAACACGATGTCGCCCGTGATGTCGCCGGCGGGGTAGGGGAAGTGTTCATAGCGAACCGTCGCATCACGAATCTGGCCTGTCCCAACGACGCGCTGGCGCACGCCGACTCCATCGGCGACCTGCGACACGCGAGCGTTCAACTCGACGGTTCCCGCGGGCTCGAACTTGGCCAGTACTTCTCGGATCTTGTCGATGACCGGGCTGGGGCGATGCAGCCAGGGGGTCTGAGGTCCCAGGGTGTACGGTTCGAGTGTGCCGACCGTGAACTCGTACAAGGGTTCCCCGCCGCCGAGCCAGACCCGCGCGTCCAGACGCACTCGTGCGTCTTCGATGGTGCTGTCCAGCGACGCCTCGAGCATGATCGTCCGACGCCCCAGTCCAGTCTCGCCCGGCTCGTTGGCCGCCTGCACGCCGCGCCAGGCTACGTCCCGGCCCTGCCCGGGCGTGGGACGTTGCACGAGCCGCACCTTCCCACTCCCGCTCGCAGGGATGAGCGGTCGCAGCGTGCCCGTTTCGTCCGTCGGCACGGGCAGACGCAGGTCCAGACGGGCGTTGACCATCGAGTCATCCGGGAATGGCGCGGGCTCTGGCGTGTGGGCTTGCACGTCCAGGCTCACCTCCAGCACGTCGGATATCTGGTCATACCGCAGCGTCGCGCCGCGTGCCCGTCCACCGACGGCCAGTTCGCGATAGAAATCGCGCAACTGCCGCGGGATGGCCTCGGGTGGAAAATCGGCCATGTCGAAAGCGCCAAGACGGCCCGAGAACCCATCGGGCCCCAGGTTGCCCTCGAAACGAAGCGGACGAACGCTCGTGCTCCGCGAAGCGATCTCGAGCGCCGTCACGTCGTACGTGCCCGGCCGGTCACGCGAACTGCGTAGCGAGGCCGTGATCGGCAGCGATCGCAAGACGGAAATATCCCCGGCGGCGTCGTGCTCGCCGAGCACGATGTCCGCCTGATGCACGACGATTCCCGGCAGCACACCCACGGCCGCGCCCGAACCCTGGGGTGGATCGATCGCCAGGATGTTGAGGTCGAACTCTTCCAACGGCTTGCTCAGACGCACCTGAGCGTTGAAGATGTCGATGCGCCGCACCAGAGGCTGCCCACGGGCGGACCCCCTCCAACCCAGCATGATCCGCCCCTCACGGACGGTCAGGAATCTCGCGGCCTGGCCCTTCGGGGCGTTGTCGGCGTGGGGCGTCAGAAAGTCCACGTTCTTGAGAAGGATGTCGCCGCTGGTATCCAGTCGCAGCGTCCCGCCTTCTACGCGAACACCCAATTGGGCTTCCAGTTTGGGACGCAGGACCAATCCCGCCACGGGCGTGAGCAGGAGCGACGCGAACACGCACACCAGTACGACCAAAATGACCAGCAACAGCGAGCATCGCACGAGCAACCGCCGGGCCATTCCCGGCCTGCGATCGCGCTTTGGCTTGGACGCCGGTACATTCACCATCAAAGCTCCGCGTGCCTCGGTCCGCCTTCAGGCCGTCGCACCGACGACCTCCGCGAGCCAGGTAGGCAGTGGGCAGGGGCGTCCAGCAGCATCCACGCACACCAGTTCGGTCGTGGCCGAGGCCAAGGGCTGGTCGTGCAGTCGCTGGTCCTTTCCGTCGCCGGCTTGGGCCAGTTCCACTCGATACTGATGCCGCAGCCTCGCGCGTCCAGCTATGCTGGCCTCACAGACAATGCGTAGCACGTCGTCATACCGCGCGGGCCGCCGATAGGCCACTTCCAACTTTGTCACCACGAGGTACACTCCCGAGGCTTCCATCTGGGCATAGGTCCGCCCGCTGGCACGCAGCGCCTCGGTCCGAGCCATCTCGAGCCATGGCACAAAACTGGCGTGGTGGGCAACCCCCATCGGGTCGCACTCACAATATCGGACGCGCAGCTCGATCGTGTGGGCTTGGGGCATGGATTCGCAGGAGCGTGGGGTCGTGACGGGCACGCGGCGAGTCTAGCGTTACTGTTTCCCGCACGAGATTGCCCCGGAGGCGTACGACAGGCCGGATGCCACACCCTGACACCAACCAATCATCGAATCCAAGCCAGCCCGCGAGTCCTCGCAACGTCGAGGTCCGCGCCCTGTTGCCAACGGACCCGATCGCGCCCATCACGGCCCTCTTGCATCGTGCCTATGCCAGCCAGCGCGAGCGGGGCATGGATCCGCTCGCGGGCCGCCAATCCGTCGAGATCACCCGCCAGCGCTGCTATCGGGGAAAGACCTTTGTCGCGCTCGAACCCGCGCCGGGCGTTCCTTCGGCCCATTTTGCCCGACGCCTGCTGGGCACGATCCTGTTCCAGGAGCGTGAGGACGCGGCCTTCCCGCCCATTTTCCTTCGCAAGGACGTGACGCATTTTTCGCAGTTCGCCGTCGAGCCCACGCTCCAGAAGTCGGGTGTCGGCACCGCGCTGCTGGATTGTGTCGAGCGCGAAACCCTCGCCTTGGGCGCGACCGAGCTGGCACTGAGCATGGCCGAGCCCGACACGCCATTGCGAGAGTACTACGAGCGTCGCGGCTATCGCGTGGTCCAAACCTGGCAGTGGCCTTACACGAATTACCTGAGCCTCATCATGAGCAAGACGCTGCGAGGCCAACCGGAGATGGCCTGATGGGCTCCGACCTCAGCCGGGGCAAGACCCTCGACGACGCGCCGGGCATCGTGGGCGTCACCAAAGACGAGCTTGGACCCCTGCCCGACGATCTGCTCGAACGGCCCGAAGCGGCCAAGGCCAATCCCGCGCGCTGGTTCGAGCGGCCGAGCCATCCGCTGGAGATCGAGGTCGGGCCGGGCAAGGGCGGATTTCTCGTCGAGGCCGCCCGTGCCAGGCCCGGGCACAACTTCCTGGCCATCGAGCAAGACCCCGACGTCTATTTCTACACCGCCGACCGCGTGCGAAGACACCGAGAAGCCGGGGTCATGTCCAACGTACGAGTGCTGCGTGGCGATGCGGTGGCCTACTTCAAGTGGCGCCTTGAGGATTCTTGTGTGTATGCCGTCCACCTGTACTACTCCGACCCATGGCCCAAGCGCAAGCACCACAAGAACCGAGTGCTCCAGGGCGGCTTTTTAGCTGACTGCTGGCGCGTGCTGCGCGATGGCGGCGAGCTGCGTCTGGCAACCGATCACGACGAACTCTGGGCCTTTTACGAGCAACAGTTCCGGACGTGGTGCCATGGTGTGCCCGTGGGTTTTCAGGCCGCTCCATTCACGCTCGCAGACCTGCCCAGAATGCCTGCCGCGCCCGAGGACGGACTCATCGTCAGCAACTTTGAGAACAAGTTCAAGGAGCGTGGCGCGATACCGAGGGGTGCCATCCTGCGCAAGAATGGAGCCGCCCGATGATCACCGGGGCGCGTGCGGCGGTGGTGCTGCTCAGCGGCGGGCTCGACAGCGCCACATGCCTGGCAATGGCGCGGCGTGATGGCCTGTCCTGCCATGCTCTGACATTCGACTATGGGCAGCGGCACAAGGCCGAAATCCATTGCGCCAAACGGCTGGCCCAGTCGCTGGGTGCGAAGTCGCACACGGTCTACACGCTCGACGTGGCACCGTTTGCCGGCTCGGCCCTGACCACGGGCGGACACGTGCCCAAGGATAGGGACAACCCAGGCACGGGCGAGATCCCTTCGACGTATGTTCCGGCACGAAACCTCGTGTTCCTTTCCATCGCCACCGCGTATGCCGAAACGATCGACGTGAGCGATGTCTTCATCGGCGTGAACACGGTGGATTACTCGGGGTATCCCGATTGCCGGCCCGAGTTCATTGATGCGTTCTCCCGTGCCGCGGGCATGGCAACTAGACTCGGTACGCAGGGCGGCCGTCCACTAACCATCCACACGCCCTTGCTTCGCTTGTCTAAGGCTGAAATCATCCGAGCCGGCACAGACGCGGGCGTCGACTTTGCACTCACCACGTCGTGCTACGACCCTCAGTTTGACGAGCGAGGGCCCATCGCCTGCGGGCGGTGCGACGCGTGCATTCTGCGTTGGCGTGGTTTCGAGGCTGCCGGGCTGACCGACCCGGCACGTTACTTGGAGAATGTGTGATGAGCGAGCCCGCGCTGCCCATCGCCGAGACCTTCGTGTCCATCCAAGGCGAGGGCAAACTCACGGGCGTTCCTTCGTGGTTCGCCCGCGTAGCGGGGTGCAACCTGCGCTGCGGCTGGTGCGACACCCCGTATGCCAGTTGGCAGCCCAAGGGCGAATCCCGGCAGATCGCGGACCTCCTGGACGAGGCCAAGGCCTGCGGGGTTTCGCACGCCGTCCTGACCGGCGGCGAACCGATGATGTTCGAGGCCATCGCCAACCTGGCGCGCGGACTGGCGGACATGGGCGTGCACGTCACGATCGAGACGGCCGGCACGATCCACCGTCCTGTCCACTGCGATCTGCTGAGCCTGAGCCCAAAACTGGCCAACAGCACGCCATGGAACGACTCACGAGACCCCGGCGGGGACTGGGCACGGCGGCACGAACAACGACGGATCAACGTGGACACCCTGAACGCGCTGCTGGCCGACCATGGTGAACGGCAACTCAAGTTTGTCGTAGGGAACCCCAGCGATCTGGCCGAGATCGAGTCGATCCTTGCCCGCCTCCATGGGCTGAACCCAGGAGACGTCTTGCTCATGCCCGAGGGTGTGTTGACACCAGACCCCGATGGTGTCCAATGGGTTGTCCGGGCTTGCATGGAGAGGGGCTGGCGGTTTTGCCATCGGCTCCATATCGAACTTTTTGGGAACCGTCGGGGAACTTGAGGGGCGATTCCCATCCAAGAACCGATCGGCAGACACGACTGGCTTGCGCATCCCAAGAATCTGGAAGCCGGTAACAGGCGAACCTCACCGGTCGTGGGCCGATAGTGTCTTTTGAACCAGCGTGTCAGGAGGTGCGTGTGTCGATCAGGACGACGATGCTCGGCTCGGCGGTGTTCCTCGTGGTCGCGGGCATCGCGGCTTCGATCATGCCAACGGAGACGACGAAAACGCATGGCACGCAAGCGGGTTCGGGTCTTGTCATGGCCCCGCCTCGGGGAGAGGCTGAGCCGATCGCCACGCTGGATCGCGGCATGGAGGCCGATGTCGCCTTCGCAGGAAGCCTCAGCCGGGTCTTCCGCCATGCCGCCAGGACGATCGAGCCATCGGTGATCCATATCCAGACCTCTCGACGGGCATACCGGACGGTGCGAGACCAGTTCGGGCGGATCGTGCGACGCGAGGACACCATCCCCTCGGGCGTGGGATCGGGCGTGATCGTCACGGCCGACGGGTATGCACTGACCAACCACCATGTGATCGACGGTGCCGACGAGTTGCGGGTGACATTGGCCGATGGGCGCGAGGTTCGGGCCGAACTGGTAGGCTCCGACCCCGGGACGGACCTAGCGGTGCTTCGACTGGATGCCTCGGGCCTGACTCCGGCGCGGATTGCCGACAGTGACGCGCTCGAAGTGGGCGACTGGGTGGTGGCGGTGGGCAGCCCCTTTGGGCTTTACCACACGGTGACGGCGGGCATCGTGAGCGCCAAGGGGCGCAGCGGCCTGACCCCTCGAGGCGCTTCGAGGCAGCGCGTCGACCGATTCGAGGAATTCATCCAGACCGACGCGGCCGTCAATCCGGGCAACAGCGGCGGGCCTTTGGTGAACCTGCACGGTGAATTGGTGGGCATCAACTCGATGATCGCCTCTTCGGGCGGCGGATCGGTGGGGATCAGTTTCGCCATTCCAAGCGCCATCGCCACCAGTGTGTTCGAGAACATCCGCGAGACCGGGCGGGTCGAGCAGGGGTACCTTGGCGTCAGCGATCTGGTGAACACCAGCGACCTGGCCGCCGATGGCACGCCCGACCTGCCCCAGGGCGTGTACGTGCAGACGGTGATCGAAGGCGGGCCCGCGGACGTCGCGGGCCTGCGCGTGGGCGACATCATCACGGCCATCAACGGCCGGCGGACCGAGAACTTCAACCGCCTGCGGAACCTCGTTGGCCTCACGCGCCCGGGCACGCCCATCACGCTTGAGATCTACCGCGAAGGCCGGACCTTCGAGGTCACCGCACGGGTGGCCAGCGAACGGGATATGCAGGCCAGCGCACAACAGCGCCGCGAGGCGCATTTGCAAGAGCAGCGCCGGGCCTTCGAGCAACTCCTCGAGCGTGAGACCGTCACCATCGACGCGCTGGGCATCCAAGGGCTGACCTATGGCGAGGCGGTGCCCATCCGCGCGCCGGGCATGCCCGAAGAGGGCGTCTTTGTCGTGGGCGTCCTGCCCGATTCGCCCGCCAGCGCTCTGAATCTGAACGCGGGGGACCTCATCCTGGGAATCAACGGCCGGCCCGTGCGCACCGCGGAACAGCTCGAAAGCGCGATGCGGTCGGCCGACCTGATGAACGGCGTACGGGTTGAGTTCTTCAGCCGGGGGCGATATCACAGCGCGGTGGTTCGGCTCCGCGGGTGAAGATCAGGTCGGTTGGGGAGATTCGATTCCGTTGGTTTCCGGCTTGCGCATCGAGCCCGTCCACGCAAGCCGGGCTATGGCCTTGAGGTCCGAGAGGATCGCCAGCATCGCCGGCAGCACGAGCAGGATGATGCCCGTGGCCGATATGAGCCCGCAGGCGATGGTGATGGCCATGGGGATGAGGAATCGGGCCTGGAACGACTTTTCGAGCATCAGCGGCGTGAGGCCCAGCACGGTGGTGATGGTGGTCAGCAGGATGGGCCGCAAGCGGGCGCGACCGGCCCGGATGAGGGCGCGTGACAACTGGGCACCAGAGCGTCTGCGCTCGTTGTAAAACTCCATAAAAATGAGGGAGTCATTGACCACGATGCCCGAGAGCGCAACGAAGCCGATGAGCGACAGAAAGGTCATGGAGAAACCCAGGACGATGTGTCCCCAGATCATGCCCACCGTGGCGAAGGGGATGGCCGCCATGACCACCAGCGGCTGTGTGTAACTGGAGAAGAGCCAGGCCAGCGTGACGAAGATAAGCCCCATGGCAACGGCCATGCCCAGGGGCAGCGTTGCGAAACTGTCGGCGACTTCCTTTTGTCGGCCCCGCTCGACGATGCGCACTCCGGGGAATTCACGCTCCAGTTCGAGCAGGCTGGGGCGCAGCGACGCGATGATGGTCTCGGGGTTGCCCAGGTTGCGGTTCACGTCGGCAGAGACGGTGATGATGCGCGTTCGATCGAGGCGGCGAACGGTGGCAAACCCGCGGCCGTCCTCCATGCGGGCCACTTCCACCAGCGGGACGGGGATGCCCGATGGCGTGAAGACATGCGTATCTTCGATCGCCGTCGGGCTCGAACGCACGGCCTTGGGCAGCGTGACGCGGACCTTCACGTCCTCGCGATTTCCCGCGAAGGTGTGCGGTTCGAGCCCGAAGACCGCCCCGCGGACCTGCTCGCCCAGCGAGGCACGGGTGAATCCCAGTTCGGTGGCCCCATCCTTCAGCTCAAAACGCAACTCTCGCTGTCCAGCGTCGGCATCGTCTTCGATATCGAAGACCGCTTCGATCTCGTCGAGCATGGCCTTGATGCGATCGACCACCGTGGAGACCTTCGCCGTGTCGTTGCCCACCACGCCAAGGGTAATGGCCACGCCCGAAGGCCCGCCGCCGATGGGTTCAAAGCGAAGGCTCTTGACCCCCGGGAGTTCGCCCAAAGCCTGCCGGATGGCCAGGATCACGTCGTTGCTTGTGCGGTCGCGTTGCTCAACTGGATTGAGTTCCAGGAAGAGTTGGCCCAGGTGGGGCTGGCTCAGGTCGCCACCCTCGCCGTTCACATCGCCGATGGCCCCGACCGCCGAATAGACGCTGGCGATCTCGGGCTGCATGAATGCCGCCTCTTCGATGCGCCGCACGATGGCATCGGTCTCGCCCACCGGCGTGCCGATGGGCATGCGCAGAGTCACGTTGACCGACTCGGCGTCTTCGGCCTCAAAGAAGATGAATTCCAACCGCCCGCCGGCGACCATAGCCGCCGAAACGATGATCATCGATATCGCCGCGGTGAGGGTGAGGTAGCGATACCTCAGGCATCGGCGGAGCATCCGCGTGTAGTGGGGGATCAGCAGGCGTGAGAACAAGGCGTCTCGCCAGTGGTCGTACCGAGACTCGACCCTGTGCAGCCAGGAGACATGGCCCGAGCGTTCGGCCTTGTCGGTCTCGCGGAGTGTGTGCGCCATGTGGCTCGGAAGGATGAAAAGCGACTCGACCAGCGACACGAGCAACGCGACGGCCACGACGACCGGCAGCGCGGCCAGGAAATCGCCGATCTGCCCTTCGATCAATGCGAGCGGCAGGAAGGCAAACACGGTGGTCAGCACGGTTACCAGCACGGGCCAGGAGACCTGCCCAGCGCCCACGATGGCCGCCTGCATCGGGGGCATGCCTTCTTCGTGCCGGGCCACGATGTTCTCGGCCACGACGATGGCGTCGTCCACGAGGATGCCGATGACGATGATGAGCCCGAACATGGTCAGAAGGTTCAAGGTGATGCCCGTCAATCGCATCATGGCGATCGTTCCCGCCAGAGAGATGATCAGGCCGATAGCCACCCAGAACGACACGCGCCAGTTCAGCAGCAGCACCAGGACAAGGAAGACCAGCGCCCCACCTTGGAGCGCATTGCGCGTCAACAGTTCGAGCCGGCCCGTCACGAAGCGTGCCAGGTCGGTGGTGATACGTGCCTCTCCCGGCAACCTGCCTTGCCAGAGCAAGCCGCGCTCATAGGCCAGCAGTCGGTCGGAGACCGGGGCGTCGTTCACGGGCTTGCCCTGCCGCTCGAGTTGCTGGTTGCGCATGCCGCGCATGAACGTGGACAACCGTTCGCCCAAGGTCAGTTCGATGGGCTCGCCCCGCAGGCCCAGCGTGTAGGCCTTTGCCAGTTCCGCGATCTTCACCACGTCGGTTTCGCCCACCTGGAAACACGTCAGCGAGACGGCGGGCTTGCCTTCCAGCCGAGTGATCAGGTCCGTGTCTCGGAATCCGTAGGTCACTTCGGCGATATCGCCCAGCCTCAGCACGCGTCCGCCTTCGGACTTGACCACGATGTCGGCGACGAGTTGGGCGTCCTCGCGCACGCGCACGGTGCGGACCGAGAGCGTCTGGGTGCCGGTGCGCACCGTTCCGCCGGGCAGTTCGCGCATCGACTGGCGAACGCGGTCGGCGATGGCCGGCAGGCTCAGCCCATGCTCGACCATCGCCTGTGGGCGGACCTCGACGCGGATTTCATCGACGCGGATGCCCGAGATCGTCACGTCGGCCATGCCCGGCAGGGCGCGCAAGTCCTCGCGGATGGCAAGGGCGGCTTCCTTGAGTGCTCGCTCGCTGGTATCCCCGAAGATCGACAGGATCACCGCTGGCAGGTTGGGCTCAAGTTTGTCGACGATGATGCGTTCGGACTGCTCGGGCAGGTCCTGGAGGGCGTCGATCTCGCGTTTGACGTCGCTGAGCGCCCGGTCGATGTTCACCGAACCCGCGAACTCCACGATCACGCGGGCGCTGCCCTCGGTGACGGTGGTGTTGATTTCCACCACGTCGCGCAGGTCGGCGATGCGGTCCTCGATCTTTATGGCCAGCGATCGCTCGATCTCGTCGGGCGATGCGCCGGGGTACGGCGCGACGACGACGATGCGGTTGGGGCGGATCTCGGGAAAAAACTCCCGGCGCAGCCCCATCCCAAGCAGAACACCCGCGCCGATGATGGCGAACATGACCAGGTTTGCCACCACCGGACGACGGACGCCAAAGGCTGGCAGGCTCATAGCCCCGGATCCTCGGTCGGCTTCTCGACGCGGATGGGCGTGCCATCGCGGACATCGTCGAGATTGCTGACCAGTACGAACTCACCCGGCCTGAGGTCGGCCTCGACGGCCAGCCACTGTGTCTCGTTCTGATGGACACCCTCGATCGTGCCTTCGAGCGAGAAAAGGGTCCGGACTTCAACACGCCTGGCTCGAGATTGCGAGTTCGAGTCGGCCACCATCACCCCACCTTGGACCAGGGCACGACGGGGCACCAGCAGACGGGCGCTGAGCGCGCCTGGGGACACTCGAGCCACGACGAACTGCCCGGGTCGCAGCAGCAACGAAGGATCGGCTTGCGGGTCCTGCTCGTATTCGACGAACACGCGGACGGACCGTGTCGGTGCATCGGCCTCGGGCGCGATGCGCGACACTACGCCGGTCCAAGCCAGGTCGGGCCTGGATTCCTTTGAAATCTCGACGCGATCTCCCATCGCGAGGTCCGATATTGCCGAAGCTGGAAGAAGGATAGGGATTTCCAGCCGACGCATATCAACGACGGTGACAACTTCAACGCCTACCTGAGCGAAGTCGCCCTTGTCCAGTTGTACCGACTGGATCACGCCGTCGATGGGCGAGACGATCGTTGCTCGGCTTGCGTCTTCCAGGGCCTGCTCATACTCGGCCTGTCGTGCGTCGATGGTGGCCAGCACGACGGCTTGGCGAGCGGGCATCATGCGTGATCGCTGCTCGAGTGCCGATGCCTCGCGTTCCGCGCGCCGCAGCGCGGCCAGGCGCTGGTCGACTTCGGCCCGGGTACCGGCACCTTCGACCTCGAACGCGCGTACGGCGCGCTCGTGTTCTCGGCGTGCGATCTGTGCCTCTTCGAGCACCAACGTCAGCTGCTCGTCGAGCGAGGCAGTCTCAATCTCAATCTGATGGAGTTCGGCCCGCAACGACGCCAGCGTCGCCCCGATCGAGGCGGCACGCCAATCAAAATCTGCCGATTCCAAACGCAACAGGACATCGCCCGCGCGTACGGCGTTGCCCGCCTCGATCGTGCCGGGACGATCGACCACGCGCCCGGCAACCTGTGCAGACACACGAGCCGAAGACAGGGCCCGAACGGTGCCATATCCAGTCCAAGGCCTGGCCGTCATCATCTCCTGGACCGGCACGGTCCGCACCAGCAGCGCAATGCCAGCGTCGGGGTTCCGGGCCGGCTGAGGCTTCGAGGCTTGGAGGACCGCCATGAGTCCGAACGCACCCCCAATAAGGGCCAGGCCAATCACCGCACGGGTGGCCAATGGGAGTGCCGACCGGAGTCGGCTCAGGAAGTTTTTCGGCATATGATTGGATGCCCGTGCATCCCTCCTTTGGGCCGAAGGTTATGCTTGTAGAGGCATCGGATGACATGGGAGTCGTTGACTCCCCGCATGGAGCCGATACACTGGGGCCGTCCGGGCTTGTAGCTCAGTTGGTCAGAGCGCACCGCTGATAACGGTGAGGTCACAGGTTCGAATCCTGTCAGGCCCATTTCCGGACCTGCCGATGGGCGTATTCAAGGTACTCTCTGGGTCGTACCATGCTCGGGATACGCGGGCCGGGATTCCCAGTTCAACAGGCTTACGCCTACCAGCACCCGCTCGCCGAGGGGAATCGTTCGCGTGGCACGCCAGGCTAAGCAACAGGTCAGCAATCAGGACGGGCCTGCGGATACCTTCATGGACGACTTCAAGAGGTTCTTTGGCCGGGGGTTGGCCGTGTTGTTGCCCTCGGTCCTGACCCTCTGGCTGCTGTGGCAGGCCTTCGTCTTCCTGTTCAATAACGTGGCCGAGCCGATCAACCGCGGCATCCGCGTGGTGGTCGTGGAATTGGCTCCCCGCGTCACGAACGAGAAGCAGCGTCCGGCGTTCATGATCGTTGAAGAGGAGGCCATCAACGAGTATCTGGCCTCGCCGGAAGGCCGGCCCTTCCGGGGTCGGTCGACCGAGGCCGTGCGGATCCACCTTGTCCGCAAGCAGCTGAGCGAGTTCTGGAGTCGGCATTGGTACCTCCAGGGTGCCGGGCTTGTAGTTGCCATCATGCTGATTTATCTGGCCGGCTTGTTGCTGGGCAATTACCTGGGCCGTCGGGTGTACTCGCGCGTCGAGAAACTGATCGCACAGATTCCCGGATTCAAGCAGGTATACCCCCACGTGAAGCAGGTCGTCGATCTGATCATGGGCGATCGCAAGGTGGCTTTCAGGCGTGTGGTGATGGTGCAGTACCCCAGGCGGGGCGTCTGGACGCTCGGGCTGGTGACCAGCGATTCACTCATCCTGGCCCATGAAGCCACGGGCCGACCATGCATCGCCGTTTTCATCCCCTCGACGCCCACCCCCTTTACGGGGTTCTGTATCAGCGTGCCCAAGGACGAGGCCATCGACGTGCCGATGACCATCGACGAGGCGATCCGCTTCTTCATCACCGGGGGCACACTCGTGCCCGAACGATTGGCCCCGCCCCAGGCCCCCGGCACCAAGCCGGTCGATGGCAGGGCGGCTGTTCCCCCGGGCATGGGGACGCAAGGCTGAGCCGCGGTGGGTATGCTTGGATGGTCAAGCCTTGGTGGCACCAGAGAGGATCGAGCCCATGCGCATAGAAGTCGTCGGCCGGCACATGACCATCACCGATGCCATCCGGCAGCACGCCGAGGAAAAGTCCGAGAAACTGACACGGTTTTACGACCGTATCACGTCGGTGTTGTGGACGATCGAGCCCCATTCCACCTCTGCGGGGGATGAGTTCGCCGTGGAACTGATCGTGGGGGTCGAGCACCATGGGGACTTGGTGAGTAAGGACGCGGGCACGGACCTGTACGCCACCATCGACGGGGTCCACCACAAGGGCATCCGACAACTCAAGGACCTGCACGATAAGGTCAAGGTCCAAAAGCGGCAGGCGCACTGAACATGGCATTGAAACTTACCGACATCGTGGCCCCCGGGGCCGTCGTGGCCGAACTGAACGCCGCCGAGCGCGACGAGGCCATCCAGGAACTGGTCGATGCCCTCGTCGAAGCCGGAGCGGCCAACGCCGAGCACCGAGACGCCTTGGTGGCCGCCGTGCTCGAGCGGGAGCGCAAGGGCTCGACCGGTTTCGGTCGGGGCGTGGCCGTCCCGCACGTCAAGCACCCGGGCGTTACCAAGATGACCGCGGCCATTGGTCGCAGCCCCCACGGCATCGACTTCAGCGCGTTGGACCGCCAGCCGGTGTATTCCATCGTCCTGCTCCTGAGCCCGGACAACAACCCCGAGGACCACCTGCGGGCGATGGAAGTCATCTTCAAAAGCCTGGGCAACGAAACCTTCCGTCGGTTCCTGCGTCAGGCCGCCACCCGCCAGGACATCCTCGAACTGCTCAACGAGGCCGACCACCAGAAACTGCCCGGCTGATCGCGCCCGGGCGTCTCGAGCGATGCCCGATGGAGAAACCTCTTTGGCAAAGGAGTGCGCCGCCAGGGTGACCGTCGTGAACCGGCTTGGCCTCCACGCGCGCCCCGCCACGGCCGTAGCCGACCTTGCCCAGAACTTCACAAGCGCCATCACGCTGCGCCGCGAGGGTCAGGAAGTCGATGGCAAATCGATCATGCAGATCATGCTGCTGGCCGCCACCCAAGGCGTCGAGCTCGACCTGGTTGCCAAGGGCGAAGACGCCGATGAGGCCTGCCGAGCGCTGTGCGAACTCTTTGCCCGGGGTTTCGATGAAGAATGAAGTACTCCGCAAGGCGACGCTCGAGCCCCTGCGATGCCCGATCTCACGCCTGCCGCTCGAATGGGACGAATCGGGCCAATGGGTCAACGTCGTCGGACAGCCCCGGCGATACCCCGTGAAGGACGGCATCCCCATCCTCGTCGAGCACGCTGCTCAAACCACCGATTCGACGGATGTGGCGGCGTCTACACGTTGAAGAGGAAGTGGCACACGTCGCCGTCGCGCATGACATACTCCTTGCCTTCGACGCGCATCTTGCCCGCTTCCTTGATCGCCTTCTCGCTTCCATGCTGCTCCAGGTCGTCCACGCTGTAGATGTTGGCCCGGATGAACCCGCGCTCAAAGTCGGTGTGGATGACGCCCGCCGCCTGCGGCGCAGTGGCACCCTGGCGGATGGTCCACGCGCGGATCTCCTTCTCGCCGGCGGTATAGAAACTCTGCAAACCCAGCAGGCGGTATGCCTCGCGGGCAAGCTTGTTGAGCGCGGGCTCGTCCATGCCGTAGTCGGCGAGCATCTCGGCCTTGTCGGCGGGGTCGAGCTCGGCCAGTTCGCTTTCGATCTTGGCGCAGACGGGGACAAAGGCGTTGCCCTCGGCGTTTGCGTGGGCGAGCACCTTCTGTGCCAGGACACCCAGTCCGTTGGGGTCGGTCTCGTCGACGTTGGCGATGTACAGGATGGGTTTGGCGGTGATGAGCCCCAGCCCTCGCCAAGCCTTGCGCTGCTCGGCGTCCTGGATGCCGTCGGCGATCACCCGCGCGGGCTTGCCTTCGTCGAGCACGGGCTTGATCTTCTGGAGCACCGCGAACCGCGCGATGGCTTCGGGCTCTTTGCTCTTGGCAGCCCGCTCGGCTCGTGGCAGGGCGCTCTCGACGACCTGGAGGTCGGCCAGCAGCAATTCGCTGTTGATCGTGGCAATGTCACGCAGCGGATCGACCGAGCCCTCGACGTGCAGGATCTCCTCACCGCCCGGTGCCTTCTCGAAGCACCGGACCACCTGCGCGATGGCGTCTACCTCGCGGATGTTGCTCAGGAAGGCGTTGCCCTTTCCCGCCCCCTCGCTGGCCCCGCGCACCAGCCCGGCGATGTCCACCAGCCGCATCGACGCTGGCAACACCCGCTGGGTCTTGATGTGCTTGTGGATGCGTTCGAGGTTGGGATCGGGGATGGGCACGATGCCCACGTTGGGCTCGATGGTGGCAAAGGGGTAGTTGGCCGCCAACGCGCCCGCGTTGGTCAACGCGTTAAAGAGGGTCGACTTGCCAACATTGGGCAGCCCGACGATGCCTGCGTCCATGGGTCGATCTTCCGATTGCGGGGTGGTCTGCGGGTCCGGGGAAGGGGCAAAGGTATGCACGCCCCCGTCCGCTCAGGGGTTATCCGGGGCACGAAATGCACGCGAGACTGGCCCGAACCCAAAGCCTGTGGTCTACTTCCCGCATTGCCCGGGGTACACTGTCGCTCGAGTACCTGATTCGGAGCGCTCGTAGCTCAGCAGGATAGAGCGACGGTTTCCTTCGTCGAAGAGGGGCCCGGCCCAGGAATGGGCCGAGGCGAACCGGGTGAATTCGGGGAAACCCTCCTTGCCCGCACGGGCAATGGGCAATCCCGAGCCGAGCCGCTGGCGGGGCGTGCCGCTTCCTCAATGGAAGCGGCAGGGCTGGCGGAAGGTGTAGAGACCAGCGGGTGAGCCGCCCCGGCAATACCCCCGCACCGGAGGTGGTTAAAACCACCGTCGGAAGCGCCCGGCACCCTACCCACATTCCACCATTGGAGCGTGGCGGGTGAAGAGATGGTCCGGTCCGTGGTGAAAGCCGCGGGGCAGCCGAAACCGTAGGTCGGAGGTTCGAGTCCTCCCGGGCGCGTTGGTAGAGGTCGATCGGACGCTGGCGAACGGAACGCCGGCTCAGGCAAGGACGGAGCCAAGGCCCTCGGAGGCGAGAGCATGGCTGCCAGATTTTCAACCATCCTGCTTGTGGCCTTGGTGCTTGCTGTGTCGGGGTGTACTGGCCCCGGTCTTCCCAAACACCGAGCACAGGCCCCCACGTTTGCGCAGGCAGCGCCCAGGGCTTCGACCGAATCGTGGGCGAGCGTACTACCCATGCCGGGCGTCGAGCAAGAGGCGGGAGCCTTCGCTCGCCGGGATGTTGCCTTGGGTCTGCCCAGGCCCGGTTACGCTCGGTCGGTTGGCGACTGGCCCGCTGTCCAGCCCGGCAGCGTGGAGCGCTACTTCTTGGTTCCCCTGCCCCGGACTCACCAGACGTTCCTGTTCTTCTCCTCATCAACGCAAGAACGCCGTGCGCCGCGACCGCCCCAGAGGAGCGATCCGTGGCGCACGGCGTGGTAGCCACGACCGTGCGGGACCCCGCAGGGTCGCGGGTCCGAATCAGTCGAACGCGGCGTTATTGCTGGGCAACTCGACCGAGCGCAGCTTCAGCGTAGTCTCGATGCGGAAGTTGGACCGGGTGTAGTGCCGCTCGGCAAAGAAGACCTTCAACTCGTACTCCTTGCCGTCTTCCAGGAAGTTCAGGCGGCTCAGGTCGACGGTCTGGCTGACCGCGCCATGGACGCCACCGATGTCGATGACCATCTTGCCGTCGATGAACACCCACACGTCGTCGTCGCCGAAGAAGGTGAACACGTTGTTCCCCTGTGCTTCGTAGACGAACTTGGTGGCCAGTTCATAGGTGAAGTGGTAGTTGTGGCCCCACTGGTCGCCCGCGGGGTTGCCGTACAGCTCACCGTCGATGGGGAAGAAGCCCTGGATTCCTTCCTTACTGGAATCGTCGTGAGCGTGGAAGACGTACCGGTCGGTGCCGGGCTGGCGAGCCAGGGTGATGGAGACGGGCTTGGCCAGGTTGACACCCGGAATAGTGCGGAACCATTGCGAGAAGCTCTCGCTGCTGGTGTACACCTTACTACTCTGGGCGTTCAGCGTGCCCGAGGTATCGCCTTGGCGGCTGTCCATGTAATCAACGCTGCTGGTGAAGGGGAAGATGCTCCGCCCCTGGGCGTCGCGGAAGCCACCGCTGATGGAGAAGCCCTGCCCGCCGTCACGCAGCGTGGGCTTGCCGTCCGCGTCCAGTTCAAAGGCCACCCAGCCGACACGCAGGCCGGTGTTGTACCGCTGGAAGTCCGGGTGCCCGCCCTCGGGATGAGGCCGGAAGTCACGGACCGTGCCCGTCAGCACCAATTCGCTTGGCAGGTGTGCGAACGCGTCCGAGGTTCCCTGCTGATCTTGGGCCGTCGCCGACCCGACACCCAGAGCGACGATGCCGGCCACGCCGACCGCGCCAGCGGCCCGCACGATCCGGCGAGTAATTTGACCATTCCGCATCGTTGCCTCCATGCCGGCTTGGCCGGCCCTATCACGCCCCAACAAGGGGCGTCCGTGATCCACACTCCACACTCCAATTGGCCGCCAGAAATGGCCAGCGATGGACGGACAATTCCCCTTTTCATCGCTCCGGTTGCGCCGATTGAGTGGCCCATGATGGCCCTTGGGGCCTTTCCAACGCCCAAGGGGCCGCACGGACGATGATTCCATCGGGGTTGGCCTTCTCGGACGACCTCGGGCGGCGTAGCCTGCCGCCCAGACATCACGTCGCTTTGGCACCAATCGGAGGCGCACGCATGGACGCGTTTGTGATCGAGGGCGGCAAGCCCATCGCCGGAAGGTTCGAGGTCCACGGTTCCAAGAACGCCTGCCTGCCCATGCTGGCGGCAACGCTGCTCACCGATGACCCCGTCGAACTCTCGGACGTGCCCCATCTCGAGGACATCTCCAACATGCTTAGGCTGTTGGGCGAACTGGGCGTGGAAATCACCCAGAAAGCCCAACCAAGCCGGGGCGGGCGGGTTGTTCTTGCCAGCGTCGTCGACACCAGCCTGAGCCACGCGCGGTACGACATCGTGCGGACGATGCGGGCGGGTGTTTGTGTTCTCGGACCCATACTGGCCAGGCGTGGGGAAGCCCGTATTTCCATGCCCGGCGGCTGCGCCATCGGCCCACGCCCCATTGACCTGCACCTGCGAGGCTTGGCGGCACTTGGCGCTTCTATTAGCCTGGCCAATGGCGATGTGGTGGCCAAATCCCCCGCCGGCGGGCTCCGGGGGGCAACGGTCTTCCTGGGCGGGCCCTTTGGGAGTACCGTCCTGGGCACCGCCAACATCATGAGCGCCGCCACGCTGGCCCGGGGCCGAACGGTCATCGAGAGTGCCGCCTGCGAGCCCGAAATCGTCGACCTGGGCCGTTTGCTGATCTCCATGGGGGCACGCATTGCCGGGCTGGGAACGCCCCGCATCGTGATCGATGGTGTTGAGCGCCTGGGTGGTGCCAGCCGCCGTGTCATGCCCGACCGCATCGAGGCCGGCACCTACGCCATCGCGGCGGCCATGACCAAGGGCGAACTGACCATCGCCAACTGGCCCGTCGACGCATTGGTCGGTCCGGTCGAGATGCTCCGCTCGGCTGGCGTCGAGGTCGAACTGAGCGAGCACCAGCCCCTGGATACCCCCGGCGGAGACCCCGTGCTGGCGACGGCCTATGTCCGTCGCGGTGGGGCCCTGCGCCCGGTGGAGATCACCACGCAGCCCTTCCCGGGCTTCCCGACGGACCTCCAGGCCCAGGCCATGGCCCTACTCACGCTGGCCGATGGCAACTCCATCATCACCGAGAAGATCTTCCCCGAGCGGTTCCTGCACGTGGCCGAGTTGCTGCGCATGGGTGCCCAGATCATCCGCCACGGGCCCACGGCTGTGGTCAGCGGCGTTCCGAAACTTGTGGGCGCCCCGGTGATGGCAAGCGACCTGCGTGCTTCGGCTGGGCTGGTGCTGGCCGGCCTGGCCGCCCGGGGTCAAACGGTCGTCCGCCGGGTGTACCACCTCGACCGGGGGTATCAAAGGATGGACGAATACCTCACGGGGCTTGGCGCGAGCATCCAGCGCGTCAAGGAGAACGCGCTGGAGGAGGCCACCGTGGCGGTGTGAGCCTGCGTGGTTTGAGAAGCACAAGACCGTTTATTGGCAAGCGGAATTCGGTCGTCGGAGTTTGACTCCGTAGCTAGCCGGATGCCGATGACCATCCGCTCGTGTAAAAATCGTAAACACCCACCCCGAATGCTCGAAGGCCGATACCGCGATCGAAGCCGCGCGTGATCGCATGTATACAGAAAATGTATTTACAGTTCTGTTGGAAACTCACGCAGCACTGATTTTGTCTCGCCGTGCTGCGAATGTCGCACGTAGGGCTCTTGGGGACTGTTCAGGACATTTCCTGCTAGCCACGCAGTTGCTGCTGTTCCCAGCAGCGTTGATGGCGAATGCGGACGGTGTGGTTCTCCGTCCCAGCCCCGAATGCGAGCGGGCGGGTACTTCGGGTTCCGACTGGCACCGCGCTCAGGCTGGGGCTCGCAGTGCAACCCACGGCGCTCTCGGTGATCTCTGCGTCCAACACACTTGCTCCGCTGTCGGCTTCACCCGTGCCCAGGCAGTGCGAAGCGTGCGCACAACCCACGCACCTCTTCGCGCACCTTCGCCGCCTCGCCATCCAGCTCGCCGCGCAGGCCAGCCGTGAGGACGCGGTCGATCAGACCGGCGACCTGGGCCATCTCCTGCTCGCCGAAGCCGCGGGTCGTCACGGCGGCGGCGCCCAGGCGGATGCCGCTGGTGGTCTTGGGCGGGCGGGGGTCTTGGGGCACGCCGTTCTTGTTGCAGATGATGCCCGCCGCTTCGAGCCAGTGCTCGGCATCCAGGCCGGTGAGGTTGGCGTCTTTGGTGCGCAGGTCGACGAGCATGAGGTGGTTGTCGGTGCCGCCGCTGGTGATGCGATAGCCGTGGCGGGCCAGCGCGCCGGCGAGGGCTTGCGCGTTGGCGACGACGTTCTTCGCGTATTGCTTGAACTCGGGCCGCAGCGCCTCACCGAAGGCCACGGCCTTGGCGGTGATGATGTGCATGAGCGGGCCGCCCTGCATGCCCGGGAAGACGGCGCGGTTGAGCTTCTTGCTGAGCTCCTCGTCGTTGGTCATGATGAGCCCGCCGCGCGGGCCGCGCAGGGTCTTGTGGGTGGTTGTGGTGACCAAGTGGGCGTGGGGGAAGGGGCTGGGATGCACGCCGCCGGCGACCAGGCCGGCGATGTGGGCGATGTCGGCGAAGAGGATGGCGCCCACCTCGTCGGCGATCTCGCGGAACCTTGCAAAGTCGATCACGCGCGGGTAGGCCGAGTAGCCGCACATGAGCACCTTGGGCTTGTGCTCTCGGCAGACCTGGCGGACCTGGTCGTAGTCGATGCGCTCGAAGTCGGGGTGGCTTTCATCGTAATGCAGCGGGTAGTGGACGGGCTTGAACCACTTGCCGCTCATGTTGACCTTGAGGCCATGGCTCAAATGCCCGCCGTCGGCGAGAACTAATGAAGCGAAGGTGTCGCCGGGGTTCAAGAGGGCCAGGAAGGCGGCGGCGTTGGCCTGGGCCCCCGAGTGGGGCTGCACGTTGGCGAAGTTGCAGCCGAAGAGTTCCTTGGCCCGGTCGATGGCCAGTTGCTCGACGGCGTCGTGGTGTACGCAGCCGCCGTAGTAGCGGGCGTTGGGGTAGCCCTCGGCGTACTTGTTGGTCATCATTGTGCCCGCGGCAGCCATGACGGCGGGGCTGGCGTGGTTCTCGCTGGCGATGAGCTCGATGGTCGTCGCCTGCCGCTCGGCCTCGGCGTCGAGGATGGCCGCCACGTCGGGGTCGCTCGCGCGGATGAGGTCGTGGGCGGATTCGTGGACGGACGGATGGGTCGTGGTCATGCGTCCACTGTAGGTTCTCGGCTCTACAGTGTGCCCGTGATGGCCAACGCCCCCAGAAACACGATCCTCACGAATTGGATCGCCAACCGCCCCATGCCCGCCACCGGCGGCGGCACGATCCCCAACATCGACCCCGCCACGGGCGAAGCCATTGGCAGCGTGCCCGACTCGGGCCCCGCCGACGTGGGCGCGGCGGTGCAGGCGGCCACAGGGGCCTTTGGGGCATGGGCCAGCCTGAACGGCGAGGACCGCGGCGCGATGCTGCACGCGTTGGCCGACGCGGTGGAGGCCGACCTGGACGCCATCGCCCACGCCGAGAGCGTCGACAGCGGCAAGCCGATCTCGGTGGCGCGGACGATCGACATCCCCCGTTCGGTGCGCAACCTTCGGTTCTTCGCCGCCGCCGCCAGCCAGTTTGCCAGCGAGAGCCACGTCGTGCCCGGCTCGATGCTGGGCTACACGCTGCGCCGGCCCAAGGGCGTCGTGGGGGCCATCAGCCCTTGGAACCTGCCGCTGTATCTCTTGACGTGGAAGATCGCCCCCGCGCTGGCCGCGGGCTGCACGGTCGTTGCCAAGCCCAGCGAGCTGACACCCACCACGGCCTCGATGCTTGCCGAAAAGGCCGCGGGCGTGCTGCCGCCGGGCGTCTTGAACATCGTCCACGGGCGGGGCGAGCCGGCGGGGGCGAGCCTGGTGACGCACCCGGGTGTGGCGGCCATCACCTTCACGGGTTCGACCAAAGTCGGCCGGTGGATCGGCGAGGCCTGCGGGCGAGACCTCAAGCCCTGTTCGCTGGAGCTTGGCGGCAAGAACCCCTTCATAGTCTTCGATGACGCCGACGTGGAGAAGGTAGGCCGGGAAGTGGTCCGGGCCGCGTTCAGCAACCAGGGCCAGATCTGCCTGTGCGGCTCGCGCGTGCTGGTGCAGGCGGGGGTGTACGAAGCGGTGGTCGCGCGGTTGATCGAGGGCGCCAAGGGCATGATCCCCGGCGACCCGCTGGACCCCGCCACACGCTTTGGTGCGCTCATCGGCCACGACCACCGCGACAAGGTGGCCCGGTACGTCGAGCGGGCCGTGGCCGACGGCGCGCGCGTGCTGGTGGGCGGGGGCGTGCCGGACCGGTTGCCCGAGCGCGTGCGGGGCGGCGCGTACTACCTGCCCACCGTGCTCAATGGCGTGCGGCAGGACTGCGCCATCGTCCAGGAAGAGGTCTTCGGCCCGGTCTGCACGGTGCAACGCTTCGAGGACGAGCACCAGGCCCTCGAACTGGCCAACGGCACGCCCTACGGCCTGGCCGCCAGCGTGTGGACGAACGACCTGTCGCGGGCCCACCGCGTGAGCGCGGCGCTGCAAGCGGGCATCGTGTGGGTCAATTGCTGGATGCTGCGCGACCTGCGCACGCCCTTTGGGGGTGTCAAGCAGAGCGGCGTGGGCAGGGAAGGCGGCTGGGAGGCCATGCGTTTCTTCACCGAGCCCAAGAGCGTCACCATCAACACGGGTGCGTAACTGATGTCCGACCATATCTCCACCGACGCCGCTCCGAAGCCCCTGGGCGCCTACCCCCACGCCCGCCGCGTGGGCGACCTCCTGTTCTGCTCGGGCGTGGGGCCCAGGGCGCCGGGCGACAGCACCGTGCCGGGCGTCACGCTCAACACTGAGGGCGAGTTGGTCGCCTACGACATTGAGGCCCAGTGCAAGGCGTGCTTTGCGAACGTCCGCGCGGTGGTCGAGGCCGGGGGGGCCCGCTTCGAGGACATCGTCGACGTGCAGGTGTACCTGACGGACCTGGGGCGAGACTTTCCGGCCTTCAACGCCCTGTGGAACGAGTACTTCGCGGGCGAGGGCAAGCCCAACCCCTGCCGGACGACCATCGAGGTCTCCCGCCTGCCCCAGGGCGGCAACGCGCCCATCGCGGTGGAGTTGAAAGTCGTGGCCCAATTGCGCCGCTGACCGATACCCTCGGCCATGACCCCAACGCCCACAACCCCCACAATGCCCGCCACCACGATCACACTCGACACCGCCCGGTGCCTGTCCACCGCCGTCCACGAGCACGGCATCGACCCCGACGTGCTGGCCCCCGGCGGGCCCGCAACCCGCACCGCACAGGCCCTCACCCAGCGCCTGGAGGCCAGCCGTGGCACGGGCTGGGAGCGGTGGCGTCTGCTGGCCGAGGGGGCCATGCGTGACGAGCACGTCCGGGGCGTCAAGGCCATCGCCGACCGCTACGCCGGGCAACTGGACAACGTGGTGGTGCTTGGCATCGGAGGCAGCGCCCTGGGAAACATCGCCCTCCAGAGCGCCCTGAACCCGCTGACGCACAACCTCGACCCCAAGCGCACGCACCCGCGGCTGTTCGTGCTCGACAACGCCGACCCGGTGCCCTTCCACCAGACACTCTCGCTCATCACGAGCGAAGACCCCGCCTTCGACCGCACGCTGTTCGTGGTCATCAGCAAGAGCGGGGAGACCGCCGAGACGGCGGCCCAGTTTCTGATCGTGCGCGACATACTCCAGCGAGCGCGGGGCAACGGGCATGCCGATCGCATGATCGCCGTGACCGACCCGACCACCGGCACCATGCGCCGCCTGTGCGACGCGGCGGGCTACGCCACGCTGCCCGTGCCCGAGGGCGTGGGGGGGCGATTCAGCGCTCTCAGCCCGGTAGGCCTGGTCTCGTGCGCCCTGTGCGGCCTCGACATCGATGGTTTGCTCGACGGCGCGGCCACCATGGAGCGCGCGTGCAGGGACGAAGACCTGCACGCCAACCCCGCCGCCAAGCTGGCCACCGTTCTGGTGGAACTGGGCCAGCGGCAGGGCAAGACCGTCCACGTCATGATGCCCTACGCCAACCAGTTGTACCTCTTGGCCGACTGGTGGCGGCAGTTGTGGGCCGAGAGCCTGGGCAAGGTCGTCCGCGGCGTGCAGGGCGTGACGTACGCGGGATATACGCCCGTCAAGGCCCTGGGCGCCACCGACCAGCACAGCCAGGTGCAACTCTATCGAGAGGGCCCCAACGACAAGGCCATCATCTTCCTCGAAGTCGAGAAGTTCGCCACCGACGTCGTCATCCCCGCGGGCCTGGGCGAGGACGCGCTGGCGTACCTGGAGGGCTCCAGCCTCGCCACGCTGCTGAGCGCCGAGAAGAAGGCCACCGAGTTCGCTCTCACCGAGAGCCGCCGCCCGAATCTCACCATCAAGTTCCCCGAGGTCACCCCCCACACCGTCGGCCAGTTCATGATGCTCTGGCAGGTGGCGACGGCGTACGCCGGCCTCATGCTGGGCGTGGACGCCTACGACCAGCCGGCGGTGGAGCTTGGCAAGAAGGCGACGTTCGCGTTGATGGGCAAGCCGGGCTACGACGACCTGCGAGCACGGCTGGGCGGCTGAACACCATCCGAAGTGGCATCCGTGGACCGGGGCACCAGTTACCGCCTCCAAGCAAGCAGTAAGAATTTTCCAGGAGCATGAGAACAGTCGTCCGGAGCGAGGTGTCTGTCGCCCAGATATCTCCCCATGAACTGCACCAGCGTCGAAGGTGGTTCTCTGGCCCACTCAAGCAATTTCCGTACTGGAAGGCGACCGAACGGCCAGCCTCCGGGGCATTTGATCGTGGGGATGCTGAGATTGGGTCTGCCCGACCACCCAATCACGCCCCAATCGCCAACGACCGGGTTCTGACCTGATCCCCATAGCCCAATACCCCTCTCGCCCCATGGGCGATCGGCTCCCGCCTACCCTGCCAGCCTTCCGATTGTCACGCACGAAGAGCCATTGACGGAGACCGAACATGAGCCCGAGCACCAGCCCCACGCCCACCATGAAGACCGGCCGCCCCAAGATCAGCATCATCGGGGCGGGCAACGTGGGGGCAACCTGTGCCCACTGGGCGGCGGCCAGGGAGCTGGGCGACATCGTCGTGCTGGACATCCCCGACAAGGTGGGCGTGGCCCAGGGCAAGATGCTCGACCTGGCCTGCTGCGGGCCTATTGAGCGGTTCGACAGCAACATCATCGGCACCAGCGACTACGCCGACATCGCCGGTAGCGACGTGGTGGTGGTGACGGCGGGCCTGCCCCGCAAGCCGGGCATGAGCCGCGACGACCTCATCGAGACCAACGTCAAGATCGTCAAGAGCGTGAGCGAAAACATCAGGCAGCACGCGCCCGACAGCATCGTGATCGTCGTGAGCAACCCGCTGGACGCGATGGTGTACACGGCGTGGAAGGCCACCGGCTTCCCGACCAACCGCATCATGGGCCAGGCGGGCGCGCTGGACGTGGCCCGCTTCCGCACGTTCATCGCATGGGCCATTGGCTGCTCGGTCGAGGACGTGCAGGCCCTCTTGCTGGGCGGCCACGGCGACGACATGGTGCCCCTGCCCAGGCTCACCAGCGTGCACGGCATCCCGGTGACGAGTTTGCTCGACGAGGCGACCATCACCGCCTGCGTCGAGCGGGCCAAGGCCGGCGGCGGCGAGGTGGTCAAGCTCATGGGCACCAGCGCCTATTACGCGCCCGCCAGCGGCACCATCCAGATGGTCGAGGCCATCATCAAGGACAAGAAGCGGATCATCCCCAGCGCCGTCTACTGCGACAAGGAGTTCGGCGGGGCGGCCAAGGGCTACTTCGTGGGCGTGCCGGCCATGCTGGGTAAGGGCGGCGTGGAGAAGGTCGTCGACTTCGCCTTCGAGGGCGGGGAGAAGGCCCTGTTCGAGGAGAGCGTGAGCCACGTCAAGGACCTGGTGGCCATCGTGCAGAAGATGTTCCCCGAATTGGCCTGAGAGATGAATTGGGCGAGCCCGGCCCGGGACGACCCGGCCGGGGCCGCGAGAGGCCGTACGATTCCACCCCGTCGCAACCATCACCAGGAGGGCGCATCGATGCACCGGACACGCCGCCGTTTCGTCCCCATGCTGCTGCTGGTTGGGCTCGTCGTGCCCGCCGCTTGGGCCGTCGCCGGCCAGGAGCAGATCGTTCGGCCCACGCGGCCCGAGCCAGTGGTCGAGCCCTCGATCTTCGCGTCCCAGCCCATCGACGCCGACCAGTCGCGGCTGGTCTCGATGCTCGAGGGCAGTTGGCGGACGGTCGAGCCCGTGGGCCAGGGCGACGGCGCCGCCCGCGTGTGGATGCACGTGCTGCCCTTCGAGAGCGAGTCCATGGGCCGGGCGATGTACGTCGAGGTCGCCCGCGACGGGGCGGCGTGGAACCCGGTGCGCCAGAGCATCTTTCGCGTGTATCGCTACGGCGACCGGCTGCGGCTGCGGGTGTACGAGTTCCGCGATCCCAACCGCCCGCGCGTGCTGACGAACCTGTGGCTGGCGCCCGATGCCATCCCACTGCACACCGTGCGCCCCTTCGACCTGGCGCCCACGATGGACATCGACATGGGCCGCGTCGAGAACGGGTACGCCGGCCAGACGCCCAACCCCTACCCCACGCGCGACACCGCGTCGGTGGAAATGGCCACGAGGCTGCACGTGCGGCCCGACCGGCTGGTGACCCATGACACTTTCTACGGGCTCGATGGCCAGCCCATGGTGGAAGGCGCCACCGGGGAGATCGCCTGGGAGCGGGCCACGCTCGATGCCCTGGTCGATCGTGACGAGGACGGCCTGATCATCATCACCCTCGAGCCGGGCGTCAGGTCCGAGCCGCCCGCCGACAACGGCGACGTGGTGTTCCTGAACTACGAGGGCTACCTGGCCAGTGGCTTTCAGATCGAGAGCACATGGCAGCGTGGGCTGGCCTTGCGATACATCCACCCCGGACGCAGCATTGCCGGCATGCAGCGGGGTGTGGTGCCCACGCACGAGGGGATGCGGCGTCGACTGGTGATTCCACCAAATCTCGGCTACGGCCAACAGGCCGTCCAATCGGTGCCGGGGAATTCGACCCTGTACTACCACCTGCACGTTCCCAAGATCGACCGCGTGGGCGACCCGCCCTCACCCGACGAGGGCCCGCGTCGGCCCTGACCGGCACGCCATGGGCACCAAGAAGATGGCTGAGCGCGACTACTACGAGGTCCTGGGCGTGCCGAGGTCGGCCACGCAGGAGCAGATCCGCGCCGCCTATCGCAAGCTGGCCCGCGAGTTGCACCCGGACGTGAACAAGGCCGCCGATGCGCAGGAAAAGTTCGCCGAGGTCCAAGCCGCCTACGACGTGTTAGGCGAACCCGAGAAGCGGGCCCAGTACGACCGCTTTGGCCGGGCCGGGCCGGGCTTTGCCGGCGGCGCGGGCGAGGGGGCGCACTACACATGGACCAACGTCGGCAGTCGCGGGGCCGCTCGCGGACGTGGGGCCGGTGGGGGGGCTGACTTCGACTTGGACGACCTGGGCTCGATGTTCGACGCCTTCTTTGGCGGCAAGGGGGCCTCGGCCGGTGCGAGCGCCGGCCAGAGGCAGGGCCGTCCCCGCGGACGCGCCAGGCCAACGGCCAAGGCCGAACTGGACGTGTCCTTCATGACCATGGCAAGGGGCGGTGTCGAGCGCGTGCCGGTGCGGCGCGATGGCAAGCCGTCCACCGTCGAGGTCACCATCCCCCGGGGCATCGTCGATGGTACAAAACTGCGCATTCCCGCAGTGGCGGGCGGTACGGACCCCGATCTCATCCTGACCGTCCGTGTCGGGAAGCACCCGTTGTATCGCCGGGTGGACGAACTCGACTTGGAACTCGACCTGCCGTTAAACTACGCCGAGGCCGCACTGGGGGCCGAGGTAGCCGTGCCGACTCTCGAAGGCCGGGTCTACATCACCATCCCCCCCGGGGCGCGGAGCGGCAAGCGTTTTCGGCTGCGAGGCAGGGGCCTGAAGAGCGCTAAGGGCGAAACGGGCGATCTGTACGCCGTTGTGCATATCATTCCTCCGCCACACGAGGCGCTCCAAGCCCAAGACCGCGCGGCCTTGGAGAGATTGGCTGCACTTTCCCCGCCCCCGCGTGCGACCGAGCCTTGGTCGGCCGCGGGTCAGTAGCCTATGAATGGGCGGGGTCTCGTGTCGGATATTGCCCAGTTGCCGGCCGTGTGCGGGCCCAGAGTCTGGCAAGCCGATACACGGTGAGAGCATGTGGACAGGTCCGGCCTGTTCGGCGGCCCCACGCGGAGAGGGATGACTTGCTCAAGCAGCAGCACCACGTCATGCTTGCCATGCTGGCCGTCGCCGACGGACTGGTTGTGATGACGGCTGCATTCGCGGCGTGGGTGGTGCGCAAGGTCCTGATCGTGCCCATCTCGGGCTTCCAGCCGGGCGACTCCGTCCGGCCGCGCACGCTTGGCGAGGTGTTCGCCTCACCCTTGGATGGCTACGCCCCTCGGGGCGACTACCCCTTCTGGCCGACGGCTTGGGAGAACTACTTCAAACAACCGCTGTTGCTGGCCGCCTTGCTGTGTTGCATGGTGTCGTTCTATGCGTTCAAGCTCTATCGCCCGCGCCGAGACCGTTCCCTGGCGGGCGAACTGGCCCAGGTGGCCAAGGCCGTCGTCATCGCCGTCATGGCCATGGTCGTGGTGCTCTGGGGCGTGGGTTCGAGCCAGCTGGCCGGTGGCAACATCCCCAGCCGTCCCTTGCTGGTGCTGGGCTTCGAGCTGGACGCCAACCGCGTGCAGATGATCCTGCTTGCCGTCTTCCTGCTGGCGGGCATGACCCTGCACCGGGCCACCTTCCGCATGGTGCTGCGCCACCTGCGCTCGCGCGGGCTGAACCTTCGGCACGTGGCCATCATCGGCGTGGGCCGCACCGGCCGCATCGCCGCCCAGACGCTGGGCCGCAACACGTGGACGGGCCTGCGCGTGGCCTATTTCATCAGCCACAAGCACGAGAACCGCCTGGCCGAGTGCATGGGCCTGCCCGTGCTGGGCGGCCTGCGAGACCTCGAGCACACCCTGAGCCATTGCAAGGTCGACGCGGTCTACCTGGCCCTGCCCAGCCGCGAGGCGCCAGCCACGGGACGCATCCTGCGCCGCCTCGAACGCTTCCCCGTCGACGTGCGCATCATCCCCGACGTCAACTCTCGCTTCGTCCAGCAGTCCATGGCCGTCCACGAACTGGACGGCATGCCCGTGCTCAGTTACCGCGAGTCGCCCATGCACGGGCTCGGGGGCGCGTGCAAGCGGGCCGTCGACCTGCTGGGTGCGTCGGCGGCGATGCTGGTGCTCATGCCCGTCATGCTTGCCTGCGCCCTGGCTGTGCGCCTGAGCGGTCCCGGCCCGGTGGTCTTCCGCCAGCGCCGTGTGGGCCTGGGCGGCGAGGTCTTCTGGATGTACAAGTTCCGCACCATGCACCACGCCGACGAGGAGGCCGCCGAGCTCTTGTATGCGGCCGCCCGGGCGAGCGATGGCCGGGACGAACTCGATGCCGACCGGGGCGAAGACGGCTGGACCCGTCGCGACGACCCGCGCATCACCCCCGTGGGTCGCCTGCTGCGACGCACCAGCCTGGACGAATTGCCCCAGTTGCTCAACGTGCTGCGGGGCGAGATGAGCCTGGTAGGCCCGCGTCCTGAACGCCCCGAACTCATCGAACGCTTCCGAGAAGACTGGCGCGGGTACATGCTCCGCCAGCACGTCAAGGCGGGCATGACCGGCTGGGCACAGATCAACGGCCTGCGCGGCGACACCAGCCTGCGCCGCCGCCTGCGTTACGATCTCTACTACGTCCGCCACTGGTCCCTTCTCTTCGACCTGCGCATCCTGGCCATGACCCCCCTGCGCGGGTTCATCCACCGCAACGCGCACTGAGGCGTGGGACTCAATCGGTACGCTCCGGCGGACCAACGCGCCCGGCTAGACTTGACCGTTCCACCGCACGCCCCGGGCGACTGGCCCGAACGGGAACCCCTATGCCCCGACTGCCCGATATGCCCGCCGCGGGGCTCGCCCTGCCCGTCCTCAACAACGCTGGTGGGGCGTCCATGCCCGGGTGCGGTCACGGGTCTGGTGGCGATGGAGGCGATTGGGAGAAGAAGGAAAAGTGCGCGGTGTTCGGCATCTGGGCAAGCCGCAGGCCCGGGCCGGCCCCGGCGGCGCCGCCGGTGTACGCCGCTTATACGGCCCTGTACGCCCAGCAGCACCGCGGGCAAGAGTCGGCGGGCATCGCCATCAGCGGGCGTGATGGCATCGCCGGGCACATCGGGATGGGTCTTGTGCCCGAGGTGTTCCCTCCCGGGGTGCTCTCGGCGCTGTCGCAAGCCGGCCCGCGGGGGGCCATCGGGCACAACCGCTACAGCACGACCGGGGCGAGCCTGGCCACCAACGCCCAGCCGCTGGTGCAGACCACCGCCCAAGGGCGTGTGGCGGTGGCGCACAACGGGAACCTGGTGAACGCCACGGCCCTGCGTCGGGCCTTTGGCGAGCGTGGGCACATCTTCCACACCACCAGCGACACGGAGGTCATCATCCACCTGCTGGCCTCTCCCCAGCAGCAGCGCACGCCCGACCCGCTGGCGTCTTCGCTGCGCCGGTTGCAGGGGGCCTACTCGCTGGTGTTCCTGTTCGAGGACCGCATCGAGGCGGCGCGAGACCCCTGGGGCTGGCGGCCGCTGGTGTTGGGTGAGATGCCCGACGGTTCCGCAGTGGTGGCTAGCGAGACGGTAGCCCTGGACGTGCTGGGGGCACGGCTTGTGCGAGAGGTCGAGCCGGGCGAGATCGTCACGCTCGATGACACGGGCGTCCACAGCCGGCGCTTCGCACCACCGGCCCAGCCCACGGCATACTGCATCTTCGAGCACGTCTACTTCGCCAGCCCTTCGAGCACGATCTTCGGGCAGAACGTGCAGACCTTCCGCGAGAGCCTGGGCGCGGCGCTCTGGGCCGAAGACCCTTTGATGCAGGCCGGTCCGGCCGATTGGGTGATGCCCATGCCCGACTCTGGCCGCAGCGCTGCCAACGGCTACGCGCGGGCCAGTGGTATCCCCTACCGCGAGGGCATCGTGCCCAATCGGTACGTGGGCCGCACCTTCATCAAGCCCACCCAGCACGAGCGCGAGACCGCCGTCCGGCTGAAACTCAACGTCATCGGCGACATCGTGCGAGGCAAGCGCGTGGTGGTGGTCGATGATTCGGTGGTGCGTGGCACGACCACGCGGCTGAAGATGAAGCAGATCTACGAGGCGGGTGCGGCCGAGGTCCACCTGCGCATCAGTTGCCCGCCCATCCGCCACCCGTGCTACTTCGGGGTCGACTTCGCAACGCGCGACCAGTTGATCGCCAACGGCCGAACGGTGGAAGAGATCCGGGCCTATCTGGGTGTTGACAGCCTGATCTTCCTCTCGCTCGAGGGCATGCTCTCGTGCGCCATGCATACGCCCGAGCAATATTGCACCGCGTGCTGGAGCGGCGACTACCGCATCGACATCGAGCACCCCACGACCGAGGTCTTCGTCGAGCCCATGCAGGAGCGCATGTTCGGTCTGGCACCCTCGACGGGGGGCAACGGCCTGGGGCGGTAACGCGTGCACCTCGCACCATGGTCGAGGCTGGTCGTCCCCACTCTGGTCCTCATTGCCATTGGAGTCTTGGCTGCCGTGGGATCCGCAGTTGTGTCCACGCGGCAGGCGTTCGTCACCCAGCACACCACCCGGCAAGAGTCACGCCACGATCTGGCGGACGGAACCAGCGTGTACATTGGTACCGTACGGCGGCCGGGCTACCTGCTCATGGGCGTGGCCGGCCCGATGCCCACGCACGTGGCCGATGCGCTCGACCAGTACCGAAGCCAGGAGATCCCCACAAAGCCCGGTGACCCGCGACCTCGATGGCTTCGCCGCTCGGCCATCGAAGATCCTCAACAAACCCGAGGGGTTGCGGCCGGGTGGCCTCTGCTCTGCCTCTGGGGACGCACCGACACCAATGTCAATCGAGACCCACAGGAAGCCCACACGGGCGTGGTCTTCGTGGACTTGCGCGGCGTGCGCACGAGGTTTCCGGCGATGCCGATGGCTTGGGGCTTGCTCGGCAATACGCTGTTCTATGGCACCCTCTTTGGCGTGCCGTGGTTGGTGCTGCACATGCTCAGGCGCGCCATTCGTGTGCGACGTGGTTGCTGCCCGAGTTGCGGATATGACAGACCAGAGGGCGTGGGCTTCTGTCCAGAATGCGGGCACGCCTACGCCCGATGATGGTCATGCCATTGCGACGGGTACAAGAGCAGCGGCGTGATCTTGTTCGGCCTCATCACTCCAGACCACCTCGACCTTGACGTCAAAGAGTTCGAGCAACGAGGACAGGTGCCGCGCGACGCTGCGTTTGGCCTCGGCCAGGTACTTGGGCTCCTTGCCCTCATACAGCCGCGCCGCGTCGCGCTGGGCGGCGGTCATGAGCTCGGTCTGCCGTTCTGCGGTCATGGGGATCACGTCGAACAAACCAAGCACGCGCCCGTGCTGGATGTCGTAGGGCGTCACGTCCGACAGCCGCAGCGAACCCTCGATGGGCGGCAGCGTGATGCGGAAGCGGTTCTGGCCCACCTGCTCGATGTCGGTGTGCTCGATGCGGGTCAGGTCGATCGAATACTGCTTCTCGAACTGGAAGATCATGGCCACCTTGGCCTGGCTCAAGAGCAGCGGGGGCATCCAATGGAAGCCACGAGAGGCCGTGGCGATTTCCTTGACCATCACCTCAAGCCCAACCAGTCGCCCGACCGAACGAACGCGCTCGGCCAGCACGATCGTTTGATCGGCCTTGGGTGGATCGCTGCGGCCTTGCTTGCGGTTGGCCTTGTGCCGTAACACCACGAAGACCGCCGCGGCAAGGAACACGCCGGCGAGGAAAGTGACCATAATCAAGCCGAGCGTCTCGAGGATACCCATGACATGTCCTTCGGGAAAAGGCCCGCGCGGTTGCGTGAGGCCTAAGAAGCAGGATCCTGTTTGGGTTTCTTGCTATCCAAGGCCAACTCGAACGGGCGCACCATCTGGTGGGTGCCGGCCGAGACGAGTATGACGAACACCACAAAGAAGGCCAAAGAGATCGCGCTCGCTCCAAAGGCCCCCAGCGACATCAGCCAGTCCCGAACGGGTCTGGCAAGATCGAGAAACGCAACAGAAGCCAAGATCGAGCCAGCCAGCAGCATCAGACATCCAATAAGCACGCGCTTGTATGCCAAACTGTTCTTGCCAAGCACGAGCAACGCGGCAGAGATACCCAGCATCGCCGCCAGCAGCAATCGCACGCCCATCAGGGGTATCAGGAACTTCCCACCAAGCGTGCTGCGACCACCCACGGTGCTCAGGAAGGCAGCCACCGCAAGGCACAATGCCGCCGTGGCCAAGGCCATGGGGATCGACTTCTTCTGTATGCGTAAGCCGATCAACAGGACGGTTCCGCCGCAGCCAAGGACGACCGGCTCGAACAGGAGCATGGGCCAGACCAATTGACCAGAAGCAAAGGAAGCCAAACCGATTCCAACAAAGGCCGATAATACAACGGCAAGGCCTGCCGCTACAAGGATCACATTCGGACGATCGGATCGCATCACAGGTGGATTATCGGCAGGCCGAGGACTCCAATCCGGCCATTGCTTTGGATCTTTCCCCAAAAGGGGCTTGACTCCTACCCGGGAACGGGCCGATAGCGACATTGGGCGCGCCCCTTGCGGGGGTGTGCGTGGGCAAGGAGGTCTACGCATGGGCGGTATCACGTCAGGGATCGGTCTGGCCAGCGGGCTGGACTCGGCGTCGATCATCCAGCAACTCATCGCGTTGGAATCCAGGCCCAAGATCCTGGCCCAGCAGCGGTTGAGCAACATCCGGGTACAGCAATCGGCGTACTTGGACATCAATTCGAGGTTGCAGACCCTGCGCTCGATGGTGTCATCACTGCGCACCCAACCCATTTTCAATGCCAAACAGGCCAGCAGCTCGGCGGCCGAGGTGCTGACAGCGACGGCTTCGGCTTCGGCGTCGCCCGGTACCTACCAGTTCATCGTCGATCGGTTGGTCTCCACCGAGCAGCGCTTGAGCCGGGGTTTTACGACGGCCGACTCCACCCCCGTGGGGGCGGGCGAATTCATCTTCGAGGGGGCCCAGGCTCGGCTGGACGCCGAAACGGCATTGGCCGACCTGAACGGCGGTAGCGGCGTCGTCCGAGGGCGTATCCGCATCTCCGATGGGACCAAGACCGCGGAGGTAGATCTTTCCAGGTCCGCGACGGTCACCGAGGTGCTCGACGCGATCAACGCCGCCGACGTTGGCGTGACGGCCCGTGTCCGTGGCGGCAGCTTTGTCCTCGAATCGTCCACGGGCAGTGGGACGGATATCACCGTCCAGAATGCTGGCTCGGCCCAGGTCGCCCAGTCCCTTGGGCTCGCGTCGGGCGCGAGCGTTTCTGGCAAAGATCTTGTTGGCACCAGCGTCTATGGATTGACTGCCAACACGCCCTTGGCCTTGCTCAACGACGGCAATGGCGTGTTCGCCAACGTGGTTGTCGGCCAGACGGCCGATTTTCGCATCACAATCGATGGTGACGTACGGTCGGTGCGTCTGGGCGAGTTGTACGAACTCTCGGGCGAGTTGATCGAAGGCAAGGCCGTCACCGTTGGAGATGCCCTCAAGCGGATGAACGACGCGCTCGACGGTACGGGCGTGGTCGCCCGGCTCAAGACCACCGGCGATGGCATTGAGTTGTTCGACTCCACAGGCACCAAGAATATCGAACTGACCGACGGCACCGGCCTGATCGGCAGCGCCTTGCGCGACTTGGGCTTTGCCGTGGGTACGACCGTTGGCAGCGTGCTAGGCCGCCGCGTGCTGGCGGGCATGAACAGTTCGCTGGTCAGTTCGCTGCGTGGAGCGGCAGAGAGTCCCGGCGACGGGAACATCCAGGTTCGCTCGCGCGACGGCACGTTCATGAATGTTCTGCTCAGCGATTTCGACACCGATGTCAACGGACTCCTCGAGCAGTTCCGCAACCAGTTGGACCCTGCGAAGGTCCGTGTCGAACTCGACGAGATGGGCACGGGCCTGCGATTCACCGATGTGTCGGGCGGTTCTGGGAATTTCTCGATCGTTGGGACCGGTGGCGGCAGCGATACGGCCGTGGCCCTGGGCATCAGCACGGGCGCTTCGGGTGTGGCCTCGGACACCATCCAGGGCCAACGCCTCCAGAAGCAGTACATCAGCCTCAACATGCTGGTAGCCGACCTCAACGGTGGCAAGGGCATCGGCACGGGCACCTTCCGCGTGATCGACGCTTCGGGGGCGTCCCACGAAGTGCAGATTGGCGCGGGCGTGAAGACCGTGGCGGACCTCTTCCGGACCGTCGACTCGGCGATTCCGGGCGACACCGTCAAGATGCGCCTCAACGAGAACGGCGACGGATTCGTGATTGAGGACACCAGTGGAAGTCCGGGCCGGCTCGAGATCTTGGATATCACCGGATCGGTCGCCTCGTCGCTGCGGATCAAGGGCAAGGCCGCCGACGGTCCCTCGAACGAGATCGAGGGCAGTTACGAGACGCGCGTGGTCTTCCAGCCAAGCGATACCCTGCGCGACGTGATGAACAAGATCAACAACGCCGGCGCGGGCGTGCGGGCCTCGATCGTCAACGAGGGACTGGGGGCCAACCCCTTCCGACTCAGCCTGACGGCCCGCGAGTCCGGCTCCGCAGGTCGGACCATCATCGACACCGGCGGGTTCGACCTGGGCCTGACCCAACTCGAGCGCGGCGACGACGCAAAGGCGTTCTTCGGTTCAACCGATCCGGCCAAGGCGGTGCTGTTCACCAGTTCGAGCAACACCATCACCAACGTATTCGATGGGCTGACGCTTAATCTCATCTCGGCCAGCGCCAACCCTGTGACCGTCACGGTCGACAACGATCGATCGCAACTGGAATCGAAGATCGAAGAGTTCGTCAAGGCCTTCAACGACACGCTCGACCGCATTGACTTTCAAAGCCGCTTCGACGTGAGCACGCAACAGCGCGGGCCCCTGCTGGGTGACAGCACGTTGCTGAATCTCAAGCGAACCATGGTCAGCACCATCCTGGGCCGGCCCGACAACGTCTCGGGGGCATTCAGCAATCTCAGCCAGGTCGGGTTGACCATCGGTTCCAAGGGCCGCCTGGAACTCGACAAGCAGAAACTCTCCCAGGCCATCGAACAGGACCCCAAGGCGGTGGAAGACCTCCTGGTGGCCCGGCAAATCGACGCGGCCGGCGGAGTCCGCGAGTTCGAGGGCGGCATCAAGGTCACCGACCCCAGCGCGCGAGAGACCTTCTCCACGCTCGGGGTCTTTGCCAAGATCGAGGAACTGGCCCGGACCTATGTCGATTCGGTCGATGGCGTGCTCACCGGGCGAGGGCAAACCCTCGACAGGCAGGTGAGGCTCCAAGAGGATCGCATCCGCTTGTTCGATGTGCGTTTGGCGGACAAGCGGGCACGGCTGCAACGAGAGTTTTCGACCCTGGAGAGCATCATCAGTAATTTCCAGGCCCAGCAGGCGGCGCTGTCCTCGCTGGTGCTCGCCCGCTGATCCGCACTCAACGCGCAACGAACTTTGGCCGATAGGAATGCCATGCCAACAGACTCGGCCATGTCGTATCTCCGTACTCAGGTCATGAGCGCTTCGCCAGCCGAACTGCGTCTCATGCTTCTGGATGGGGCCATCCGCTTCGCCCACATGGGGAAGCGGGGCTTGGAAGAGAAGAACTTCGAGCTGAGTTACGAGGGCATCAGCCAGTGCCGAGCCATCGTTACCGAGCTGGCCGTCGGTGTCGATCGCAAATCCGATCCGGACTTGTGCGACCGCGTGACGGGCGTGTTCATGTTCATGTTCCAGGAGCTGACCGAGGCCGGCATGGCCAGGGACCCTGACCGCGTGCAGCGTGTCATCGAACTGCTCGAGTTCGAGCGTGAGACATGGAAGTTGGCCATGGAACGCCTGAAGCAGCAAAGCGCCGCGACCCGGGATATCACGCCCAAAGACGCCGAACGTGCCGCGGGCCTGCTCAGCGTGCAGGCGTAAGCGCCGACAGGGCCAAGTGCTGGCCGAGCGCCTCGTAGGCAAATCGAGGCTGCACGTCACGGTCGAGTAGACCCCAGCATCGGGTGATCGCTTCGGCCGCCGCCGGGCTCACGCTCCCATCGCGCATCAACTGACGCACCCAAGCCCCCAACACCGAGAGCACAAGCCCGTGGGCGCGACGATTGGCCGCGTCCTTGCTTGCCGCAGGGTGCTGCTTCACCCACGCTTCGGACCAATCTCCAGCCAACGAGGCACACGCCTCAGCCAGCTCGCCGGCATCACGCCCGGTCAACGCGGCGTGCGCCAGTGGATCGAGCCGGCCGGGCCAGGACGCAACGCCCGTGCGCAACATCAGATCGGCCACGCCAGGAGAGCCTTCGGCCAGCCTAGAGACGACGTGCCGATCGGCAGCCACCACACCCTGGGTGTCGAGCCAATGCTCCATCGCTTCGCTCGAAAGCGGGGCAAGACGTAACCGCTGGCACCGGCTGTGGATCGTCGGCAAGAGATCATGAGGCTTGTCGGCTACCAGGATGATGACCGTGCGCGGCGGGGGCTCTTCGAGGGTCTTGAGCAGGTGGTTCTGGCCTTCTCGGGCCAGCAGATGCGCCTCGTCGATGACGCAGACCTTGGCCGCCAGTCCGCCGGGCAAGGAAGCCGTGCGGGCGACGGCGGTGTCGAAGAACTCCTTGAGCACGCCCAGGGGGATGTTGCGCTGCTTGGCCTTGCGTAACTCAGCATCCTCGCTGTATGCGGCCAACTCCTTCGATATTAGTACCAAGTCCGGGTGGGCACCGGCGGCCAGCAGATCCAGAGCTTCTTGCCGACCCGGGTCGGTCTCGGGTGTCAGCAATGCTGCGGCGTAGGCTAAAGCAAGAGTCCGTTTCCCCACACCCATAGGCCCCTGGAACATCCAGGCATGAGGCAGCCTGCCGGCCCTCAGGGTGTCGCGCAGGAAGTTGATGGCCTCATCGTGGCCGACGATGGATTCGAGTGAACCGGCGGCCACCGCACGCTCGGGCAGCGGGTCGGGCTCTCGGACGGCGGCTTTTCGGGTGCGTTTGGCCATGCTCGCGTGAGGCTAGGCCCGACAACAGCCCCTCACGTACTGCGAAGGCGGTTGCGGCCGTTCAACGCCGCCACCTTGTAGCACTCGGCCAGCGTGGGGTAGTTGAAGACCGTGTGGATGAAGTAGTCCAGCGTGCCGCCCAGAGCCATGACGGCCTGGCCGATGTGGATCAGTTCGGTGGCCCCGGCCCCGATGGCGTGGACGCCCAGGATGTGCTGGGTCTCCTGGTGGATGAGCAGCTTGAGCATGCCCAGCTCGTCGCCCATGAGTTGCCCCCGGGCAATCTCGTCGTACTGCGCCACGCCCGACTCGTATGGAATGCCCGCCTCGGTCAGTTCCTGCTCGGTCATGCCCACCATCGAGATCTCGGGGATGGAATACACGCCGTAGGGCAGGGTCTTGGAGTGCTCGGGCAGTTGCAGGCCGAACATGTGGCACGCGGCGTGGCGGCCCTGCTCCATGCTCGTGCTCGCAAGGGCCGGGAAGCCCACGACGTCGCCCGCGGCGTAGATGTGCTCGACGGCGGTCTGGAAGTTCTCGTTCACCTCGATACGGCCGCGACTGTCTGCCTTGAGCCCGGCGGCGGGCAAGTTGAGCGATTCGGTCGCGCCCTGGCGGCCCACGCAATAGAGCAGACAATCGGCCCGCAGCGTCTTGTCGCTCTCGAGGTAGACCTCGGCCATCTGGTTGTTACCACTGCGCGCAAGCCGGGGCGGGTCGATGACCGAGATGCTGACGGCCTTCTCGCCCATCCGCAGCGTCATGCCCCGCTTGCGCAGGTGGAACTGGAGGGCCTCGCCGATCTCCTTGTCGACGAAGCCCAGGAGCTCGTGGCGGCCCTCGACGAGCGTCACACGCACCCCCAGGGCGGTCAGCATCGAAGCATATTCGGTGCCAATGACACCCCCGCCGATCACCAGCATCGTTGCGGGTAGATAGGGCAAGCGGAGCAGTTCATCGCTCGTGATGACATTCTGCCCGTCAAAGGGGATGTTGCTGGGACGTGCCGGTGATGCGCCCACGGCGATCAGGAAACGGTCGGCCTTGACCTCTGTCACGGCCGCCCCCGTCACTCGGACCGTATGGGGGTCTGTAAACGAGCCACTGCCATACACCACGTCAATGCCGTTGCTGGCAAAATGGCTGGCAACCTTGGCGACCTCGTGGCGGATGACCTTGTTCGCGGCTTCGAGCAAACTGGCAAACGACTTGCTCCGGGCGGACATGAAGTCGTGCTCGTTGGGCATCAGCGTCCCGCGACCGCTCGCCACGAGGATCGCCTCTCGCAGGGCCTTGCTGGGGATGGTCCCGGTGTTGACCGCCACGCCGCCGACCTCTTGGAGCCGCTCGACAACGCAGACACGTTTGCCGATCTTGGCGCTCTGGATCGCGGCCCTCTGGCCGGCCGGCCCACTGCCAATCACGCACAGGTCGTAGGTGTTCATAGTGCCTCGCCAATCGACGATACCCAACGGTCGGGGCGTCCGCCAGCAGGTCAGCCGATCTGGTCGAGCACCTCGATTGCCTCGAAGCGTTTGCCCTCGAGCATCTCTACCGACGCGCCCCCGCCGGTGGATACATGGGTCATATCGGCCGCAAGACCCATCGCGTCCAGTGCGGCAGCCGAATCGCCCCCGCCCACGATCGTCGTTGCCCCGGCCTTGGTGGCCTTGGCCAAGGCCTGTGCCACCGCTCGAGTTCCCCCATCGGCTCCGGGCCACTCAAAGATGCCTAATGGACCATTCCACAGCGCCGATTGTGCGCCTTCGATGCGGCCGGCGAACTGGGTCGCGGTCTCGGGTCCGATATCCACTCCCAGTGCGTCATCGGGGATCTGGCTTTCCACGCGAGTGGGCGAGCCGTGATTTAACCGATCGGCAACGACGTGGTCGATGGGCAGCAAGAGCTCGACGCCGGCCTCCCGCGCTGCGGCCAGGGCACGTTCGGCGGTGGGAATGTGCTCCTCTTCCACCAAACTGGTGCCGGTGGGCTGGCCCAGGGCCCGCATGAATGTGTAGGCCATGGCCCCGCCGATGAGCATGGCGTCGCACTTGGGGAGCAGGTGCTCGATGGCACCGATCTTGCTCGAAACCTTGGCCCCGCCCAGGATGACCACCATCGGCCGCTTGGGGTTGGCTACGGCCTCGCTCAGGAAGGCAATCTCGCGTTCCACGAGCAAGCCGGCCACCCTGGGCTTGCCCGCCATCGCCTGCGGGACGGCCACCATCGATGCATCGGGCCGGTGGCAAGTGCCGAACGCGTCGTTCACATAAGCGTCGCCGTACGCGGCGATCTTCTCGGCGAAGTACGGGTCGCCCTTCTGTTCGGCCTTGTGGAATCGCAGGTTCTCAAGCAAGAGAACGCCGCCGGGCTTGAGGCTCTGTACCGCCGTGGCCGCCGCCTCGTCTACGCAATCGCGCGATGGGAAACCGACGGATCTGCCGAGCAGCGTGGCAAGGTGAAGGGCGATCGGTTCAAGGGAAAATGACGCCTCGTATCCTTCGCCCTTGGGCCGGCCCATGTGGCTCATGAGCACCACGCTGCCCCCGCGATCGAGGATGCTGTTGATCGTGGGGATCGCCGATCGGATGCGTCGGTCGTCGGTGATGCGCCCGTCTTGCATGGGCACGTTGAAGTCCACGCGCACCAAGACCCGCAGGCCGTCCACGGGGATCTGATCGATGGTCTTGGTTGGCATGGGCTCAGCCCCCGGAGTGCCCGTTGTCCGCACGGGCATCGATGATCTCGCCCATGCGGGCGCGGATACGGGCGGCGCCATCCTGACCCAGTTGGTCACGCAGGCGGCGCAGCCGTGTGGCGATAGAGCCGTCGACCAGCCGGTCGCCGAAACGCAACTTGAGCCCTCCGATCATCGCAGGCTCGCTGCGATGATGAGCCACGACGTCCTTGCCGAGCGTGGACGCCAGGCGATCTCGGATGGCCCCCAGGTCCGCCGAGCTGATCGGGCCAGCGGTACGGACCTCGACCTCGATGCGACCGAAGGCCTCCTGCGCCTTGTCATGAAAAGCCCGAACCATGCCCGGCAAGTGGCCCAGCCGGTCCTTTTCATTGAGGACCAGCAGGAAGGTCAGCGTTCGATTGCTGATCTTGCCCTCGAAGATCGAGCGCAGGGACCTGGCGCGGCTCTTGGCCGGCAAGACGCGCGACGCGAGGAACTCGTTGAAAGCACCATCCTTATGGGCCATGTCCAAGATGGCTTCGAGTTCGTCGAGTGTTTCCTGGATGGCCTTCTGGCCCCCAGACTTCTGGCACACGTCAAAGAGGCTCGTGGCGTAGATGTCCGAGAGCGCGTCGGGTGGGGTTTCAAGCAGCGGCATGGCCTTGGATACTCCCGTGCTGAAAATGGGTCAGTTGTTCAAGGCCTGTTGGCCGGCCTGGAATTCACGCAAGGCCTGCTCGATCAGCCGAGCCTGGTCCTGCTCGCCCACTTCGCGTTCGAGGATCTTGCCGGCCATCAGCGTCGCCAAGCGGGCCGCCTCGGCGTACAACTCGTTCACCGCCACCCGGCGGGCCGCGTCGATGTCCTTCTGCGCACGCTCACGCATGCGAGTCAGTTCGGCATCGGCCTTGGTGCGGAGTTCGGCGGCAAACTCCGCCTGCCGGGCCTTGGTCTCGGCCAGGATGCGCTGGGCCTCGCCTCGGGCCTCGGTCAGTTGAGACTCGTAGCGTTCCTTCATCTCGTTGGCCTGCGCGAGCGCTCGCTTGGAGGCTTCCAGACCTTCGAGAAGCTTGCGATCGCGTTCCTCGAGCCCCTTGGAAATCGCCGGCCAGGCAAACTTCCACAGGAAGAAGAACACGATGCCGAATGTCAGCAGTGCCGAGATCATCATCGGCACGCCCTGCTTGATGCCGGGGATAACGGTGCCCTTGTCGTCGGCCGCCATCGCCGCCGCTGGCAGCGCGAGCAATACCAGGGCCGTGATGGAACTCAACGGGATACGTCGCATGGCGAACTCCATGTGCGAACCGGGCGCGCCGGTACGCGTACGGCAAGGACTTACTTGAGGAGCACGACCAGCAGGCCCACGAGCGCGCCCACCAGGGTCGCACCTTCGATGAGGCCCGCGGCGATGATCATGTTGGTGCCGATCGGACCACCGGCCTCGGGTTGACGGGCGATAGACTCGCAGGCGCTCTTTCCCACAAGGCCGATACCGATGCCGCCGCCGATCAGGGCGATGCCGGCACCAATGGCCGCCAGACCGTAGTTGATCGTGCTGGCCTTGGCGATGTTCAGAGCGGCCTGGGCCTCCGCGGCGGCGTCCTGGGCCAGAACGAGGGCGGGGGCGAACACGAGGAGGGCCAAGGTGGCCAGGGCGATGTTCTTGATCATCTCGATGCGATCCTTTCTGGGACGGTGCCGGAACTCGCGGTCACCATGCTACTGGGTACTCGTGATGCGGGATCTCGCTCAGACGGGCGAGGCCGCCATGGGAACATGTGTGTCGTGGCCATGCTCGTGCCCGTGCTCGTGGTGCTCGCCGTGATGGTCGAGCAGGCTGATGAACACACAGGTCAGGAACATGAAGATCAGGGCCTGGAGGAAGCTGATGAACAGCTCAAGCGCGAAGATGAACGTCGCCATCAGGATGACGGGTATCCACAGCAGGATGGCAACAAAGAAGCCGCCAGTCACCCCCGCCATGCCACGCGCGATCATCTCGAAGAACACAAACATCACCGCCAGCAGGATGTGGCCGGCCGTCATCACCGCGAACAAACGCAAGGCCAGCGCGATCGGCTTGATGAACGTGCCCATCACCTCCACGGGCACCATGATGGGCCACAGGAAGACGGGGGTGCCCGCCGTCAGGTGCTTGAGGTACTCCCCGATGCCAAGGCGCTTGATCCCCGCAATGTTGATCACCAGCCCCGCAACCAGCGCCAGGGCGCCGGTCACCCAGATGCTCTGCGTCGCCGTCCCGCCAAAGGGGGCGATGTGCAAGTCCTTCCACTTGTTGCTCACCAGACCGGCCTCGTAGGCGTAGAAGTTGGCGAGCAAGTTGATGTCAAGCAGCGGGACCATGCCCATCAGGTTGTTGACCAGAATGAAGAAGAACAGCGCGAGCAGATAGGGCAGGAACTTCTCCGTGCGATCGCCCAGAACGGGTTGAATCATCTTGTCGCGAAGGCCAACGGCGATCACCTCGACGATCTGGGAGAACTTGCCCCTGGTCAGGTATCGAGCCTCGCCCAGGCTTTCCGGGCCCGTTTGGACACGCTTGGCGACGAATGCGAACACGGCGATGGTCAGAACTGCCGAGATCAAAAGGTTCGCCGTCGCAGAAGACCAGATCCACCAGCCGCCGGGAGACCAGAACGGATGGGCCACGATGTGGTCCACCGGGCTCGGCAAAGCACCGGGCTCTGCCGCGGCAAGCAGGAAGGGGGCGATGTCAAAGGCCAAGGGCATCAACGCTCTTCTCCGCAATTCAAGTCCACTTGACGCATGGGGATACTGCCGTGATGGCGAAAGGTACGCGAAGCCACGCAGACATCAGTGGCAACCAAACCAAGCCCGCCCAGTAACAACGCGAGCCACAAACCGAGCCCCATCGTTGGCGCGACCAAGGCCAAGGCAATCGCCCCAACAACTAAAACAAACAAACGGGCCGAAGAAATTGCAAGCCACGCCATGCCGGCCGTCGCGGGCTGATAGGGACCCGTCAGGAAGGCCACCATCCAGCCGAGCAACCAAGTACCCATCAAAAGACCGGCAGCGGCAATCCCCCCCAAGAGCGAATCGCCCTCTAGTCGAGCCATCCAGGCGAGCACGCTTCCCAAGGCCGACCCGCCCAAACCCACACCCAAGCCCAAGCTCAAGGCCGTCGGGCCATAGAGCGTAATCCTTGGGAGATATTGTGAATCTGTTTGGGTCATCATGGGCTGGAAAAAGTCAACAAACACCCCACCCCGGGCCCGACCCGGACGCGTGGGGCGTAAGGGTAGCGGGCAAGTTGCTCTCGGGCGAGCCGTCAACAGACTGCTACCGGCGTATGCTGGGCATGAGCCAAGGGGGGCCGGAGACGAGCATGAACGATGCCATCGCAGGGCTGCGTGAGAACATCGCCTCAGTATTCATGGGCAACCCCAAGGCCATCGACCGGGCCCTTCGCACGATGCTGGCCGGGGGCCACCTGTTGATAGAGGACGTGCCCGGTGTGGGCAAGACCGTGCTGGCCGGGGCCATCGCCCGCAGCATTCGGGCCAGACTCTCGCGTGTGCAGATGACACCCGATTTACTGCCCAGCGATATCCTGGGCGTGAGCGTCTACGACCGCGAGCGGGCCGACTTCACCTTCAAGCCCGGGCCCATCTTCGCCAACATCGTGCTGGCCGACGAGATCAACCGCACGACACCCCGAACGCAGACAGCCCTGCTCGAGGCGATGAGCGAGGGGACCGTGACCATCGACGGCACGAGCCACCCGCTGCCGGCACCGTTCATGGTCATCGCCACGCAGAACCCATACGACTTCGAGGGCACCTACCTGCTGCCCGAGAACCAGCTCGACCGCTTCCTGATGCGCACGCGGCTGGGGTATCCCGACGCCAACACCGAAGTGCGTGTGCTCGAAAGTCGGCCCGCCGCAACAACATTGCCAAAGCTCCAGCCCGTCATGGACCTGTCCATGCTTTCCGACTTGCAGCAGCACACAAACGCCGTGCGGGTCGATGTGAAGATCCTCGAGTACGTCGTGGCCATCGCTAACGCCACGCGTCGCTCGCCGGACTTGCGTCTGGGCCTGTCCCCGCGTGGGGCGCTGGCGCTGACCCAAGCCGCCCGCGCGACGGCCATGATCGACGGCCGTGACTACGCGATCCCCGAGGATGTTCTGGACAACATCGCGCCGGTTGTGTCGCACCGCCTGATCGTCCGGGGCGGCTTGGAACAGAGCGATGGTCGGGAAGCCGAGCGTGTGCTCGAACGCATTCTCCAGACCGTTGAAGCACCAGCATAGATTTCAGACTTGCGAACACGAGGCCCGGGCGCAAGCCCGCGCTTTATAGAACTCCAGAGGTCTGATCGAAGAAAACGCAAGCTGACGCTAGAGCCTCGTTCCGATTTACACCAGTGACATCAACTCCGACGCGATCCCGTCGGCCAGCATCATGCCCGCCCCCGTCAGGCACCACCGGTGCGAATCATCGTGCAGGTGCCCGCGTCCGACCAATCGACGCACGTGCGTCCGGAGTGACTCGGCCGTTGCCGGATCCACTGCATTGAGCAGGTCATTCGCGTCGAGCCCCTCGCGCAGGCGGAGGCCCGTCATGATCCGCTCGGCGATAGCACGCCTCGGGTCGGGGGCTTCCACGTCGACCGCCGGGGGTGGGCCCGAAGCGCCCTCGCCGCCCAGGTAGGTATCCAGACGCGGGACGTTCTTCCATCGCCAGCCACGAAAATGCCCGCTCGCCGAGGGGCCGGCGGCAAGCCAATCTTCTTGTCTCCAATACGCCAGGTTGTGCCGGCACTCGGCACCGGCGCGTGCGTAGTTGCTCACCTCGTACCGATCCAGGCCCGCGACGCGCAGCAACTCGACCGTCCGCAGCATCATGTCGGCTTCCAGGTCTTCGTCGGCGGCATCGAAGTCTCCCCGGCGCAGGCGGGCGGTCATGGCGGTGTTTGGTTCATATGTCAGGGCATAGCAACTCAGGTGTTCCACGCCCAACATGACCGCCTGTTTGAGGTCGGCCTCCCACTGGCTAAGGGTCTGGCCCGGGATGGCGAAGATCAGGTCCACGGATTGCCGCGTGATGCCAGCTTTCCGCGCCAGGTCAATGGCCTTGCCGACGTTATCGGGGTCGTGCCAGCGTTCCAGGGTCTCGAGATGGGTGCGGTTGAAGGACTGGGCCCCGATGCTCAGGCGGTTGATCCCGCCCCGGACCAGTACGTCGAACAGCTCCGCAGTGGCCGTCTCGGGGTTGCACTCGACCGTGAACTCGGCCCCATCGAGGTCGTACCGCTCGTGCAGGGCGTCCAGCAGCCTTTGCCAGAGTTTGGGCCTCAACAGCGTCGGCGTGCCCCCGCCCACAAATATGCTGGTAAGGTGTCCGGCATATGGGGCAAGGTGGGCAAGTTCGGCGATCAGGCGGGTCGTGAAGGCCTCCTGCCGATCTCGTGTGTCCACGATGCTGTAGAAATCACAGTAGTGACACTTGTGAAAACAGAATGGGATGTGGATGTAAAGGGCTTGGGCGGGATCGTGACCGGGGCTCTCGGCGGGCAAAGAATTCAGCGGATGGGTCGTCCCCACCCGTTGCCCCGCGACGGTGATGGGGGTACGGTCCACGGCAGTCTTCCGATCGGTCGCCAGAATACCGGAGTATACACCGTGACCATTGAACTCGTGCTTGTGACCCCTGACGGCGAGCAGAGGCCTTTCCCCGTCTCTCGGGCCCGCATCATCGGCCGTGATGAAGACTGCGACCTGCGGGTGCCAGTGGCCGAGGTTTCGCGGGAGCATTGCCGTGTCGAACCCAACAGCTCCGGCGGCTTGACGGTCGAAGACCTTGGCTCGAGCAACGGGACGTTCATTAACGGCCTGCAAGTAGACGAGGCCGACATGACCCCGGGAGACGTGCTCAAGATCGGGCCGGCCTTCCTCGTGCTTCGGGTTGATGGACAGCCCGCGGCCATCGATGCCCATCAGGCTATCGAAAGGGGTACCCCGTCCGCGCTGGCTTCACCTGCCAAGCCCGCTCCAAAGACGAGCAAGCAGGTCGGCCAAGCCCCGCTCGTGGACGAGGACGATGAAGATTTGTTCTCGGACTTTGACTTCGATGATGACGAAGGCGAAGCGCCAAAACTCTAAGGCATGCCCTCAGGCGCTCTTGCGCGGGGGGGCGTTGCCTCCGGAATTGCCTTGTCCGCCTGGGATTCGAATGGCCGTCCCGCACGCCCGGCAGCGCACGGTCTTCCCGCGGGCGGTGGAAGGCACCGCCAGTACCTTGCGGCACACCAGGTTTGGGCACATGATGCGGATGCTGGTGTCTTTATCGGCCATGTCGGCCCGCTCCGGGTGGGTATGGTTCCGGGTCTGCCATCGGCCTTCTGGCTTGCGTCCTTGAATCTTCCTGAGTGTCATTGTGTCAAATCGGAGTGGAATGCCAGGGCAAACCCAAACAAATATCGAATCATCGGCGCGTCTGATGGATCCTACTCGGTTCGACGCCCTGTGTCCCAACGGCCGGGCGGCGGCGGTGGTGGGGCTCCAATGGGGCGACGAGGGCAAGGGCAAGTACGTCGACCTGCTGGCCCCGGGCTTTGATGCGGTCGCGCGGTACAACGGCGGTGCTAACGCGGGCCACACCATCGTCACGGGCGGGCAGAAGTACGCCTTGCACCTGGTCCCCTCGGGCATCTTGCACAAGGGCGTGCGAGCGGTGATCGGCAATGGAGCCGTGGTCGACCCATTCCAGTTGGTCAAGGAAATCGACGCGCTGGCGGCCCGGGGCGTCGACACCGCGGCGCTGGTGGTATCGATCCGAGCCCATGTGGTCATGCCCTACCACAAGGCCATGGACGCCCGCCTCGAAGCGGTCATGGAAGAAATGGGTAAGGCCCAAGGCGGCCGCACCACCGCCATCGGCACCACCAAGCGAGGCATCGGGCCTACGTACGCCGAGAAGGCCCTGCGCATGACCGCCGTCCGTATGGGCGACCTGGTGCGGGGTGGTTCGATACTTGAGGACCGGGTACGCCTGGCCATCGGTGTGCATAACCCGGCCATCGTGGCCTCGGGTGGTGAGGCTTTGGACGCGGCGGCCATCATCGACGAACTCGCCCCCATCGCTGAGCGACTTCGGCCGTTCGTCACCGATACCACCTACCTGCTGCACGACGTGCTGCGTGCGGGCGGGCGCGTGCTGTTCGAGGGCGGTAACGCCACACTGCTGGACATCGATCACGGCACCTACCCATACGTCACCAGTTCGAGTTGTTCGGCCTTGGGCATCTCAACGGGCAGCGGCGTGCCGGGGGCCATGCTTTCCGGCGTGGTGGGCATCATGAAGGCCTATACCACCCGGGTGGGACTTGGGCCCATGCCCACGGAGATCCACGGCGAGCTCGCACAGACCATCCGCGACCGTGGGGGCGAGTATGGCACCACCACCGGGCGGCCCCGGCGCATCGGCTGGCTCGACCTGGTGGCGTTGCGATACTCGGCGATGGTCAACGGCGTGACGCACGTGGCCATGACCATGCTCGACGTGCTGGGCGGGCTCGATGAGATCCGGGTCTGCTCGGCCTACGAGGTCGACGGGGTGAGGACCGAGCGCTTCCTGCCCGACGCGGCCGACCTGGCCCGGGCCACGCCGGTCTACGAGGTGCTTCCGGGCTTTGCCGAGGACATCAGCGGCTGCCGGAGCGTGGGCGAGTTGCCGGCACGGGCTCGGGCGCTGGTGGACTTAGTGGAACGGGCTTTGGGCGTGCCGGTGGCGTTCGTGGGCGTGGGGCCCGACCGCGAGCAGACGATCCTGAACCTGCCCCAAGGCGGTGTGGGCCGATGAGCGTGGCGGCGCCCCAGACCGTGGCCCACCCGCTGGGGCTCGACCCGGCGCGGGTGCCCCGGCACGTGGCGATCATCATGGACGGTAACGGGCGATGGGCCGAGAAGCGCGGGCTGCCGCGCATCTGGGGCCACCGCGAAGGGGCCGTCCGCGTGCGCGAGGTGGTCGAGCGTGCGGGCCAGTTGGGCGTGACGCACCTGACGCTGTACGCCTTTTCGAGCGAGAACTGGAAGCGGCCCCAGGACGAGGTCTCCCAGCTCATGCTGCTGTGCGTGGCCTACCTCGACGGCGAGGCCCAGCGGCTGGCCGAGGAGGGCATCCGCCTTCGCGTCATCGGCCGGCGGGTGGGCCTGCCGGTCGAGGTGCGGGCGGCCATCGAGAAGGTCGAGGCCATGACCGCCCACGGCACGCGGGCCCACCTGACCCTGGCGCTCAACTACGGCGGTCGCGACGAGATCGTGGACGCCTGCCGGGCGCTGGCGGCCAAGGCGGCGTCGGGCCAGATCCTCCCCGAGGCCATCGACGAGGCGATGGTCTCGCGGCACCTGTACACGGCCGACCTGCCCGACCCGGACCTGCTGATCCGCACGGCGGGCGAGCGTCGGCTGAGCAACTACCTGCTGTGGCAGGTGAGCTACGCCGAACTGTTCATCAGCGAGGCGGCGTGGCCCGAGTTCGGGGCCGATCGGTTTGATGAGGCGGTGGTGGACTATGCTGGGCGTGTGCGTCGGTTTGGGAAGACCGATGCGCAGCTGGGGGCGTCAGGGGCGCACTGAGCGTGCGTAGCCCATCTCGGCCAGTTCCTTTGCGAACTTCTGCTCAAACAGGTCGTCAAGTCCAGGTTGAAGCTTATCCAGAGACTGGCCGGACTGGCCCTTATTGAAGAAGTTGAAACCCTCATTGAGACCGCCGAATGACCCATCCTCGCGGGCCTTCTTTTCGATGCTGCGCATTTTGGCCATGTCAGTGCGCTCAACAGCCCGACGCGCGTCGACTTCGGATACTTCGAAATCCATGAACCTGCAGAGTTCGACAAGCGCAGGGATCGGATCGGTCTTCAGCGTCTCATAGCGCACGACGTGCACCGGGAAGTCGTACTGCTTCGTCCAACTGCAGTAATGCTCGTACCACGTGCCGTAGCCCGCCTTGATCCACGAACGATCTCCGCCGTGCTCGATGTAGTTGCGGGCGTACTCGCCTTGATCAGCCTCTGCATTAATCACGAGATTGTGGTAGTTGGCGGCGCTGAGCAGCACATCGCGTGGATCTCGCACGATGAGAACCGCCGAGCCTCCCAACTCGGCGAATGGATGCTCCGAACCCCAGGCGTTGTGCGTCTTCATGAAAAGGCGGTCGCCGATCCGATGGCCCGTTGGCTGATTCTTCACCACGCTCCGCATGGTGTTGGTCACGTCCTGAGTCGTCCAGCCCTCCGTCTTGATTTGCCGGAGGTAGTAGTACAGCTCAAAGGCGAATGAGTTCATGGCCCTGCCCCAATCAAACTCGTGGTCGACCAGGCAGTTGGCAACCAGAAAGCGAAGCCATGTGTTTCCCGAGCGGGGATAGCTGGCGATCCACGTGATCTGATCTTGTGAGGGTTGTGTCAAGAATCGCCTCCGATTCGGTTTGTGGTCTAGCCTATGCGAATACTCGCGGTCCGGTTGGGAGCTTGGCTCCGACAAATCTTGGAGGCCCACCATGCGATTCGAAACCCCCACCCTCACCCATGACCCCGCCAACCACCAGTATGCCCCAAGCTGGGAGGGCGTGGACAAGCTGGCCGGGCCCAGCGGCTTCATCAACGACGAGCACCGGGGCATCTACGAGGCCACCAAGGACCTGCCCGGCTGGCAGGACCCCGGCGACAGCCTCAAGCTCTACGAGGCCGCGTACTTCTCCGGGGCGGTGATCCTGGAGGTGGGGGTCTTCGGCGGGCGGTCGGCCACGGTCGAGCTGCGCGGGGCTCTGGCGGCCCAGAAGGCCCACGGCGGGCCCGCGCCGCAGTTTTATGGGGTTGACCCGGACCTGAACGCCTACGGCCGGACGATGGGCACGCTGCGGGCCCAGGGGCTGGCCGAGCGGGCGATGATGTACATTGGCGATCTTCGGCAGTTCCTGGCCGAGATTCCCATCGTTCCCACGATGGTGTTCGTCGATGGCAGCCACGAGTTCGAGGGCGTCTGGGCCGACCTGGAGAGCCTCAGCCGCTGGCTGGTGCCCGGGACGGCGGTCATGTGCCACGATTACAGCAACACCGACGTGCCCGTGAAGCCGGCCATCGACGAATGGGTGGCTCGCGGGGCGTACGACCTCCTCAGCGTGAGCAACAACACCGCCGTGCTGCGGGCGACGGACCAGTGCCAGGGGACGGCCCCGCGCGGGCTGAGCGAGGCGGCGTTCCGGGCCACCATCGAGGCCATGGCCCCGGTCTATGAGCACATGAAGCGCCCCGGCCCCCGGCCCGACATGGCCCACCTGACCCACGGGGCCCGCTTCGACCTGGGCCTGGCCGTGGGGAAGGACATGCCCGCGGGCGAGGCCAGCGGGGCGGCCAAGGTAGCCGTGGCGTCGGGCCGATAGCCGTCTACGATGGGCCCTATGGCAGACCTGCTCGGCTTTGTTTCCGCCCAGTTCCTGGTCAGCGTGCTGGTGTACGCCGTCATCGTCCACGTGCTGCTGGCCGGGGCGGGGTACTTCACGTACCTGGAGCGCAAGATCAGCGCCTACATCCAGGACCGCGTGGGCCCCAACCGCACTGGCTTCGACCTGGGGCTGCCCTTTCTGGGCTTCCTCAAGGGGCTGTGGGGGCTGGGCCAGCCGCTGGCCGACGGCATCAAGTTCATGCTCAAGGAGGACTACACCCCCGGCAAGGTGGACAAGGTGCTGTTCACGCTGGCCCCGGGCATCGTGGTCATCCCCGCCCTCATCGGGTTCGCGGTCATCCCCTGGGGCGGCGTGTGGGATTGCCCCTCGTTCACCATCCCGCTGCTGAACCTGCATGTGGCCGGCGGGCCGGTGCAGATCGCCGCGTTGCCGGTGAACGTGGGGGTCATCTACATGGTGGCGGTCACGTCTCTTGGTGTCTACGGCATCACGCTGGGCGGGTGGGCGAGCAACAACAAGTACTCGTTCTTGGGCGGGCTTCGGGCCACGGCCCAGATGCTGGCGTATGAGTTGCCTTTGGGCATCAGCCTGCTGGTGGTGCTGCTGATGGTGGGCAGCCTGCTGCCGATGGACATCATCCGTTATCAGGAGGCCAACGGCTGGCTGCTCTTGAGCCAGCCCATCGCGGCGATCATCTTCTTCATCGCCATGCTGGCCGAGGCCAACCGCGTGCCCTTCGACAACGCCGAGGCCGAGAGCGAGTTGGTGGGCGGGTACCACACCGAGTACAACTCGATGCGGTTCGCGCTGTTCTTTCTGGCCGAGTACAGCCATTTGGCGGTGAGCAGCGCGTTCTTCGTGCTGCTGTTCATGGGCGGGTTCCAGTTGCTGCCGTTCATCAACGACCCGCTGACGGCCACGGGTGCCACGGGCCTGTTGGCGGTCCTGGCCAAGCTGGGGGTCTACTTCGGCAAGGTGCTGTTCATGGTGCTGGTCATCATGCTGGTCCGCTGGACGGTGCCCCGCCTGCGCTACGACCAGGTGATGAGCACGGCCTGGCAGGGCCTGATCCCGCTGTCGCTGGTGGTGCTCATCGCCACGAGCGTGGCGGTCTTCTTCGGCCTGCCGCAAGGTTTCTCGCACGTGCTGCTGCTCTTCGGCGGCAACCTGGTGCTGTTCGTCGTGCTCTGGTACGTGGTGGGCCGCCTGCCGGCGTACAACCCCAACCGTAAGATCCCGCTCCTGGGCTCACGGTTCTACCCCCTGCCGGGCGAACGGGTCGACCACGCCCCGAGCGACCCGATGGCCCGCGAAGACCGTCCATACGAAGGCGCCCTGCCGACGGCGTGAACACGGCGCAAGTCAGGGGTGCATCGGACGGAGTTTGCGCTGCGCCCGGGCCTGGTTCATGACCACCAATGCCGGTGGATGCTTGGCTATCAATCGCACCAGTTGTGTGGGGCTGACGCACAGCCGAGTGGCGGCCCGGCGCACGTCTAATCTGCAAGCCCAGAGAACATCCATGGCCTCGGCGAGCATGGTTGGGTAGTCGCGGTGGGTTGGGTTGATGGCGATGCGACCGTCGCGGGTGCGTGCGATCCAAAGATCGCTGCGGGCGTCGCCGTCGGGCACGGCTCGCCGTTCGTGGGTGGCTAGTTCGAGTCGCAGGCGGCGTAAGGCCATGCGCTCGTTCTCGATCGGGCTGCGCCGCTCGGCGGCTTGGGCGCTCCGTCCTGTGGGCGTGTGGGTCAGGGTGACGGCCGTCTCGACCTTGTTGCGATGCTGGCCGCCGGGCCCGCCCACGCGGCCGCGCTCGAGGCGGCATACGGCCAGGATGTCCTGGTCGGGCCAGGCTGCCGGGTGTGCGCTGCGATCCGCTCCGGCTGGTTGCTTGGCGTTCGTCATAGGACGGTGTACACGGGGATATCACTGGAGGGGTGGGCCCGCAGCGTGAGTTCGTCAGCGTGGCCCGCCATCAGACGGCGAGCGCCGAGTGCGGCGATCATGGCGGCGTTGTCCAGGCAATACTCCATCTTGGGTAATCGCAATTCCAGGCTTCGTTCGCCAGCAAGGGCGGCCAGCTCCTTTCGCAGGCGGCTGTTGGCGGTGACACCCCCGCCGGCAAGGATGCTCTGGCAGTGGATGCCGCCCTCGGCCAATGCTTCCAAGGCCCTGCCCAACTTGAGCATGATGGCGTGGCACGCGGCACGCTGAAAACTTGCCGCCAGATCGCGCACTCGGGCCTCGGTCAGTGGTGGGGGGGCCGGCGGAGGTGGTGGGGCTGATGGCGAACGGCCGGGCCTCGTCGGCACGCCACGGACGGCGTACAGCACAGCGGTCTTGAGCCCGCTGAAGGAAAAATCCAGCGAACCGTCCTCGAGGCGGCTGACGGGAAACTGAGCGGCCCATGGGTCGGCCAACGGGTGCTGGGCAAGGGCGTCGAGCCGGGGGCCGCCGGGGTATGGCAGGCCCAGGATGGCGGCGGCCTTGTCGTAGGCCTCGCCGATGGCGTCGTCGCGTGTCGTGCCCAGACGTTGGGCCGCGATGGGGCTTGGCACGAGGTACATAGCCGTGTGCCCGCCGCTGACCACCAGGCCCAGGGCGGGCATGGGTGGGTCGTGGTCGATGTCCAGTGTGCCGGCCAGGAGGTGGGCCTGCACATGGTCGACGCCTACGAGGGGCACGCCCAGAGCCAGGGCCGCCGCCTTGGCCGCGCTGACACCTACGAGCAGGCTGCCGATGAGTCCGGGGCGATGACCGACGGCGACGGCGTCGATCTCGCTCGCGCTGACGCCCGCATCGGCCAGGGCCTTGCGCAAGACTGGGATGATGCGTTCGACGTGGGCGCGGCCGGCGATCTCGGGCACGACCCCACCATACCCCTCGTGGAGTTCCGTCTGGGTGGCAATGGCATTGCTGAGAACGTGCCGACCATCGCGCACGACGGCGCACGCGGTCTCGTCGCACGAGGTTTCGAAACCCAGCGTCAGCATGACTCGATTGTTCTCATGCAGGTTCTTTGGAACGTTCGAGGATTTCCTGCCGAAGTCGCCGGGCCTCTTCTTCGAGCCGCTCGTGCTCTGCCCGGAGGCGTTCGATGGCTCGCTCGAGTTGGAGGAGCGTCATCTTGTCTTCGTTGGCCATCGGGTCGGCACCAACGCGGGGCCATTGGCCCGTGCGCAGGCGACCGGCCAACGCGGCGTGAGCGGCGGAAAGTTGCGGGTCTCCCAGGGCGTTCAGCAGCATGGATGTGTCGGCCCAATCGCTGCGATCGATGCCGCCATCGACTTCGGCTCCGCCGACCTCGTTCAGCCTGGCATAGAGCTCGGCCAGTCGCAGAACATCGCTCTCTTCGAGCATGACGTGCGAGCCCTCGCTGGGGTCGACTCCCCAGACAGCCGACTCGGCCGTGCGTTGCAGGTTGCGTCCGCTGGGCAAGAGGTAGTGGGCTTCGGTGAGTTTGAGCGTGCCGCCGTCGGGCAGGGTGTAGACGGCCTGAACGCTGGCCTTTCCAAAGGTGCGTGTGCCCACGGCTCGGGCGTCTTGCAGCCGTTCGACGATCGCACCGGCGACGATCTCCGAACCCGAAGCGCTGGCACCATCGATGAGCACGACGATGGGCCCATCGAAGGCAACGCCTCGGTTGGCATCCATCGTCACCGTGGGTATCGCCCGGCCCTGGGTGCGGACAACCACGCCGCCGTCGAGGAACAAATCGGCCACGCCGACGGCTTCGTGGATGGCACCTCCCGGATTCTGCCGCAGGTCGAGCACCAGCCCATGCAGCGCACCGGCCTGCTGACGGGCGAGTTCGATGGCACGAAGCGTGCCCTGGGCCGTGCCGTCCACGAACTGGCTCAGTCGGATGTAACCGATGCCCAACTGCGGGTCGAGCGCGTGCCACCATGTTCCGTTGTCGTCGATGCGTCGCAGGCCCCGGATGGATTCGGCGCGGATATCGCCACGGACGATGGTGATCTCGATGCTCCGGCCGCCGCGATCGACCGTGAGCACGACCGCTTCGCCCCGGGGCCCCGCGATGAGGCCCGCGACGGCCTCGGTGTCCAGGGGACGCGTGTCGTGGCCGTTGACGGCGACGATACGGTCCCCGGGTTTGACACCCGCCCGGACGGCCGGCCCGCCCGCGGCCAGCGACACGATGGTCACCAGCCCATCGCGGCGCAGTAACTGCACGCCGATGCCAACATAATCGGCTCCGATGATTTGTCGGCGGAACTGTTCTGCGACGGCTGGGGGGACATAGACGCTGTTGGGATCTTGGAGGCTCTCGAGCATGCCCGCGATGGCGGCTCGCGAGAGTTCATCGGGGTCGGTGGGCTCGACATAAGCGCGTTGGATGATGTCCAGGACTGTGGCGGCCTGCGCGAATTGCCCGAGCCCGAGCATCCACGAACGCACTACCAGCAGCGAGGCCGAGACGGCCAGCAGGAGCGTAACCACCAGAAGGAAGCGCCCCGGTCCCCAAAACGGTCCGCCGGGCTTGCCTTGGGCAACTATCGCCATACTAGCGTCCCGTTCGCCATCGTTGCCACCGTACAATCCATAGGCGTTCACGATACGCCTACCAACTCTAACCGGCGAGCCCAGGCCCCCACGACGTAATCCGATGCCCCCCAGTAAAGAACGAACCTCCATCGAAGTCCGGGCCGAACGCGCCGTCCTGGCCGCCGTCCGGCTGCCCGATTCCACCTATGACCCGGCCGATCCCTTTGGCGAGTTGAAGGCCTTGGCCGAGCAAGCGGGCGCGGTGGTGGTGGGGGAACTGGAGCAGCGTCTGTCGCGTCCCCAGGCCGGCACGTACATGGGCAAGGGCAAGGTCGAGGAACTCAAGGCCCTGTGCGAAGCGCTCGGTGCGACGACCATCATTTTCGACCACGAACTCAGCCCCGCGCAGATATCGAGCATCGAGCGAACCACCGAACGCAAGGTGCTCGACCGCAGCGAACTGATCCTGGACATCTTCGCCAGCCGCGCCACCACCTACGAGGCCAAACTCCAGGTCGAACTGGCCCAGCTTGAATATACCTACCCCCGCCTGCGTGCCATGTGGGACCACCTCGAACGCATTGTGGGCACCGGGGGCATCGGCGGCGTGGGCACCCGCGGGCCCGGCGAGCAGCAGTTGGAGATCGACCGTCGTCTCGTCCAGCGCCGCAGGCTGGAACTCGAGCGGGAGCTCAAACAGGTCCAGGAACGCAAACGCCGCGCCGTGCGCCAGCGCAACGCCGAGCGATTTACGGTGGGCTTGGTGGGCTACACCAATGCGGGCAAGAGCACGTTGTTCAATACGCTGACCGAGGGTGGCGCGTATGCCGACGACCGGGTGTTCGCGACGCTCATGACACGCACCCGCGCCTGGGACCTTGGCGGCGGGCTGGAAGTCATGCTCAGCGACACCGTGGGCTTCGTTCGAGACCTGCCCCACCGCCTCATCGCATCCTTCCGCGCGACACTGGAAGAGGCTACCCACGCCGACGTCCTCATCGTCGTGCTCGATGTCGCAGATTCGGCCTGCGAACTCCAGTACCAGACCGTCATGAAGACCCTCGACGACCTGGACGAGCAGACCGCCAAGGCCGAAGACGCGAGCGACTGGTCGCCCCCCACACGCGTGCTGGTGCTCAACAAGATCGACCGGCTCAAGGATAACCGCGAGTTGCTGGTGTGGCAGCAGCGTCTGCCAGACGCCATCCCACTGTGCGCTTTGCCCGCAACGTCCGAGGAGCCGCGGCCCGGCCAGCAGCGCCTGATCCAGCGGGTTCGCCGCCTGGCCCAGGGGGACACGCACACGATGACGCTTCGGATCGAACTGTCCAACGATCGGGCCATCCACCTGATCGAGACCCAGGGAGAAGTGCTCGAGCGCGAGTATGAGCATGGCACCGTCGCCATCCGGGCCAACCTGAGCGACCGCATCCTTCGTCAGCTCCGCGCCCTGGGCGTGCGCACGCCGGATGCAGGAAACGCCGTCCGCGCGGGGTGGAAGGGTCGGTAATCGCGAGGGAGTGCTCACTTGAGATCTTCGAGCGACTCCTGCTGCAAGCTATGGATTCGCATTCAATCCTTGCTGCTTCGTGACCACACCCACCCGCACTCCGGGCAACGCATCGAGCCGTCGGCGTCGGGCTGGGTCCCCATGAGGCTGTAGTCGCACCGCCCGCAAGCGGCGATGGCACCCACGCGCCAGGCGCTGGCGCACTCGGGGCAAATGGTCAGCCCATAGGCACCGCTTGGCACTCCCGCGATGCCATAGCCGCAACTGGGACAGGTGCCACCGGCGGCCATGGCGCGGGCGGCGTGTCGGCGACCGGGGCCAGACCAGTGCCAATGGTGGATTTGGTGTAGCACAAACCAAGCGCCAATTAAAGCGACAAAGATTATAATTGGTGTCGATCTCGCATGATTGTAATATACAAGACTAAACAACGTTATGATTATGATCGAAGACGCTAGAATGCATAGTTCTCCAAGGCTGCTCAAGATCATCCATCGCTTAGCATCCGGGCTCAGGAGCGTCTCTGGCGGTACCTTCCAAGGCCATCTTGGTGCAGGGGTGATTTCCGGCACCGCCTGCACGTGCTTCCCGCGTTCATCGACAATATAAGCATCGGCAATGGCCATCGATTGCCCTTACGCCCCCGCGTGCTGCAACCCACTCATGGCGGTGTTGCCGCTCATTCGGGCCAGGTGCTCGATGAGGTCGATCTCGCTGAGCACGCCCACGATCTTGCCCTCGCTGACGACGATGGCGGCCTGCTGGGCGCCGAAGACGCCGTACAACTCTTCGACGCGGGCCGAGGGGCCCAGGATGCCGCCGATCTGGGTCTCGATGGCGCGCACGGGGGTGTCGATGGAGACCTCCTGGCGTTGCAACCCGCGAAGGATGTCGATCTCGTGGACCATGCCCAGGGGCTTGCCGGCCTCGTCGGTGACGGGCGCCTGGCTGATGCCGTGGCGTCGCATGAGGTCGATTACCGCGCGCAGGGGCGTATCTTCGTGGACGGTGATGACCTTGGCCGAGTGGTCGATGAGATCGCCGATGACACCAAGCCCGCGTGGCTTCTCGAGGAAGCCGTGCATCTTCATCCACTCATCGTTGAGGTACTTGGTGACGTAGCGTGTGCCGCTGTCGGGGCAGATGGCAATAACGGACTTGCCTTGGCCAAGCCGCTTGGCCACTTCGACAGCCACATGCACCATGCCGCCCGATGACCCGCCGCAGAACAGCCCCTCTTCGCGGATCAGCCGTCGGGCCATGGTGAAGCACTCATAGTCGCTGACCTGGTGCATCTCGTCGACGACGCTGGGTTCGAACGCGCGGCAGACGATGTCCTCGCCCAGCCCCTCGACCTTGTAGACATAGGGTGTGCTGGGCTCGCCCGTGTAGAAGATGCTGTAATGCACGCTGCCCAAAGGGTCGACGCCCACGATCAGCGTCTTGGCGGGCTTGTCCTTCTGCATCTTCTTGAAGTAGCGCCCGATGCCGCTGATGGTGCCACCCGTGCCCGTGCCCACGACGATGGCGTCGACGTTCCCGCCCTCGCTCTGCTCGTACAACTCCGGGCCCGTGCTCATCTCGTGGGCCTCGATATTCCACTGGCTGTGGTACTGGTCGAGGTAGAACGACCCGGGCGTCTCGGCGGCGATCCGCTTGGCGACGTTGACGTAGTGGTCGGGGCTGTCGCCCGGGACGTCGGTGGGGGTGATGATGACCTCGGCCCCAAAGGCCCGCAGCCCGTCGATCTTCTCCTTGCTCATCTTGTCGGGCATGGTGAAGACCGCGCGGTAGCCCCGGGCCGCGGCGGCCATAGCCGCACCCATGCCCGTGTTGCCGCTGGTGTTCTCAACGATCGTGCCGCCTGGCCTCAGCAACCCTTCCTCCTCGGCCCGCTGGATGATGTGCCAGGCCATGCGGTCCTTGATGCTGCCCGCGGGGTTCATGAACTCGCACTTGGCGTACACCGTGGCCGCCCCGGACGGCACGACCTTGTTCAGGCGGACCAGGGGCGTGCGGCCGATGGCGTCGAGGATGTTGTCGTAGGCGTGCATGGGGTACTCCAGCGGTGGCGATGGGGCCGATCACAAGAGGGTAGGAAAACCGATCCCGACCGAGTGGCCTCCGCCCAGACGCGGGACCCGCTCGCCCGAGAACCGATCGAGGGATTTGGGGTTCCGCAGGGTATTCGGCCGGCCGAATCCTGCCGATACCATACATCATGGCCAAGCCCGACGACCACGACCACGCCCACGCTCCCGCCCGTATCTTCACCCTCACTCTCAACCCCGCCATCGACATGGGGGTCTCGGTTGACAAGGTCGAGCCCGAACACAAACTCCGTTGCGGACCACCACGCCGCGAGCCGGGTGGTGGGGGCCTGAATGTGACCCGAGCAATAGCCGAACTTGGTGGCAAGTCCACCGCCGTCTTCCCCGCCGGAGGCAAGACCGGCGACCTGCTCAAGTTCCTGGTGGGCCACTATTGTGTCGGGATCGCCTGTGACCAAAGAGCCGTCCCGGTCATGGCGCCCACGCGCGAGAACGTCATCGTCACCGAGACAAGCACGGGCAACCAGTTCCGGTTCAACATGCCGGGCACCGAACTGTGCGACGAGGAAGCACAGGCGTGCCTCGAAGCATTGGCCGACGGCGTGAAGAACGTCGAGGGAGGCGGCCTGGCGGTCATCAGCGGCAGTCTGCCCCCGGGCGTCGAACCACCGTTCATCCGCACCATCATCGACCGGGTACGAGCGGTCGGTGGTCGTGTGGTGGTGGATTGTTCCGGCGCGGCCCTGCGCGAGGCACTCGGCGCGGGCGTCTGCATGGTCAAGCCCAACCGACGCGAACTGGCCCAGACGCTCGGCGGCATCTCGCCCGACGAGTCCGACCCGGCCGTCGTCGGGTCCGCCGCCATGGACCTGGCGCGGAAGCACGGCGTGACCTACGTGCTCGTCAGCATGGGTGGCGACGGGGCCGTGCTGGCGATGAAGGACGGCTATGCCCATTGCCCAGCGCCAACGGTCGAGGTCTTGAGCGCCACCGGTTCCGGAGACTGCATGGTCGCCGCCGCGGTGCTGGCCATCGAGAGAGGCCGAGGGCCCGAAGAGATCTTGCGAGATGGTGTTGCCGCCGGTGCCGCCGCAGCCATGACCCCCGGCACCGAACTGCTCAAGCGGCCACAGTTCGAAAAGCTGCGAGACGCCATGCCCATGCCGAAGATGGTCCGGACCCGTGCCACCACGACAAAAGCATGAACCGTCATCCTGACAAGCCGGGGCTCATGCGTTCTCTCGGTGCCTTTGTCGGTGAGATCATCAAGGCCGTCAAGAGCGATCCTGCGGCTTACAACGACAAGGCATCGAGAGATGTTTCCGATGATGAGGAGGTCGTCCTCCGACGAACGACGACGACGGTCGACGAGGTGCGCATCCGCAAGAGCGAATTGCCCCAGCGGCATGACTGAACACCTCAGAGCCCGTACACATCACGCAATTTGACGCTGAGATAATCCAGCAAAGGGCGAGACTCCAAAGGCCGGCGAGTCACCATCTCGCACAACTCGCCCGCACGGTATCGACGCCCATGGCCGTGGATGTTCTGGTTCAGCCATTGCAGCAACTGCGAGAAATCCCCCCGCGTGAACTCGGCATCCAAGCCGGGCATCCGCTGGCGGATCGTCTCCCAGAACTGAGCGGCGTACAGGTTGCCCAGCGTGTACGTGGGGAAGTAGCCAAACAGTCCGAAACTCCAATGGACGTCCTGCAAGCAGCCGTGCGCATCGTCGGGCACGTCGAGCCCCAGCAATTGCTTGAAGCGCTCGTTCCAAGCGCCGGGCAGATCGCCGATGGACAGGTCGCCCGCGATCATCGCCCGCTCGATGCCGAATCGCAGCATCACGTGCAGGTTGTATGTGCCCTCGTCGGCCTCCACGCGAATGAATGAAGGGCGCACGATATTCACCGCGCGATAGATCTCGTCTACGTCGAACTTGCCAAGTTCGGCGAACTGGTCGCAGGCTTCCTTGTGGAGCCACTTCCAGAACGGTCGCCCGCGGCCGACCATGTTCTCCCACATCCGGCTCTGGCTCTCGTGGATGCCCAGCGAGATCGAGTCGGCCAGCGGTGTTCCGAAACTCTCGATGGCGTCGCCCCCCGGCCCCTTATGGGTCTTGCACTTGGGCAAGCCCTGTTCATACATGCCGTGGCCGGCCTCATGCATCGTGCCGTAGAGCGCTCCTGGAAAGTACCGCTCGTCATATCGCGTGGTCAGCCGGGTGTCGCCCGGAGCCAGCCCCTCGCAGAATGGGTGCGTGGTGACGTCGAGGCGGCCGGCGTTGAGGTCAAATCCGATGGCCCTGAGTACGTACATGCCCAGCGCGTGCTGGCGGTCCTTGGGCGCGTGAACCTTCGTAGGCGCGTCGCTTGGCGTCTTGCCGCTCTCGGTCAGTTCTCTGACCAGCGACGAGAGTTGCTCGCCCAATGGCTTGAAGATGGATTCGACCTGCCGAGCCTTGGCGTTGGGCTCGTACTCGTCCAGCAGCGCGTCGTAAACCTCGCCGCCGGGCTCGAACCCGTAGCAGGTGGCCTTCTGTCGTGAAAGATCAACCATCTTGCTCAGCCACGGCGCGAAGGCCTTGAAGTCGTTGTTCTTGCGGGCATCCTTCCAGACGTCCTGGGCCTTGCTGCCCGTGCGTGCCAGTTCTTCAACAAGGGACTTTGGGAGCTTTGTCTGCTTGTCGTAGTCCCGGCGGAACTCGCGCACGCACGCGCGTTGCTGGTCGTCCAGACTTTCGCTCTCGCAGGCAGCAATCAGGTCGCCCAGATCTTTGGAAGACGTGCGATCATGCATCATGCCAGCCAGCAGCGCCATCTGCTCGGCTCGGGCATCGCCGCCGCCTCGTGGCATGTAGGTTTCCTGATCCCAGGCCAGGAGGGCCGAGATCGACTTGAGTGTCGCGCTCCCGCGCCCGTGCGCGCACAACTGGGCATACTTGGACATGCGTGAAGATCCTTTCGATACAACCTCGGGAACGATTACTCGGGCAGCTTGGCCAGCTCGGCCTCGACACGCCTGGTCAAACGAGAGATCGTGTCCACCGAAAAATCCAGCTTGACCCCAGCCGCCTCAAAGAGTTGCGGGAGCGGGCGAGACCCACCGAGCGACAACGCGTGCAGGTACGCGTCGATAGCCGTCGCTTCGCCCTCGTCCAGCGCTCGCATCCAAAGCTGGAGTGCGCCCAGCTGCGCGATGCCATACTCGATGTAATAGAACGGGTGGCTGAACAGGTGCAACTGTCGCTGCCACTGCGTGGCCCGCTCGCGATCCAGGCCGTCCCAAGACACGTCGCTGCCGAAACGCTCGTCGAGCTCCAGCCACCACGCCGTCCTTTGCTCATGGGTGTGGTCGGGCTGGCCGTAGATATGGTGCTGGAAGGCGTCGATGGTGGCGATCCACGACAGCATCGAGATGCTGCCTTCCAATTGCTCACGTATCGCACGGGCGTGGTCGGCCGGGTCGGGATAGAAACCATCGGGCCCACCCCAGTGCGCCATGCTCAGCAACTCCATCGACATGCTGGCAACCTCGGCAAACTCGATCGGGCTGTGCCGGTAGTGCAGCAGGGGCTCGTCCTTGCACATCATGCTGTGGAAGGCGTGCCCGGCCTCGTGCACCATGGTTTCCACGTCGCGGTGCAACCCAGCGGCGTTCATGAAGATGAACGGCTCGCGCACGCGGTCGCGCATGTACTGGTATCCGCCCGGGCCCTTGCCCTTGCGCGTGTCAAGGTCCATGAGCGCGCCGTTGGCCGGACCGTTCGCATTGCTTCCGTCGCCAAGGGTCGCGAACATGTCGGCCAGCCTCGGATCGATCGCATCAAACGCGGCCTTGCTCTTGCGAACAAGGTCCACACCGTTGGTAAAGGGCTTCAGCGGCTTGCGGCCAAGCGGGTCGACGCCCAAGTCCCATGGACGCAGCGGGCTGACCCCCATCTTCTCGCGGCGCTGCGCGTCGAGTTTTCGCTTGAAAGGCACGACCACCTTCGCGACGGCGTCATGGAAGGCCATGCAATCGGCCGGGGTGTAATCGAAGCGGTGCATCGCATGGAACGAATAGCCAACAAAGTCCTTATGCCCAGCGTTGATGGACATGCGGTGCCGGAGCGCGATCAACTCGTCGTAAATCCCGTTGATCTTGTCGGCATCTTGCAAACGCCGGGCCGCGATCCCACGCCACGCCCGCTCACGCACGCCGCGATCGGTCTCCTGGAGGTACACGGCCATCTGGGGCAGGGTCTTCTCTTGCCCGTCGAAATCCACTGTCATAGCGCCGACGGTTTCGGTGTACCCCTGCTCGATCTTGTCGATCTCGGTCTGGATCGGCACGTTCTCCTCGCGGAAGAGTTCGACGTCTGCCTTCACATCGCGGTGCAGCACCTCGTACCGATCGCCGCCGAGCCCGAGCGCCCCGGCCAGCTCGACCTGCCGTTGGTCAAGCCTAAAGCGGGCGGGCTTGAGCCTGGGGGCCACCTTGTCCAGGAAGTTGGTGTACGCCGCTTTCTTGTCCGCGTTGGCCGTGTCGCAGGTCATGGCGATGTACAGGTTGGCCTGGGCCTCGCTGCACGCGGCTTCGAGTTCACCACGGTCGACAAGCCACTGTTGGAGCTCGCCCAGCGTGGCAACAGGACGCGAGGCGAGGGTATCGAAGAGCGGTTGCACGTTCTCCCACCGGGTCGCATCGATATCTTCGGGCACAAAACCGATTGTCGCTGTCGCGATCGTCATGGCATGGATCTCCTGCATCTGGTCGGCCCGGCAGCGTCGCCGCAGGCCGGGGGTATATCGTTACGAAGGGCCAATCCTAGACCATCGGCGCGAGAAAACCGCCCCGAAATCCGGGGCGGCATGGAGAACTCTGGTAGAGGCAGGAACTGTTTATCGCATCAGGCTGCGGAGCAATTCTTCCTGCTCACGGACCCAGGCGCGGAATTCTTCCTCGGAACCGCCGAAGATAAAGAGCGCCAGGTTGGGGTTGTTGTTGATCATGCGGACCATCGAGTTCAGGCGCTGGCGGGCAAAACCAATGAACTTGCCGCGGTTCTCGGGTTGAGCCTGGCGAGCGAGTTCGACGGCCACGGTGTAGCCCTCGTAATACTCGTTGATGCTCTGCTCGTCACGCGCGGTCTGCTCGCGGAAACGGCGCAGGTGACGGTCGGCCTTGCTGACGGGCCACGAGATTCCCTCGACATGCTCGCCAACCCATTCCACCTCGGTCAGGCCCATGGCCTTGGCCAACTCGTCGAGCGTGTCGGCGATGCCGGTGGCAAAGCCGATGGCTTGGGCGGTTTGGCTGGTGAGTGTCAGCACACGCTCTGGCTTGTTGATGACTACTTCGCCCTCGGTGTTCTGATACATCGCACGGACACGACCGTTCTCGTCGAGATCGACCGACAAGGGCTCCATGATCTGCATCGCACGCATGATGCGCGGGTCGTGCCCGCCACGCTCGCTGATCAGTTCCATCAGGTAGAGCACTTCTTCCAGACCGCGTCCCGCCACGGCTTGCAGCGCACCGTACCAGCCCGTCGATGCTCCGTACGCGCCGCGGCGCATGAAGTACTGCTCGGAAAGCGCGTGCGGGGTCATGGCCGCCGCCGAGATGGCATAGTCGATCCATGCAACCGTGCGGAACTTGGGCTTGAACTCGTTGTGCAACAGGTCGCTGATACGCCGGATTTCCAGGAGCGCACCGCCGCCGGAGTTCACCCGAAGCACGACGATGTCCACGTTTTCTTCCTCGAGTAGCGGGATGCACTCACGCAGCGACTGCGCGGTCAGGTACGTGCCCACCATATCCATGTCGTTGTCGGCATCGCCGAAACTCAGCACGGCCGCACGCGGAGCACCCGGTGAAACGGCACGCCGCTGCGGCTCGGTCCGCTGGCGGGGCTCGGCCGCCACCGGAGCGGGATCGGTGACGCCCGGACTGGCGGGGGTTTGCGGGCCCGTGTCGACGTCACGCTCGATACGCACGATGTTCGAGGCGGGGAAGAACTGGGTCTGCCCGTCGGCCGTCTTCAACCACACGGCACCGTTCAGTTCGCGGACGATCTCACCGTCGATCACACGACCGTCGTTAAGCGTCACGCGATCCAGGGCCATCGCGCATTGCACGGCGACAAAGACCACCATCGCGCACGCCAGGCGGGAAACCAGATTCGTTGAAAACCTCATCATGATGCTTCTCCATGAAATGCCCGGGGGCGATTAGCGTTCGTCGGCCAGCTGTTGGAGTTGGATGCGTTGCAACATCAGGCGGAATGCCGAGATCACCTGTTGCGCGGAACCGGCCCGCACAAAACCGTTGATCTGCCAGGGAATGATGGCTTCTTCATATCGATTGAGAAGGCCGATCATCTGCTGGAGCAGTGCCTGTTGACGCCCGCGTGCCCGGCGCCGTTCGTTCCATTCCCCTTGGACGTTGATCTCGTTGAACTCCTTGAGCAGCCGGCTCAGCGTCTGCTCGGTGCGCCTCAGCGTTGCCGACCATTCGTCCATGATCTTGTCGCCGTCGCCAACCATGACATGGTTGCGTGCGATTCCCAGTTCAAACAGCAAGTCATCCATCGTCGAGACCGTGCCCTTGGAGACGCCAAGCACCTGCGCGTTGTCGGCCTTGAGCGTCAACCAGTTCACACCACGGCCACGAGCCAGTTCCTCGATGCTGTCCTTGTTGCCAGCCAGGAACGCATCGTTGGTTAGCAGGAACTCATCGGGTCCCTGCGGCATACGCTCCAAGTACACCGGCCTTCCGCCGACAAGTCGATACGAAAGCACGTAGTCGCCGCGGGTCATCGCCTCGATCAGCCTCGGGTCGTAACCGTTCTGGATCGCAACGCCCTGGGCCGTCGTCAGCCGGAGGGAGATTTGCTTCTCGACCACAACGCGGTCACCCTGCCCACCGAACATCAGGAAAATACCCTGGATGCCGCCGATCTTGCCATCGGGGTGGAAGTACATCGTGTCCGACATGAACGGCAGGAACGCCGCGCCACCCATGGCCTGCTTCACCCAGAAGACAACCTTGGGCTTCCTCTCCCACGAGAGCATCCTCTCCTGGAACAGCGGGATCATCTTCTTCGTCCGGAAGAACTGATCGAACTGACCGATGATGTCCTCGGGCAGATCGCTCTTGAGCGGGTCGCCGAACTGGTGCCAGTCGGTATCGACCGTGATGATGATGTAGTCGGCTTCCAACTGACGGGCCTCATCCAAGGCCTGCGCCATAGGTGTCTCGGAAACGTCCTTGCCAAACCAGCCCTTGAGCGTGAAGGAGTACACCCGAGCCGGTTCCTGCTGGGCAAGCGCGGGAGAGACCATGAACGAGAAGAGTGCCGCAAACCCGACTATGCCAAGCCGCAATCGGGACATCCATCGCCCAAAGTGTCCGAACATGTACCTGCTCATCGTGCGGGTCTCCATCAGTAAGAGCCGGGCGTTCCGGGCTCGTGGTCTTTGTCTCCGGCAGGGTGGCCGGTTCGATCTTTGGAATGATCCGTGCCCAAGGAATGGGCTTGCTTTCCTTCTTGGACGCACAAAATCGCGAGTTGTTCCAGCAATGTAGCGCGATCCTGAGCCGTTCCGTCAAGTTGGAGGTCATACAAACCTTCCAAAATACGTACAAACTGCGGGCCGGGTTTGAGCCCTTGGGCAATCAAGTCGTATCCAGTCACCCAGCGGGCAGGGGCGAGACCTCCCGGCTCGGCTTGCAGTTCTACCACTCGCTGGGAAACCCGGATTGCCAGGTCGGGTGCTTCTCCAAAAAGTATCCGCAAGGCGCTCTCAAAGCCTGGCGAGGCCGCCTGGCGTTTCTGAGCAGCCTTGGCTGTTTCCAAGAATCCGTCCAGGATGGCATGCCGACATTGAAGCACCTGGACAAGCAGCGTGTGCTCGTCGTTGCTCAGGCACAAGGCTTGCCTCAACCGAGAGGCCATTGGCTTGACGCCCGCCAACTCAAAACCATGCCCACGGTCGAGCATCCAGGCCGCCAAGGCAGGGGCAACTCCGTGCTCCTGTGGCAGATTCGACAGCCTGGGATGGGCGAGACCGGCCCCGACGGGTCTTTCCTCAAAGACCGGTGCGTCAAGGCCGAGGCTCTCCAGCAGCGAAGCGGCCCGGGCCCGGCTGGCATGCACCAGCATCCGTCTCAGTTCACCGCCGATGCGCTCGCGGCTGATGCCTTCGAGATGGCCCGAGTGTGCAGCAATGGCATGGGCCGTCTGGGGTTCGATTTCAAATCCAAGCCGGGCGGCGAAACGCACGGCGCGCAGGGCTCGAAGGTGGTCTTCGGCCAGCCGACGTTCGGGGTCTCCCACGGCTCGGATGATCCCGGACTCAAGGTCTGCTAACCCGCTCACCAGATCGATGACGCGTCCCCGAGCTCGCCCATTGGAGTGCGTGGTCCATTCGCTCGGCGTGGCCAATGGATCGAGGAACAGGGCGTTGATCGTGAAGTCGCGGCGTTCGGCATCGGATTGTGGATCACTGAAGGTCACCGCATCGGGCCTGCGTCGATCGGAATAGTCGCCATCGCTGCGAAAAGTGGCCACTTCGGTCCAGATGCCTTCGCGCCGGACCTGGACAACACCAAACTTGGCACCCACAAGCCGAGCATGGTGGAAGAGGCTCGCAAGTCGCTGGGGCGTAGCGTCCGTTGCCACGTCGTAGTCGCCCGGCGTGAGGCCTAGGAGTTCGTCGCGCACGCACCCGCCGGCGAGATAGGCCTCGTGTCCCTGGGCTCGCAGGTGGGCGATCACCGCCAGCGCGGCATCACGGGCCGGGGTGTTGCACTCGGGTGCTGTCACAATGGTCAAGCCTTTGGAGGATGGTCGCGCAGCGACTTGATCTCATCGCGCAGGATGGCCGCCAGTTCATAATTCTCCGCCTCCAGTGCCCGAGCGAGCCGGGCCTCGAGTTCGGCCGCCTGGCTAGGCATCAGTTTGGGGTTGATCGCCTCGCGCATACCGACCAGCGTGCGACGCTCTGCCGAACTCTCGAACGCTTCGGGCTCGCCCGCGTCCGCGAAGGCGTCCTGGAGGGCATCCAGTCCGTCGTCGATGAGCGCCACCGCGGCCTTGCTCTCGTTGCTGCGGATCATCTGGCCGGCCAAGGCTCGCGTTCGAACCGTGATGATGAAGGGCCGATAATGCACCATAGACCTTTGGTCGCTCTCCTCGCGTGCAAACTTCTGGAGGAAGTCGATCAGTCGGAGATTCCGCGCGGTGTCCCGGATGACGCCATCGAAGTCATTGAGCACGAGCAAGGCCACGTATCGGTGGTAGTACTGGGCGGCCTCTTCACGCAGCAGTTTGCAGTCATCGGGCGATAACTCGAACTCCTCGGCTTCCTCGCCCTCATCGGCGAGGCTCTGGGCGTCGTCGGCCTGGGCCTCATAATACTCGAGTAGGCTCCGATAACCTTGCGGATTTTGCCCGTCGGGTCTGCCATCGACATGCATCTGAAGGAGGCCTAAGTCGAGTCGTACTTGGAGCAAAGGATCTCCGCCGCTGCCTTGGATCAGGCGGATGTTTGGCCTCGTGCGATCGAAGGGCCAGTCCTCGAGAATGTCCGATATGTCGCGGTTCATCGATATTTTGCGTGGTTCCTGGTGCATTTTGGGTTGCAATGCCCCCTGTTGTCCATGTAGCATAGTGCCCGAGGCAGTCTCGCCCATGTTCGCTGGAGCCGAGAACCCGCGCTTCTTTGAGGAGAGAGGCAAGACGGGCAACGGCACAGGCGTTCAATCTTCGCCTGTTGGGTGAATCCGACCTCGTCGGCGTCCGTATGCCTGTTTCGGATCGAGCCAAATGCGCGGCGGCTCGATGAATCCGTTGCGGACGGCGGACGAATACGTGGTAGGAGGACGGTGTGTCCCTGATGTTTCTCGTGGGCCACATCGCGAAAGGTGGGATGAGTCGTGAATGCCATGTCCAGTAATGATGTGATGGGTACGGGGGTTCGGTCTGAACTCCAGTTGTATCTCGACGAGATCAAGCAGACGCCCTTGCTGACCGCTGAGGAGGAGCGGGAACTGGGCTATCGCATCCAGCGTGCGAGTTGCCCCGAGGCCCGAGAACGGATGATCCGGGCCAACCTTCGGCTGGTGGTGGCCATCGCCAAGAATTTCTCGAACCGCGGCCTGAGCCTTTCGGACCTGATCGAGGAGGGCAACATCGGGCTGATGCGGGCCGTGGAAGGGTTCGATCCCGACCAGGGTGCCCGGTTCAGCACGTACGCTTCCTGGTGGATTAAGCAGGCTATCAAGCGGGCGCTCATCAACGCTTCTCGGCCGATCCACGTGCCGGCGTACATGGTGGAACTGATCTCGCGGATGAAGCAAGTCTCGCGTGAGATCGAGAACGAGACGGGCTTTGCGCCGACGATCGAGCAGGTGGCCCAGGCCATGGACCTGCCGGTCAAGAAGGTGCGAGCCATCCGCCGGGCCATCCGGGCAACTCGCGCGCAGACGCAACCAGTCTCGGGCGACGATCATTCTCCGGGGCTGTCCGACATCGTGGCCGATGATCGCTACGCCCCGCCAGCCGAGCCGCCGCTGCGTAGCGACGAGTTGGTCACGCTTCGGCGTCTGATGGAGACCATCGACGATCGTGAGGCGGCCATCCTCAACGCCCGATTCGGGCTTGATGGTCGCGATCCATTGACTCTCAAGCAGGTGGCCGATCGGGTCGGGCTCAGCCGTGAGCGGGTCCGTCAGATCGTGGATGAGGCGATGACCCGCCTCAATAGCCAGTTGAACGACGAGCGTCCCAGCCGGTTCTTCCGTGAAAACCGGAGCCGTGCGGGCGATCCGCTCAGCCCCGAACGAGCCCGGGCTCGCGCGATGTCGGCTGCGGCCCGATCGCGCAGCGCTGGATAACCCGGTCCATTGTTCTCCACGAGGCCCGGGTGTTAGCCCGGGTTTTTCATTGGGTCATCGTGCGTGATTGAAGGGATGGTCGTCGTGGAGCTCAGGATTGCGCCCGGGTCTTGTTCCTGATCAGTGTTTGACGCCCTCGACTCGGCCCGGATCGGTGTATTTGGTCAAGGCCTGGGAGAGGTCGATGCCTGCGATGTTGGCCAGGGTGGTGAGCCAGGCAAGAACGTCTGCGAACTCTTCCTGGAGGTTGTCTCTATCTTCCCGGCTTGGGTTGCGTTCGGGTGCGCAGTCCTGGAGGGCTGTGGCCAGTTCGCCAACTTCTTCGATGAGCCACATGAAGGTGCCCGGCACCCCACGAGCGCTATCGGTGGCGTGGTAGCGGTCGCGGATGAGTTGTTGGAACTGACGGATGGTGATGTCGGCGGCGTGTGGCGGATTCATGGACGGACGGTAGACCCGCCGTGGGGGTGGGCGCTACAGTTGTGGCCCTGCCGAAAGAACCCGGCGGGTCGTTTTGCGTCACACTGGACAACGTCGGGCCCGGGGCCGGGCTCGAATCAGGATACTGGCCGCTTATGCCGACGATCAACCAACTCTGCCGCAATCCACGCCGGACACCGAAGGTCAAGTCCAAGGTCCGCGACATCGAAGGCTGCCCGCAGCGTCGTGGCGTGTGCCTGAGCGTGAAGACGATGACTCCTAAGAAGCCCAACTCGGCCCTTCGCAAGGTGGCCCGCGTGAGGCTCAGCAACGGCCGCGAAGTGACGGCCTACATCGGCGGCGAGGGGCACAACCTCCAAGAGCACTCCATCGTGCTGGTGCGCGGCGGACGCGTGCCCGACCTGCCCGGCGTGCGCTACCACGTCGTCCGCGGCGCGCAGGACTGCTTGGGCGTCGATGGCCGCAAGCAGGGCCGCTCGCTCTACGGCACGAAGAAGGGCAAATAAGCAATCCGTCATCGGGCGCTGGGCTCCAGCGCTCTTTTTTGAGTCCAAGGCAAGTAATCCCGGGCGCATCGCTTCGGGGTGAACACAAGGCCGACCCTTTGGGTCGGCGGATGAGCCAAAGGAGTTTCGCATGTCCGGTCGTATCACCGCTTCCGAAGACCAGTTGCGTCCCGACGCTCGGTACCACGACATCACCCTTTCCAAGTTCATCAACTGCGTGATGCGCGACGGGAAGAAGACCCGCGCCACGCGTGTGGTGTACGACGCGATGGACCTGATCGAAGAGCGTCTGAAGAAGGAGAGCAACCCCGACGCGCCCGCCGACGCGTTGACGCTCTTCCTGATGGCTATCGACAATGTCAAGCCGTACGTCGAGGTGCGCTCGAAGCGCATCGGCGGTGCCAACTACCAGGTGCCCCAGCAGGTCAAGGGCCGTCGCCAGCAGAGCCTAGCCTTCCGCTGGATCATCACCAGCGCCCGCGGCGAGCGTGGCCGGCCCATGGCCCGGCGGCTGGCCGAGGAGTTGTACAACGCCGCCCGCGGCGAGGGCAAGGCCATGACCATCCGCGACCAGACCCACCGCATGGCCGAGGCCAACAAGGCCTTCGCCCACTTCGCGTAAGCAGAGATAATCGGGAAACACTTGGCGGGCCCCTCGAGCGATCGAGGGGTTTTGCATGCGCGGAACCATATTATACAAATCTTCGATGGGTTTGCTAAGCCTTGCACCCTTCCGCACAAGACGGACGGGCCGATACCACCAGGCAACGCTCCGGCCCGAAGGAATGTGCGTTGGGCTTGGACCGCCAGGCTTGAGTAGCCTGCTGATCGTCGACTGCGGGGCGTCGTGGTGTGGGCAGGGCGGTATGTTTGCTCTGGTATCGGTGCTCCGACTGCCGTATCCCAATGGCCCAATCTCCATACGTTCCACCGGCCATATGCTGGACTATGACCAGCCACCAACCTGAACGGGACATCGACAGCTCGCTGCACGAGGACCGCGTGTTCGAGCCGCCAGCGGCCGCGAGCGTCGGCTCGGCGCCCTGGCACGTGGGCAGCCTGACCGAGTACGAGGCCGAGCACGAGCGGTCGGTCAAGGACCCGGCCGGTTACTGGGGGATGGTGGCCCGGCGTCTGCGGTGGATGGGGCCGTACGAGCGCGTGCTCGAGGGCCAGTTCCCCGATGCCCGGTGGTTTACCGGCGGGCGGCTGAACGCCTGCGACAACTGCGTGGACCGCTTCGTGGACGAGGGGTACGGCGACGAGACAGCCATCGTCTGGGAGGGCGAGCCGGAGTTGTCGGGAGGGGGGAGCGGCGCCCCAGAGGTCCGCCGCCTGACGTACAAGGATTTGCAGGAGCAAACCGCCCGCCTGGGCAACGCCCTCAAGAAGCTGGGGGCCAAGAAGGGCGATGTTGTCACGATCTACATGGGCATGGTGCCCGAGTTGGTGATTGCCATGCTCGCGTGCGCCCGCATCGGCTGCCCCCACTCGGTGATCTTCGGCGGATTTTCCAGCCAGGCCATCGCCGACCGGGTGGTCGATGCGAACAGCAGGATCATCCTGACCTGCGACGGGGCGTGGCGGCGTGGCAAGGTGGTGCCGCTGAAGGACAACGTGGACAAGGCCATCGAAATGATGGGCGGGCAGAGCCCCGTTGAGCACGTGCTGTGCTTTGGACGCTGCCACAACGACATCGCCTGGGGGAGCCCGGACCGCTGCTGGCAAGAGGAGATGGCCGCCGCGTCCGACGATTGCCCCTGCGAGCCGATGGACGCCGAGGACATGCTCTTCCTCTTGTACACCAGCGGCTCGACGGGCAAGCCCAAGGGCATCGTCCACACCACGGCGGGCTACCTGCTGTACACGGCGCACACGGCCAGGCTGGTCTTCAACCTCGTGCCCGACGCGGGCCAGCTCTACTGGTGTACGGCCGACTGCGGGTGGATCACCGGGCACAGCTACATCGTCTACGGCATCCTCCAGAACCGCGTGCCCACGCTGATGTACGAGGGCGCGCCCAACTTCCCCGCCGAGGACCGCTTCTGGGATATCGTCGAGCGCCACAAGGTCACGCACTTCTACACCGCCCCCACGGCGATCCGCGCGTTCATGAAGTGGGGCGAGGAGCACCCCCGCGGGCACGACCTCTCCTCGCTCCAGGTCCTGGGCACCGTGGGCGAGCCCATCAACCCCGCGGCGTGGATGTGGTACCGCGAAGTCATCGGCGGCGGCTCCTCAGGAAAACAACCCTGCCCCATCGTCGATACGTATTGGCAGACCGAGACCGGCGGCCACGCCATCACCCCCCTGCCCGGGGCCACGCCCACGCGGCCGGGGTCGTGTACGCGGCCCTTCTTTGGCATCGACGCGGCGGTGGTCCACGCCGACGGCAGCGAGTGCGAGCCGGACAAGGGCGGGCTGATGGTCATCCGAAAGCCCTGGCCGGGGATGCTGCGGGGTGTCTACGGCGACCGCGAGCGCTTCATCGAGACCTACTTCTCGACCGTCATGATCGACGGCAAGCCCGTATACACCGCCGGCGACGGCGCGCGGCGCGACCGCGACGGCAACTTCTGGATCATGGGTCGCATCGACGACGTGATCAACGTGAGCGGGCACCGCCTGGGCACGATGGAAGTCGAGAGCGCCCTGGTGGCCCACGAGGCGGTGGTCGAGGCGGCGGTGGTGGGGGTGCCCCACGAGATCAAGGGTACGGGCATCGCGGCGTTTGTCACCCTGGCCAAGGGCCACGCGCCCAGCGAGAGCCTCAAGAGGGAACTGGGCGAGCACGTGGCCCAAACCATCGGCGCCATCGCCCGGCCCGACCAGGTGCGCTTCGCCGAGGCCCTGCCCAAGACCCGCAGCGGCAAGATCATGCGCCGCCTGCTGCGCGACGTGGCCGCGGGCGTCGATGGCCAGCAGGATACCTCCACGCTCGAAGACTTCACCGTGCTGGCCAAGCTCCGCGAGAACGACGAATAGGACGCCCGCTCAGGCGGGGCTTTCCAGCACGGGCTTGGTCCAGCCCCAATCGGGGTCTTTTTCGAGTTTCGTGGCGCTCTGGCGGATGCACCGCCGGCAGATGCAAGCGCCCTGCTCACGCTCGCCCGTGGGCACGGGGCTCTGCCAGCCCGGCTCGTCGCGTACTTCGAGGCACATGGTGCATGTCGCGCCGGTGGGCATGGAACCCTGGCCCAGCAGGACCACTTCGGTGAAGGCCACGCGCAGGGCGTCGCCGCAGATGAGGCTGCCCTGGTGGCCTTCGACCATGGGGAAGGAGCCGTCCCAGGCCTTGCCGGTGAAGTCGCAGATGAAGTCTGCGGGTTGCATGTCGAGCGGGTTCGCGCCGGGGCGGTGCATGAGCGATGATACCGGGTGTTGGGGGTGGTCGACGCGATATCATCGGCCATGACTGCCCAGGCCGACCCTCCTCAACCGATCCGTGTGGCCTTGGTGGTCAATACGACCAAGCCCCAGGCCGTGGACGCGGCCAAGGCCGTGCGTCGCGACATCGAATCCCACGCCAACCTCGTGGGTGAGTATGACGCCCAGGACCCCATCGGGGCGATCGGGCAGGGTGTTGATTTAGCCGTCGTACTCGGCGGCGACGGCACGATCCTGGGGCTTGCCAGGCAGGCCGTCGAGGCGGGCGTGGCCGTGCTGGGCGTGAACTTCGGCAAGCTCGGGTTCCTGGCCGAATTCGACGCGAACGCGTTCCATGCCAACGCGGCGGGGATCTTGTCGGGCAAGGCGTCGATTCGCGAGGTAGCCGCCCTGGACGCTCGGGTTGTGCGCGGCGGGCGGACGATCGCGCGCGAGACGGCCATCAACGACGTGGCGATTTGCAACGGAGCCCCGTTCCGGATGATCGAACTGGGCCTGCACATCGGCGATGCTGGAGGTGCTTCTGCCCCTGCCATGAACGGACCGCGCGTGGCCGGTGATGGGCTGATCATCTCGACACCCACGGGCAGCACGGCCTACAACGCCGCCGCGGGCGGGCCCATCCTCGAACCCACGCTGCCGGCGATGGTGGTCACGCCCATCGCCGCCCATTCTCTGAGTTTCCGTCCCATCGTGGTGCCCGCCTCGGCAACGGTTCGGGTGACGGCGCACCGCGTCAATCGTGCGGTTGGGCACGCCCCCGAGGCGGGCACGTGTGCGGTGGTCGATGGTCAGCAGGCCATCCCGCTCGAGCGGGGCGATGACGTGCTGGTGACGGTTGGTCACCGGCCGCTGCGACTGGTGGTGAACCCCCAACGTGACTACTGGCGGACGCTGATCCATAAGCTGCAATGGGCCAGCACGCCGGGGGCCAGCACACCGGAGGGATGAAGCCTTCAGCCCCGCTTGTTGCGCTCGAGCTGGGCGTAGGCGTTGTGGCTGTGGATGCTCTCGAAGTTCTCGCTGCTGATGGCGTACCAGGTCACGCGGGCGTCGTCGTTGAGCGAGATGGCCAGGTCGCGAACTATGTCCTCGACGAACTTGGGGTTGTCGTAGGCGTGCTCGGTGACATACTTCTCGTCGGGACGCTTGAGCAAGGCGAAGACCTCCAGGCTGCTGGCGCGCTCGCAGATCTCCACCAGGTCCTCGATCCACATCGTGCCCTCGAAGCGCACGCTGGCGGTAATCTCGCAGCGTTGGTTGTGCGCGCCATACGCCGAGATCTCCTTGCTGCACGGGCAAAGGCTCGTCGCCGGGGCGGCCACGGTCATGATAAAGTCGTCCTCGCCGTTGGCCGTGCAGGCGAAGGTTACTTCGTAGTCCATCAGGCTCTCGATGCCCGTGACCGGGGCCTTCTTCTTCATGAAATACGTGAACGAGGCCTCGATGTGGGCCTCCTTGGCGTTGAGCCGGTCGCGGATGGCCCGCGCGATGCCCGGGAACATCTCGGGGGTGATCGGCTCGCACGCGTGGGCCTCGAGCACCTCGATGAAGCGGCTCATGTGCGTGCCCTTTTGCGTGTGGGGCAACGCCACGTACATGCTGACGTTGGCGACCGAGCCCTGCTCGCCCCCCTCGCGCGTGCGCAGGCGGATGGGGTACACCACCTCTCGAACGCCAACGCGATCGATGGCGATCTCGCGGCGGTCGGGCGTGGCCTGCATGTCGGGCATCGGGGTGCCGGACGGGTCTTGGGTCATGATCAAGGTCAACCTCTCGCGGAACTCTGGAGTCGAAACTCGAAACGAAACACAAAGAATGTGTTGTCAGGTCTCGGCACGTTTTGCAATCGAAGCAGACCACGCCAGGCCCAGAGGTGTGCCCAACAGCAAACCCGCGGCCCAGTCCAACGGCGTCACCAGCACGATGCCGGGGATGGCCTGTGTATACGCGGAAGCCAGCGCGCCCTCGGCGGGTACTTGTGCCAACGCGTAGGCCGGACCAAAGACCGCCAGCACGGCCCCGGCTGCCAAAGCACCAAGGGCGGGCGTCTTCAGGTCGATCAGCCGCATGAGCAGGGTCAGGGCCACGGCCGCCAGCGTCGCCGCCGCGATGACCTGGCCCTTCAAGTCCGTCATGGCCAGTGCCCAAGCCGCAACCGCCCCGGCGGGAACAGCCGCCGCCAGAGCCGCGATCGAACGCTTGTTGAATGACAAGCCGTGCTCGCTGGCGACGGGCTGATGGGGCGACGACGCTGGAACACGATGCCTGGCTGCCGCCAGCGAAACAACCACACCAATGCCAAGAAGGCACATGCCGACCAGGACGCCCTCGATCATCAGTGCCACCCAAGGCCCCTTGTCACTGGCGGCGACGATGCTGGTCAGCCCGGAGGACATGCCGGCCATCCAAGCCAGGACGATTCCGGCGCAGGTGAGACCAGGCCTGAGACCGCCAAGCCAAGCCGCGACCGCGCCGACCCCCGCCGCGATGGCAGAACCCAGGACAAGTCCAAGGATGCCCAAGACAGGGCTGCCCGCAACCAGCACGGTTCCGGCCGTACCGTCGGGTGAGTCGCTGAGTTCCATGAGTAGGCCCGCGATAGGGCCCAACACGATGAGCGACACGATGTACAGGCTCCAACGGATGGTTGTGTTGATCATGCCTGCTCCAGAGTCGCCATTGGAACTGGCCAACGGGCCAGGACGAACGCAACCCGATTGCCAAGCATGATTGTTGCCGGCAAGCCGCCCACTTCGACCCCGGCGTGCGAAGGATCGGAACAACCACAAGCGCAGCAAGGGAAGCCCACCATGCCCCCAGCACCAACAAACCACGACCAGAGTGACCGCCCCGCCCACCCTTGGGCAGTGGCCGAGCCCGGATCGTGGTCGGAGTTGTCCGAATCGACGGCTTTCGTCCTCAAGTCCGGTGGGTTGTGTTGTCACCCATTTTCGATTTTGCTTGCTGGGATTGCCGCACTGACCGCCTCATGGGCCCTGCCGATTGCGTTGGCCGACCTGCTTCCCTGGCAGGGGGAAGGCGGCTTCTGGGTGACGTTGTGGGCCTGGGTCCGCCTGACCTGGCTCGTGGGTGTTGCCTCGTTCGTCGGCGTGGTCCTGGCGAGGATGGTCTCGGCGCGGCCTACACGGGCCGAGGTCTGGGGCGTGCTGCCCCCGATGCTCATGAGCGCGAGCCTGTGCGTCAGCACCTACGTTGCCACTCTCTTTGGCCTCATGCTCGCGGCCTGGCTGGCACAGGCGGTGGGGGGGTGGTTCGATAACAGTTTTGGGGATTCCCTTGCGGCCGCGATTGGCTTCCTGGCGGTCTTGGTTGGCCTGGTATCGACGTTGCTGTTGTTCCTGGCCATCCCGTCGATTGCCGCCAATGACGCCGACGCTCCCGACGCTTTGCAACGGGCCGCGGCCCACCTGCTCGCCCGACCTGGGCTCTCTCTCGTGCTGCTGGCCATGGCGATCGTCGGTAGTCTCGCAGCGGCGGGGCTGACGATTTCGGTGCTCGCTTGGGTCACAGGGGTGCTCACCCAGCCACTGCCGATCGAGTTTGAGTTCCGGTGGTGGCCCGCACCAGATGGCTTGGTTTGGCTTCCTTACACGGTGTGGCTTGTGGTGTTGTTTGGCCTGGGATGGACCGCACTGACCCAGGTACTGCTCACCCTGCGGGAGGTCGTCGATCGGGAGGACCGAGCATCATGCTGGGACCCAAGACCACAGGCCGAGGCCATTCGGCAGGCCATCGAGGCACGGGCCATGATCGGTGGGCATGGTGGCCACGATCTCACTGACGAAAACCACGAACAACCGGACCAAACATGATGCGGATCGACCAACCTGTCCGATGCTTCGAACCGTTGCGCGATCGCGGGCGTTTTGACGCATGGATGCACGGAAGTGGTCGGCCCCAAGGGCCCATGGGCGTATCCTGCCATGATGTTCGTCTGGTGGCTCCCGATTCGGCTGGGCACACTCCTGGTGGTGATAACCACCCTGGCTGTCGTTGCGCCACGTCCGGCCTTGGCCACCGTTCAGAATGAGCCAGAAACTGAAACCGGGACTTCCCGGCCCGTGGACCCGATGCTCGTGTTCTCGCTGGCCGGAGATGACCCTTCGCGTCGAGAGGCCGGCCGGGCCGTCCTGCGGCTGTTGACCGAGCCTTCACCTCCACCCGCTCCTACTGCCTGGCTGTCGGAAGACCCCGCCGTATCGCTGCGTTTTCTGGTGGGCATGGCCGAATCGCAGGCGGAGATCGAGGCCTTGGCCGGTGCGTTGATCCGTGCCCTCAGGACTGGTGAGAATGGAGAAGCCCGCTGGGCATTCGAGTCTTTGACCGCCGACGCTCGGTCGGCAACGTTGGGCGTGCTCGCCCGCTCGCAAGAGGCCGCGGCTTGTCAGGTGCTCGTAGCCTGGCTCGAGGCGGCCCCAGCCGCGCAGCGTCAACCTATCGCGGCGTCCCTGCACGCGATGACCGGGCGCGACGACCTGGCCGCTTCGCCCCAGGCTTGGAGGCAATGGCTCGGCAGGCACCAGCACCTGCCACCCCTCGCCTGGCGGGGTCTGCTGGCCGAGGGCTTGCATCGCCGGGCCGAACGCCTGGCCCTGCGTGAGCGAGACCTCGTTGCCCGATTGGTCGAGAGCACGAGGCGTTTCTATACGTCGCTTGCTCCAGCTGATCGTTCCGGCGCGATGGCGTCGTTGCTGGCCGATACTGAGCCCGCTGTACGACTGCTGGCCACCGATCTGCTGCTGCGGGACCTGGAGCGTGGCATCTCGCCCGGGCCCGAGGCCACGGTGGCGTTGTCCAATTTGCTGAACGATCCGCTGCCATCGATCCGACAGGCTTCGGCCTTGCTCATCGACCGCATTGTGCCCGAGGGCTCGGCGGCTCGCCTGAGCGTGGCCCTGCGTCGCGAAACAGAGCCCGAGGTGGCCACGGTCATGCTGCGGGCATACCGCCGGGCACCCGACCCCGCGGCCATCGACGCACTCCTGAGATGGCTTGAGCATGGCGAACCAACCTCTGCGCCGGCGATGCGGGCTTTGCTGGCCCTGCTCGAAACCGGGTATACGCCATCGGATGACCAGAGAGACCGGGTACTGGCCGCGATCCTGCCGCACGATGCTTCGACCATCCTGCCTTCGGCGGTCCATGTGCTGGCGCGTCTTGGCGGCATGGAAGGTCAGATGATCGTGCGTGAGCTTCTGGATACCTCTCGGGCCGAAGTCCGCCGGGCGGCCGCCGATGCTTTGCTGGTCTTTCCCGACGCGGTCGAAGACTTGCTTGCAGCGGCCGAACAGGATTCCTCGCTGCTCCAGCGAGCCGCCGACGCCGTTGCCCGCCATCGGCCTTGGGCCCTGTACCTTCGACAGATCGCCAAGCTCGAGATGGCCCAACCCGCTGACGCGGCAAGCGATCAGGCCCTGCCCATCACGGCCTCGCTGGCGACTTTCCTGCCTGTTGGGGAACGCTTAGCCGCGGCTCAGGCACTGGCTCGAATTCCCTTGGCGGTCCGAGCCATCCTGGGTCAGCCCCAGCGTGAGCAGTACCCCGCAGGTCCGCAAGGCGACCGGGCGTTTGCGCGGGCGCTGTCCCTGCTTGGCCTGCCAACACCAGCCTCAGAGCCGGTTGAGGCACCCGACACCGATCACGCACCGGATGATGCCGCGACTGGACCGAGATAAGCTCGATGGGGGCCAACACCTACGACCTTTTCAGCCCCCGGGCCTTAGGCCCTCCAGAGGCTGCACGAACTGCATGGTGATCAGCACGTAGGGCTGTGGACCGTAGCGGTAGATCGTGCCGCTCACCTCGAAGGCAATCCGGTCGCCGTAGCGGCCAAGCACGTGTTCCATCGAACGCAGCGACGCGTTTGGCAGCACCAGCAGCGGCAGGGTCTGGGCGGGCTCGTCGGGGCTCTGGTCGAAACGCAACGTCCACAGCCCACGCTGTCGTTCCAGTCTCGCCCGGCGGCGCAGGATGCGATCGCCCTCTTGCCACGCTCGCTCGTCTTCGGCCTGGGCCTTCTGGCCCGCCGCCTCAGGGCGAAAAGCCGGTGGAGCCACCACGGGCGCTTGGATGGCCCTGGCCCGCTCACGGCCGGCTTCGAGCGCTTCGGCCGCCTCGCGCAGGGCTGGATCGATCCCCGACATGACCTCGGGCGCGATGGACGGTTCGTTCTCGTTACTGTCAGCTTCGGTGGTTAAACCGGGCGATGTGACCATGGAGTAGGCCGTGGGCAGAAGGTAATTCATGCGGTCGTAGACCGTCAGCGTTCCCGTCAGCCGCACCGCCTGGGCCCCGAGCGACTCGATCGATTCGACCATGCGTTCCAGTTGGCGGCATGGCAGCAGGACCAAGGCCCTCGGCTGCCCATCCTCGTCCATGAACACGAAGACCCATTCGCCATAGGGCGTCCGGCGAACCAGGCCAAGCCGCTCGGGCAAGACCGAACCCTCGACCGCCAACAAGCGGCCAGTCGGTCCGCCCGTGGTGTCTCCCGCGCCAAGCAAGAGTGCTCGGATGGCCTCGGGCAGTTCGCCGGCAACCTCGGCCTCCTGGGATTCGGCCTCGGGCGAGTCGATGCTCTGTCCAAATGCCACAAGGCAAGACACCAAGACCATGACACCGGGTTTCCACCAGCCTGCTCGCATGCCATAGCGTATCGGCCAACTGGGGTCGGCGGCCGCACGCGGCCTTGTGCTCACGCCGTCAGGCCCTTGTTTTCAAGGAAGTCGAGCACCTCGCGCACGCAATCGTCGATAGGCCGTCCGGCCGTCTTGAGCACCAACTCGGCGTGGGCGGGTGCCTCGTAGGGGTCGTCGATGCCGGTGAAGCCCTTGATCTCGCCCGCGCGGGCCTTCTTGTAGAGTCCTTTGGGGTCGCGCTTCTCGCACTCTTCCAGCGGCGTGTCCACGAAGACCTCGATGAAGGGCAGCCCCGAGTCGACGTGCATCTTGCGGCACAGGTCGCGGTCTCGCACGTAGGGGCTGATGAAACTGGTGAGCGCCAGCACGCCCGCGTCGGCGAACAACTTGGCCACCTCGCCGATGCGGCGGATGTTCTCGGCGCGGTCCTCGGCACTGAAGCCCAGGTTCTTGTTCAAGCCGTGGCGGATGTTGTCGCCGTCGAGGCGATACGCGTTGACACCCCGTTGCACGAGGACCTGCTCCACGGCGCTGGCGACGGTGCTCTTGCCCGATCCGGAAAGGCCCGTGAACCAGATCGTGGCACCCTTGGCCTTCAAGGCGTTCCAGCGATCTGTGCGGCTGAGGTCGCCCTCGTGCCAGTGGATGTTCGTCGCCTTGACCTGCGTCATGCCGCCTCCTGTTTGGTCTACGATCGGACTCTGGGCCACGTGTTTAGCCCATCAAACATCCATCGTAGTCGGTCGACGCCGATCGAACCGATAGCCTCTGGCCCATGCCGAACAGCCCAAACCCCATCCGAGTCCGCATCCAGCAGCCGGCCCTGCCCGCCTATCGCGTGCCGGTATTTGCCGAGTTGGCCCGCCGCCCCGGTCTGTCGGTCGAGGTGCTGTACTCGGACCGCGCCAAGGTGCCCAACGTCCAGGCCCTGGGGTTTTCGGCCAGGGCTGTGCGTGAACGGCGGCTTCTGGGCTGGCCGCGCGAGGTTCGCTGGGTGCCCGCCCAGTTCATGGCCGTCGATCCCGCACATGCCGACGTGGCGGTACTGGAGTACAACAGCGGCGTGCCCAGCCTGGTGCCGGCCATCCGCAAGGCCAAACGACGCGGCGTGGGCGTCGTAGTCTGGGGCCACGGCTACTCGATTCGCGACACCGGGCCATCACGACGCCTGCGCAACTGGATCGGCCGGCAGGCTCATGCCATCCTGTTGTATCACCACCACGCACGCGAGATGATGATCTCCGAGGGCATGGACCCAGAGCGACTGTTCGTCGCCCAGAACGCCCTCGACCAGGCACCCATCCAAACGGCCCGCGAGCATTGGCTGTCCAGGCCCGACGAGTTGGAGCGTTTCCGCCGAGATCAAGGGATAGAGGGTGCCCGAGTTGTCCTTTTTGTCTCACGCCTGATACCCGACAACCGCACCGACCTGCTGCTGCACGCCGCTTCGAGCCTCATGACCCAAGTGCCCGACCTGGTGGTCGCCATCGTCGGCGATGGGCAGCAAAGGGCCGAACTTGAGGCTCTGGCCGCCCGTCTGGGCATCGGCGACCGAGTGCGATTCACGGGAGCGATCTATGGCGAACAGGCCCTGGCCCCCTGGTTCCTGTCGTCGATGGTCTTCTGTTATCCCTCTTCCTTGGGCTTGAGCGTGCTGCACGCCATGGGCTATGGCCTGCCGGTGGTCACCAGCAGCGACATGAGCCGCCAGATGCCCGAGGCCTGGGCGGTTGTCGATGGCAAGAACGGCCTGCTGGTAGACCTGGGCCAGCCCGCCTCGCTGGCTGGGGCCTTGGGGCGAGTCTTGACCGACGAACAACTGCGAGAGCGGCTCGCCCGGGGTGCCCACCAGACGGCTTTGGAACGGTACACGCTGGCCAACATGGTCGACGGGTACGAGGCCGCCGTCCGATACGCAAAAAGTCGGGCAAAACGTCCCTGATTGCGGGCCCATCGGTTGCCCGCGAACCGGCTGGGACGTACCGTCACGGCCCGCTCCCGGCCCACATTCCCCGGGAGCCTCTGGAGGATTTGATGCCAGGACTGATTGCGCCGCACGGCGGCACGCTTGTCGATTCGATCGCCCATGGCCCCGGGCGCGACGCACTGATCCAGGAGGCCGCGGGCCTGCCCAAGATCACCCTCTCGCCCAAGCAGTCCTGCGACGTGGAGATGATCGGCGTGGGCGCCTTCAGCCCGCTCACCGGCTTCATGGGCTCCAAGGACTTTGCCAGCGTCGTCGAGCGCATGCAATTAGCCTCGGGCGAGATCTGGCCCATCCCCATCACGCTGAGCGTCGACGCGGCCAGCGCCCCCAAGCCCGGCTCGCGCATCGCGCTGCACGCCCCCAACGGCACGCTCCAGGCCGTCATGACCGTCCAGGAGGTCTACCCCCACGACCGCGCCAAGGAGGCCACGGTCTTCTTCAACAAGCCGAGCGACGACGACGGCAAGCACCCCGGCGCCGAGGCCGTCAAGAAGGAGGGCGATACCTGCCTGGCCGGCCCGATCGAGGTCGTGGCGGTGTGCGCCGATCCCCAAGGCCCCGAGGCGTTCCTCGATGATCGCCTCACCCCCGCGCAGACCCGGGCCGAGTTCGAGAAGCGCGGCTGGAAGACCGTCGTTGCCTTCCAGACCCGCAACCCCATCCACCGCGCCCACGAGTACGTCTGCAAGTGCGCGCAAGAGATCACCGACGGCCTGCTCATCCACCCGCTGGTGGGCGAAACCAAGTCGGGCGACATCAACGCCGCCACGCGCATGAAGGCCATCCAAGCCCTGGTGGGCAAGTACTTCAACCCCGCCACCACCATGGTCAGCGTGCTGCCCGCGGCCATGCGCTACGGCGGGCCGCGCGAGGCCATCCTCCACGCCATCGTCCGCAAGAACTACGGCTGCACCCACTTCATCGTCGGGCGCGACCACGCGGGCGTGGGCAGCTACTACGGCACCTACGACGCCCAGAAGATCTTCGACCGGCTCGACCTGAGCGCCCTTGCCATCATGCCGCTCAAGTTCGAGCACACGGGCTACAGCAAGGCCTACGGCGGCATGGTTTCGGGCAAGACCTTCCCCAAGATCGAGGGCGACATCATCAACCTCTCGGGCACCGCCGTCCGCGAGATGCTCACCAGGGGCGAGCGTCCACCGGCCGAGTTCAGCCGCCCCGAGGTGGCCGACGTGCTCATCGAAGCCGCCCGCGCCGGCACGCTGTTCGTGCCCTGAGCGCGGCTGGTCTTTCTAATAATCCCGGCCGCGCACGCCGTCGGGCGTGTTGTGCAGGCGGGCGGTAGGGGCGAAGGCGTCGGGGAAGGGGTTTGCAACGGCCTGCGTTGCCTCTGATGGCGCTCGCGCCATGCCGTGGCCATCGACAAAGATCATGGGCGTGGGCTCGTCCAGGTCCGGGCCGACCTTCCGGGGCTCCTTGGCCTGGTAGGGCAATTCCCAGTCCCACATCAGAACCTTGCTGGAGGGGTGGGCCACCATGCCGGTGGTCACGCCCCGCAGCAGCGATTCATCGGCCACGCCCCGCCCATCCCAGACCTGCGGCCGGGCGAGGAACGAGGCGCTGTATTCATAAGAAGGCGGGTGCCCGCAGTTCTGATCGGGCCCTTCGCGCCGCGCGCCGGGCGCGAGCGTGATGGGCCGCAGTTCACGCGGGGGGATGACCTCGTGCATCGCCACGGGCCACTGCCGGGCCAATTGCCACACGGGCAGGAACCCCATGGGGATATCGCACCCATTGATGCCACGCGTGGCCCATGGATAGGTTTCATTGTATTGCGCGGTATACGCCTGTACCAGCTGGCCGATGCTGCGCAGGTTGGCCAGACTGGCGGTGCGCTGCGCGGTGGAGCGTCCGCCCGCCAGGACGGGGATAAGGATGGCGATGAGCACGCCGATGATGCCGATGGCGACGAGGATCTCGATGAGCGTGAAGGCGCGGCGAGTTTGGATGCCCTTGTGCAATCGCATGAGATCTCCCGCACCTGGCGTGAAAATTAGAACGCTGGTCGTCGCACGGCATGGCCATTGGGAACGCCGTAGATGGTCACCGCGACGAGTGCCCACGTCGAACGCCTCGCATCCCACCCGTACGACAATCCCAGAAGGGCGTCGAATTCAAGATCGGCACGGATCGTGGCCATTCGCATGGGGATGCGGACCTCGTGCATCGTCAGCCCCGCCCGAAGGAGGTCTTCCGCTTCAACCGCAGCCGAGGAGATGCCGGTAATCTTGTCAAACCGCGAGCCCCATGTACGGGCGTACCGCTCGTCGCTTGGCATTTGCTGCCCATCGCGGAAGGTCGTGCGGAACGTTGCGCCATCGGGGTCAAAACTGGCCGCCCGGATCGCGGCCGTGGATTCGGCCCACATGGCGTTCGCGGTCTCGATGTCCGACCATCGTTCAGAGGGCGGCGGCACCCCCGCCTTGGAGAGATAGGCCAGGTAGTCCTCGCCCGTTCCGGACCACCAGGCCCGCAGGATGGCTTCGACATCACCTGCCAACACATCCTGCTTGGGCAAGCCGGCGAGAATTAAATCGGCCGCGACGGCCGAGAGCGTGCGATCGACCATTTCGTCCACGCCCACTTGCTTGACGGTGACGAGGTTCTTCGCGGGCGCAACCGCATCGGCCGCGCTTGCGCTCGTGCGGACAACTTCTCTCGGACGCGCACCGCTCCATGCGAAGTATGCCGCGAAGATACCGCCCAGGCATACCGCCGCTGCAAGCAAGATCCGCCAGTTCGATCCCCATGACATGATTAAGGCCCCGCAGGAATATGACAGGGTGGTTCGATACAGACCAGGCATGGTCCCTCCGGATCGATCCTAAAACGGTGGTATGATGGCGGTATCGTTTTTCGGCACGTCGTACACGCTCACGGCCACGAGCGTCCATGCTTTAAAACGAGGGTCTTGCACATAGGACAGCGCAAGAAATCCGTTGTAGTCCGCGCCATGCATCAGACTCCGCGATCGCATGGGCACAAGCACTTCCTGGATATTGATGTCCAGTGCGGCGATCTGGTCAGGGTTCGGTGTGTCCGTCAACCCGGGCAGCTTGTTGAAACGCCAGCCCGTGACTCTCGACTGGTCGTTGGGCACGGGTTTGCCATCTGCGAATGTTGTACGGATGAACGTGCCATCGGGGTCGAAGCTGGCCTCCCTTAACCATCGCGTCATATCCAGCCAGACCTTGCCCCGGCGTTCGGGGTCGCTCCAAAGCGGGACTGGCGGCGGCTCGTGGCCGTTCTTTTCGAGATACGCAAGATAGTCTTCTGCGGACCCGCCCAGCCAGGCGTGCATGATCGTCCCGACATCGGCGATCAGTTCATCGCCCATTGGCATGGCGGCCTTCGATACCCGACGCGCGAGCGATGCGATCGTCTGCTCGACGACCGCTTCGGCACCAGCCTTGCGGACGCTGACCAGATCGATGCCCTTCGGCTCGGGTTCATGGGCCGGCTGAGGCGGGGCGACCACCGTGGTGCGAGCCCTGGTGCTGTTCCATGCGAGAATGGCCGCCAGGAGCCCCACGCAACATAAGGCCCCTGCGATCCAATGACGCCAAGTCAGGTTCCGTAGCATGTTGGCTCAGGCCTCCGGATCTTCTACAACGCAAAGCGCAGCGATTGCCAAGACACAACCCTCTGGACTGACCACCGTTTGGCAGAAACAAAACTCGCCCGCCTCGAAGTCGCAGCGAACCTCGGCCGCCAGCCCGACACCAGCCACGCCGCGAGGAGCACCTCGGATAGGACCAATACCCCGACGTGCCACGCCGAGGGCGACCACTCGCCCAGCAGTCCACCGAGGAGGTTGGTGGCCAGAAGGCCCATCGTTTCACTGATCGGCCCGGGGTTCAGCGCCTTGGCGAAGCCGGCGGCCGCAAAAACGAAGGCCAGAATCCAAGGCCCTGCGACGATCGCCAGCGACGATGCCAGACCGGTTGCGGGCTCCGGGCTCCGGGCTCCTCTTGTGGACCCAATGCTTCGGCTGGTGGCGTCCGCATAATCTCCAAGGTAACACATTCCATCTCGCGTGTCAACACCATTTCAGATATTTTTGCATTTCAGCGAAGCCGACTGCTAGCATCCGATCACGCGCTCCCATGCCGCAAGGCATACACACATTCCCTCGCCTTCCGCGATTTTTCACCCTCTCAGGCCCATTCCGGGGAGTGCGTCGCGCCCCTACCCTGCCCCCATGCGCATCCTGCTCACCAACGACGACGGCATCCGGGCCCCGGGCATCGTGGCTCTTTACGACGCCCTCATGGACACCATCCCCGGGCGAGAGGGCACGTTGGGCGGGCCGCTGTGCATCGCCGGCACGCCCGTGGAGACCATCTACACCGTCGCGCCCGCCACCGTGCAGAGCGCCACCAGCCACGGCGTGACCTTCCACGAGCCGCTCATGGTCGAGCCCGCACGCATCCGCGGCCGCATGAACGGCGCCGCCGTCGATGGCCGCCCGGCCGACTGCGTGAAGCTCGCCCTCAGCGAGATCTGGCCCGCGCACTTCGGCAAGGGGGCCGACGGTAAGCCCGGCCGGCCCGACCTGGTCATCAGCGGCATGAACGCCGGGGCCAATTGCGGCATTAACATTATCTACTCGGGCACGGTGGCCGCGGCGATCGAGGCGGCGTTCCTGGGCCTTCCTTCCATCGCCGTGAGCTTACACCTGGGCCGGGCCAGCACGCGTTTTGACATCGGCGCCATCCACGCCCGCCGCGCCATTGAAACATTACTTTCTCAGGGCCTGCCGCGCCCGCACGAGGTCCTGAACCTCAACATCCCGCGCTGCGAGGACCCCATCGACGACACGCCCGAGGCCCGGGCCGAGGCAAGCCGCCAGCGCACCAGCGCGGGCCTGCCCACGAACTTCGACCAGAGCGACACGCGCCTCGCCAACCGGGGCCAGGAAGCGCCGCTCCAACCGGCCGACCCCGACGAGCGGCTGCCCATCGTCGTGTGCCCCATGAACACCCACGGCCACGTCGACCGCTTCGAGGGCCGCGTGAGCCCCGGGGGGCGGGCCTACTACTGGGCGGCCGCCGGTGGCATGGACTTCCAGAACACCGAGCCTGGCAGCGACGTGGACTGGCTCTTCCGCCGCGCCATCACCGTGACCCCCCTGCGGTACGACCTGACCGACGAGCCGGGCGTCGAACGCTGGGCGGCCGTGGCGGGCCAGATGGCCGACCGCCGAGAGCAGTTGCGCTGAAGGGGTACCAGGCACTGGGCATTTGGCACTGGGCACTAGGCTTTGGGGATTGGGCATCAGGCATTGGGGATTGGGCATCAGGCATTGGGCGGGCATCCTGCGTCCCATACCCAACGCCCGCCCGCCGCTCAACTGGGGTCCGAAAAGCCCGATCCACCACGATGCCGACCCCCACCAAACAAACCGGAGTGCGAAACGGGCCTTTCGGAGGATGGAATCTGCCGCGCATCCCTAGGGATATGTTTCGCATCCCTAGGGATCTGCCGCGCATCCCTAGGGATCTGTTTCGTATCCCTAGGGATC
>JAHCJI010000020.1 GCA_026126305.1 Phycisphaeraceae bacterium
GTAAGCAGATCGCAGATCGCAGAGGGCAGAGAGCAGATGAAGAGGCGGAAGATCCCCCCTTCATCTGCTCTCTGCCATCTGCCCTCTGGCCATCTGCTCTCCGCCCCCCATACACTGGCCGCACCGGAGGTGCCGCCGTATGCACAAGCGTCTGACCGTCGTTCCCGTCCTGGCCGCCCAGGCGTTGCTGGTTTCCTGCGCGGGCTCGGCCGAGATGGACCAGCGTCCACCGGCCCGGATCGTCGCCGCCGCGGGCCAGGCCCATGCCGCGGGCCAAGCCATCCCCCAGGCCGGGGACTACGCGGGCATGCTCCGCTACCCGGCGGTCAGCGCCGATCACATCGTCTTTGCCTATGGCAACGACCTGTGGCTGGTGGCTCGCGATGGCGGTGGGGGTGGCGGGCGTGCCGAGCCCCTGGCCAGCCCGCCGGGCCAGGAGCTGTTCCCGCGCTTCAGCCCCGACGGGCAGAGCGTGGTCTTCCAGGGCAACTACGACGGCGACCGCGACCTGTACACCCTGCCCATCGCCGGCGGCGTGCCCCAGCGGCTGACCCACCACCCGGCCAACGAGCTGCCCACGCAGTGGCACCCGAGCGGCATCGTCTACCACAAGAGCGGGGCCGCGGGGCTGGGGCGGCAGGAGGAGATCTACCGCGTCTCGCCCCAGGGCGGGCTGCCGCAGCGTTTGCCCGTGCCCTACGGGGCCAATGGCGTACTGAGCGCCGACGGCAAGTGGCTGGCGTACACGCCCATCCAGACAGACTTTCGCACGTGGAAGCGCTACCGCGGGGGCATGGCCAGCGACGTCTGGCTGTTCAACCTGGAGACGCTCGAGAGCCGCCCCATCACCGACTGGGAGGGCACCGACACGCTGCCCATGTGGCACGGCGACTGGGTGTACTACCTCTCGGACGCGGGCCCCGAGCACCGGCTGAACCTGTGGCGCTACCACGTGCCCACGGGCCGCCGCGACCAGGTGACGACCTTCGCCGACAACGACGTGCGCTTCCCATCGATCCACGCGGGCGAGAACCCGGCCATCGTCTTCCAGCTGGGCTCGCAGCTGCACCTCTTGGACATCGACGCCAACGAGGTGCGCCCGGTGCGCGTGAGCATCCCCGGGGCCCGCCCGGCCGTGCGCGAGCGGGCCGTCGACGCGGCCGGCTTCATCCAGGCCGGGGGCATCAGCGCCACGGGCCAGCGCGTGGTGGTCGAGGCCCGCGGCGACATCTGGACCATCCCCGCCGAGAAGGGCCCGCCCCGGCAGATCACCAGTACCAGCCGATGGGCCGAGCGCAACCCCGCCTGGAGCCCCAGCGGCCGGTGGATCGCCTACGCCAGCGACGAAAGCGGCGAGTACAACGTCCACGTCATCCAGAGCGATGGCAAGGGCGAGGCTCGCCAGCTGACCGACATGGTGGGCAAGTACTGGATGCGGTTCACGTGGTCTCCCGACAGCAAGCACCTGCTGGCCCAGGACAAGAGCGGCGAGATCCACCGGATCGAGGTCGACAGCGGAGAATCGTCGATCGTCGACAAGGAGCCCTGGGCCAACGCCACGCCCGTGAGCTGGAGCACCGACAGCCGCTACCTCGCCTACGCCAAGGGCGGGGACAACCCGGTGACCACCGCCATCTTCATCCACGACACGCAGGAGGGGACGACGCACAAGGTGACCAGCGGCTTCTTCGGCGACGCCAACCCGGTGTTCTCGGGCGACGGCAAGTACCTGTATTACGCCAGCAACCGCGAGTTCACCAGCCCGCAGTACGAGAGCGTGGGCTCGAGCTTTGTGTACGCCAACGCCACGCGGCTCATCGCCGTCCCGCTGACCGCCAAGGTCGAGAACCCGCGGCTCATCAAGCCCGACGAAGAGACCTGGAAAGAGGACGAGCCCGAGGAAAAGGCCGAAGAAAAGGCCGAGGACAAGGCCGAGGACGCGAGCGAAGCCGGTGACGATGCCGCGCCCGACGAGCCCGCCGCCGTCCTGAGCCCCATCGAGGGCACGTGGGCTGGCAAGGGCAGCGGGCTGGCGGCCCTGGGCCTGCCCGAGGACACCATCGAGCTGACCTTCTACATCAAGCGGCTGGACGACGGCACCTTCGCCGGCGCCAGCGAGAGCCAGGGCCAGCTCAACCAGTACGACAGCGTGACCTTCGACGAGGCCACCGGCCAGTACGTCGCCGTCGCCAGCCAGGGGCCCATCACGTCCACCACCAGGGCCACGCTCAGCGGCGACACGCTCACTGGCACCTGGACCATCACGGGCATGCTCGAAGCCAGCGGCGGGTTCTCGGCCACTCGGCAGAGCACCACCGTGCCCGACGGCAAGATCACCGGCGTCGAAGGCGGCTCCAAGGGCAAGGACGGCAAGGCCAAGCCCGTCGAGATCGACCTGGAAGGCTTCGAGGCCCGCTCGTTCATGCTGCCCATCGCCGCGGGCACCTTCAACAATCTGCAAAGCAACAACCAGGGCCACCTGCTCTACAACAGCCTCTCCGGCGGTGTGCCCTCGGTGCGGATCGTGGACCTCTCGGCCGACACCATCGAGGAGAAGACCGTCGTCGCCGGCGCGCAGATGGTGGGCGTCTCGGGCGATGGCAAGAAGGTGCTGCTGGCCGGCCAGGGCAACCGCTGGAAGATCGCCGACGCCCGCGCGGGGCAATCCATGTCCGGCGCCATCCAGCCCAGCGGCCTGCGCAAGCGGCTCGACCCGCGCGAGGAGTGGCGACAGATCGTCCAGGACGCATGGCGACGCCACCGCGACTTCTTCTACGTCGAGAACATGCACGGCGTCGACTGGCAGGCCGTCTATGACCACTACTCCAAGATGGTCGAGCACGCCGCCAGCCGCGAGGACATCAGCTTCATCATCGGGGAGATGATCTCCGAATTGAACGTCGGCCACGCCTACTACTGGGGCGGCGACGGAGAGGGTCAGCCCAGCGTCAACGTCGGCCTGCTGGGCGTCGACTTCGAGCTGGCCACCGATGCGGGCGAGGACGGCCAACTCTCAGGATACCGCATCGCCCGGATGTACGGCGGTGCGCCCTGGGACACAGACGCCCGCAACCCGCTGGACGAGCTGGGCGTCGACGTGAAGGTGGGCGACTTCATCACCCACGTCAACAGCGTCCCCGTCGACACCGCCCGCGACCCATGGGCCGCCTTTGTGGGCACCGCGGGCAAGCCCACCACCATCACCGTCGTCAGCAGCCTGACCGGCGACGAGGAATCCATCAACGAACGCACCTACACCATCACGCCCCTGAGCGACGACGCGGCCCTGCGCTACCGCCATTGGGTCGAGTCCAACCGCCAGTATGTTGAGAAGGCTTCGGACGGCAAGATTGGCTACATCCACGTCCCGGACACCGGCGTCAACGGGCAGAACGAACTCTTCCGACAGTTCTACGCCCAGATCAACAAACAGGCCCTCATCATCGACGATCGCTGGAACGGCGGCGGCCAGATCCCCACGCGCTTCATCGAGTTGCTCAACCGCCCGCGCACCAACTACTGGTACCGCCGCGACGGGAAGGACTGGCCCTGGCCCTACGACAGCCACCAGGGCCCCAAGGCCATGCTCATCAACGGCTCGGCCGGATCGGGCGGCGACATGTTCCCATGGCTCTTCAAGCACAACGACCTCGGCCCGCTCATCGGCACCCGTACCTGGGGCGGTCTGGTGGGCATCAGCGGTGTCCCCCCGCTCATCGATGGTGGTTATACCGCCGTTCCCACCTTCGGCTTCTACCGCGCCGACGGCACCTGGGGCATCGAGGGCCACGGCGTCGATCCGGACATCGAGGTTATCGACGACCCCACCGCCCTGGCCAAGGGCACCGATCCACAGATCGATGCGGCCGTCAAGCATCTGCTCCAGGCGATCGAGCGTGAAGGCTACCAGCCACCCCAGCGTCCCAGGCAGCCCGACCGCAGCGGCTTTGGCATCGATCCGGCAGACCGTTGAACAAGGCCCCAGCAGGAACTCCGCCCGGCCTAGTGCCGGGCGTTTTCATGTGTGCAAAACCCAACACCGCGACGACACCGGGCTCGTGCCGCGACATGCCGGGAGCCTCAGGCCGCTCCGCTCTCGCCCTTGGCCTGCCTCGCACGAATATCCGCCAGCGATGGACCGGCCGAAGGTTGCGGCATCGATGCCATCATCCCGAAACTCGGCTTGGGCGCGGGGGCCACCTCGGCGTCCTGTTTGGGGAGTCCCTCGTTGCCGATGCGGATCTCCGCCCCGCCTTTGCCCGTAAAGACCATGTTCAGCATCTCCCGATCGAACCCATCGGGCGAGTGGCCCGTGCGGGCGTAGACGTACAGCACGGCATTGGTGATCGAATCCAGCGTCATCGATACCAGCCCCATCAAACAAACCCAAGCCAATGCCAGCACAAAGCCCACGCCTCCGATGACCGGGTCGCCGGTGGCCAATGCCGCAAACATCACGACGACGCCCACGAGGATGCCGATGCCAACAAAGATCCCGTTGGCCCAGTTGGCCACCAGCCCCTCGCCCCACGTCTGGCGGATGAGCGAGTACGAGCGTCCGATGGCCTTGTGCGCCGGCGCACGCTCGACGATCAGCACCGGGACGACGAAGTACGTGATGGCCGTCCATGCCGACCCGAGCACCAGCGCGATGATCTGTCCGACCAGTTTCGATCGCTGCTCGATCATCTTCAGGATGAAGCCCACCGAAGCGCCGATGACCGCCCACATCAGGATGAGGCTCAGCCGGTCCCACGCGATACGAAGCCCGTCGCTGAGTTTGTATGGCCGACCGTCCAGGTGCATCATGGTCACGCCCACCAGCGCGGCGTTGAAGAACAGCATCACGAAGTAGCAGCAGAAGTACAGCAGGAACAGCACCACCATCTGCCCCATCCCGGCGTTGGGGTCATCGGTCAGGAAGATGGTCCGCCCGGTCGTCGTGCCCACGATCGGCACTACGAAACTGGCCACGACCGCCATCGCCGCAATCGAGCTGAGCAGCGGGAACACGATCAGTTTCTTGTTCTCCAACAGCAACTGGAGACTCGCCAACCCAAGTGCCCAGCCATTGCGCAACCGTGTGAACATGACACGCCTCCACCAACGCCCAAACCGGGCCGTCTCAGAGCGCATCGACCACACCGGCCCCACGCTGACGGCAAAGCAATCACTGCCAGCCGGCTGTGCGTTCTGTGTGTGCTGAAGGGCGAATGAGGCCCGGTATCAGGACTTGCGCAGCACCAGCGCGGGCCGATAACGCCCCTGGAGGATCGACGACGCGTCGGCCCGCATCCAGCTGTCCAGCACGCCCGCGTACACGTGGCGGAAGTCCAGCGTGTGCTTCAGGTCGCCGCCGTCCAGGTCGCTCATGGGTGGATGCGTGCCGTGGACGCCCGGTCGCACCATCGGGCCAAAGAGGAACATCGGTGCCGCCGTCCCGTGGTCGGTGCCGTTGCTTGCGTTCTGCGACACGCGCCGGCCAAACTCGCTGAAGGACAGCGTCATTACGCGCCCGTCGTTGCCCTGGGCCTTCAGGTCGTCATAGAACGCCTTCATCGACGATGCAAACTGCCCAAGCAGCTGCGCATGCCGACCGTTGGCTCCGCCCTGCCCCGCGTGCGTGTCGAAACCGCCCAGGCTCGCATAATACACCCGCGTCTTTAGCCCCGCACGGATCATCTGCGCAATCAGAGACAACTGCCGCGCCAGTTCGTTGCCCGGGTAGCGCACCAGCGGCTCTGCCGCGACGGCCCTGCGGATCAGGTCGCTGCTCACCTGCGCGTCCAGCGCGGTCTTGGTCAGGAAGGCCTCGTTCGTGTCACCGACCGACGCGCTCTCACGCCGGTTCAGCCGGTCGTATTCACCCTTGAGTTCCCGGTCGTGGTCCTCGCCCAGCCAGCGGAAGACCGAGGCGTTCTCGAACGACACGGGGTTCACCTTGCGGCCCTGCATCGCCAGGGGTGCGGTCCGCCCGATGTTGATCGCGGGCGGTGCGCCCTGAGCCGAGCCGCTCTCGCCCGCTCCGAAGCCCACGCATTCGCTGTCGAGGTATCGCCCGATCCAGCCCTCGCCCGTGCCGCTGGTGTCGGCGGTGTGCCAGATGTCCATGCTCTTAAAGTGCGAGCGATTGGGGTTGGGGTAGCCCACGCCTTGGAACACCGAGCACAGCCCCGCGTCGTACAACTCCTTCATGGGTGCCAGCGCCGGGTGCAGGCCCAGGCCCTGCCGGCCGTCCAGTTCGAGCACGTTACCTCGCGCGATGCCGATGCCACGCCGCGCCCGGTAATACTCGTCGGCCCCATAGGGCACCACGGTGTTCAGCCCGTCGTTGCCGCCCGACAACTGCACGACCACCAGCACCCTGTCTTCGGGCACGCCCGCCAGGCTCGCAAGGAACGCGCTGGGGGATGGCAATCCCAAAGCCGTTCCCTGCACAAAGCCCGGTGCCACCACCGTGGCCGACGCGAGCATGACGCCCCGTTCGAGGAACGCGCGCCGGGTAAACGCCTTGGAATGGTGCAGGTCCATGATCGTGCCCTCCTCAGTCCAACGCTCAGCACAACTGGTATTCGGGCATCGCCGTCACCAGCAACAGCATATCACGCATCGCCGCGTGGTCTCGCTTGCCCCCGCGTGCGTGCAGGACATCCAGCAGCGCGCTCGCCGCGTACGTGGGCACGCGACCCAGCGTTGTCCGCAGCACACGCTCGACCACCAACTCGTCCGTCCCGGGACCAAATACCGCCTCCAACTCGTCCAGCAGCGGCCTGGCATCATACGGCTGGCGGTCGGCCAGCGCGTCACGGCGATCGGGCCTTTGTCCGGTAAGAAGGAACGCCAGCGTGTTCTGCCGGACGAACATCGTCGACGTGTTGATCCACGACCGCCCCCCGGCCCAGCCCGCGACGCTGGGTGGGTAGAAGATGTTCTGTCCCATCAGCGACAACGCGTCGAGCAACGCCGATGTGTCGCGCACGGGGGTTCGCAATTCGCGGATGCCACCGACGACCAGGTCGACCGGGCTCTTGATGCGCTGGCCGCGAACCTCGTCGCTGTAAAAATGCTGGCACAGGAACAACTGTCGCAGCACGGGCTTGATGGCGAACCGATTCCGCGTGAACGTGGTGCGCACGCCTTCGAGCACCACCCTCGCCGCGGGCGAAACCTCCCTCGCGTCCTCGGGCAAGTCGCCCACGAAAAAGGCATACAGCTTGCGCGTCATGAAGGTCGACGTCGCGCGCTGCGCGAGGATGCCCTCGACAAAGTCGTCGCCCGTGAAGGCACCCGACTTCCCAAACAACCGCTTGGGACCCGTGTCGTGATTCTCACGGTTGAACACGAACTCGTCATCCACGAACGTGTAGCCCGTCAACGCGCGGGCACCCTCCTTGATGTCCGACTCGCTGTACGTCCCCACGCCCATCGAGAACAGTTCCATCAATTCCCGAGCCAGGTTCTCATTCGGACGGCCCTTCCGGCTGTCGTTGTTGTCCAGGTACGCCAGCATCGCCGGGTCGCGGATGATCTCGCGCAGCAGCGTGCCGTAGTTGCCCAGCGCGTGCGTACGAAAACGCTGGTTCTGGAGGTACATGTGGTAGCTGTCTTCGATGGTGCGATAACTGGTGGCAAAGTGCCCGTGCCAGAACAGCACCATCTTCTCCTCCAACGGGCGCGGCGTCTCGATCATCCGCGTCAGCCACCAACGCTGGATCTCCCGCATCTGCCGACGATCACGCACCTGAGCCTGCTGACGCATCGCCCGCAATTGCGCGAGCGTGTCCTCGTCGCGCGCACTGCGGGCCTGCACGGCCATCCGGCGTTCCTCTGCCGTGTATGGACGCATGATGTCGCGGTCGAACAGGTCCGCAGCGGGAGGCTGCTCTCGGGCATCAGGAGATTCAAGGAGAAAGTCCACCGCTCGCTCGGGGCCCAGTGCGGCGATCGCCGAAATCTGTGCGGGGGTCCCCCCGAATCCTGCTCGCCACAGCAGGTGCCTGGCCTGGTCATACCCAAACCGGGCGGCATCAATGGGCACCAATGCCCGCCGAGGATCTTCACGGACCTGCCGCTCGCCCAGAGTCGCTCTCTCTTGCGTTGCCATTTCCGAGCTCCGTTGTGAAGGCTCCAAGTCCCTCATCGGACAATCCGGGGGTGCAACGCCCCAAGGGCATGGGAATTGCAACGACCCAACCTGTTCCGTCCGAGCCCATGCGCTGGTCAGGGGGTTACAAGACTTCGGGACGACACCGAGCGGGCGATTGGGCTCGGATAGAGGGCTTTCCGACACCCCCTTCTCAGGCAGGCACGACCCGGGGCACCACCTCTCGCCGGGGCGAGGTTACCAGCCCGCACCACACAACCGAAGCGCTCGCGGCCGCCAGAAGCAGCGCCCCGTTCGCCTGGTGGGCAAATGTGACCAAGGCCGTCACCAAGGGCACCGTCGGGGCATCGCCCAATTCCGCTGCTGTGGGTACAACCCGGCGCTCACCGCCGGTCACCACCGCGAACGCCGCCCAACCAAGGGCGAACTGGAACACCACGACGGCGATCACCAACCAGCCGAAACGTCCGATCACCTTCGCACCCCGGCGTCGGTTCGCATCGTCGGATTGCGCGTCGGGCCCGGCACCGCGGGCCAGCATCATGAACCCCAGCACGACCGCCAGCACCATCACCACGATCGAAAAGCCCATGTGGCCGTGCAAGGCCGGGCCGGCCCATGCCTGCGGCTCGGCGGCCATGCTGCCATGCCGATACATCGCCCCAAGCACCAACTGCACAAGCAGCGAGGCAAGCAAGGCCCAGGCCACGTTGCGGGCACGCCCCGAAAACGCCGACTCTGCGCGCAAGGCCCGGGCGGTGGGGGCGAGCCAAGCCGCAAACATGACCATGGACGCGAAGTAGACCTGGCCCAGCACCCCGTGGATGGTCCCCAGCATCGGGTTGGCCTCGGTCACGCGGGTACCGCCGAGCACGCCTTGGGCGCTGACCATCAGGATAAGGGCCGCGGCCGCCTGCGCGGGCCTGTGCAGATGCAAGGCTCCAAGAAACCATGCGACACTGGCCAGTGCAACCGCCACGCCGACCCCGCCGAAGGCCATGCCACCCAAATCACCCGCCGTATGGCGGCGCAGGCCCACGATCAGAAGAAGTCCTATAACAACAGTGGCGGCGATCGAAACCGGGACGTCCAGCCTCCGCCTCAGGTCTGGTGTAGACCAGACGAAGATGGCCAGCGAGATCGTCGTCAACCCCACCAGCGAGCCGAAGAGCCGGTGCGTGTGTTCCAGGAAGATCCTCGGGTCAGCCATCAGCGCGATGGGGTAGAGGAACATGTTTGCGCCATAGGTGCCCGGCCAATCCGGAACGGCCAGGCCCGACCCCGTGCTGGTCACCAACCCGCCGAGCAGCAAAAGGGGCACGACGGACACTGCTGCCACGGCTGCAAATCGGCTGGCCCATATCGTCATGGGCCTGGGTTCTAGCGGGTTTTCCCGGACGTTGCTGATCAGGCCGAATATCGCTCCGCCGACGACACTGAGCCCAAGGAAGCCCAGCATGGTCATGCTGGCAGAGGGCGTCAGGCCCTGGGCGCCCTGGGCAGGAGCGGATTCGTCGATGCTCTCGGCGACGAGCGATCCCATGATGAGCAGGTTGAGCATGGCGGCCAGGAGCGAAGCCATTGCCCCGGCCAACCAGCCGAGCCGGCGTCCACCGAATCTGCCAGCAAGGAACGCGCCGACAATCATGAACGCGCCCATGCCCGGCCCTGCGATCGAGGCTGGCAAGTCGATCCAAGGCTGATGGGCGAACAGCCAGGCGAGCCACATGGCAATGGCAGTGGTGAAGCCGATGACGATTACCGGACCGATCATGGTCTTGATGGTCGGAATTGTGTTATCAGACTTGTCTGGCGTCGGTGTGATCACGTCGCCTCCGGTGTTGAGACTCGGTCTCATTTTTAGTCAAACAGTACATTTTTCTGTCTGAGTGTACGCGCGGGGCTGCTTTCGGGGTCACTGGGTGGGAATATTGGGGCACCAAAAGCGGGAAGGCCCGCCGCGACAACAAGGGCGGAGCACGACCAAGCTCGGTGGCTTGAGCGTGTTTCGGCGACACGGGAGGTTTCCGGTGTCAGTACGATTCCCTGTCTGGATGAACCTGCTTCCCACGGTTGGTGCCGTCAGCGGTGCGGTGGGTCTGGTCACGGTCATCGCCATCATCACGCACTACTTCACGCCCGCTTACTGGGAAGTGGGGTACATGCCCACGCAGCCCGGTTCGGGCTTCAGCCACCAGATCCACGCTGGCAAGCTGGGCATGGATTGCCGGTATTGCCATACCAACGTGGAGAAGTCGGCCGAGGCGAACATCCCGCCGGTGTCCACGTGCATGGGCTGCCACACGGACGGCATGCTCGCGCCCGCGTTCGACCCCAAGGACAAGGTGGAGTTCCTGCGGACGGCTTGGGCCGAGGATGCTTCGGTGCCCTGGGTTCGTATCCACAAGCTGCCCGACTATGTCCGCAACTTCCCGCACCACGTGCATATCAACGCGGGCGTGAGCTGCTATTCGTGCCACGGCCAGATCGAGGCGATGCCCGTGGTGTATCAGGCGCACTCGCTGAGCATGGGCTGGTGCTTGGATTGCCACCGCGGCGTCGGGGACGCGATCGATGGTCACGGCGACCCATCGCAGTTCCTGGTGCCCAAGGACAAGGTGACGGATCTGGAATGGGTGGAGAAGATCTACCTGGGTGAACTGGCCGGGACCGCGGCACAGCGTGCCACGGCTCAGGCCGTCCTCGCGGGCATCCGCCAGGCACCGCCTGAGAACTGCGGCGCGTGCCACTACTGAATCCCTGGAAAGAGTCAACGACGCGGCATTGCCGGCCGGAGAACAACCGCATGGCAGAGAAGACCATCGACCAGTGCCCCTCGACCCGCGGCAAGCGTGAGGTCGATCGTGCGCCGCGGCATCTTTCCGAGACGTCTGGCCGCCCGGTGTGGCGCAGCGTGGACGAGTTCGTGGATAAGCCCGAGTTTCGGGAGTGGTTGCACCGCGAGTTTCCATCTCGCGCCAGTGAATTGCTTGAGGGCTCGCGGCGTGACTTCCTGAAGGTCATGGGCGCGTCGCTGGCGCTGGCCGGGGCGGCGACGATCCCCGGCTGCCGGCGTCCCGAGCACACGATCTACGCCTATTCCCGCTCCGTACCCGAGGACCAAGTGCCCGGTCGGGCGACCTTTTACGCCACGGCCATGCCTTTGCCCGGGGGCGGGGCCGAGGGCCTGCTGATCGAAACGCACGAGGGCCGCCCGACGAAGGTGGAGGGCAATCCCCTGCACCCTGTCAACCAAGGCCGGAGTAGTGTGTGGTCGCAGGCCAGCGTGCTGGACCTGTACGACCCGCACCGGCTGATGCAGGTGGTGTACAAGAACCCGGCGCGTGGGCCGCTCGAGGCGACGTGGGATGACTTCGCCACGTGGGCCAGGGGCAGCGACGGGTTTTCGAGGTATGACTCGAGCCGGGGCCGGGGGCTTGCCCTTGTGATGGGCAAGCAGAGCGGCCCGACGCGCGAGGCGATGGTCCAGTCGGTGCGTCGGCGCTGGCCCGAGGCCCGCGTGGTCGCGTATGAGCCGCTGGAGAATCCAAACTCTATCGAGGCCGCCCGTCTGGCTTTTGGGCAGCCGATGCGTGAGGAGTTGGCGTTCGAGCGTGCCAAGCGCATGGTTCTGGTCGAGCGTGATCCGGCGTATGGCGAGGCCGACGAACTGCGCAACGCCCGGGGCATGATGGCACAGCGGGCCCCGATGCGGGCAACCGACGGGCACGGCAACAAGGTGGACATGAGCCGCATCTATGCGGTCGAGAGCGCGTTGTCGGTCAGTGGCGGGAAGGCCGACCACCGGATGCGTCTGGCTCCCTCGCTCCAGCCCGCATTCGTCGTGTCGCTGGCCAAGGCGGTGATGCAGCGGCTCGGTGGCGGCGACGCGGCCTTGCGGGCGGCTATCGACGCGGTGCCCGTGCCCGCGGGCGTGTCGATCAACGGTGTCTGGGTGGAGCAATGTGCCCAGGACCTGGTCGACCATCGCGGCGCATCGGTGGTGCTGGTTGGAGCGTCCCTGCCGTTGGGTGTGCACGCCCTGGCCTTGGCGCTCAACGCGGCGCTGGGGGCCATCGGCCCGGTGGTGCGTTACCGCCCGATGGCGGCCGACCTGGCGATGAACGGCCATCGTGCCTTGAACGAACTGGGGCAGGCCATCGACGCGGGCGAGGTCTCCACCATCGTCTGCCTGAACGCCAACCCGGTGTACGACGCGCCGGTGTCGGCGCGTTTTGCCGAGCGTTTCGAGAAGGTGCCCACGCGCGTGACGCTGAGCGTGCAGGACACCGAGACGGCGGCGGCATCGACCTGGCGTCTCAACGGCACGCATTACCTCGAACAATGGGGCGACGTGCAGGCGGCCGACGGTACGCTGAGCATCGTCCAGCCCATGATCGCACCGCTGTACTTCGGCAAGAGCGAGATCGAGTTGCTGGCGTTCCTGGCGGGCGAGACCTTCGAGGAAGAGGCCCGCCTGACGCACCTGGAGGAGACGGCTCGCAAGGGTGGCGCGGTGGTGGTCGACGGTCCCGAAGGTCCCGTGCGCGAGGGCAGGGCCGATGGAGTCTTTGTAGGCGATCTCGCCAAGCCCGCGTCCGATGGCGGTCTGCCGGCCTGGCCCGATGGGCACCATGCCGTCCGCGCAACCTGGCGTCGGATGATGCGTGAGCGCTTTGGCGTGTCGAGCCGCGCCGAGTTCGAGAAGCGCTGGCGCCGATCGTTGCACGACGGGCTGCTGGCCGGTTCTGCCGAGCCGGCGCGTTCACCCACGACCAACCCTGGCGCGCTGGCCGACGCGATCCGCACGATCCGTATCGGTGCGGCGCCTTCGGAACAATCGATGGACGTGCTGTGCACGGCCGGCCGCACGCTGGACGGTCGATTCGCGGGTAACGCGTGGTTGCAGGAACTTCCCGACATCGGTAGCATGACCACTTGGGACAACCCGGCTCTCATCAGCCCCGGGACAGCCCGGAAGATGGGCCTGGTGCCCGGCGGCGAAAACCCCAAGCACGTGTACCTGCGCGAGCACACCACGGGCAAGATGGTCCGCCTGCGTGTCGAGGGACGCACCCTGGAACTGCCGGTGTGGATCTGCCCGGGCCTGGCCGACGACACGATCGTGCTGCGGCTTGGGTATGGGCGCGTGCGTGGCGGCACCGTGGCCGAGGGCGCAGGATTCGATACCTACGCCGTGCGGCCCGCTTCGGGGTATGCCGCTTCGGGCGCGACGCTCGAGCGTGTGCCGGGTGAGTATTGGATCGCCAGCACGCAGAACCACTGGTCGCTCGAGGGCCGCACCGAGATCGTGCGGCGTGTCGAGCTTCCCGCGTGGCAAAAGTACGGCGACCACGTGATCGATCACAAGGATGAGTACCAGTTGGCCACCAGCCGGCTGAACTTCGCCGAGCAGCTGGGCACGGTCAGCCACGCCCCGCCGAACCGGGCGATCTACCACAACCCCTTCAACAAGGGCGACGGCGACGGGAAGGGCGACGCCGAGCCGGGCTCGGTCTACGCCAAGAGCCCGCAGTGGGGCATGACCATCGACATGGCCTCGTGCATCGGCTGCGGGGTGTGCACGATCGCGTGCCAGAGCGAAAACAACATCCCCGTCGTGGGCAAGCGCGAGGTGGCCAAGGGCCGCGAGATGACGTGGATTCGCGTCGATCGCTACTTCGTGGGCAACAACCTGAACGAGCCCGAAGAGGTGCTGCACCAGCCGGTGGCGTGCGTGCATTGCGAGAACGCCCCGTGCGAGGTGGTGTGCCCGGTCAACGCGACGGTACACGGGCCCGAGGGGCACAACTACATGATCTACAACCGCTGCATCGGCACGCGGTACTGTGCCAACAACTGCCCTTACAAGGTCCGGCGGTTCAACTTCTTCGACTATGGAACGCTGCCTCTGGATGGTGGACTGAACACCGAGACCAGCCGCGCCACGCAGGGCCTCTTCGATGATCGATTGCCGCCGAACCAGCACTTCATCCCGCCGCGTCTGCGTGCCAGGCTCAGCGAGATCGAGAAGATGCAGAAGAACCCCAACGTCACGGTGCGTTCACGCGGCGTGATGGAAAAGTGTACGTACTGCATCCAGCGGACCAACAACGCCAAGATCGAGACCAAGCTCAAGGGCCTCGACCACGTGCCCGAAGGCTTCGTCCAGACCGCCTGCCAGCAGGCGTGCCCGACCGGGGCTATCGTCTTCGGCGACATCCTCGACCCAAAGAGCGCCGTGTACCAGACTCGTGAGAGCGGGCGCAACTACGCCGTGCTGGGATACCTCAACACCCGCCCGCGCACGACGCACCTGATGGCGGTGTACAACCCCAATCCCGAGATCCTCAAGGTGCTCGATGAGGATCGCTACAAGTATCTCGACTGGCACCCCCACGACGTGAAGTGGAAGAAGAAGGGCCTCGAGCCCCATTACCGGCATCTCGATGGCCAAGGCGACCAGCCGCACGCGTCCGCCGGCACGAGTTTTATCGACCTCCATCGGCGTGACGAAGACGCCGGGTATGCCCTGAGCCTGAAGGTGCTCCAGGGCGCGTTGGGACAGGGAGGCCTGCTGTGAGTCATATTCCACCAGACCAACTCTCGGCCGATCGGCTGACCGGCCGTGTGCCCGATGCCAGCGGCTGGCTTCCCGAGCCGGGCACGGGAGATGGGTCGCTCTCGGACGATCCAGCCGTGCGGGCACCGCTGGTGCTCAACAACCGCTCGGTCCACGAGATCACCGAGATCGTCTGCGGCTATTGCGAGAAGAGCCCGGGCCGTTGGTGGCTGCCGCTCTTTGGCCTCTCGGCGACCATCGCCGGTGTCGGTCAGTTGATGATCCTGTACTTGATCATCACCGGCGTGGGCGTGTGGGGATTGACCAACCAGGTCGACTGGGCTTGGGACATCACCAACTTCGTGTTCTGGATCGGTATCGGCCACGCCGGCACGCTGATCTCGGCCATCTTGTGCCTCTTCAAACAGAAGTGGCGCACGGCGGTGAACCGCTCGGCCGAGGCGATGACTATCTTCGCGGTGATCTGCGCGGGCATCTTCCCGGGCATCCACGTGGGCCGTGTGTGGATGGCCTGGTTCCTGGCGCCAGTGCCCAACAGCAATGTCATCTGGCCCAACTTTCGCAGCCCCTTGCTCTGGGACGTCTTCGCGGTGAGCACCTACGCGACCGTGTCGCTGCTGTTCTGGTTCATGGGGCTCATCCCCGACCTTGCGACGCTGCGAGACCGGGCCGACCTGCGTCTGCGGGCCAACCCGCACCAGGCAAGGCTGCCCTTTACACCCTTCAAGCCCGACCAGCTTCGGGTCTACATCTATGGCTTGTTGGCCTTGGGCTGGCGCAACTCGAGCCGCCACTGGATGCGCTACGAGAAGGCCTACATCCTGCTGGCGGGCCTGTCGACGCCACTGGTGCTCAGCGTGCACTCGATCGTGTCCTTCGACTTCGCCACGTCGATCCTGCCCGGCTGGCACACGACGATCTTCCCGCCGTACTTCGTGGCCGGTGCGGTGTTCGGCGGGTTCGCCATGGTGCTGTTCCTGCTGATCCCCGCACGCGAGCTGTTCCCCAACATGAAGGACCTGCTCACGCTGCGGCACCTCGAGAACATGAGCAAGATCCTGTTGCTCACGGGCATGCTGGTCGGTTTTGCCTATGCGATGGAGTTCTTCATCGCCTGGTATGGCGGCAACGATTTCGAGTACTCGGTGTTCGCCTTTAACCGGGCCCTTCCCATCTGGCTGCATGAGGATGGGGCGCCCTACTGGTGGGCCTACTGGACGATGATTTCCTGCAACGTCCTGAGCCCCCAGGTGTTCTGGGTCAAGGCCCTGCGACGCAACCCGCTGGTGATCTGGATCGTTGCGCTCCTGGTCACCATCGGCATGTGGTTCGAGCGGTTCGTGATCATCGTCACCAGCCTGCACCGCGCCTTCCTGCCCAGCGAGTGGCACATGTTCTACCCCACCTGGGTCGACATCCTCACGTTCGTTGGTTCCTGCGGCATCTTCCTCACGCTGTTCCTGCTATTCATGCGATTCCTGCCCATGTTCCCCATTGCCGAGATCAAGGCCATCCTGCCCGAGGCCGATCCGCACGGGCACGGCCATGGTCATGGAAACGGGCACGACAACGGTCACGGAAACGGGCACGAATCGGAGGGCCACTGACATGGGCATCCTCGGCATCCCCTCGAAGACCGATTTCGGCTTCCGCACCAAGGACGGCGCTGTTGTCCACGGCGTGATGGCCCAGTTCCACACCGCGGCCAACGTGTATCACGCCGCCGAGAAGGTGCGAGACGCGGGTTTTGCCAAGTGGGACGTGTTCTCACCCTTCCCGATCCACGGCATCGATGAGGCCATGGGCATGAAGCGGACGATCCTGCCTTGGATCGTTGCTGGTGGCGCCGCCACGGGCGTGACGATTGCCGTGCTCATGCAGTGGTGGATGAGCGGCGTCGACTACCCGCTGGTCGTGCAGGGCAAACCCTACGCCGCGTGGGAGCCTTTTGTCCCCATCACCTTCGAGTTGGGCGTGCTGCTGTCGGCCTTCAGCGCACTCATCGGTATGCTGGCGCTCAACGGGCTGCCGCGCTGGCATCACCCGTTGATGAAGAACGAGCGATTCCTTCGTACGAGCGACGACACGTTCATGATCGTCATCGAGGCGGGCGATCCCAAGTTCCAGGGCGAGGAGACGGTGGCCATGCTCCAGAGCCTTGGTGCCACGCATGTCGAACTGGTGGAGGAGTGAAACGCATGGGTACCACCCGAACCCAACCGAGCACGCCCGCCATGCTGGCCTCGGTCGCAATCGCGGCCTTGGTCGCGTTGCCCATGGCCGGCTGCCGAGGCGATCGATCCGAGAAACCGCCGCGTCAGTTCTTCCCCGACATGGACGACAGCCCGCGTTTCAATCCGCAGGCACCCACGGACTTCTTCGCCGACGGGCGGGCGATGCGCGCTCCCGAAACGGGCACGGTGGCCTTTGGTGCTTTTGCCTTTGCCGCCGAGACGCTGCCCGAAGGTGCCGACTGGGCCTTGCCGTTCCTGCGCGAAAGGACCGACCTGCTGGCCGAGAACGACGCTGTCTACACCGGGTTGAACCGTGACGGAACGCCGGTTGCCAAAATGCCCATGCCCGTGACGGCCGAGTTGCTCGCGCGTGGGCAGGAGCGGTTCAACATCTATTGTGCGGCTTGCCACGGGTACGCGGGCGATGGCAAGGGCATGGTCGGTCGTCGCTGGGCGGCACCCGTCCCCAGTTTCCACGACGCGAAGTACAAGGACCAAGGCCAGCCCATCGCCGGCGATGGGTATCTGTTCCATATCGCAAGGCAGGGCCTGCGACATCCTGACGGCCGCTACCGTATGCCCGGCTATGCGCACGCCCTGAGCGTGGAAGACACCTGGGCCGTGGTGGCCCACATCCGCGTGCTGCAACAGGCCCTCGACAACGATCCACAATCCCTGCCGCCAGACGCTCGAAGCCAACTCGACGCGCGCGGCCGTTCGACCCAAGGGGGCAGCCGATGAGCCACGCCGCCACGAACCCTGCCTCGGCACGGGCGGGCACACACGAGTCGCCCGCACACCTGAACCACCCGGCCTTGAAGGCCGAGAACATCACACTCGAACCCCAACGCGTGGGCACGCTGTGGAAGGCGTTGGTCGGCGCGGGCGTGGTGGGCATCGCCGCCGCCCTTGCAGGATCGATGGCCATCGCTGGAGGCCTTGATGCCGGGGCCGCGACCATCCATGTCAAGGGGGCCTTGCTCATCGGCGTGCTGAGCGTGATGGGCTTCAGCCTGGGCTCGCTTTTCTTCCTGATGATCAACGCCATCGGTGGGGCCGGTTGGCACGTCACCATGAAGCGTGTGCTCGAACAGGCCGCCCTGCTCATCTGGCTGCCCGCCGCGGGTGTCGTGCTCTTCGCGTTGTCCGAGGCCCTGGCGGCGTCGAATGATGGCGTGGGCGTGGTGTCCAGTTGGCTCAATCCGGCCATCACCGGCGAGGAGTACTTCATCACCAAGAAGTATCCCTACTTCGAGCCGGCGTTCGTCGCGGCAAGGCTGGCGTTGTACGTCGTCGTGTGGGTCGGGCTCGCGCGCCTGATGTGGAGTATCTCTCGCAAGCAGGAACGCACCGGCGATCGCTGGCTGACCAACAAGGCCGCCTTCCACTCGGCTTGGGGGCTGGTCTTGCTGGCGCTGGTCACGGCCTTCTTCGCCTTCGACTGGCTCAAGGCCCTGACCGATTACAAGTTCTTCAGCACCATGTGGGGCGTGTACTTCTTCGCCGGCGGGTTGTTTGTCACCTTCCCCGCCATGGCGCTGTTGCTGACCTTCCTGCGGTCCAAGGGAAAGCTTCAAGGCTTGATCACCACCGAGCACCACCACGACCTGAGCAAGTACATGTTCGGGTTCATCGTGTTCTGGGCCTACATCGCCTACAGCCAGTACTTCCTCATCTGGTACAGCCAGATCCCCGAAGAGACCACCTGGTTCATGCACCGCAAGGAAGTCTGGCCCAACCTTTCCGCTTTCCTCATCATCGGGCACTTCCTGATTCCCTTCCCCTTCATGCTGCTGCGGGCCGTCCGCAGAACGGCTTTGGGCTTTGGCCTGTTCGCATGCTGGCTGATCTTCATGCACGTGGTGGATATCTACTGGATCATCCGTCCCTCGCTGGGGATTACCCTTGAGAATCCGGTCGGTTTCGGCCAGGGGCTGTGGATCGAGATCGCGGGCATCGGTGGCGTCATCGCCTTGTATGCCGGCCTCTTGCTGTGGCGTTTGACCAAGGCCCCATTGGTGAACGTCATGGAGCCCCGGATGCCAGAGGCGTTGGCCCACAAGAACTACGTGTGACTTGGTGCCCCGAGAATATACGGGTTTGTCTGGATTTGAGATGAAGGATTGAAGTCTGGCAGAAAAACGGTCGTACAGTAAACCGTACTGCCCAACAGGAACTCGCCGATGACCGCACACGATCAGGGCCACGCCCACCACGATGACTGGTTCGCACATACGCGTACCGAGGGGCTGCCGCAACAAGAGCACGCTGGCCATGTTGATACGCGGGCACTGCTGATTTTTTACGTGCTGATGCTGGCCTTCGTCGTGGCCTCGGTTATTGGGGTCACGCTGTTCTTTAAGTGGTACATGCTGGGCGTCCGGCAGTCGGCCACCGAGACTCTGATCCTGGCCGTCGAGGCCAATGAGTACAAGGCTCGCACGCTGGACAGTCTGGAGACCTATGGCTGGTCGGGCGAGACAGTGCCCGGCGCGGCTCGGGTTCCTCTCGACGTGGCACGGTCTCGGGTGCTGGAAACCTACGGGAGTCGATAGTTCGAGCGTGAACGCATGACCACGATCTGGCGCACCATCTCGGCAATGCTGACGGCCCTCGGGCTCGTCGGAGTGTCTTGCGCGCAGGTCATCCAGTCGGAAGTTCCCATCCAGGCACGAGGCCTGGACATCATCGAGAGCCTTGGTGCCCAGGTGCCGCTCGACGCGATGGTCACGCTCCTTGACGACAGCAAGGTACGTCTTGGCGATTTCTTCGATGGGCCCGATGCGCCCGACCGCGGCAAGCCCACGATCCTGCTCCTGGTCTATTACGACTGCCCAGTGGCCTGCCCGGCCATGCTCGGCAATCTCAACCGAGCCTTCAACGGCATCGACGATTGGACGATCGGCGAGCAGTACAACGTGCTGGCCATCTCCTTCGACCCCACCAACACGCGTGACCAGGCCGAGCAATACGCCATGCTGTACCGCTCGGGATACGAGAAGAACGCCGATGCTCCGGACACCGTGGCTCGTGGGTACCAGTTCCTCCGTGCCAGCGGCGATACTTCTCGGGCCATCGCCGATTCGGTGGGCTTCGGCTTCCGCTACCTTCCCGAGGTGGACGAGTATGCCCATGCCACGGGCTTCGTTGTGCTCACGCCCCAGGGCACGGTTTCTCGGTATTTTTACGGGTTTGACTATCCAGCCCGCCAGGTCCGCCTTGCGCTGCTCGACGCGAGCGAAGGCCGGATCGGCAGGAGTTTTGGCGATCGGCTGCTCTTGTACTGTTTTACATACGACCCCAACAGCAATTCCTACACCCTCGCGGCGATGCGTGTGATGCGCGTCGGGGGCGTGTTCATGATCGTGCTGGTGGGGGGGCTGATCGCGGTCTTGAAGATCGGCGAGCGCGTGGCCCGGGCCCGCGCCGCCAGCCGAAGGAGCGGGGTGCCACAGGCTCTCCCCGCGGGAGTTCAGGCATGAACGCATTGATGGCCGGCATCTCGCCGAAGGTCCTTTCGACGGCCAGTTTCATGGACCGCTTCTGGTTTGGTGATAGCAGTTTCACCGAGGCGGGTCGCTCGGGCGACTGGATGTTTATGTTCATCTGGTGGCTGTCGGTCTTCTTCTTTGTTCTGCTGATGGTCCTGATGGTGTACTTTTCGTACCGCTATCGGCGTCGCCCCGGGCAGCACGCCCCCGTGAGCCCGGCCCACAACACGCCGCTGGAAATCACCTGGACGGTCATTCCGACGATCTTCTTCGTTGTCATGTTCTTCGAGGGCTTCCGGGGATACGTCAAGCTGAACTATGCCCCGGCCGGCGCGATCCAGGCATATCTGCTGGCATATCAGTGGAGTTGGGAGCTGGAGTATCCGGGCGGTCAGGTATCCAGCGAAGCAACGATGACGAGTGTCGGTACGCGGGCCAGCAACCCCGAACAACACTTCTCCTCGATCAAAGCCCCGATCTGGTACTTTCCCGAGAAGCAGCCCGTGGTGCTTCGCATGACCAGCCGCGACGTGATCCACAGCTTCTGGGTGCCCGATTTCCGTGTCAAGATGGACATCTTCCCCAATCGGTACACGAGCTATACCTTCACGCCCGACGCGCTCGACGATACAGCGCCCATCATGGAAGATGCCGAGGTGGGGGCCTACCGCTACCGCGACCACATCGTGCTGTGCGCCGAGTATTGCGGCGACAACCATTCCGAAATGGCCGCCGTCATCCGCGTCGTGCCCCGCGAGATCTACGAGGCCAAGCTGGAGATCTTCGGCTCGCCCCGCGGCACCTTGGCCGAACGTGGACGGGTGATCTCGCAACAGCGCGGCTGCTTTGCGTGTCACTCGGTGGATGGCAGCAGCAACATCGGACCGACCTGGAAGGATCTGTACAACAACGAGTTCCAGTACACCGATGGAAGCACGATCCGCGTAGACGACAACCACCTTCGGGAGTCGATCTACGAGCCCGCCGCGAAGATCCGCGTCGGGTATCCAAACCAGATGGTTTCTTACCAGGGCATGATCTCGCCCGAGCAGTTGAATTGGATCATCGCCTACATGCGCACGCTCAGCGGTGCCACGCCCGCCGAGGACATGGCCGCGGCGATGGTCGATCCCGATGCTCAAGATGGCACCCAGGAGGGGAGCGATGGTGGCTGAGCCTTGTTCCTTGTCCGTGACAACCGGCATGATTCGTGGAGTTGGATTTGACTTGCAACATACCGCCTCTGGAGGGGCACGATGAGCACCATTGACACCCATGCCGGGCACTCGAGCCACGGGGGACACCACGGGTCGTACCTGACCTCCAAGGGAAGCCTGTGGGCCGACGTGGCCAATTGGGCCACCACCGTCGACCATAAAAAGATCGGCGTCATGTACCTGGTGGCGCTGCTGACCCTGTTCTTCTTCGGCGGGGTCATGGCGCTGGCGGTCCGCGTCGAGTTACTCGAGCCCACCCGCACGGTCGAGGTGGCCGGCGAGATGGTGACCACGGGCCAGCGCCTGGGCGTGCTGGCACCCGATGGCGTGTCGCCGAACAACATCTACAACCGCGCGATGACGCTGCACGGCGCGATCATGACCTTCATGTTCATCGTGCCGGGCATCCCCGCGAGCCTGGGCAACTTCTTCCTGCCCTTGATGATTGGTGCCAAGGACGTGGCCTTTCCCAGGCTAAACCTAGCAAGTTGGTACGTGTACGTGTTCGGATCGCTCTTTGCGCTGGCATCGGCGATCGTGGGTGGCATCGACACGGGCTGGACGCTGTACACGCCCTATTCGACGATGACCGACGCCGACCACTGGCGCGTGGTGGCGATGACCACGGGCGTGTTCATCATGGGGTTCGCGTCGATCATGACGGGCTTGAACTTCGTGGTGACAGTCCACAAGTTGCGGGCTCCCGGCATGGGCTGGTTCGACATGCCCCTGTTCGTGTGGGCCATCTACGCGACGGCGATCATCCAGGTGCTGGCCACCCCCGTGGTGGGCATCACGGTGCTCATGCTCATCTTCGAACGGCTGTTTAACTTTGGCCTTTTCGACCCGCGCATCGGCGGCGATCCGGTGCTCTTCCAGCACTTCTTCTGGTTCTACAGCCACCCGGTGGTGTACATCATGATCCTGCCGGCCTTCGGCATCATCAGCGAGACCATCACATGCCACGCCCGCAAGAAGATCTTCGGCTACAAGGCGGTGGCCTTTGCCTCGCTGGGCATCGCGGCCGTGAGCTTCCTGGTGTGGGCGCACCATATGTTCACCAGCCAGGGTGAACTGACGGCGGCGATCTTCAGCTTCCTGACCTTCCTCGTGGCCGTGCCGACGGCCATCAAGGTCTTCAACTGGATCTCGACGCTGTACAAGGGATCGATCGTCTTCAACACCACCATGCACTACACGCTGGGCTTCCTGTTCCTGTTCACCATCGGCGGGCTGACGGGCCTGCCCCTGGCCACGCTGTCGACCGACATGCACCTGCACGACTCGTACTACGTCGTGGCCCACTTCCACTACGTCATGTTCGGCGGCACGGTCATCGCCATGCTCGCGGGCATGCACCACTGGTGGCCCAAGATGTTCGGCAAGATGTACAACGAGCCGGCCGCGAAGCTGGGCTTCTGGCTCGTGTTCCTGGGCTTCAACCTCACCTTCTTTATCCAGTTCATCATGGGCGCTCACGGCATGCCGCGCAGGTATGCCAGCTATCCCGACGAATTCCAGACGATGCACATCATCTCGACCTTTGGGTCGTGGATGCTGCTGGCCGGCTTCCTTGTCCACCTGTTCACGTTCATCCACTCGCTCATCCAGGGCAAGCCCGCGACGGCCAACCCGTGGGGCGGCATGACTCTCGAGTGGCTTGCCGAATCTCCGCCCGACGAGCACAACTTTGCCAAGGAGCCGATCGTCAAGCACGGGCCGTACGACTACGACACCGTCGTCCCGCCCAACTATGACCCGGCCGACTATCCCTTGCCAGAAAAGCCGTACACCCACTGACACACGTCCGCCCTTTCGTGGAATGAGCACGTTTTCCTCGACCCGAGAGCCAAGCATGAGCACCATCCAACCTACGCGTGGCGAGATCCGAACAGGGCCCATGCTGCCGCATGAAACCGTGCAAAAGGGCCACCACTGGCGCACCCGCGACGATGAATTCGACGCGGGCAAGCTGGGCATGTGGCTCTTCCTGGCAACGGAACTGCTGCTGTTCTCGGGGCTCTTCTGCGGCTACGCCGTGATGCGACTGCTCTACCCCGAGGCCTTCGCCAACGGCTCGCACTATCTCGACTGGCGCTGGGGCGGGCTCAACACGCTCGTCCTGCTGGTCTCCAGCTACACGATGGCCGCGGCCATCCGCCACACGCAGGTGGGCGATCGCGCCCGCGCCCAGATGGCCCTGATCGTGACCTGGCTGTGTGCCCTGGCCTTCCTGCTGGTGAAGTTGTTCCTGGAGTACATCCCCAAGTGGAGCGAGGGCAAGAGGCCCGGCGTGCTCTTCGACTATCCCTATGCCCAGCACGAGATGGAACCCATGTGGTGGTCGCTGTATTACGCCTCGACGGGCATCCACGCCTCGCACGTCATCATCGGCATGGGCCTCATCGGCTGGCTTATCTACCGGAACGCCAAGGGCTGGTACGGGCCAAAGAACTACCTGGCGATGGAGAACATCGGCCTGTACTGGCACATCGTCGACCTGATCTGGATCTTCCTCTTCCCCCTGCTGTACCTCATCCACTGACGCACGGGCCCAGACACGCAGCGACTTCGACGCGGAGCCAAGCATGAGCGACCACAAGCACGAACATGATGCCAAGCGGCCCGACCCGGCGACCATGACCGAGGCCGAGTATCGGGACTACATGGCCGACCCCCATGCCTTCCACCCCGAGCACCACGGGGCGGGCGAGCACGCGCACGATGGCGAAGGGCACCATGTCACCAGCCTGTTCCAATTGCGGGCGGTGCTTGGCATCCTCATCTTCTTCACCGTCCTGACCGTGGCCTCGTCGCGAGCCGAGATCTGGGTGGCCGACACCTTCGACCTGTACATCCCCACGCTGGTGAACGTGCTCATCGCCATGAGCATCGCCACGATCAAGGCGGTGTTCGTCGTGGCCATCTTCATGCACCTCAAGTGGGACAATCGCCTCAACCTGCTGGTCCTGCTCTTCACGCTCATGGGCGTGGGCCTGTTCATTGGCCTGACTGCCATGGATCTGGGCAACCGCAAGGAGTTTTACGATTGGAAGGGTGATCAGATCGTCGCGGGCGGCACGGGTGGTTCCGCCGGCTTTGTTGCACTCACAAGGTCGGCTCGTGGAAAGGATGAACCCGAGGTCATACCCACTTCCCTCGTTGAGCACGCGCGTAACCGGGCCATCCAGAAGTATGGCGAAGCCGTGTTCGCCGAGAAGCTTGCACAAAAGCATGGACATCACGATCCAATGCCCGCCCGGACCCCCAACCGCAGCCGGGCCACCGAAGGTCTGACGGCGGATTTGTTCGACACAACCGTGCCGGCCGGTGGCGATCACTGAGCCGGGCGGCCATTCGCCCCATCGAGTTGCATGGACAAGACGGACGACACCAGCCGCACACCAGCCGATCGCCTGCCCTTCGCCTGGCACCGTGGAAGATCCGTGTGGTTGGCCGTCAGTGTGCTCAGCCTGTTGCTGGTGATACTGCTGGCCTTCCACATGGCCCAAAGGCTCGACCGGTACAACCGCGAGCAGGGGCGTGAGCTCTACATCTTCCAGCCCATCTCCGCGCGAGAGTTCCTTTGGGATCGCCAGCCGGTCCGGTTCTTGGACGAGCGCGATGCCGACGGCGCCGACGTCGTGGTGCTGAACTATGGCGAGCAGTCGCTGCGTCTGCGATCGGGTCTCCGCTCGCTGCCGGTAGAGGTGCCCGGTTTGCAGCGGCACGAGTCGTGGATGAAGGTCATGCGCTTCGTCCCGCGGCGTGGGCAGACGATGGAAGAGGTCGAGCGTGCCATCGATGCCGGCACCGCCGACGAAAGGCTGGCCATCGTCGTTCGGCTGCAACGCCCGGGCGTCGATCAGGACAGTTTCGGGCAGGTGATGCGCAGCGACTGGAGGTTCAAGTTTGTGGAGTTGCTGCCCGGTGGCGGCTTCGAGGAGCGCGTGCTGGTGTTCCCCGAGAGCGAACGGGCCTACAACCGTCGTGTCCAGTCCGCCCGCCGGGCTGGCGAGCCCGCGCCCGAGCGCCGGGCCGATGAATTGAAGTTCGGCACTTGGGAGTTCGACGCCGCGCTGCACGTCATGCCCAAGAGTGGCCCGCCCGCACCACAGTTCGGGCGTGGCGCGATGGACGCCCTGGGCTGGACGCTCTTTGCCGCTACGGTGCTCTTCTTTGTCTGGGTCGTCTCGCTGGCAATGGCATTCGCGCCCGAACGCGACCGCGGGGCATCATCCTGAAATCAATGCCGGGGGAAGCGGCCTTGATTCCGTCTGCATCTCCCCGCCGCCGGGCAGGCGATCGATCCATCGCGGCCAGGCGATGATGATGACCAGCAGCATCGCGAGCAGCAAGGCCCAGAACAGCATGGCATAGGTGCTTCCACGGGCGGCCTTCCGGCTGTCCAATACGGTGTATGGCCCGACACCTTGAAGGCGAAACATGGCCATCGCGCTGAGATTGATGCAGATGACGTTGGTGACCGTCAGCATCAATGCACCCATCGCCTGCGCGACAGATGCCTCCTTGCTGACCAGCAGCAGCCCGAAACTCACCAGTGGGGGCAAGAGGGCGACGGCCACCATCACGCCCACCAACGCCGCGGGCACCCCCGTTGTGGCCGCCAGTGTGCCCGCGGCACCTGCCCCCAGGGCGATGGCAATATCGCTCGTGCGCGGCATGGTGCGCGAGAGGATCTCGGGCGTCTGCGGATCGACCTGTGCGTAGAGGCCGACGGTCACGGCCAGACCGACCGCCAGCGATACGCCCATGATGTTCGTCACCAAGGCTCTTCTCGCCAGGCGGAGATCACCCAAGGTCAGCGCCAGCGAGAGCGCCAGGTTTGGCCCAAGGAGCGGCGCGATGACCATCGCGCCGATGATGACCGCCGCGCTGCTCTGCACGAGACCGGCCGCCGCTACAACGGTCGAAAGCACCACCATCGCAAGGAACACGCGCGAGTACTTCGCACCGGCGGCTACCTCTCCAATCAGTTCGTCGCTGGCAACCCGTCCGCCGAAGAAGGCCCGGCGTTTGGGTGCCGGGTCGTCGCCGGGTTCTGGATCGAGCGCTGCCTCGGGCCTCTCGATGATGGTTGGTCTGGTCGCCTCGATGGCCTCCAGCAGCAGCCGGAAGCCTTCGACGGCGGCGTACTGCGTGTCGAGCTTGCGCACAAGGTCGTCGCACTCCTCCTTGGGCAGCACGACGCAGACGCGGATGCGATCATCCGTGGAAAGTTCCACCCACATCGTGCTTGGGTCCCGCTTTCCGATGATGCCCATGACTTCCACGTCGTGGCGCTTGGGCAGAACAACCTGAAGCAATCGCAACGCCATCGTGGCCTCGCTTCCAACACGTCAGAGGCCAAGGCGCTGGCGCTTGGCGTCCCACTCGGCACGCTCGCGGCTGTTGTCGCTGGCCAGTTCGCCCGGGCCACCACGCGAGATATCGGCCACGGCCTCGATCTCCAGCCGTGTCAGTCGCAGGCTCTCGAGGTGGTAATCACGCCAGGCCTCCATCGTCACGGGAACGATGGGCGCGATCAAGTCGTGCATGGCCTGCGCATAATCGCGGATCTCCTGCTGCGCGTGCGCATCGAGCCGAAGCTTCAAGAACCGCAGGATATTGTGCAGGTCGCACTTCCAGTACCACTGCGTGAACTGGCTGGTGGGCAGGCCCACGCGCGCCAGCTCCCGGCTGACGCCTTGCTCGATCAGCTCTTCATACTTCTTGTAGAGCCCCTCGACATGATCGAGGTACGCAACAAACTCTTGCGCGGTCTTCAGCTCCTTTGCGTTCCCCCCGTCGAATACTTCTTCTCCGCCCTGCCGATTGCTGGGGCTCTGCTTCCGCACGGCGTCGAGCCCGACGCGATAGAAACGGTCGGGCATGACCGAGTACCGCCCGGAGTATTCGTTGACGTTCGCGGTGCGATGGCGGATCCATTGCCTGGCCACGAAGATGGGCATCGAGACGTGGAACTTGAACTCGACCATCTCGAAGGGAGTGGTGTGCTCGTGCCGCAGCAGATAGCGGATCAGCCCGCGATCCTCGTTGACCTTCTTCGTCCCCGCGCCATAACTCACCCGGGCCGCCTGCACCACCGCCTGGTCGGCCGTCTGCCCCATGGGCACCAGCCGGGGCATCGAGTCCACCAGAGCCACAAACCCGTGCTCGTGCAAGGGGATCGTCCACCGGCTGGCCCCGCCCAGCACATCGACCATCGGTGTTTCGGGGTCGGTGATCTGGGCATGGCTCGGGGGCAGGAACGCGCTCATGGGCTTGGGCTCGAGGTTCATGGAGGCCGGTTCGGTCATGCTCCAATGTATCACGCCCGGCATGAAAAAGCCCGCCTTGGGGGCGGGCCGGTAGACGAATCCAGGCCTGGACGGGGTCGGGGATCAGCCCTCTTGCTCTTCGGCCTCGAGTTGGACCGCATCGATCCCCAGCAACTGCGGGATCAGGGTGTCCAAGCGGCCCCGGGCGTTGGGTGTGTGCAGGCGGCCCTGCTGGTCGATGATGAAGATGGCCGGGATCGAGTTGATCTTCCATCCGCTGGAGAACTCGCTCTGCCAGCCGTTGCCCTGATAATACTGCGGCCAGGTGACATGATTGTCCTTCACCCAGTTGCGCAGCAGGTTCAGGCCGTCGCGGGCGGGGTTCTCCTCGTTACGCGGGGCGTCGAGGCTGACGCCGATGAACTCCACGCCCTTGTCCTTGTAGGCGGCGTAGAGCTTCTTCATGTGGGGCATCTCGGCGATGCACGGGCCGCACCAAGTGGCCCAGAAGTCGATCACAACGACCTTGCCGCGAAGCTGCGACATGTCGACCGGCTCGCCGCTGGTAGCCTCTTCGAAGGCCAGCTCGAAGGGCTTGCCGATGCGCTCGTACTGGTAGATCTTTGAGGTTGCCGACCGTGCCTCGCGAGACTCGGGATAGTCCGAGGCAATCTGGCGATACGCGGCCAGCGCCAACTGGTCATCGGTCTGGTTGTAGGTGGTGAACATCAGCAGCGTGGCGTTCCGCGGGTCCTTCGCGTCGGCCGCGTGGAACAGCTTGGCCGCCTCGCCCACCTTCTTGGCATCGTAGTTGGTCATGCGGGCAACGGCGTTGGCGTGCGTGAACAACGCTTCGACCTTCAACGTGTGATCCTGGGTCTGGCCGGCGACGGCCCGCGTCTCGGCCAGCACGTCTTCGCTCATCCCGGCACCCATAAGCGCGTTCCAGCGCTCGGGCAACAACTTGGCGACCAGCTCGTGGCCGGGATGGCTGCGGTACAACTCCCAGATCAATTCGGCCCGCTTCAACTCCGCCTCACGACGCAGCTTCGTGTACTCGGCGCGATACTCCGGGTCGCTGCGGCGAGCACTGTCGTACGCGGGCAGTTCCACCGCGTGGTACGCCTCGAGGATCTTCTCGGCCGGGCGATGGTCGCCGGCCATTTGCTGCCCAAGGGCCGACGTGCTCAACGAGACCGCCAAGGCCACCGCCGCCACACCCGAGAGGCTCGTCAACCGACGCGGACGAAAGTTCATGTTCATCGCTAACTCCTGCCGCCCAGAGGAAACACCGGGCAATGCCGCCACGCGAACAATGCGCGGCGTGTCTCTGTGATGATTGTAAGTGATCAGACAAGCCAATGAAATAGGGGTTACACCTTATTTCTTCAATAATCTACCTCGATGCCCGACCCTGCGCCGCCACGGCTGCCTGGGCCGCCGCGACCGCATTGGCATCACCTAAATACCTGCGGGAAATGGGCTTAAGATTCGAGTTGAGGGTGTACACCAGAGGAATCCCTGTGGGTATTTCTACTTCCATGATGTCCGCGTCGCTGACATCGTCCAGGTGCTTGACCAGCGCCCGGATGCTGTTGCCGTGGGCAGCGATCAGCAAACGTTGACCGGCGAAGATCTTGGGGGCGATCCGTCCCTCCCAGCATGGCAGCACGCGCTCCACCGTGTCCTTCAGGCATTCGCCCAAGGGCAACTGCGAAGCGGGCACCTCCGCGTATCGGGGGTCGCTGGCGGGCCGCCTGGGGTCGTCCGGCTCAAGCTGCGGCGGCGGGGTGTCGTAACTGCGACGCCAGATCTTGACCTGCTCCTCGCCGTGCCTGGCCGCAGTTTCCGACTTGTTTAGCCCCTGGAGCGCTCCGTAGTGCCTTTCGTTCAGCCGCCAGTCCTTCTCGACGGGCAGCCACATGAGGTCCAGCCCGTCCAGCACGATCCAAAGCGTGCGGATGGCCCGCTTGAGCACGCTCGTGAAACACGCGTCGAAGCCCAATCCCTCGGCCCGGATCAGTTCAGCCGCCCGCGTCGCTTCCTCTCGACCGGTGTCGCTCAGGTCGACGTCGGTCCAGCCCGTGAACCGATTCTCGGCGTTCCAGACGCTCTGGCCATGGCGGATGAGGACGAGTGTGTGTGTGGTGGTCATGGCGACAGGTTAGGAGTGTGAGTTGTCATAGGCCCTTCGTGTCGTGTGCTGCTTTGGGAGGGGTGTGTTCCACAAGTTTGCGGGCTCAACCGAAACTGTGGAAGTCCCCCGCAAGCTATTCGGAGCCCGTGTCCACCTAAACTCGGTCATGCCAAGCACGCTTCCGCCCGTCCTTGCCGCCTGGCTCCATGACTTGGACCCCGTCGCCTTGCGAATGGGGCCCATCACCATCTATTGGTACGGCATTTCGTATGTCCTGGGCTTTTTCTTGGCCTACCTGCTGCTGCGGCTTATGGCCCGGCGGGGGCTGACGCCAATCCCGGGGCCGCTCATGGGCGACGTGATCGTCTTTGGCGGTATCGGCGGGGTCATCGGAGGGCGGCTTGGGTACATCCTGCTCTACGAGCCAGCCCTTCTGACCACATTCACAAAGAGCTTCCCATTCTGGCAGGCTCTCAACATCGCCGGCGGGGGCATGGCCAGCCATGGCGGATTTGTGGGGGCGCTGGCGGGCCTGGCGTTGATGGGGCACCTCCTGCGTCGCCGGGCCAAAGCGGAAAACCAGCCCCAACTTGCCACGGTGCCCACCACCCACTTGCTCGACCTGGCCGCGGCCGCGGCACCCGTCGGCCTGCTCTGCGGGCGTCTGGCCAACTTTGTCAATGGTGAATTGCTGGGCAAGGTAGTGGCAGGCCCGGGAGAACCGGCACCCTGGTGGGCCGTGCGATTCCCGCAAGAGATGCTCAATCGCTCCCGAGGCGGAGAGATCTCCGACGACCAATGGCAAGCCGCCACCGAGGCCGTCGGTATGAGCCTGCTCGAACTCGAAAGGCCCGAGGGCATGGAGCGTTTCTGGGCGGCCTACGGGCAGTTGGTGTCCGACTTGCGAGCGGGCTCGCCCGAAGCGGCCAACTTCATGCAAGGCTTCCTCAACGCACGTCACCCCAGCCAGATCTACCAGGCCGCCGTCGAGGGCGTGCTGCTGCTCGTGGCCTTGGCCATCGTCTGGGCCAAGCCGCGTGCGGCGGGCGTGGTCGGAGCGTGGTTCCTGATCCTCTACGGCCTGGGCCGCATTGCCACCGAGGTCTACCGCTTGCCCGATACGCAGTTTGCCGTGGCTCGGCCTTTGGGGCTCAGCCGTGGGCAATGGCTGAGCGTGGGGATGGTGGCCGCGGGGGTTGGGCTCTTGGCATGGGTCATGGTGCGTGCCAAACGGCGGCGGGCCAACGGCGAGTCACTGCCCGTCTTCGGGGGTTGGCTCGCTCCGGCCTTCGGCCCTGCCACGGCCAAGCCGGGCGACTCCCACAGTGGCACCAACGCCAAGGACAACAAGCCCGATTGATGCTCCGATCTGAGAGAGGTGGGGCGTAAACGTCCGCGTTGGCCAGTCCTTGGGCTTGACCTCGGCCGCGGTTTCTTCGGTCAGCACCACACCCTTGACAACATCGCCCGCGCTGGGCTGCACGGCCTCGCGGAAGGGGTAGAGCCCCGCCGGCGCGCCCAGCAGCAGGCCCAGCAGGAAGGCAAGCGTGGCCCGCTCGTGCCTATGCAAGAGCCATCGCAGGGCGTTGCCCACGCCCGCGACCCCCACGCCCACGCCCACGCCCATGGGCACCAGCACGGAAAGGGTGCCCAGGTCGCCGCGGGCCAGGTCCTTGATGGCGTTGACCACCGCCTCGTACTGGCCCAGCAGCAAGAGCAGGTAGGCCCCGCTGACGCCCGGCAGCACCATCGCCGCCGCCCCGGCCGCCCCGGCGACCACGAGCATGGGCCACCCCGAAACCCCCACACCCCCCACACCCCCCACACCCCCCACGCCCCCCACACCAAGCCCCGATTCCTGCACGAACACCACGGTGAGCATGGCCAGCAGGCCTACAGCGATGAACGCCACCGACCCGCGGCACAAGGGCCTGACCATCGCCCACAGCGAGGGCACGCCCCCGAGCGTCAGGCCGATGAACAGGGCGTACATGGCCCAGCGGGCCTTGTCCAGGCCAAAGGCCACCGGGCCGGCCCCCACCGCGACGGCACCGGCCGCGGCCAGACCGATGAGCCCCAGCGTCAGCACGGTGGGCCTTGTCAGGCGCAGCCGCGTGGCGTCGCTGACGGCGTCGATGAACCGCCGGTACACGCCCGCGGCCACGAGCATCGTGCCCCCGCTGATGCCCGGCACGAGGTTGGCCAGGCCCATCAGGGCCCCGCCCAGCACGAGGCGCAGGGCCGGCGGGCGAGCGGCTGGGCCGGCTTCAGGATCTTGGGCGGGTTGGGTGGGGGTGGTCATGATGGGTTTCGCGGGGCCGGGTTCTACCATCGGCGCTCGGGCGGGCCGTGGCGTGCGATGAGGATAGGAGGAGCGATGTCGATTCTGGTCACCGGAGCCGCGGGATACATCGGTTCGCACGCCGTCCAGCGGCTGCTGGCCGAGGGCCGCCGCGTGGTGGGGGTCGACAACATGTCGCGCGGCAACGCCGGGGCGGTCGATGTCCTGGCCTCGCTGGGGCAGGGCCGCTTTGCCTTCCACCGGGCCGACACCACCGACGCGCGGGCCATGCTCGACCTCTTCGAGCGCGAGAGCGTCTCGGCCGTCCTGCACTTTGCCGCCCTGAGCCTGGTGGGCGAGAGCGTGCAGCGGCCCCTGGATTACCACCGCAACAACAGCCTCGTGCCCCTGCTGTCGGCCGTGGGCGACGCGGGCGTGCCACGGCTTGTCTTCTCTTCGACGTGCGCCGTCTATGGGCAGCCGCCTACGACACCCGTCGACGAGACCGCCCCCTTCGCCCCGGTGAGCCCCTACGGCGTCAGCAAGCTCCACGGCGAGCAGGTGCTGGGCGACTTCCTCCAGGCCCAAGGGGACGCTCGGGCCCCCTTCGCCTGCGCGGCCCTGCGATACTTCAACGTCGCCGGCTGCGACCGCACGGGCCGGCTGGGCGAAGACCACCAGCCCCACAGCCACGTCATCCCCATCGTGCTCGAGGTGGCCCTGGGCAAGCGCGAGGGCGTGACCATCTTCGGCCAGGACTACCCCACCGACGACGGCACCTGCGTGCGAGACTACATCCACGTCGAGGACCTGGTCGACGCCCACCTGCGCGTGCTCGACGCCTTGCAGGATGGAGAGGGGCGCGTCTACAACCTGGGCATCGGCCGGGGCTACTCGGTCAAGGAGGTCATCGACAGTTGCCGCCGCGTCACCGGGCACGACATCCCGGCCCAATCCGGGCCCCGCCGCGCGGGAGACCCCCCCGCGCTCTTTGCCAACCCCGCCAAGGTGCAACGCGAACTGGGCTGGCAAGCCAGCGTCACCGACCTGGACGAGATCGTCGAATCGGCGTGGAAATGGATGCAGGCCAACCCGGAGGGATACCCCAAATGACGCGTTTCATTGCCATCCTGGGCGTGTTGCTGCTGGCGGCGGAACTGAGAGCGACCGACCCCGGCGAGGCCTTGCTGCCGATCTGGCCCGCTCGCGCCCACGAGGCGGCCCTGGGCGCCAAGGGCGTGGTGTCGGAATTGCCCGGCGATCCTTCGGCCTATCGCAGCGTGATGGTGCTGCTGCGGGCCGACCCCGGCCCGGCCCGCGAGCACGCCCGCCCGCTGCTCGAGCGCGCGGGCATCGAAGACCCCGACGCCGTGGAGATCGGGTTCGAGGGCGACAACGCGATGTTCTTCATCCCCCCACGACACGACGCCGACGCACCCGAGGGCACGCGCACGCTCCTGTTCGTGTCGCTGCGCGAGGGCACCAACGGCATCGAGCGCACCTGGATCGCCTACGAAGCAACCGGCGCGACCGAGGTCAGGGGCCTGGCCGTCATCATCCCGGGCACCTTCGGCTACCCACCCGACCTCTACGAGGCGTGGTCGGCCGACCTGCGCGAGCGCGGCTGGAGCGTGCTGCGGCTGCTCAGCCAGCCCTCGCGCTTCACCGAGCGCGTGCGCGTGCGGGTCGGGGCGGGCACGGGATTGGAAGAGGGCGTTCGCTTCGCCGCCCACGCCGACGACCGCACCGCCGAGTGCGCCTACGCCGTCGAGCACGCCGCCCGGTTTGTCGAAGGCCTCGACCCCAGGCTCAAGGACACGCCCCGCGCCATGCTGGGCTTCAGCGGCGGGGCCATCCTCGCCCCGGCCGTGGTGGCCCGAGAGCCCCAGCGGTACGCCAGCGTCGTGCTGGTGGCCGGCGGGGCCCACGCCGCCCGCATCTCCATCGACAGCACCTTCATGAAGCAGTACATCCGCTCGGCATTGTTCGACTTCACGGGCCCCGAAGCCGCCGCCGACCGGGCCGAGTTCGAGGACGCGTACCTGCGGCACGCCACGATGGACGCCTACCACGCCGCCGCCCGCTTGCACGCCGGCACGCGCGTGCTGGTGATCGACGGCTCGCGCGACAGGGCCGTCCCCTTCGAGACCAGCACGCTGCTGTTCGAGCGTCTCCGGCGGGCGGGCCTGGCCCCGCTGCGCCGCACCTATCCCACCAACCACGTCATGCTGTTCATGGCCCTCAAGGACATGATCGCCGACATCAACACATGGCTGGACGGCGGCGAACTGGCCCTGCCCCCGGGGCAGGAGGCCACGCCGAGCCCCTGACCGGCCCGGTGTCAATCTGCCATCTGGAGCCTCTGACCAATTGCCCATGGCCAACCCCCAATTGCCAAAAAACGCTCGTTTGGCAATTGGGAATGGGCAATTGGCAATTGGTCAGAAGTCCCATCTGCCCTTTGCCATCTGGCAATCCCCTCAATCGCACCCCGCCGCGAACGCCGTCTGGAAGGCCAGGAAGTCGAACAGCGTCAGCTCGCCGTCGCCGTCGAAATCGGCTTGCGGGTCGCCCGCGGCGAAGAGGTTGAAGAAGAGCAGGAGGTCGAAGATGGTGAGCTGGCCGTCGGCGTCCATGTCGACCGGGCAGGGGTTCACGCCCAGGATGCAGTCCAGGTCGAAGATGTACAACGCGCCGGTTCCAAGCACGTCGCCGCGGGTCTGATGCTCATGGGCAGCGCCCACGATGGCCCAGCGGCCGTGGATGCCCGAGTTCCAGCCGAAACCAAGCGGCCAGGGCGGGCGGACACGCTCGGGCCGCAGGATCTTCGTCTCGCGCCAGAGGCCGTCGGGCCCGCGCTCGAACAGGTACGTGCGATAGATGGTGCTGATGGGATCGTCCTGCCCGATGATCATGGCGTCGCCGTCGACCGAGACGCCGCCGCCGAAGCGGTGCCGCTCTCTGGCCTCGCTGCTGCGCAGCTCCTGGCGCAGCATCCACTGGTCGCCGTCGAGTTCGTAGACGTAGGCCACGCCCTGCCGCTCGTACTCGCGCTCGGCGCCGAATGAACCGACGACCAATGTCCGGCCGTCGAAGCCGATGGAACATCCGAAGTTCTCGCTCTGCCGCTCGCCCGTGGCGTCGGGCGGGGGCAGCAGGTGCTGGGTAAACGTGAGTGAGCCGTCGGCCTCGCGTCGGTACACCGCCACCGCGCCGTGCAGGCGGCCTTGGCTGCTGTCGCGCTGGGCCGTGACGAAGGCCCAGTGTTCGCCCAGTTCGATGCCGCCTTGTGCAAACATGACGCTGGCGGGTTGCATGGAATCGGGCTTCGATATCGTCTGCTCGTGTACCCAGCGGCCATCGATCTCACGATATCGATACACGCTTCCGCCGTGCTCGACGATCGCCGTGTCGCCACGCAACACGATGAACCTGGCAAAGTCGGTCGCGGGGTGGGATCCC
>JAHCJI010000021.1 GCA_026126305.1 Phycisphaeraceae bacterium
CCCCTGGGCGGTCCGGTTCGGGGCCGGGCGGGCCGTGGGCGGGGCCGTGCCGGGGGGCTGTGGCTGTTGTCCAGAGGGTGGGCGGGCGGTGCCGCGGGACGGGCGGACGGCCTGGGGGGGTCGCCAGTCCGGGCCCAGGGGTCGCCGGTCCGGGCCCGGGGGTCGGCGGTGGGGTCTACGGGGACGCGGGGCCGGGCCCGGGGGTCGCCGGTCCGGGACCGGGGGTCGGCGGTGGGGTCTACGCGGACGCGGGGCCGGGGCGGGGCCTTGGGAGCCGCGGCGGGCGCTAGGATTGCCCGCCCGCACCGAGGACCCCTCCCGCCATGCCCCAGAGCCCCTTTGACGCCCCGGCCACGCCCCGGCCGCACCAGGACCCCGAAGCCCACCAAGACCGGGGGCCCAAGGCCCGCCTGGCCCTGGCCGACGGGGCCCTGTTCGTGGGCCGCGGCTTCGGCCAGACCGGCCCGGGCGTGACCACGGGCGAGGTGGTCTTCAACACCGCCATGGCCGGCTACCAGGAGAGCCTGACCGACCCGAGCTACAAGGGCCAGATCCTGGTCCAGACCTTCCCGATGATCGGCAACACCGGGGCCAACGCGGTGGACATGGAAAGCCCCCGCGTGCAGGCGGCCGGGCTGGTGGTGCGCGAGCTGGCCCGGATGCACAGCAACTACCGGGCCCGCACGACGCTGGACGCGTTCCTGCGCGAGCACGGCGTGCTGGGCATCACCGGGGTCGACACGCGGGCCCTGACCCGGCGCATCCGCTCCGCCGGGGCGATGGGCGGGGCCATGACCGCCGACGCGAGCATTCCCGACGCCCGGCTGCTGGCCATGGCCCGGGGCGTGGCCTCGATGGACGGGCAGAACCTGGCCGCCCAGGTGGGGCCGCGCTCCACCGTGCGCATCGGGCCCGGGCAGCGCCTGTGGAGGCTCAGGCCGCTGGACCCGGCGCGGCGGCGGTACAAGGTGGTCGCCCTGGACTGCGGGGCCAAGCGGGCCATCTACGACCAGCTGCTGGCCCGCGGCTGCGAGGTCGTGGCCGTGCCGTTCGACACGCCCGCCGACGCGCTGCTGGCGATCCTGGACGAAGAAGACGCCGATGGCCTGTTCATCAGCAACGGCCCGGGCGACCCGGCGGCGGTGGAGCAGACCATCTCGGCCCTGCGGGCCGTGCTCGAGCGGCGGCCCGGCCTGCCCACCTTTGGCATCTGCCTGGGCAACCAGCTGCTGGCCCTGGCCGCGGGGGCAACCACCTACAAGCTCAAGTTCGGCCACCGCGGGGCCAACCAGCCCGTGCTGCACACGGCCACCGGGCACGTGGAGATCACCAGCCAGAACCACGGCTTTGCCGTCGACGCCGCATCTCTGGAAGCCGCGGGCGGGGAGGTGACCCACGTCCACCTCAACGACCGGACGGTGGCCGGGTTCCGGCTGCGGGGGCGGCCGGTCTTCGCCGTGCAGCACCACCCCGAGGCAAGCCCCGGGCCGCACGAGAGCGACTACCTCTTCGACGCGTTCGTCGAGTCCATGGGCTAGGGCCCGCACGCCGCCGGCGGCTTACCATCGATCGTGAACGCCACCGAGACCACCCGCGAATCCGCCCCCAGGGGCCCGCGCCTGGGCGCCTTGCAATGGGTGCTGCTGGGGGTCTCGGGCCTGCTGATGGCCGCGGGCGTGGGCCTGGGCATCGCCGGCACGCTGGCGGAGCCCCCGGCCGTGGGAGCGGCGGCCCCGGCCCAGGGCCCGGCCGCCGGCGGCGGGGACGGCCCGCGGGGATCGGACATGGCCAGCGGGCTGGTCGGGGGCGGGGGGGCGTTGGTCGGGGGCGGCGGGGCGTTGGACACGGGCGGGGGGGCCGGGGGCGGCGTGACGTGGCCCTTTCCCATCCCCGGCCTGCCCGGCGGGCAGCCCCAGGGCCAGCCCGATGGGCAGCCCGCGCCGGACCAGGGCCAGGAGGCGCCGCCCGTCGGGGCCCCGCCGGTGGCCGACCCGTGGAGCCCGGCGATCTTCCGCATGGGCTTTGGCTTCTTCGTGGGCTTTGCCATGGCCTACGCCCTGCGGTCGTTCGTGAAGGTGACGGTGGTGTCGGCCGGGGTGTTCTTCCTTCTGATGTTCGGGCTGCAATACGCCGGGCTGGTGCAGGTGCAGTGGTCGGCCATGGCCGAGCGCTACGACACGCTCCAGGACTGGCTGCTGGCCCAGGTGGGCGGCTTCCGGGCCTTCGTCACCGGGTACCTGCCCGCGGCCGGGGCCACGCTGGCGGGCCTGGGCCTTGGGTTCCTGAGGAAGTAGGCCGCCCCGGCGCGGCGAAAGGACACGGCCATGGCCCCAGGCGAGCAATCGGAAGCGCATCCCGAGCCGGTCATCATCGCCCAGTACGCCACCGAGATCGAGGCGACCTTTGCCGCCAACGCCCTGCGCGAGGCGGGCATCCGCTGCGAGCTGGTGGGCGGGGCCAGCTCGGGATTCAAGGCCGAAGCCCCCGGGCACGTGCGGATATTGGTTTCCCAGCACGACGCCGACGCGGCCCGCCTGCTGCTGGAAGACTTCTCCCAGGAGCGGGCGCCCGAGGAGGATGGGAAGGACCCGACCAACTAAGCACACCCCCGCGGCGCTCGATGGCCCCGCGGGGCCCCAGAGAGAAGAACGCACGAGGAGGAACCGATGCCCCACGCCCGCACCCTGGCCACGCTGTCGCTGCTCGTCCTGTCCGCGCACCTGTCCGGCTGCCTGGCCTGGGAGATCCGCGACGAACTGCGGGCGGTCAACGATTCGCTGGACGACGTGAAGATCAAGCTCAACAGCGTCAACGACGGGCTGCTGCGGCTGGAGCGAACGAACACGACGCTGGCCAACCTGGACATGAAGCTCGAGGCCCTGGAGACCACCAACGCGTCGCTGTCGAGCATCGACGCCCACCTGGCCTCGCTGCGCCGGACGCTGAACAACATCGACAGCACCATCCCCTTCCTGAAGATCAGCGGCGACGAGAAGGACGCCCTGGTGGAGACGGCCGAGGAGAAGGCCCAGCGCCAGGAGGCGGGCCCCACGCCCGCGACGCCGGCCGAGCCCGGGGCCCAGCCGGGGCCTTCGGGGGGGTAAGGCGTCGGCGGGCCGGGGCGGTTGCCCGACCGTCCGGGCTCGGGAACCGCGTGGCCTTGGGGCCTCTGATTGTGGGTTGTCTTCGAGCAGCGCCACCGGTGGCAGCGGTGTTGCGAGCATCCCGGCCGAGCGGAACCCATGGCCGAACCCGGCTAGCGGCCCTGGCGGGCGTCGAAGACCTGCTCCTGGGAGATGGCCGGGGCGTTGTTGCCCCAGGACTGGCGGATGTAGGTGAGCACGGCGGCGATCTCCTTGTCGCTGAGGTGGTCAAAGCCCAGCATCTCTTGGCGCCATGGGCCCGTGGGGGGCAGCTGCCCGCGCTCGCGGCCGATGCCCCTGAGGGTCAGCTCGATGAGCCGGCCGGGGTCGCCGGTGACCGATGCCACGCCCACCAGGGGCGGCTGCATGCCCGGCACGCCCTCGCCCTGGGCCTGGTGGCACATCATGCAGTGGGCCATGTAGAGCGAGCGGCCCTCGGCCAGCAAGACGGTGCGCTCGGCCGAGCCGATGCTGGCCGCGGGGGTCGATTGCTCGCCGCAGGAGGCAAGGCCCACGGGCAGGACCACGAGGGCGGGCAGGAGGGCACGGGCCCGGGCGGCTGGCTTTGGCATGCCTCGATGGTAGGGGGCGAATACTTGCCCGATGACCCACGCACGCCCGCCCATCGACGACCGCTTCCTGCCGGTGCGGATCGAGGCGCTGGTGGACGCTATCGACGCCGACGCGGCGCGTTTCGGGCCGGTGGCCGGGTGGGCCCAGAAGATCGCCCGGGGGCTGGAGCGTGTGGTGATCCAGGAAGTGGGCGAGCTGCACCGCCACCTGGACCGGCTGTACGCCCCGGCCAACCCGGACCTGGACGCCCTGGCCGAGCCCAACCCCCCCTGGAACGCCAGCGGCCCGCGGCTGCACGAGGCCATCGAGTACCTGCTGCACCAGGCGTCCTTCGAGCGGCTCAGCGACGTGGGCGTGCGGGCGGCGATCCGGGCGGGCAGCGCCTCGGGCCTGCGCGTGCGGATCCGCCCCGAGCGTGTCGAACGGCTGTCGCTGCACGTACGCGGGCGCGGGGTGGCCACGGTGCGGCGCGTGGACCGTCGCCGGCCGTGGCGGCGCTACGACCTGGAGCTGCCCGTGTACACCCGCCTGGCGGTGGTGGCCCAGCTGAAGGACGAGGCCGGGCTGCGGCTGAAACTCTTCCGCGACATCCCCGTGGCCGACGTCGAGGCGCTGCTGCCCCACGCCGAGGCCACCATGACCATGCTCGACCGGGCGATGGTCTTCGGGGCGGGGGCGGGGAGCCTGGGCTCGCTGGGCAAGGTGCTCTTCGGCGGGGCGACGACCACCAGCGCGCTGGCCATCCCCGCGGCGGTGGGCCTGGGGGGCATGGCCGTGCGCAGCTTCCTGGGATATCGCCGAAAGAAGCGCCAGCGCACCAGCCACCGCACGCAGCACCTGTACGAGAAGAACCTGGCCAACAACGCGGCGGTGCTGCACACGCTGTGCCGCATGATCGCGCTGGAAGAGTCCAAGGCGGCCCTGCTCGGGTACGCGCTGCTGGCTTCGGGCAAGGCCAAGGCCGACGACCTGGAGCCGGTGGCAAGGGCGTATCTGGCCGAGCGTTTCCGGGCCACGTGCCGGTACGACGCCGCGCTGGCCCTGGGCACGCTGGAGCGTCTGGGCCTGCTGGAAGACAGGGCCCTGGCCGAGCCCCAGCACGCGCACGCGCTGGTCGAGGCCCACTGGCGCACGCGCGACACCACCGGGCACCACCTGGACGCCATCGGCCACGGAGCGACCAGGCCCCAGCCGGGGCCCTAGCCTCATGGTGCATGAGCGCGACGCGGCCACCTTCCATTTTGTTCGTCTGCCTGGGCAACATCTGCCGCAGCCCGCTGGCCGAGGGCATCTTCCTGCACCTGGCCGAGCGCCACGGGCTCGACGGCGTCGTGGTCGATTCGGCCGGCACGGGCGACTGGCACGCGGGCGAGGGCCCCGACCGCCGGGCGATGGCCGTGGCCCGCCGGCGGGGCGTACACCTGCCCAGCATCGCGCGGCAGGTGCGCGTGCCCGAGGACTTCGATCGCTTCACGCACCTGGTGCCCATGGACGCCAGCAACATGGCCCACCTGCTGGACCTGGGCGCGCCGCCGGGGCGCGTGCGTCTGATGCGGGCGTATGACCCGGCCCATGCCGGCCTGCCCGTTGCGCCCGATGTGCCCGACCCTTACTACGGCGGGGACGATGGCTTCGATCGTGTGTTCGACATGCTCGAGTCGGCGTGCCTGGGGTTGGTCGAGCACTTGCGCACGGGGTCATAGAAGGACCGATCTTTTGGAACGCCGTACCGGGCATTCGGAGAATTGAACGCAGAGGTCGCAAAGGGCTCGGAGAGGGGAGGGGAAGACGCCGATCTCCGCGGACGGCGGTCGGTGGCACGGATCCGGACCCCTTCTTCCCACTGCGCCCTCCGAGGCCTCTGCGTTCGGGCATCTTCTCTTCATCGCGGCCTTCGCGTTCAAGATCTTCGACGCGGAGAGCCCCGGCTTGCGCCCGGGGCCTCGTTTGGCGATTCGTCAGCCCAGGCGTTTGCCCGTGAGGATGCGCACCACGCCCAGAGCGCCCGCGAAGACGATGGCCACGACGCCCGCCCAGAAGAGGAAGCCGTCGGTGGGCCCCTCGGCCGCGCCTCGCGTGGAGACTCGCTCGGCCAGCATGAGGATGGCCCCGCCCACCAGCAGGGCGGCGATGACCAGGGCGTAGCTGATGTTGCGGCTGGCACGCTCGAGCTCGTTGGTGACTTCCTGCAAGCCGTGGTGCTTGAGCTGCACGCCCAGCTCCTCGCTGCGGAGCATGTGCAAGAGGCCGGCGACCTCGCGCGGGGCCCTTTCGGCCAGCTCGGCGTAGCCCAGCACGGCCCCCTGGACACGGCGGCGCGCGGCGCGGAAGCCGTAGCGTCGGCGGAGGAGGCCCTCGACGTGCGGTCGCACGTGCTCGACCAGGTCGAAGGAAGGGCAGACCATCTCGCCCACGCCCTCGATGGTGGTGATGGCCTTGATGAGGTAGACGATGTCTGCCGGCACGCGGAGCTTGTGCTTTCGGATCTTGGCGAAGAACTCGCTGAGCAGGGCGCCCATCTTGAGGTCGGCCAGGCTCGCGCTCTGGAACCGGCTGATGAACTCCCATGCGTCGGCCCGCAGGGCGCGGTCTCGGGCCTTCATGGGGCTCACGCCGGTCAGTTCGATCACCACGTCCAGCACGCGGTCGAGGTCTCCCGAGATGGTGCCCTGCACGAGGTCTGCCAGCAGTTCGGCGGTGCGCGGGTCGATGTTGCCGGTCATGCCGTAGTCGATGAAGCACAGGCGCACGCCCGCGTCCTGACGCCTCGAGATGGCGTTGGCGTGCTTGGCGTCGGGCTCGCCCTTGAGCACGAAGATGTTGCCCGGGTGCGGGTCGGCGTGGAAGAAGCCCACCTCGAAGCACTGCTTGAAGACCACGTCGCTGCCGATGGCCACGATCTGGCGTCTCTGATGGTCGGTGAAGTCTGCTTCTTCGAAGTCGCTCAGGAGCGTGCCCACGATGCGCTCCATGCAGAGTAGTTCGGGCGTGCTGTGCTGCGGATAGACCCTGGGGAAGTGGACGCGCTGGTCTGCCTCGAAGGCCGCCGCCATGCGGGCCATGCTTCGGCGTTCGAGTTCCAGGTCGACCTCGCGGCGAACCTGCCGGCGGAACTGATCGACCACCTGCACCGGGCTGTAACCCAGGTCGGCATAGCGGTCTTCGATGAACTCAGCCAGCGTGGCCATGATCTCCAGGTCGGCCTCGATCGTCCGCTCGACGCCCGGGCGGAGCACCTTGAGCACCACGGGCGTGCCGTCGGCCAGGATGGCGGCGTGGGCCTGGGCGATCGATCCGGCGGCCATGGCGGCGTACTCGATCGACGCGAAGCGCTGCTCGAGCGACAAGCCGCCGGGCATCCGCTGCGCCTGGGATTCGATGTGCGGGCGGATTTCTTCCTCGGGCACGGGCCGCACGCGGCTCTGGAGGTTGCTGAACTCCTGTGCCCACTCGGGGGGGATCAGGTCGGGCCTGGTGCTGAGCACCTGGGCCAGCTTGACGAAGGTGGGGCCCAGTTGTTCCATCGCCTCGCGCAGCCGCACCGCCGTGGGCGTGCGCGAGACGGTGGCGTCCGGCTTGCTCAGGCCCACCATGCGCCGGCCGCTGAGCACCAGGCGGTCCAGTTGCAGGTCTTCGATGGCCTCGGAAAATCCGAAACTGGCCAGGACCGCGAGGATCTCCTTGGCCCGACGGATGTTGCGGATGGTGCGGCCAAGGTTTGCGATGTTGCTGGGCAGGTTGCTGGGCACGACGGAGCGTAGGAGCGAATCCAAAGGCCCGGGCGTCGATCCTCTGATGGCTGATCATCGACTCCATGCAAGAACCGAGGTAGATGCCGTTGCGAAAGTCTGGGAGTCGAAGTCTAAGAAGTGCACGACATCACATACGAATGAAGTTTGAGAGATCGAGTCATCGAAGGGCAACAAGCCATCGTCGATCATGGGCGGCTTGTTCGAACCAACCCTTCCGAATCAACTCCGTGGGATCGCTGCCAATCCTAAACCATCGCCCGCAGCGTGCTGGGGCTCTCGGCCTGCCCCGTTCGCGCACTCAACAACACCGCCGCGGCCATCGGGCCCAGGTGCTGGGTGTCCAGCGGTGGCGTCGCGCGGCCGTCGAAGTGGGGCAGCAGCAGCGCCGACAGGGCGTCCAGTGCGGCGCGGTCGTGGGCCGTGGGCATGCCCCGCGCCCGGCGTTCGGTGGCGTCGATGGTCTTGCCCGACGGGTCGATCCAGCGATGCCCGTCGTCGCCCAGTTCCAGTCGGCCGGCCTCGCCCAACAGCGTGGCCCTTCGAGACCATGAGCCCGCCCGGTCGCTGAGCATCACCACCGCCGACGCCCCGCCCTCGAAACGCATGTGGGCCGTCAGGTCGCCGGTCAGGGCGCTCAGCGAAAGGGTGGCTGGCTTGTCGGCACCATGGATCGGGCCGTTGAGCGAGGCTTCGACGCGTTCGGCCTCTCCCAGGAAGCCCACGAGGAGGTCCAGAGCGTCGACCAGCAGAGCGCCGGTCGCGCCATCGCCGGACAGTGCAGAGTCGCGAAAGCCAGCGAACATCGCGCTGCGCACCGGGCCGAAGGCCACCAGCGTCTCGGCGGCCTCCTGGGCCGAGGGACCATGCCGCAGCAGCGGGCCGAAGCGCACGGCTTCGGTGGGCAAGCGGCCCTGGATGGGCTCGTGCCAGGGGCCGGCCGCATCGACGGGGGGCATGGGCAGGGGCACGAGCGTGACGATGCGCTTGCCCGCGGCGGCGGCCTTGGCCACGGCCGGCACAAGCGCCGGGCCATAGGCCTCGCACGAGGTTGCCAGCAAGACCACGCGCGCCCGCTCGTCGGCCAGCAGGTCGTACAGGTCGCCCGCCTGCGGCGCGTCCAGCGCGTCGGCCAAGGCCGCGCCGTGGGCGCGCACGGGCGGGGCGGTGGCGGCGACGGTCGCGCCAAGTTCGCGCGCCATCGCCCCCAGCACGGGCGCTTGCTCCACGGTGGCCCAGATGGCAAGGGTCTTGTCCAAGTTCGGCCTCCAGGCCAGCCCGAGCGAACCCCGCACGCTGCGGGACGCGTACCATCCATCGTACGAGTGGTGCGGCCGGACGGTCGCGGGCGTGAAGAGCGATCTTCACGTTCGAGGAAAGTCCGAGCACGGCAGGGCAACGGTGGTGGGTAACGCCCACCCGTCGGAACTCGACCCCTAAGGGCTCGCCCGAGGGGGAACAGGTCGCGAGCCGGCGAGGGAAAGTGCCACAGAAAATACACCGCCGATGGCTTGCGAAAGCAGGCACAGGTAAGGTTGAAATGGTGCGGTAAGAGCGCACCGCCCGGCTGGCGACAGCCGGGGCACGGCAAACCCCACCGCGTGCAAGGTCACGCAGCCGCCGCGATGGTCGAGCGATCGCCCATCGACGCCCGGCCCGGGCGGCAGGCGGCGGGTAGACCGCTGGAACTGCGGTTCCGATCACGCCGGCAACGGCGTGGCCAGAGAAATGGCCGTCGCCCGTCCCGGAGGGCCGTTCGCGCCGGGACAGGCACAGAACTCGGCTTACAGGCCGCACGCGACCACATGACGGCCCCGGGGGAGACTCCGGGGCCGTCGCCTATTGGTATCGTTCGGCTGTGGTGTTCACTGTGCGCGTTGGACGAGAGGCGAAGGGCGCTTGGCCCGTGCGTGGCCCTAGCCCCCCACCATCTTGCCGAATTCTTCGACGGGTTCTTCGAACGAGCAGCTTCCATAACTCAGCGCGAAGCGGCTTCGCTGTTCGGCGACCGTGGCCAGCGGGACCGTATGTCCCTGCCAGCCCAGCGTGTCGTCGGTCAAGATGAAGTTGCGAGGGCTGGCATCGTGGAGCAGTGCTTCGGCCTTGTCGGCATCGATCGCGCGGGCACCGATGAGCATGGCGGCGGCGAAGACGTTGACAAAGCCCTGCATCGGGCCCATCGGTGGATTGTCCTCGTACGTCAATCGATACTGGCCCGGCAGCGCGTGGTGCAGGCCGGCGGTGGCCTTGAAGGGCACGCCCGCGGTTCGGCAGGCGACGATGAAGTCGATGATCTTCCGGGCACTGGGGAAGGCCTCGAGTGTGACCCCACCGCAGCGGATCTTGGCGGCGGCGCCGGTACCGGCCAGAGCGGCGATGTAACCGCGCACGTCGCCCCCGGGCGCGGTGAGCACGGGCACCTCGACGGCGATGGCCAGTTGCTCGGGCACGGCGTCGAGCAGGGCGTCGATCTCGTTCACGTCCTTCACGGGCGTCTCGATGGCGTCGACGACGGCCAGGCCCGCGTCTTCGGCCTCGTGGTGGTGGTTGAAGGCGCGGATGTGTTCGAGCGAGTCTTCCAGGGGCGTCTGGTTGGGGTGGGGCACGATGGCGCTGATGCGCCAGGGCTCACCATCGCCGGCCATCTCGCGATAGCCGCTGGTGGCATAGGTCCCGGGCATGAGCATGGCGGCGGTCTTGGAGAGTTCCCCCAATCGGGCGGCTGGGCAGATGAACCGGCCGAGCATGGGGGCGTGGGTGCTGCGGAGATATCGGGCGTAGTTTTCCGTGGCCGAGCCCATGCCGAGGCTGGCGGGAGGGAAGAGTCCTGCGTAGTCGATGAGGCCTTGGGTGAAGGCCTGGGCGGCCTTGGTCTGGCCTTGGTTTGTGCTGTTCTGCGGAGATTTCATTGGAGATCGTAGGTCTGGGTGAACGGTCCTGTAACGTGGGAAGCGGACTGGGTTGACTCATCGATAGCGGCACTTGTACCAGTATTCAGAGAAAAGTTGCCGCCCGGCTTGACTAGCACTGAATTGGGTACAGGCCCGAGCCGATGCACTCATTGAAGCGGGCCGCGGCGCGTGGCTCGTAACAAGGTACAGGGTGCAGGGATTGCCGCAGGACAACCTCGGCCTGACCGCACACGGAGGATCTGGTATGAGTCTGCCGAGCATGAGCGTACGTCTGAAGTTGCTGTGCGTGGTTGGGATGATGGGATCGGTGGCAATCGGTCTGGCCTTTGTGGGCTGGAACCGGATGGCCTCGATCGAGCATCGCCTGGAATACATTGTGAATTATGTGAGCCAGCGGCAGGTGTTGTCCGCGGAAATCCAGCGTGGGCTGACGTCGTTGCATCGCTACGAGAAGAACTACATCCTGGCGAGCGACAACGCAACGCGCGACGAGATGGGCGATCAGATCACAAAGGTTGACAAGGAAATCCTTTCGACCCTGGATCAGCTTCGCGCCATCGCCACCGACGAAGACCGCCGGAACATCGATGCGTTCTCGGCGGAATACAAGAAGTTCATGGACACCAACAAGCAGGTCCGTGAACTGAGCCGACGTGACAGCGATGGCCTTGCCTACAAGCTTTCCGCGTACGACAGTCGCGAAGCCATCGACTCGGTCGAGACGATGGTTGAATCGATCGCGAATACGTATGAGCAGCGCGGGACGTCGATCCTTCAAGAGTTGTCCCAGGATGCCGATTCGGCCACCCGTGCGAAACTCGAATCGGCTTCTCGGACCAACCGGGCCGGGCTGATCTCGGCACAGATGCTGCGCAATATTGTTGCCCTGCACCGCGGCGAGAAGAACTACATCCTGGCCAGTTCGCCCAAGGACATGGACGAGCACGGCGCGTACATCGATGGGTTGATCGCCAAGGTTCGCGAGAATCGCACGGCATTGGGAAATCTGCTCGATGAGTCGGACGCACGGCAGTTGACCACCTTCGATACGCAGTTCAATCGTTGGGTGGACACCAACAAGCAGGTTCGTACCTTGGCGCGAGAAGCAAGCCAGACTCGGGCCCGAGAGTTGTCCAGCGGCATCGGTTACGAGCAGTACGGCCAAGCCGCCGGGCAGATGGAGAGCATCATCGCGACCGCGAACGATCGGATGGAAGAGTCCAAGGCCGAAGCAACGGCCAGTTACAAGTCTGCGGTGATGATGCTCGTGGTCTCGACGGTGCTTGGCATCGTCGCGGGCGTGACGCTGGCGATGCTGATCATCCGCCAGATCATCAGCGCCCTGGCGTTGGTGACCGCCCGGATGCGTGACATCGCCGCTGGCAAGCTGAACCAGGCCGACCTGCCCGTGAAGGGGACCGACGAGCTCTCGACGCTGGCCAACGTGGCCAACGAGATGCAGCACGGCCTGCGTGAACTGGTGACCGAGGTGATCGAGAACGCCACCCAGGTGGCCGCGGCGAGCACCGAGGTCTCGGCCACCAGCGAGCAACTGGCCCGCAGCGTGGACCAGCAGCGGGCCCAGTTGGCCCAGGTCTCCGCTGCTGTCGAGGAGCTGAGCACGTCCATCAGCGAGGTCTCGACGCGCTCGCAGGACGTGTCGGCCCGCTCGACCCGCGCCGGCAAGGACGCGACCGAAGGCGGCCGCGTCGTGGGCGACACCGTTAATCAGATCAACGCCATCGCCTCGCACATCGAATCGACCGGGCGCAGCGTCTCGGAGTTGAGCGTGAAGGCCGAGCAGATCGGGCAGATCCTCAACGTCATCAACGACATCGCCGACCAGACCAACTTGTTGGCGCTCAACGCGGCGATCGAGGCGGCCCGCGCGGGCGAGCACGGGCGCGGTTTCGCCGTGGTCGCCGATGAGGTGCGCAAGCTCGCCGAGCGGACGACCGAGGCCACCAAGGAAGTGGCCAACAGCATCACGGAGATCCGCACGGGGACGACGGCGGCCACCGATGGCATGGCCACGAGCCAGGACAAGCTGGCCCGCGGCGTCGAGCTGGCCCAGAGCGCCGGGCAGAGCCTCGAGCAGATCGTCCACGGCTCGCAGGAAGTGGCCTCTTCTGTGGATTCCATCGCCGCCGCCGTCGAGCAGCAGTCGGCCGCGACGGCCGAGATCGCCTCGTCCATCGAGCGCACAAGCACCTCGACCGGCGAGGCCGCCGAGGCCGCCGGTGAGGCGTCTGCCGCCGCAGGGCAGCTCTCGGCCAACGCCGAACGCCTGCGTGCCATCGTGCAGCGCTTCCAGGTCTGAATCATCGCTGGCAATCGGTTGCATCCCGCAACGCACCGGGCTTCGGCCCGGTTTTTTCGTGGCTTGCGGTAGTCCTTGGTCGCGGCCGATGATCGCTACCATGGGGCAATGAAGAACAACGGCCCCATCCTCCTCATCGGTGCCGGCCTGGCCGGGTCATTGCTGGCCGTGCTGCTCGCCAGGCAGGGCTTTCCGGTCGTCGTCGCCGAGCGGCGGGGCGATCCTCGGGCCAAGGGGTACGTGGGTGGTCGCTCGATCAACCTGGCGCTTTCCATCCGCGGGATCACGGCGCTGAAGGCGGCGGGCATCGCCGAGCAGGTGCTGCACGACGCGCTGCCCATGCCCGGCCGCATCATGCACCCCAAGACCTTGACGGACGCGACGGGTCAGGGCACGGTCTTCCAGCCTTACAGCCAGGACCCGCGCGACGCCATCCGCAGCGTGTCTCGCGGCGGGCTGAACGTCGCCTTGCTCGATGCGGCCGAAGCGACGCCGGGCGTGACGCTGCTGTTCGACCACCGCTGCACGCACGTGGACCTGGACCGGGCCATGGCAACCTTCGAGACTCCGCAGGGCCGGGTGGAGTTGCAAGGCCGGGTGGTCATCGGTGCCGATGGTGCCTTCAGCGCGGTGCGCCAGGCGATGCAGTTTACAGATCGGTTTGATTACTCGCAGCACTATCTCGAAGCGGGCTACAAGGAACTGCACATCCCCGCGCCCGAGGACCTGCCCGACCTGCCCCAGGGCGTGGCCGAGCGGTTCGAGGGCTACGCGATGGACCCGCAAGGGCTGCACATCTGGCCTCGAGGGGGATCGATGATGATCGCCCTGCCCAACCCCGATCGCTCGTTCACCTGTACGCTGTTCTGGCCCTTCGAGGGCGTGCACGGCTTCGAGCGGGTCGGGGCCCTGAGCGACGCGGGCGTTCGGGCGTTCTTCGACGAGCACTACCCCGACACGCGTTGGCTGATGCCCACGCTGGAGCAGGACTTCCGCAGGAACCCCACCAGCAGCCTGGTGACCGTGCGGTGCCGTCCGTGGCGGCACGGGCGGGCGCTCGTCCTTGGAGACGCGGCCCACGCCATCGTGCCGTTCTTTGGGCAGGGGATGAACGCGGCCTTCGAGGATTGCCGCATATTGGCCGAGATGATCGCCGATGCGCAAGGCGACATCGAGTCGGTGCTGGACCCCTTCTGGCGTTCGCGTGTCGAGCACGCCAACGCGATTGCCGACATGGCGATTGCCAACTTTGTGGAGATGCGCGAGAAAGTGGCCGACCAGGCGTTCCTGTACCACAAGAGGGTCGAGCAGGCCATCCACGCCGAGCTGGGCGAAGAGATGCCCGAACGCGCCACGCCGCTGTACAACCTGGTGAGCTTCACCAACGTGCCGTACGCCCAGGCCCTGCGTCGGGGCAAGGAACTGGACGCCGCGGTGGCACGCGTCGTCTCGCTGGTACCCCGCGACCGGGCCGCGCAGATGGACGCCGACGCCTGGCGCGAACTGGTGGCCGACCACGCCCGCCGGGTGCTGGGCGGACTACCGGCCTGAGCGATGCTCCTCATCGACACATCCAATGTGCTGCACGTGACGGGCGTGCTGCCCTCGCACCTGGCCGGGCTCGACGTGCCGATGCTGGCCCGGCTGATCGCTGCCAGCCGCTACGGGCGGCGACGCTCGGTGCTGGTGTGCGATGGTGTCGGGCCGCCCGCGGCCGCCTCGGGCCCGCTGGCCTTGCCCGATGCGCACTCGTCCATGCCCGCACCCACCAACACCGCGCCCTCGGGCAAGGAGATCGCCGGCCTCGATGTCGTGTATGCCGGGGCGGGGCGTGAGGCCGACGACGTGATCGAACTGCTGATCGCCCGCGACAGCGCCCCCCGGCGGCTGCTGGTGGTCTCTACCGATCGCAGGATCGCCCGCGCCGCCCGGCGTCGACAGGCCCGCAGTATCTCCAGCGAGGACTTCCTGCGCCAACTGGCCAGCGACAGCGACAAGCCCAAGGCCAAGCCACTGCCCGGTTTTGCCACGCAGGTGCCGCTGAACCAGTACGCCGTCGGCTATTGGATGGCCATGTTCGGCTACGGTCCCGCGGGCGAGCAGGCACCGCCGGGACAGCGGCCGGTCACCGAGGTTTCCCAGGCCGCCCAGCGCGGGCTCGATGCGGACCGGGCCCGCCAGCGGGCAGAGCAACTGGCCAGCGGCCCGCACGCGCACGAACGGCTGAAGATCCCCAGGCACCTGCTCGAGGCTCAGGGCACCTCGCACGGCAGCGCTACGAACGCACCGCCACCTGCCGATACGGGCAAGCCCAGCGCTCCACCCCCACAACCCCCACAACCCCCACCACCCCGATCAACCTCATCAGGCCCGCCACCTTCCACGGCACCCAAGGGTGAACTGCCCCAGGACCTGGCCGGGCTGCTTAAAGATTCCGGCCTGAGCATCGACCCGGCCGATCTGGACATGCGGACATGGCTTCCCAAAGACGACACCTAGCCGCCCTTATCTCGCTCGTCGCCTTGGCGGCCGCTTGTGGCTGCCAGACCAGCGAGCGGTACCAGGGCCATAGCCACACCGTGGCCACCTGGCAGGGCCGCACGCTGCGCGTCGCCCTGCCCGACGCCGTCCGTGTTCCCGGGGCCCACTACGCCGCGGTCGAGGCCCTGCTGGCCCGGGGATACGCCATCGACCTGGACGAAGCCACCGCCGACCGGGGACATATCGTGGCCCGAGAGCCGGACGCCTCGGTCTTGGGCGGCTGGCGCCGGGTCGTCGTACGGACCCGCCTGACGCCCTCGGACGTGGGCATGAGCCTTTCCCTGGAGCCCGTGGGCGACGAGGTGGTGGCCCGGGCCATCCTCGACGACGTGCTGCGACGCCTTGGGCTGTAGGGGTCCATAGTCGTGCAAGCCCAGCCCTGACAAGGCGTTGTGCCTGGTAGCAGAGCGTGGAAAGGCCGCCGCCCGGTTGACTTGGCCACCCCCCATGACTTGGATTCACCCGAGAGGAACACCATGCCCATCGCCGCCATCTTGCAGGTTCCCGCCAGCCTGATCGGCCTGATCGGCCCCTTCGGGCCGTGGGAAATCGGGGCGATCTTGGTAATCGCCGTGCTGCTGTTCGGCCGTCGGCTGCCCGACGTGGGCCGCAACGTGGGCAAGGCCATCATCGAGTTCAAGCGCGGCGTGAAGGGCATCACCGACGAGATCGAGGAAGAAACTCGCAAGCCCGAGGCCGGCACACGCGGCGACCGCCCGCCTGCCACGCCAGAGTTGGACGCCCCTAGGGGCACGGCGTACCGCGACAGCGCCTTCCACGAAGAGCCCGCGGGCGACGCGGGCCGCCCCGACGCCAACCCCCGCACGAACTGAAACCCGCCCCGGGACCCCAACGCGAGAGCCCGCGGCTCACTGCCCGCCTAGCCCCAACGCCCCAACAGCCCCGATCCCTGCTATCATCCCCACCCGCTCTGGCGGGAAGGTGTCAGCCCCCGATGGCGAGGTAGCTCAGCTGGTCTAGAGCGCTGGATTCATAACCCGGAGGTCGAGGGTTCGAGTCCCTCCCTCGCCACTTGACAGCCGGTTGCGAAAGCAGCCGGTTTTTTTATTTCTTTGCGCCGTTGGGTGTGACGGCGCCGCACCCGGTGTGGTCGCTGTCTTCGGATGATTGGGTTTCGGCTGGGGATCTCTATCCGGGCGAGTCCATCGCTACGATCAACGGTCCGGCGATGGTGCGTGGGACGGTCCCCGCCGCCGAGCGGACGGTGTACAACCTGGAGGTGCTGGGGCATCACACCTACTTCGTCGGTGACGATGGGGTGTGGGTGCATAACACAGGGTGTCCGACAGGACCCGGTGTCTACCAATTCCCAACACCAGACAACATACCTTACACAGGCCAGACCATCGACGCCGCTGGCCGCCTAGGTGACCATCTTAGAAGTGGGCTATTGGGATCGCTTGATGATGTGACATTCAAGAGCATGCCAGGTAGCACGAAGACTCAGCGTGAGATAATGGAACATAATCTAATCCAGCAGATTACAGGTGGGGTGCCTGCACGCATATCGCCTGCAGTAGCGAACAAGCGTGATCCAATCGGACCGCGACGTTCACATCTGCTAGACCCACCTTGATGTACAACCGAGAGTGACTGAGAGTGAACAATAAAGAGCACCCAAATGAACTTCCGATCCCTCCAAATGCTTTGGGTGATGCGAAAGCAATCGAATTGCTTCGCGTGTGGGCAGCAGCTGGTCATCAAGAAATATCCTTATGCTTGCCTGATTCCTGGAGTGATCCAGCCGTATGGGGCGTGGCCATCGTACATCTCATTCAACTCCTTGGTGAAGCATACGAGGCGAACCGAGGTGATGATGTGGATCAGACTGTAACTCGTATCCTTGAGGGCTTCTCGGCGGAACTACAGACCAGAAAGCATGAAGACAACTAACGGATATTTGTCGACAGCGTATTCGATTATGAATTGCCTGCTGTGCTTCGCCGCGCGGGAACATCAGCCGTAGTGTTCCACTATATGGCCGATACACGAGTTGCGGATTCTGCGGGGCTTTGGAATGCGCACCAAGCGGGTATAGGAACTCAGAAGTGACTAGCGCAGCAGATAACAGTAAGCTGGGTGCGTTTTCGTCGACAGATAAGTGCGTTCAAATCGCGCTGTGATGCGAGCGGAGTATCCCGCCGAGTCGCTCGCGCGATTCGACCTGTGTGGCTGGCTAGTTCACGGTGTCACCCTGAGTCAGGCGATTCCACAAGCCCTGACGAGTACGACTGCGACCTCGACCTGAACCGCGACGGCGTGGCCGACTCGGCGGACTACGCCATCTACATGGCCTCGTGGCACGGCCGTGCCGCCCTGCCAGCGGGGCAGATCTCGAGCCCCACCGGCCCTCGCAACGAGATCGGCATGGCGGGCTACGTGTGGAGCCCCAAGGCTGGGGTCTATTGCGTGCGGTACCGCTTCTACGACCCGCTGCTGGGCCGCTGGCTGCAGCGAGACCCCGCGGGTTACGTCGACGGGCTGAACTTATATACCTACGGCCTGGGCAACCCGTGGATGTACACCGATCCGTACGGGCTGTTCGTCGGCCTGTTCATCGATGGTGCCGTTGAACTCTGGGACATCGTGTGGGGCAATGCGGCTCGCGAGGACGCCGAGTTCGTCGAGAGGATCAGGGGCGTAGAGAACGCTCAGAAGGGCAAGATCTGCCAGAACTATCACAACGGAAACATCTCCGCCGATGAAGCCCGATCCATGTGGGGCAAGGTCAACGGCATGGCCGACGATGTCGAGAGCGGCCTTGCCGAACTTCGCAATCACGAAGAGCAGATGATCATCGAAACCGCGATTGACATCGCGCTCACCGTGGTGCCAACCGCATGGATCGCACGAGGCGTCGGCAAGGCGTTGAGTGGTAGTCGCGTGGGTCGTGCCGTCGGAGGATGCCTGAAATGTTTCGCCGCTGGCACGATCATCCTGATGGCCGATCTCGAACCCGTTGCGATCGAACATGTCCAACTCGGCGACATTGTGTACTCGCATCCCGACCAGCCCGCGCCGACCTACGGATCGATGGCGTACGGCTACGCGGGTGGCGAGGCCGGCACGTCGCCTCTGCCGATGGACTACATAACGTTCGAGCCAGCGTTCTGGCGGACGATCACGTTCGAGGGACGCACGCCGGACGGTGGCGAGGTCTCCGTCGTGCTGCTTCGTCCGCTCGCGTGGCTGGAGCACAACGCGATCGAGATCGGCAGCGCCTTGCCCGTCGATCTTGGTGGTGAACATAAGAACTCGATCCGTGCCACCGCCATCGCCCCCGCCCCGGCGACCATCGAGCCCGGCTCTGCCACGCGTGGGATGGTGATCTCGACGTTCCGCCGGACGGATCGCGAGGTGCTCGAGCTTTTCCTCGACACTGACCTGACGCCGCTGACCATCACGCCCGAGCACCCGGTGTGGTCGGTAGATCGCCAGGGCTGGGTCGAGGCGAACGAACTCATAACCGGCGAGCGGGTCGAGACGCTCGACGACATGGCGTACGTGCTGGCGAAGCTGCCCGCCGGCGAACGCACGGTCTATAATCTCGAGGTCCACGGGGACCACACCTACTACGCCGGCGAGCAGGGCGTGTGGGTGCATAATTGTGGGGGGACTACCAGAGGACTTGGTGGCAATCCTTTTAAGGGGAAAAATGCCCAGCAGGTTGCCGATATGCTTACGAAGAAGGGGTATCTGCCGAAAGGCCGAAACCCGGTAGCAGGACAAGGAACATATCTGAACCCTCGAAGTGGCCGAGCCTACCACATCGATGCTTTGCACCCCCCACCCAAACTACCTCATGTTGGCGTGCAAGGACCCCGGGGTCGCCGAACATTGCCGCCCCGCGAGTATCCCCTGTGATCGCCATCGTGGGGGCTCGACACAAGGAGCAGTTTAAATGCACTTGTCTGTAGAGATGATACGGCCCGTGACGCCAGACGCTGCAGTCGAGGAGATTGAACTGTGTATCGACCGAAGGGCTCTCGAGTACCTCGTTCAACAATTGCAGCATCTTAAGTATGCAGGGGATCACTTTCACTTGTTTTCAGACGAATGGGGAACCGGGGAACTGTCACTTAAGACCTTCATGCCCAATTCCGTACCGGCCCATCACTTGCGCGTCACCCTGGTGGAACCGTCTGAGTAGACGGATGAGTTTAGCTGGACCGCTAAGCCGCTGATGCAACGGCCGTGCCGCCCTGACCGCGGGGCAGATCTCGAGCTCCACCGGCCCTCGCAACGAGATCGGCATGGCGGGCTACGTGTGGAGCCCCAAGGCCGAGATCTATTGCGTTCGATACCGATATTACGATCCGCTGCTGGGCCGCTGGCTGCAACGCGACCCGGCGGGTTACGTCGACGGGCTGAACTTATATACCTACGGCCTGGGCAACCCGTGGATGTACACCGATCCGCACGGGCTGTTCGTCGGCCTGTTCATCGATGGTGCCGTTGAACTCTGGGACATCGTGTCGGGCAATGCGGCCGGGCCAGGGCGGACGCGTCACACGCATGGTCCGCAATGCAGGACAGCGGACCGCGACATGGTGCCGATGGTCCATTCATCGCCTCGCGGCCGCGTCCGGATATGGAATCTGCCCAGGGAGGCCGGAGCGGCCGACGCTGTGAAGACATCGGCCGTTGTAGGCCCGCAAAGCGCTGCAATGGGCGAGGTGTGTGAGGGGGGCGGGCGACTTATCTTGGGACGCTCCGCACACCCGGAGTCAGCTGGGCCATGAGTTTGGCGTCGCGCCAGGCGGGGAACTCCCGGCGCCAGGCGTACAGGCCGGCTACGTCCAGGTTTACGCTCAGCACGGCCTCTTGCTCGCCAAGCTCGCCGATGACCTCGCCGCCGGGCCCGACGGCGATGGTGCCGCCCGCGTAGGCCAGGTAGGGGTCCTTGCCGCTACGGTTGACGGCCAGCACGAAGGCCTGGTTCTCGATGGCGCGGGCCAGGGCCAGCGTGCGCCAGTGGGCCCGGCGGGCGGCGGGGAAGTTGGCGATGCAGGTAAACAGCTCGGCCCCCATGCTCAGGCCGAGGCGGTAGAGCTCGGGGAAGCGCAGGTCGTAACAGATGGTCGGGCACACGGTCAGGCGCTGGCCGCCGGCCTCCCACGCGAAGGTGGTGACCTCTCGCCCGCCGACGAACTTCTCGGCCTCGCGGCCATAGGTAAACGGGTGGATCTTGGCGTAGTCGCACAGGGCGAGGGGCTGGCCGCCCTCGGGCGCGGGGGCGTAGACGGTGCAGTGGTTGGTGGCCTTGCCGCAGCCACCGTTGGCACAGCCGCCCACGGTTCGCCCGCCCATGACCACTGCGCCCAAGTCGTCGGCCAGGCGGGCGAGCCAGGCGGCGGTGGTGCCGTCGTCGGCCGTCACGTCGGTATTAAGCGAGAACCCGCTGTCGAACATCTCGGGCAGGACGATCAGGTCGCCCGGGCCCACGTCCACGCCGTCCAGCAGCCGCTCGGCCCGGTCGAGGTTCGCCCGGCGGTCTTCCCATACGATGTCCAGTTGGACCAGGTGCGCACGCATGAGGGCAGGGTAGCGGCGGGCGAAGCGACGGCCGGGGTGCCGCCCGTGCGCCTGCTCTTGGCCAGCGCCAGCCCTCGGCGGGCCCATATCTTGCAGGAACTGGGCCTGGAGCACCAAGTCGTGCCCTCGCCGGTTGACGACGGGGAGTTGACGCCCCCGCCGGGCACGAGCGCCGTGGCGTGGACTATCGCCATGGCGTACCTCAAAGCCCGGGCGGCGATCGACGACCTTCCGCCGGGCACGCTGGACGCGCGCAAGACGACCGATCTCGTGCTGGGGGCCGATACCGCCTGCGAGCTGGACGGGCGGATCATTGGCAAGCCCGCCAGCGCCGCCGACGCCGCGAACACGCTGCGGGCTATGCGAGGCCGGACGCAGCGAGTGGTCACGGGCGTGGCCCTGGTGTGCCCGGCCCACCCGCGCACGCGGCGGCTGCTGGTGGTCGACGTGGCGCAGGTGACCTTTGGTGCCCTGGACGGCCAAGCCGTCGACGCGTACACGGCCACCGGCCAGTGGCAGGGCAAGGCCGGGGGCTACAACCTCTCGGAGCGATTGGCCGATGGCTGGCCCATCGTGGTGTCGGGCGACCCATCGACGGTCGTTGGCCTGCCGGCGCAGCGCTTGGGCGATTGGCTGTCGCAGGCCATGGCGTGGGGTGCGGCGTGAACGGGCTGGTGCCGATCTGGATCAGCGGGCCGATGGCGATGGTGACGCTGGTGGTGGTGGCCGCCCACCTCATCGCTTTGCGCACCGCCGATATGCCCGAGAGCCGGCGGCGCATCCGCACGGCCAACGGCTGGCTGATGATGGTGGCCGCACCGGTGCTGGTGGTCGCCTTCTCGGTGGTGCAGACTGGCAGCCCGCGCCCGTTCGCGCTGGTTTGGGGCGTGGCCATCATGCTGCTTTGCCTGGTGCTGGCGATGGCCTTCCTGGACGTGGCCAACAACCTGCGGCTGACAAGGATCCAGCAGCGCACGATGCGCCGATCAATGGGCGGCGGCTTTGGCCAGCGCCGTGCCCGGACCGGTGGAGACGACGATGCCCCCTGATCCCGGACCGCTGCCCGCCGCCCTGCGACCGCTGGCCCCGCTGCTCGAGCGGGCGTACGCGCGCCTCGTCGCCAAGCGCAACCGCAACTACGACGACCGCGCCCGCGGCTCGCTGCTGTTCCCCGGCGGGCTGAGCGTCACGCTCGACCGACCCGTGCTGTGCGTGGGCAACCTCAGCGTGGGCGGCACGGGCAAGACCCCCGCCGTGCAACTGGTCTGCAAATGGCTGATCGAGGCCGGCCACCATCCGGCCATCGCCCTGCGCGGGTACGCCTCGAAGAACGGCGTCAGCGACGAGGCCGAGCTGCACCGCGCCGCCCTGCCGGGCGTGCCCCTGGCCGTCGGGCCCAACCGCGTGGAGCGGTTGCTCGACCTGTTCGCCTCACCTCGGGGCCAAGCGGTCGACGTTGTGGTGCTCGACGACGGGTTCCAGCATCGGCGGCTGGCCCGGCAACTGGACATCGTGCTGATCGACGCCACGCACGACCCCTTCGCCCAGCGCCTGCTGCCCGCCGGCTGGCTGCGCGAGCCGGTGGAGGGGCTGGCCCGCGCCCACGCCGTGGTGCTGACCCACGCCGACCGCGCCGCGCCCAGCGACCTGACGCGCATCGACGCCGACCTGCGCCGCAACTTCCCCCACCTGCTCGTCGCCCACGCCCGCCACGAGTGGACGGGCCTGCGCGTCCACGACGGTGCCGATCGCGATGAACCGCTGGCCTGGCTCAAGGGCCGCCGCTACGCCCTGGCCTGCGCCATCGGCAAGCCCGAGGCCTTCGTACGGCAGGCCACCAGCGCCTTCGGCCCACCCGCCGCGACGCTGATCCTGCGCGACCATGACCCCTACGCCCCCGCGACGCTGGCACGCCTTCGGCACCTGGCCCAAGGGATGGACGCGCTGCTGGTGACCGAGAAGGACTGGGCCAAGCTCTCGCGCACGGGCGAATCGTGGCCATGCCCGGTGGCGCGGCCCGCGCTCGAGTTACGGGTCACCAAAGAACACGAGCCGCTGCGAGCGTTGGTGCTCGAAGCGGCCCGATGGCAAGACGACCAAGTCGACCAGGGCGCCGAAGACGCCGAACCTATTCGAGGATGATGATCTCCACGCGCCGGCTCTCGCGCTTGGTGGCCTTGGGCTTGGCCGGGCCAAAGGCCGCCGAGTGGACGCGGTTGTTGTTGATCCCCTTGGAGACCAGATAGGCCTCCACGGCCATGGCGCGCTCGGCGCTCAGCCGCTCGTTGGTCTTCCACTCGCTCTTGCGGATGGGGTCGTCGTCGGTAAAGCCCGCGACCCGGATCTCGTTGTTGGGGTAGCGCTGCTGGATGACCCGCACCACGCCGTCGAGCACCCGCTGGGCGTCGCGCTTGATGGTCACCGAGCCCGAGTCGAACAGCACCTCGCCGGCGATGTCGATCACCACTTCGCCCTTGCGACGGCTGACCCCCGCTCCCAGCCCCTCGAAGCCCGTGGCACCATCGGGCGTGGCCGCCAACTGCCCGGCCAGGTCGCGGTTCTGCTGGTCCAAGGCGTTGTAGCGGGCCTCGGAGTCGCTCAGCGCCAGGCGCAGGTTCTCGTTGAGGCGGCGCAGCTCCTGGTTTTCCATCACCAGGGCGTCGTCGGGCCGGGGCCCGGCACTGGCACAACCAACCCCGGCCAGGGCAATGCCCAGCAACAGGGCCACCAAGACAACTCGGGACAACAGCGACGGGGCAGGGACGCACGTGGGCATGCCTTGGATCCTCCAACGACGATGCGGACGAACAGACTCGGGCAGCCGGGGCCCTCCGTGGGCGTCCGGTCGAACCCAACCTTATCGGCCAGCGGACCACAAAGCCTGCGGAATGGCGCGAAAACTGTATCGACACGGCCATGGCAGACGTGCCTGGGGCCACTCCGACCGGGACAAGCTGCCGCCCCCTCGCTTCACCCTCCACCGAAGGGGAATGCCGCACCGGGTGGGCTCTACCCTGCGTTGTGAAGCCCACGCCCCAAGGCCTCTTTCCCCAGCATGAAGCACCGCCAGCGGGCCCGTACCTGGCGGTGGCCCTGGAGCGGTCCATCGACGGCCGAACGCTGACCTACGCGGCCCCTGAAGGCCTGGCCCAGCCCGCCGGGCAATGGGTGGGCCGGGCCTGCCTGGCACCCCTGGGCCGTGGGGGCAAGGGCTCTGGGCAGGGGGGCCAGCCGACGCGGGGGGTCATCGTGGCCGTGGGCGGGGCCGAAATGCTCGAAGGTTTTGACCCGGCCCGCGTGCGTCGGCTGCTGGCCGTGGGCGAGGCGCGCCTGCCCCGGAGCGTCCTGGAACTAGGCCGGTGGATCAGCGAGTATTACGCCTGCCCGCTGGGCATGACCCTGGCGGCGATGCTGCCCGCCGCTGTGAAGAAGGGCGTGGGCCGAAAGCAACACGTGGCACTGCAACCCACCGGCAAAGACCCTTCTGAGAAGCTGCCGCCGACAACGAAGAAGGCCCGCGACGCCCTTGCCGGCATCGACCCGGGCGACTGGCCGATGGACGAGCGAGAGCTGGTCGGCCGGCTTGGGCTCAAGAACGCCGGGCCCATCCGCCGCCTCTTGGCCCTTGGGCTGCTCGAAACGGTCACGCGGACCGACGTGGTGGCTCGAAGCGAGGATGCCACGCCCCTTGCGATCGACTCCGCTCCACCGCCCGAGCCCACCGCGGCACAGCGGGCCATCATCGAGGGCGTGCCTCTGGAGGGCTTTTCCACGCACCTGCTCTTTGGCGTCACCGGCTCTGGCAAGACCGAGGTATACCTGCGGCTGCTCGAACGCGTGCTGTTGACGGGGCGCAGCGGCATCGTGCTGGTGCCCGAGATCGCCCTGACCCCACAGTTGTCGGCTCGGTTCATCGCCCGGTTCTTGCCCGTGCTTGGCGAGCGCGGCGTGGCGGTGCTGCACTCGGGCCTGAGCGCCGGGCAGCGGCACCGGGCCTGGGACGCCGTCTCTCGCGGGCTGGCCCGTGTAGTCGTGGGGCCACGTTCGGCTCTCTTTGCGCCGTTACAACACGTGGGCCTGATCATCGTCGATGAGGAGCACGCCGGTGATTACAAGCAGGACCAGGCCCCACGATACCACGGCCGCGACGCGGCCATCAAGCGGGCCCAGATCGAGGGCTGCCCCGTGCTGCTCGGCTCGGCCACGCCCAGCCTGGAAAGTTGGCACAACGCGCAGCTGGGCCGATCGATGCTGTGGAAGCTGCCCGAGCGGGCGCCGGGCTCGGCGGGCCTGCCCATGGTGGAAGTGGTCGACCTGGCGCTGGAGCGCAAGGCCGCCCGGCAGCAGGGCCGGCGCATGGAATTACTCGGGCCCACGCTCGAGTCGGCGCTCCGACGCACGCTCGAGGAGGGCGGCCAGGCCGTGCTGCTGCTCAACCGAAGGGGCTTTGCGCGTGTGGCGGCGTGCCCCGACGCGATGTGCGGCTGGACGCTGACATGCGACTCGTGCTCGGCGGCGATGGTCTTCCACCGCAAGGGCGTGCTGGGCCGCAAGGGGCTGGTGCGATGCCACCACTGCCTGGCCGAGAAGCTCCTGCCCAAGCAGTGCCCGGCGTGCGGCAAGGGTGTGATCCTGCTTGGCCGGGGCACGCAGCGGCTCGAGGACGAACTGGCCGGGGCGATGGGCCTCAACGAATCGGCCATCGCGCGCATGGACGCCGATACCATGCACCGCGCCGCCGACTACCAGCGTGTGCTGGGCCGTGTCGCCGATGGAACGATCCGCGTGCTGCTGGGCACGCAGATGATCGCCAAGGGGCTGGACTTTCCCAACATCCGATTGGTCGGGGTGGTCGACGCCGACACGGCGTTGGGCATCGCCGACTGGCGCTGCCAGGAGCGGACGTTCCAGCTGGTCAGCCAGGTGGCCGGTCGCGCGGGCCGGGGGGAGATGCCCGGGCGTGTGATCGTGCAGACACTCAGCCCCGACCTGCCCAGCATCCGGGCGGCTGCGGCGCACGACTACGAGCGCTTCGCCGCGGACGAACTGGAAGTCCGCCGTCGGGCACACCTGCCGCCCTTCACCCGGGCGGCGTGGATCGTGTCCCGCGACAGGTTCTATGACAAGGCCGAGGCGCGGGCCCTGGAGATCGCCGGCCAACTGGCCCGGGCCTATGGCGACAAGGCCCGCGTCGAGGGCCCCGCGCCGGCACCACTGGAACGCGCCCACGACGAATACCGCGTGGGCATCGAGGTGTACGCCGCCAGCGCCAGCATCTTGCGCGAAGGCCTGCGCACGCTGCGCGAACGGCACGGGCTGGTCAGCGACGCGAGCGTGGCCATCGATGTCGATCCCGTCAGCATATGGTGAGCAGGAGAGCCTTCACGTGGGCGTCAGAGGTCTTGCACGCAGCAACGCATCGCGGCGGCACGTGCAATCAGGGACTGGGCCACGGGCGTGGGAAGCTGCGTCGCGCCATCGCTCATCGCACGGGACGGGTTCGGGTGGCTCTCGATAAAGAGCGCGTGGACGCCCGCGGCCACGGCGGCCAGGGCCAGCATCGGGCTGCGCTCGGGCCGGCCGCCGGTTTGTTCGCCGCTGCCGGGCAGTTGCGTGCTGTGGGTGGCGTCGAAGCACACCGGGGCGGGCCCCAGGTTGCTCCACGCCGTGCGGTCCAGTTCCATGAGGTCGCCCAGGCCGATGAAGTCGGTGACCAGGCGGTGGTAGCCAAAGAAGGTGCCGCGTTCGGTGAGCATGGCGTTGTCGCAGCCGGCCTCGTGGAGCTTCTTGAGCGGGCCGAGCATCTCGCGCGGGCTGAGGAACTGGCCCTTCTTGACGTTGACCACCAGCCCGCCGGGGGCGGCGGCTTGGGCGGCGGCGGTCAAGAGGTCGCTCTGGCGGCACAGGAAGGCGGGGATCTGGAGGATGCCCGCCACCTCGGCCACCGGAGAGGCCTGCTCGGGCAGGTGGATGTCGGTCGTCACCGGGCAGCCCAACTCATGGCCGATGGCGCGGAGCCAGCCCAGCCCCTGTTCGAGCCCGGGCCCGCGGGGCGAGGCGGCGCTCGAGCGGTTGGCCTTGTCGAAGCTGGCCTTGAAGACATAGGGCAAGCCCGCGGCGTCGCAGGCGGCTTTCAGGGCTCGGCCCACCTCGAGGCCCAGTTCGAGCGATTCCAGCGTGCATGGGCCGGCGATGACCAGCAGCGGGCGGCCCGGCCCCACGGGGATGGACGGGCCAAATGGGTTGGGGACAACGCACGGGGCTTGGGGGTCGGGCATCGCGGATGGTACGGTTCGGCCCGTACACTGGCCCGTGCTGCGCCTGAGCGACGTTCGCAAGCGTTTCGGCAAGACCATCGCCGTCGATGGCCTGAGCCTGCACGTCCACGCGGGCGAGGTCATGGGCCTGTTGGGGCCTAACGGCGCGGGCAAGACCACCACCATCGGCATGGCCGTGGGCCTGCTTCGTCCCGACAGCGGCAGCGTCTCGCTGGGTCATGAGCCGGGCCTGGTGGGCAGCCCCGACCACCCCCGCGTGCGGACGTTGGTGGGCGTGGCCCCCCAGGAGGTAGCGCTGTACGACGCCCTGACCGCACGCGAGAACCTGGCGTTCTTCGGCCGCCTGCACGGACTGTCGCGGCGCGAGGCGCGGGCCCGAGCGCGCGAGCTGCTTGCTTCGGTGGGGCTAGGCGATCGCGCCCACCACCGCCTGCATGGGTTCTCGGGGGGCATGAAGCGTCGGCTGAACCTGGCCTGTGCGCTGGTGGCAAGGCCCCGGCTGGTGCTGCTCGACGAGCCGACGGCCGGGGTCGACCCGCAGTCTCGCCACGCCATCTTCGAGATCGTGGCAAACCTGAAGGCCCAGGGCGTGACGATCCTCTTCAGCACCCACTACATGGAAGAGGCCGCCCGCCTGTGCGACCGCGTGGCCATCGTCGACCACGGGCGGCTGCTGGCGTTAGGCACGGTGGACGAGTTGGTCTCGGCCCACGGCGGGCCCAGCGTGGTGGCCATCCGCCGCGAGGGGCAGGCCGACGCGACGCGCATCGAAACGGCGACGCCCCTGGAGGAAGTCGCCCGGGCCATCGGCTCGGCGGGGCCGGCCATCGCCGAGCTGCGCATCGAGAAGCCCGATCTGGAAGCCGTTTTTTTGCACCTGACCGGCCGGGAGCACCGCCAATGAAGGGCCCGGGCGTTGTCATGGTGTTGGCCGCCAAGGACCTGCGGCTGCTGTCGCGCGACAAGGTGGCGTTCTTTTTTACGTTCGTGTTTCCGCTGCTCTTTGGCGTGCTGTTCGGGGCGGTGTTCAGCGGGGCGGCCGGCGGCGACGGGCCCAAGGCCATCGCGGTGGCCATCGCCGACCTCGACCAGAGCGAGGATGCACGCCAGGTCATGGAACTGTTCCTGGGCGACGAGCGGCTGCGCGCCCTCGTCGCTCAAAATGCCCAGGAGGCCCACGATCTCGTACGCACCGGCGATGCCGAGGCCTACATCCTCATCCCGCAGGGCTTTGGCAGCGCGGCCCGGATGCCCTTTGGCGGCACGCCGATGTCGCTGGATATCGGCAGCGGCCCCAGCGGTCGGGCGACGCGCGGGCTCTTGACGGGCATCGCCACGCAGAAGTTATATCAGCACCTGCAATCGACCATGCTCGACCCCACACGCGCGGGCGAGATGCTCCGCCAGGCCCGCCAGACGCTGGGCGCCATCGAAGACCTGCCCGCCACGCGACGCATCGCCCTCTTGGGCCTGATGAACGCCGCCGAGAACGCCGTGGCGACCATGCCCACGGCCGACGCCGACCAGACGCCGGGCGGGGCGGGGGTTGGGGCGGGGGCAGGGGCGGGCTTTGAGATCGTCCGCATCGCCCAGGTCGACGTGAGCGCGGGCGGCGTCGGCGACAACCCCCAGGTGCTGACCATCAGCGCCTTTGCCATCACCTTCCCCCAGGCCGTGCTGTGGGCCGTCATGGGCTGCGCCGCGGGCTTTGGCGTCTCGCTGGTGGGCGAGCGCACCGGCGGCACCATGACCCGCCTGCGTGTAGCGCCCATCGGGCGCTGGCACATCGTCCTGGGCAAGGCCCTGGCCTGCCTGCTCACCACCGTCGCGGTCAGCACCGTGCTGCTGCTGGTGGCCTGGCTCGTCTTCGGCGTGCGGCCGGTGGCGCCGTTCATGCTCGTGCTGGCCGTGCTGGCGTTGGCGCTGTGCTTCGTGGGCGTCATGATGCTGCTGGCGGTCGTGGGCAAGACCGAGGCGGCCGCCAGCGGCATTGGCTGGGCGTGCCTGCTCACGCTGGCGATGATTGGCGGTGGGGCCATCCCCCTGGCCTTCATGCCGCCCTGGCTGCGAGAGGTCGGCCACGTCAGCCCCGTCAAGTGGGGCATCCTGGCCATCGAGGGCGGCCTGTGGCGCGGCCTCTCGCCCACCGAGATGCTCCTGCCCATCGGCTTGCTGCTGGCCATCGGCGCGACATGTTTCACCATCGGGGCCGCCGTCTTCGCCCGGCGTGAATCAAGATAAGGCCCGGGCCTCGTGCCCATGACCGGGCACGTTCCCCATCGTCGCGCTGGGCGAGACGAGCGAGGGCGAGTTGGCCGTGGCGATGGCGCTGGGCGTGGTGCCCGGCGGCAAGCTGGCGCACATGTTCGCCAAGAGCGGGCTGGGCTCGTTCATCGGGAAGATCGGC
>JAHCJI010000022.1 GCA_026126305.1 Phycisphaeraceae bacterium
GCCGCCGACGAGGGGCGAAGGGCCGACCCCTGTAACGGACTGTGCCTGAACGCCTTAGCCGACAAGGCCTTCGATCGCGGCCTGTTCACGCTCACCGACGACCTGACGGTGGTCCTGGTGCCCAAACTCCGCGATCCGGAGTTGGGGGGAACCCTGGCCGAGCACCTGGCAGGCTGGGAGGGCCGCCGGCTGAGGCCGCCCGAGCGGTTCGAGCCGGATGGGGAGGCGGTGCGGTGGCATCGGGGGTACTGGGGGAGGGAGCTTTGGGTAAGATAGGTTCTTGCATGATGCTCATGGCGTCAGCGGGCATTCGTGCGATTCGTGCTGCGAGCGAATCTCGAACTTATGAGTTTCCTAAGGGCGTTGCGTTCTGGGGTACGACACGATATGAGTTTTCCCGCGGCCCGTGCATTGGAACTCTTGCGAGCGGGCACGGGGAATCCATCCGCAATCTTCCGAGATGGGCAGGCCAGCGCCATCCAGCACGTCGTCGAGGGCGAAGAGCGTTTGCTCCTCGTGCAGCGTACGGGCTGGGGAAAGAGTTATGTCTACTTCATTGCAACAAAACTCTTGCGTGAAGCGGGCAACGGTCCAGCGCTCCTGATATCCCCGTTGGTTTCGCTCATGCGGAACCAGATGAACGCGGCCGCACGCATGGGTGTGCGAGCAGAATCGATCCATCACGAGAACACCGGGGAGTGGGATGCAGTGGAGTCCCGAGTTCTGGATGGACAGACCGACATCCTGCTGATCTCGCCGGAGCGGTTGGGCAATGATCGTTTCCGAGATGGTTTGCTCGCCGAGATTGCCGACCGTATCTCGCTCCTGGTGATCGATGAGGCCCATTGCATCTCGGATTGGGGCCACGACTTCCGGCCGGACTACCGCAGGATTGGTCGCATCCTCCGGACGCTCCCGCCCAACCTCCGGGTGCTCGCGACCACGGCAACCGCAAACGACCGGGTGCTGGAGGACCTGCGTGAGCAATTGGGGCCCCGGCTCAAGGTCGAACGCGGGCCGCTCCATCGCCCCTCGCTGTGCTTGCAGACGATCCGGCTGCCAGACCAGGCCGAACGCCTTGCCTGGCTTGCCAAGGTGCTGCCAACCTTGGATGGTAGCGGCATCGTGTACACGCTCACGATCCGCGACGCCCAGCGGGTCGCCGATTGGCTCGGGCAACAGGGAATCGAGTCGGCGGCGTACACCCGCAAGAGCGAGGATCGCCCAGCACTTGAAGATGCCCTGCTGGGCAACGAGGTGAAGGCGTTGGTCGCAACGACCGCGCTGGGAATGGGCTTCGACAAGCCCGACCTGGCCTTCGTTATCCACTACCAGACACCCGGCTCGGTCATCGCGTACTACCAGCAGGTCGGTCGCGCGGGCCGCGGTCTTTCCTCGGCCTATGGAGTGCTGCTCGGCGGAACCGAAGATACCGACGTCACGAGCTATTTTATCGACACGGCGTTTCCCACTCGTGATGAAGTTGGCCAGATCATCGGTGCGCTGGATTCCCATCCGGACGGCCTTTCTGTGCCCGATATTGAAAGCCTGCTGAACATCGGCCACGGCACGATCGAGAAGGCCCTGCAACTGCTCTCCCTCGAATCGCCGGCGCCCGTCGTCAAAGAAAAATCCCGATGGACACGCACGATGTCAACGCTCGACAACGCGTTCTGGGAGCGTGCCGATCGGCTGACGAATCTCCGACGCGAAGAACAACAGCAGATGCAGTCGTACCTCGGACTGGAAAGCGGGCACATGGAGTTCCTGATCCGAGCCTTGGACGGCGACGCTCGCGGCCTTGTCAAGCCGGACACCCCCGCGCTGCCGACGACGGTTGACCCGGCGTTGGTCCAGCAAGCCATCGGCTTCCTTCGTCGCAGCGCGATCCCCATCGAGCCGAGAAAGAAATGGCCGAGCGGGGGTCTCGAGAACTACGGCATCAAGGGTCGGATCGATCCGCAAAACGAGTTCGGGCGATCGCTGTGCGTCTGGGGCGATGCGGGATGGGGGCGGCTCGTGCGGGATGGGAAGTACCACGATGGGCGATTCGCCGATGACCTCGTCGAGGCCTGCGCGACCATGGTCCACGAATGGAGCCCGCATCCTGCGCCCCAGTGGTTGGCGTGTGTGCCTTCCAGGCGGCACCCGGAACTGGTGCCCAACTTCGCGGCCCGACTCGCCGCCCGGCTCTCCCTACCATACATGGTGGTACTCGGCCGAACCCAGGATCGACCGGAGCAGAAGACCATGCGAAACAGTTTCCAGCAGGCTCGCAATGTCGATGGCGCGATGGAGGTGTGCGGGCGAATCCTGTCCGGTCCCGTCCTGCTGATCGACGACGTGGTGGATTCACGCTGGACCCTGACGGTCGCCGGCTGGTTGCTGCGATCGAACGGTGCCGGCCCGGTGTTCCCCCTCGTGCTCGCGGATTCCAGCAGGAGTTAGGGCGTGGTCTCGAGTGACACCCAGGCTATCTTGCTGCTCACCGCCCCACTGCTGAACGGGCACCAGGCTGCCGACGGTCCGTCCACGCTCGCCCCGCGCCAGTACCGGGAACTCGCCCGCTTCCTGCACGAACGCGACCTCACCCCGTCGGCGCTGATCGAGCCACGCAACGAGCCGCTGGTCGATGCTTGCCAATCGGCCCTGGACATCCCACCCTTGCGGCCCTTGCTCGCCCGCGGCTTCGCCCTCGCGCAGGCGATCGAGCGATGGGGCCAGCGATCGATCTGGGTGCTCAGCCGGGCCGATACCGGATATCCGAGGCTCTTGCGGCAGCGGCTCGGCGAAGCGGCACCGGCCGTCCTGTACGGGTGCGGCGATCCGCGGCTGCTCGAAAGGCGGGGCTTTGCGATCGTGGGCAGTCGTGACGCGTCCGAGCAGGTGCTCGCCGTGGCGCAGCGTGCCGCCGAGCGGGCGTGCGAAGCCGGCTACGCCGTCGTATCGGGTGGCGCTCGGGGCGTCGACCAGGCGGCGATGCGATCGGCGGGAGGAGCCGGCGGGCAATCCATCGGGGTGCTCGCCGACAGCCTGGAACGCGCGGCCGTCGCGGCCGAACACCGCGAGGGCCTGGCCGGCGGACGGCTGGTGCTGTGCTCGCCGTACGACCCACGCGCCGGCTTCCAGGCGGGCCACGCGATGCAACGCAACAAGTTGATCTACGCCCTGGCGGACGCGGCCCTGGTTGTGAACAGCGACTTCCAGAAGGGTGGAACGTGGGCCGGCGCGGTGGAACAGATCGAACGGCTGCGGTTTTGCCCGGTGTTCGTCGCTTCCGGTACGATCCACAGCAAGGGGCTCGAAGCCCTCGAACGCAAGGGGGCGCTCCGGTGGCCGGAACCGGGTGATGCCCGTGCCTTCGAGCAGGCCATGCAACAGACCAAGCCTGTGGCCGCGCCAACGCTTTTTTCGGATCCGCAGCCCGTTCTCGATCGCACCAACGGGAAGGCCCCAGCAGCGCAGAACGCCGAAGACCACGGCGCGGCGACCGAGGCCAGCGTCAAGGAGACTCTGATGTCCACGGTGCGTCAGGTGGTGCTCTGCCTGGACATGCCCGTGACCGAGAAGTCGGTTTCCGAGGCCCTTGATGTGACCAAGCCCCAGGCACGGCGGTGGCTCTTGTCGATGTGTGCCGCCGGTGACCTCCGCCAGTTGGATCGGCCAGTCCGTTACACGAACCGCACGAACGGGTCGTAGCAGCGGCACGGGCTCTGCGCCACGCCTTGCGCCTTCGATTTGTTCCGCAATGCCTCGGACAACCCTCCACCAGACACCGGGCACGTCAACGGCTCGTCCCGCACCCTCTAGCACACCCGGTTGGATTGATGGTGGTCATCGCTGGCGAGCATCCTCGCCGCGGATCCGCTGCCGCGACCCCGCCGGCTTCGTCTCATCCAAGAATGCCCCCCGCATCACCGCGGGGGCTCGTGGGCAAGGCTCGCCAGGACCAGCGCGGCGAGCCCGGGCATCAGGATGGGGCCCCGGTCGCGTGGGACGCCCGCATGGACGCTCGATGCTCTAGACGGCGTGACCGGGACTGAACACACGCCTACCTTCCCCCATGCCACGCCACCGACGCAGCGACGACGGCATCGACTGGGAGGAAATGTTCCACACCTTCCGCCACGCGCCCTGGTGGGCTGGGCCCCTGGTCGTCGTGGGCCTGCTTCTGTTCTTCTTCGTGGTCTTCCCGCTGGCCATCGCGGCCCTTGGCACCACCAACGAGTTGGCCAAGGGCCTGGCCTCGTTCCTGCGCGTTGTCATGCCGATCTTCGGGGGGTTCCTGTCCCTGGCCGTCCTGCTGGTCTGGGGTTTGTCGCTGGTGGCCAAGGCCTTCGACCGCAAACGCCTGGACAGCCAGCGCGGGCCAAGGACCATCGACGCCCTCACCTGGCAGCAGTTCGAGCTCTTGCTGGCCGAGGCCATGCGCCGCAAGGGCTACGCGGTGCAGCGACCGGGCGGTCGCGGCGGGGGCGGGGCCGATGGCGGCGTCGACCTGCGGCTGACCCGGCACGGCGAGACCACGCTCGTGCAGTGCAAGCACTGGAAGGCCGCCCGCGTGGGCGTGCGCCCCGTGCGGGAACTGCGCGGCGTCATGGTGGCCGAGGGGGCCCAGCGGGGCGTGCTGGTGGCCTCGGGAAGCTTCACGGGCGAGGCCCGCTCGTTCGCGGCGGCCGCGGGCGTGGAACTGATCGATGGCAAAGCGCTCTGGCCCATGATCCGCTCGGTGCAGAACGCGCCCGCCGATGTGTCCACGCCCCAGCCACCAACGCCCAACGCGCCGCCCGTCCCGAGCGAACCAGCCGATGCCACGCCCCCCTGCCCGCGATGCGGCTCGGCCATGGTGCGGCGCGTGGCCCGGCAGGGCCCGAACGCGGGCGGGGCGTTCCTGGGTTGCTCGCGATACCCGGCGTGCAAGGCGACGCTCCGGGCCCCGGGCGTGGGGTAGGCAACCCCCACCCGCAACCCCGGCCGGCACGGGCGGACCAGCAGCACCCCCCGCGTCCCCACGACGGCTCGTGGGTGGGAGCGGGCCGGGGCGATGGCCGATGGGGGTTTCCCTTGGCTTGGCCGCCTCGGGTCGGGCTTGGGGCGTCTTTGGACCAGCCCCGGCCGTCGTGGGTCGAGCCCGGGCGGGCTTGGGCCTGGCTGGGTGCGGCTTGGCCACCGCTGCCCCCGCCCCGGCCGCCCTTGCCCGATCGGGTGATGTTCGAGGAAACGGCTCT
>JAHCJI010000003.1 GCA_026126305.1 Phycisphaeraceae bacterium
GGTGTGGGGGGGTGGGGGCGTGTGGGGGTTGGGGGCGTGCAACTGGATTGGCCGATGCCCGTATGCATGGAGATGGCACCACGACACCGCCCGATGGCCTCGCCCGCGCCCGGACACCCCCAGACCCGGTGGTGTGGGAGAGGGCGTGGGGGTGGGCGTGGGCGTGGGGGTGGGGGTGCTCGTGGGGGTGCGCTGCGCCGGGCGGTGCTGGTGGTGGCCTTGGTGGCGGTGCTGGTGGTCGTGGGGCTGATGTTTGCCTTCGGGCGCGGGGCCATGGCCCGGCCAACCATCGCCCACGACTACGGCCGGCAGATCCAGGAGCGGGCCCTGGCCCGGCAGGAGGCGGTCTTCGGCCCGGGGCTGAACCAGTGGGACCAGTTTCGCGCCTCTTTGGGGACGGTTCGGGGCGCCGTCGAATGGCTCGAACAATACAACAAGGACCTGCCGGTCGACCCCGACGATACGTGGCGGCACGTCACGCCCGACCTGATCTACATCGAGCCCGATGGGGGCACGCCCGAGCAGTTCGAGCGGGCCCGGGGGCGGGCGCTCGAGGTTTTGGCCCGGTGGGAAGCGATGGGCGTCTTCGAGGCCGCCCGCGCCATCGCCGGGCTCGAACGCGTGGCCCGGTCCTATGACGACCGCCCGCTGTTCGACCAGTGGATGAGCGAGGGCGGCACGGCGCGCGGCCTGGCCCGGGCCCTGGCGGCGCGGGCGCGGCTGGCGGCCCGGGCGGGCGATGATGCGGCCCGGCTGGAAGCTGTCGCCCACACGCTGGCCCTGGGCCGGGTGGTCGGCGGCAGCGGCCTCCTGATCGATCACCTGGTGGGCACGGCCATCATGGCCCTGGCCCGCAACGAACTGCTCCACGGCCTGCTGCTGCACCCCGTCGAGGACGACGCCTGGCTGCGGACGGCCGACGAGCTGCTGCGGCTCGAGCTGGAGGGGCGGGCATCGACGATGGCCGACGCCCTGGGGGCCGAACGCCTGTTCATCGCCGACGCCGTGCAGCGTGCCTACACCGACGATGGCGCGGGCGGCGGGCGGCTGCTGCCGTTCGCGTACGCGCGGCTGATCGGCTACGACGAGTTCGATTCCTTTTCTCCCCTCACGCCCCTGGGCATGAACCGCCTGTCGAACATCCACGGCGACCTGTTCCTGGGCCGCAAGGCGCTGGACCGCTGGCTCGACGAGTTGCTGCGGCTCTCGCTGGATGCCCTGGAGGCCACGGGCCCGGCGATCATCGGGGCCGACCGCCGCGTGGCCGAGCACATGGCCAGCGCCGACTGGCGCAACCCCATCGGCCGCGACCTGTTGTCCTCGATCCATGTCTTGCTCACCGATCGCCTGATGCGCATCGAGGCCGCCGGGTCGCGCGTGGTGCTGGCCATCGAACGCTACCGCCTGGCCAACGGCGGCCGCCCGCCGGCGACGCTGGACGTGTTGGGCCCGCTGCTGCCCGATGGGCTGCGGGCCGACCCGGTCACGGGCCAGCCATGGGACTACGAGCCCACGGCGCTCACGCTCGACGAACAGGGCCGCCCGCTGCTCGAGGGCGCGACGGCCTGGCCCTACACCCTGCGCAGCCGCCCCTGGCCCGAAGCGCCCTCGCTCCGCTCGGGCAGCCCCTCGCGCCTGGCCACGGGCGTCCTGATCACCGTGCCCATCCAGGGGCCCAAGTACGATGCGCCTTTGGATGATTGGGATAGTTGGGATGGGCACGATGCCGGCGAAGAAGCCGAAGATGGCACGGCTGCGGAATCGGCCCACGGGCCGGGCTGACCCGGTGGCGATGGGAACGCGGGGGGTGGTGCGATGGTGAAGATAGGTTTTGGGCCGACCGGCGGGCCGCTACCCGCACCGCCGGAATACGCTCCCGTGCCATGACCTTTTATGCCTACAACCTGGCCGCCCTGGCGATCGCCGCGGCAGTGGTGGGCTGCGTCCTGTTCGCCCTGCGCCCGTGGCTGGCGTGCAAGGGCTGGCTGCCAGGGCGCATCCACCGGGCCGCCCGGTGTGCCGAAGCAGACGGCCTGCCGGTCTGCGGCAACTGCGGCCACCCCGTGGCCAACTGGGGCGATGGCGTGCGCCTGCCGGCCAACTGCGGCGAGTGCGGGGCCCTGTACGCCCGTTGCGGCATCGTCTCCCGTGCGGCCATCGCGCGCCTGGGGCCCTGCGTCGCCACCATCGCCGCCATGATCGTCGCGCCCGTGGCCATCCTCGCGCTCATCTGCTATGGCGTGGTATACGAGGCACTGACGCCCGCGCCCACCTACACCGCGCCCATCTCCGCCCAGCCACGGCCCGCGCTGGTTCGACGCACCGCCGCGTTCAATCTGGCCCCCAGCCGCGTCGAGGGCAGGACCGTCTTCGACACCACAACCCGCAGCGAGTTCAGGAACCCGCCACCCTTTACCCTGGCCTACGAGGTCGATGTCATCGGCCATGGCGACCCGCTGGGCACCACCGCGATCCGTGCCATCGACGGCCGCGTCACCATCGAGCTTCGCGGCGATGGCGTGCCCAGCCTCGACCTTGCGTATCGCCCGGCCACCGACACCTGGACGCTCGAGGCTGTTGGCTCTGGCGCTGCCCCCACGACCGGCCAGGGCGTCGAGAACGCCATCGCCGCGCTCTACGCCCGGGGCGGCTTGGCCTTGCGCCCGTGGGCCGACGCGGAGATGTGCGAGGCCGCCGATCGCCTGCGCACCATGACGGCCCTGTCGGCTGGCGTCAACGGCTTCGTGCAGACCGGCCACGCAAGCGAAGCGGCCCACGACTCTGACACGGCCATGGTCGCGGCCACCCGCGTGGGCACGGGCGAGGGCACCAGCGGCGTGCCCGCCGGCGCGACGCCCCACGGCTGGCAGGGCACGGCCATCCCCACCCCCATGCCGGGATACGCCAAACCCCTGGCCCTGGCCGCCGGCGCGGCCCCGGTGGTCTTGGCGATCGCCGGCCTGATCGTCTACGCCCGCACGCGTGGCAGGCTCCTGTCCGCTGGTGCCCTCTCGAAGCTCCCAGGCGATTGAAGCCGCGGTGGGGCACTCCCGCCCGGCACCCACCGTTGACCCATCCAAGGGCCCACGTACGACCTCGCGCCGGATGGGGACAATTGACCCATGCTCCGATCCCTTCTCATCGTCTGCTTGCTTGCCGCCACCACCCTTGCACAGGATGCACCAAGCGATTCCCCGCCCATCGGCCTGGAAGCCCTTGCCGCCTTCGAGCACGCGAGGGCGGTGGTCTTTGGCGATGAGCAGCCAAGCGGGGCGGCCCCGGCGGTCTGGGGAGTGGCCGTCACGCTGCGGCATGGGGCGCGAGAGCGCACCGTCGCGGCCTCGATGGCGCTGGACATGCCCGACGCCGGCCTCGTCGCCGCCGTCGCCCGCGCGTTGCCCGAGCCGCGTGCCGCATCCGATCGCCTGACGATCGAACTGGCCGGCCGGCCCGTCCCGATCGATTCTGGCCGCGGGCTGGGCGAGGCCACGCTGGCCATTTCGCCCGGGCTGGACGCCATCGCCGTGCGTGTGGGCGGGCGGGTCGAGACGGTCTTTCCCGATGCCGCCCTGGCCGACGGCATGCTGCCCACGGACATGATCATCGCCGCCGTGCGAAGGGCCATGGATGGGCTGCTGCCCCCGGGCCACGAGCCCGGCCCCGGGGCGTGGGAGCGATATGTCGATGCGGCGCTGCGCCGGGGTGAGATCGACCTCTTCCGAGCCCCGGCGACGGTGCTGGCCCAGCCGCCGGATACCGACGCCCCGCGATTCGTGCATCGCGGCGGCCGCGTCGTGGCCCGGGCCGAGCTGACTCCCCAAGCGCTGGTCGACTGGGCCGGCGACATGGCCGACAACCTCCGCCGACGCCAGCACGACGGCCTGGAGCCCTACGGCCTCTTGGGCACGCCCGACGCCCTGACCGGCCGGGCCACCGTGCCGGTGGAAGACCCATTCGCCCAAGCGCTGGCCGCCCACGCCCTGGCCCGATACGCCGCCAGCCCTTGGGCCCCGCCCGAACGTGCCGGCCGCGCGGGCACGGCCGCCCTCGTGCTGCTGCGTCAGCTGGCCTTTGTCACGCCCGTTCGGCTGGGGGCCCTGGCCGAGATGGGAGACAACGCCCCCTTGGAGGTCGAGGCCTGGTCGGCCCCGGCCCCGGCGGCCATGGCCCTGATCGCGTTGGAGCACTTCGAGGAGGCCACCATCGAGGCCCACCCCGAGTTGTCGGCGATGCGCGACCGCTGCGCCGCCATCGTGCGATCCACGGTGGGCCTGTCGATCACCGGTCAGGCGGTCTTCGCCCCCGAGCTGCCCGAGAATGCCCGCGCCTTGGCCGCCCGGGCCCTGCTGGCCCTGTCACGCGGGGGTATCGCCCGCGAAGACGACCTTGCCCACGCCCACGCCGCGGCCCGAGCCGTCGCCGAGCGACAGGGGCCCGAGATGCTGGTCTCGCAGATGCCCTGGTTGCTCGAGGCCCTGCCCGTCGAAGGGTTCGGGCCCGCGGCCCAGGCTGGACACGTGGCCGACGCCTTGCGGCAGATGCGCGAGCTGGTCCGGGCCCACACGCTCAGCGGGCCCGAGGTCGATGGCCCCGACCACGACCTGGCCGGCGGCGTGGTCTTCACGCGTGGCGGTCCTCCGCTGCCCACCTGGCAGACGGCCCGGGCCGCCCTGGCTTTGGCGGCCATGCTCGGCGACGACCGCCTCACCCCGGGCCAGCAGCGTCCGGCCGAGTTCCTGCACCTGCTGCACATGCTGCGTTTCCTGCGGCAGTTGACCGTCGACGACAGCATGGCCCACCTGCTGGCCGATGCCTCCAAGTCTGCCGGCGGCTTGCGGGCCGCGCCGTGGGACCAGCGTCAGCCCGCCGTCGCCACCGCCTTGGCCTTGCTGGCCGTATGCGAGGCCATCGACGCCGCGGGCGTGCGCGGGCCTTGAGGAGTCTTGCAGACGAATCGCGATGACTTGGCCGATGTCGCTGGACGCGATGGTGCGCTATCGCACGTTCAGCAACATCCACTGGCGCGACGATGGGCAGCGCATCCGCCTGCTGGACCTGGACGCGGCCACCTTGGAAGTGGGGCTTGAGTCTCGGTTCTAAGGCTCGGGTGGGTTTGTTCCGGCGTCAGGGTGTCGATGGCGGGGCGTTGGCGGGCAACGGGTCGGGTTGTTGCGACGCCCGGCCTTTCGTGATCCACGCCCTGTACTGGGCAAGGTCTTCCTCTTCGGCCAGCGTGCGCTCGTGTTCCTGCGCGTCGTGGTGGAGCATCAGGCTCGATGGGTACTCGGCCGGCGCGATCACGTCGCGATAGTCGGTGTTGGCCAGCGAGATGGCGGCCTGCAACTGGTCGAGTTGGCCTTCGGCGAGCTTGATTGCCGCGAGCCAGAGGCGCGCTTGCTCTGGCCCGGCGTATTGGTTCAGGGTGGCTCTTGCCTTATCGGCGTGCGTGCCGAACTCGCGCACGAGGATGCGATCGACGGTCGCGTTGTGCTCTGGCGAGGCCCGCGGCGTTTGGACCCTTGAATCGGAGTAGAACCAGAACGTCATGCCGTGCAGCAGGCTGACCACGCCGAGGAAGAGGAACCCGCTCCACCATGGCAACGAGGACCGTGCGAGCACGACCAGGGCCAACAGCACGAAGACGACGAACTGCAACATGCGGATGATCTTGGCGGTGAGCAAGGCGTGACGAACGAGCACGCCGACCAGCATCGCCGGGGCGAGCAGACCCGCCAGCATCGGCACACCGAGCAGCGCGAAGCCGAGCGCCGTTTGGAGCGGGTTGTTCAACTGCAAGAGCCCGCGCACGAGCAGGTAGACGAGGAAGCCCAGGAAGATGGTGTTGAACGCCGCCTGTCCGGGCCCGATGTTGCGGATGTAGTGCCGGCTTCGCCTGATCAAACGCCCCCCGATCGTTCTCAGATCACGCGATCTTCTTTGCCAATCCCCAGCGCCGGTCGCACGTCGACCTGGACGAGCGTATCCTGCTGGATCTTCCTCGCGTCCTCGTCGTCCACGTAGTCGCTGTGGCAGGCGGCCTTGCCGTCATCTTTGGTGGGCAGCTTGCCCTTGACCTTGCTGGCGAGTTTGTGGATCTCTTCGGGGCTCAGGTACCCGCGTTGTTCGAGGATGCGTTGTTGCTCTTCGCTCAGGGCATCGCTCTTGACGGGCTTGCCGCGGTCGAAGCCATCGGCCTTACCGCTGGCGAATTCCTGGATCTCCTTGCTGATGCGCACGGAGCACCAGTCGTGGCCGCACATGGCGCAGAAGTCGGTGTCCACGTCCAAGTCTTCGTCGTGGTAGGCGCGGGCGGTGTCGGTGTCGAAGGCCAGCTCGAAGTGCTTCTGCCAGTTGAGCGCGGCTCGGGCGCGGGTCAGCTCGTCGTCCCAGTGGCGGGTGGCGGGGATGCCCAGGGCCACGTCGGCGGCGTGGGCGGCGATCTTGTAGGCGATGCAGCCCTCCTTCACGTCGCCCTTCTTTGGCAGGCCCAGGTGCTCCTTGGGCGTGACATAGCACAACATGCTCGCGCCGTGGTAGGCCGCGTTGGTCGCGCCGATGCAACTGGTGATGTGGTCGTAGCCCGGGAACACGTCGGTGACCAGGGGCCCCAGCACGTAAAACGGCGCGCCGTGGCACAGGCGGCGCTGGAGCTTCATGTTGTACTCGATCTGGTCGAGCGGCACGTGGCCCGGCCCCTCGACCATCACCTGCACGCCGTGCCGCCAGGCGCGTTCGGTGAGTTCGCCGATGGTCTCGAGTTCGGCGAGCTGCGCGTCGTCGGTGGCGTCGGCCAGCCCGCCGGGACGCATACCGTCGCCGATCGAGAACGTCACGTCGTGGCGGCGCATGAGTTCGCAGATGTCGTCCCACATGTCATACATGAGGTTGTCGCGGTTCTTCTCGAGCATCCACTTTGCGAGCAAACTGCCGCCACGCGACACGATGCCGATGAGCCGGTTCTTGACGTACTTGAGGTCCTTGCGGCGCACGCCCGCGTGGATGGTGAAGTAGTCCACGCCCTGCTTGGCCTGGTGTTCGAGGGTGTCCAGGACGACTTGCTCGTCGAGGTCGGTGAGTTTGCGGCCGATGATCATGCTGTAGATCGGCACGGTGCCGATGGGCACGGTGCTGTTGCGGATAATCGCCTCTCGGCACTGGTCGAGGTCGCCGCCGGTGGAGAGGTCCATGACGGTGTCGGCACCCCACTTCTCGGCCCACTTCAGCTTCTCGACTTCCTCGTCGGTGCCGCTGGAGACGGGGCTCGCGCCCATGTTGGCGTTGATCTTGGTCTTGCTGGCGCGGCCGATGGCCATGGGGTCGAGGTTGTAGGTCAGGTGGGTGGTGTTGGCGGGGATGACCATGCGTCCCGCGGCCACCTCGTCGCGGACCTGCTCGGGCGAGAGGTGGCCCTCGCGCTGCGCCACGCGCTTCATCTGGTCGGTCACGATGCCCAGCCGCGCGCTCTCGAGTTGCGTGATGGGCTCGAAGCCCGCGGGCGCAATACAGCGGATGAACTCGCCGATCTCGGTTTGGTTATGCCCACCGCACCCGCTTGCGTGGTCGCCCGCCGCCTCGATAGTCCAGCCCTCGGGCAGGAAGTCCCACGCGGTGTATGGGCTGGGCTGGGGCATGTTGGGCGTGTCGGGCGAGCTGAACGCCAGGGGCCCGCCGACGTGCGGGCGGTTGGCGAAGCTGCCCGGGGTGGTCGTGCCCGCGTCGCCCGGGTTGCCCGCCCCGCGCGTGGGCACGGCGAATCGGGCCGTGGGCGTGTCGGCGTGCGGGTTGGCCGCCAGGCTTTGCACGTGAGAATGGTTGGTGTGGACGGTCGTCATGGTCGCGTTCCCTCCGCCGGCATGACCCGGATCAGGTGGTGCGGGTGCTTCTCAGCCCCCACGGACGAGTGGGGACGCCCCGAGCGTTTCGTGGGAGATGTTAGCAAGGCGTAGCGGGCGGTGGTCGGCGGTGGGGAAGCCCTTCAGGCCAACCCCCGCTCCACCACCCACGACATCACGCTGCCGGTGGGCCTGGGCTCCACGCTCAGGTGCCGCAGCATGTTGATGGCCTGGGCCCGGTGATGCACGCTGTGGGTCGTCACGTGGGCGATGATGTGTGCCCGTGTGTAGCGGCGCGTGACGCCGTTGCGCTCGCTGGTAAGCACCTCATCGAGCGGGAAGCGGCCGGCGATGTCCTTCCAATCGTCGTGGAGTTGCTCGGCCATGGACTCCATCTGGGCCACGGAGAAGGGGCCCTCGTCGGGCAGCCACGCCCGGCGTTCGCGACCGGCAAAGCCGTCGGCCCACACGCGCACTGCCCCAAGGTTGTGCATCAACGTGGCCCGCACGCTGCCCGGACCTATCTCGAAGGGCTTGTCCAGTTGCTCGTCGGTCAGTGGACGGCAGGCGGCCAGCAGTTCGAGGTCGGCCGCCAGCGAATGTCCCAGCAAGATGGCGGCGATGTCGGAACGAAGGTTGGCCGGGTCCACGGTCGTGCTCATCGTGCGATCTCCACCGCCCGCGTCTCCCGCAACACCGTCACCCGGATCTCGCCGGGGAAGGTCATTTCGTCGCCCACACGCTTGGCGATCTGCGTGGCGATGTAGTGGGCCTCGTCGTCGCTGACCGTCCGCGCGTCGACCATCACCCGCACCTCGCGGCCGGCCTGCACGGCGTAGGCCTCGGTGACGCCCTTGTGGGCCAGGGCGATGTCCTGGAGGTCGTTCAATCGCTGGATGTAGAGCTCCATCGACTCGCGCCGGGCGCCGGGGCGGGCGCCGCTGAGCGCGTCGGCGGCCATGACGATGGGCGTGTAGAAGCTGGTCGAGGGGATGTCGCCGTGGTGCCCGCCGATGGCGTTGAGCACGGGTTCTTTCTCGCCGTAGCGCTTCGCGAAGTCCATGCCGATCTTTGGGTGCCCGCCTTCCATCTCGTGGTCCATGGCCTTGCCGATGTCGTGCAAAAAGCCGCAGCGCCGGGCGAGTTTGCCGTTGAGCCCGAGTTGGTCGGCGATGATCTGGCTGAACATGGCCACCTCGATGGAGTGAGCCAGGACGTTCTGCCCGTAGCTGGTGCGGTAGTGGAGCTTGCCCATGGCCTCGAGCACCTTGGCGTGCAGGCCGGCGACCTTGACCTCCATCTGGGCGTCCTTGCCGTGCTTGCGGATGCGTTCCTCGAACTCGCTCTTGACCTTCTCGACGGTCTCCTCGATGCGAGTGGGGTGCATGCGTCCGTCGGAGACAAGGCGTTCGAGTGCCTCGACGGCAATAGCCTGGCGAACCTTGTCAAAGCACGACACGGTGATGACCCCGGGCGTGTCGTCCACGATGATGTCCACCCCGGTCATCTTCTCGATGGCGCGGATGTTTCGGCCCTCGCGACCGATGATGCGCCCCTTCATCTGGTCGTTGGGGATGGCCACGCTGCGCACGAGGTGCTCGGTGGCAAAGTCGCCCGCGTAGCGCTGGGCCGCTTGGAGGAGGATCTCGGTGGAGCGTTCCTTGGCTTGGGCCTCGGCCTCGTCGGTGATCTTGCGGGCCACGGCGGCGGCCTCGTGCCGGGAGGTCTCGGCCACGCGCTCGATGTACGCCTCGCGGGCCTCGTCCTGCGACATCCGGGCCAGGTCGGCCAGGGCGCGGGTCTGGCTCTCGATCAGCCGATCGAGTTCGTGCCCGCGTTCGGCCAGATGCTGGTCGCGCTCGTGCAACTCCCGGTCGCGTCGGTCGGCGTGCTTCTCACGCTCGGCCAGCCGGGCCTCGGCCTTGTCCAGCGTGCTCTCGCGCTTGGAAAGTTCACGGTCTTCCTGGCGCAGACGCTTGCGTTCGGCTTCCAGCTCGTCCTCGACCTCGCGCAGCCGCTGGTGGACCAGTTTCTGGGCCTCTGCCTCGGCGCGGCTCTCGATGGCCTGCGCCTCGGTACGGGCCCGCTCGATGATCGAGTCGGCCTCGACACGGGCCTGCGACATCGTCCGTGCGATCAATCGCGCGTGGGCGAACAGACCGATGCCAACACCGATAACCAGTGCGGCGGCGATCAATAAAAAAACAAGATAGTCGGGCATGGCGTCGGCTCTATACGTCGTGCGTCTATGGCACGCCAAACCGACGCGATCAGGCCAGCACACGCACCTTCGAACCAACCACCGTGTTTCCGGGGTTGTTCGCGGGCTTGGATTCAGGACTCACCCGTATACGGGCAAGCCGTTCTAACGGCACCAGAACATGGATGCCGGGTAATTCGGGTACTGTTCAGTCCGCGTCGTTCGGCGTCGGCAGCGGAAAGCCCCCTGCCGAAAACAGTATAGCCAAACGTTGATGAGATGTTCATTCTCGCAAACTTTGCAGTTTTGAGAATGGCATATCATCCCGCCTGAAGATTCCGCTGCATTCCCGTCACACGCTCCACGTACCCCGTGATCTGCCGGATGATGAACTCGCGGTGATCGGCGTGCTGGGTAAAGTCGAACGCGAAACCCAGGTGCAGGTTTTGTGTGCTGTCCAGGTGCTGGTGAACGCATCGCGCCGTGACTGCCAGCGGGCCGGGCATATCGGACCCAAGCGACATCCGCAGCCAATACCGGCCACTCGAATCAAAACTCGGCCTGGACGCCGGCGGCACCAACAGGCCCGCGCCACCACCGCCCACGTTGACCAACTGCCCTTGGAAGGCACCGGCTACGTCGGGCATCAAGGCGATGGGCGACTCCAGGCCGCGTCCGGGCGTTCGTACGGACACGTTGGCATCCTCGAAGGGGATCCGGCTGGCGACCTCGGCCGCAACGGCGGTCTGGGGATCCAGCAGCTTCCAGCCTTGGACCAGGGGCAGGCTGAAGCCCGCCGTCGTGGCACGATAGAAATCGCGGCGCTGGCATCGCTCGACAAGCGTCGGTGATGCGATGTGCAGATGGCCCCGCAGGTCGCCTGCTGGGCTCGAAACCGACATCGTGCGGAACATCCAACGATTCTGCCCGATGCTCATGGCCACCACAAGCCGCAGGCCGGGCTCGATCCGCATCGTCTGCCCGAGCGCCACGGGCTGTTCGAGCACCAGCCGATCGTCGTTGATCTCCATCAACCGGACGCGCCACACCAGGTTTGCGGTGCTTTGCGTGTCGGCAAGGTCGACGCTGATTTCCAGCGAACCGCCCCGGTCGCGGATCTGGTTGAGGCACTCCCGCCAACGCTCGGTGCGGGATCGATTAGTGTTCATATCTGGCAGCCTCCGTGCCGGCATATTGCCGGACCTTCACAGACTGCTATCGATCGAGCGGGCCTCGAACTTCAGCCCGATGCCAGGGGCGTGCTTTGGGCGGAAAGTACCTGGCCCGCCTGGGTTATGGTCCGGCGCAGGCCCAAGGCCTCATCCGGGGAAAGTGGCATATCGCCAAAACGGGCGGCATAGAGGCGTTGGACCACGTCCGAGAATGTCTCTCCCGCGTCGGGGATGTCGCTCACATGGGCTAGGAGTGGTTTCCATGCCGGTTTGGGATGGCCGGCCTTCTGCAAGGTTCGCAGCAGGTGCTCGCCCACGTCGTGGGTGCCGCCCAAGATGCGGACCCGGGGCCCTTTGCCACCGCCGATGCCCAGCCGTCGGAAGTAAGCCTGGGCCATCATGACCACAATGAAGACACCGACAAAAGCGATGACACCAGCCAGGACGGCCTGGAAGAGCCCCACCCAACCCGAGGATCTGGCGCGTTGCAGCCAGTCGGCGATGGACTCCAGGGCGGCCATAGGCGGTTCCTCGCCGGTTTCCTGGCTCCCCAGCACACGTCGCTGCGAGCCCCGATCGAAGGCCACCACCGAGTCGACCCAGAAGAACTCGACAGCGTCGATCCAGCGCCGGGCCGTGGCCAGCAGGCTGCCGCTGGGGGCATGGACTCGTTGGAGATCCGCCGGCGGCGTGGGGTCGTGGGTGCGCCATTGTCCCACGGCGTGCTCGACCTCGACCCAGGCGTGGGCGTTGCTCTCACGCACGGTGTACTGCCCGCTGGTGTCGTTGTACTCGACGGCCAGGTATCCTGTCACAACCCGGGCGTTGATGCCCACGCTGCGGCACATGGCCGCCATGGCCGAGGCGAAGTATTCGCAGTGTCCTTCCTGATGCTCCAGGAACCACTCGATGGGATCACCCCGAGCCCGCAGGATATCCAGCGTGTAGGTGAATGTCGCCAGGTACTCCTTGATGACACGGGCCACGGCGGCAATGTCGGTGGATGATCTGGGCACGCGTACGCTCTCGAGCCCGCTGTCATCGAGCAACCGAATGGTCAGGGCCCGCACGGCATCGGATGGGAAGTCGGCAAGCCATTCGCTGGTCATGGCCTCGGCCCATTGCTCACCGGCCATGCGAGTGCCGGGCATGCGGGAGTAGACGGTATATCCCAGGTTCTTGGCGTCTTCCTCGAGTCGAAGGATGCCACGCACGCGGTCGATGCCTACGCCGATCTGCTCGCCGAACTCCCAGGCGATGGGTTCTTGGATGGCATAAAGCAGGGTGCCCCGGGTCGGTTTGTCACGCAGGGTGATGTCCTGGCGGATCACGGTGTTTCCCGAGGGCGTTCGGCCCAGGCGTCCGGCGGTGTCGGTCTGGCCACTTTGGAAACCGCTGCCCTGCCTTTGCCGTCGTGTCCATCGGCCGTCCTCATAGCGATCGAGGACGGCACCGCGGAGGTAATAGATGCGTCCGGCCCCGCCCATATTGCCGCCTTGGGCGTCGGTGACGCGCAGGTCGAGCACCTTCTGCGGCGATTCGGAGATGAGCCCAGCCCGACCAAGTTCGACGGTATCGCTGAAGCCCGTGACCATGCGGCTCTCGCTGCCGGTCAATTCCGTGAGGAATCGTGGTGCCAGCCCCCGAGGGATGAAGACGAACACGACCACCGCGATCATCGACGCGGCCAGGGTCAGCCCGCCGGTCATGCGGCGCAGGCCGCGTTCGACGGTCTGCCCCGTGGCCGAGCGACGGCCCGGCGCTCCGATGCGGTCGCGGTAGGCCTGTGCCTTATCCTCGGCGGCCACCACCTGCTGCACCAGCGCCGCCCACACCAGCAACGGGCAGAATACCAGCACCAGCAGCCCCACGGTCAGTTTCAGGCTCGTGAGGATGGCACCGAACACCAGGAACACGGCCAGCGACAGCACCTCGGCCGCGTCGCGAGCGTTGCGGCGGTCGAAGAGCTTGACCACCAGCAGCATGGCGAGCATCTCGGCGATGCGTTCGACGTTGAAGCGCCCGTCGAGCGAGGCCGCCAGCAGCCCAAGCGCGAGCACCACCAGCAGCACGCCGTTGATCACCAGCCGCGGCACACTTGGTGCCCAGGGCTGGTTGGCCGCCCACCAGCAACCCCAAGCCGCGGGCAGGCCCAACAAGGCCACCACGATCGAGCCGGCCGCGATGGCGTAGATCAGGATGGCCAACAGGGCCGTCCACAGCAGGGCCTGGCGCAGGGTACGTTGCAGCGTCATGGGTCCAACTCGGTTCGCTGCGGCGGCTCGGTGTGTTCGGCTCGCAGGCGTGCCAGGTCTTCGCCGGTCAAGGTATGGACGCCAGCCCCGGTTGCTGGCCCTCGTATCAGGGTCAGTACTACAGCGCCATAGCCAGCCGGTGGCTTGACAAAGGTCTGGGCGCTTTCCGTGAAGCCGTAGGCACCCAGCCGCTGGAGCAGCCCGGCCCGTCCCCCGGGCGTCGAGACGGCGCTGCTGGCGTAGCCGGCGCGTGGGATGGCCAGGCTCACGCCGATGGCGCGGCGGCCCGCCTCGACGATCAGCGAGGCCGCCAGCGACAGCAGTTGCTCGGCCTTGGGGTCGTGGCGTTGGGCCAGGGCGGGTTCCAGGTCCAGGTGCAGCACGAGGCGGCGCGGGGCCCTGGCCGAGCGTTGGGTCACCACCAGCGTGTCGGCACGAGCCGAAAGCCGCCAGGAGACGTCGCGGATGCGGTCGCCCACTCGGTATTCGCGCACGCCGTAGAACTCCTCGCCCGCACCCGGTGCGGCGATGGCCTCGGTGCCGTCGGGGTCGGGCAGCAGGATGGTCTCTACCAGGTCGCTTCGCAGGCGATGGACCGTGGGCCAGGCCAGCCCGTCTTGGGGCAGGTCGAAGGTCACGCTCTTGCGGGCCACGCCAAATGGGAAGGTAGTGCTCACACGCACACGGCCGAGCGTGAAGGGACCGCGCTGCGAGACCAGGGCGGCCGTCTCGCAACGGACGGTCCGTCTCGGGGGCACGCGGCCGACCGAGGCTGTGGGCCGGCCCACCAGGTGCCAGGAAGCGGCTTCCCGGCGGCGGTCCCAGGGCCAGCGTCCGGACCGGCCCGGGCGTTGGGCAAGGGCATCGCTTGTAGGCGCACCGCGCACGGGCGGCAGCTCTTCGATGAGCAAGGCGTAGGCGGGCATGAAGCGGCTCTTGTTGCGGACGCGGTAGCCCAGGGCGAAGGGCTTGTCGGCCTGGGCCTGGGGCAGGGGCTCGCGTTCGACGACAATGCCCATCAGCGACATGCCGCTGACAAAGCCCGAGGCCAGCAGGCCGCCGATGGCAAGACCAAGGGCCCAGAACAGCAGGTTATTCTGGCTATTAACCGCACCCAGCAGCACGAAGGCCGTGACCACCACATAGGCCACGCCCGGCAGGTGGGGGTGGTAGCGGCGACGGGGCCGCGCCGGGGGCCTGCGGCCCGGGTCGGGCTCGGCGGTGGCCGGGTTCAGAACGCCCCCGAAGCGGCCCGGGGGGTGTCCGCCGCGCGCGGTTCGGCTCCGCCCGCATCCGCGGTCGGCGGGGCCGCTGGGGTGGCCGCGGGCGTCGTCGTGGTGGCGGGTGTGGTCGTTTCTTCGGGCCGCCAGCCGGGGGCGCGGAGCATCGTCATGTAGAGGGATCGGTTGAAGGATCGCAGGTGGGTGGTCTTGTCCAGTCGGGCGTAGCCCTCGGCCGTCACGACCACGCGCACGGTGCCCCTTGCCATCTGCTGGCCTCGCGTGGGGATGCTGAATCGACCCTGGCCGTCGGTGGTGGTGTCCACGAGGGTCTGCCCGTTGCCCGTGAGCGTCACGAGGACGCGGGCCCCGGGGATGCCCGTCTGCTCGAGGCGGGAGTCGTCCTTATCGATGACCGCCACCACGGCCAAGGCCCCGGGCACGACCAGCCCCTCGAGCCGGGGCGCGGCGCAGCCGGCCAGGGGGGCGACCACCAGCAAAAGCAGGGCCAGCAGGCCGGAGAGCACCGGGCGGTAGGGCTGGAGCATGGCGGGTTTCCTCCGTGGGGGATGGGTCTTGGTGGGATGCGAGGGGTACTTGAGGGGGGGTCAGGCGGATCGAGCCGGGCCGCCGGCGGGAAGGTCCTTCAGGCTGGCCAGCCCGAAGGCCTCCAGGAACTGCGGCGTGGTGCCGTAGAGGATCGGCCGTCCGACCTCCTCGGCCCTTCCCTTGATCGCAATCATCTTGCGCTCGAGCAGGCTGCGGAGCACCTCGCCGCAGGCCACGCCACGGATGGCCTCGACCTGGGCCCGGGTGATGGGTTGGCGATAAGCGATGATCGAAAGGGTCTCGATGCTGGCCCGGCTGAGGCGCGTGCTCTGGCGGTTGCGGTCGAAGGCGGCCACGATCGGCCCGTACTGGGGGGCGACCATCAGCCGATAGCCGCCGGCCAGTCGCTCGGCCCTGGCGGGGCGTCCCTGGGCGGCCAGTTCGGCGTTCAGTTGGGCGACGAGGGCCTCAACGGCCTGCCGGGGCGAGCGATCGGCCGCGTCCGGCCCTTGGGCAGCGGGATCATCGTCGGCGCTCTCGGCGACGCCCAGGCTCGCGCTCGCCTGGAGCGCCTCCCACAGGGCCTCGGCGGGCACGGCCCTGCCAGCGGCCAGCAGGATGGCCTCGAGACAGGCCGTCAGTGTTGTGGGGTGCGTTGGATGGGTCGTGTCCGGGCTGATGGGTGTGGTGGGGTCCGCGGCCTCGGTGGTGGTGGGGGTCACAGGCCATGTTATGGCCACCGCGACGGTCTGGGTAGCGGGTGTCTTGGACCTATTCCAGGTGGGCCTTGCCCGGCAGTTCTGCGATGATCTCGCCGGGGTCCCAAGCGGCCTTGAGGCGTTCCAGGGGCTGGCCTACGGGCTCTTGCGGGTCGTGGAAGGTGCTGTGGTGGATGGGCATGAGACGGCGGGCACCCATGCGGCGGGCCATGGCGGCAGCCTGCTCGGGCGTGGCGTGGACGGTGTCCCAGGGCTCGTAGCTATTACCGATGCCCAGAATGGCCGTGTCGATGCCGCCCCGCACGCGGGCCAAGGAGTCGAAGGCGTCGGTATGTGCGGTGTCGCCGGCAAACAGCAGCGTCCGGGCATCGTCTTCGAGGACGTAGGCGTTGCAGCCGCGGTGGCGGTCGATGAGCCAGCGGGCCCCCCAGTGCTTGCAGGGCCAGGCGGTGATGGCCAGGTCGTCCAGTTCCAGGGCCTCTTCCCATTGCAGCTCGACGACTCGGCCAAAGCCCCGCCCGCGGCCGGGCAGCAGGCGGCGGGTGTGGCGCGGGACGAAGACGGTAGTGTCCGGGCTGACCAGTTGCTCGAGGGTGGGCTTGTGCCAGTGGTCCATGTGGGCGTGGGTGAGCACCAGCACGTCGATGGGCGGCAGGTCGGCGACCTGGCCGGGCAGGGCGATGGAGCGGCGGCGGCCGGTGGGGCGGCCGGCGATGGTGACCCCCGCGTGGGGGGCAAAGTGGGGGTCGGTGAGGATGGTGCGGCCGCCCAGGCGCAGCAGGGTGGTGGCCTGGCCCAGCCACAGGGCGGCAAAGCGGGCGGCGTGCCACTGGTCGAAGTCCGGGATGCCCCCGGCCGGGGCGATGGGCTCGGGGCGCTGGCGCAGGCCGGCCTGCTCGGCCAGGACGATGGCCCACTGACGTGTGAGGGCCTTGGCGCGGCGCAGGGGGCTCTTGGAGGGCGATGCTGCCATCGTGCAAGGCTAACCGCGCCCGGGCCGTGGATCATCCGGGCACACTGGATGGCCGTGCGCGCGTTGGCCCATGTGGCGTGGGGGCAGGGCGAAGCGATCCGGCTTGGGCGGCTTCGCGTATGATCTTGCACGCGGACACCCGCGTTGGCCGCCCACGCGTGGACCCGGGCAATCGATCCGGCGAGCGGGGCCGGCCCATCGGGAGCGGGTGTGCCGACTTGGGAGCCAAGGCCATGACCTCCACCTCCACGAGCACCGCCAGCGCGATGCTCGCCGACCCGCTGAGCCTGATCGATGTCGACCACGTGCAGTTCTACGTGGGCAACGCCAAGCAGGCGGCGTTCTTCTACGCCCACTGCTTCGGGTTCACCATCGAGCAGGTGGCCGACCTGACCACCGGCTGCCGCGACGCGGCCCACTACCTGCTGACACAGGGCAATATCCGCTTCATCTTGACCAGCGGGATGTCGGCCTCGCACCCGGCGGCGATGGAGTGCGCGATGTACGGCGACGGGGTGAAGGACGTGGCCTTCACCGTGGCCGACGCCCAGGCGGCGTACGAGCGTGCGATCGCCAACGGGGCCGAATCGGCCTACGAGCCGCGCACCTTCGCCGACGACTCGGGCAGCGTGACGATGGCGGGCATCAAGACCTACGGGCGGGTGTGCCACTCGTTCGTCAGCCGGACCGGCGCCTACGCGCTCGACCGCGTGAAGGCGGGGGGGCTGTTCAAGCCCAACTTCCGCACGCTGGGCCGCCTGGGCGTCAACGAATACAACAAGGCCAACCCCTGCGGCCTGCGATTCGTCGACCACCTGGTGGGCAACGTGGAACTGGGGAAGATGAACCACTGGGTGTCGTGGTACGAGAACGTGCTGGAGTTCAGCATGTTCAAGCACTTCGACGACGCGGACATCTCCACCGAATACAGCGCCCTGATGAGCAAGGTGATGGCCAGCGGCAACAACCTCATCAAGATGCCCATCAACGAGCCGGCCGAGGGCAAGAAGAAGAGCCAGATCCAGGAATACCTCGACTGGCACTGCAACACCCCGGGCGTGCAGCACCTGGCACTGCGCACCGACGACGAGCTGCACAGCGTGGCCGAGCTGCGCCGCCGCGGCGTGGACTTCCTGAGCCTGCCGGACACTTACTACGAGTTGGTGTGGGGCCGGGTGAACAAGATGCTGACCGAGAACGGGCACGAGGCGGTGCGCGAAGACCACGACCGCATCCGCGAGCTTGGCATCCTGGTGGACGCCGACGACGAGGGGTACCTGCTGCAATTGTTCACCAAGCCGTTGCAAGACCGCCCGACGCTGTTCTTCGAGATCATCTGCCGGCGTGGTTCTCAGAGCTTCGGCAAGGGCAACTTCAAGGCGCTGTTCGAGGCGCTGGAGTTGGAGCAGGAGAAGCGGGGGAATCTGTGATGCGCCGTTGACAGCGGCCAGCGACCAACGGGACGCTCGACGATGGCAGACCATATCCCTGAAGCCGGGATGCCCCCGCGCACCGGCAAGGCCCTCTTCCAGGCCACCAAGCCCTTCGGCGTCGAGTCGCCCGGCCGGACGTGGTGGCACGTGCTCTCGACGCTCGCGGCCATCGTGGCGGCGCTGGCCGTGGCCGTGGTCGCGCCGTGGATGCCCGTGCGGATCATCGCGTCGGTGCTGGGCGGGCTCTTGCTGGTGCGCGGGTTCATCCTGTACCACGACTACATCCACAAGTCCCTGCTGCGCGACTCGCGCTGGGGCAAGGTGGTCTTCTACCCTGTTGGTTTGCTCATGCTCACGCCGCCCAAGTACTGGCGGCACAGCCACAACTTCCACCACGGTAACGTTGGCAAGCCGCTGGAGCCCAAGACCGCCATCGACGCGGGCATCGTCGGGGCGGCGATGGCCGGCCAGGGCATGGGCACCGACCAGCCTCACGGCCACGGGGCGGAAGAGGCCAAGGAACTGCTGCTCATCTCCGACCTGGGCTCGTTCCCGCTGATGTCCACCGAGGCGTGGGGACGTGCCACGCCCATGCAACGGCTCAAGTATCGCATCAAAAGGCACTGGGCGACGATCGCCCTGGCGTATGTCACGGTGTTCTTTTTCAGCCTGAGCCTGATGCCCATGGTGCGCGAGCCCAGGCGCTACTGGGACGGGGCCATCGCCATCGGCCTGCATCTGGGCGTGCTGGCCGGGCTGTGGTTCGTCGGCGGCTTCTGGGCGATGTTCTTCGGGCTGATGCTGCCCTATGCGCTCGCCTCGGCGATGGGGGCGTACCTGTTCTACGCCCAGCACAACTACGAGGGCATGCGCATCCTGCTGCCCGACCACTGGTCGTACTACCTGGGGGCCACCGAGTCGTCCAGCTACATGCGGCTGGGCAAGGTGATGCACTGGTTCACAGGCAACATCGGCTACCATCACGTCCACCACCTCAACCCCCTGATCCCCTTCTACCGCCTGCCCGAGGCGATGGCGGCCATCCCCGAGCTTCAGGACGCCGTGGCGACCTCGCTGCACCCAAAGGATGTGGTGTCGTGCCTGCGGCTGAACCTGTGGGACCGCGAGCACGAGCGGCTGGTTGGGTACCGCCGGGCGCGGGCCTAAAATGTTCTTCACACGCCCCGCACGGCGGCGGGGCGGCAGGGGAACACCATGGACACCGCGACCCCCCCTCCACGGCCACCCGCCCCGACCATCGGCCGCTTGGCCTTTCTGCGCTGGCCGCTGATGGACTACCGCACCGCCGTCGACCTGACCGAGCCCAACGAGGGGCTCACCGAGCACATCGGCAACGCGAAGTACAGCCTGCGGCTGCAACGCTACTGGTGGGCGGCCCGGGCCATCCAGGACGGCGCCCGCGAGGCGGCCGGGCGGGGGCACGAGTACGTCGTGGTCGACCTGGGCTGCGAGCGGGGGTGGATGAAGCGGTTCACCGTGCCCAACCCCGACGAGCCGACCAACATCCGCTGGATCGGGCTCGATGGCAACCTCGATCACCCCTCGCTGGCAGCATCGCGCTATGACGAGGTCCACGCGTGCGATTTTCATAAGACGCTACCCCTGCCCGACGACACCGCCGACGCGGTCGTGTGCCTGCACGTGTTCGAGCACCTCAAGGACGTGGAAGGGCCGGCTCGGGAAGTCGCGCGGATCTTGAAGCCCGGCGGCGTCTTCCTGGCCGGCACGCCCGTGGGCCCCACGCCCATTGCCGCAGTGCGCACGAAGCAGCTGGTCTCGCGAGACCGCAAGGGCCGCAACCGGCATTGGGGGCACATTCGCAAGTTCTGCCCCGGCGCTTGGCGTTCGCTGTGCCAGCGCGCCGGGCTGGGGGTCGAGATGCTGACGGGCTCTCACCTGATCCGCCAGACGCGCAGTCGCCTTGAAAACCACGCCTGGTGGATCCGCCTGAACCAAGCTTGGGGCGTGCTCTTCCCTTCGCTGGGCCAGGAGATCTACCTGGCCGCCCGCAAGCCGGTGCCGGGTGGGACAGTGCGCGGCCCAAGTCTGCTGACGCGGCTATGGGGTCGGGCAGATTGGGTCGTACCCTTGTTGACCCTGGCGCTTGTGATCGAGGTGGTGGTGGAGATCATCGACTGAGTCGTCTCGGCCGGCGCATAGCATTGCCAATGCGGCATTGGTATGGTCCGGGCCCGAAGCGTCGGTCTACGGGGCGCAGGAATGCGTCCCGTCCCGCTTGGCATGGCTTGCGATTGCCGCACCTTGCATGGGGCAAAGCCTTGGCCTGGCTCAAGCGGCGTGCGGCCCATCTGGGGCGGACTTTCGGCAAACGCGGCGGCGGCTCTGCGATGTCGATTGCCATCTCGTTGGGCGTGCATGTTGCATTGGTGGCGTTGTTCGCGCTGGCGTTGCGGGGCGTGGTCACCCAATCTGGACAAGGCGGTGTGAGGCTGGAGTTGGTGCTGGGTGGGGCCCAGACGCCCGCGTCGACCGCCTCGCCCGTCGATGTCGTGATTGGGGAGGCGTCTGCGCGGACGGACGAGCTTTCCTTCGATCCTCAGGGTCGCTTGGCTCGGGAGGCAGAGCGGGTCGCTTCAGCGCCGGTGGCGGTGGGGGCGGGCGTGGAGTTGCCCCGCGGCGCGACATCGGAGTCGTTCGCCGGATTACTGGATCGCGGGCTTGGTGTGGCAAGCGAACCCGTTGGCAACCCGGAGAACGGCCTCTCGCACGGGCTCGACGGGGCGAGTTTCGCAGGCGTCAGCGCCCAGCGGGCCCGCAGCGTGGTGTACTCGGTTGATGCCAGCGGGGCGATGGTGACCAGCCTGCCATTTGTTCTTGAGGAATTGCGGCGATCGGTGTCGGCTCTGGCACCCGACCAGAGGTTTGCCGTCGTGCTCTTTGGACGCCGCGTAGGCGAAGAAGACAGCGCGGCGGGCGTGCGGGTCTATCCCGAGGTTGGCATGTTGGCGGCCACTCCGGCGAACAAGGCGTCGCTGTATACCTGGCTCGATGGTGTTGAGGCACGCGGGGCCAGCAATCCGCTGGACGGCCTGCTGGCGGCCATCGATCGCGAGCCGGAAGTGGTGTTCCTGCTGTCACGCAGCATCCGCCGCACCGACGGACGCGCGGGCGTGGGAGATTGGGGCCCAGGGCGCGAGGCGATCCTGGCCGAACTCGAACGGGCCAACCCCGTACGTCGGAGCATTTTTGGGCCGCCGGGCCGGGCCGTGCAGGTCAAGTGCGTGCAGTTTCTCGAAGAAGACCCCACGGGGGTGATGCCGGCCATCGCCGATGTTCATGGTGGCGGGCCGGGGTCGTACCGCTTGCTGCCCGAATCGGAGTTGCGAAGGCGATGAGGGCGTGTCTGTGGCATCGGGCCTGCGCCGTCTCGCTGCTATTCGCTGCGGCTGTGGCGGATGCACAGGACCGTTCGGCCATGGTCGAGCGCGTGGCATCGGCATCGCAACAAGCCGCCGATGTGCGTGTGCCCATGGCCGAGCGTGTGCACGCGCTCGAGCGGGCGTTGGCCGAGCGTGGTGTGCTGCTGCAATCGTTGCCCGACGACGCGCACCGGGCGATCTGGCTGCTCGACCAGGCGGGCGACGTGTTGTTCCTGCTTTCGATGCGGCTGGCCGACACGCGGGCTCTCGTTGGGTTGCCCGATCTGGATGACCTCGCCGCTACCCACGCGGCCGTTACGCGTGCGATCGACCTGGCGAGCGAAGCGGGGGTGTGGATCGAGGATCGTTTTGTTCGCCAGCGGGCCATACTCGACGCCGGAGGCGAACTGGCCGAGGGCGATCGGGCGTTGAATCGCCGGCTTGCCGATGTCGAGTTGGCGGTGCGTCGGCCCTTGTTGCTGGGTCGGGCTCTGGTCTTACGAGGCACGCGTGATGATTCTTCTCAAGCGGCCGCCCTGCTCGATAACTTCCGTCCGTCAGACGGTCGGGCCCCGAGCACGCGTGATGTCGCCCTGGCAATCGCTCTTGCGAAACACCAGCCCGATCGCTCGACGGAGCTTCTGCAAGGGGTTGTCTCGCGAGCGGATTTGGGCGTGCTGGCACGCGCCGAGGCCGCGCTCTTGCTCGCAAGGATGCAAGGGGACCATGCGGGCGTGGTGCGCGCCATCGACCAGGCCGCGACGAAACCGCCATTTGTCGACGAACAAGGCCTGGCCGACTCGGCCTTGCTCGTGCTGGCCACCGAGGCTCGGGCGCGTGTGCTATTCGAGGCCGGCCGAGTCGAGCAGGCCGCCCAGCACCTCATGGAACTGGAGGATCGTCGGGAGATGGGGGGGACGGCCCCGCAACGGCGGGGGGTGGCCGACGCGAGGTTGGCGGCCTTGGCCGAGCGTGTTGAAGATTGGACTGGCATCTCGTCCCCGATTGTGCTGCGAGCCGGTGCGGCGCTGGTCTCGCGGGATCGCAGGCCCGATGATGCCAAGGCGGCGCAGATCCTGGCCGGGCTCGTTGAGCGATTCGACGCACAGGAACGAGAGGCTTCCCGCACTGGTCGTCCTTGGAGCAGGCCGCCCGAGCACGACCGAGCCATGGAACTGCTGGCCAGGCTGCTGCTGGTCATGGCCGACCATGAACTCGAGGATGCCATCGCCCAAGATCGGCGTGTCTCGGCATTGCGACTGGTTTCCCGGCTCATCGGCAGCGAGCACGCGACACTGGACGGTTTATTGCCACAGGCCGCGACCCACGCACTGGGCCCCGCTGGCCAAAGCCTCGACGTGCAAACGCGGGAAGCCTTGCTTCAAGGCGCGCTGGACCGCTGGCCCGAGCATCCCCAAGCACACCCGTGGCGATTGGGCCTGGCCACGAGCAAAGCCACGCGCCCGGGCACACTCGAAGTGGTGCTCTCGCTGGCCGAAGCGGCGATCCAGAGCCCGGACCCACGCGTGCGAAGCGACGCCATAGCGCTGGCGGCCGCGGCCCATGCCGTCCGCATCACCCAGGCCGACGACAAGAGCGAGGCTGGTCGCACCGCCCTAGCCCATGCCTTGGAGTTTGCACGCAGCCACCCCGAAGGGGTCGCGTTCGATGCCCGTGCCTTGGCCTTGCGGCTTGCCGAGATCTGGGTCGAACAGGGCCGCCTGTCCGAGGCCCAACGCGCTCTAGCAACTTTGGAAGGCTTCGACGGTCCCAGGGCCATCGTGCTGCGCGCCCGCGCCTATGACACCCTCGGGCGGGCCGAAGCGGCCTTCGTGGCCTATCGCGCCGCGTCGGAGCAGGTCACGCTGGAATCCGACGCACGGGTCTATTGGCTGGTCTGGACGCGGCTGCTCGAACTGCTCAACGTTGAACGGCTACGGCGCAACGAGATCCAAGGTTCGACGTCGGGCGAAGCCCTGGCGGGTAGCATCCGAGGCCATCTGTTGCGGCTCCGCGCCATCGATGCCTCGCTGGGTGGGCCGCCCTGGGCCGAGCGTCTGAAAGCGATCGAAACGTCACTTTCCGGGCCACGCTGAGTGAAGTGGCTGAAGTTCGATTTCAGAGTTTACCCTGGAGCCAGGCAAGGTAAGCGTCGGGCTTTGCGTAACCCTCAAGGCGGGCCACGGGTCGGCCCTCGCGAATCACGACCGTGGTGGGTAATACCCGGATATCTAATTGGCCCAGAGCATCGTTCGCCTTGCCCGAGTCGGTGGCGTCGAGCATGACCGCCTGGGTGCGTTCGCTCAGCAAGGCTCGGACTGCATCATCGGCCAGCGTCGTGCGCTTGAGGGTCTGGCACGGTGGGCACCAGTCGGCCGTCACCACGACAACCACGGGCTGGCCACCGGTAAGATTCACCGACGAGAGATCCGTCAAGGTGGGCATGAACTCCGGCGTCTGGGCAACACTGCCGCCGCGCGCGAGCATGATGCCGACAAGCACGAAGACCACGACCATCACCAAGAGCCCGACGACGGGCTTGCGCTTCGAGGCCATGGGCTGGGAATCGGGGCTTTGCCGTGCTTCGTTGGGCGTGTTCATACAGATTCCAACGCTTGGTGCCCTGAGTCTATTTATCCACTGTCACGTTATTTTGCCGTGGCAACCGGCGATTGTCCCAAGAATGGCTCGCTCAGATCTTCGATCGTGACGACCCCTACGGGCTTTCCCTCTTGGACAACGATCGCAAGATCGGCCTGAGCCGCAAGGAGCCTTCGGATTGCCACGACGGAAGGAGTATCCGGGGCCACCTCCACGGCCGGGCGGAGATATCCGTGCGGGGGCTTGTCGCTGACCAGCAGATCGATGGCGCTGGCCATGCCCAAGACCAGCCCGTGGCCATCGGTGACCGGCACGGTGTTGGTGGGGTTCTGGCCCAGGGCCTTGCGGATGCGGGCCGGGCTCCAATGGCTCGAGACTTTCTGGGCCATCGACCACGAGAGCATCTCGTCGCCCACTCGCCCTCGCCCAAGGGCCAGCGCGCTGTCGAGAAGGGTCGAGTGCGCGTCGGTCATGCCCTCTGGCCCGCCGGCCTCCTTGAGCAGGTTGGCCATGCGCAGGCGTGCATCGGCAGATCCACTCCAGCCGCTGCCGCCGAACAGCCGGGTCAGCAAGCCGCCGCAGAGCACCACCATCGGGACGATGCCGGTGGCGACGTAGAAGGTCCGTAAGCCTCTGAGAACCGAGGCGAAGCGATAGGTCAAGCCATCGGCCCGGGCTCGGAAGAGTTCCTTGGGCAGCGACTCGCCGAAGATCAGGATGATGGGCGTAACGACGACCGATTGCACGACGAGCGTGAGGAAGGGACCGAGGTTGGCACCTGCCAGCAAGGCAGAGACGGCCAGCACGCCGACATAGTTGCACACATTGTTGTGGACGAGCAGCGTCGAGAGCAGGCGGTCGTTGCGTCCCAACTCACCGCGCAGCACCACGGCGGCCGGCTCGCCTCGCAAAGCCCGGGCCTCGAGCCCCAGCCGGCTCAAGGCGTACAGGCCCATCTCCAGCCCGCTGGACAGCGCCGACCCGGCAAGGCCCAGCAGGGCGATCGTTGTCCAGAGAGCGGCCTCGCCGGCGGTCATGGCTGGTCGCTCCAGACTGGACGATCTGGCTCGATGGTGCGCACCAGCACGCGTTCGATACTGCGGCCTTCGACGTGCTCGACCTCGACCTCGAGCGGGCCGAACCGGGCCTTGTCACCGTTCGACGCCAGGCGTCCCAGGTGCGCCATGACTGCGCCGGCGATGGTGACCGCCTCGGCGGGCCATCGGAAATCATCATCTCGATGCTGGGCAAACAGCCTCGCCAGGTCGTCCACGGGGGTCCGCCCCGGGACACTCCAGCAGCCCAGGCCCACCATGAGGATGCCCTCCTCGTCATTTGGACCCTGTTCGTACGGCAGGCCCACCAGGGCACGCAGGATATCGGAGATCTCGAGCATCCCCGTGCTCTCACCATGCTCGTCGACGCATACGGCGGTGCGCGATTGATGATCTCGAAGTTGCCCCAGCACGCGGTCGAGCCGGGCGTTTTCGGGCACGTAGATGGGTTGCTCGAAGATCAGCTTCTCGCTGGCCACCGAGGCCCGCGCATCGATGATGGTCTTGATGACCAGGCCCCGCTCGTCCATCACGGGCAGTCGAAATGTCCCGGCATGTTGGGCGGCGGCGGCTAAATGGTTGAGCGCGATGTTTTCCGCCACGGGCACGAGATCCACGCGTGGGGTCATCGCCGTCCGCGCCCGCAGGGTGTTGAGGTTCACGACCCCCTCGAGCAGGGCTTGCTCGTGCTCGTCGATCGTGCCGCCGTCGGCACCCGCGCGAAGGAGGCTTCGTACGTCCGATGGTCGAGCCTGGATCTCGACGGGTGCCGGTGCGATCAGCCGAGCCAGCGGTGCCACGACGAGAGCATCGACGGCCATCAACAAAGCGCCAATGGCAGCGCTGATCGCTTGCAGCGGCCCGGCCGCCACGCGGGACCATTGCGTGCGATAGGCGTCGGCGAGCAGTTTGGCCAGAATCTCGCCAAAAAGGATCAGGGCTATCAGTGGCACGAACGCGGCGATCAAGCGCAGCAACGGCGACTGGATTGTCTGGAGCAGCAAGGCCGCCGCAGCAAAATACAGGACATTGAAGATCATGTTCAACAGCAGGACGCAGATGAGCAACCGCCTGGGCTTGGAGAGCAGGCGGTCGAGGATCTCGGCACGGCCCGGAGCGTTCCGTCGAAGGGCCAGCCTTTCACCGTGTGTCAGCCCGAAGAGGGCCGTCTCGCTACCCGAGGCCGCCGCCGACCCGACGAGCAGGAAGGCCATGAAGGCGATGAGCGCCAACGCCAACCCACCACCATCGGCGACGGTGGTGGAGTGGACCAAGGCCTGGGCTTCGGGTGCTGGAATGGTCGCCATCAGGGGCATTGGAGTGTTTTTCGATCACGCATCGGGAGCGTGGGCGGGAACGCCGACCTGTTCGAGCATGCGCTCAACATACCGCCAGCGTTGCAGCACGCCGGCGGCCTGTCGAGCCACCTCCCTGGGCACGGTATCCTCGTGATCGGCCATCAGCGATGCAAAGGCCTCCGAAAGTGATCGGCGTTGCTCGTCGGCCCAAGATCTCCAGCGGGCGATTCTTGCGGCATCGCCGGTTTCGACGGCTTCCTGGGCTTGCTCGCGTACGTCGAGCACTTCGGCCAGGAAGTCCGGAGAGAGTGGTGGGGCTTGTGCACCCGGGGCCCGGATGTCCAGAAAGGCACGGGCGCGAGACTCGTCATCGAGCAAGATGCGGCGGGCTTCGTTCAGGGCGCTCGGATCGATCAACGAGCCCGAACCAGACAGGTCTGGGTGGGCCGAGACGATGCGTGCATAGAAAGCCTGTTCGATATCTGTGTGGGTGAGCGTATAGCGTACCGGGAGGCCCAAGACCTCGAAAGCGTTCGGCTGCATGGCGGGTCTACGGTAGGGCCAACGGGTTCTGAAGGTTGACCATGTGCCTGAGAACCCTGAGGATGGCCTCGCGACAGGCCTGTAACGCGTCCTATATAGGGCTTGGGCAGGTCGCGGAGATGCTAGGAGACCGCCGATGGCAGCACAACACGTGGGGATCGTCGCGGTCAGTCCCGAAGGTGCTGCCCTGACCTTTCGCCAGTTCCACCGCCATGCGACGCAGATGACCTTGCCCGAAGATCGTCCATGCGTGACCATGCATGGGCAGCCCTTCGAGTACTACCTCCGCGCGTTGGCGGTGCAGGATTGGGAGACGGTGGGTTTCCTGTTGAGAAGGTCGGCCGAGCACCTGGCGGCCGCTGGGGCACATTTTTGCCTCACACCAGACCACGTCGTGCAGCACGCTATCCAGTTGGCCGAAACTGGAAGCCCCATCCCCTGGCTCACCATGGCGCAGTTGCTGGCCGACCAGGTTGGGGCCGATGGACGCCAGAGCGTTGGCATTCTGGGCACCAAGATGGTCACCTACGGGTCGGCGTATCAGACCCACCTTGGCCTCAAGGGCGTCAAGGTGATGACCCCAAGCCCGGAGGAGGTGCAGGACGTTGACACCATCATTTTTCAGGAGTTGGTGCTAGGGGAAACCCATGCATCCTCTCGGGATCGGCTGTTGGGCATCATCGGCCGCCTGGCTGAACGTGGTGCGGAGGCCGTCGTGATGGGCTCCAGCGAGGTTCCCTTGTTGATCAACCGTTCGGGTTCACCCTTGCCTCTCTATGACCCTGGGGAAATCCAGGTGATGACGGCGGTTCGCATTGCGGGTAATCGTGTGCAGCATTGATTGTACTAACAATACCTTAATATCGACATACAGCATTTGAGAGAGCCAGTTTCTGCTGCCTCAATCCTGCAACAGAAACGAACCTTGGATCGAATGCATATACGGAAAGTGTGCTCGGTCGGGAAAATTGGCTGGACAAGGTGGGGTTCTCGCTGGTATCCTGAGACCGAGTACTGTGCGTGCAAGGCGGGAGCCGCTGACAGGCGGTATCCTTCGACGACCGTTGGAAGGATCGGTCGAGCGAGGGCCCTGCATTCCGCCCCGCACCAAGCGTGCTGGTGAAGCCTTCACCAGCGGACCCCCGGGCCCCCGACCGCCTGCCCCCGGGCTGGGCGCCCAACCCGAACACCCGGCCATGGGTACCAAACCACGGCAGCAAGCCTGATCCCCCCTGTGCCAAACGAGTTCTGGAGCATGACCATGAGTGGCCCACGTCCCGGATCGACCCGCCCGTCCAAGTCTCCCTTGGGTTTCGGCCGACTGCGTTCGCTGTACCGCTCGGCCGGTAAGGTGCCTGCGCTTTCCATGTGGGATCAGCCTGAACGATCCGTCGAAACGATGGAATCGCTCGAGGCTCGCATCCTGCTGGGCGGCGACCACCCGAGTTTTGAGTTGCCGCTGACCCCGACATCGGGCACCTTGATCGTGCTGGACGGCGTAACGGGAGAGGGCCAGGAGGACGGCATTATCGAGGGGTTGTCGGGTGCCTTGGCGGATGACCTCTTCCGCTTCGTCGCCCCCCAGGACGACTTCGTAACGGTGTGGGCAGACACGATCAACGTGGCGGGCGGTTCGGACCTGGACTCTCGCGTCGAGGTGTACAACATCGATGGCAACCTGGTGGCCCAGGGCTCCAGCCAGGGCCAGTTGACCCAGGGCTTCTTCCGCGACGGCTGGGCGGGCTTCGTGGCCGAGGCGGGCGAGACGTACTTCGTTCGAGTGCTCAGCGATGTGGACAATCAGGGGCAGGGCACGACCGGCGGGTACACCATTCGGGTGGATGCCATCTCGAACACCGATCTGGTGGTCGAGACGGATCCCGACGCCCTCCCGCCCGCACGTTTTGGTGCCGGGCAGATCTTGGGCAGCATCACCCTGGCCGGCGACGACGTCGTGTACCGGGTGCAGGCCGGGAGCGACTCGGCGTTCAACTCGCTGGCGACGTTCTACGCCGCGCTCCAGAACATGCCGATGTCGGAGTTCGACACGCGCATCGACATCTACGACGCACAGGGCCGCCTCATCAAGGGCGACAGCCTGACGGGCCGCCTCCAGACGGGTTTCTCAGTGGTGCAGTCGCAGGCCGACGCGGAGTTCTTCGTGCGTGTCCGAGGCGACCGGTTCTCGCCATCGCTGGCAACGGCGACAGGCGCTTTCACGCTGAAGGCCGAGATGGTGGCCACGGTTATCGAGATCGACCCGGTGATCCGTCGGGGCGAGATCTTCGACGGCATCGCCGACGCCTTCGACACAAGGATTTACCGCTTCACGACCCAGGGCAACGGTCTTTCGTTCGTGGGCGCCGTGGGCGCGGGCCTGGTGCCCCTGCCCCAGCCGGCCGTGCGTCTGTACAACAGCGACAGCACGCTGCGCGGGTTCAGCGATCTTTCCGGCATCGCCGACCTCCAGATCCAACTGCCCACCAACACCGAGTTCTACGTGGTGTTGGAAAGCTTTGACAGCCCGCCCGGCGGCACGTACAACATCTTCATCGAGACGAACCACACGTTCATTCCTACACAGGGCGTGGACGACCACGTGAACCGGCCCACGGGCAACGACAGCCGGGGCAATCCCCTGGAGTTCAGCCCCACCGAGGGCTTCACGAATCCCGAGCAGTTCGATTTCATCCGGCGTCAGTTCCAGCTGGCTACGCCGTTGCGTTTCAGCGATCCGTTCCTGTACACTCGTACGTTCGTCGATCCGACGGGTACGTTCGACCCAGTGGTCAACCCGATCTCGGACCGCAGCTTCGTGCAGCGGGCCACGGGCGAGGGTCGCATCCACACCACGGGCGACACCGATCTGTTCCAGTTTGTGCTGCCGGTGGACATGCTGGGCAATTACGAGGGGAACGACGACGATCTGGGCGACGCGCTCTACGCGGGCGGCATCGGCTCATTCATCGTCAAGGGCATCAACAACGAGACCGGCGGCCCGGTCATCCGCGACTTCCTGGGCATCTGGGACGCGCAGGACTGGTGGCCCGTGCGGGCCGGCGTTGACGCGGCCGTCTATGCGCTGGAAACCTGGGAGTTTGCCCCGGATCTCGAGTTTGGTGGTACGGCCCTGATCATCGGCGGCGAGTTCCAGTTCGCCGACTTCCAGGCCGCACCCTTCGTCGCCGCGTACGCGTTCGACCCGCTCGCAGGCGAGTATGTGCTGACGCCCTTGCCGTTCGACCCGGGCGGAACGGTCCGTTCGCTGAAGGTCTGGGACCCGCTGGAAGACAACGAGCTTCCCGCGCAGTTGTTCATCGGCGGCGATTTCGGGCTGGGCACCTATGGCATCCCGGCTGGTGGTGGCATCGCCGATGGCGCGTATGCCCAGCTGTTTGGCCCGGGTGGCGGTGCCGTGTTCGCGATCGAAGCAATCGATTACGAAGATCCGGAGATGGGAGACGAGAACTTCCCGGCGCTCTATTTTGCGGGTGACGGTGGAACGATCCGTTCGATCTTCGTTGACCCTGACATAGGGCCCTTCTTCCAGAACGGGACTCCGATCGTTGTCGGCGGTGCGGGCATCGTCCACGCCTTGAAGACGTACATGGTGCTGGATCCCTTTGGCGGCACCGACGAGATGGTGCCCGCATTGGCCATCGGCGGCCAGTTCAACGCCATCGGCGGTACGCCCGCCAGCAACCTGGCGATCCGGGCCTTCGACCCAACAGCCGCCGTCGGCGCTGGTGCCTTCGTGCTCGACACCGCTGGTGGCGGCACCAACGGTCCGGTTCTTGCGCTCGAGACGTGGGACCCCGACGACGCAGGCGATGACTTCGTCGAGTTCCTCGTCGTGGGCGGCGACTTCACCCAGGCCGGTGGCGGGCCGATGAACTTCATCGGCGCGTTCCTCCTGGGTGGTGGCTGGGCTACGCTGGGATCGGCGTTGCCCGCGGGCGGTCCGGCCGGCTTCAACGCGCCGGTCCACAGCCTCAATGTGTTTGTCGACCAGGAATTCGGCGTCGGTGTTGCTCCGTTCGCGGTCAACCCGGTCATCTACGCCGGCGGCGACTTTACGTTGGCCGACGGCAGCCCGGTCAACCGCATGGCCGGTTTGACCTTCGACGAGTTCCTGGGCGTATGGACGTGGACCGGGCTGGGCCTGGGCTCGACCGATACCGTGCATGCGTTGAAGAACTTCAACGACGAGATCCCGGGCCAGTGGGATCGTGACGATCGCCCCGCTGCTCGACTGTCGCTGGTGGTCAATGGCGACTTCCTGCCGGGCGTGGATACGTTCGTTCGCATCTACGACTCGCAGTTCCGCTTGGTGTATTCCAACAACACGATCTCGCCGCCCTTCCCCGATCCTTCGGGTGCCATCGACCGTTCGTTGCAGGGATCGGGCTTCAGCGCCGATGCCCTTGTGGTCGACATCGGCGATGGCCAGGAATCGCAGTTCTTCGCGGGCGAGGTGTACTACCTCGAGATCAGCTCGGTGGGCGGCAATGGGCGGTACGCCTTCAGCCTCATCACCGACGCGCTGCCCCCCGGCGACGGAGCCGACGGCACCTTCGACGACGTGATCGGCCAGATCAGCGAGCCCGGCGGTTCGACGCTGGTTCGTGCCGAGTTTGATCGCGCTCCCGAGATCGTGCTGAGCGCCACGGGCGCAGGCGACGGCCGCAACTGGCTGGCGTTGCCCGACGCGGCGTTCCAGGTGCGTCAGTTCGATATCACGCCCAGCGGCTTCCTGGTGACGCAGTACCAGGAACTGGGCATGATCGAACGCATTAACGACTATGACATCTACTTCTTCCGCGCGAGCGACAACGGAACGACGGAGATCCGCATCGCCACGCAGCAGATCCTCGACCAGTTCGTCGAGGACATTGTGGACCTGAACGTCTTCCCGCCCGCGCTCGATCGGCGCATCGTCGAGAAGATCATCGACAGCCCGCTGGACGCGCGCATCCGCGTCTTCAACAACGACCTCCAGTTGGTCGCCGACAACACGTACAACGAGTCCTTCGCGGGCGTGCGCCGCATGGAGCCATTTGGCTCGCTCGACCTGGACGGCGACACGCTGCACGGGCGCGGCGACACCGAGATCGCGGGCCGCGTGTTCAGCAACCTGGACCCGCGCGTGGCCTTCCAGGTGGAACGCGGCGAGGTGTATTTCGTCGTCGTCGAGAGCGGCCAACTCCAGAACTACCTGCGTGATCCCGACCTGGTCGACTGGCGGCACGCGCTGGGCGGTTATGAGTTGCTGATCAACAGCACGCCCAACCTCGAGTTTGCCGACGATCACGCGGACATCAACCCGCTGCTGATCGACTTCTTCAATCAGGATTCGCAGTTCCCCATCGATTCGCAAGGCCAGGGGCAGTTGCGTGGCGAGATCCGCACCCGCGCGGGCGGCGTCGAGGACAACGACGCGTTCGTCGCCTTTGCCGTGGGCACGGGCACGGTCCGCATCACGGTGACGGCCGACAACCCCGCGGAGTTCCGCCCGCGTGTGACGATCTTCAACCCCGATGGCTCGCAGCGCGTGGCGCCGGTGTCGGCGACGGTTTCCAGGCCCGCCGAGGTCGAGTTCTTCGCCAACAAGGGCGAGCGGTACATCATCCGCGTGGACGCCAACGTGGGCCAGCAGGGCGGGTACACCGTCCGTGTCAACGGCGCTCCGTCGGTGGACGATTTTGCCAACATCACCCAGCGCGTGGACGCGCACGAGATCGAGATCCTCGACTTCCTGGGTCGCGGTCAGGTCACCGGTACGATCAACTTCGCGGGCGACACCGACATCTTCAAGTTCACCACGCCCGGCTTCGATGAAGTCCAGATCGACGTGGTCTCGAACAGCTTCGGGTTCGACCCATTGGTCCGCGTGTTCGAGCTCAGCGAGGATCCGTCGGGCAACACCATCTTCCTGCCCATCGCATTCAACGACAACCGGGCTCCGGGCACCGTCGATGCCCGCGTGCGGTTCCCTGTTTCGGGCGCCGACCGGACGTCGAACCGGACCGGCAAGACCTACAACGAGTACTACGTCGTGGTCGAGGGTGCCGACCAACAGGGCAGCCGTGGCGACTACACGCTGACCATCACCTCGACTCCCACCGACGACCACGCCGACGCGGGCCAGTGGGAGTTTGCGTCGCAATTGGTCGTGCAGCCCGCCACGGGCCAGGGCCAGCGCACGGGCGTGATCGAGGTGGGCAACGACAGCGACCTGTTCACCTTCACCGCGCCCGCTGGCGGCGTGGCGCTGCTGTCGGCCATCAGCAACGAGTTCAGCACGCTGCGGCCGACGATCCTCGTGTTCGATTCCGAATTCAATCCGGTGATCAACCTGACCACCGGCACGTCCGATCCGGTGGTCGGGCCCGATGCGCCATTCTCGGCGGCCAGTTATCGCTTCGATGTCGTTCGCGGCCGGCAGTACTTCGTGCTGGTGGCCAGCGACGGCACGGGCTCGGCAACCACCGCCACGGGCGCGTACACGCTCGAGGCCACCACGCCAACCGCAGACGATCACGCCAACGAGTCGGAGTTCAGCCTGGCCAGCGAGATCGTGCTGTCCAGCGAGACGGGGGCCGGTTCTCGATTCGGCACCATCGGCACGATCGCCGACACCGACCTGTTCTTCTTCGAGTCCATCGCCGACGGCAGGGTTGGGTCGGGCGCGGAACACACCATCCGCCTCGATTCGACCGGGCAGAGCATCACCCAGGTGCTTCGCATCTTCGACGCGGGGACCAACCTGCTGGCCACCATCGTGGACGGCGGCGCGGGCGACCTGTCCGGGCAGGCGGGCATCATCGAGACGACCATCACCACGACCGGTGCGCCGGGCGAACGCTTCTTCCTGCTGGTCAGCATCGATGATTCGAGCATGTTCCCCACGGGCGATTACTCGATCTCGGTCGAGGGCCCGATCCCCGATGTGATCCCCCAACCGGGCGACGACCACGCCAACCGTGGGCAGTTCAGCCAGGCCACCGTGATCGATCTGGACCCCCGTACCGGCAATGCCCAGATCGTGGCCCGCATCGATCCATCGGCCGACAGCGATCTCTTCCGCATCAACCCGTTGGCCGCCGGCCGCGCATTCGTGCAGGTCATTACGCCCGCGGGCTCGTTGCTGGACGTGGACGTGACGGTCTTCGAGCAGTTGGGCGGTGGTGCCACTCCGGTGCAGATCGTCCGAGATACCAACGGTTTCCAGGGCGTCAACGCGGCGGCGGAGTTCAACATCAACAGCACCGGCGCGACCTACTACGTGCTGGTCAGCGGCCTCAACTCGGCCACGGGCGAGTACACGTTGCGTCTGGATACCTCGCCTGAGACCTTCTTCCTCTACTATCCCGAGGGCTTCGTCAACGACCAGATCAGCGAGTTCATTTCCATCAGCAACCCCAGCCAGACCGAATCGGTGCAGTACACCATCCGTCTGCACTACGAGAACCCCAGCATTCCCGACTTCACGCTGGTGCAGAACGCCACGCTCGCCCCGGGAAGCCGTGGCGGCGTGACGGTCGCCGAACGCGGCGGATTTGTCTTCCCGGGTGTTGTGGTCAACGAGCCCTATGCCATCGTGATCGAGTCGAATCGCCAGGTGGGTGCCACGCTGTCGCACTACGATTTCGAGGGCGCGGTGGGCGAGGCTTTCACGCCCATCACCAGCGAGACTTGGGCCTTTGGCCGCTTGGAACGCAGCCCGGGCCGGGTTGAGTCGTTCCTTGTCTTCTTCAATCCCAACAACCACGACGTGGTGGTCACGCTGACTACCCGTGTGGGTGGGCAGGACGTGCAGGTGCAGCAGACCGTGGCGGCCGACAGCCGCGGCGGTTGGGAGATCGGTTCGCTGAGCCAGTTGCCCCTGGGCGTCTTTGGAGCCACGGTGACCAGCGCCCCCGTCGATGGGAGCATCACCAACAGCATCGGCATCGTTGCCGCCCTGAGCCACTACGACCTGGTCAACGGCGAGGCCTTCGGCGTGCTGGGCGACCCGTCGGGTGGTTCGACCTTCAACGTCGTGCCCAGCTTCACATCGGGCTTGCAGGTTGTCGGACAGCTGGTTCTGTTCAACCCCGGAACCACGCCCGCCAGCGTGACCATCACCTCGGACTACATCACCGCGCCGCTGCCCAACGTCAGCGTGAACCGGATCATCAACCCCGGGCAGAGCCTCGTGCTGACGGCCAGCGACTTGAGCCTTTCTGCCGACCTTGCCGCCGGCCTGACCATCACGTCCACGGTGCCCATCAGCGGTGTTTCGCTGGAGCGTCAGAACGGCGATATCAACGCCATCGCCATCCAGAACAACGCCGCCACGACCTGGTTCTTCGGCGATGCCTTCATGAACAGCGCCGAGGCCGGTCTGCAATACTTCGAGACGCTGAGCCTCTACAACCCCACGAGCGAGTCCATCGCCGTCAACGTGCGGCTGGCCTTCCTCGATGGTTCGACGATCAACACCGTCCGCCAGGTTGGCGCGGGCAGTTTCAACAACCTGCGTCTGGATGCCTTTGCTCCGCTGCTGGCACGCGACGGGTTGAGCTTCTTCTCCATCCAGGTGAGTTCGGCACTGCCGTTCATCGCCTCGCTGACGCACTACGACCTGGTGCTCGACGGCGGCTGGACCAACGCCGGCGCGCCACTGGGCCTGACCAACCCTCTCTCGCGCATCATTACCTGATCCACGATACGGTTCCCGGTATCATGGCAAACACCACACGCCCCCAGTTTCCACTGGGGGCGTTTTCGTGATCGACGAGGGCCCGGATTTCGTGCCTGCTTATGGGATCGGCCGGCGAGTATCGCGTTGTGTCGGTCGGGGGGGTTCGTTCTCGGGATGCCCGCTTTCGATTGGAAACCCCGCGTCGGCCCACTCGACCACGCCGCCACCAAAGAGCCGGGTCTGTTTGTGCCCCAAGACCATCAGTCGCTTTGTCATGGCCCGGCTGGTCAGCGAGCCAGGGCCATCGGCGTAGACAACGATGCGTCGATAAGCGTCCATGCCCGCGTCCTTCTCCGTGCGCTGGGCCAAGTCTGGCAGGGTGATGTGGACAGCGCCGGGGAGTCGTGCACCCTCGAAAGCCTCACGCCGACGGGGATCGATCAGCAAGAGCAGTGTTTCATTGGGCTTTTGCTGTTGTTCAAGCCAGAGCAGCCGAAGTTCGGTAATAGTCAGGTTTTTGATGTTAGCATCGGTGATCTTGTTCTGGCAGCCCGCCCCCAGAACGGCGCAGAGTCCCATGCCGACCGTCGCGAGGATCCTGGCGCGTTGGCCGGTCAGACGCTTGTGGCGCATCTTGTTCATGGAGTCACTCCGGCTGGTGCGAGGGTTTGTGCCTGTTTGGCTTCGTGTTTACCCGCTCATGGAAATAGTCGGCTGGCACCACACGTTACGCTCCCAAAGGCACATGGACAGGAGCTCACACTTGGGTTTTCAGCTCAGAGCCATCGCTTGTCTTCTCGCGTGCCTTTTGGGGTTGTCGGGCCATGCCGCGCTCGCCCAGGAACTGGACGCCAATGAGGTCTCCAAGGTGCGGCTGATCGGCGAGAGTGCTAAGGCCGCACCGGGCCAGACGGTACTGCTCGGCTTGCACTTCGAGCTGGCGGATCATTGGCACATCTATTGGGATGGTCGCAACGACACGGGCTTTCCGGCCACGGTTGACTGGACGCTGCCCGAGGGTGTGAGCGTTGGGCCCATGTTGTGGCCCACGCCTTCGAGGTACATCTCGCCTGGGAACATCCTCGACCATGTCTATGAGGGCCGGCCGACGATTCTGGTGCCGTTGACGATCGACGCCGATGTCGAAGTGGGGACGAAATTGACCATCTCTGGTCAGGTCGAGTGGTTGGTTTGCCGCGATGTTTGCCTGCCCGGGTTTGGTGCGGTCTCGTTCGATCTGGAGATTGCGGCTCCAAGCAACGAACCGCAAGCAAAGTTGTCGACGGGGCCCATTGCCGAGGCGATCCGTCGGCTGCCCGTGCCGATCGTGTCGGAAACACCCGACGGCGGCCTCTCGTTGCAGTGGCAGGATCCGGTCGTGGTCGTGGGCCTTCCCCAGGCCGTGGGGCTTTCGTTCCATCCGGCGATGGAGAGCACGACGCTGGCTTTTCCCATCGAGGATGCCCATGCCCAGGCCAGCGAATTGCGGTTGCGTTTATCGAGGCCCGAGCGAGACCTGGGCACGGGTGGCGAACGCCGTCTGGTTGGTATCATCGAAGGACACGCGGCCGATGGCACGTCGATCGCGTACCAAATCGATTTCGGACCCGATGGCCTGCGAGAGCCTCGGCACGCGCGTGAGACTCATGCTGCCCAGCAGCGGCTGCGAGATCCGCCGGCGTGGTGGCCCATGACGGGGGCCCGCTAAGATACAGAGCGGATTCCATCGGCTTGACGATCGGAATGTGTGTTGGATGATCGAGTCGAATCCTGGCCGCCGCGAGCGGCTTCACAACGGAAGGAGCGTTTCATGACCTGGTTCAAACGCAACGGGATGGCGATGCTCGGGACGGTGATGGCGATGGCGGCGGCGACCGGTGTCTCGGTGGCCTTGGCCACCCAGGACGGCAATTCACCCCAGCAGCAGCAGGGCGTGACCGCGGGCGAAAAGGCCCCCATGTTCACGCTCAAGGACACCAAGGGCAACGAGCACAGCCTCAAGGATCTCCTGGGCAAGGAGACGACCAAGGCCGTGGTGATCGAGTGGTTCAACCCCGATTGCCCCTACGTCGTCAAGCACCATAAGACCCATTCCACCATGAGGGACCTTGCCAAGAAGTACGCCGACCAGGGCGTGGTGTGGATCGCCATCAATTCTGGCGCTCCGGGCCTCCAGGGCGCGGGCGTCGATCGGAACGTCAAGGCCATCGAGGAGTACAAGATCGCCTACTCCGTCCTCATGGACATGGACGGCAAGGTTGGCAAGCAGTACGGTGCCAAGCGCACGCCCGAGATGTACGTCATCGCCAAGGACGGCACCATCGTCTACCACGGTGCCATCGATAACGACCGCAGCGCCCGCAACCTGGGCGAGATCAACTACGTCGAAGAGGCCCTCAAGGCCCACCTGGCTGGCGAGACCGTCGCCGTCCAGCGGACCCAAGCCTATGGCTGCACCGTCAAGTATCGCGAGTAATTCCAATTCTTTCTGACATCGACCCGGACGGGTGGTGAACCGCCCGTCCGGGTTTTCATTGAGATGGTTGGGCCGTCGGCCCGATCTATGATGTTGCCATGTCCCAGATCCTCGCTATTGCTTCAACGGCCTTCGACCTGCTGCTGGTGGTTGTGGGCTTTGGATTGATCATCGTGGTCCACGAGTTGGGCCACTTCCTGGCGGCCCGGTGGGCGGGCATCCGCGTCTTCGCCTTTGCCGTGGGCTTTGGGCCCGCGTTTATGAGTTATCGCAAGGGCCTGGGCTGGCGTCGTGGCAGCAGCGAGGGCGACTATCGCGCGCTGCTGGCCGATCGGGGCCTGAGTGTCCATGACGCCCCGCCGGCGGACATCAGCCCCACGGAGTATCGCCTCAACGCCCTGCCATTTGGCGGGTATGTGAAGATGCTGGGCCAGGAAGACGCTAATCCTGGCGCGACGAGCCACGCGGCGGACAGCTACCAGAAGTGCCATCCGGCCAAGCGGCTGGTGGTCATCTCCGCAGGCGTGGTGGCCAATGTCATACTCGCCGCATTCGTCTTTATGTTTGTCTTCATGGTGGGCCTCAAGACCGAGCCGCCACGCATCGGCCTCGTAGCCTCGAACGGCCCGGCCTCGAGCGCCTTGCCAAGAGAGCCCCAACTCGTCGAGCCGGGACTGAGGCCGGGCGACGAGATCGTGCGAGTCAATGGACGCGAGGCACGAAGTTTCAATGACCTCATGCTCGCATCGGCCATGGCTCGACCAGGACGGCCCGTCGAGGTCCACGTTCGGCGAACGGGCGTTGACGAGCCGCTGATCTTCGACATCGTGCCGACCAAATCGCAAGTGACCGGGCTCCAGGACATCGGCATCGCGCCCGCGCAGTCCAACCGCATCTACGACGATGGCGGGAGGCCCCAGGAGTTTGCCTCGCAGATGGCCCGTTTGGGTCTGGCCGGCATCCCCGCCGGGGCCGAAATCAGCAGCGTGCGCCTCGGTGAAGGCCCAATCAGGAAGATCGAGTTCGCGGCGATGCTGTCGGAGGTCTTCGAATCTTCCGCAGGAGTTCCCGTGACCCTGATCTTCGACGATCAGGGCCTTCCGCGTGAGGTGCGACTCGAGCCCAGGCCCGAGTTCCAGACCGCCTTGGTTCCGATGCCCGGCGGCGCGCAGACACCCCAGACCCACCTGCTTGGTCTCACGCCGGTGATGACCGTCGGGCCGCTCGAGCCCGACAGCCGGGGCTACGCCCAAGGCCTGCGGGCGGGCGATGTCTTCGCGCGTTTGGGTTCGCTGGAGTATCCCAGCATCGCCTCGGGCATTGCCGAGATCCGCCGCCATACGGGCCGAACGATCCCCATCGTCGTCGTGCGTGAAGGTCAGCACGTTCCGCTGCACGTGGAAGTCAACAAGGCCGGCCAGATTGGTTTCTATCCCGATCAAACGCTCGACGCCACGGTACTGGCGTTGCCACCCATGGGTGTCGAGTCGTCGGCGTTCACCATCGATCGCCCGGGCGTTCGCCTGTTGACCGTGGGCGATCGGGAAGTGGAAGATTTCGCTGGCATCCGTCGGGCCCTGCGCGATGCGACGGCCCAGGCGAGTGCACAGGCAACCGGTGCCAGCGTGATGGTTGAATGGGCGTTGCCAACACCCGGCTCGCCTCGAGAACGGCACACCTTCGAACTCTCTGCGGCGCAGGTGGCCGAGTTGCACGACCTTGGGTACGGCCCGCCGCAGGGGTTGCTCAGCGCTTTCGTGCCCGCCGAGTTCCTGTTGCGAGCCGATGGCCCCATCGACGCCGTGCGCGTGGGCCTTGCCGAGACGCACCGGGTGATGATGATGACCTACCTCACGTTCGCGCGGCTGTTCCAGGGCAGCGTGAAGGTGGAGCACCTCAAGGGCCCGGTGGGTATCGCGCACCTTGGCACGCGTGTGGCCGACCGGGGCATTATCTGGCTTCTGTTCTTCATGGCACTCATCAGTGTGAATCTGGCCGTGGTGAACTTCCTGCCGCTGCCCATCGTCGACGGCGGGCAGTTCCTGTTCATCATATATGAATGGGTGCGGGGCAAGCCTGTGCCCGAAGCCGTCCAGGGCATCGCCACCGTCGCGGGGCTGCTGCTGATCGGGGCGGCGTTCCTCATCATCACCTTCAACGACATCCGCAACGTGTTCATCGGACTGTAACCCGTGGCCGGGCTGTTCTTGCTCCTGGCGCTCGGTGCGTTGCTCTACTGGCTCGCGCTGGTGAGCTGGACGTTCCGATTACTCACGCGCCCGCCGAGGCAGACCTACGCGTCGGCCGTCTCCAAGGTACGACCGGGCGATCCGGGCGAACTGGACGCACCGCTGGCCTTCGAGTCGTGGTCGCTGCAAAGCGTTGGCAGAGACATCAAAGTCTGGGAGATTTTGGGGCGTGCGCCCGGCGGCCCGGTGGCCATCGTGACCCACGGCTGGGGGAGTGGGAAGGTCAACGCGCTCAAACGCGTGCCGTTGCTGGCCGGGCTCTGCTCGCGCGTGGTGCTGTGGGACCTGCCGGGCCACGGCGAGAGCGGGGGCAGATGTACGCTGGGCCTGCGCGAGGTCGATGATCTTCGAGCGCTCATCGAGCGTGTTGGAGTTGAACGGCCCATCGTCCTGTGTGGGTCATCCATGGGTGCGGGTGTCTCCATAGCAGCCGCTGCCCGATCCAAGGCCGTGGCCCTGGTCGTTGCCGAAGCACCCTACCGACTCGCGCCCACGCCGGCGCGAAACGTGCTGCGGTCTCGGCACGCGCCCACGGCCCTGAACCTGGCACCCGCGTTGTCGCTCCTTGGCCTGTTGGCCAGCGGGCGTTGGACGGGGCCCCGGCTCGATTCGGCCCGGTTTGGCATATTTGACCGGGCTGCGCATGCTGCGGGCCTTGCATGCCCTTTGCTTGTGCTGCATGGCGACTCGGATACAACCTGCCCGATCGAGGATGGCAAGGCCATCGCACTTGCCGCTCCCTGTGGCCGATTTCTGGTGATTTCTGGCGGAACGCACTACAACCTGTGGAAGGACGCGTCTTGCCGTGCGACGATGGAGCGTGCCTACACCGACGCCATCGCCGACCTCTCCCGACCCTGACCTGCCGCGCCGCATCATCGGCGTGCTCGACCTGACCACGCTCGAGGCCACTGATACCGCCGAACGCGTGCGGGCGTTATGTGCCAAAGGTTTGGACCCGCTGGGCGATGGTACCGCGAAGGTGGGGGCCATCTGCGTCTATCCCACGATGGTGCCCGCAGCGGCCGAGATGCTGGCGGGTTCAGGCGTGGCGCTGGCATCGGTGGCCGGCGCGTTCCCAAGTGGCATGAGCCCGCTGCGCCTGCGCGTGGCCGAAGCGGTGTGGTGCGTCGAACATGGGGCCGCCGAGATCGACATGGTGATCAGCCGCGGTGAGTTCCTCGCGGGCCGCCACGAGCGAGTCGTTGAAGAGGTGCGTGAGATCCGCGCCGCGATCGGCAACGCGGTGCTGAAGGTGATCCTCGAAACCGGCGAATTGTTGGCCGCAGACAACATCCGCGACGCCAGCGAATTGGTCGTGCCCCTGTTGCGCGACGGGGACTTCATCAAGACCAGCACGGGCAAGAGCCAGCCCGCCGCCACGCTCGAAGCAACGGGGGTGATGTTGCGCGTGCTGGCAGAGACCTGGCGCACGGGCGGCCCGAGAGTGGGCCTCAAGCCCGCTGGCGGCGTGCGCACGGTGGGGGACGCGGTGGCGTATTGGGAGCAGGCCCGGCGGGCCATGGCGGAACATGCCCAATGGCACGAGCCCGGTGCACGCTGCTTTCGCATTGGTGCGTCGAGTTTGCTGGACGCGATCGTGTCCCAAACATCGGCAGGTTGACGCCAAGTCAAGTTGTCGTCACGTTCCTGCCCGGCCAAGATACCTCACTTGTCCACGAAACTCAAACAAAGTGAGGTTTTCCCCATGTCTCAGATGCGACACCCGTACAAGGCATTTGCCCTGCTTTTCGCCGCTGGTATTGCTCTGTCAATACCTCTTCTCGGTATCCCGGCATGCCAAGTCGAGCGTACAGCGGCGAGCGTCAGCACGCCCACGCTGTATGATGGATTTGGCGGCTACCACCGCCCGGTCAGCACCGAATCGGCCGAGGCGCAGCGGTGGTTTGACCAGGGTTTCCAGTTGCTCTACGGCTTCAACCACGACGAGGCCATCCGTTCCTTCCAGCACGCCGCGAAGCTCGACCCGAACCTGGCGATGGCCCACTGGGGCGAGGCCTATGCGCGCGGGCTGCACATCAACAACCCACAGATGGGCCAGGAACAGAGCGAGTTGGCCTACGCCGCCGCCCAGCGCGCCCTTGCGAAGATCGATCATGCCTCGCCCGTCGAAGCGGCGCTGATCCGCGCGGTCACCGAGCGTTACGCGATGCCCGTGCCCGAGGATCGTTCGCCCCTTGACGAGGCCTACGCCGCGGCGATGGAGAAGGTCTGGGAGCGATTCCCCAACGACGCCGACGTGGGCGCGCTCTTCGCCGAGAGCCTGATGAACCTCCAGCCCTGGGACCTGTGGACCAGGCAGGGCGAGCCCAAGGGCCGGACGCTGGAGATCGTCGCCACGCTCGAACGAGTTCTTGAGATCAACCAGAACCACCCCGGCGCGAACCACTTTTACATCCACGCCGTCGAGGCTTCGAACGAGCCCGAGCGGGGCGTCGCATCGGCCGACCGCCTGCGCACGCTCGTGCCCGGCAGCGGTCACCTGGTACACATGCCCGCGCACATCTACGCCCGGGTCGGTCGCTGGGCAGACGCCAGCGACGCGAACGTCCAGGCCATCGCGGCCGATCGCGCCTACTTCGCAAAAGCGCCGGCGCCCGACTTCTACGCCCTGTACTTCATCCACAACATCCACTTCCTCTCGTGGAGCGCCATGATGGAAGGCCGCTACGAGACGGCGATGGCCGCTGCGCGAGAGCTCGAGCGTGACATCCCCCAGAGTTTCCTCAAGGAGTGGACCTTCATTGCCGACGGCTTCATGCCCGTGACCTACCACGCGATGATCCGCTTTGGCAAGTGGGAGGACATCCTCAAGGAGAAGAAGCCCGAGGATTATCGCCGGCTGAGCCTGGCGCTGTGGCATTACGCGCGGGGCATCGCGCTGGCCAACACCCATCGCATCAGCGAGGCCCGCGATGAGCTCGAAGCGTTCGAGGCCGTCGCCCCCACCGTGCCCGAGGACTGGGTCGTGGGCAACAGCGCCGCCAGCGACGTGCTGGCCGTCGCCCGCCACATGCTCAAGGGCGAGATCGCCTACAAGGCGGGCAACGCCGACGAGGCCTTCGCCCTCCTGCGCACCGGCGTCGAGCTCGAAGACCAGCTCAACTACGACGAGCCGCCGGACTGGATGCAACCCGTCCGCCACGCGCTGGGCGCGTTGCTCATGGCCGAAGGCCGCAACGCCGAAGCCAAGGCAGTCTACCTCGAAGATCTCAAGAAATACCCCGAGAACGGCTGGGCCCTGCTTGGCCTGAGCCAGGCCATGGCAGCCGCGGGTGAGGACACTACCGCGGTCGACGCCCGCCGCGCGAAGGTCTGGGCCCGCGCCGACGTGTCGCCCGTCGCCTCGTGCTATTGCCACCCCGACGCCCAGTAGCGAGCGTGTGCCCCCCGACGACCACCGAGATGGGTTAGGCTACGATTGGGTCCGCATGAGCCGCAAACTTCCCCCTCGCCACGTCGGAGCCATCGCGGGCCTTTCCGCCTTGGCCGCAACGCTCGTGCTGACGGGTTGCCGGCCCAACATCCCGCTGATCCCGTTCATCCAGAGCGAGCGGGTGCGCGATGCGAAGCCAGCGGACATGGAACCGTTGTGGCTCACAAGCCATGCGGCGGGTCGATCTCGGCCATCCATGCCCGGGCCGCGCGACTGATGGCCGGCACGTCCCCGCTGGCGATCCGCCACACCACGCCGTGGTCGAGCGAGAAGTAGCCGTGGACCAAAATGTTGCGGAAGGCAACGATGCTGCGGACCGGGCCCAGTTGCTCCACGCGGCCCTCGTCCATGCGGCGCAGGTGTACGACCGCCTCGCCCACGATCATCAACTGGCGTTCGACCGCCGAACGCAGCATCAGCTCGCTCGCGTATCGGGCTTCGTCGGCATCGGATAGAAACGATGCGATGGCCTCGCACGCGGCGATCAGGTCCACCAGATAGGCCGAGACCTCACGCGGCGGCATAGATCTGGATCCGCTTTGACTCAAGCGAACGACGCACTACCGGGTTGCGAACGCCCGCCCCCTCGATGAGGTCCACGGGCGCGCCAAGCAGGTCTTCGAGATCGGCCAAGAGCCCGAAGTACGGATCGGCCAAGCCGCCGCGGGGCGTATTGCCGAAGTCGACCAGAAAGTCGTAGTCGCTGCGGCCAGCCTCGAACTGGCCGTCGGCTGCCGAGCCAACCAGTTCCAGCCGGGCCACGCCGTGCCTCTCGCACAGCGCGACGATGCGTTCGATCAGGCTTTCATCCAGCGGCACCATGACCAATCTTACACCCCCCGATCGCTCCCCCCCAGACGCTCCAGTTCTTCGCCGTAACGCTCCCGCAGCGGCTCGACGATTTCCTTGAGGAACCTTTCGGTCTGCTCCACGCTGCGCCCGACGTACTTCATCGGGTCCAGCAACTGGTCCTCGGTGAGCAGGTGGTGCACGGCCGCGAACGCCTCGTCGGCCCGAAGCCGCTCGATAAGGTCGTTCTCCAGCCCCTCCTGCTTGACCTTCATGCCCGCCGCCTGGGCGTGGACGCGGATCTTCTCGTGCAGGACCTGCCGATCGCCACCGAGCTTGACCGCTTCCATCAGGATGTTCTCCGTCGCCAGGAAGGGCAGCTCGGCCATCAGGTTCTTGCGCACCATCGCCTCGTGGACGACCAGCCCCGACGCGACCTGGTGCATCAGGTCGAGGGCCCCATCCAAGGCCAGGAAGGCCTCGGGCAGGCTCAGCCGGCGGTTGCTCGAGTCGTCCAGCGTGCGTTCGAGCCACTGCGTGGCGGCGGTGTCGTAGGCGTTGCCCACCAGGTTCATCACGAAGCGCGTCAGCCCGCAGATCCGCTCGCACTTCATCGGGTTGCGCTTGTAGGGCATGGCCGACGAGCCGATCTGCTTGTCGCCGAAGGGCTCGTCGATCTCCTTGCGGTTGCTCAGCAGGCGGATGTCGGTGGCGATCTTGTGGAGGACGGCGGCGATCGAGGCGAGGTCGGCAAGGATGAAGGTGTCGTAGACACGCGGGTAGGTCTGGCCGGTCAAGTCAAAGGTGGCAAGCTCGAGGTACTGATGGTTGCTTCCGAACCACATTTCGCGGAACGTTCCATCGCGCCCTAGAAGGCCCTCCAGAAACGCTTCTTCAAGCTCGTCAACTGCCACGGGATCATCGCGCAGCAGCTTCAAGAACGATGCTTGCGTACCGGTGGCACCTCTCAACCCTCGAAGGCGAGGTTTTGGGAACCCATCCAGGGTGCGCTTGCAGGCCAACCCAAGTTCTGCAGCCCATCCGGCGCACCGACGGCCGACGGTGACGGGCTGGGCTGACTGATAGTGCGTAAAGCCGAGCGTTGGCGTGCGCGCATGCTCGACAGCCTGAACTGCCAACGTCTCGATCGCGCGTCCAAGCTTTGTCGCGATGGCGAGCAAGGACTGGTGTACGACCAGCAAATCCGCATTGCACACCACATCCTGGCTCGTACACCCCAGGTGGATGATCCCCTTCGCCTTCGGGCACTGCTCGCCCAAACAATGCACGTGGGCCATCACGTCGTGCCGCAGGTCGCGTTCGAGCTCGCTCGCGCGGGCGATCTCCTCGTCGGTGATGCCGCGCTGCACGACGGCCCGCAGCTCGTCGAGTTGCTCCTGCGAGACCAGGGGCGTCGCCCAATCCTTCGTCACCTCGTGCTGGGCCTCGGCCACCGCCAGCCAGATCCGCCGCCAGGTGTTGAACTTGTGCCTGGGGCTCCAGATGCGCAGCATCTCGGGCGACGCGTTGCGGCTGGCCAGCGGGCTGGTGTACGTGTCGTTGGGGCTGGTGGTCATGCGGGCGATGGTATTCCCGATTACCCGCCTACCCCCCGATCGCCGCCGCGTCCATCCGGCGCTGCTCGGCCTGCGCGTAGCGGGCCCGCACCACCGGCAGCAGCCCGCCCATGATCCCCGCGCCCAGCACGCCGGGCAGCAGGAACGAGCACCACACCCACCAGGGCTGGCCCATCGCCAGCGCGACCAATCCGGTGATCGCCAGCCCCAGGCCGACGACCACCCCCGCGATGAAGAAGCCCAGGACCAGCGTGCGGGCCCTGCCCATGGCCGCCAGCGTCCCGCCCACGCCGCCACCGATGCCCCCGAAGATCGTGCCCATCGCGGCGCCCAAGCCACCGCCAACGACACCGGCCATCTGCTCGCCAAACCACGGATCCATCACGAGCCCCCTTTCGGTGTGTCCATCGCCTGCGTTCGCTCGGCCGCGGCCTCCAGCAATCGCCTGGCCCCGCCCGCGGTCAGCTCGCCCCGCCGGACCATTTCCGCCAGGGCCTCGGCCAGCGGGTCGCGGGGCCTGTCCTCCACCGCCGCCCGCAGCCGCTCGATGACCCCGTCCAGCCGCCCACGGATCGTCGGGTAGCTCACGCCATAATCCCCGGCCAGGTCCTTCAGCGAGCCCGACCGCAGCACGAACCGCACGATCAGCGACAGGTCCTCCTCGGGCAGGCGTGCCAGCGGCGAGGCGGCCAGCACCCGCCGGGGGCCGGTTTCTCCGGGCAAGTTGGACAAAGTTGAAGCCATCCTCAACAATCATAAAGTTTCTTTGAACAAAGTCAAGGCCAGACTCAAGAAAGTTCAACTCCGCCCGCCGGTCCCTCGCCTAGCCTCGCCCCTATGGACCGACGCATCGCCCGCCCCAACCGCCTGCTTGCCCTGCTCGTGCTCGCCGCCGCCCCCGCGCTGGCCCAGGAGCAAACACAAGACCGCGCCCCGGAGCCCCCCCAGCCACCGGCCCAGCCGGCCACACCCCAGCCACCGGCCACGCTCGGGGCCATCATCGAACGGCACAACGTCCCCGCCCTGGCCGTGCTCGGCGTCGCCTGGGACGCCGAAAGCGGCGCGCCGGCGACGGTCCTGGCCGATCAGGCGGGCGTGCGGGCCTTTGGCAGCGAGAGCCCCGTGGGGCCCGACGACCTCTGGCACATCGGCTCGTGTACCAAGGCCTTCACCGCCACGCTGCTGGCCACTTTTGTGGCCGAGGGCAGGCTCTCGTGGAACGACACGCTGGCCGCGGCGCTGCCCGAGCACGCCGAGCTCATGGGCCCGACGCTGCGCGCCCGCACCGTGGCCGATCTCCTCCGCCACCGGGCGGGGATGCCGGCCAACGCCTCGCCGCGGCTCTTCGGCCAGCTGCGTTCCATGGACACCGCCGCGGGCCGCGCCGAGATCCTCCGCGAGGCGCTGCTGACCGCCGCGCCCGTGCACGAGTCCGACGCGCCCGTGTACTCCAACACCGGCTACGTGGTGGCCGGGGCCATCGCACAGCGGCTGGGCGGCCGGCCGTGGGAAGAGCTCCTGGCCCAGCGCGTGCTCGCGCCCCTGGGCATCGGGCCCGAGCAGTTCGGCTTTGGCCCCCCGCCCGCGGGCGGCGACGTGGCACACCCCCTCCAGCCCATGGGCCACGCGCCCGTCGGTCGCCGGTGGATGCCCCTGGTCCCCAGCCCGATGGCCGACAACCCCCCGGCCTACGGCCCGGCCAGCACGCTGCACATGACCCTGAGCGCCTGGTCGCGCTTCGCCATGGCCCACGCGCGGGGCCACCACCTGGCCGAGGGCCAGCGCGACGCCCTGGGCCTCTCGCGTGCCGACTACGCCGAGCTGCACCGCCCCGAGCAGGGCTTTGCCGCCGGCTGGCTGGCGGCCCCCCGCCCCTGGGCGGGCGGCGGGGGCGGCCCGGGCCAGACGCTCAGCCACGCCGGCAGCAACACGGCCTGGTTCGCCGCCGCCTGGATCGCCCCGGAAAGGGGCTGGGTGCTGCTGGCCGCCTGCAACGCCGCGGGCCAGGGCGGCCCCATCGCCACCGACGAGGCCGTGGGCCTGGCCCTGCGGGCGCTGTCCGAAGCCGGGCGGTAGGCCTCGGGCGGGTGGGGAAGGCATTGGGGATTGGCGACATCAGGCACTGGGCACTGGGCATCAGGCATTGGGAAAGATCGCTGGGGCATTGGCGACAACCAAACACCCACGTCATCGATGCTGGATGGGTACTCAGTTGCGGTTCAATCCAGGTGCAGTTCTCGTTTGCGAAAGACATCTGGAACAGGCACAGGGGAGCGTCCCGTCAGTTGGGCAAAGGCAGCGATGGCGAACATGGTCAACGTCGACCACATCATCCACGGCAGCAACCATCGTTCATAACCCACGTACGCCACGCCCTGTGCCACGAGCATGATGGCGTAGATCACGAGCACAACGAGACAGATCCGCCGAGCGAGCAAGCGGTCGGCGAGGGGGTCTTGTGGTTGTTCTGAGGGCATGTCACACGCCCCCTTTGAGATCCCAGTCTTCCACGACTGAATCAAAGCGTTCGCGTGTCTTGGTCACCTCTGCTCCGATTGAATCAAGCAGTCGCGGCAGCAGCGACAAGACAACAGCCTTTTCCGAAATGCTGGCCTTTACAGCGCGCCGCTTTGCCCATGTCAAGGGTTCGCCGTACTCCGCGCCTTCGCCAGCGAAACAAACCATGAGCCGCCATTCACCCGGATTGATCTTCATCCAAGCAATAGCAATATCCTTGTCGACATCAGGATCGAACGCATGATTCGGAAGATGCACGCCGTTCGCGAGCAAATGTTCTTCCGTGTGCTGGATAATCTCCGTCAGCCGCTTGCCGATCTCGTTGATGCGTTGCTTGTGGGCGCTGATGGATTCGAGCCGGGACCTGATGTCCTCTGGCAGTGGGCTCGTCATGGAGCCACCTCCTCCGGCACGGCTGCCGGGTACGGGGGAGAACCGATCGGCGTGGGCGCTGCCACCGCCATTTCCCCGCCTCTGCCGATGCACACGATTGCGGCTTGCGTTCGCGTCCAATCCCCAACACGATGGATGGGGCTGGCGTTGCGGGACTAGATATGTTAGGCAAGCCCATTCGCCACGACCTAAGCCATGCTGCCAATGGCCGTCCGCCGCTGCCCCGGCCCCCCCCGGCCCGCGGGGCCGCTGGTCGGGATGGGCCTTGGGGTTGCCGAACGGCACCGCCCGGCGGCCTGATGCCCGCGACGGGCCGTTTGACCGTTGAGCCGGGCCGCCTGTTGGTACCGACAAGCCGCTTGTGGGTACCGACGAGCCGTTTGTCGGTACCGTCAAGCCGTTTGTGGGTGACGACAAGTCGTTCGTCGGTACCGACAAGCCGCTCGTCGGTACCGACAAGTCGCTCGTCGGTACCGACAAGTCGCTCGTCGGTACCGTCAAGTCGCTCGTCGGTACCGACAAGTCGCTCGTGGGTACCCACAAACGGGTTGACCGTCACCATATCCGGACCTCGAAAACCCCCTGGCGGGCCGTGGGGGCCGATTTCCCGAACAGAATGCGGATAAAGAGGCACTGGGCATTGGGCATCGGGCATTGGGGGGGAGGGAAGAGGCAATTGGCATCGGGCATCAGGCATTGGGGGGGAGGGAGGAGGCAATTGGCATTGGGCATCGGGCATTGGGGGGGAGGGAGGAGGCAATTGGCATCGGGCATGATGCATGGAGCCGCATGGATTCGTCGAACGCTGTCCCCCTGATGCCCAGTGCCTAGTGCCTAGTGCCTAGTGCCCAATGCCCAATCCCTGATGCCCAGTGCCTAGTGCCCAATGCCTAGTGCCTGATGCCCAGTGCCTAGTGCCCGGCGATCCGGGCCCACGCGGGCGAGCTGCCCGATGCCCAGTGCCCGATGCCCAATGCCTAGTGCCCGATGCCCAATGCCCAATGCCCGATGCCCAATGCCTGATGCCCAGTGCCCAGTGCCTGATGCCCAGTGCCTTCCCCCCTCAGTGGCGGAAGTGGCGGGTGCCGGTGAGCAGGAGCGTGACGCCCGCGGCCTGGCAGCGTTCGATGGTCTCCCGGTCGCGCTTGGAGCCGCCCGGCTGGACGATGGTGGCCACGCCCGCGTCGATGAGCACGCCCGGGCCGTCGGCGAAGGGGAAGAAGCCGTCGCTGGCGGCCACGGCCCCGCGGGCCCGCTCGCCGGCCTTGAGCACCGCCAGGCGGCAGCTGGTCAGGCGGTCCATCTGACCGGCCCCGGCACCAAACAGGGCCACGCCCCCACCCCCACGACCGCCCCCTGCACCCCCACGATGACCCCCTTCACCCCCACGACCACCCCCTTCAACCCCAACGCCGCCCCGATCACCCCCAACGCCGCCCGTCACGCCGCCGATGGCCACGGCGTTGCTCGTCAGGGCCCGGGTGATGGCCACCAGCGCGGCGGCGGCGGCGAGCGTGGCCGGGTCGGGGTTGGGGCCGGCGGCCAGCGTCCAGGATGCCGGGTCGGGCCGGGCGGTGTCGGCGGCCTGGGCCAGGGCCCCGCCGGGCAGCGATCGGAAGGTCAGGGGCGGCACCACCGGCCGGGGGTTGTGGCCCACGGCCAGCAGGCGGGTGGTAGACCAGCGGGCCCGCAGCCGGTCGAGCGCCGCGGGCTCGAAGGCCGGGGCGACGATGACCTCCAGGAACAGGTCGCGGGCGCTCAGGCGCTCGGCGGCGGCGGCGTCGATGGCGTGCGAGCAGGCGACGATGCCCCCGAAGGCGGCCACCGGGTCGCCGGCCAGGGCCAGGTCCAGGGCGTGGTCGGCCGAGCCGGCGCGGGCGGCCCCGCAGGGATTGGCGTGCTTGACGACCGCCGCCCCCACGACCCCCACCCCCACGCCCCCGCCCCCGCCCGCACCAAGGCCCGACAGGTCCAGGGCCAGCTCGAGCGCGGCGGCGGCGTCGGCCAGGTTGTTGTAGCTCAGGGCCTTGCCATGCAGCGGCGCGACGCCCACGACGCTGGGGCCGCTGTAGGCAGGGTCCTTGTAGGCGGCGGCCGCCTGGTGGGGGTTCTCGCCGTAGCGCAGCTCGCCCACGCGCTGGTAGCCGATGGCCAGGGTCTGGGGCGGGTGGCCCGGGGGGAACTGGCTCTGGGGGGGCAGTTGGGCCGCGGGCTCGGGCGAAGCGCCCAGGTACCGCGCGATGGCCGCGTCGTAGGCGCTGGTGCGGGCAAAGGCGGCGGCGGCCAGCGACTCGCGCAGCGCCCGCGACGTGCCCCCGTGGCGGTGGAGGTCTGCCAGCACGGCGTCGTACTGGGCGGGGCTGGTGACCACGGCCACGCGGTCGTGGTTCTTGGCGGCCGAGCGGATCATGGCCGGCCCGCCGATGTCGATCTGCTCGACGGCCTGGGGGCGCGTGGCGTCGGGGCGGGCGATGGTCCGCTCGAAGGGGTACAGGTCGATGCACACCAGGTCGATGGGCCCGATGCCGTGCTCTTCCAGCGCCTTGGCGTGGCCGGGGTCTTCCTCGACGGCCAGGATGCCGCCGTGGATGGCCGGGTGGAGGGTCTTGACGCGGCCGTCGAGCATCTCGGGGAAGCCGGTCAGCTCGCTGGCCTCGCGCACGGGCAGGCCGGCCTCGCGCAGCACGCGGGCGGTGCCGCCGGTAGAGACCAGTTCGCCGCCCCGCTCGTGCAGGGCGCGGGCGAAGCCGGCGATGCCGGCCTTGTCGCTGACCGAGAGCAGCGCGCGTCGGATCGGGCGGATGGTGTCGTGCAAGGCGGTTCAGGCGTCTGGGTTGAAGCGGGCGAACAGTCCCACGTCGGTGATGAGGTAGATGGGCGCGTCCACCATGCCCGCGGCGCGGACCTGGCGGACGCCCGGCACGGGGACGGTGGCGAACACGTCGCCGGTGGCCGGGTCGATCTGGGTGATGGTCTGCCGACGGGCATCGAAGACGATCAGGAGCCCGTCGCGGACGCAGACCAGCTCGCCGTCGACGCCCGCCAGCGACCACTCGATCTCACCGGTGCCGATGTCCACCGCCGAGAAGCCCAGGTTGGGCAGGGTGATGAAGGCGGTGTCTCCATGGACGCCCGGGCGGCTGGTGACGGGCCCGTCGGTGGGCACGCGCCAGAGGTGGCGGCTGCTGGCGGGCGTGAAGGCCCACAGCGACTGGTCGTTGCTGGGCACCAGGAGGATGCCCGGGGCGGCCATGGGCGGCGCGCCCGGGCCGTCGAACAGGGCGTTGAACTGGGCCCCGTTGCCCGCGCGCATCACGCGGGCCCCGCGGCTGGGATCGATGAACATCACGTCGCCGCCGGTGGAGACGAAGGCCGCGATGCCCCCCACGTCGACGGCGCGGTGGCCCACGGGGTGGTTCAGCTGGTTGCCCCAGAGCTTCACCTGCCGCGTGGGCATGTACCCGAAGATCTGCCCGTCGGCGCAGCCGAAGAGCAACTGCCCGTTGACCCGCACGGCCCCGGTGGTGACGACCAGGGGCAGGCTCTGGCGGGCCCGCAGCTCGCCGGTGAGGGCGTCGAGCACGTACAACTCGGAGGTGGAGTTGGCGTAGACGAGGTTGCCCTCGCGTTCGATGCCCAGGAATGGCGTGATGGGGGTGTCCAGCTGGCTCGACCAGCGGATGGAGCCGTCGACGGCATCGATGGCGCTCAGCGTGCTGCCGCCTTCCAGGACGAGGATGATGTCGTCATAGACGGCCACCTGCTCGACACGCTTGCCGCGCGTGACCACCGGGTAGGCCCGCCAGCCACGGCTGTATCCCAGCGTGCGCAGCTGGGCGCTGTCGAAGCGGGCCGAGGCCTCCTGCTGTCGAGCGGAGATGGGAGGGCCGATCCGGTTCGATCCGGCACAGCCAACCGACGCCAGGCCGGCCAACGCCAGGCCGATGGACGCCATCGCCAGCAACCGGCGGGCCGGAAGACCGAGTCGGCGGCCACGCATATCAAAGGGGGTACGCATCCGTGGAAGGCTCCAAGGGTGGATTCTGGCCCGTACGGTTGCTGGCAGGAGGCATCGGGCCCGTGTGCCCCCCGTTGTTCTGCCGCACAGTATCCGGCCCCCACGGCGGGGGGTCAAGGCCCGACCATCGGGCTTGTCGCCGGAGGTGGGCACCGTGCCCATGACCGGCGGTGGTTTCGCAAGACACCCGGAAAGGTTCCCGCACCCCATGTACACCGGTTTGATCCACAGCGTTGGTGCGATTCTGGAAAGCCATGTTTCCCCGGCCGGTCGGCGGCTGGTGGTCGCGGCCCCGGCGGATTTTCTGGCCCATCCGCCGCCCACACCGGGCGAATCGATCAATCTCGACGGCTGCTGCCTGAGCCTGGTGGCCTTCCAGCCCCACGCCGGGGGCCACGCCATGGCCTTCGACGCCACGCACCAGACGCTGGCCAACACCACGCTGGGCTCGCTTGGCCCGGGCACCCTGGTCCACCTCGAACGCTCGTGTACGCCCACGACGCTGCTGGGCGGGCACCTGGTGCAGGGGCACGTCGATGGCGTGGCCCGGGTGCTCGAGGTGGTCGCCGAGCCGCAGTGGCGCATCCGGATCGCCCCGCCGGCCCACCTGATGCCATACGTCACGCCCCGGGGTTCCATCGCCGTGGCGGGGGTCTCGCTGACCATCGCCGAACTGTCCGTGGAGGGTGGCTGGTTCGAGGTGGCGCTCATCCCCGACACGCTGGCGCGGACCCACCTGGGCCGGCTGGCCGCCGGCGACGGCGTGAACCTGGAGTGCGATTGCATGGTCAAGGCCCTGATCCACTGGCAGCGCCACTATGGGCCCGCTGCGGAAAACAGCCCCAACGAGCCGAAAGCCTGAGCGTGCGCGTCATCGGCCTCGATCCCGGACTCCGCCTGACCGGCTACGCCTGCGTGGGCCTGCACGAGGGGGCCGAGCGGCTCGAAGAGGCCGGCGTGCTGCGGCTCAAGCGCGGCGACGGCTCGCCCCAGGGCCTGGCCGACCGGCTGGTCGAGCTCGAAGCCGACCTGCGAGACCTCATCGAACGCCTGGAGCCCCAGGCCGCGTGCGTCGAGGCGGTCTTTGCCCACAAGGCCTTCCCGGGCACGGCCATCGCCATGGGCCACGCCCGGGGGGTCATCCTGCTGACGGTGCGGCGGGCGGGGCTGCCCATCGTGGAACTCTCGCCGGCGGTGGTGAAGCGTTCGATGACCGGCTTTGGCCGGGCGACCAAGGACCAGATGCGTCTGGCGGTGCAGGCGCGGTACGGGCTGGCCGCCCCGCCCACGCCCGCGGACGTGGCCGATGCGATCGCCATCGCCGCCGGCGGGCTGCTGCGGCACACGCACGAGTCCCGCATCGGGCCCGTTGGCAAACTACCCTGATGCCCAGCCATGGCCATCGCCGACTTGCCCAACCCCACGCCCATCGCCCAGGTCCTCATCGTTGAGGACGAGCCCGACCACGCCGACACCATGGCCGAGGCCCTGCGCAAGCCCGGGCACGTGTGCACCATCGTGGGCACGGTGGCCCAGGCGATGGAAGAGCTCAAGGGCGGGGCCTTCGACGTGATCGTGACCGACCTGCGCATGCCCTCCTCGGGCGGGCACGAGGCCCACGGGGGCGAGCGGGTCGACCCCGGCGGGGCCAACGCCGGGCTGCTGGTGCTCAAGGCCGCCCGCGCCCTCCAGCCCGACGCCGAGACGGTGATGGTGACCGCCCACGGCGACGTGGCCACGGCCCGCGGCGCGTTCAAGGAAGGCGCCTACGACTTCATCGAGAAGCCGCTGGACCTGGCGGTCTTTCGCAGCCTCATCAACCGCGCCGCCGAGGCGGTGCTGCTGCGCCACGAGTCGGGCCCCTTGAGCGACCTGGTGCAGCACGACGGGTTCGAGGGGCTCATCGCCGGCAGCGAGCCCATGCGCCGCATCATCAAGACCGTCCGCACCGTGGCCCCCAGCACCATCGCCGTGCTCATCACCGGCGAGAGCGGCACGGGCAAGGAGCTCATCGCCGGTGCCGTGCACAAGAACAGCCCCCGGGCCAACAAGCGCTACGTCGCCTTCAACTGCGCGGGCCAGAGCGAGAGCTTGCTCGAAGACCAGCTCTTCGGCCACGTCCGCGGGGCCTTCACCGGGGCCGACAAGGACCGCGAGGGCGTCTTCGAGTACGCCAGCGGCGGCACGCTGTTCCTGGACGAGATCGGCGACATGCCCCTGCCCATGCAGGCCAAGCTGCTGCGCGTGCTCGAGACGGGCGAGGTGGTGCGCCTGGGCAGCAACGACGCTCGCAAGACCGACGTGCGCTTCGTCAGCGCCACCAACAAGGACCTGCGGCAGATGATCGCCCAGGGTACCTTCCGCGAGGACCTGTACTTTCGCATCAACGGCGCTTCGATCCACGTGCCGCCCCTGCGCGAGCGGCGCGAGGACATCCCCCGCATCGCCCAGCACGCCGCGGCGCGCTTCGCCGACCAGATGAAGCAGCCCACACCCGAGTTCACCGACGCCGCCCTCATGCGCCTGACGGCCTGCGACTGGCCGGGCAACGTCCGCCAGCTGCTCAACGTCGTGCAGAACATGGTGGTCGTGGCCATCGGCCAGGCGGCCGACGGCGCCCCGCCGCGCCTCGAGGTGCGCCACATCCCCGCCGACATCCGCGCGGGCGAGGAGGACGCTGGTGGGGGTGGGGCTGGTGGGGATGCTGGGAGTGGGGTTGGTGCCCAGGACGGCGGCGCTGCGGGCAGCCTGGCGGGCACCAGCCTGGAACAGCTCGAGAAGCGCGCCATCCGCGAGACCCTGCGCCTGACCGGCGGCAACCGCGAGCAGGCCGCCAAGCTCCTGGGCATCGGCGAGCGCACGCTCTACCGCAAGCTGCGCGAGTACGGCCTGCGCTAGCACCACCACCCCCACCACCCCCACCACCCCCACCACCCCCACCACCCCCACAAGCCGCCCCACAAGCCCCCCCACAAGCCCATGGGCCCCAAGGCCCGCGATGGCCCGCGATTCTTATGGGTTCAGGTGACGCATGTGCTCGACGGGGAAGCTCTCGGGCGAGAGGCGGCCGTTGATGGTCGCCCCGCCCGGCACGGGGGCGAACACCTCGATGCCGATCTGGCTGATGGGCATCGGCACGCCGGGGATGCTCGGGCGATCGGTGAAGGTGACGCTGGCCACGATCATCAGCGGCACGCCCTCGGGCACGTGCGCCAGGGGCAGCGGGCCCCGGGCACCGCCACCCCCATCCCCACCCGCGGCCGGGCCCAGCCGGCCCATCATGCCACGGTGCATCGGATGGTCGTACCAGCGCCGGGCGGCGTGGACGTCCTCGAACCAGCCGATGATGACGCTCTTGCCCGAAGCCATGCGGCCAGTCTGGGCGTCCAGACACCCCGGCACCGAACGCATGGCCTCGACCAGTTGCTGGCCCAGATCCGCCACACCCCCACCAGAAGCCCCGGCCCGGTCTGGGCTGGCGGTCGCTGCCTGGGCCGTGGTGGGGGTCGTGGGGGTGGCGCAGTCCCGGCACGCGCCGCCCTGGCACCCGGCCAGCGCCGCCGTCAGCAGCAGGGCCAGCGGCACGAGGGCCGGGCGTGCGGCCCGGTGAGCCATTGTGGTGGTGGGTAGTGGACGCGACGAACGGGCGGCACGGGCTGGTTGCACGAGCATGGCGGCTCCTTGGAAGCACACGCGGGAAACGCCCGGTCCACGATGGCCCCGGCACGTTCAAAAGGCAAACACAACGGGCCGGGAGCATAGCCCCCGGCCCATGGTTGCCGTGCCCGGGCCCGGGCCGCGCCCAGGGGCGGGCGACCCGGTTGGAAGTTGGCAGACATGCACAACGCCCGACCACAACGGCCGGGCCGGCCCGGACTTCGTGCGTTCGAGGGTGCGACTTTCGTTGGGTCCGGAGTTTCTTTGAGTGTTTCTTGACCAAACAGAATATCAACCGCACGGACCCTCGTGGAACCCATTGTTTGATCGCCCGATGTTCGGAGAAACCCATCTGGTGCCCGCGCCAGCGGGGTTGGTGGTCCGAGAAATGGCGCGAAAAATCCCAGAATGCGCAGGTATTCTGACGTTTTGCGCAGGTATTCTGAGAGTTTGCGCAGGTGTTCTGACGTTTTGCGCAGGTATTCTGGCGTTTTGCGCAGGTATTCTGAGAGTTTGCGCAGGTATTCTGGCGTTTTGCGCAGGTATTCTGAGAGTTTGCGCAGGGGTTTTCTCAGGATGCGCACTGGGTACCGGCCCGAATCAACCACCCAGCGAACCCCCCGCGTGGCCGGCGGCTGGGAAGATGCCTTCGCCGATGGCCGGTGCCGGCTCCCGAGCGCGGGCACCGGGCCGGTGCGTATGCTGTTCGATGCCCACCTTCCGATACCAGGCCGTCGACGCCCGCGGGCAGACCGTGGTGGGCAAGCTGGCCGGGGCCAGCGAGGCGGCGATTTTGGGCGAGCTGGCCGATCGGCGGCTGGTGCCCGTCGAGGTGCGGCCCGAGAAGCCCGCGCTGTCGCTGCGCCGCAAGGGCCTGGGCCCGCGGCAGCTGGCCACCGCCTACCAGCAGGTGGCCGACCTCCTGCGGGCGGGGGTGCCCCTGTCGCGGGCCCTGACGCTGCTGGCCCGGGGCAGGAGCAAGCCGCGGCGGGCGGAGATCTTCCGGCAACTGACCGAGGCGGTGTCTCGGGGCGAGGAACTGGCCGACGCCATGGCGGCGATGGAGGGGGTCTTTTCGGACACCCACGTGGCCATGGTCCGCGCCGGTGAGAAGGGCGGCAGCCTGGAGCCCGTGCTGGGGCGGCTGGCGCTGATGGTGCGGGCCCAGGCCGACCTGCGGGCCAAGCTGGTGGGGGCCCTGGCCTATCCGGCGGTGCTGGTGGTGGTGGGCGTGGTGGTGCTGGTGGTGATCTTCGGCGTGTTCCTGCCGCGCTTCGGCGACGTGCTGGCCAACGTCGACCCCCTGCCGACCATCACGGCCGTGCTCTTTGGCATCAGCAAGGCCCTGACCACGCACGGGCCGGTGACGGCCGTGGTGCTGGCGGTGCTGATCGTGGCGCTGTGGCGGCTGTGCCGGCGCCCGATGGTCGCCCGGTGGCTGGTGGTGGCAAGGACCCGGGCCCCGGTCGTCGGCCCGCTGGTGCGCAGCATCGCCGTGGCCCGCTTCTGCCGGACCTTTGGCACGATGCTGGCCAACGGCGTGCCGGTCCTGGCCGCCATGCGCATCGCCGAGGACGCGGCGGGCAATGTCCTCTTGAAGGAGGCCGTGGCCCAGGCCGCCGAGGCGGTGCGTGCGGGCGAACCCCTGGCCGGTCCCCTGGGGGTCAGCGGGCTGTTCGAGGAGGACGTGGTGGAGATGATCGCCGTGGGCGAGGCGGCCAACAACCTGTCCGAGGTGCTCGAGACCATCGCCGTGACCATCGAGGGCCGCGTGGAGCGGCTGATGGGCGTGGCGGTGGCGCTGGTGGGGCCCCTGGTGCTGATGCTGATCGCGGCGGTGGTGGCCTTTGTGGCTATCGGACTCATCCTGCCGATGCTGGAGCTGAGCAACGTCGGTTGACCGGATGCGTGCTTTCCCCGGCGGCACCAGGATGTTCGGAATAGAAGATTCACACGGCCGCGTGTTACGCGGGGTTCGATGCTAGCGTAGACTAGCAAGCAGGGCCGTTCGGCTTGTGCGGCACGACGGATGACCAAGGTATGGAAGGCCCGGTGGGCGTCGAAGCCCCCGGTCTCAAGAGGTGACGGAGCGATGCGAATGACGACCGAACGATGGAATCGAACGGCCCGGGTTGGGCGTAAGGGATTGCTACGCAAGGGCTTCTCGCTGGTCGAGATCATGATCGTGCTGGCCATCATCATGCTCATCACGGGCATCGTGGCCTTCGCGCTGATCTCGCGTCAGGACGAGGCACGGGTGAACCGCGCCCGGATCGACATCGACCGGCTCAAGGGCGGCCTGCTGGACTTCCAGCGTCGCTACGGCCGCTTCCCGACCGAGGACGAGGGCCTGGCGGTGCTGTGGAGCCGCTCGACGGCCGACCCGGAGATCGAAGAGCGCTGGTCGCCGACCTTTGACACGGCCATGCCCAACGACCCCTGGGGAAACCCGTGGGAGTACACCCCCGATGGGCTCCGCAAGGAGGGGTACTACGACCTTTCCAGCATCGGGCGGGACGGCCAGCCCGATACCGAGGACGACATCCACGCCTGGGAAGAGGATGACGACGGCTTCGGCGGTGGCGGGCTCATGCCCCCGCGTTGATGGCCTGAGGTCGAAGGCCGCACGGTTGGAAGTCGGTGGGCGTTGCCCTTGGGACGGATGCCAGCGGGTGCTCTTGGAGATTGGCCGCAGATGCGTGATGCTCGGGGCTTCACTTTGCTGGAGGTCATGGTGGCCCTCGGGTTGCTGGGGCTTGTTGCGACCTTCACGCTGCCGGTGGTGCTGACCAACGGCCCGCGAGCCCGTGCCCAGACCGCCGAGCGGATGCTGGTGTTGTCGCCCAACATGGCCCGCGGCGAGGCCAGGGCCCTGGGCCAGCCCGTGGCGCTGGTGCTGCTGCCAGAGCCTGCAAGTCCGGGCACCCAGGGGGCAAGCCTGCGGCTGGTGGTGGTGCGACGGCCCGACCCGGACTCCAACCGGGCGGCGGACCAGCGGGCCGACCCGGGCGATCTGGCGACCTGGCCCATCGTCGGCCAGGATGCCCGCCTGCCCGAGGGCACGTCGATCTGGAACGGGTCGCAAAGCGACCTGGACCTTTTTGAGCCCGAGGGCGAAGGGGACGTGTTCGAGATCGCGCTGGCGCGGCTGCCCGAGGCCAACGGTGCGAACCGGCCGATGGACGCACAGACACCGGGCGAAGCGATCGTCCTGGCGTGGTTCCTCAGCGACGGGTCGGCCGTGGGCGCTGGGGAAGCCACCTTGCGTCTGGCCGACGGTCGAGTCGTGCGGGCGTGGGTCGAGCCGGTGACGGGCCGGCTGTTGCTGGGCACGCCCCGGGATGGGGCCGACCGGGCAGCGGTGGCGGATGCGCCCTTGGAGGAAGACGGCCCGTTGGCGAGGCGGCGCGATCCGTTTGAGGATTTGGACACCGATGATCCCCAGACCGAAACGCCTGGCTTTCGGGAGATTGGTTTTCGGGAGCTTGGTTTTCGGGAGTTGGGCTTTCGGGAGTTGGGCTTCGAGGGGCGAACATTCGAGGATCTCGGCGATCGTTTCGAGCGGCGGACCGGCTCGAGCGGATCGCGGACACGCGACCCCAGCGGATCGGTCATCGAGCCCGACAGCGAGCCCGGCCCGAGTGGCCCGGGCGTGAGGACTTCTCCCCAACCCCCCCAGCCGAGATAGCCATGGCACGCAGCGAGCGGCGGAGCCGCAAGCCCAATCTGACGCACGGAGGCGGTGGCCGGGGATTTATCCTTTTGGACCTCGTGCTGGCGTTGGCGCTTTTTACGGTGGGCGGGCTGGCGGTGCTGGCGCAGCTGGACTTTGGTCTGCGCCGTGTGATCCAGGCCGAGCATCGCGTGGCGGCGGCGGGCGTGGCGCGCACGGCGTTGGCGTTGTTCGAGAGCGGCGCGATGAGCGATCGGGAGCTCGAAGGGCCCGCGTCGGCCTGGCTGGACCCGCCCGAGGACGAGGGCACGGGCGACACGGCCCAGTGGCACTGCGAGTTCGACATCGAGCCGAGCCCATGGCCCGACCTGGTGCTGGCGTCGGTGCGCGTGCGTCGGGTGCCCGCGGGGCAAGATGCCGAAGGTCAGCCGGTGCTCGTGGAGCTGCGCCAATTTGCGTTCCTTCGAGGTCCGGACCTGAGCGCCGGGGTGGCACCATGATGGGCCGTCGTGGGTTTTCGGTGCTCGAGGTGCTGGTATCCATCGCTGTCCTGGCGTTGCTGACGGCGGCGCTGATGGCCTTTGGCCTTGGGCTGGGGGAGCGCCGGGATCGGCTCGTGCGTGAGGGCGAGCGGGCGGCGGTGCTGTCTCGCGTCTTTGAGCGACTCGAGCGGGCGGCACTGGTGACGCCCGGGCCGGTGCGATCGGGCGAGGACTGGGTCGAGGTGCCCGGCCGAGGCGTGTGGCCCTCGCTCGAAGAGGGGCAGGGTCCCATCGGACCTTCGGATTTTGTGGGCCGGTTGTCGTACTCGGCGGTCGATCGCGAGTTGGTGTGGCAGGAGACCGGTGGGGGTGACCAGTCGTTCGAGTTGCGCGCCATGGATATCGAGGCGGTGCGCGTGGATCGCTTCGAGGACTTGGCGGTGGCCGGCGGCTCGACACCGCCGCTGCGGGTGCGCGTGTGGCTCCGGCCCATTGGCTTGCCGCAAGACCCGGACGATTCGCTGGCGGGCGTGCCCCTGGAAGGGAGGCCAGAGGCCGTTCCCATGCCGGCCGAACCCGTCGGCCGTCCTGCGGACTTCGTGCGCACGGTTGGCATTGGTCGTTCGACAGATGGAGCGCCCGACGCCGGGCCCGATGGGGGGGCTTGGCGATGAGGCGTGGCCGCTCCGAGCGTGGTCTGGCGGTGCTTGTGGTGCTGGTGGTGCTTGCCATTGGTGTATTCGCGGGCACGGTGGCGCTGCTGGTGGCTCGGAGTGCTGGGGAGACGGCTTCGCAGTCCGTCGGGCTTTTGCAGTCCCAATTGACGATGCGTTCGGGCGTGCTGGCTCTGGGCATGGAGGCGCAACTTCAGCGGGAGGACGTGCTAGGCGGGGCGGACTTTGTGTTCGATGTTCCGCTGGAGGTCTACTCGGAAGGTGGGCGTTCGGGCGTGTTCCGATTCGACGCGACCATCACCGAAGCGCCGGTGTCACTCGACGCCTTGCTGGACGTGAACACGGCCGATGCCGAGATGTTGGCCCGGCTGCCGGGGGTGGACGAGGCGCTGGCCGAAGCGATGGCGGCGGCGTTGCCGGTGTCCTCGATCCGGGAGTTGTTGTCGGTGGAGGGCATGACGGTCGAGTTGCTGTTCGGGGCGTACAACGACCTTGGGCAGCTGGTGTCCGAGGGGGTGCCGCTGGCGAGCCTGCTGACGGTGGGTTCGGTCGACCCCGAGGTTGCGGTCGGGGCGTCCGGGGCTGTCAGCGTGCCGGCGGGGACGCTTCGGTATCGTGCCGACGCGACGTTTGCGCTCAACGTCCAGGAAGGGCGAGCGGTCCCGCTCCATGAGGATCAGGCCTTCCAGCAATTGACCAACCGGTTCGTGGCGAGCCAACCCCGGTCGCGTGGGTCGATCGTTTCTGTCTTGCGCGAGCAGGGCGTGGATGCGTCTTCTTGGGGCTTCTGGCTGGACGTTTGCGCCGTTGGGGCAGAGCCGGTTTCTGGTCGAATCGACATTAACCGAGCGCCGGTGGAGGTGCTCGCGGTCATACCCGGGTTTGATGCGGACATCGCCCAGCGGATCGTGGACACGCGCCGGACGGTGGCGGCATCGGAATTGGCCAGCGTCCTGTGGCCGTTGGAGCGTGGGCTTGTCGATGAGGAGTCCATGCTGTTGGCCCTGGATCGCGTCACGACAAGGAGCGTGCGGTGGGTTGTGCGTGCCGAGGCGGGCGTACAGGCCACGCGCGATCGCTCCGTGAGCGTGGACTCAATCGAGGACGTGGATCGCATCCGCGGTCGGTGGGCCCAAACGGCTGAAGATCGGCTGGTCGACCGGGTGGCGATGGACCTGCTGGTGGACTTTTCGGGCGAGCGTCCGGTGGTGGTGCCGCTGGGCGATGTGACCATCGCGCTGGAACTGGGAGACGTTGTGTCGGCGATGGCCAGCGGACGGTCTCGGGGCGACGTGCCGGCCGGTTTGGGTCGCGGGGGGCGGCCATGAGCGGCGTGCGCGTGGCGATGGAATGGCACGCCGGCTGGCTGACGGCGGTGGCGGTGGGCCGCGAGAAGGGGCGGCCCAGGCTTGGCAAGGTGGTCTGCGCCCGTCTGCCCGAGAGTGTCTCGGCCGAAGATGCCCAGGCCGTGGGGCTGTGGGTGGGCGAGCAACTTCGGCAGGCTGGCTTGGCGGGCAAGCCGGTGGCGTGGGTTGCCGGGCGGGGCGACGTACTGCTGAAGCGACTGAGCCTGCCCAAGCCGCCTGTTGAGAACCAGTTGCCGGCGATGGTGCGGCTCCAGATGGCCCGGGCCATGCCCGTGGCCGGCACGGACGCGGCCACCGATTACGCGGTCCTGGGCCAGCAGGACGACACGCTCGACCTGCTTGGTGCGTCGGTGCCCGCCGAGCGGCTGGAGTGGATGCGTTCCATGCTCTCGGCGGGGAAGTTGAAGCTGGGCATGGTGGTGTTGCGTGCGCAGTGCTCGGCGTGCCTGGCGGGGTTCCCTGATGAGGGCAAGGCGCGGATCGTGGTCTCGCCCGGGGCCTCGTCGGTGGAGGTGGTGGTGCTCGAGCCGGGCGGCGTGGTAACCAGCCGGGGCATCGACGCGACGTGGCCGGCGGGCGACCAGGAGGGTTTCGTCCGGCGCATCGCGGTGGAAGTGAAGCGGACGTGGATGGGGTACCGGTCCTCGTCGGCGTCGCTGGCGGTCGCTTCGGCGGTGGTGCTTGGCGGGAGCGCATTGTGCGAGTCGATCGCGCAGGCGGTGGGCGAGGCCATCGAAGCGCCCGCGACGACGCTGGGGCACGATGGTTTGATCGTCACCGATGATCCAAGCCAGGACCCTGCGCGATGGCTTGCGATGGGTGGCCTGGGCGTGGCGATGTGCGAGCGCGTGGACCTGCTCAACCCCAAGCGGGGCAAGGCAACGCGGTCGAAGGTACGCGAGCGGGCACTGCTTGCCGTCATGGGTGTGGTGGCTGTTGTGGGCGGGTCGGGCGCCTGGGCGTACGTGCGCCTGGGAGACCTGGAATCTCAGGCCGCCGCGCTGGAACGCCAGCGGACGAGCCTCCAGAACGATTACGCACAGATGCTGTTGTTGCGGTCGAGGGTGGACCACCTGCGGGCGTTGCGGGATAGCCGGCCTCAGTGGACGGGCCACCTCGAACGCGTGATGGGGCACGTGACGGCCGAGGGTGTCCGGCTGGACGTTTTGAGCGGGGTGTCTCGCGGCGGGGTGTGGTTTGGAGACCTCAAGGACCAGCGTTCATTCTCGTTTGTCACGGCCGAGTATCGCCCGGATGTTCGCGGCTTGCTGAGCGTGCAGGGTGTCGTGGAGCACCGCGAGTTGGCTGGCATGGTGCGTGGACGGCTGGTGAACGACCCGCTGTACCTGGTGCAGACCCAGGGCCCCGACGCGGGCGATGGCCTGAAGTTGGATGTCTTGACGACCCATCGCGTGGCCGGTGATCGCGCCGAGGCAGCGACGGGAGGCGGGCCATGAACCGCAACCTGAAACTGGCGTTGCTTGCTGGCGGTGTGGTTGGTCTTGGCGTGCTGGGCTGGATGGCCTATGGGCGGTTCTACGCGAAGCCTGCCGAGTCGCTGCGTGATCGCATCGCGGGCCTGCGCCGAGACAAGGGCCTGCTGGAAGACGCATTGCTGGGTGAGCGACGCCTGCGTGAGGACTTGAACGCGATCGTGGCATCTTCGGTACACGGCGATCGCGAATCGCTCGACCATCGGCTGCGGACGGTTGGTTCTGCCCTGGCGACCGAGGCCGGTCTGGGACGGGTCGAGGTCAATGCGCAGTCTCCCCGGGCCTTGGGAAACCCGGCCGCCCGGGCGCGTGGGGTGCGAGATCGTGGCTTGCAGCGTGCGATGCGTGATCGGGTGGATGCCATCGAGTCCCGCGTGGTGGTGCAGGGCGTGGGCACGCTCGACGCGGTGCTGCGTGCGTTGGCGCTGGCCGAGTCGCAGCCCTGGTCGCTTGGTGTCGACAGCTGGTCGATCAGGCCCGAGCGAAGTCGTGAGGATGGCGGGCGGGCGTTGTTCTCTGTCTCGCTGACGATGACGGCTTTGGTAACGGACGATCGCGGAGCGATGGCCGGGGAGATCGCCTTGGCACCGCTGGAAGACACCATGCTGACGCGGGTGGCTTCGGTGGTGGTTGCCGACCCGTTCCGGACGGCCCCCAAGCCCGCGCCGGTGGTGGTGGCCGCGCCGCCCCCGCCGCCTGATCCGGTGCGTCCGCCGCCCCCGCCCCCGCCGCCGGGCGATGGCTGGCGATTGGCGGGCGTGCTCGAGGGCGAGAGCGGCGCGTATGCCATCGTGGTGCATCGCAACGGACAGAGAAGGACGATCGCCTTGGGCGAAGAGGTCGGCGGGCTGCGGCTGGCCTCGGTCTTGGGAGAAACGGCCACCTTCGAGGCTGGCCAGCAGACATATGAAGTGCGCAACGGTGAGCCGCTGGCCGCCGCAGGGCGAAGGGGAAGACGATGAAATTGGACCACCTCCCGAACGAGACCAACCCGAAGGACACCGGCTCGCGCGCGGGCGTGACGCCTCGTGGACGCGCGGGGGGCCGCCTGGCCACGGCGCTGGTGGTGTCCTGTGGCCTGGCGATGAGCGCACAGGCAGCGGGACAGCAGGAATCGCCCGGCGGCTCGCTGTCGCCCGCCCCGGAGTCCAAAGACGCGGAAGGCCAGCAGGCCACGGACGCGCCGATCCGATTCAGTTTCGAGGGTGCTCCGTACAGCGAGGTGCTGGGATTCTTCTCGCGCGAGGCTCGGGTGCCGATCATCTATCAAGCGCCTGTGCCCGAAACGGGTATGACGTTCGTGAGCGGTCAGGCCTACGACTTCGACACGGCGCTGGACATCCTGAATCGATTCCTGCTGCCGCACAACGCCCGCCTGACACCCGAGGGCGAATACCTGTACTTCCGCACGCTGGCCGACACGGTGCGTCAGCCCGGGGCGATCTTCCAAGGCGAGCTGCCCGTGAGCGTCCGGGATGGTGACATCGTGACGCTGGCGATCCCGCTGGCGAACGTCGACGCAGCAACGGTGGCCGATCAATTGAAGGGGTTGGTGGCCTCGTACGGCTCGCTGGTTCCGGTGCCGGCGCAGAACCTGTTGATCGTGACCGAGACGGGCGAGCAGTTGCGTCGCATCCGCGAGGTGCTGCGCCTGGTGGACAGCCAGCCGCCGGCGGACTCGGACTATCGGGTCTATGCGCTGCGCAACGCTCGGGCGAACGAAGTGATCGGGCCCTTGCGTTCGCTGGTGCCCGAGTATGAGAAGCGCCTGGAGAAGGGCGCGAACAACCGCCCGGAGATCGTCGACGACGTGACGCAGCCGCCGGTGCGATTCCAGGTCAACGATCGTGCGAATACGATCGTTGCCATCGGCCCGACGCGGCGATTGGTCTCGGCGGCCGAGATCATCCAGATGCTCGACCAGTCCGATGTCGGCGGTGTGGATGGCCGGCGGATGTCGAGCTTTATGCTCGAGAACATCACGCCGCAGGAGGCCTCGCGGCACCTGGACCGCCTGTTCGCCGCCTTGCCCAACGATCGCAAGCCCACGATCATCTCGATGGAGTCGCAAGGCAAGATCACCATCGTGGGCAGCGCCTCGCACGTCTTGCAGGCCGAGGCGTTGCTGGGCGAGCTCGACCCCGGCCTGGGCGACCGGCCCGATGGCGAACGCCGGACCACGATCGTTTCGCTGTCTCGGGTCGACGCGGCCACGGCGGAGCGGACGGTTGGCCGCCTGTTGTCGGCCCGTCAGCAACAGGTGCTGCGGTATTCGCCGATCGGATCGGGCCGTGCGCTCATGGTGACCGGCCCCTCGGCGGATGTGGAGGCCTTCGAAGAGCTGGCACGTGCCTTCGACAGCCACCAGGAATTCACGCGTGACGTGCGCACGCTGACGGTGGGGCGCGGTGACCCGCGGGCCGTGGTCGCTCGCGCGATGGAGCTCTACGACCTGAGCGGCATGGCCATACGAGAACCGCTGCGCGTGGACGTGGACGCTGCGGGGCGGTTGGTGACGGTGGTGGGCCAGCGTGATGGGCTGGACCGCTTCGTGGAGTTCATGCGTCAGAGCGAGGCGGGGGTGACGGTCGATCGCGAGATGCGGACGTACACGCTGGAAACAACTCGGCCGAGCGATCTTTTGCCGCGCGTGGCGCGTGTGGCCGAGGCGATGCTCCGCCCGGCGGACGGTTCGGCCTATGACGCGCCGCAGTTCGAGGCGCTCGACGAGTTGGGCCGGCTTGTGGTTCGTGGTGGTGAGGGACAGTTCTCGGTGATCGAGGCGCTCATCGGGCAACTGGACAAGCCCACGGGCGGTTCGCGTTTCGTGACGGTGCCGGTGCGTCACACGACGCCCGCGGCGTTGCTGGAGCGTGTGCGTGCGGTGTACGACGACGAGGCCTCGCGGCGCGAGGATCCCTCGCTGGCGGACCTGGCGCTGACGCCCGACGCGGCGGCGGGCGCGATCATCGCGCGTGGTTCGGCGTCGGCGGTTGCGTTGTTCCAGGAGGTTTTGTCACAGGTACAGCAACTGGTGCCGCCCGCGCGGACGACGCGGATGCTGGACCTGGAGTTTGCCACGGCCGACCAGGTGTTGCCCGTGCTCGAGCGTCTGATCGCCGAGCGGGAGCCCGTGGACCCTGCCCGCGAGGCGCCGCTGCCCGAGATCTCGCTGCTGGAGCGCACGAACACGCTGGTGGTGCGGGCCGAGCCGGCGCAGCACGCGATGGTGGCCGAGCTGGTGGGCCGGCTGGACACTCCCGAGCCGACGGACCTACCGCCGCTGAGGTTGTTGCAGGTTCGCACGGCCAGCGCGAGCAACATCGCTCGGATGCTGGGCGACCAGTATCGCCAGCGTCCGCAGGCCGACCGCGTGGCGCGCCCGGTGGACGTTCGTGCCGACGAGGCAACCAATACGCTGATCGTCTCTGCCCACGAGGATTTGCTGGCCGACATCAAGGCGTTCGTGGACGAGATCAACGCGGAGGACACGCGCGGTCCCGAGCGGGCACCGCTGCTGTTCCGGTTGAGCGTGGCGCGTGCGACGGACGTGGCCGAGGCGATGAACCGCCTGTACCCCGAGCCGCCGATCCCGCTGGACCGGCGTGGCGTGCCGATGCCCTGGCTCCAGCAACCTCGCGAGTTGGTGGTTTCGGCGGACGCGTCGAGCAATTCGCTGATCATCGATGCGCCGGTGGAGATGCACGAATCGCTGCGTCAGTTGGCGCAGCAGTTGGACCAGGCCGAGATTCCTCCCACCGCCGAGCTGCGCACGTACCGGGTGGTGAACGCCGACGTGGCGACGATCAAGCGGGTGCTTGAGGGGATGGTGCGGCAGGGAAACCTGAGCGCTCCGGCGCAGCCCGGGCGGCAGCCGGTTCGTGTGACCATCGAGGCCGAGCCGCTCAGCGGCACGCTGATCGTGGCGGGTGATCAGACGACCTTCGACCGCGTGGAAGCGATGCTCGAGGACCTGTCGGCGGTGCCCGTGGTGCGTGAGTTGGCGATCGTTCCCATCGCCAACGCTGACGCCCGCGACGTGGGCGACCGGGCGATGTCGATCTACCAGGCGCAGGTGGCCGGCGTGCCCGGCGCGGGTGTGGTTGAGTTGTCGGTGAACAAGACGACCAACGCGTTGGAGATCGTTGCCGATGCCCGGGCGATGGAGCGATTCCTGGGCGTGCTGAACCTCTTGCAGGATCAGGCGGGCCCACCGCGTGAGGCGCGGTTGATTCAATTGCAGCAGGCTCGCGCGGCGGACGTGATCGACTTCTTGCGCGACCTGGTGGGTTCGAGCAGTTCGCTGCGTCAGCCGGGTGGCCCGGACCCGGTATTCGAGGCAATCGAGAGCACCAATGCGATCCTGGCGGCGGCGGTGCCGGCGCAATTCGGGATCATCGAGCAACTGGTGCGCGACCTGGACCGCCAGCAGTCGCTGGGCCGACAGCCGCTGCGGATCATGCGACTGCGGGCCACCGAGGCGGCCAGCATCGCCTCGATGCTCCAGCAGAGTTACCAGCAACGCACGCCAGAAGAGCGTGCCCGCAAGCCGGTGGACATCCAGGCCGACGCGGCGACGAACACGCTGCTGGTCTCGGCGCACCCGGACGTGATGCCCGAGATCGAGTCGGTGGTGTCACAGTTGAACGACGCGCGGACCATCGACGACGAAGACCGAGAGATCCGGATCTTCCCGCTGCTGCACGCGCGGGCCGAGGAACTGGCGCGCACAATCGACGAGATGTACCCCGAGCCGCCGATGCCGGTGGACGCGCGGGGGCGTCCGCGTCCGGACCTTCGCCAGCCTAAGGAGGTGGTGGTGCGTGCCAACCGGGGCACGAACGCGCTGATCGTCGACGCACCTTCGCGCCGGCTGAGCGGCTTCGAGGAGATCGTCCGCTCGCTGGACCGCTCGGAACTGGCCGGCGATGTGACGGTGCGCACCTACCGGCCCGAGCGGGCCGACCCGCAGGCGGTGGCGTCGGCCATCCGCGACCTCGCTTCGACAGGTGCCCTGGGCGGCAGCCCGCGCACGCCGTTGAGCGTGTCGGTCGAGCCGGCCACGCGTTCGCTGATCGTCAGCGGTCCATCGGAGGCCTTCACGCAGGTTGAGGCGCTCCTGGTCGAGTTGGATGGCGCGCCCGCACGGGCACCAGCGACGGTGACGCTTTACAAGCTGCGCCACGCTCGGGCCGAACGGCTCGAGCCGTTGCTGCGCGACCTGCTGACCACGCGCCTGCGCGAGCAGCAGCAGGTGCAAGGCGGTCTTGGCGTGGCCGACGTGGCCTCGTTGCTCACGGTGAGCGCCGAGCCGGCGACGAACACGCTGATCATCTCGGCGCCGCCCGTTGCGCAGGAGTTGGCCGAGAGCTTGGTGAAGGCGCTGGACACCGACGAGGTGGGCGCGAGCGCGCCGGTGGTGCGCGTGGTGCCGCTCAGTTATGGGAGGGCCGACCAGATCGCCCCGCAACTGGAGCGAGCCATCAACGGCTTGATGCTCCCCAGCGGCGGCATGGTGCGTGTGAGCGCGGTGGGCGGGGCCAATGCGCTGATCCTGACCGGTTCGATGGGTGATCTGGAAGTGGTTGGTGCCTTGGTCAACGACCTGGACATCCGGCCCTTCGACCCCGTGGCGGTGGGCGTGGAGAGTTTCTCTCTGCGTCACGCCGACGCGACGCGGCTGGGCCCGGTGATCGAGCGCCTGTTGGCCCAGCAACGCGAGACCAACCTAGCGATCTTGCGAGAATTGATGCGGCGTGATCCGTCGGCGGCGATGGTCACGCCCGTGCGTGTCGAGGCCGATGGTGCCACCAACACGCTGCTGGTCTCCGGTCCTGCCGAGATGGTGCAACTGGCCAAGAGCCTGATCGAGAAGCTCGACATGCCCGCCGTCGAGGGAGAGCGCACGCTGCTGACCTACACGCCCGTGCGGGCCCGGGCGGAATCGCTGGCGCGGACGGTTTCGGACATCGCCCGGCAGACGATCGAGCGCGACCGCGTGGGGCTGGAGATTTCCGCGGATGAGGCCACGGGCACGGTGCTGGTGGTCGGGAGCGAGTCTTCGGCGATGCGAGCGGTCGAGCTGCTGCAACGCTTCGACGATCAGTCGCCCGCGGTGCCGGTGGCCGACGTGGCGGTGATTGCACTACGCAACGCGACGGCCATGTCGGTGGCGCAGACCATTGAGCCCTTGCTCAACGACCGAGGTCGCTGGCCCGAGGAGCTCATCTTGGCGGAGCGTGCGGGGTTGTCGATCCCCCGTCCGACGGTGCGTGCCGATGCGCCATCCAATCGCCTGGTGCTCAGCGTGCCCAGCGCGATGATGCCCATGGCCAGCCAGTTGATCGAGGCGATGGACGCGGCTCCGGGCGGGCAGGGAGAGGCGGGCGTGCGGCTCGTGCGTTTGACGCGCGGGGACGCGGCTTCGGTGGCCTCGGCCGTGCAGGAAGCGATGCGTGCCAGCCTGCGTCCCGGGCAGCCCCAGCCCACCGTGCGCGCCGAGACGCGCAGCAACAGCGTGGTCATCGCGGCCTCGCAAGCCCAGATCGAAGAGGCCGTGGGCCTGATCAACCAGATGGATGTTCAGGTCGAGCCCGAGGCCGTGGGCGTGTTGACCCTTCGCTTGACGCACACACGTGCGGAGACGTTGGCACCGATCCTCGAGGCCATCCTGACGCAGGAATCGGTGGTGGATCTCCTGCCGTGGTGGGCTATTGGCGACTTCGCGGCCCGCAATCCCGACAAGGCCGTGAAGCCGGCCATCCGCGTCATCCCCGAGCGTGACAGCAACACGGTGGTTGTCGCGGCTCCGCGTCCGCTGCTCGAGTTGGCCTCGCAGGTTGCCGCCGAGTTGGACATGCCGCGCAGCGAGCGTGCGCTTGGGCAGCGGCTTGTTCGGCTGATTGCGCTGCGCAACGCCGACGCGGCGCAGGTGGCCCAGAACCTTGCCGACGTGCTCACGTCTTCGCAAGGTGGAGCCGAGCCGCCGACCATCCGCGTCGACTCTGGAAGCAACACGCTGATCGTGCGTGCCACCCCTGCGCAGATGATCGAGATCGAGGGCCTGGCCCAGCAGATCGACAACGCCACGCTGGCGGGCAGCCGGCAACTGCGGCTTGTGCCCATCGACCGCTCGCGTGCCGACGCGGCGATCGTGGCCCAGACACTGCGTCAACTCCTCGAGCAGCAGGGCGGCGTGAAGGTGCAGGTCATCGGCGTCGATGAACTGCTCAAGCCCCAGCAGCAACCCAAGCCCATCGGCCCGAGTGGCTCGCTGCCCGAGTCCCGCGATCCGCTGCGCGAGGCGGTCCTGGCATCGGTGCTTGCCTCTGTGCAAGAGGGCGGCACGCCGGAGGCCGACACGGACGAAGCCACGGTGACCATCGCGGTCGATCCGAGCACGAACACGCTGGTGGTCGTCGGCTCGTCACGCGTTGCAGACCGCCTGGCGGCGCTGGCCGAGCAGATCCAGCAGCAGATGCCGCGTGAGGCGACACGGACGCGCGTGGTGCGGCTACCCAGCGGTGCCGACGCGGGGGCGATCGCCCAGATCGTCCGGCAGACGGTGCAGCGCGTGGGCGTGGCCGGGCTCGAAAACCCCTCGGGCTTCACCGGGCGTCCGGACGTGGTGCCCGATGCGGCTGGCTCGCAGTTGGTGGTGTGGGCCAACGACACGGACTTTGCGGTGCTCGGCGAACTGATCGCGGCCCTGTCGCGGCTTGACGCCGGTGAGGGGCTGACCCTCAAGATCTATCCGTTGGTGAATGTCGACGCTTCCCAGGCGGCGCAGTCGATCAACGACCTGGTGAGCGCCCAGCCCACCGGGCAGCAGGCGCGTCGTTTTCGCGGTTGGCAGCAATCACAGCCCACGCGAGCCAGCGACCTGACGCTGTTGTCGCCCGATGGTGGCAGCGTGCGGGCGGCCATCGATCCCGATCAGGTACGCGTGCAGGCCGACCCCACGGGCACCCGGCTGGTAGTGACCGCGCCGGCCGACGTCCTGCCGCTGATCGATTCGTTCGTGAGCCTGATCGATCAGAGCCCGCTGGCAGACCGTCTGGCGATCCGCCGGTACACGCTCGAGAACGCGCAGGCCCAGCAACTGTCCAGGGCCTTGGCCGATCTGTTCCGGGCGCAGCGGCGTGGCCCGGGCGGACAGGGCATGCCCGAGCCGAGTTTCGTGGCCGACGAGCGGACCAACGCGTTGCTGGTGACCGCTTCGAGCGAGCAGCACGCCGAGATCCAACGGTTGCTGGTCGACGCCGACGCCCCCGCGCGAGACGAGGGACTGGAACTGGCCATCCTCGCCCTGCACAACGCCCTGCCGCGCACTGTCGCACAGGTCATCACCGATGTCGTCATCGGCAAGGATCCCGGTCGGCAGGGGAAGTTGAGCGTTTCGGTGGACGACGAGGCGGGTCTGCTCGTCGTACGGGCCGAGCCCGAGTTGCTGGCCGAGGTGCGTGACCTGGCCGAGCAACTCGACCGTTCCACGGTTGAGGGCGCTCCGATCCGCACGATCAAGCTCGAAACAGCCGATGCGCCGCTGGTGGCCCAGGCCATCCAGACCTTCATGCGAGATCGGGCTCAGTCTGCCGGTCGCGGCCGGCGTGGGCAGACGCGCGTGAACGTCGTGGGCGAACGGCGCAGCGGCACACTGATCGTGTCGGCCAGCGACGAGGACTTTGCCCAGGTGCGCGAACTGGCCAGCGCGCTGGATACACCCGCTGCGGCCCGCGACCTGCGGGTCGAGATCGTTCGCGTGGTCAATAGCCGCGCCAAGGACCTGAACACCGCCATCACCGACTTGTCCTCGCAGTTGTACGACGAGCGGGTGTGGGGCGGGTGGAACCGTCCTCAGGACTCGGCACCCGAGGACAAGTTGTACACAACGGTCCACGAGGCCAGCAACAGCATCATCGTGGTGGGCCAGGGCGAGACGATGGACCTGGTTCTTGGGCTCATCAAGAATCTCGACGCCGAATCCAGCGACGTGACGCGCAAGATCGTGCGCACGGTGGTGGTCGAGAACGCCGACATGGAAGCGATCGCGCAGATCATCCGACAGGCGTTCGTCGAGACCGATCGCGGACGCTGGTGGATCACTTCCGGGCAGCAGACGGTGAGCGTGAGCATCGATCGCCAGCGGCGGATGCTGATCATCGTGGGCGAGAAGGCCAAGGTAGACCAGGCGGTGGAATACGCCCAGACGCTGGCCGAGACGCCGGGCATCGAGGATCGTCAGATCCGCACGATCAACCTTCGGCACGCCAACGCGCAGCGTGCGCAGAACACGCTCCAGCAGTTTTTTGCGCAGCGGGCCCAGGCCGAGGGCCGACCGCCCAACAGCGTGACAATCATCGGTTCGCTTGATGGGAACGTGCTGATCGTGACCGCGGGCGAGGCCGACATGGGCCTGGTGCAGGACATGGTGGCGCAGATCGACCAGCCCGACATCCCCCAGGGCCGCAGCATCGAGTTCTTCGCCTTGCGTTCGATGGACCCGCGTGAGGCTAGCGAGGCGATCCGCAGCATGATTCCCAGCGTCGGTCGCGACGACGCCATCCGCGTTACGCCCCAGCCCAGCCGCAACGCGATCATCGTGTCGGCCCAGGACGAGCAGTTCCCGCTCATCCGGGCGTTGCTCGAGAAGATCGACACCGACGCGGCGTTGCCCTTCGTCAGCGTGCAACTGACCGAAGCACGCGCGACGCAGGTTGCCGCAGACCTGAGGCGTGCGTTGCCCGCGGGCATGAACGTGGACCTGACGGCGGTGGACCGGACGAACACGGTGATCATCTCGGGCGGCAATGAGGAATCGGTGGCCTGGGTGCGCGAGCAGATCGCACAATTCGACGTGGCCAGCGCGCCCCCGACGACCGAGTTCCGCCGCGTGCAACTCAACCACGCCCGGGCGGTGGACGTGTGGATCGCGTTGCGCGAGACCATCCGCGCCCAGCGTCGGGCCCCGGGAGATCCGGCCCCGGGCGTGGAGTATGTCGATCGCGACAACACCATCCTGTTGACGGCCCAGCCCGATGACATGAAGCAACTCGTCCAGATCATCGACCAGCTCGACGTGGCCACGGGCGTCGAGCGCGTCACCGAGTTCGTGAAGCTTCGCTTCGCCGAGGCCAAGATCGTCGCCGAGGCGTTGCAACTGTTCTATGGCCCGCGGGCGCAAGAGGCCAAGACGCAGGCGCAGCGCGACGTGAGCATCCTGAGCGACTCGGTGACCAACACGCTGATCATCGCTGCGGGCGAAGCGCAGTGGGAGGGCATCCGCGCCCTGCTCGACCAGTTCGATACCGAGGCGTATTCGACCGGTCGGCAGCTGAAGATCATCCCGCTTCGCAACGCCGATGCGCGCAATGTGGCCGATGCGCTCAATGAGGGCTTCCGGGCCCCGCTCGATCAGCAACTCCAGCAGGAGCGTGCGCGGCGTCAGACCGATCAGCGCAGCGATCGCCGGGAATCATCGTTCGACATGCCCACCGTGCTGATCGATCCGGGCGAGACTCCCGTCGTGTCGGCCGAGGCCGAGAGCAACACGCTCATCGTCTTTGCCAACGTGCAGGACCTGGAGCGCATCGAGGCCATCGCCAAGGCTTTGGACGGTGAGGGCGCGGGCCGTCTGCCCGAGGCGCGGGTCATCCCGCTCACGTCGGGCCGTGCGTCGCAGGTGGCCCAGGCCGTCCAGCGGATCTTCATCGATCCGCTCGGGCGTCGTGGGCCGCGCACGCCGGTGGTGTACGGCGACGATGCGAGCAACATGGTTGTTTTCCGCGGATCCGAGGCTGATTTTGTCCAGGTCCGGGCCCTCGTGCAGACGCTCCAGGCCGAGGGCGGCGCTTCGGACGTGCGTGTCCACACGCTGGTTGTGCGGGGCATGCCCGCCGCACGCGTGCGCGACACGCTGTTGAACTCCTTCCGTGTGCGGGCCCAGCAGTTGGGCGAGACGGTGGGCATCGAGGTCGATCGTGACACCAACGCCCTGGTCATCGCCGCCAGCGAGCGCCTGTACAACGAGATGCGCGACGTGGTGCGATCGCTCGAGCGTCAACTCGTGGGCGACGAAGGCGCGGCCCAGCCCTTGCCCCCCATCGGCCCCGGGCAAGCCATCCGCATCGTGGAACTTGCTTCGAGCACGCCCCAGCAGATGGTCGACCTGGCCATCCAATTGGGCTTGACACGCCCCACGCCCGCCGACAGGCCGGGCGTCACGGCTGAGCCCATCACCATCGTCGCGCTTCCCGCACGCAACGCTGTGGCGCTCGTGGCCAGCATGGGTGACGCGGATCGTGCCGAGCAACTGATCCGTTCGATCGATCTGCGGGGTCTTGATGCTGCGCAGGCCGTCTCGCTCGTCCGTCTGAAGTCGGCCTCGGCCGAACAGGTTGCCCGTGTCGTGCGCGAGATGCTCACGCCCCGGGCCGAGCAGGGGCAAACCTCCGCGGCGCGCGCGCTGGCCGAGCAGGTGCGTCGGCGGCGCATCGGCGGTGGCCCGGAGGCGTTGGACTTTGACCTGAACACCCCCGTGCAACTCATCGCCGATGCCGGCACCAACACGCTGCTGATCGCCTCGACGCCGGCCAACGTCCGCGCGGTGGAGCAACTCGTACAGTCGCTCGACACGCTGCCGGTGGGCGAGGCCGTGACAGCGCGCATTTTTGTCCTCAACAACGCCGACGCGGGTCGTCTTCGCGGCATCATCGAGAGCCTCTTCCGCCGTGGAGAATCCATCCGTCGCCTGCCCGGCACGCAGCGCCTGGGCGAGCCCACGACAGCGACAGGTCGTGCATTGGCGGGCGAGGTAGCCATCGAGGTCGACACTCGCACTAACACGTTGATCGTCGTGGGCCGTGAGGACGCGGTGGCCTTCATCGAAGTGCTGCTGGGCGACTTGGATAGTGAGGAATCGGTTGGGTGGATCGAGCCGGCCATCATCGCGCTCGAACATGCCAACGCCGCCGACCTGGCGCAACTTGTCCGCTCTACGCTCATTGAAGGCGTGCCCGGAGCACCCCAGGCCTCCGGACTGCGCGAGCAGGTTGGGCGTCTGCGCCTCGTGCAGCAGGGCAAGGACCCGTTGGACCCCGGGGCCAGGCTCGACAGCGATCTCTTCGGCACGCTCAGCGGGCTCACGATCCTCTCCGAGCCCAACAGCAACAGCCTGATCGTCGTGGGCAGCCCGGCCAACCTGCGGATCGTCCAGGAACTGGTCAAGATGCTCGACGTGGAGTCGGCGGCTGCCAGCAACAAGGTGCGCTTCTACGCGCTCGAGCGGGCCTCGGCCGATCGCGTTGCGCAGCTGGTGGCGACGATCTTCCGCGATCGTCAGAGGATCGGCATCGACCGCACCGAAGACGCCGTGATCGTGCTTCCCGACGTGCGGACGAACACGCTGGTGGTCTCGACGAGCGTCAAGAGTTTCGCCGTGCTCGACGACCTGATCCTTCGGCTCGACCGCGACGAGGGTCGCGTGACGGTGGGGCTGCACACGATCGACGTGCGCGGTGCCGATGCCCAGCAATTGGCCCCTCGTATCGAACGTCTGATGCGTGAACGCATCCGGGCCGCCACGCGTGGGGGCCAGGCCGAATCGGCCCAGGACGTCTTCTCCATCGAACCCAGCCGATCGACCAACCAATTGCTGGTTGTCAGCAGCGATGAGAACCTGCAAGTGGTGCGTGCCCTGGTGGAGAGTTTGTCCCGGGAAGAGCAGCGGCTCTCCGAGGCCGCCGAGATTTCCATGATCAGCCTCGAGCGCGGGCTTGCCTCGCGCGTGGCGCAGTCCATCCAGACGCTTTACGTCACGCCCGAGAACGACAAGCGCGGGCCCAACAGCGTCACCGTCGTCGCCGAAGACCGTACGAACTCCATCGTCGTCAGCGGCAGCACCGCGGATATCGCCAAGGTGCGCGAGCTGGCCGAGAAGCTCGACGTGGCCGAGGTTGTCCGCCAGCACCTGCTCCAGCGTGTCGAACTGCGTTCGGCCGACGCGCGCGAGGTCGTCCGGCTCATCCAGAACATGCTGTCGGGCCGTGGCGTGGGTGCCAGTGGTGGAGATACGGCGGCGATCATCGAGTTTCGCCGGCAGATCCGCGATGAGATGGGCAAGAGCAACGGTCAGGTGGCTATCGCACGAGCCGCCATCGACAACGCCGTCCGAAGCCAGATCTCCATCGAGGCCGATGAGCGGACCAATTCGGTTACCATCATCAGCCCGCCCGAGGTGATGGACCTGATCCTCAGTTTCATCGACGAGGTCGATCGGAGCGAAGTAGACGACCGCATCCTCAAGTACTTCAAGCTCGAGAATGCCGACGCCGAGCAGATGGCCGTCGTGCTCCAGGAACTCTTCAGCCTGAGTCGCCAGGGCGATCGGCTCATCCTCGTTCCATCCAGGCGCGGCCAGGACGATCCCTCCGTACCCTTCGAGCCCCAGCTCACGCCCGTATCTACCGAGCGCGAACGCCTTGCCATCACCATCGATTACCGCACCAACACCCTCATCATCTCGGCAACCAGGGAGTACATCGAACTGGTTTCGGACGTGATCAACCGCTTGGATTCCGTCAAGGCGACCGAGCGGGAAGAAGTGGTCTATTCGTTGCAGAACGCCCAGGCCCAGGACGTCGAACGCGTCCTGGGAGGGTACTTCCAGAACCAGGCCGATCGTTTGCGGCAACTCATCCGTGGCGAGAGTGGTGAGTCGCTCAGCCGGGTGCTCGACCGCGAGGTGATCGTCGTGGGAGATCCGACAAGCAACAAGGTGATCGTGTCGGCCTCGCCCCGATACATCAGCACCGTCAACGACATCGTGGCCGAGCTCGACGCCGCCCCGCCGCAGGTGCTCGTGCAGGCACTCATCGCCGAGGTGACCCTCGACGAGAACGCCAGCTGGGGGCTCGATTTTGACCTGTTCGATTTCGGCGGCGACATGTATGATTTTGGCATGAGCGCCGCGGGCACGGGCGTGGCCACCTCCGTGGGCCTGCCCAACCTCTCGCTCTCATCCATCGATTTCAATCTGGCCGTGCGAGCCCTGGAGGGTCAGGGCCGCCTCGAAGTGCTCTCGCGTCCGGTCATCCAGATCAACAACAACGAGTCAGGCAACATCTTCGTGGGCGACGACATCGCCATTATCGAGAGCGTCGATACCTTCGAGAGCGGTCGCACCCAGGCAAACGTCGTGCGCCGCGAGGTGGGTATCACGATGCTCGTGCGGCCGTCCATCAGTTCCGATGGCTTCGTGCGGCTGGTGATCGCGCCGGAGATATCCTCTCTCTCGAGCCAACAGACGCAGATCAGCGAAGGTTTCGCCGCCCCGATCATCAACAACCGGCAGGTCCAGACCACCGTCACCGTCCGCAACGGCGAGACGGTGGTGATCGGCGGGCTCATCCAGGCATTCAACGACAACCGCAACACCAGCGTGCCCTTCTTCGGAGATCTTCCGGGTATCGGCTGGCTCTTCCGGACCAAGGAAAAGACCAATCGCCGAACAGAATTGCTCGTGGTGCTGACACCACGCATCATCCCGGGCGGTCGGGCAGGCGTTGCCGAATCGAGACGCGTCACGGGCAGCGAGTTGTTCCGGCATTCCGGCGCGGCCAGCAAGATGATCGAGCGCGCGGACGTGACCGGCCTGAGCCTCGAACAATTCGATCCGACCTACTTCCCCGAAGATATCTTGCTCGACGAGAGCAGGATGGGCCCGTTCATCGGCCCCCAGAACAACACACCGTCCCGCAGCACGCGGGAGAGGCCCTGAATGTTCTTGCGATGCCGATCATCCTGGCAACTCTCTCTGATTGTCTTGCTGCTGCTGGCCACATCGTGCGCCAATTCACGCTCCGACACCATCCGGCGCAAGTTCCCCATGCCACCGGCCGACCTCATGCCCCGACGGGTCATGGTGGCCAAGCACAGCGAGATCGACGTGGATGGCAATGGCTACATCGATGGCGTTCTCGTCACCGTGTACTACTTCAATCCGGATCGGCCCCCGCCGGGCTCCGAGCAGCCGTTCCATCGCGACGGGACATTGAAGTTCCAACTCGTCGGCCCGCAAGGAGAGGTCTTGTGCGAGGGCCAGTTCTCGCCCGAGATCATGGCCAAGTCACGCTCCGATCAGGCCTTCGGGCCGGGCTACCCGATCCAGATCCAGTTTGGTTCCAGGGGATATGCAGATGTTCGGGAGCGAGTGGGGGCAAGGCTGGACTTCGAGTTCTTGCCGAAGGCAGATCCCGAAAGGCGTTCGTTCGGATCGACGCAGATTCGCTTGGGCCCGATGTTCTGATTCGAATCGGGTCTTGCTGGTTTTCGGCCGCGTCTTAGCGCATTCTTGACACGATCTTCGGTCTGACCAAACCCACCCGCTCGTGGGCCATGCTTTTATACGCCATCACAGAAACGCCGCCTTCGACAGCGGCCACAGGAGATACCGGCATGGCGAAGACTTTCCGTACATGGGTGATCGGCCTCACCGCGGCGCTTGGCGCGACCGTGTTGCTGGCCGCGACCCCCCAGATCGACAGCAAGCTGCCCGTCTACCGGCCCGTGAGCGGCGTGTCGGGCAACATCAAGAGCATCGGCTCGGACTCCATGAACAACCTCATGACTCTCTGGGGCGAGGAATACAAGAAGTTCTATCCTTCGACCCAGATCGAGATCGAGGGCAAGGGTTCCTCGACCGCGCCGGCCGCCCTTATCGAAGGTCAGGCCCAGTTCGGTCCCATGAGCCGCGCGATGAAGGCATCGGAAATCGACGCCTTCGAGCGGCGATTTGGGTATAAGCCCACCGCCCTGCGCACCGGCATCGACGCCCTGGCCGTCTTTGTGCACCGCGACTGCCCGCTCGACTCCATCTCGATGCAGCAACTCACCGAAGTCTTCTCCGTGGCTGGCAAGGACATGACCTGGGGCGACCTGGGCGTTCGTGATGCCAGCTGGGCCAGCCGACCGGTCAGCCTCTACGGCCGCAACTCGGCCTCGGGCACGTACGGCTTCTTCAAGGACGTGGCCCTCCAGGGCAACGACTTCAAGGCCAGCGTGAAGGAGCAGCCCGGCTCGTCGGCCGTGGTCCAGGGCGTGGCTTCCGACCGCTTCTCCATGGGCTACTCGGGCGTGGGCTACGCAACCGCCGGTGTGAAGATCCTCAAGCTTTCCCTCGATGGTGGTGAGGCGTTCGCTGCCAACGCTGAGAACGCATCCTCGGGCGATTACCCCTTGGCCCGGTTCCTCTACCTGTACGTCAACGCCGACCCGGTGAAGGGCATCGATGATCCCCTTCGCGCCGAGTTCATCCGTCTGATCTTCAGCCGCGTGGGACAAGAAGTGGTCGTCAAGGACGGATACTTCCCCGTCCCTGCCAATGTGGCTCGCGAAGACCTCAAGGCCTGCAAGATCAAGGCAGATTTCTGATCCCCATGACGCCGCCTGATTGGCGGCGTACGTTTTGAACATCCGGCCCGTGAGCCCCGAAAGGCTCATCGGCCTCTATCTTCTCCGCACGATCAGACCCTCCGCGGCGTGACCAACCGATCCATGGCGACCAAACCTTCCAACTTCGCGGGCGGGAATCGCAAGGTCCGCCGCAGCGTGCGCGTCGCGGATCAGGTCTCGAGCCTGGTGATCAACGGTGGCGGCTCGATCGTGCTGCTCTCTGTTTTAGGGATCTTTGCCTATCTGGCCTTCGTCGTCGTGCCCCTCTTTGCCCCGGGAGATGTGGGCACCGCAACGATCAGTAAATTCGAATCGGGCCTGGGCGTGCCCATCCTCGATCCCTACAACAGGGCGATCGCCCTGATCGGAGATGACGGCCAGATCCGGCAGTACGAGATCAACTCTGGTACATCGATGGCCGAGCCGCGATGGATCTCAGAGGGCCAACGGCCCACTGTACTCTCGGTCAATCGCAACGGCGATCTAGTCGCAGCCGGTTTTTCCGACGGCACGGTCCGTGTCGGATCGATCCGGTTCCGTGAGTCGATCTTGGCCGGGGAACCACCGGTCGCGGGACAAAGTACGTGGGTCCGCGATGGAGATTTCTTCGAGGTCATCGGCCCGGGTCGCCTTCGCCGCTCGACCTTGGACGTCCAATTGGGCGATCCGGTCGAACTCAGTGAAGGCCAGGGTGCCGTTATCCGCCTGGAGTATCAGATCGACACGACCGGTCGGCAAGTACTGGTAGCCGTTCGTGCGGACGGCACCGTGCTGGTGAACACGATCCGGCAGATCCGCCCACTCGGTGGGGGCACGCCCCGGATCGTTCTGACAACGACACCCTTTCACATCGAGCTGGAGACCATCGCTCGCTGGTACTTCGTGACCTCCGATGGAAACCACGTTCTTTCGGTAAGCGAAGCGGGTGTCTTGCGTCGGTATACGAAGTCGGGTTCCACGTTCGAGTTTATAGAAGCCGTGCAGGCCGTCGCCGAGGGTCGACGAGCCACGGCCGCGACCATGATCCTTGGTGGGGCGTCGGTTCTGATTGGCGACGACAAGGGAACGGTGTACTCGTGGCACGTTGCCACCGGCGTCATCGACGGAGTCCCGGGCTCCCAGGCCTTGGCCCGGGCCCATGCGTTTTCGGGTGTTGCCGGCGGCGTCATCGACATCGCCCCGAGCCTGCGTGATCGCACCATCATCATCCTGGGCAAGCAAGGCGGCGTCCGCGTCCGCCATGTTACCAGTGAAAAGATCATCGCCGACTTCGACTCCGGGTTCGAGCTCCCAGCCAGTGCGAGGCTCGCGCCCAAGAACGACGCAATCGTCGTGCTCGATGCCTCGGGTCGGATCGCCGTGCGCGACTTCGAGGAAGGCTACCCGGAGTTCTCGGTCAAGGCCCTCTTTGGCAAGGTCCACTACGAGGGCCAACTCGACGCCCAGTACGTGTACCAGTCTTCTTCTGGTTCCGACTCGGCCGAGACCAAGCTGAGCGTCATACCGCTGATCTTCGGCTCGTTAAAGGCCACCATCTTCGCGATGCTCTTTGCCGTCCCCGTGGGGGTGCTGGCCGCGGTATACACGAGCGAATTCCTCGGGCCGGGCGTGCGCAAGATGGTGAAGCCCGGCGTGGAGATGATGGCATCGCTGCCATCGGTAGTGCTCGGCTTCGTGGCGGCGATCATCGTTGCTCCATTCGTGGCCGAGTTGCTGCCCAGCGTCCTGGTGCTGTTCGCCACGCTGCCCATCGCCGTGCTGTTTTTTGCCCACGTGTGGCAGATGGTGCCAAAGCACGTCCGGGCCCGCTTCAGCACCTGGCAGCAGCTCTCGCTCGTCCTGCTTGCCTGCGGGCTGGGCGTGATGCTGGCCAGGGCGATGGGACCATGGTTCGAGGCGGCCCTGTTCGCGCCCGACGCGGGATCGACAGTGACCGAAATCGACATCCGTCGCTGGCTCAACCGTGAGTACGGTCAGGCCTGGCCGGGCTGGTTTGTCGTCCTGCTCGGGCCCGTGGCGCTCGTATTGGTCGTGGCGCAATCCATGTTCCTGACCCGTCGGCTGGACCGCATGCTCGCTGGCCAGCGAGAGGCCATTGTCTCGGGCGTGATGCTGGCTCGGTTCACGGTCATGCTCGCATTGACCTTCGCGGGCGCGATCCTGCTGGCCTTGACACTCCAGTCGCTGGGCTATGACCCGAGGGACTCGATCTTTGGCACCTTTTCGCAACGCAACACGCTGATCGTCTCGATGATCATGGGCTTTGCGGTCATCCCCATCATCTACACCATCAGCGAGGACTCGCTGCGGGCCGTTCCAGACTCCCTGCGTACCGCGTCGCTCGGTGCCGGTGCCACGCCCTGGCAAACGGCCATGCGCATCGTCATTCCCGTCGCGGGATCGGGCATCTTTTCGGCGTGCATGATCGGCTTCGGGCGAGCCGCGGGAGAGACCATGATCGTGCTCATGGCCACCGGAAACACGCCCGAAATGAGTTGGAACATCTTCGGCGGGTTCCGCACGCTCTCGGCCAACATCGCGGTTGAGTTGCCCGAGGCACCCAAGGGCAGCACCCACTACCGCGTGCTCTTCCTGTGCGGCCTGGTGCTGTTTGTCATGACCTTTGCCATCAACACCGCCGCGGAGGTCGTCCGACAAATCGTTCGCTCAAGGATTGCGGGCCTATGACCGAGACGACCGATCCGATCCGTGTGCGGTCCGCCCCCGCGGGCTCGAAGGGCTCGATGCCCTTTCGGGCCACGCCGCCCAGTGCGCTCGGCGAGCCGATGATCTGGCTCACCGGCGGGGCGCTGGTGCTGTGCCTGGTCATGATCGTCGGCTTGGTGGCCATGATCATCACCCAGGGCATCAGCACGTTCTGGCCCCGGCCCATCGATCGCGTCACACTCAACGACGGCACCGTGTTCCTGGGAGTGCCTACAGAGTTCCAGGAAGATCCGCCGCAGACCCTGTACCGCACGGGCAACCGCGACATCGGGACCGAACCGTTCCGCTGGGTGAGCCAGAGCGATATCCAGTCCATCGACAGGCCCGAGTACGCCGTGATGCTCGAACGCTCGGCATGGAGCGTCTGGCTGGGTATACCCGAGCGGGCCATCCTGGTGAACGATCAGGGCGAGCCCACGATCGTCGCGGAGGGACCCAAGGCCGTGCTGGCGTTCATCGATGAACACCACGCCAAAGCCCGCGCACGCTGGCACGAGATTGAGAGTCTCAAGAAGCACGATCTGGGCCGTGTCAACAAGCGTATCGAAGCCTCGCGATTGCGCGTGCGAGAGGCCGAGCTGGCCACCAGACGTGAGCAGAAGCCCGGCGGCAACTTTGGCCTCGGTGCCTTTGTCCTCGTCCTGGGTCTTGGCATCGCCAGCGCCGGTGCCGCCTGGTACGTTGGTCGCCTGTTCATGCGAGGCGATGAGCAGCAGCAACTCGAAGGCCCCAGCCGCGGCATGCGCTCTCTTCGCATGGCGCTGGTCCTTGTCAGCCTTGGCCTGCTGCTGGCGGCCTGGCTGCACGCCCCGTGGAAGGACCGCAACATCACCGAGGCCGGGCTGGCCGAGATCCGCCAAGCCGCCGCAGAACGTGAAGCAAAATACCAGGATCAGTACGCCATCATCCTTGCGCGCATCGCCGAGCTGGAAGCCCAGGACGAACGCTATCGGCTGGAAGTCATCGATCCGCGCACCGGCCGCTTTGCGCCCGCCCGGCAGACCGAGCCCGACAACCCCATGCGACTTTCCCAGATCGTGAGACTGGTCGACACCAACGCCATGGGGTCCTCGGAGAAGGTGGGTGTCTATCTCTCAAGGTGGTGGGAGTTCCTGGCACATCCGCCGCGCGAGGCCAATACCGAGGGCGGCGTGTTCCCCGTGATCGTGGGAACCGTCATGCTCACGCTGCTGCTCACATTCACCGTCACACCCTTGGGCGTCATCGCGGCCCTGTACCTGCGCGAGTACGCGCCGCAAGGCATTGTCACGAGCACCGTCCGCATCGCCGTCAACAACCTCGCCGGTGTGCCAAGCATCGTCTACGGCGTCTTCGGCCTGGGCTTCTTCTGTTATACCGTGGGATCGTACATCGACGTGGGCAGCGACCCGTCGGTGCGACTGCCCGCCCCGTGGTGGTGGGTGCTGCTGGCAACGACCTTCCTGGCCTTCGTGGCCGGATATGCCGCCTCGGTGTGGGCCAAGCCCGTGCCCGGCAGCGAGCCAACAACCATGAACCGAGTCCTTGCCTGGACCGCAAGGCTGCTCTGGGTCGGCGTGTTCATAGGCGTCGTGGTGCTCATCGTCCGCACGCCCTACTTCAATGGCTTCTTCGAGGCGCGGGCCGCCGACGGCTCACCCACGTTTGGCAGCCGGGGCATGCTCTGGGCGGCCTTGACCCTCGCGTTGCTCACGCTCCCGGTGGTGATCGTATCGACCGAGGAAGCCATCGCCGCCGTGCCCAACTCGATGCGCGAGGGCAGTTACGGCTGCGGGGCGAGCAAGTGGCAGACCATCCGCCGCATCGTGCTGCCCGGGGCCATGCCCGGCATCCTCACGGGAGCCATCCTGGCTATGGCCCGTGGCGCGGGCGAGGTGGCCCCGCTCATGCTCGTGGGTGCCGTCAAGCTCAACGAAGACCTGCCCATCTCCACCAATGCCCCGTTCCTGCACTTCGACCGCAGCTTCATGCACCTGGGCTTCCATATCTACGACCTGGGCTTCCAGAGCCCCGACTCCCAGGCCGCCAGGCCCCTGGTCTGGACCACCACCCTGTTGTTATTGACCATCGTCGTCAGCCTGAACCTCATCGCCATCATTATCCGTGCCCGCCTGCGGGCCCGACTGAGCGGATCCACGGTGTAACCATGACCTACGCTGTTTCACCCATGACCGTCCCTCCCACCGAAGATCCCAAGTCCTCATCCTCGGCAAGGGGAAAGGGCATGCCCGCCATGGTTGACATCGATAAGCGAGGCGAGAACGACGCCAAGCCGGTGTACAAGGTCATCGAGGCCATCCGCAGGGGTGAAGCCGTCGATCCCACGCTCCACCCAGACATGGAGTCCCTCGAGGGCGTCATCGACGTCGACATGTTCAATCTCTACTACGGGGACACACGCGCCCTGTTTGACATCAACATGGCCATTCCAAGGGGGAAAGTCACGGCGCTTATCGGGCCTTCGGGCTGCGGTAAGAGCACACTCCTGCGCTCCATCAACCGCATGAACGACCTGATCGCCGGCGTCCGTGTCCAGGGCAGGATGACCCTGAACGGATCGCCCATCTACGCCCCGCACGTGGACGTGATCGGTCTGCGGAAGCGGCTTGGAATGGTCTTCCAGAAGCCCAACCCATTCCCCATGTCTATCTACGAGAACGTGGTCTACCCGCTGCGCATCGATGGCGAAAACCGCAAGAGTGTCCTGGATGAAGCCTGCGAACGCGCCCTGCGGTCGGCGGCCATCTGGGACGAGGCCAAGGACCGCCTCAAGCAGTCGGCATTAGGCCTCTCCGGAGGCCAGCAGCAGCGTCTTTGCATCGCCCGCGCAGTCGTGGCCGACCCGGAAGTCCTGTTGCTCGACGAGCCCTGCTCGGCTTTGGACCCGATCGCGACCCTTCGCATCGAGGAGTTGATCCGCGAGATCGCCAAGCGATACACCGTTCTCATCGTCACCCACAACATGCAGCAGGCCATGCGCGTCAGCGATTACACCGCCTTCATGTACCTGGGCCGACTCGTCGAGTATGGCCCCACCAGCGGCATCTTCCGACGCCCCATCCTCACCGAGACCGAAGAGTACGTGACCGGCCGCTTCGGCTGAGGCTCCATCGCACTTGTCCACAGGTCTCGCTTGCAGTCGGAGGTCTGGGGTATCCAATTCGGGTTCCCATGTGATTGCGTTCGATATCCGGTTGGCATTCCTTGAACGTCCAAAGAACGCATCGCCACTGACCGATTGGATAGACTTGGACGTTCGATGTCGAGGGCGACCGGGCGTGGTGTAGATCGCCGGTCGCCTCTGAAAGATGGGAACCCGAGGGAAATCCCTATGTCCGCCGGACCCCGTGCCGTGCCTGCTTCCGTCAATGGTTGGAATGCCGCCTTCCTAGACGAGGCTTATGCCCGTTATCTCGAGAATCCCGAGTCGGTTGCGGCCGATGTGCGGGCCTTTTTCCGGGGCTTCGAGTTGGGTGGCGGCGGCCAAGCTGTTGCTGGTGGGGTGGGCGACGCCGAGAGCGACTTCCATGCCAAGGTCGATGATCTGGTCTTTGCCTACCGCGACATGGGACACCTGGCCGCGAAGTTGGATCCTTTCGGCCGTGAGGGCGAGCCCGTGGCGTGCCTGGATTTCACCGAGCACGGCCTGAGCGTTTCCGATCTGGCGCGTCCGGTCAACGCGGTGCGGCTTGGGATGGAAGGCCCTCTCACCCTTGCCGAAGTCATCGAGCGATTGCAGCGCACGTACTGTTCGAGCATCGGTGCCGAGATCATGCACGTGCCCGACCGAACGGAACGGGCTTGGCTCATCGAACGCTGCGAGCGTCACGGCGGCGCGGTTTCGTTTGATAACGGCCGACGCGTCCACATCCTCCGGCAACTGCTCCAATCGGAGATGTTCGAGAAGTTCCTGGGCCGCCGCTATCCGGGCGACAAACGGTTCAGCCTCGAAGGCAGCGAGACGCTGATTCCGCTGCTCAACGGATTGCTCGAGCACTTCAGCGAGCACGCGGTCGAGGAGGTCGTGATGGGCATGGCCCACCGCGGCCGGTTGAACGTGCTCAACAACGTGCTGGGCAAGAGCTACGAGCAGATCTTCACCGAGTTCGAGGACACCTGGCAGGAGGACTACACCCAGGGTGGCGGCGACGTGAAGTATCATCGCGGGTACTCGGGGGAACGCCGTTTTCCCAACGGGCGCTCGCTGCACGTCGCCTTGGGAAGCAATCCCAGCCACCTCGAAGCGGTTGCGCCGGTGGTACAAGGCCGCACGCGTGCCAAGCAGCGCCACCGGGGCGATAAGCAGCGGCTTCGCGTGGCACCCATCGTGGTCCACGGCGACGCAGCGGTCATCGGCCAGGGCGTCGTCGCCGAGACGCTGAACTTTTCACGCCTGGACGGCTATGCCACGGGCGGGACGATCCACGTCGTGGTGAACAACCTGATCGGATTCACGACCTCGCCCCGCGATGGGCGTTCGAGCCGGTATTGCACGGACGTTGGCAAGATCGTGGGCGCTCCGGTGCTGCATGTGAACGGAGAAGACCCCGAGGCCTGCGTGATGGCCGCGTTGATCGCGGTCGAGTATCGCCAGAACTTCAAGAAAGACATCTTCATCGACATGCACTGCTTCCGCCGCTATGGGCACAACGAGCAGGACGAAGCCAGCTTCACCCAGCCGCTGCTCTATAGCCTGATCAAGAACAAGGAAAGCGCGCTGAGCGTGTACGCGCAGCGGCTGCGCGACGAGGGCGTCATCACCGATGCCGATATGGAGCAGATCAGCAAGCAACTGGATTCGGCCCTCGAGCAGGCTCAGGAAGCCGCACGAAAGAGCCCCTACGACCCCACGATCGACCCGGGCAGCGCGCGTTGGGTGGGCATGACCCACACGTACACGTTCGATGAGCGTTCCACCGCCGTTTCGATGGACCTGATCAAGGAAGTCTGCCAGGCACTGGGAACCGCGCCCGACGGCTTCAACGTGCATCGCAAGCTCCGTTCGCTGCTGAAGGACCGCGCCAATCTGCCCCAGACCGGCGACATCGGGTATGCCGACGCCGAGAGCCTGGCGTACGGCACGCTGCTGCTCGAGGGCGTGCCCGTGCGTCTGAGCGGTCAGGACAGCCGCCGCGGCACCTTCTCCCATCGACATGCCGTGCTGGTCGACAGCGAGACGGCCGAGTGTTACATACCACTCAACAACATGCGATCGATCGGCGAGCCCGGTACGGGCTTGGAGCCGCTCCAGCCCGATGGCAAGGGCCGCCCCGCCCAGGCCAAGTTCTGCGTCTATGACAGCCCGCTCTCGGAGTTCAGCGTGCTGGGTTTCGAGTATGGATACGCCCTGAGCGATCCCAACATGCTGGTGATCTGGGAGGCCCAGTTCGGCGATTTTGTCAACGGCGCTCAGGTCATCATCGACCAGTTCATCACCAGCGCCGAGCTGAAGTGGGACCGATGGAGTGGGCTTGTCATGCTGTTGCCCCACGGCTACGAGGGCCAGGGCCCCGAGCACTCATCTGCCCGGCTCGAACGCTTCTTGGAGGCCTGTGCCGACGACAACATCGAGGTGTGTTACCCCACGACCGCCGCGCAGACCTTCCACATGCTCCGTCGGCAGGTGAAGCGTCCCTTCCGCAAGCCGCTGGTGGTCATGACGCCCAAGAGCCTTGTGCGCACGCCCACCAGCAAGATCGAGGAACTGACCCGTGGCCGGTTCATGGAGGTCCTGGACGACCCCACCATGCTCGAAGGCGGTCGGGGAGACCCCAAGGCCATCCGCGACATCGTGCTGTGTACCGGGAAGATCTACTGGGAACTGGCCGAACGCCGCGAGGCCATCGGCCGGCGCGACGTGGCCATCATCCGGGTCGAGCAGTTGTACCCATTGCACCACGACCTGTTGCGTGCGATTTTGGAGCGTTATCCCAACGCGACCCGGGCCATCTGGGCCCAGGAAGAGCCCCGGAACATGGGCGCTTTCCAATTCATCGAGGACAAACTCCGCCATTCGATGCCCGACGTGCTGCCCAATGGCGAGTTGCAGTACGTCGGGCGCAAGGCCAGTGCCAGCCCCGCCACGGGCAGCAAACGCCGGCACAAGGTCGAGCAGGAGGCGCTCATCAGCGAGGCCATCGGCCCGCTGCCCAAGGAAGGCGACGAGCAGGCCGATGCCCAGGGGCCAAAGTTGGTCCGGGCCTCGGCATAGACTGAACGCAGCACCACGCACGGACCGCAGGAGCGCGCATGCCCACCAACATCGTTATCCCGGAAGTCGGCGAATCCATCCGCAGCGGTGTCATCGCCGCATGGAGCGTGCCCGACGGTGCCTACGTCCAGCGTGACCAGACGGTCCTGGAGTTGGAGACCGACAAGATCACGATGGAGGTGCCCGCGCCGGCTTCGGGCGTTGTCAAGCACGCCGCCAAGGTGGGTGAAGAGGTCGCCATCGGCGCGGTTGTCGGTGCCATCGACGAATCCGCCAAAGCGCCAACCTCCAGCGTAGAGCAACCGGCCAAGCAAGCCGCTCAGGCGGAACAAAAGCCTGAACAAAAGCCCGAAACCAAGGCCCAGCCCGTCGCATCGGCGGCGGTGGCAACATCGCCAGAACCCACGCGGGCCAAGGGCCAGACTGTCCTGGCCACACCACTGGCCGAGAAGATGGCCATTGAGCACAGCATCGACCTGGCTGGCGTCGTCGGCACAGGCGCGGGAGGCCGCGTGCGAGAGCAGGACGTGCTGGCCTACGTCCAGTCTCATCGGAATGGTTCGTCGAGCAACGGCAGCGCCGCTCCGTCCAGCCCCAGGCAGGTCCATCGCGAGAAGATGACCCCGCTGCGGCAGCGTGTAGCCAGCCGGCTGGTCGAGGCCCAACATACCGCCGCCATGCTCACGACCTTCAACGAGGTCGACATGACCGCCGTCATGGATCTGCGAAAGCAGTACAAGGACGACTTCGAGAAGAAGCACGGCGTGGGCCTGGGCTTCATGTCGTTCTTTGTCAAGGCCGTCGTACAGGGCCTGCGTGCCTTTCCGCTGGTCAACGGCTTCATCGCCCAGGACGACGACGGCAAGCCGGTGATCCAGACCCACGACTACTGCGACATCGCCATCGCGGTGGCCAGCCCGAAGGGACTGGTCGTGCCCGTGCTGCGAAACGCCGAGAAGATGTCCTTTGCCGATATCGAGAGCGGCATCAAGGACCTGGCCACCAAGGCCAAGGACGGAAAACTCACCATCGAGGAGATGACCGGCGGCACCTTCACCATTACCAACGGGGGGATCTTCGGCAGCCTGATGAGCACGCCCATCCTCAATCCGCCCCAGTCGGCCATCCTGGGCATGCACGCCATCAAGAAGCGTGCGGTCGAGGACCCCGGCAATCCCGGCGCCATCGCGCTGCGGCCCATGATGTACCTGGCCGTCAGTTATGACCACCGCATCATCGACGGTGCCGAGGCAGTGCGGTTCCTGGTGACGATCAAGAACTGCATCGAGAACCCCGAGCGCATGTTGATGGATGTCTGAACCCGAAACACTCAGCCCTTCACCTTTGGACTGGTGGCGGGTGTTCATTTCACCACGGGGACAACACAATGGCAGAGAAGCAGACGGTGAGCATGGCTCGCGCCAGGGCATTATGCACCAAGGCCGAACTCGAACTGGTGCTCTGGAGCACCAACACCAAGGTCGGCGTGCTCGACGCCCGCAGGCTTGCGTCCAAGATCAGCCGAGCCCGCACCCTGCGGGATAAGTTCCGAGACCTCGCGGCCGAGCAAAGACGGCAGCAGCGCGGCAAGAGCGATCGCACGCCCGCGCCAAGCGCCGGAGACAATCGCAACACGCGGGAGAAAGCCCAACTGTTCCAGGAGACGCTCGAGCGTTTTCAGGCCGCTGCCGCGCGGAAGGTAATCGCGCCCGCTCAACCAAAATCCAAGCCCAAGCCCAAGGCTGCCATGAAGGAACTTGCCCCGACCGCAGAAGAACTCCCCGCCCCCGCACCGAAGGTTACCAAGACTACGAAGAAGTCTTCGAAGAAGGCCTCCAACAAGAAAACGGCCAAGAAACGTACCAAGGCCATGATGGTCGGTCGCAAGGCGACAAAGAAGGCCGTGCGCGCGCCGGAGGCCGACGCGTCCAACGCCAGCCGCAAGTCCTACTCGCGCAAGACCAAGCCCAAGCGTGAGACCGCCCGGCAGGATCTGGCCCCCTCGAAGCGCACCGTCCGTGGTGTCGCCGGGCAAACCCGGCGCAATCAGGCCCGTCGAGACGGGCGCTGACTACAGCGTCGCGATCCAGAACGCAATCCAAAGCAACAGCGCCGCCTGCACGCCCGCCACCAAGTCATCGAGAACGACGCCCCAGCCTCCGGGCACCGCCTGGAGGTTGGCGGCTGGCCATGGCTTGACGATGTCCAGCGCTCGGAAGAATACGAATGCCATTACCAGTGACGCCGCCGCGCTCCAGGCGCCGGTGACCTGAGGCATCAGCACGAAGCACAAAGCCATGCCCGCCGTTTCGTCGGCCACGACCTGGCTCGGATCTTTGCGACCAAATCTTGCCTCGGCCCGATCTCCCAGCAGCACGCAGGCCAACGTGAAGACCACCACGACGGGCAGCATGACGAATCGCAGCACCGTCCAGGCTGCCGCGTCGGGTAAGGCGGCCACGACCAGCAACCCCAAAGCAAGCGGGGGCAGCGAACCCCACGTGCCAGGGAAGGGCCGAAGATGCCCCAAGCCGAATGTCGTGACCCATCGCAGGCTGCCATCGGGTTTGATTGTCACGGGTTTTCCTGTATGTGTTTCGGGCTGTGGACGCGCAGGGCCCGTTGGATGTAAGGGACTGCTGAAAATGCGGTAACGAGGGTAGTGCCCCACGCCAGCGTCATGACAGCCCAGCCAACCAAAGCTGGCCGATCGCCCGCCCAAACGCCCGCCGCCAGGAGGCATGCCGGAATGGCCACGCTTTGGAGAATCATCTTGGCCTTGCCCGAAGCCGAAGCGGAAAAATCGATGCCCCGGGACTCGAAAACACCGCGGATTGAGGTCACGAGCAATTCCCGACCCAGGATGACCACGGCCATCCATCCCGTGAAACCGGTCGCCATCGTTCGACCGCTGTCGGTTGTGATCTCAAATGCCGGTGTGACGAGCATGACGACCGTTCCGAGCACCAGCAATTTGTCGGCGAAGGGGTCCATGACCCGGCCGAAGATGCTGATGGCGTTCCACTTGCGCGCCAGGTAGCCGTCCAGAGCGTCGGTGGCCGCGGCCACGATGAACAGCACCGCCGCGGCCAGCAACAGGGGCTCAGGCCCTGCCCGGCCGTCGAGGGCCGAAGCATTCGCCAGCAGAGCGACAAGACCGGCCGCCATGACCAACCGGGCCATGGTCAAGGCGTTGGGGGCCTGTCGTTTCCACGTTTGGGCGGCCATCGGGCGAGCATAGGGGCAACGGTCCGGGCTCGCCCGTATGTCCGCATCCGCGCGCCAACTGCCGGCGCTGGACCTGCCTTTGGTTGAAGGTTCGGGCCCGTCGATCTACTGTCGGTCCTTATTGGCTGGCAGGGGTGCGTTCCCCCGGCCTTCCGATACCCTGCCCGACGGGTCTTGGGCTGGGTCCGCCTGTTGGACCGAGTGCTTATGGACATGATCGTGCATCCAGCGTTGCTGTTCCTGGCCTTGGCCATCGGCGGCGTCGGCGTGGCGCTTTCCATCCCTCGGCGGCGATTCCAGGCCAGTTTGGTCGGGGGCATCATCGCGGCGACGGGCGTGGGCCTTCTGATCGTGGGGCTCGGTGGGTCGGCATTGTCTGGCGATGGCACCCTGCCCAGCCCTGTGTTCCACGTGCTGGCCATCATCGCCTTGGGCTCGTGTCTCCAGGTCATCACCCACCGCCGACCGGTCTATGCCGCGTTGTACTTCATTCTCAGTATCCTGGCAACGGCCGGGCTGTACATCCTGCTGGCCGCCGAGTTCATGGCCTTCGCGCTGGTCATCATCTACGCCGGCGCCATCCTCATTACTTACTTGTTCGTCATCATGCTCGCTAGCCAGAGCCAGGTCGAAGGACAGGAAGAGGGCTTGGCAGAATACGACGCCGTGGGCCGCGGGCCCATCACCGCCACCGTTGCCAGTTTTGCGCTGCTGGCCGCCCTGACGGTGCTCGTGTTCTCGGGCCTCAAGGACATCCCGGCACCCGATGCGGCTCGTGTGGCTGCGGCCGAGATGGCCGTCCTCGATCGATTGCCCGGCAAGGTCGAGAAGGCTCTGGCTCGTGAAGGTCTGATCGAGTCCGGCGAGATTGTGGTCGGGGTTGAAGAGGCCCAAGGCGTGGCGACGGCCGTCGTTCGGGGCATCGGTGGCGGTCAGCGACGTGTGGCATTGCCAGAGTCCGTCTCGGTCACGAACACCGAGGGGTTGGCCTTCAACCTGCTGGGCGATTATCCCGGCACGATCGAGATCGCGGGCGTGATCCTGCTGATGGCCATGCTGGGTGCGGTGGTGCTGGCGCGCAAGTTCGCCCAGATCGACGAGGAGGCCAAGGCCGCCGCGGCCGCCGCTCTGGCCGAGGGTTCCACGACCGGAGGCCAAGGCCATGCTTGACCTGTTCCTGGCACAGTCGGCCTTTCCGCAGGCGATGGGGCAGGGCGTGCTGGCGCACTACCTGTTCGTCTCGGCCGCGATGTTCACGCTGGGACTCGTGGGTTTTTTGACCCGCCGGAACCTGATCATCATGTTCCTGTGTACCGAGATGATGTTCCAAGCCGCGGGCATCGCGCTGGTCGCCTTCAGTCGCTACCACCTGAACTACGACGGGCAGACGTTCGTGATCTTTGTACTCACCGTTGCCGCCGCCGAGGCTGCGCTCGCGCTGGCCCTGGTCGTGTTCCTGTTCCGCAAGCGTGACTCGCTGAGCGCCGAGGCCTGGCTGGAGATGAAGGGATGACGATGTTCGCGGGCACCCTTCCAACGCTGCTGGCCGCGGCCGACGGCCCGTTCATAGCGACGGGCTCGGCCCCGCAATGGGTGGCCTTGATGCCGGGCCTGCCCCTGCTGGGCGCCGCTTTATGCGTGCTGTTCGCGTGCCTGAACGTCAAGAGCAAACTGCCCGGGTACGCCACGGTGGCCCTGCTGGCCGGCGGGTTCGTCACCGCCCTGGCGGCGTTCCTGCAAGGCCCCGATGGCTACGGCGTGGCCACCATCTTCCGCTGGATCCACGCCAGCATCGGTGCCGACGCCGACGCGAGCATCACGGCGAACTTTGGGTTCTACATGGACGGCCTGTCCATGCTCTGGATGCTGTTCGTGACCGGGCTGGCCACCGTCATCGGTCTCTACTCCACCGAGTATGTCGCCAGCGACAAGGGGCTGGGCTACTGCCGGTTCTTCTTCGCCTTCAACCTGTTCGTCTTCAGCATGGCCAGCCTGGTGATGGCCGACAACCTGCTGCTGCTGTTCCTGGGCTGGGAGGGCGTGGGCCTGTGCAGCTACCTGCTCATCGGGTATTTCTACAAGAAGCCCGAGGCGGTCGCGGCTGCCAAGAAGGCTTTCATCATCAATCGCATCGGCGATCTTGGGTTGCTGATGGCCATCGGCGCGACGTTCGTGGTCTTCGGCACGCTCGAGTTCCGCCCCCTGTTCGAGATGATCGCCCAAGGCGTGGACGGCAAGGGCCAGGCGATCGGGCACACCTGGGTGGTGGTGGTCATCCCGCTGCTGCTGACGGCCGGCGCCTTTGGCAAGAGCGCCCAATTGTTCTTCTATGTGTGGCTTCCCGACGCGATGGAAGGCCCCACGCCCGTGTCGGCGTTGATCCACGCGGCGACGATGGTGACGGCGGGCGTGTACCTCATCGCCCGGATGTTCCCGCTGTACGCCGCCGACGACGCGATGGTCGCGTTGACGGTGGTGGCCTGGTGCGGGGCGATCACGGCCTTCTGGGCCGCGACCATCGAGTTTGCCCAGTACGACATCAAACGCATCATGGGCTACAGCACCATCAGCCAGCTCGGCTTCATGTTCGCGGGCCTGGGCCTGCTGGGCACCACCGGTGCGGTGTTCCACGTCTTCACGCACGCGTTCTTCAAGGCCACGCTCTTCTTGTGCTGCGGGGCCGTCATGCACGGCTTCGGCGGCCAGCTCAGCCTGCGCCGGCTCTCCGGCGTGATGTGGATGAAGGGCTTTGGCATCACCGGCGTGTGCATGTTCATCGGCTGCCTGAGCCTGAGCGGCGTGCCCTTCACCGCGGGCTTTTTCTCCAAGGACATGATCCTCGCCCAGGCGTTCGCCACGCCCGACGAGATGATCGGCGGGGCCACCTTCATCGGGCTGTTGCTGCTGCTGACGGCCACCATGACGGCGTACTACACCTTCCGCGTGTTCTTCCGCGTGTTCGTGGGGCCCAGGCACTTCGAGCCGGGCGAGGACGACCACGGACATGACGATGGGCTTGGGCACGACGCACATGCACACCACCATCACAATCCGACCGAAGAGGAAGAGGGCGACGCGCTGCACACCGGCTTCCACCCCCACGCGCCCGGCTGGGCCATGAACGGGGCGATGGTGCTGCTGGCCGTCGGCACGATCCTCGTCGCCAGCCTGTACTTTGTGAACAAGAAGGAAGACCACGGCTGGGCGGGCACGATGGTCCGGCATTCCACTGCCGCCTATCCATCGCCGGGCTTGGCCCACGGCAAGGACAAGCCGGCCGCCACGACGGTCGAGCCCTTGCCATTGGGCGCGCCGGCACCAGAGCATGGCCAAGCCGGCAAGCCCCACGCCAAGGCCGGCACCTTCCTGGGGCAAGACCCGTTCAAGATCATGTACTACGTCTCGGCGGTCCTGGGGCTTATCGGCATCCTTGCCGCGGCATGGTTCCACGCGCCCAAGGGGGCCTGGGGCCTGGGGATTGGCAATCGCGAGTTGCCCAGCAAAGTACGGATGGACGCCGTCGCGGCCCGCTTCGGCCCGATTCCCAAATGGGCCGAGAACAAGTGGTACGTCGACGAGTTGTACCACGCGATCATCGTCAAGCCTTTGCTGGTGCTCAGCCACGTGTTCCATGCCTTTGACAAGCTGGTCATTGATGGCCTGGTGGACCTGGTGGGGGCCTTGCCCCGCTGGCTTGGCACTCTGCTGCGGCCGAGCCAGAGCGGCGTGCTGCACGGCTACGCCACGGGCATGGTGGCCGGCTCGGCGGTGCTGATCGTCCTCGTTGTGCTTGTGGCGATGTGGTCGTGATGAAGGGGAAGGATTGACGTGAGCCTACTGCACCTGCTCATCCTGACGCCCCTGACCTTCGCGGTCGCTATTGCGCTGGCACCGGCAAGCCGGGCGCGCACGATCGCGACCATTGGTTGCCTGGTGCCCATCGGGCCCATGCTGGTGGCTCTGTTCAATTTTGATTATTCCCGGGGCGACCTGCTCCAGTTCGCCGCCAATATCGACTGGATCCCCCAGATGGGCCTGAGCCTGGGCGTGGGCGTCGACAGCGTCTCGCTGCTGCTCATCGCGCTCACCATCCTGCTGGGGCCCATCTGCGTCATCGGCAGTTACTCGGCCATCCAGGACAACCACAAGGTCTTCTATGGCTGGCTCACGGGCCTCCAAGCGGCGATGGTGGGGGTGTTCGCCGCCACCGACCTCGTAGGCTTCTACATCAGTTTCGAGTTCACACTGCTGCCCTTGTACGTGCTCATCAACCTCTTTGGCTCGAGCAACCGCAAGCGGGCGGCCACCAAGTTCTTCCTGTACACCTTCACCGGCTCGATCATCGCGCTGGCGGGCCTGGTGTACGTCGTGCTCCACCACCGAGGGATCGAGGGCGCGTGGACGTTCGACATCCCTACGCTGGCCAGCACGGCCATGAAGATGTCCGCGGGCGAGCAGGCGCTCGTGCTCTTGGCGCTGATGCTGGGCTTTGCCGTCAAGGTGCCGTTGTTCCCGGTCCACACGTGGCTGCCCCTGGCCCACACCGAGGCGCCCACGGCCGGATCGGTCATCCTGGCGGGTGTGTTGCTGAAGCTGGGCACGTATGGCATCTACCGCTTCGTGCTGGGCTTCGTGCCCGAGGCGGTGATCGCGTATGCCCCCCTGATCGCGGTGCTCAGCATCGTGGGCATCATCTACGCCGGCCTGATCTGCTGGGTGCAGAAGGACGTCAAAAAGCTCGTGGCCTACTCCTCGGTCAGCCACCTGGGCTTCTGCGTGCTGGGCCTCGTGGCGCTGAACAACATCGGGCTCACCGGCTCGGTGCTGTACATGATCAACCACGGGCTCTCGACCGGGGCGCTGTTCCTGTGCATTGGCATGGTCTACGAGCGGTTCCACACCCGCTCGATGGATGAGTTGGGCGGCCTGGCGGGCACCATGCCCATCTGGTCGTCGTTCATGGTCTTCTTCGTCATGGCCTCGGTGGGCCTGCCCGGGCTCAATGGCTTCGTGAGCGAGTTCATGTGCATCATCGGCACGTTCCAGAGCTCGCCCGCCTGGGTGCTCGAAGGCCGTGCCGGCGCGGCGGGCGGCTCGCTGGGCCCGTGGTTCGCCTTCGCGGCTGGCTTTGGCGTGATCGTCGCGGCGATGTACCTGCTGTACATGACTGGTAGGGTTATCTGGGGGACGCCCAAGCATCCGCATGGACACGGGAATGGTCACGAAGACGGGCATGGGCACACGCCCCCCAGCGATCTGAACACGCGTGAGATCGGCCTGTTGTCGGTGCTGGCCGTCGGCTGCTTGGTGCTGGGCCTGTACCCCACGCCGGTGATCGAGGCCATCGAGCCCTCGGTGGAGCGCACGCTCGCGCCATACCAGGACCTGCTCGAGGCACGGGCGCAGGCACTTATGCTGACCGAAGGGGAGGGCTGAAGCGCCATGGCCGCCAAGATCGCGCTCATCTGGCCCGAGATCGCCTTGTTCATCACCACCTGCCTGGTGATGCTCCTTGGGCTCTCGCCCAACAAGCAATGGCGTTCGTTGTGTTTGCCCGCTTCGATGGTGGGCCTGACGGTGGCGGGCGTGCTGGCTGCTATGGGCATGGGTGTTGGTGGTCCCGTGGGCGATACACCACTGCCCTACCTGCCGGGCTTCATCAAGGTCACCGTCGCGGGGGTGGGCTTGCTCCTGCTGTTGCTCCAGGCCGGCCTGATCGATCGCCGGGAGGAAGCGCTGATAGCTTCTGGTCGTGCCTTCAGCGCGCTGCGTACGAACCGGGCCGAGTATTTTGCGCTGGTGCTCTTCTCGCTGACGGGGCTCATGTTGTGCGCGTCTGCGGGCGACCTGATCTGGCTCTTCCTTGCCCTCGAATTGACGAGCCTGCCCACGTACGTCATGGTGGCCATGAGCAGCTCGCGCAACCGCGCCCAGGAGGCCGGGGTCAAGTACTTCTACCTCGGGGCGCTCGGGGCGGCCACGTTCCTGTACGGCTTTGTCATGCTGTACGGCGGCACGGGCACGCTGCAACTGGCCACGATGGCCGAAGTGATCGCCGCCGAAGGGGTGAACACCATCACGATGGCGGGCCTGCTGCTGTCGGTGCTGGGCCTGGCCTTCAAGATCGCCGCCGTTCCGATGCACTTTTATACCGCCGACGTGTACCAGGGGGCGGCCGCTCCGGTGTCGGCGTTCCTGGCCTTCGTGCCCAAGACGGCCGGCTTTGTCGCGCTGCTGCTGATTTGTTCAGCCGTCGGCTGGACGCACGGCGAGAGCGGCAACGCCCTGCCCGAAGCGCTGCGGATCATGCTTTGGGTCATGGCGGCCGTCACTATGACGGTGGGCAACGTGCTGGCCATCCTCCAGAACTCCATCAAGCGCGTGCTGGCCTACTCGTCTATTGCGCACTCGGGGTACATGCTCGTGGGCCTCCTGGCCGGCCCGGGAGACGGCACCTTCGGCGGCAGCGGCGTCTCGGCCGTGCTGTTCTACCTGGCCGCCTATGGCGTGATGAACACGGGCGCTTTCGCCGTGATCGCGTGCCTGGAGCGCAAGGCCGCCGATCGTGGCGAGCCGATGGAAGTGGAAGACTTCGACGACCTTCGCGGGCTGTGGAAGCGTGAGCCCGCATTGGGCGTCCTGTTGGCGATTGTGACGCTCAGCCTGCTGGGCTTCCCGCCGCTGCTGGGCTTCATGGCCAAACTGCCCTTGTTCACCTCGGGCATCTCCGCGGGCGAGATCGCGCTGGTGGTGGTCTTGGGCTTGAACTCGGCCATCGCGGCGTACTACTACCTGCGCATTGTCAAGGCCGCCATGATCGATGATCCCAGGGGCGAGCCCGGCGCGGCCGATAGCGCTGTCCACCACCCGGCCTACAACCTGCGACTGGTCACTGGTTTGTGCTCGGCCTTGGGCGTGGTGGCCTTGGCGATTCTGGCCGGGCAACTCGCCGAGCGGGTGACCGAGGCCTCGGGCTACATTGCGCCCGTGGGTCCGAGCCAGCCCGTTGGTTCGGCCACGGTCCTCGAAACCGAAACCCTGCCCGTCCAACTGCCCATGACCTGAGTTTTGTCCATGAGCTGGCAGGCTGGAAGGGCCCGCGCATCGGGGCGAAGGCTCGCACCTGAGCGAATGGAGTCGCGGGTGCTTGGATTCAATCGGCCTGGTTATTGATCCGCGACCTTGCGAACGACCAGCCTTTGGATCACCAGTCCGACGATTCCCAGTACCAGCCAGGCCAGGAGCCATGTCTGCGCTGGTGTGTCCAAGATGGGTAATGGGGTGCCGGCGGCGGCTTGCATATGCAGTGCGCCCAGGGGCCAGATGGCCGCCCCCATGTACGCCGTGGTGGCGCTTGCTACACGCCCCGGCCACAGGGCGGCCAAAAGAGCCGCAAGGAAACCAGCGGCCAGTACACCGATGGTGGCATGACCACGCCAAGGGTCCGGGATTTGCTGCCAGGCGCGGTTGGCGTGTTGGATGAAGGCATGAGAGTTGGTCGTCTGCGGGTCGTCGCTCGGAACGCCGGGCAGCCCAACGTTCACGATGGAAGGTGGTTCGATAGCGACCTGAGCATGAGACTCTGTTGGCCCAGGCAAGAGGTGATCGGGCAGGTAGGGCGTGACCAGGATGGCCAAGCCCGCGGCGGCGGCGGCGGCTGTGGCGCCCGCGGCGGCGGCGATGACCAGGCGCATGGCCACCAGTGCAATCACCACGCCCAAGGCCGCTCCGCCCGCGCCGGTGACCAGCCCACCGGGAAGGCCGGCGATCTCAGGAACCCCAATCTTCTGGGCCAGGGCAAAACCCGCGAAGAGGCCGGCGGTGCCACCAGCGGCGGCAAAGGCGAGGCTGACCGCCCGCGCACCGGCTGCCCAGAGCATGATGCCAACAACCACGGCGATACCCGCGAGCCATGCGGCATCGCTGTTCAAGCCGAACACCAACAAGCGTTCGACGAGCCCTTCGGTTGGCCCGAGCCCGGTGAGCACGGATCGGCCTCCCTCCACCAACGTCCCATAAAGGGGTGCGCCGGTTCCCTTACGATACGCCCCTTCCGCTCTGGTAGATCGGACCGGGCGTGAAAACGGCTTGGGCGATTGCGGGCCGGTTTCCCGGCGTTGCCGGGCTGGCGCGGCTCTTCGGGTTGTCCGTGCGTGGCCTACTGCTATCGGTCTGGGTGTCGAGATGTGGTGCATATTGTTGTGTGGTGCAACCTGTCCTTTGTTGAGCCCGTAGAGGATGAGGAAGCACGGGCGGCCGAGCGCCGTCCACCGCCTACGGGCCTGCCGACCCCCGCTTGTCGGTTGCTGGCCTTGGGTGAGAAGCGAATGGTGTACAGTGTGTATGCCCTTTCAAAATCCTGACAAGGGGGCTTGCTCGATGCCAACTCGGAGGCGAAGCCGGTTTAGGGGTGCGTTGCGGTTCCGATGGAGTCGGACGCTCACGATGGGCTTTCCACCGGCTGGCGGTCGTGGAGCAATTCCTATCGAACCGGGAGTAGCCAAGGGGCATGGCAATGGCCTAGCCTCGCGTCCAGTGGTCTGATATGCTTGACGGCTTTGGCCCGCGGTAGGATGCGACGCGGGCCGGGCGTTGACGGGTTGGAACGCATCCATTCTGGCGGATTCCGGGCACGGTGCCCGTTTTCGCCCGGCCCTCCCGGCCACGGGAGCGGCCCGCCAGTTCGCTCGCGAGCGCGAGCGTGACGGCCTGGCGACCCGCCCGGGTCGCCTGAACCATGCCGGCCACCAGCCCCCCCGGCCGGCCCGGAAGCCCCGACGTAGCCACCGCATGTCGCGGTGTAGCCAGAGCCAGCGAGGAGCGGTCATGAATCCCAACCGCCGTTCGACGACCCGCCCGTATGTTCGTCGCCGTTCGATCGTCCAGGACGCCTGCCATGGTGCGGCTGCCCGCCTGCGCGACATCGCGGGCCGGGCGACTCGTCCTGACGTGGAGCCATTGGAGCCGCGTCAGCTGCTCTTCGCATTGACGATCGATCCGTCGAGTGTCGATCCGACGACTGGGATCGGGTTCGCCGGGGCCGTCTTCGGCTACACGATTCCGTACTTGTTCGCGCAAGAAGATGTGGGCGATGAGGAGGACGAACTCGTCGAGGAGAACTTCGACGACGCCGGTGCGATCGGCGCTCCGATCCTGAGCCAGCGGGTCTTCGAAGACTCGCAGTTGCTGATTCGGCACAACATCACCCCGACGAGCGACTTCCGCCTGGCCTTGCCCTTTGGTTTCGACCCGCAGGACGACGCCCGCGAGGTTGAGGTGTTGATGCAGGCGGGCGAGTTCTTCAGTTTCTCGGTGCTGGACGATCCGGATCGGCGTGACATCCTGCGTGGTATCCGCTCGTTCTCGATCGATTTCATTGCCTCGCCCGGAAGTACGCAGGGGCTCGACCTTCAGAACACTCGGGTGACGCTGCTGCTGCGCGGCCAAGTCGTGGCGCAGTTTGAGGGCCGCGATCAGTTGGCCAACTTCCGCACGGGCGGTGGTGGTCCGCAGGACGGGATCGGCACGTTTGTGTTCAGCGCGCCGCCGCTGCCCGGCCAGCCCTCGCCGGTGTTCGACACGATCCGCTTCGAGTCCATCGGTGGCCCGAGCGACCGCTTCCGCTTCGACAACATCTCATTCCTCCAGCCGCCGGGCAACTTTGCGGGCCTGATCGAGTCGCGCATCTTTGGCGCGTGGGTCACGCTGGCGGGAACGGCTGGCACGACGGTGAACTTCTTCGACCTGTACGGTCGTCCGATGGTTCAGACCATCCAGTTGGGCAGGCTGCCCAACGGCACGCTAACGATCGTGGATTCGGACGACGACGGGGTGCCCAACTTCAACGATGGCATCGGTCGTATCGTGTTCACGAACGCCGATTCGGCGACGACGCTGACGATCTTCGGTGGTGAAATTACGTCCGACAACAATCCGGATGACGCGGACTTCATCGAAGGGACGTTCGCGTTCAATGTGATCGATGACTTCGCGGATCTTGCCGACGAATTCGAGGGCGCGGGCTTTGGCTTCCGCCGTACGCCCGGCACCGACCGCGAGGTCGACGGCCTGAACGAGGTGGCCGGGTCGGTGATCATCGGCTCACCGATCTTCCGCGACAACACCAGTACTTTGACGTACCAGCCGGGCGGGGTTGTTGCTCCCACGTCCTTCATCAGTCCGGACCAGGGCATCTTCGCGCTGGGCAGCCAGAACGTGGGCTCGATCAACATCCACGGGCTGATCTTCGGCAATTCCGTGTTCAACGGCGCCGTGGACCAGTTGAGCTTTGGCTCGCTGTACGGCTCGGTGACGGTCAAGGGCGACCTGGGCCGTCTTGTGGTTGGCTCGGACGCCGGCCTGTGGGTGGCCGACGAGACCAACGCGACGACCAAGACCGGTGGCCAGTTGATCGTCGAGCGCACGCTGGGCCAGGTGCATGTCGGCGGCCGCACGCTGATGGACGTGACGGTGGTGGGGGAACTGACCTCTTCGGCATTGCGTCCGCCGCGCGACATTGTGCGGTACTTCGAGATCGAATCGCCCCAACGGATCGATGCCGCCCAAGAGCCGATCACGGTCACTCGCAGCATCTTGCAGAACGGAACGTTCGGCAGTTCTGTGGCGGCTGGCTCGGACATAATCTCGCTGTTCACCACGCCCCGGGCGCACGCGTTCTTCGGTTCCGAGCAGTTCATCAACGGGTCGATCGGCAGCGCCGAGTTCGTCGGCAACGCGGGCTCGCAGGTGCAGATCATCGGCGATCTGGGCTTCGGCGACCCGCTGGCGGGTACCGAGGACCATGTGGACGTGTTCGCCGTTCCGGTCGACGGCACGAGGCCCCTGATCATCGAGGCCGTTGCCGACGATCCGAGTTTCGAGATCCGCCTGGTCGACGTGCGTGGGCGTCAGGTTGCCGCGGCCGCCGCGAACGAGATGTTCGTGAACACAGGGCGGTACTTCTTTGAGTATCTGCCTGAGTACGCGGGCGTGTACTACCTGGTGCTGACCACGGTGGCGACGGGCGCGACGACCTCTGGCGCGTTCTACACGGTGAACGTCAGCGGCATGGCGCCTGTGACGATGGGCATGTACCGCAGCGCTTCGGGCATGGGCCTGCCCGCCGGAGCGGTGGCGGCGGGCGTGAGCCCATCGAGCACGTCGGTCTCGGTCAACGTGCTGTCTGGGTCGGCGGGCATGATCGCCTCGGGCACGCAGCTGATGGGCGGTGGTGGTGCCGAGGTTTCGGCCGATGGCAACTCGAACTTCACCGACGAGAACACGCCATGGCCCGATCCGGTGGATCGCCGGGCCGATCTTTCGGGCGGCAGTTACACCATCGCGGGCAGCCTGTTCCAGATCTACGCGGGCTCGGACATCGAGACCGAGCAGGGCTCGCCCATCGTGTTCCAGGTCGGCGGCAACCTGGGCTATCTCATCACGGGCCAGTCGGAAGTGATCGGCACCGGCCCGACCGAGGGCGACATCTACGCCCGCTCGTCGATCACCTTCAACGTGGGTCGCGGGATCGGGTATGTCGATGTTTCCGGAGCGGTTGGCTTCGATCAGGATGATTCGACGGCCATCCCGCCCAGCAGCGCGCGGGGTTCGATCACCTTCCGCTCTGGCACGGCCGGTGGGCGTGGCGATATCGGCGTGATCCGCATGGGCTCGCACGCGGCCAGCGACGCCATCAACGTCATCACCAGCCCCGGTTCCACGGTGGGTCTGTTTGCGGTCTCGCAGGAAGTCGGCAACGACGGCGGACAGATCGTGGGCATCGACGCCCTGACGCCCACGACTGGCCAGGGTGTGAACTTTAGTCTGGGCGCGGGCAGCGACCTGCGATTCCTCGACACGCCCAACGTGACCAACATCCTGGGTGTCGACACGGGTATCCAGCTCATCCTGGGCCGGGCGATCGAGTTGGTCGACGACGGCGGCGGACGATTCACCGTTTCCATCAACGGGTTGGGCGCGGCAGGCTCGGTTGTCGGCCTCCTTCGTTTCATCGGCGTCGACCGCTCGCAGGGCGTGGCCCTGGCGACGATCGAGGCCGATCTTTCGGGTGCTCGCACGCTGAGCATCCGCGGGCTCCAGGGCTCGGGCGACGACGTGATCAGCATCGGCCGGATCGACATCCAGGGTGCCGACGCGCAATCTCGCGTCGAGATCAGCGGCAACGTGCAGATCGACGTGTGGCAGATCGTGCAGACCGGCGGCGCCGGGTTCAACGTGATCGAGAACCTCACCCCGGGCGGCGACATCGTGGCCATCGACGTGGCGGGCATCAACACCGTCCGCATCGCCGGAGACCTGGGCCGCACGCAATTGCCCAACATCGGGCCCAAGCGCATCTCGCCTTTCATTGGCATCAACGGTGAGACGGTGCAGGGGATCGGTCGTGCGGGCATCCAGTTGCTGCCCGAGTTGTTCGACACCGACTGGAATGGAGCGGTCTACCGCCCGGTGGGCGACAACAACTTCGACACGGGCAACGCGTACCTGAGCGACATCGGTTCTCCGGTGGACGGGTATCTCGACGGTCTGCTGGTGCGTGGCGGCAACCTGACGCAGCTGCGTGTCGGCGGGGCCGTGGGCGACGTGATCCTTGGCCCTGCGGGCATCATCCTGGACATGACCGTGAACGCCGCGGTCGGTCCGGCCACGGGCGGCAACGAGGGTATCTTCGGCAACATCTACGCCGGCACGATCAACAATATCGACATCGGCGGCGGGCTTGAAGCGCCCACGATGAACAGCTTGTCGACGACAGGCATCTTTGCCAACGACGACATCGTGAACCTGATTGCGCGCAACGCGACGATTTCCGGGCTCGTGATCGCTGCGAACATCACACCTGGCGTGGGTCTGAACCCCTTCAACGGCATCGACCGCATCACGCTGACGAACTCGCGGATCGTCGACGCCTTCGTGGGCGCTACCAACGCCGACGAGTTCTGGGTGAGCGTCAATTACGGTGATGACCTGGTCCGTCGTGGCGAGATCCGCCAGATCACCGGTGACGCCAACTCGAACGTCTTCCGTACGAAGATTGTTGCGCAACTGGCCCGGCAGTTGCAGTTCGCCGGCGATCTTGACGCCGTGCAGATGATCTTCGAGCGTCAGGTGGAAAACCTGCTTGCTCGAAATGTCATCAACAGCACCGGTGCCGGCACGCCCCGGGAACTCTTCCGCTCGTTCATCATCGTGGGCGCCAACCTGCAAACGGCCCGCATCGGCCAGGGTGCTACGGCCACAGCCAACGGCGTGTTCGCCGACACCTTGCTCCAAGTTGGCGGCGAGATCGAGACATCATTCACGGCCCGTCTCGTGCAGAGGTCGGACATCCAGGTTGCCGGCACCATTCGTTTGTTGACGGCCCAGAACATCCGGTCGACACGCTTCGATACCGGCCAGATCACTTCGTTGACCGTCAGCCAGGCCATCCGCGCCTCGGAGATCAACGTCTCGGGTCCGATCATCAGCTTGACCGCCGAGCAGATCACGGCAACGAACATCAGCATTACGGGCCCCGACGGCCGCCTCGACCAGTTGACGGTGGCGACGTTGTTCGATGGGGCGATCCTCTCGACCGGCCCGGTGACGCGTGTGCAGGCGACCGCGGGCGATCTGCGTGGCTCCATCGAGACGCGCACGCCCCGTGGCAACGTTGCCAACCTTGTTGCCGCTCGCGACTTCCTCATGAGCACCGACATCAGCGGTACGCTGAGCAACATTACCGTCGGTCGCAATCTGGGCGACATCAACAACCCGAGCGTGGTGCTCGTCCGCGGAAACCTGTCGGGCGTGAACATCGCCAACGGCGGTCTGTATTCCGACCTGCGCGTGGCCAACAACATCACCGGCGCGATCGTCATCGGCGCGATGCCGGGCCTGCCCAACAACAACCGCATCCCCACGGGCTCGATCGAGGCGTTCGGCCGCATCGAGTCGGTCGTGGTCAACGGTGATTACGCGGGCAGCATTGTGAGTTACGCGGGTGGCATCGCAAACGTGACCATCAACAACGGCTCGCTGTTGCCGAGCGGTTCGGTTGCCGCTTTCAACGGCGACCTGGTCAGCCTTGTCATCAACGCGGGACACCTGCTGGGCAACGTGCACTCAGACAGGAACATCTTCAGTATTACCGTTAACGCGTCCGAGGACGGCGTCTTCGGCGACATCGGCGTGAATCCCGCCCTGTCGGGCTTCGTGGCCGCTACGTCGCTTCGCAACCAACTGCCCCCCGGCGTTGGCTTCACCAGCGGATTCGACGGACCGCGCATTACTGCTTTGGAAGACATCGGCACGATCAGCGTGACGGGCGGGTCGATCTTTGAGGCCCTGATCCATGCGCGCCATGCCATCGGTCAGATCGACGTCAACGGCGATATCCGCAACGACCCGTCCACCGCCGGGCTGGGCACCCAGATCCTCGCGGGCAACTCGATCTTCCGCGTGAGCGCCACCGGCTCGGTGAGCAACACGCTGATTGCCGCTGGTGTTTACGAACTCGGTTCCGACGGCCGCGCGGGCGGCGTCGGTGACGCGGCCGACCTGGTGAAGAGCGGGTTTGTCGAGACGGTGGAGATCACCGGCGACGCGACCAACGTGGCCGTGGCCGCGGGCATCGTCGCGGGTGCCGACGGCGTCTACAACACGGCCGACGACATGATCGCACTTGGCATTTCCTACATCGGTCGTGTCGACGTCGGTGGTACGGTCACCAACGTGACCGCACACTCGGATAGCAACATTCCCATCCTGAGCCCGGGCATCACCACGGGCGGCCAGTCATCGCTGGAGATGGGCCTGGTGGGCATCACCAACCCCGCGACGGATGCGCCGATCGGCGTGGGCGAGATCGCCATCGTTCGCCCGGGCGTGCTGAGCGATTTGGGCGAAGAGATCGCCAGCGGCGGTTCGTTGCAATTCACCCGCGGCGTTGCCACGGGCACGATCAGTTTCAGCGGCCCGGGCAATGCGTTCTGGAATGCCGCGACCGGCCGCCTGCTGCTGGTGAACACGACCATCGCTTCGTCGATCGTCGTGACTTCCGACACTGGCGCGCTGCAAGATTTTGACATCGTCACCAACGACGACGCGTCGCTGGGACGCCTCGAAGTCCAGGCCGTCCTCTTCGGCGATTCGGACATCTTCGTCGATGGATACGCCGAGCAGGTTCTGCTTGGCGGCTTCCGTGGCACGGGTTCGATCATCATCGGCAACGACGTGCAGCTGCTGCGTTCGGGCTCGATCCTGACCACCGGCCGCATCCACGCGACGTTCATCCGCGAGTTCATCGTCAACGGCGATCTCGGCGGCGAGAACCCGCAGTCGCCGGGCACGTTCACGCGGCCCACCATCACGATGTTCGAGAGCGGCGGCATCAACGTCAGCGGATCGATGCGTGCGTCCATCCGAGCCGAGGACGGCTTCCGCGGCGCGGTGTTCGTCAATGGCGCGGTCCAAGCCAGCGCGATCTCCTCGGGCAACGACATCGCCTCGGTGTCGGCGGCCAGCATGACCGGCACGGTCGTGGCCGCGGCCAACAACATCGGTACGGTCAACGTCTCCGGCAGTGTGGCCAGCACGATGATCATGGCCGGTGCGGACCTTGGTCGAGACGCCGCATTTGGTGGCGCGGGGGTCAACCGCGACACCACCAACGGCGGCAACATCACAACGGTCACCGTCGGAGGCAACTTCGAGAGCAGCTCGGTCTCCGCCGGTCTGCTTCGCGGGGCCGACGGCTTCCTGGGCACCAGTGACGATGTCGTCTCGGGTGGCAGGTCGAACATCGGCACCGTTACCATCGGTGGCCAGCGCGTGGGCTCGAACCGTGGCTCGGAGAGTTACGGCGTCTTCGCCACGGGCACGATTGGCTCGGTCAGTGTCGCGGGCCAGACGACCACGCAGCGTGACAACTTCGCCGTCCGTTCGCTGGCAACGGTACCCGACGTGTTCTCGGTCCGCGATCTGGAGGTTGGTTTCGAGGGTGGTGTGTACATCGCCCGGATCACCTTCAACCAGGCCATGAACGCCCAGACCCTGCGCGATGGCCTGATCATCAGCGAGGTCCGCCAGGGCGGGCTGGTGAAGATCCGGCTCGACCAGGGCAACGATTACCTGTTCGATTACGACGCCCAGAACAACGCGGCGGTCATTACCTTCTTCAGCAGCGTCACGCGTTCGGACCTGCCGCAATTGCCGGGCGTTCCCGGCCCCGGCTTGTACCGTTTCGAGCTCGATCCCAACATCGTGCGGGCGCAGAACTCCGTGGCCCGCATGGACGCCGATGGCGACGGGTTTGCCGAGACGGACCGCTTCTATGCCGCCGATGCGTTCGTTGGCGATGTTGGTGACAAGGTGACGCCGGGAACGACGATCATCGATCGTGGCATCCTGGGCCCCGGTCGGGTCGACTTCTACGGTCCGGGCAATCTCGATACGGCCTTGGACAGCAAGTTCACGCCCGATGCGTTGCCCGACGTCAACAAGGTATTCACACTTCGTGGATACATCGGCGACCACCCGGACGCCGATTCGCAAGGCTTCTCGCTGGCCAGCGATACCGACGTGTACACCATCACGCTCCAAGCCGGTCAGATCCTGCGTCTGGGCCCGAACACGGGTTCGGCCTTCAACGTGTCGCCCGTGCTGCTCGCGCCCAACGGCCAGCCGCAACTTGGCATTACCCCCTTCACGACGACGCTGCCCGCCGAAGTGACGCAACTGCTCGAAGGCATCACGAACTTCGGCAACGCCTACCTGGTCACGCAGACCGGCACGTACTTCCTGGTCTTCACCAACGGGAACACCGCGGATATCTTCAACACGGCGGCCGTTGCGAACGTGCCCCCCGCGGCCGGGCTCATCGGCGGCTACTCGGTCACGATCGAAGTGTTCGATGACGGCGACAGTGGTTTCTCGGCCTCGACCAATTCTGGCAACGGCCGGAACCTGGTCGAAGCTCCCTTCGCGGCGGCATTCGCCGGCGCGGATGGGCAGTTGGGCACTTCCGATGATCGCCAGAGCGTGACGGTGGGCGCGTTCACCTTTACCCGAGACGCCCAGACGGGCATCATCACGGGTACCGATGGACGTGGCGTGGTCTCCACGAGGCTTGCCGATGGAAGGAGCGTTACCGAGGTGCGTTCGGCCATCGGCCCAGAGGGCAGCCGCGGCCGCCCGGGTACGATTGCCGCCGACGTGGACGTGTACCACCTCAACAACCGCCAGGTCATCCAGGCTGGCGATCAACTCCGGATGACGGTGAAGCTCTCGGAGACCGGTGCCGATCTCGGCGGTCGTCAGTCCGTTGGGACACTCGAGACGATCCTGACCGACTTCTCTGGAGCCGTGCAGTTTGGCCTGTTCAACACGACGAACTCGACGGGCATCAACGATGGGCAACTTGTCTTCTCGCCCAGCGAGTTTGCCACTATTGCCGCCAGCGGCGCTCAGATCCTCGCGCAGGACGATCTGTTGACCTATGGCACCGACGAGAACGGCGACTTCTTCGTGGTCGCTCAGGTGCCCACCACCGGCACCTACGCGTTCTATATCCAGGGCGTCTTCAACGCCGATTATGTGGTTGAGATCGAGCGACAGTCTCTCGCGCCGACGGTGGACGCCTTCCGCGGGCCGGACGGCATCTTTGGCACCTTCGACGATCCGGCGCGCATCACCCGTGGCCGGTTCAACTACACGCTCAATGTTGGCGACGACGGCATCCCGGGCACTTCCGATGACCGCGTCCAAGGCCAGATCATCACCTCGGCCCAGAACGTCTTCGTCGAGTTCCGCGGCGGGAGCATCGATTGGCTCGAGGTTGGGAGCGTCCGTACCGACCTGCTTCCTTTCACCAGCCGTGCCTTGGGCTTCACGGGCACCATCGACGGCCTGCCCGTGGACAACTTTGTCCAGCGCGAGGTCATCAACAACCTCAACACCATCTTCCAGAATGCCGGTTACGACGTAAACTTCTCGAGCAACGCCAGCGACTTCCAAGGCCAGGACTTCTCCACCGTCTTCATCACCGACACCAGCGATCCGATCAACTTCACGTTCTCGGCAGATCCGGTGGCCTTCTTCTTCAACCCCTTTGACATTGGCGTGGGCGATTTCTCGCTGGCGTTCGAGCAGATCTTCGGCTACTCGCAGCGTTCCGACCCCTTCAACGCCGACAAGAACGACGAGGCGGTCGTCTTCGTGCCACAGCTCACCGCCCTGGGCTACAACCCAAGCGATACGCAGGTTCGCAACCTGACCGACGCTCTGGCAGCGGCTGTCAGCCGTCGCGTGGGCGAACTCCTGGGCCTTCGCACGACCTTCACCCAATTCCCCGGGACGGCCATCGACGTCTTCTCGGCCAACAGCCCGAGCAACCTGCCCACCGGCGGCGGAGACTACATCATCCCCGCCTTCGCACGCCCGCTCTCCAGCCGGTTCGATGCACTGGACGACACGCAATACTTCCTGGGCGTACAAAACTCCAGGTCGCTGCTCGACTCGATCCTGTCGCGTATCTGAGACGCGAGTCCCCATTCCTTTCGACCCATCCCGCCCCGCCGAGCGTTGCCCTCTGGGCCGCTCGGCGGTTTTCTTGCGCACTTACCATGGGCATGGTCAGGGATTGTCTTGGAAGCGGATCACATGCGAGCCGGGCGCGAGATCGTGCAGCACGGTGGTGGTGCCTGCCGCGTCGGGCCAGATGACCTCCACGAGCTTCGCCCCGGCCGCATCGACGGCAAAATGCAGGGCCTTGGTGTTCTGCTTGCCCTGATGCCCGCCAGGGCCGATGACTTGGCTTCCGCGCGTCACCCATGCGTCGTCGAGCTTTGTCGTCACGCGGACGACGGCACCCAAAGCGTCCCGATTGATACCGTTGGCCGGGTCGCCGACCAATCGGATTGTGAGCGATGGCCTGTTCATCGCCTCGGCCCGATTCTCGTAGAGTCGCAAGCGGGGCGTGCGTCCGGCACGCTGGGCCTGGTCGAGCCGATGGAAGCTCTGCCCGACGACGATGTCCAGGTCGCCGTCGCCGTCATAGTCCAGCAAGGCCGGCTGTGCTGCGCCGATGTGATCGATGCCGATCCAACTGGTGATGTCCACGAGGGAGCCATCGGTCTGCTGTCGCCAGATTCGCAGCCGCTGGTTGTCGGGATAATCGCTCGAGCACACGAGCACGTCCATGCGGCCATCCATATCAAAATCTGCCAGCACGCCGTAGATGTCGCCCTGGTTCCAACTCTGGATGGTCGGGTCGGTGGGGGCACGATCGAGCGAGAGGGGGTCGTTAGAGATGAACAGTGGGCCGGCCACTCCATCGCGCCTCAGCAGCACGCGTGTGGGATCGCTGCTGTCGCCTGCCCAGCCATGGGTGATCTCGGTGAACAGAACATCGAAGGCGCCATCGCCATCGATGTCGCCGATGGCCGCATCGAAGGTATTGCCATTAGCGCGAAAGGGCATCTCGTCGGGTCGATCAAACCTTGGATCGGTCTTGGCGCGTTCCTTGAGCCATTCCGGATACCGGCCATGTGTGATGGCGTCGCCGTCGAGCTTCACGCGCGGTGCTGCGTCGCTCCACTGCCCGTCATCACCATACAACCACAGCCGGTTCCACCGTCGACCGTAGTTCAGTTCGAGGATCTGCGGCGTGTTGTCGCGTGCCCCATCGCGCAGGACGTGGGCCACCAGCACGCCATAGGTGGGCCTGCCGCCCGCGTCGGTCTCTGGGTCGAAGGCGACGCCGTCGATCGGTAATGCCAACCGCTCGAACGTGCCGTCGCGGCGTTGCAGCAGCACATCATTGGCAAACGCCTCGAGGCTCTCGCCGTACCGCATGTACCATTGGCCAACGACGATGTCCAGCAGCCCATCGGAGTTGACATCGCCCACCGCGAGGGCCGCCGTCGTGCCCGGCGTGGCGGTTTCAATCTCCGTGAACGTCCCGAGGGGTGATCCGAACGTGCCGTCGCCATTGCCCGCCAGCCAGGCCAAGACCTGTGGCGTGCCTTCGTCTGGTGGGTTGTATCCAGGCGATTGTGCTGCCAGCGAACGTGCGATAATGGCGTCGGCGAACCCATCGTTGTTCAGGTCGGCAAACACCACGACATCACCGGAACGGTGAACGGGCAGTCCGTTCTCCATTAACTCGACGAACTGTCGGCCACCACCTTCCATGGGCCGGTTCATAAAGACGCGTGTGCGACCGATGACCAGGTCATCGAATCCGTCGTTATCCAGATCAACCGCGGCAACATGGGCTGAGCTGATGGGCGTGTCGCCAACTTCAAGTCCGACGCGGGCCGTCGCATCCTGAAAGCGCAACTGCTGGGCGTTTGTTGTGCCGCTTGCGAACAGCAGCAAGATGATGGGTATTTGGTGGCCTTGCATCGAGCATGGTACGTGGTACTAGATCCGATGGCCAGGTCATGGCGTACCGTTGTTCGTCTCAGTCACATCCGACGCTCTGCTCTGGGCACCCACGACAAGCCCACGCCCGGTGTTCGATCTGGCCGACAGTCCTCGCACCATGCTCCCAGCTCCGATTCGAACACCATCGCCGCCGTTATCGCCAGCCGCGCATTGTTCGATGATCGATCCATCGTCGGCCACGATGCCGTCGGTCGCGTTTGATTTGGCGGTTACCGTTCGCACGACGCAGGCATACGAAGCCACAACGCCGGGCCCGATGTTGCTCATCGCGACACTATCGACGATGGCGCTGCCCCGACCGATGGACACACCCGCATCACCGTTATTGCCCGCCACGACGCGATCAACCACCGAGCCAGCGCCCGTGGCTATACCAACGCCAGCGCATGCCAGCACGGTGGTTTCACTCACAACCGAGCGTGATCCTACAACAATGCCGTTTCCTGCGCCTTGCCAGACACGAACGCCCCGCACTTGCGCTCCGGCGCCCAGCACGATGCCCGCTTGCACGGGTCGCTCCAGGGCAACATCTTGCACGGACACCATCTCCGCCGCGGAACCGTCGATGCCCACACTGGGAGAGATGATCATGCCGTTGCGGATCGTGACGCCGCGGACGCCTGGTGCGATCACGATACCCGGTTGCTTTTCGCACACTATGGCATGCCCGCCTAGATCGATGGTGACCCAAGACTGCCGGACCACAATGGCGGGGCCATGACGAGCATGGAGATTCCTTTCGATGACGAGCAGACCGGGCTTGTCGACCGTGATAATCTGCTTGTTTGTCAAGTCCTTGCGTCCCATGCCCAGGAGCGTGACGGCCAAGATGCAGGCAACGATGGCCAACACCCGTGCGATGCATGATGCCGGAATCGATTTCATGGCTTGTTCGCTCCATCGATCGCGGATGGATCAGTTTCGGGGCGCATTGATCCAGCCGTACTTTTGCCCTCGGTCGCTGATCTTCCACCAGTCGGCCCTGCCGTTATTGACCCGTGCATACACGCAATTGGCGGTAAAGTCTGTGGGTTCCTCCACACGCTCACCTAACGGGCCCTTGGGCGACTTGAACAACTCGACCATGCCGTCGGCATACAGAATGTGGCCGCCTTTATCGTGGCGATCGGTTACCTGGTCCAGGTTGCCCCAGAGCCCTTCGGTGAAACTCTGGTTATAGAAATAGAGGCTCTCCTCGATGTAGACCGGAACGCCTCGCATGGCTTCGAGTGCGGTCTCCCCAAGTGTCGCGGGTATACGGGTTAACTTTGGCCCGGCCACGTCTACCAGCCGCGCGACTTGCACCTCGAGACCAAGGCGATAGCCCTGGACCTCGTCGAACATGGTGTAATCAAAGTTAAGCTCGGAAGCAGCGCCATACAAAGTGCTGCTGCGCCGGCCATCGGATGAACGGCGTTTGTTCTTGGGACAGCCGCAGATTTCATGCGCATCCTGGACATACTCAAACAGCACGCCCGGCCTGTCACGGTCGATGGCACCCGTGCTGGTACGGGCAAAGGCCCAAACGTCTGCGGGCCAGGTCTTGTCCTTGTAATCAGTGGCATAGGTCACCATCGCAAGGCCAATCTGACGCATGTTTTGTGCGCAGACGGCCGTGTGGGCCGCGTCTCGTGCTTTGGCCAGCGTGGGCAGCAGGATCCCGATGAGGATCGCGATAATCGCGATGACCACGAGCAACTCGATGAGCGTGAACGCACGGCGGGACAGGGGCTTTGGCATGGGATTCTCCTGGACGCAGTATACCAGCCGGGCGTGTAATCTCATCGCGTATAATCGCGGCCAAACATAATCCAATCGCTGGTTCCTAGAGTGGGGCGGGCGTGTTGAGCCAGCCGAATGGTGCCGGGCTCCCGACCTGCGGATTCTGGACCCATGCTTTCATGCCCCGGCGGTCGCGCCCGAGCCAGTAGATGCTCGAATGGTGCCAGTCTTCGGGCTGCTCGATGGTCTCGTTATCACCCACGGGCGGCTTGAAGTGGACGGCTCGGCCATCAAGCAGTGTCAGGTGCCCCCCGCGATCATGCCTTTGGGTCAACTGGTCACGGTTGAGCCAGCGTGCATCAACAAACCGCTGGTTCTCGACATACAAGCTTTCCTCGACGAAGATCGGGATGCCGGGCATGGGGTCAAAAATATCCGCGCTTCTTGCCAGTTCGATGGAGACAGTTGGGAGCCCGCCACCTGATCCCGGGCGGCGAATTGATCGGGCTTCCACATTGGCCCACAATGCCACGCCTTGGGCATGTCCGACCATGGTGTAATCGGTATCCAATGGCGTACCCGACCCGAAAGTAGCACGCACCTCGCTCGGGTTCGGGGCTTGTCTTTTGTTCTTGGGGCACCCCAGGATTGCATCGGCCTGCTGCACGTATTCCCAGATAAGACCCGGCCGATCACCGGTGTGGTCCGGGCTTCGCAGCCATATGTTTGCCGGCCAGACCCGCTCCTTGTGGTCGTTGGCGTACATCAGGCAAGCCATCCCGAGTTGCCGACAGTTGCTCGAGCAGACGGTTGTCCTCGATGCTTCCCGTGCTGCTCCAAGTCCGGGCAGTAGGATGCCAATGAGGATCGCGACGATGGCGATCACGACCAACAGTTCGATCAATGTGAATGCTCTACCCATCATCGACATGATAACACTGAGCAGTCGGGCAGTCACGGCCAATCCATGTGAAGAAACATGATCGCGTATCGTTCAGAACAAGTGCAAACTGAACATAAAAATAATCATTTGTATCGGCGCAAGGTCGTATGAGACGTGTATGAAATCACATCGCAGTGGTGGAAACGGCTGGACGAACAGGTTTTCATTGCCGCATGATCGCATGGAACCCAGGTCGCAAGGCGTTTACGCTCATCGAACTCTTGGTGGTGATCGCCATCATCGCGATCCTCATTGGCATCCTGCTGCCCTCGCTGAGTAGCGCACGCGAAGTGGCCCGTACGGCCGTATGCAGCAGCAATTGCAAGCAGATCGCATTGGCGGCCATCTTGTATGCTCAGGATGACCGCAAGGACGAGTTCTGGCCGCCCCATCAGTGGGCCCGGGTCCCCCGATACGATGCCCCCGCCGATGTCATCCGGCCTGGGTTGCTCTATGACTATCTTGAAGGTGCTGACGAATGCTCAGCGTGCCCCAAGAACAGGCGGCGCACCAGCGACGGTGTCTCCCGTTCCACGGTGTTCCTCAGCGATATCGATTTCGATTACACCATGATCGCCCGCATGGCCGGGGCCACGCTCCACACAAATGTCACATTCCGCTATGCGGATCCCAAACTGGGAGGTGGGCTTCCACGCATCCGAGACGAGTTAGCCCAAAGCGTCCTGCTTGAGTTCCCGGGTATTCCGTTGTTCGTTGAAGAGAGCCTGGAGTGGTACAACGAGCAGATTACCGATGGTCTGTGGGGAAACCGCGATCAGGTCACCGATCGGCACGACAAGGGTGGACATGTCGCCATGATCGATGGAAGCGTTCAACTCTTTAAATCGCCCAAAGGCCCACTGGGTGAAAAGTTCCAAGAGAACGACGACTTCGAGGCCAACCACTTCTATGTCAAGGGGCATCCGCGCGATCGATTCTGGCTCCAGTTCGACGGCAGGATCGCGGGTCGCGGCTGGGGCTGGATCAATAACCCAAGGTGATCGAGCGCCCTTCGGCGCTTTTTTGTACGACCACATCGAGAGAAGAGGAGTGAATTCCATGCAGCGCAAGAACATCCGCACCATCGCCACCTTCGTCGCCGTCGCTGGCGGCCTGGGCACGGCCTACGGCCAGGGCCCCCCCGTCGTCACCGTGCCCAGTGGCACCGACGTTCTGGGCGAATCGTTCCAGGCCCCCGGTGCCTGGCCCGGCACCACCGTCTCGGGCGCGTGGATCAACATCAATCTGGCCCCGGGCACCGTCCTCGACGGTGCCGGTTCCGATCGCCTGCTCATCGACGGCCTCTTCAGCGGCCCGGTCCGCTGGACCAGCGGCTGGACCAACGAGGGCGACTTCGACCTGAACTTGGGCCCCGCCCAGCCCGACGACCCCCGCTCCTATCCCGACGGCGACGGCGGGTTCTGGGACGCCTTCCGCGGTAATCCCCCCGGATCTCAGCCGGGCGTGGGGACCCTGCGTCTGAATGACGGTCTGCCCACCTACGCGTGGGCCGCCCACCCCTTCCTGGGCATCTTCACCGTCACCGCCGCCAACAACGGTCGCGACAACGACAACACCGTCTTCGGCCTGCCTGTGGGCACCCTCTACGCCCACGGCGCCATCGCCACCGACGACTTCCGCAGCGGCCGGGCCTACAGCCCCATCGACGGCACCCACCGCAACGGCGACGGCTCGTCGTGGATCCAGTTCAACTACGTTGGCACCGCCACCGAGGCCGTCCTGGACATCAGCGCCACCCTCTTCCCCTTCGAGCAGGGATGGCTGGGCGGCTACGTCCGTACCGCCCAGGCCGCTGGCACCGGTGATACCGCTTGGATCTCCGGCTCGGGCGGTGTGTATGCCACCCCCGGCCTGAGCCCCGACGTGGTCACCTGGGAATCGTCCTTCGCCCAGACCAGCGGCCGCATCGACCTGCCCGGCGACGCCACGCCCGACAACGGCATGCTGTTCACCATCTACGCTGGCACCACCAACGATGCCAGCCTCATCGCCGTCCTGCCAGATGCCGACGGCTGGGCCTTCGCCATGCGTCGCGACGACGTGATCGACAGCAGCGGCGGCAGCATCCGCCAGCTCGATGCCCAGTCCCGCTTCGGCTTCGTCTATGTCCCCTACAGCGCCAGCAACTTCTTCGGCGGCTACGTTGACGGCTCCACCGGCGACCTCATCGCCGGCAGCGGCATCACCGTCACCCGCGTCGAGGATGGCGTCTACGAGATCTCCATCCCCGGCAAGGACAAGACCACCGGCAGCGTCAGCCTCCAGATCGCCGGCGAGACCCCCGGCGCCCCCGGCGTGCCCGACATCACCTTTGCCAACTTCGACTACGATTTCGATCGCGACGCCTTCGTCGTCAACACCCGCTTCCTGACCTTCGGCGACGACGTTTTCGGCGAGACCTGCGAGCTGCGTGACGCCAGCTTCTACTTCCTTTACAGCGACTTCGAGACCCCCATCAGCCTCGACGCCACATGCCGCGCCGACATCGACGGAGACGGCAGCCTGACCATCTTCGATTTCCTGGCCTTCCAGAACCTTTTCGCCGCGGGCGATCTGGGCGCTGACTTCGATGGTGACGGCAGCCTGACCATCTTCGACTTCCTGGCCTTCCAGAATGAATTCGCCGCTGGCTGCGACTGATCCAGACCGGACAAAGCAGTCACCCTCTGCACTGCGCAGCCCCCCGCATGGGGGGTTGTTTTATACGACGGGAGCATCCTCCAGCTCACAACAGCGGGGATACCAGCTTGGCCGCATCATCGGCGACTTTCTGGATCCAGGGCCTACCGCTCAGTTCGGCGGGATCCAAGGGGCGGCAATCGGCCAGGTAACCCACGAGCTTCTCCCGCAGCACGACCGTCACCTCGCGTCCATACGCCAGCAGGTTGATCTCGTAGTTCATGCGGAAGCTGCGACGATCGAAGTTGCCAGAGCCGAAAATCGTCAGCGTATCGTCGACGGTCATGGCCTTGACGTGTAACAGACCGCGGCGGTGCAGGTGGACACGCGCTCCCGCTGCAAGCAATTCCTCGAACACGCTCTTGGCGGCCGCGTTCACCAGGAAGGCATTGGTCTTCTCGGGCACGATCACGTCCACGGCCACGCCCGCACGGGCCCGCAAGGTCAGGGCCAGTAATGTTGGTCCATCGGGAATGAGGTAAGGCGTGACCAGGACCACGCGCTCGTTGGCCTCGTTGATAGCCGCCAGAGTCACATCGCGGAAGGCGTGCTCGCGGTGTCCGGGCCCGCTGGGTATGGCCTGGGCCACGATGGGTCCAGCCGGCTCGGGCGTCGGGTACAGCCCATCGTCGGGTGGCAGCGTGCCGGCCTCGGCCGCCCAGTCTTCGAGGAACAGCATCTGGAGTTGGGCCACCATCGGCCCGCGCAATCTCGCCGTCAGGTCGATCCATGGGCCGAAGCGACGCTGCCCATAGTCATCCTGGCAGATGTTCTGGCTGCCCGTGTACGCGGTGCGACCGTCGATGATCGCGAGTTTCCGGTGGTTGCGGACATCGATATGCGCCAGCGTACGGCGGAAAAACCGGCTTGGCAACGCGTCGCGGACTTCCACGCCGGAAGCCCTCATCGAGCGCCCAAGCGTACCAAAGAAGTCGGCCGAACCGGACCCATCGGCCAGTACGCGACAGGCCACCCCCCGCGCCGCGGCCCGAACCAAGGCGTCGGCCACGCGTCGGCCCGTCGGGTCGTCGTGGTAGATGTATGTCAACAGGTGGACGTGGTGCGTGGCGGCATCGATGTCCTCGACCAGCCGCTCGATGAACTGTGTGTTGTCGCAGATCTCACCCATGTTGCCCGCCAGCGGCCTGGTCCGGCTCACGGCACTGGCAAGGGCGAACAGGTCGCGGTGGGTCGCATCGATGGAATCGGGCGGAGCGATGGCAGGTGCCAGCATCGCGAGCCGTTGGGGTGTCTCCACCAACTCGATGGCCCGGGCGGCGGCACGGACACGTCGCCGGCCAAGCAACTGCCGACCAAAGCAGGCGTACAGCCCCCCGCCGATAAAGGGCTGGAACATGACCAATGCCAGCCATGCCATGGCCTCGCCAGCAGAATGCTTGCGGATGATGGCCGGGGCCAGGGTCAGGCGGATAGTCCATTCCAAGGCAAGATAACCCAGGGGCAGCCATGTCCCCCAGAATGCGGCTTCGCTGGTTTCTTGGGCCAGGACAAGCGTGATGGTTGGCATCGGCGATTGTTGGCCGGGCTTGGCACTATCATGGTACGAGGTATACCCCGTGCTCTACGCCCCTTCCAGGCCCTCAACCCCGGCAACGCTCGAAGAAGCCTTGGGTGCCGACCTGATCGGTATCTTGGGCAACATGCGCCTGCGCAGCCGAAAGGTTTTCGCGGGCAAGCTCCCCGGCGAACGCCGGAGCAAGCGTCGTGGCCAGAGCGTGGAGTTCGACGATTTCCGCGAGTATGTTCGCGGCGACGACCTGAGGCACATCGATTGGAACGTCTACGCGCGTCTGGAACGGCTGTTCCTGAAGTTGTTCCTCGAAGAAGAGGACCTGGCGTTGCACGTGGCCGTCGATTGCTCCCGCTCGATGGAAGCCGGCCGTCCGCCCAAGATCGACCTTGCTCGCCGCCTGGCGGTGGCCATCGCCTACGTGGGCTTGTGCAATCAGGACCGAGTGGGCGTGTGGGCTCTGGGCGTGCCCGGCAGGCCACCCCTGCTGCGCACCGCCCCCATGCGTGGGCGTGGCGGGGTCAACCGGGTACTCGAGTTTCTCTACCGCCAAGCCGCTGCGCCTGCGGGGGATGTCACCAGCAACCGCCCCGAACTCGTCCCCGCCTTGATGCGCTTAGCCCGCGCGAGAGTGGGCAAGGGCGTGCTGGTGGTCATCAGCGACTTCCTGACCGATGAGGACCTCACGCCAGCCCTCAACGCCTTGGCTTTTGCGAGGGGTGGGGGCTTCGATACCATGCTCGTCCAGGTGCTCTCGCCCGGGGAGATCGACCCTGCCACCGAGGCCGAAGCGGGTCTGTTGGGAGACGTGATGCTCACCGACGTGGAAAGTGGACGGACAGCCGAAGTCACCATCAGCCCAGCCGTGATTGCTCTGTACCGCAAACGGCTTACGGATCACAACCGCCTGCTTGCCAAGCTCGCCTCGTCCAGGGGCATCGGGTACGTACAGCTGCCCAGCGATGCCAAGGCGCGCGAAGTACTCACCGGCACGCTCCGCCGACGGGGCGTGCTGTCGTAATCACGACATGATCCATCGCGCTCACGGAATCTTGACTTGCAAAACCCGGGTTGCAGAGTACCATGATCGTGATGGGTCCTGAGTGGCCCTGTTTGTGGGGGCTGGCTCGAGCCAGCCGATCCATCCTGCGTCCGTGCCACCGCCAGACCGAAACACCTGTCTGGGGAAGGGTTTTGGCGTGTCCACGCTGTTGTACGCACCGATCAATATTTTCAGGTTCGAGCGCGTGAGTGCGTTGGGCGGTGTGCGCTTGTCATGCTACCGGGCTCTAGACCACAACGAAGGTAAGGAGTGAGGGGGCCTTGGAGGCATCCCGCACGATTCTCGGGACCATCGGAACCCGTGTCTGGGTTCCTGATTCAAGGAAAGTAGGAGAAAGTAACATGTACATGCATCTTGGCAGGTTTGCGGCCGCCGCCGCCGGCTTGTTGGCCTTCGCGGCCGTGTCGCACGCGCAGATTACGGGCACGGACCTGGGCACGGGCGCACCGCCCGCCGTCCTGGACGGGTACACGATGCAGGCGGGCGTCGATCCGCGTGCGGTGATCGCCGATGTGACCGATGCGCCCATCGGCGGTGGTCGCAACGTGACGTTCGACCGCACCATGAGCCACCGTCGCATCGGCAGCGGCTGGGGCACATGGAGCCACGGGTACACCGGCGACGTGTACTTTACCGGCGCGGGCGTGAATACCGTCACCCTCAACTTCACTGCGGGCCAGGTGGGCGCCTTCATCCTCTACGTCGAGCCCAACAACTTCGGTTTGTTCGAGTTCGAGATCGTTGGCCGCTCCGGCTCGGGTGCCACCAGCACCTTCAACCGCAGCATCGAAGGCAACGCGGGTGCCCGCGGCTTTGGCTTCAGCGCCCCCGCTGGTGGGCACATCGCTTCCGTGCGCGTCACCAACACTGGAGCTTCTTCCAACGGCTTCGCCGTGGGCGAGTTCTCCTCGGCCCCTCGCCGGGGCTGCCAGGAGTGGACGCCATTCACCTTCGGCGACGTGGGCAGCATGACAACCGAGACGCTTGTGGTGCCCGCGGGCTGCACGAAACTCAAGGTCACCGACGCCTTCCTCTCGGGAGACCGATTCCGAGTCCGCGTGCTCGACGGGGGCTCGGTCGTGGCAAACTTCAACACCAGCGTGCCCACCACCACGGGTGCTTCGATCGGTTCCGACTATGATGCGGCTTATGCCGATCGCCGGTGGTCCAGCAATGCCGTCAACTTGCGTCCGGGTACGTACCGCCTGGAGATCACCGTGCTCGACTCGCCCTTCGGATCGGGTGGGGCGGCCTATGAACTCGAGGCCAACCCCTGCGGCTTTGGTAAGTGTGCGGCCGACTTCAACGGTGACGGCACGCTGAACATCTTCGACTTCCTGGCCTTCCAGAACGCCTTTGCCTCTGGCAACCGTTGTGCCGACATCGATGGTGACGGTATCTTGACCATCTTCGACTTCCTGGCCTTCCAGAACCTGTTCGCTACTGGCTGCTGAAACCCCGCTCTGGCGTGCGTCCAGGCACGCACCGCCACGAGCCCCAATTCCGCCGCGATCCTACCCGGGGTCGCGGTGTTTTTTGTGTCGGCAGAGTGTACCAGTGCACTCGGACGCGAAAACCAAATGGAGGTGTCCCTGGCCGTTTGACAAGGCCCGGTGCTACGACGCCCGCATGACGGCGTCGAGCTGCTTGCGGTCGCGGTCGTTCATCCCATCGACGGGGATGTGCTCGAGCAGGTCGTTGACGATGTCGTCGGTGCTCACGCGGTCGGCCTCGGCGTTGAAGTTCGTCAGGATGCGGTGGCGCAACACCGGGCGAGCGACGGCCTTCACGTGGTCGATTGTGGTGATGGGGTGGCCCTTGAGCAACGCCTCGGCCCGCGCCGCCAGCACCAGGTACTCGCTGGCCCGGGGGCCAGCGCCCCAGGCAAGGTACTCGCGTGCCAGTCGCGGGCGTTCCGCCTGGTTGTCCATGGGCTCGTTGATGCGCGTGGCACGAACCAATCGCAACGCATACGCCACGACGTGGTCGGTCACCGGATGGTGTGCGACCATGTGGCTGACGCGTTCCATGTCTTCTGCGGTCAGCACGGCGTCGAGTTTCACACTGCCCTTGTCGCTCGAGCGGCGGATGATCTCGGTCTCTTCCTCGAGGCTCGGATAGGCGATGCGGATCTGGAACATGAAGCGGTCGAGTTGCGCCTCGGGCAGCGGGTAGGTGCCCTCCTGCTCGATTGGGTTCTGCGTCGCCAGCACGAAGAATGGCCGGGGCAGGTCATGCCGAACGCCGCCGATGGTCACCTGACGCTCCTGCATCGCTTCGAGCAGGGCCGCCTGGGTTTTGGGTGGCGTTCGGTTGATCTCATCGGCCAGCACCACGTTGGCAAACACCGGCCCCTGCACGAACCGCAACTCGCGGTGGCCCGTAGCGCGGTTCTCCTCGATCACCTCCGTGCCCGTGATGTCGCTGGGCATCAGGTCGGGCGTGAACTGGATGCGGCTGAAGTCCAGGCTCAACGAGCGGGCGATCGTGGAGATCAGCAGCGTCTTGGCCAGCCCGGGCACGCCCACAACCAGCGCGTGCCCACGAGAAAACAAAGCCAAGAGCAATTGGTCGACCACGTCGTCCTGTCCCACGATCACCTTGTGGATCTCGGCCTTGAGCCGCTTGTAGGCGTCCTGGGCGAAGGCGGGATCGGTTGGGGGTGTCGTCTGGGACATGGATTGGTCTCCGGGTTTCGATCCTACCGCGCTCGGCAGTCTGTTGGGAGCTATCGAGCGTTTCCCGTAATTTTGTTGGAAAAGGACCGCCGGGCCCGGATCCTGCCCGATCCAAGGCCCGGCGAAGGGGAGTTCGTGAGCGAGGCGAACGGTTTGGGATCGGGTCGGTTTCCCTGCCATCCACCCCGTCGCGTGAGGTTGCTCCCTGGTTTCTTCCGACTCGGAGCTTGCGGGTTGCATGACTCCGGCGGAAAATCGACCCCTTGAACAATTTTCCGTCAGCGTCCAGACCCATCACGGTCTTGGAGTGCCCGCTCGACACGGTGCATCAGCCGTTCCATCATGGCCTCGGACTGCCGCTCGAAGCGCTGCATGGAGCGTTCGATCTTGCTTTCGAGGTCGACCAGGCGCTTCTCGAGCGAGGCCAGCCTTTCGTCCCACCGGGCATCACCCGAGGTCGAGGGCGGGCTGGGGATGGTCAGGGCAAACCCCTGCCCAGGCTCACCTGGATTGGCCCACAGCCGGTTGTTCTGCCCGCCTTGGGCAAGCTCCTGCCGCAGCCGCTCGATGGCCTCCTGCTGCAAGCGTCGCATGTCTTGGATCTCGAAGCCGAAAGCCTCGCCTTGGCGCATGGCCTCGATGGCCTTGTTGATGGCATCCACGGCCTGACGGTGCGCATCGGTGATGTTCGCGCCGCCTTGCTGCTGGAGTTGGGCGAGCATGTCTGCGGCCCGCCTCAGTTGTTCCTCGGCGTTGCGGCGCGAGGCACCGGCGTTCTGTTCCCACGCCGCCTGTTCTTGCAGGAACCGTTGGCCCATGAGATGAGGCTCCGTCGGGCCAGCGGCACGGGTGGCGCGGCCCAGGGCGGCGGAGTCAAAGGCCTCGAACACCAGTTCCACCGTCACGGGTTCGCCCCTGCGGATGACCCGCACCTTCACTTTCTGCCCGGGGTCGGCCTGTGCCAGCAACTTCCGAACCTCTTCGGCGGTCTTCGGCTCGGCGTTCTCGCCAAAGCCTACCACGATGTCCTTGGCTCGAAGCCCGGCCTTGTGAGCGGGCAGCCCCTCGATCACGCTCTCGAGCAGGATCGCCTTCTTCGCGTCCAGGCCAAGGTGTTCCAGGACGACCGAGTCCGGTTCGCCCATGACCACGCCCAACATGACCCGGGGCTGCGTCGTCGCTTGGGCCCATCGCTGGACCATGAGATCTTCGGCAGGTTGACCGGCCGCGCCACCCACGTTGCGATCCCGCACAGGCTGGGGCAGTGCGACAGGGGCATTGGCGGTGAACTCGGGCATCGAGACGACATGCTGCTTGCCCGTGGCCGGATCGGTGATAATCACCACGCCCGGCTTCACCTCGAAGTGCTTGGCATCGAGGACATTCCCGTTCAGTTTCACGACGACCGGGTCGTTGTTGACGCGACGCACGTGGATGCTCGTGCCGTCCACGTTCTGGTTGATCTCGGAAATGGTCTGTGAGACGGCCTCTTGTGAACGAAGGGAAGGCCTTGCCGGTGCGCGAGCAGGCGTTGGAGTCTGTGGCTTCTCGATCACGACCTCGTAGGTGCCACCAGCCTTGGAGTTCTGGCCGCTGTGGCCCATCGCCGTGCCGGCCAGCAGGGCCAACATCAGAACACCGGCGGCCGTCAGGCCGAGAGCAGGCGTACGACTCGTGTGCGTGTTGACATGGTTCATGGTTCGATGCCTCCATTCGTTTGCCCGTCGGGTCGTGTGGCAGAAAGCCCCCGAACCTCGACGCTTTTTAGGACGCACGGGCTGGGCAGGTCCGTGCAGAAGTTTGACCCCATCTCACCCCTGGACTGGCCTCCCGGCACCAATCCACAGGCGGATACACATGTTCAAATCGGACCCGACGAAGGCCGACGCTGGCGCAGCGGCACAGCCCGATCGGTGCCCGTGTCATCGGGCACGACCTGGTACAGGTCGTTCTCGCCCACGATGGCCTTTTCGATGACCCGACGGACATAGACCAGTTCCATGCGACCGTCGGGCAAGCGCCGCATCTCGATGAGAACGCGATCGGGCATCTCGCCCACCGTCTGCGTGCCGCTCTCTGCGGAAACCTGCCGAAGCGCGTCGAATCCGAGTGGCGACCCGGCCTCGGTCGGCCGGCCGGCCAACGAAGCGGCCGGTCTGCTGGCGTAGGGTCCGACAAGCGGTCCAGACTCGGTCACGACATCAAAATCCGCACCGGTCGTGGCACGGGAACGCCCCGCGTTCGCAGTGCCCTCATCTGCGAGCACAATCGAATCGTTGCGAATCGGTGTCGTGTTCTCGGTGGTCGTACCAATCAGGTACGCCGGCGCGACCCATGCCAGGGCAACACCCGCCGCCACCGCCCAGCCGGCCCAGCGCGAGGCCTGTCGAAAGCGGTACACCAGTGGGGGAGAGGAAAGCTCGCCCACCGGTGCATCGACGCCGTCGGCGATCTGGATGGCCTGCCGTACCGCCTGCGTGAACTCGCTGTGCGCGTGCTGGGCCTCGAACAACTCACGCCACACCGAGGCGTCGATCTCGGCCATCGCACGCAATTGCAGCCAGTCCGAGGCCGAGGCCATGTCATCGACCACGCGGCTGATGAGCAGGTCGCGATCGATCGGGTCGTTGTGGTTGGTCGGTTGGGCGTTCATGCGTCACGGGCTCCATCGATTCCATGGAAACGAGATGCGCCATCGGCACCGGTCTTGCGTCCACGTTCCAGCGAAATGCGTTCTCGGAGCATTCGTCGCCCCCGGGCAATCCGCGTTTCGATCGTGGTCTCGGGGAGCCCGGTCAGTTCGCTGATGGCCTTATAGTTCATGCCCCGGACGCACCGCAGCACCAGCGGTTCCCGATAACTCTCGGGCAGTTGGTCGATCAGTGCCAAGAGCCAGCGGACCTCGTCGGCCGCATCGGGCACGCCCGCCGTCCCATCGGCCGTCTCGTCGCGGTTGAAGGTGCCCGGGTCCGTGGCGGCCTGGTTGTCGAGAGCCTGCTTTCGCCGCGTCTTCTTGCGACCCTCGGCCCTGGCCGCATTGATGGCCACCGTCCGCAGCCAGGGTCGCAACGCCCCGGGCGTGCGTAACTCCTGGACGCTGCGGACGAATGTGGCGGCTATGTCTTGGAGCAGGTCGTCCAGGTCGGCCTCTCGCGGCATGTGCGCAAGCACGATCGCCGCCACCCATCGGCGGTGGCTCTGCCACAATTCCTGCACCGATTCGGCGTGCCCGGCCGAGGCGCGACGCACCAACGCGGGGTCGACCCGGTAGCCATCCGTGTTTGTGGCAGGCGTCGTTGGTGTGCTCATGGTTTCGGGCAATCTTTCGAACGACCAGGATGCGCCGTCGGCCTTCTCCCGCCGAAGCCCTCGGGCAAGAAGGCCACTTCGTGCCGACCCAGCCCATCGGACCGTTATACTTCGGATTCGCGGGCTTGCGGGTTCAGGCAAAAACCCTTTCAGGAACCAAACACATTGCCCCTTCCGCACGCCAAACGCCAGCACGACCGAAGCGAGCCGGTCTTGGCCATGCCTCTTGGCGACCACATCGAAGACCTGCGTCGCAGGCTGATCATCGCCTTGGCGGGCCTGTTGCCGATCCTCATCGGTGCTTTGATTGTCGGTCGGGCGATCATCGACCTCTTACTGGTTCCGCTCCGGCAGGCACTCCAATCCCGAGGTCTACCGCCGGTGGTCCAGGTGACTGGCCCGATGGAGACCTTTGGATCATACCTGCGCGTTTCCATCGCCGTGGCGGTGCTGCTTGGCCTGCCCTGGCTGCTCTACCAGGGTTGGAAGTTTGCCGCCCCGGGTTTGTACGCCGCCGAGCGCCGGTTCGTGTACGTGCTGGCACCGATGAGCGTCGGGCTGACGCTGGCCTCGATCGCGTTCCTGTATTTTGTCATGATGCCCATCGTTCTGACTTTCTTTATCGGGTTTGGTCAGGCCTTGGGCGGTCCAAGCCCGGGCCAGGCGCGTCCGTCCGAGGGCATGGTGTTTCCCACAGTGCCCGCGTTGCCGGGCGATCTGCCCAACCCACTCCCTGGGCAGATGTGGATCAATACCCGCAACCAGGAACTGCGCATCGCCGTGGCCGAAACCAGACTGCCCGAACTCGAAGGCACGACGGTTGGGGGCAACCAACCCAGTGCAAGAGTGCGGGTGCTGGGTGTTCCGCTGGCTCTGACACCGGGCCTGAGCCAGCAATTCCGGGTCAGCGAGTACATCAAGCTGCTCTTTCAGTTGACATTAGCGATGGCCATCGCTTTCCAGACCCCGGTGGTCGTCTTGCTCCTGTCGTGGACGGGCCTGATCGATCCCCGCGGCATGGGCAAGCACCGCAAGTACGCCGTTCTGGTTGCCGCTGTCCTGGGCGCCTTGCTCACCCCGGCCGACCCGATCTCGATGATCGCTCTGGCCGTGCCGCTCTATGCGCTCTACGAACTTGGTTTGCTGATCGCCCGCGTGCTTCCCGCCGAACGCCTGACCCGGACCGCGGGCGAGGGCAACGTGGACGACGAGAACCTCTGACGAGGGCTTCTGATGATCTTCGGCCGCTTCAGGAATCGCACGCCCAGCACACCGCCGCAGCCGCTGGGGCCCCAGCACGCCAGCGACACCGATCGCGCCATGATGGGCATCGCACTGGAACAGGCCCGTGAGGCCGCCTCGGTGGGCGAGGCCCCCATCGGTGCCGTGGTCTATGAAACCCAGACCGGTCGCGAGATCGCAAGGGCCCGAAACACACGCGAGGCCCAGGCCGACCCGTGTGGCCACGCCGAGTTACTGGCCGTTCGAGCCGCCGCAATAGCGTTGGGCGATTGGCGGCTGAACGACTGCACGGTGGTAGTCACCCTCGAGCCATGCTGCATGTGCGCCGGGGCATTGGTCAACGCCCGGGTGGGTCGAGTGGTCTATGGCGCGACCGATCCGAAGGCCGGTGCGGTGGGCAGCCTCATGAACCTGCTGGCAGACCCAAGGCTCAACCATCGACCGCACGTTATCGCCGGTGTCTTGGCCCAGGAAAGCAGCGAGTTGCTGAGGGCATTCTTCCGGCAGTTACGCGTCAAGAACCACCGCTGATGCGTTCGTCCGTACACCGTGATGCACAGACGACGGTGCTCGCGTTCCATCAGCGCGGTTGGGCCCGAAACTCGCGCTGGTCCGAAAGCCGTTCGACCAATTGCGTCGCCGAGGCATGTCCGGCCTCCAAGGCCCGTCGCGCGTAGGCGAGCGCGGTGGGGCGGTCGCCGGCGCGTTCGAGCCAGACGGCCGACTCGAAGGCCAGTTCGGCATCCCTTGGGTTCGAGTCCGACGCGCCGCGGTACAAGGCCGCGGCTTTCTCGGGCTGCTTGAGCATCCCATAGCACTCGCCGGCCAATCGAAGCACGGGCTTGGTGTGCTTGGCCTTGTCCGAGAGCGATTCGACGACAACGGCGGCCTTGGCGGCGTTACCCTGACGGTTCAGCGCCCGCGCCTGGATGATCTTCCACGCATCGTTGTCGGGGTCGTGATGCCGGGCCCGGCTGGCGTGCTGGAGGGCCATCTCGGCCTTGTTCTCTCGCAAGGCGATCTCGGCGAGCATGCCCCACACCCTTGGGTCGTCCGGGGCCGCGTGCCGAGCCCGCGCCAATGCCGCCGTGGCCGGCGCGTAGTTGCCCGCTTCCAACTCGGCCTGTCCCAAAAACAACGCGTACTGGGCGTTGCTTGGTTCGGTCTCGTGGGCCAGACGCAGGTGGGCAATAGCCTCGGTCTGGCGACGCAGACGCGACGCCAGTGTCCCGGCCGCAAAATGAAGCTGGGGGTCGGTCGGGCCCAAAGAGACCGCTTGCGAGTACTGGTCGTAGGCGGCGGCAAAGTCATCGACGGCCAGAAAGGCCTGACCGAGCGCCACGCGCACGTCACGATCGCGGTCGGCCCGGGCCGCCAGCGGCTCGAGCAAAGCCAACGCCATCGAAGCCTCACCATCGGCAAGATACGCGCGGGCTTGCTCGAGTGTTCCGGAGATCTCCGCGGACCGAGGTACGGCTCCGGCCGAACTGGCCTTGGCCGATGAAGGCGGCGGCTTGGAACCCTGCCAGAAGACCGCCAAGGCGACCACCAAGCCGATCGACAACAGCCCCACGGCGGCCGTGCCAAGGCCCAGCCCCTTGGGGCGTTCCTTATCCGGCTCGACACCGGGAAATCGGGATGGGAGGCGGTCCAGGGCGAGCCTGGCCTGATCGCGCGTTGTCATTACAAGCAACTATCGGCTTGCTACAGTGACTTTTCACCCCGAGCGGCCTCAATAACCGCCCGAAGACCCTTTGGAAGCCCCTTCTGCCATGCCTGAACTACCCAAGCAATACGACCCGACCCAGGCCGAGGCGGCCGCATGGGCCCGGTGGGAGGCCTCTGGAGCCTTTTCGGCCGACCCCAGGCCCGTGCTCCGAGGCGAGCGAAAGCCCTACGCCGTGCTCATCCCTCCGCCCAACGTCACGGCTCGCCTGCACTTGGGCCATGCCCTGAACACCACCGTTCAAGACGCCCTGGTGCGGGCCCATCGCATGTTGGGCTATGAGACCCTCTGGATGCCAGGCACCGACCACGCCGGCATCGCCACCCAGACAGTTGTCGAACGCCGCCTCATGGAGCAACAGGGCAAGCGGCGAATCGACTTTTCCCGCGAAGAGTTCGTCGCCCATGTCCAGGCATTCAAAGACGAGTTCGAGGCCCAGATCATCGAGCAACTCAAGGCCATGGGGGCTTCGTGCGATTGGGCCCGCCTTCGTTTCACCATGGACGATGCCTGCGCCCGGGCCGTGCGCGAGGCGTTCTTTGTTTTTTTCCGCGACGGGCTGATCTATCGCGGCAAGCGTCTGGTGAACTGGGACCCGGTGACGGGGACAGCCCTGGCCGATGACGAGGTCGAGATGCAGGAGGTCGATGGCATCTTTGCCTACCTGCGCTACCCACTCGTGCACGCATCACGCAACCCCGAAGACCCGGGCGACACCGAGCCGGTGACCTGGAGCGAGCTTGCCGCCCGGGGCTACCCGAGCGAAGCCATCGCCGGCGAGGACGAGCAACCCGCATGGCTCACGGTGGCAACTACCCGGCCCGAGACATACCTGGGCGATACGGGCGTGGCCATCAACCCCAAAGATCCGCGGGCGATGGCCCTGCGCGGTTTGCGGGTGCAGCTGCCCATCGTCGGCCGGGTCGTGCCCATCGTCGAAGATGACTATGTCGTCCTGCCCGACCCCGAGAGTACCGATGCCAAGGCCCGGATGGCCACGGGCTTCCTCAAGGTCACACCGGGCCACGACCCCAACGACTACGAGATCGGCCGTCGCCACCACCTGCCCATCATCAACGTCATGGCACCCGATGCGAGTATCAGCGCCGACTTCGGCTGGGCCGAGGCCGACCCCCGAGGTGCCCGTGATGCCCACGTGTTCCTGGGCAAATCTCGCGAGGAAGCGCGCAAACTCGTGCTGCGCGAGTTCGAGGCGCGGGGTCTGCTCGAAGGCGTCAAGCCCCACCGTCACAGCGTGGGCCACAGTTATCGCAGCCACGCGCCCATCGAGCCCTACTTCACCGATCAGTGGTACGTGCGCGTGACCGACGAGCGTTTGCGCGGCAGTGCCCAGCGGGCCCTCAGCCGGTCGCAGCGCGAGAGCGAGGGCTACAAGCCCCGTACGAGTGTCAAGGGCGACTCGGCCATCCACTTCCACCCCGCGCGCTACGCCCGCACCTACGAGCAATGGCACGACAACCTGCGCGACTGGTGCATCAGCCGGCAACTGTGGTGGGGGCACCAGATTCCCGTGTGGACCAAGCACTTTGGCACGTTCCGCGACTTCATCGGCGAGGAAGACTCGCCCCAGGACCGGCTGGCCAATCTGCTGATGAGCATGCGCGATCTCGAAGCGTCCACGCCCATCGTCTATCGACTGGTCAGCGCAAGCGACATGGGCGTGCCCTTGCGAGAGCCCGCCGAGATCCAGGATTGCACCGACCTGGTCTGCATGGTCTGCGTGCGCCGGCCCGGGGCATTCGAGACCCACAAGCACGGCACCATCGACTTCGAATCCCTGCTCGAAGAAGCCGGCTTCGTGCGCGATGGTGACGTGCTGGACACCTGGTTCAGCAGCGCCCTGTGGCCCATCAGCACGATGGGCTGGCCCGAGCCGGCCATCGCCGGCGAAGAGTTCGACGGCCTGCTCGAAGCCTTCAACCCCACCAGTGTGCTGTGTACCGCACGCGAGATCATTACCTTGTGGGTCAGCCGCATGGTGATGTTCAACCGCTACTTCCTGGCCCGCGAGGGCGAGGAACCCGGCGCGGGCCGCGTGCCCTTCAAGGACGTCTTCATCCACGCGATGATCCAGGACGGCCTGGGCCGCAAGATGAGCAAGAGCCTTGGCAACGGCGTGGACCCGATGGACATCATCCAGAGCCACGGTGCCGACGCCATGCGCTTCACGCTGGCCCACATGACCACGCACACCCAGGACGTGCGTATGCCCGTGGAGCCCGACCCAAAGACGGGCAAGAACACCAGCCCGAAGTTCGATATCGGCCGCAACGTGTGCAATAAACTCTGGAACGCCTCGCGCCTGGTCGTGGGCATCCTCGACCAGGCCGGCCCTGCCGCGGGCGTCGTCGACATCAACGCCCTGGGCATTGTCGACCGATGGATGCTCACGCGCCTTGGTATCGCCATCTCGGAGGTCGACGAAGCCCTGAAGTCGTACAACTTCCACGCCTACGCCGACGCTTTCTACAACGTCTTCTGGCGGGATTATTGCGATTGGTACCTCGAAGCCATCAAGCCCACCGTGCGTGAGGACGCCAACCAGCGCGCGGTCATGCGTGCCGTGCTCGAGGCCATCCTCCGACTGGCCCACCCCATCATGCCATTCATCACCGAGGCTATCGCCCAGCACCTGGCCGATGCGCCAGCTCCGGTCATCGACGGGCTCACACTCGATCCGTCACGCAAGGGTGGCGTGCTGGCCACTGCGGGCTGGCCCGGCTTTGACGACAGGTTGCGCGACGACAACGCTTCCTCGAACTTCGAAATGGCCCGCGGCATCGTCGGGGCCATCCGCGAGGTCCGAGCCCAGCACCAGGTCAAGCCACGTCGTGCCATCACGCTCCATGCTTCGGCCGAGTTGGTCGGCGCGCTCCAGCCGGTGGCCTCGGTGGTCCACACATTGGCCGATCTGGGAGCTATCACCACCGATCCGGCGCCGGCCGAAGCGGCCACCTGCACCTACGCAGGGCATGAGCTTCGCCTGAGCAACTTGTCCGACGCCGTCGATGCCGATGCCGAACGCGAACGCCTGACCAGGCAGGTGAGCGAACTGGACGCTTCTCGTGTGACGCTCGAGACGAGGCTTGCCAACCCGGGCTATGCCGATCGGGCGCCGGCCAAGCTCGTGCAGCAGACGCGCGAGCAGTTGGAGCGTGTCAAACAGGAATTGGCAACGGCCTACCAGGCGCTGGAGCGCTTGCGCTGAACCGCCCGCTGCTCATCCTGCTGTTGCTGCTGGCCTTCGTCCACTCCGGCTGCTCGGCAGGCCGGCCAGGACCCGACGGCGTCATCCGCCGTGAGGGCTGGACCTATCTCGAGAAGCCCGGGCAACGCCTGACCACGGCCCATTACCACATCCTGACCACGGCCCAGGAACAACCCATCGCCCAGAGCTTGCCGGCCTTTCTCGAAGCCTCTTTAGCACGCCACCGACTCTTCGCGGGCACAAGGTTCGGCGGGCCCGCACTCCCCGCCCCGCCCGGGCGCATGACGCTGTTCCTCTTTGCAGATCGCGACGAATGGGCCCAGTTCACGCGACAGACCATCGACGCCAGCGCATATCCGCTGCTTGCCATCGAGATCGGTGGCTATGCCGCGGGCGGGCGCGCCGTGCTCTTCGCCCTGCCTCCCAAGTTCGACCGGCTGACGCTCAAGATCGCCGCCCACGAGGGCTGGCACCAGTACGTGCAGCGATCCTTTCGTGAGCCCCTTCCAACCTGGGTCGACGAGATGGTCGCCGTGCTGGCCGAGGGCTTCTATGTTGACGAATCCGGGAGATTCCGATTCGAGCCGCTGTTGAACCCGGAGCGTTTCTCGCAACTGGCGATGGTGCTCGAAACGAGCCGGTGGCGTCCACTGCGCGAGATCCTCTCGGGAGACCCAACGCGACTGCTCAGCAGCGAGCCCCACCGGGCCGTGGAGTATTACGCCCAGCTCTGGGCCCTCGGGCTGTATCTGGCCGTCGATCCCAACCGTTGGGAAGGCGTGCAACGGGTGTTGCGTGATGCCGCCGCCGGTCGGCTTGCCCGGACGCTTGGAAGTCCGAGCCCAGAGGCCTTTGGCACCATGACCTTCGCGCGGTACATCACGCACGACATCGACGCCGCCGAGGCTGGCTATCTCGCGTTCGCCAGAGCGCTGGTCGATGGCGCGTCGGCCGAGGCCCGGTCCGATCCTTCGCCCAGATAGGGAAGCACCCGCTCGACGATCCGCCGCACCGCCGGCCCGGCGACGTTGCTGCCGTAATAGCGGTTCTGGCGGACGACCGTTGGCCCGGGGTCTTCGATGCTCACCATGACCACGATGCGGGGGCGTTCGACGGGCGCGGCGGCCACGAAACTCGACACGTACTGCTTCTCAAGGTACCCGCGGGCCCCGGGCGGGCGCCGGTGCCAGGGTTCGCCGCGTTCGGGCGTCACTTGGGCCGTGCCAGACTTTCCGAACATCGAATAGGCGAAGGGCCCTTCCGATCGCATCCGCTCGTCGAGCCTCTTTGCAATGTCGACCATGACTTCGCGCGTGCGCATGGCCGCGTGGGGAGAGACCGCCCGTTGCGCCACCAGGCCGTCGGGCCCGTCCGCGCCAACGGCTGTTACCCGCACCGACGGTACCGTGCCCGCCTCGTTCCCGTTGCGTGCAAATGCACAGAACGCGCGGGAGATCTGGAGCACGCTGGCGGTGACTTCCTGGCCAAAGGCCACCGACACGTGCGTGAACTTGCTCCAGTTCCGCAGGCTCTGGAGGGTGCCATGGGCCTCATCGGGCAGGCCCACACGCGGGGGTTGGCCGATGCCGAAACGCTCCAACGCACCGCGAAACTCCGCAGGGGTCAGGCGCTGGGCCGCGGTGGCCATCCCGATGTTCGACGAGTTGATGAGCACCTGGGGCCACGTCTGCTGGCCGTTGGCTCGCACATCGCTTAAGCGCCGACCATTGATGAACGCCACGCCCCCGGGGGCGGCCTCGAAGACATGGTCCATCAGTTCCGGGTGCCGATCGGTCAGTGCCGCCCACACGAAGGCTTTGAACGTCGAGCCCGGCTCATAGGCGTCCTCGACCACTCGATTCCGAGCCAATGACGGGTCCTGCGTTCGCAGCGGGTCGGGACGCACGAACGCAAACCGACGGAAGAGGTCCACGTTCCGGGGCCATTGCTCCCGTGGCAGTCGCTGGTCGACCCACGGGTAGGGCTCGTTGGGTACTTCGCGCAGTACGTCGAGCATCGCCAGCACCTCGCCCGTCGAGGGGTCGAGCACCAAGGCCATGCCGCCCGCCGCGTCGGCGTCTTCCACCGCGCGGCGCAACTCCTCAAGCACGATCCGCTGCACTTCCAGGTCGATCGAAAGGTGCAGCGGTGGAGCTGGTTCGGGCTCTTTGGCCGCCCCCCGGGCGATCCACAACGGGCGCCCGGCCGCGTCGTGCGTGTACGCGATGGCTCCGGGATCGCCTTCGAGCCGCTCGCGCATCACCCGTTCGATGCCCTCGCTGTACTCCTGAGAACTGCCCACCTTACCCACGATCGATGCAAGCAGATCGCCCCCCACGCGATCGCGCACCACCTCGCGTTCGAGGTGGACGCCCGGCAGGGGGTGCGCCCGCACGATGGCCAACTGGAAATCGTCCAGATGTCCGCCCATGCGCACGTAACGGATCAGAGGGCTCGGCCGTTCGTCCCCTTCCTGGGGCTCTGCCGACGCGTTCGCAAGCGCGGCCTGTCGTTGGACATTTTCGGCCAGTGCCCATCGCACACGACGGGCCGTTTCGATCTCGTCCTCGCCGGTCATCCAGGCCAAGGCCTGGGCCAGTTCGTCCACCGTCAGCCGGCCGGTCTTCACATGCTTGGCCACCTCGATGGGGTCGAAGAACACACGGTGGACATGCCGCGAGACAACCACGGGCCGCCCACGCCGGTCGAGCACGTCGGCACGCGGCACGCCGATGCGGTGGACCCGCTCTCGTGCTTCGAGCACGCTCACGATGGCCGGCTTGGGCAAGGCCTGGAGTTGCACCACTCGGCCGACAACCAGCAGCAAGGCAATCGAGCACACCACGCCCATCGCCGGCGCGACCCAGCCCACGCGAATCGTGGGGCGTTCAGCGTCCATCGCCGCCGCTCTCCAGGCCCACCATGGCCGCTTCGGGTCCATCATCCGAATTGCTTGCTTCCAATTGGGCCAGCCGTTGCCGCAGCGCCTCGGGACCCACGTGCCTTGCGATGTCCGCTCGCAGCCGGCCCGATGCCTCGTCCACGCGCATGACTCGCAGGCGCAGCGCCGCGAACTCGTGGGCCGCCTGCGTGCGCATCTGGCGGACGGTCAGCAAGGCCGCGGAGGTACCCGCCAGCGCGACGATGCAGAAGGCCAGTTTCCAGCCCATCGCACCGCCGATCTGGCCTTTGTTGCGTCGCATCACGAGGATGGGAGCTTGAGCACCATGCCCGCGCGCAGGTGGTCCGGGTCGGTCAAGACATCGCGGTTGAGCGCGATCAACTCATGCTGTCGGCGAACGGTGCCCAGCAGCCGCTGGGAGATCTCGCCCAGCGTGTCGCCCGCACGCACGGTGTACGTCTGGGCGCTCTCGGGCCGGGGCTTGCTTGCCTCACGCACCGGCGTCGGGGCGGGTGCCGGCATCGGCGCGGGCTTGACGGCCTCTCCAGCCGACACGATGCCAGTACGGGGGTTCAGAATCCGCAACGCAACACCTTCTCGCACCGAGCCGTTGTCACCCACCCGGCCCGGGTTATCACCGGCGATCTGCCGCCAGCGGTTGCCATCGCCGAAGTACTGCTGCGCGATCTTGTACAGCGACTCGCCGGCCTTCACGTGGTGGGTCACCTCGACGGGCTTGACCGGCACCGACCGGCCTACCGGCTCGCCTCGACTGGCACCGTCCAACTGCGCCAGGCCCGGCGAACTCATGGCAGAAGCCGAACCCGCCAGGTCGCGGATGCCTCGGGCCAAGCGTTCGGCTCCGTTCGCCACGCCGTCACCCAGCCGTTCGAGGACGCTCTCGTTGCGACCCTGGCCCGGTGTGAGCACTCCACCACCCTGACCCAGCACGAATCGCACCGGCTCATGGGCTTCGTCTTGCGGCTGCTTGGCCAGAGTCGCCTCAAGGGGCGCAGGCTCTTCCATCGGCGTGGTCGCTTCCGGGTCTTGTCGGATCGGTCGACCACGAAAATGGTCGGGCCCGCTTGGCAAGGTCACCATCCGCCGCATGGCCTGTGCCTGGCCAGCATCAACCATGACCGTCGCATCGTGTGGGGCAGCGTCGAGGCCTTGGGCCCGTGTCGCGGCCATGTGGTCGCTGACCAGCAGCCCCACGACCAGGATCGCGGCAAACCCAAGGACCAGGGCGAGTTTCTGCTCACGTGTCAACGCGGGCCCCTTTCCTGATTCCCAACAAGGCACACCCCGCGCAGGCGGGCCGAACGCGACCGACGGTTCGAGGCCAGTTCGGCCTCGCTTGGTGTCAGGGGCTTGCGAGTCAGGGCGTGGGCAAGGCCCTGCTGGCAAAGGTCAGCAAACGCCCGTTTCACCAGGCGATCTTCGAGAGAATGAAAAGAAATGATGGCCACCCGTGCCCCCTGGGCCAGCCACCGCTGGCCCGATGCCCCCGACCCGGCCGAGCGCGAAACGGCCGGAGTCGATGCCAAATCCTTCGGCCCCCCTTGAGCGCCGATCGCACCAAGCAGGGTCTTCAGCGCACCGAGTTCGTCGTTGACGACTATTCGTAACGCCTGGAACGTCCGAGTAGCCGGATCGATACCGCCACCGGTGGTACACGACCGGACGAGTTCGGCCAGCGCGCGCGTCGTCGTTATCGGTTCGACTTCTCGCTTGGCGATAACTTTCCGGGCAATCTTGCGGGCACCACGTTCTTCCCCAAACGTCCACAGAATCTCGGTGATTTCCGCCTCGCTCGCACTGGCCAGCCATTCTGCCGCGCTCATCCCGCTGCTGGGGTCCAGCCGCATGTCCAAAGGACCATCGTGCCGAAAGGAAAACCCCCGCGAAGGGTCATCCACCTGCGGGCTGGCAAAGCCCAGATCGGCCACCAGCGCGTCGACCGTCAGGCCCAAGTCCGACAGCGCTGCGGGCAGGCCCGCGAACGAACCATGCACCAACTCCACCCGAACGCCGGGCTGGGCGAGCCGGACTCTTTCGGCCGCCAGTTCGAGCATCGAAGCGTCCAGGTCGTTGAGCACGACAACGCCCCGGGACCCCACGGCGCGTGCCGCCAGGGCCGCGTGCCCGCCCAAGCCCGCCGTCGCATCGGCGTATACCTGCCCCGGCGCGAGGTTCAGCAACTCCAGGATTTCCCTGGGCATGACCGGCTGGTGCTCGTAGACTCGTTCCATGTGTCTGGGATCGTTGCACGCCAACGCTACGGGGGCTGTACACTGCGCCCATGATCGCAAGGACGCTGACACCGTTGTTCGTGTTGTTCGGCCTCATCGCAACCGGATGCTCGCCACTGGGATTGCAGATCCGCCTTGGGCCCACCAAGGACCCGATGGTGGCCACCGGTGTCCTGGACGTTGGTGAGGGTTCTGGAAAACCCTCGGATCGAGTCGCATTGATCGTGGTGCGCGGCCTCATCACAGACACCCCAACCACCGGCTTCCTTGGGTCATCCAACGCCCCGCTCGACGACCTGACGCATCAACTCCGGCTGGCCGAACGCGATGACAAGGTCCGCGCGGTCATTCTCCGCATCGACTCGCCCGGTGGCACCGTGGCCGGTAGCGAAACGGCATATCGCGAGGTGCGGGATTTTGCCGAACGCACCGGCAAACCCGTGGTGGCCTCGATGGGCGAGATCGCCACCAGTGGGGGGTATTACCTGGCCTTGGCCGCCGACCATATCGTGGCCGAGCCGGCCACGCTGACGGGCTCCATCGGCGTGGTGATCCCGAGCCTGAACTTCAGCGAAGGACTCGGGCGACTGGGCATCCAGTCGCACTTCATCACCAGCGGCCCCAATAAGGATCTGGCCAATCCGCTGGCCCCCGTGCGTGAGGGGCATTACGACATCCTCGGCGGCATCGTGCGGGAGTACTACGCCAGTTTTCTATCGTTGACGCTCCGCCGACGCCCTAGCCTCAGTCCAGACGCGGTAACCAGTGCCACAGACGGCAGGGTTATGACAGGCGATACGGCAGCGGCCATCGGCTTGGTTGACAGCGTTGGTGGCGTACGCGAGGCCGCCCGTCAAGCGATGGAACTGGCCAAGATCGATCGCGCCACGGTTATCCGTTACGGCTCCAGGGCCAACGCCCCCCGCACGGCGTACACTCTGGCCGACCCGCCCAGGCCACTGGCTTTTGAGAGCGATCAATCCATCAATCTGCTGCGCTTCGACGGGCTGAGTGCCGGGGCTCTGGGCCTGCGGCCCGGCGTGGGCTATTACCTTTGGCTTCCATGAAATACCCGAATTTTTCGCGGCTTTTGCACCCCGCGCACGCGGCCTTCCGATAGGACTTCCGTGCGACCGGGTTGGACCATCATGCTGTGCGTGCTCACGCTGCTTTGCGTGGGCCTGGTCATGGTGCGTTCGGCGGATATGAAGGTCCAGCCCATCCCCAGCCCCGAGCCGCTGGACTTCAGCACGGGCGCGGCCTTGCTGGTGGTGCCCGACCCCGAAAAACCCGTCGACCCCACCCTGCGTGAGGCGTTCGTCGAATTGGTCACGTCCAGGGCGGCCATCTACGCGGGGCTGGCTATCGGAACGGCGTTGTTGTTTGCCCTGATGCCCTTTCGCGCTCTCGATGCCATCGACGCCATGGCCCGATCGCGCCGACCCTTGCTGTGGTTTACGCTGGGAATTCTGGGCATTTTGGCCGTCCTGATCCTGGTGTACATACCCGGCGTTTCCAGAGAGGCCAAAGGTGCCAAGCGGTGGGTTGAGATGGCATTGCCCGTGGTCGGGGATTTCTCGTGGCAGCCCAGCGAACTGGCCAAGTGGGCCCTGCCTGTGGTCCTGGGAGTGTTCGCCGCCGCAAGGGGTTCTGCCATCGCTTCCTTCTCCAAAGGACTCCTGCCCGCTGGCCTTGGGGTGGGGGTGGTGTGTGGCCTGATCATGTTGGAAGACCTGGGGACAGCGGTCCTCATCCTCGCCGCGAGTGGCATCGTGCTCCTGGCGGCGGGCATCCGATGGTGGCATGTCATCGTGCTTGCCACCATCGCCGCTGCGGGCTCGATCCATGCCATCCGCACCAGCCCCTACCGCATGGAACGCATCACCAGTTTCATGGACCCATGGGCCGACCCGGCCGACACCGGGTACCACATGATCCAGTCCTTGGCCGCTATCGCGGGCGGGGAACTCACCGGCCGCGGGCTGGGCAATGGCCTGCACAAGTTGGGCTACCTGCCCGAGGACACCACCGACTTCCTGTTCGCCATCATCTGCGAGGAGTTGGGCGTGGTCGGGGCCGCGGGCGTCGCGGGTCTGTTCGCGCTCCTGATGTGGGCGTGCATTGGGGTCGTCCGCCATGAGCGTGGACCGGCGTGCCAGCTGATTGCCCTGGGCATGACGGCCACCGTCTCGCTCCAGGCGATCATGAACCTGGCCGTCGTCACGGGCCTGGGCCCCACCAAGGGCATCGCCCTGCCGCTGGTCAGCGCGGGCGGCACGGGCTGGGTGCTCACCAGCGCATCGCTGGGCCTGCTCATCGCCTTGGATCGAAGGCAGGCGAGGATGCAGACCCTCTCCGTACCCACGCCTGCCGAGGAGCCCTATCCCGCCCGGCCTGAACGAGGTGTTCGTGCAACTGGCGGCATCGGCAGATCCAAGCACCCCGCCGAGGTTGTCGCATGAGCGACAAAGCCCCCATCGGTGTGGCATTCCTGGGTGGGGGCAGCGGGGGACACATCTATCCAGCCTTGGCCATCGCCCACGCCCTCGAAGCCACCCACCCCGATGCAAGGGCCATCTTCATCACCGGCGACCGGGCCGCCGACGAGCACGCCCTGGCCGACAAGACGGTCTTGGGGCGGCCCGCCGTCCGTGTGCCCATTGGTGCCCGCCCGCTCTCACTGAAACCCGTGGGTCTGATTCGGCTGCTGACCTCGTGGGGCAAGGCCGTCCGCGACAGTCGTGTAGCCATGCAATCTCTGAAGAGCCAGTGCGACCGGGTCGTGGCCTTGTCTACCGGCGGCTACGTTTCGGCCCCAGCGGCCAATGCCGCACGTGCCGAACGTGTCCCTTTGGTGTTGGTTTCGCTCGACGCCCGCATCGGCAAGGCCAACCGCTTCGTTGCTCGCCGGGCCCAGCGACGATTGATCGCCCAGAACGAAGGTCCCGATGGCTGGGAGGGCATCGGCCCCATTGTCGGTCCACACGCCATCGCGCCCGCGAGCAAGGCCGAGTGTCGCCAGCTGCTCGGGCTGGATCCCAACCTTCAGACGTTGCTTGTGATGGGCGGCAGCCAGGGGGCTACCTCGATCAACGCCCTCATGGCTCTCCTGGCCCAGACGCGGGGCGACTTGCTCCGGGGTTGGCAGGTTGTGCATCTCGCCGGAGACGTTCATGGTGCCGAATTGGCCCAGGCCGCCTATCAGCCCGCGGGCATCCCCGCTTTGACGCTGGACCGGCTCTGGCCGATCGGGCCGGCATGGGGAGCGGCCGACCTGGCGATCTGTCGCGGCGGGGCGGGCACCGTGGCCGAAATCCATGCCAACACCGTCCCGGCGATCATCCTTCCATACCCCTATCACAAGGACGCGCATCAGGCCGTCAATGCCCAACACCTGGTTCGGGCCGGTGGTGTCGAGGTCGCATTCGATCAGATCGAGCCACGAGCCAACCTTCAATCCCTGGTGCCATTGCTGTCGGGTGTGCTGGGGGATGCGACCAAACGTTCGGCGATGGCCGAGGCCCTGCGTGCCCTGCCACGCCGCGACGGCTCGGCGGCGTGCGCCCAGGCCTTGGTCGAGGTGGCTCGGGCGGTCTGAGCCAACACGTTGTGGATGGTTCGCTCCCCCTACGATCGCGCCCACAAGACCCCACCGGAGCATTCGACCATGGCGTGGATCCCCAAGCCCTCGGCGAGCATGAAGATCGAGCGGCGTGACGAGCCGTACCTGACCCAGGCCATGAAGGACGAACTGTCCCAGCGGTACCTGCCGCGCTTCGAGACCACCCTTGCGGCCTTGCTGCCGGCCTTGCACATGATCCAGCACGAATACCACTGGGTGCCCCCGCAGGCGATGGAAGAGATCGCCGAGTTCTTGGGCCTCTCGCCCGCCGACGTGCTCGACACGGCCACCTTCTACGAGGAATACGCCCTGGCACCACGCGGGCGGCACGTCGTAGGCGTCTGCCGATCGATCGCGTGCGAATTCTGCGGCCAGCCGCAGGTCACCCAGGCCATCAAGGACACCCTGGGCATCGACGTGGGCGAGACCACCGCCGACGGGAAGGTCTGCCTGGTCGAGTTGGAGTGCCTTGGTTCTTGCGGCACGGCCCCGGCCGCGCTGATCGATGAAGAGCTGCACGAGCAACTGACGCCCCAGCGTGCGGCCGAATTGGTCCGGCAGGTGCGCAGCCAGGACGCCCCGCCCCCCGCCAGCGGACGGGAAGGCCTGGCACCCGAAACGGCCAGCAACGCCCCAAAAGGTGCCTCGAAGAGCGCCCCAAAAAGCGCCCACTGACCGGCGTGGCCGTCAGGAGGCCCGATCATGCTCCAGCGACGCATCATCGAGACCGGCGGCGATGCGAATGGCCGCGGCCAGTTCCTCGTCGTGGCGGCTGCCGATGAGCATGGACTTTTCCTTCCCATCGGGCGCGTTGTACGTTACATGGACGCCCCGCTCACCGCTGACGTTGAAGACCATGCCGTACTTCGGCGACAGGCGCAGGCCCCAGCCGCCGCAGTCGAGCAAGGGGTTGTAACGCAGCGCCGTGGCGCTGGTGATGGTCGAGTTGGGTATCTCGCGGGCGTACCACACCACGCTTCGAACACGCAGCCGGTCGACGCCAACGGTCGTTCGCATGGTCATCATGCTGAACAGCAGCGGAAACCCAAGGCCCACGACGCAAATCAAACCGATGGTCCAAGGCGATGCCTTCCCCTGCGCCAGCGTGACCGTCAGGGCGATGCCCATAGCCGCAAGGCAACTGGCGGGCAAGGCGACGCGCACGATCAGGTTCTCGTGCAGGCGTTGGCTTTCTTCAAAGAGCACGTCGGGACGGTTCGTCTTCGGCATGGCGGTATTCCGTGTTGGGCTTTCCTCATTCTTGCTCTTTCGGGCCTGCATCTTTCGGGCTGTGCCGGGCCGGGGCTGACCATCATCAACGAATCCAGCGCCTGGCTGCGGGTCGAGGCCGCCGCCGAGCGAGACCCGCGATACGCCCTCTATGGCACGCCCGCCCCGGGGCGCGAGGCGGTGGTCTTTGGCCTGCCACCGGGTGCGAGGTTCCAGCGCGACGTGCCCCCGGGCGGGTCGGTCTTTATGCGCCGACGCCTCGGAATGCTGGCCTCGGTGCGGGCCGGGCCCAATCCCAACGGCCCAGACGCCCGGGACATGGGGTTGTACTCGGCCTTTCGGGTCCGCCTGGCCCCCCCGGGGCCCTACGTCCTGCTGGTCACCGGCGAGCCGGGGCTGGTTGAGGTGCATCGGGCCGATACGTCTGGCGCGGTCATCGAAGACGGTCGGTCCCTGATCGTGCCCGAGGCGTCCATGCCGTGGATTTTTCCGATTCCGTGATGAAATTCTCTTGTCAGTGGGCTCCAGTTCACGCTAAAATGGAGCTCGGGGGTGACTGACAGCCATTTTGTGCCACGCTGACCCACACGAATGGCCCCCCGACGTGACGGACGCCCTTGATGGGCACGGTGCCCACGAGGTGACGTGTGTCCGAAGCTTTTGTGGAGGTGTGTCATGCGTAAGAGTGTCAACGGATTGGTGCTGGCCGCGACGGCCGGCGGCTTGGTGGCCGGCGCGGCCCAGGCCCAGATCCTCGTGTACGATGCGAACAGCCGCAACAATTTTGCCCTCTCGGCGGCCGAACTGTGCCGTCCGGGCGAGGTCCAGCGGGCAGGTTCGGGAGACTTCAACTCCTTCTTGGCCAGCCAGACGTGGGAGTTGGTCGTGCTGGACATGCCCAGCACGCTCGTGGCCGACTTTGGACCCTTGATCTCCTACATCGGCGATGGCAACAAGGTGATCGCGTCGACCTGGAGTTCCGGTTGGAACAGCCTCGCCGGCCCGATGGGGGCACTCTCGCACGCCAGTTTCAGCCACCAGACCGGCGGACAGAGCTTCCATCGCATCCCCGGTGACGTGGCCGACCAGGTCTGGGACGGGATCACCGAGCCCAAGTTCGTCAGCAGCTTCCCCCAGGCATGGGGCAGCGACGGCTCCCGTTTCCAACTGGCCGCCGGCAGCGTGGGCTTGGCCAACATCAACGACACCGGCAACCCGGTCTGGATGCTCGGCAACGACGGCAACACCATCGCCGTCTCGGTCATCGATGAGTGGGACGACCCCATCGAGGCCGTCGATCTCTGGGAAAACCTGATGAAGGCGCTGCTCGACGGCGGGACCGGCTGCTACGCCGACTGCGACGGCGATGGTCAGCTGACCATCTTCGACTTCCTGTGCTTCCAGAACGCCTTCGCCTCGGGCGAGCCCTACGCCGACTGCGACGGCGATGGCAGCCTGACCATCTTCGACTTCCTGTGCTTCCAGAACGCATTCGCTCGCGGCTGCGATTGATTGCAACTCCAGCCCAAACCGATCGGTTTCAACGGGCAAGCCCGCCGGCCAACGGCGGGTTTTTTCATGCTGCTCGCCGAATACCCCGTCCAGCCACCTGCCCGCGAACCTGCCAGCGCGATGGCCCGCACGGCTCGATCCTAGCTGTGCAGCCCGGGGATGCGCCCCTGGCGCCGCTCGTCGCTGTAGCGGTTCAGGGCGTTCTCGATGATCGGGTGGGCCGCCTCGGCGGGCATGATCTCGTCGACCTCCACGTCCTTGCCCTCGAGCACCTTGTAGTCTTCCAGGAAGCGTTTGAGCATCTTGAAGGTGTGCCGCGGGAAGTCGCTGGCGCTGCGGTAGTCGTCGTAGATCGGGTCGTTCTGGAGCACGGCGATGATCTTGTGGTCGGCCTGCCCGTCGTCGATCATGGTCATCAGCCCAACGGCCCTGGCCTCCACCAGGCACATGGGCACCACCGCCTCGGCGCTGAACACCAGCACGTCCAGCGGGTCGTCGTCGTCGGCCAGGGTCTGGGGCAGGAAGCCGTAGTTGGCCGGGTAATAGACCGCGCTGCTCAGCACGCGGTCCAGGCGGATCATGCCGCTGCGCTTGTCCAGCTCGTACTTGTTGTGGCTGCCCTTGGGGATCTCGATGACCGCGCGGAAGTGCCCGGGCAGGGGCTGGTTGGAAGAGCCGGGGGTGACGTCGTGCCAGGGGTGGATCATGGCTGGGAGGGTAGGGGGGCAGGCATCGGGCATCGGGGATCAGGCATCGGGCATCGGGGATCAGGCATTGGGCATCGGGCATTGGGCATCGGGCATTGGGCACGCCAAACACCCTCTGGCACTCCGCCCCCAATGCCTAATCCCTAATCCCTTCCTAATCAGCCGGCGCTCTTCATGTCCTCGGCCTTGACCGGCACGATGCTGCCGGCGGTGATGGGGCTCGCCGGGCTGCCCTGGGTGCCGAAGTTGAAGCCCATCGCGTTGCTCCAGGGGCTGACCGCGCCGGTGCTCAGCTGGGCCCGCACGCGGTACTCGACCTTCAAGAGGCCCACGGGCACGCCCTGGTCCTCGAAGCTCTTCTCGGTGAGCACGCCCACCACGTTCCACGGCCCGGTGAAGTTGCCCAGCGTCGTGTCGCGGCGCTCGAGCTGGTACTGGGCCCCGCCGCCGCTGACGACGGTGAAGGTGCCGCGGATGAAGCCGCTGCCGGCCTGCACGACCTGGCCGAAGACCGGCGCGGGCGGCGCGTCGCGCCCGCTGGGGTCCTTGGGCGCGGGGATGCCCGCCAGCGAGTAGATGGTCGAGTCGCCCGTCGCCTTGGCGTAGGCGTCGATGGTGTCCACGTCGGCCCCGAAGATGGCGCGGAGCGCCTCGAGCTTGACGTTCTTCAATTGCGTCGCGTCGCGAGCCGCTCCGCGCGCCACCAGCATGGCCGAATACGCCGCCTGGGCCTCGGTCACGGCCTGGGCCGTTTCGGCGCGCTGGGCGGCGGTCAGCCCAATGACGGGGGGCCCGCTCTGCCCGCCGTTCCACTGGTTGCTGCGGTCCTTGGCATAGGTGATGAACGCTTGCTCGCTCTTTGGGAATCGCGGCATAATGCACGCTCCGAAGGTCTGCGGGCCACTGCCTGGCGGCCCTTGGCTTGCGGCCCCAACCCCCCCGGCGACGGTGCCGGCTGGTGGGCCCATGACACCTGTATCGCGTGGATCGGAGAGCGGCTTTACGCCGTGGGCGAGGGCTCGGGCGAAAAAGTGGGGGTGGAGGTCCGGGAAGGGTGCGAATCGCCCCTGGGAGGGCCTGCGGGGGGTTTTTATTGGGCTATGGCACTATGACGAGTCGGGCCCAGAAGGCTGGAGCCTGACCCCATCGCCCATACCCAAGGACCGATGCCCCTCCCCTACTCGCACCCCGCCGCGAAGGCGGTCTGGAAGGCCAGGAAGTCGAACAGCGTCAGCTCGCCGTCGCCGTCGAAATCGGCTTGCGGGTCGCCCGCGGCGAAGAGGTTGAAGTAGAGCAGGACGTCGAAGATGGTCAGTTGGCCATCGCCGTCCATGTCGACCGGGCAGGGGTTCGTGCCCAGGATGCAGTCCAGGTCGAAGACATAGGCCGCGCCGCCGGGGTCGATATGGATCCGGCCGCTTGGGCTCTCATAGGAAGCGCCCACCACCACCCAGCGTCCGTTCATGGTCGAAGTCTTCCCAAAGTTGGAGGCCACCGCCGGGGCCACGTCGCCGGGCCGAAGGATGGCCTTCTCGCGCCATTGATCGTCGGGCCCGCGCTCAAACAGGTACGTGTCGTAAAAACCCCCGAGGTTACTGTTCAGTCCGACGATCATCCGGTCGCCATCGACCGAGATGCCATTGCCGAAGGTCTGCCTGCGTCGGGCCTCGCTGCCGCGTAGTTCCTGGCGCAACGCCCACTGGTCGCCGTCGAACTCGTACACGTAGGCCACGCCCTGTCTCTCGTACTCGCGCTCGGCGTATACCGACCCAACCACCAGTGTGCGTCCATCGAAGGCGATGTCCGTGCCGAACTGTTCGCTCTGCCGCTCGCCCGCGGCGTCGGGCGGGGGCAGCAGGTGCTGGGCAAAGGTCAGCGAGCCGTCGGCCTCGCGGCGGTACACCGCCACCGCGCCGTGCAGGTGGCCGTGGCTGCTGTCACGCGGGGCCGTGATGAATGCCCAGTCTTCACCCAGTTCGATGCCGCCTGCTGTGAACGCCACACCCTCTGGTTGCAGCACGTCGGGCTGGAAGATCCTTTCCACGAACTCCCACTGCCCGGCCACCTCTCGATAGTGGTACAGGCGCGTGCCATGCACGACGAGCGCGGTGTCGCCACGTAGCGCGATGAATCGCCCAAAGTTGCTCGTTGGGTGCGCATCGGGCGGCGGCAGGAACTGGGACACCTCGCGCCACTCCTCGCCATCGAACTCGTAGAAGCGGCCCAGCCCCCACACGCCATCGACGATGCGCACGGCCGAGGCGGTCATCATGCGGGTTGGGTCCAGCGGGTCGAGCGCCACATCCACGCCGAAGCCCTCCACGAGTGTCACATCCGGCGGAACGATGGTCTGGACGGGAAACCATTCGTCATCGAAACGCTCGTACACGAAGATCGCGCCACCACGGCAGACCGTGGCGCCGCCCGGGCACAATGAGAACGCCGCGCCATCGCCCACGATCAGGTGGCGGTCGCTCATCGTCATCTTCGCCCCAAACGAGACTGCCAGCCCCGGATCCCCAACAATCCGCTGCTTGAGGCAATCGGATTGGGCCAAAGCCAAGGGCGCGGCGCTGGAAAGAGACAGGCACACGAGGAACACTCTTGGGTACTGTGAATTCTTCATAATCCCTATTGTGGCCGAAAAGGCCCGACGATGCAAGCCCATCTGAGGTCGAATCAAAATATCTTGTCAAAACCGCTAGATCCCCTTGACTGCCCCCCCCTAGGCTGTGCATTTTATCCGGATTCACAACCCCCACAAGGAGCAGAACCATGCGCGTTCGCCACGGGATCGCTGTCGCCATGCTGGTATCGGCCTGCGGCCTGCCCCTGGCCGTCGCCCAGGCCCAGACCTCGTCCAATGCGTACAGGGCCCACGTGCAGGACAACAGCGAGCCCGCCGCCCCGGGCGAGGGAACACGCCGAAGAAGTAGGGTCGAGATTCGCTGACCGTTGAGCCCCGTTCGATCAGTTCCTGGTCAGGCGGGGTTCTTGTGTTTCGTTTCCGACGAGCGGGGATGGCTGAGCACGGCGAGCGAGCCGAGCGATTTTGATCAGTTCGTGGAGGAGGCGGAGAGGATTTCCGGCAAGCCGGGGGAGAGGGATGGGGAGTCATGTTGAGCTACTTGCGCGAATTGCCGAGGCATCGGCCTTGTGCTACCGCCCGACGAACGAGTCACTGCCTGCTAGGAATAGCAACTTCAAGAATTATGCTTTGCCTGCCTGGCTGCCATCCTCCATGATGGCGTGGTGGAGACGATGCAGTTGCTCCACGGTCGAATCGTCCAAGTCGGCCTCTTTCACTAAAGGGGTGTGGCGATCGAAGGGCATGCGATCCAGCACCCCAACGGGGCGAACGTTCAATGGGTAGTGGTCAACGGAGTATTCGGCTTGAAAGAACATGAACGGAGGCAAACAGTGGGCATGACTGTCAGCCGTAGCCTCGCGTAGAAGATGACAGCAGGCTATAGCCCTGTATTTGTCCCGCCTCGACATGCTTGGGCCAAAGATCAGTCCCGCAATATCTTCTGGAGAAACGCGAAGGACCCGAGCATCCGAAGGTAACTGTCCATGGGCGGGTAGGAGTGCTCGCACTTCCTTTTCATACCGCCAGTCGGAGTACTTGACCAGTCCGACCAGTCTCTCCTGCTTCTCCTGCGCGTCTGCTGGCAGGAGAAGTGGAACGTCGTAGTGGTCCTCCATCTCGCCATACGTAAACTTCGGGATCAGTCGGTGAAATGCGTCGGCCTTGGGTGGTTGTGTGCGGTAACTGACAGAGGTGAGCTCAAGCCGGTCAGCCTTGTAGATGCCCACCTCGTTCACGCCATCCGGTTTGGGTCTGGTTCCCCAAATGACCGGAATGGGTGACTCAACGCCGAGCCTGCCGTCGCCGGATTCGTAGACGACCGCAAAGCCCTTGCCCGCTCCGGCATAATGCCCCCACATCGTTGGGTTGCAAGGATTGCGAGTGAATGAGGCGATGTATATGGGTTCATGCAGCAAGGCAGGAATGCGGCGATTGATCACGTCCTGAGACTGCGAGATGAGAAGGGCACGCTCGGCATCGCTGGTCAGTGTATCGGGAAAAACCTCGCGCAAAGCCGCGATGAAAAGCGCGTTGAGATCCTCGATCGCCACGTCTCGGCGGCCAGCCATCTTCTTGAGGACGCGACCGAGAGGCTCGTGGAGACAGAGGAGATCGCTTGCGCACGGATTATCAAGGTTGGACGACACGCATACTTCCAAAAGAACATGGTGCGCGAGCCTCGTCCACAACTCCAGGCTGCCTCTCAAGACGAACCGTGGGCGACACTCCTGATCGTCGTTCAGTTCCGCGTGCGATGCGAAGAAGACCTCGCCGCGGCGCAACACGCTGAACTCCACGTTGCCCGGTTTGTAGTATTTGTAGAAGCGCATACGTGACTTACCCCGCGGTGCAGCACCTCTTCGGACGACAATTGAGTAAACAGAAATCCATACAACCAAGGGGCTGGGCCCGGCTGTTCGGAAATCGATATGCCGGTAGACCCGCCTTCGGGGCGGGGGTGCCGAGAAAGGCGACGTGTACGCCTGCTGGCGCTCGCACGACGCACTGGTTCACCAAGTCTCGCCCCGCTGGCGAAGCGTGTTCTGAGCATCCTCATTTCCCGCTCGCGCGGCCCTTCGAAGCCACTCCACGCCCTCGGCCTCGTTCTGTTCAACACCCATTCCAAAGATCATGGCCCCTCCAAGCAAATACATTGCTCCCGTATGGCCTTGAGTCGAAGCCCGTCGAAGCCAAACAACCGCCTCGCGTTCATCCTTGTCCACGCCGATACCTGAGAACAAGAAGGCACCCAGGAGAAACATGCCTTCTACATCGCCACCTTCCGCAGCTCTACGGAACCACTGCGCTCCTTCGGCCTCATCCTTGGCGATACCACGTCCAGTCGCAAGCATCTTGCCAAGGCTGGTCATGGCGCTTATTATGCCTTCCTCGGCGGCACTCCGGTACCACCGCACTGCTGCGACTTCGTCCTTTGATACGCCGTGGCCACTTTCAAGCATAAGTGCAAGATTGAACATCGCCCCTGCGATGCCCTGCTCAGCCGCACTTCGATACCACCGTACCGCCTCGACTTTGTCGGTTGCTGCGCCACGGCCATTCGCAAGCATCATTCCAAGGTTGACCATAGCATGAGCATTGCCTTGTTCGGCGGCGCTTCGATACCACCGTACGGCTCCGGCTTCGTCCTTCGAGCCGCCACGACCGCTGTCGAGCATGACGCCGAGGTTGAACATAGCGTCCACACTGCCTTCTTCAGAAGCGAATCGGTACCATCGGACTGCTTCGGATTCATTTCTTGGCACGCCAAAGCCGCTAGCGTATGATTGGCCAACTACAAACACGGCTTTTGTGCGATCATCAGAGGGCCGCTGCCCAGCTATACGTTGTGAAGAAGAGTAGAGAATCAAGAATGTCTCTCGATTGCCTTTGATCGCATCGATCCGCTCCGACGCCCCAAGCAAGTCCAGCGACGCCATGAGTTGCAGCAGTTCCGTGTCCTCGTGCCAATCCGGCCGCAACCGCCCGATGGCCTCGAACGCCAGCGCGGCATCATCCCCGTCCTTGAGCGCGGCGGCGATCGTGCCCAGCGTCTGCCACGCCCGCACGTCCTCCAGGCGAGGATCGACCATGACCCGCACCAGCCGCTCACGAGCCCGGCGCATTGTCTCGGCCGACGCCTGTGCGTCGGTCTCGAGTCGCGCCTGCGCGATGAGCTGCTCGGCCGCGGCTACAGCGAGCGCCACGTCGCGGGCCGTGGGCTGGGTAAGGGTCGGCGCCTCGGAAGGCTCGCCCTGTTCCTGACCGGTCGCCTCTTGCCCGCCATACGCGTGGCACGTGAGGCCAACGATGGCGAGCATCGCTAACACCGTGGCCAGGCCACGCCACCCTTGGCCCTGATTCAAGCCGCCGATGTTATTGATGGATACGCCAGTTCGACTGCGAGTTATTCGAGAAGCCACGCCCACCTCCTGATCCGCGGGCGTTGGAGCATCGCCCACACCCTGCGATAGGCCCAAACGCTCGCTTGCGTTGCGAGGGATCATTGGCGGCACGTGCGGCAGGGGTACGGTGTGAAGCCCGCTGAGGAGGTCGCAAGCCCCCCTCCCGCGCCCCGCCGATCCCGCCCGCCAAGCCGAGCCCCTTCCACGGCTTGCGCCGCCCAGGCTCGCCGGGCGGCCCGGGACGCGGCCCCCGGCGTCCCACCACCCCCGCCACCAGGAACACCACCACGCTCCCCACGCCCATCACCGCGGCGGCCAGCAGGACGACCTGGAGGCAGCCCGAGCAGCCGAGCTTGTCGGTGGGGTCGGGCGGGCGGTGGAGTCGCATGGGGGAGGGTACGGGGTATAGAAGACCCCTCACCCCGGCCCTCTCCCCCTCCGGGTGCAGACCAGTCCGGGGCGAGGGGGCCGGAGGACCGAGAACCCGGGCACCCCGGGCGCGTCTGGCACGACCCGCCCAGAACCACCGCAGAGAGCACGTCCGATACAAAAACCGCCCTGGCGCCCCCGCGAGGAGTTTGGAGCGTGCTCCGAGCGGCTCGGATTGCGCTCCGAGCGACTCGGATTGCGCTCCGAGCGGCTCGGATTACGCTCCGAGTGACTCGGAGTACGCTCCGAGCGGCTCGGAGTACGCTCCGAGTGACTCGGATTGCGCTCCGAGTGACTCGGCGTACGCTCCGAGCGGCTCGGAGCACGCCCCGAGCGACTCGGATTACGCTCCGAGCGGCTGGGAGCACGCTCCGGATGGCCCGGCGTACGCCCCGCGTGGCTCGGAGCACGCCACCAGGCGCTGGGTGGACGGCCCGAGCGGCTCGGGGCGTGCTCCCGACGGGGTACGGCCTGCCGAAGGCGGATGAACCCTCGCGCCGCGGTGGCCGGGCGCCTCTTTCCCGATTCCCGATTGCCAGCTCCCGATGCCCGATGCCCGCAGGAGCCTCTGACCAATTGCCCATTGCCCATTCCCAATTGCCAAACGGGCGTTCTTGTGGCACTCGGCACTCGGCACTCGGCACTCGGCACTCGGCAATCGGCCCGGTCCTAAGTCTTTCTAATCCCCAATCCCCAATCCCGAATGCCTAACCCAAAACCCCCAACAGGCAATCCGTCAGCGGCTCCGAAGCGCCAGATCGCAGGTGTGGCGTGGAACATGGGCGCGGCGGGCGGGCCGAGGGGTTTCCTGGCCTCGCTCGCCCGACGCTTCGGACGGTTGGCTATCGTCCTTGTCATGACCCGACCGACTTCCCGAGCCGCGCTCGCCCAGGAGGCTCGCGCGGTCTTGCCCGGCCACCAGCACGCGTACCGGGGGCTTGCCGAACTGGACGAGGCCACGCTCTACCGACGCCGGGAGGGCGTGTTCTTGGTCTTGGCCGGGCTGTTCTTAGCCTCGCTGGCGATGCTCAATATCCTGGGCATCAGCCGGTTCATCAAGCTGGGCGAGGCGACGCTGGGCTCGGGCCCCGACGCCCTTACGCTGACCTTCGCCGTGGCCGTGGGCGTCCTGCCCTACCCCATCACGTTCTTGTGTACCGACTTCATCAGCGAGCTCTACGGCCGGGCCCGGGCGGGCGCCGTGGTGTGGATGGGGCTGGTGGTCAACGGCTGGGTGGTGGGGGTGCTGTGGGTGGGCGGGCTGCTGCCGGGCTTCGAGGCGGTGGACCCGGCCAGCGGCGAACTGGTGCGCGACGCGGCGGGCCGGCTGCCGGTGTTCTTCGAGATCCGATCGCTGGCCTTCGCGGCGGTGCTGGCGTCGATGATCGCGTACCTGGTGGCCCAGCTGGTGGACGTGCACGTGTTCCACTTCTGGAAGCGGCTGACCAACGGGCGGCACCTGTGGCTGCGCAACAACGGCAGCACGCTGGTGAGCCAGCTTGTGGACACGGTGGCGGTGATCCTGATTACCTACTTTATCGCCAGGGGCCTGCCCGTGGACGAGGGCAAGGCCATCGCCCCGCAGCTGCTGCTCTTCGTGGCCACGGGCTACGCCTTCAAGGTGGCGGCGGCGCTGCTGGATACCGTGCCGTTCTATGTTGGGAGCCGGTGGCTGGCCCGCTTCCTGCGGCTGCCCCCGCCCGGGGCGCTGGCCCCGCCCAGCCCGGCCGCGGCGGTGGGGGCTGGCGTTGGATAAGGTTGGCCGTTGGTTGCCCTTGCCACGGAGGTTGTGATGCGTGTGCTCGCCGCTGTTGTTGTGTGCCTTTCGATCTGCCTGCACGCGTCGCATGCCCGGGGGCAGATGACGCTGGGGGCCTCGGACGTTTCGAGCGACCCGAGCCTGGCGTACGACTACTTCGGCGGCCTGCGCTTCGACCCGGCCATCCCCACGCCCGAGGCGACCCTTGGCTACCGCATCGGCGAGCGCTTCACCCGCCACCACGACCGTGTCGAGTACTGCAAAGCGCTGGCCGCCGCCAGCGACCGCGTCCGCTTTGCCGAGTATGGCCGCAGCCACCAGGGCCGCCCGCTGGTGCTGCTGACGATCTCGAGCCCGGCGAACCTGGCGCGGCTCGATGAGATCCTGTCGGCCAACGCGCAGCTGCGCGACGACGCGGGCCTGAGCGACGCCCGCCGGCGGGAGATCGTCGAGGACACGCCCACGATCCTGTGGTACAGCTTCGGCGTGCATGGCAACGAGGCCAGTTGCGGCGAGGTGGCGATGCAGTTCGCCTACACGCTGGCGGCGGCGGTCAACGACCAGGTCGCCGACATCCTGGACAACTGCGTGATCGTCGTCGACCCGCAACTGAACCCCGACGGGCAGATGCGCTACGTGTCGTGGTTCGAGAACGCCGTGGGCTATGGCCCGGCCAGCGGTCCCAACGCCAACCCCAACGCCTTCGAGCATCAGGAGCCCTGGCCCGGCGGGCGCAGCAACCATTACCTGTTCGACCTCAACCGCGACTGGGTGTGGGGCGTGCACCCCGAGAGCAAGAGCCGCCTTGCGGTGTACCGCCGGTATCTGCCGCACCTGCACCTGGACTATCACGAGCAGGGGCACACGAGCCCCTACTTCTTTGGCGAGGGCGACACGCCCTACAACGTGAATATCCCCCAGGACACCAAGGACTGGATCAAGCTCTTCGGGCGCGCCAACGCAAGGGCCTTCGACGAGCGCGGCATCGTCTACGCCACGCGGGAGCGATTCGATTACCTGTATCCGGGCTACGGCAAGGTGCTGCCCACCTACCACGGCGCGGTGGGGCTGTTGCTCGAAAAGGCCGGCCACGGGCGCGCCGGGCTGGCCATCGAGGTGAGCGACCAGTACACGCTGACGCTGGCCGAGCGCGTGCGCGACCACTTCGTGACGGCGATGAACTACGCCGAGGTCTCGGCGGCCAATCGTCGGGGGCAGCTGGAGCGGTTCGCCAAGTTCTGGAGCGACGCGCGGGCGGCCCGGGGCCCGGGGCCCAAGGCCTTTGCCATCGCCAGCGACAACGACCCGGCGGTGCTCAAGAAGCTGTGGGACTTTTGCCTGATGCACGGCATCGAGGTGGGCCGCCTGACGGGCAACCTGACCACCAGCGCCTTTGCGACCTATGACACGGGCGAGGTGGTCGATGGGCTCGAGTTGCCCTCGGGCACGTGGGTGATCGACGCCCGCCAGCCGATGGGCAACCTGGTCCGTGCGATGTTCGAGCGTGTGACCGAGGTGGAGAACCCGGACACCTACGACATCACGGCGTGGAGCCTGCCCGTCAGTTTTGGCTTGGCGGCATGGTGGAGCGATGCGCCGCTGGACGCCCGGGTCGAGACCGTGACCCGCTACGCGCCGCCCGCGGCCAGGATGACCGGGAGCGGTGGCGTGGCGTTGCTGATCGACTCGGCCCAGCACAACTTCCCCGTGGCCGTGGGCCGGGCGGTGGCGCACGACCTGTTCTGCCGCGTGCTTGGTGGCACGGTGGAGGTCGACGGCAAGCGCTTCGAGAAGGGCAGCCTGCTGGTACACGTCATCCGCAACCCCGACCGCGACCTGGACGCGTTCGTGCGCGAGGTGCTGGCCTCGGGCGTGAGCGTGCACCGTGCCAGCGAGGGCTTTGCCGCCAGCGGCCCGCACCTGGGCAACAACGCCAACCCCATCATGCGGATGCCCAAGGTGCTGCTGGTGACCGGCAGCGGCACCGACAGCCTCAGCGCGGGCCACCACTGGCACATGCTGGACATCAACTTCCCCTTCCCGCACACACGCATCGACACGGGCACGCTGGGCCGGATGGACCTGACCGGCTCCAGCGTCCTCGTCTTGCCGTCCATGAGCGGGCTGTCCACCAGCACGGCCGAACGCGTCCGCGAGTGGGTTCGCGGCGGCGGGGCGGTGGTGGCCAGCGAGAGTGCCGCCGCGTGGGCCCTGCGCGAGATCGTCCAGGCCGAGGCCCAGCGCGAGCAACGCCCCAATCGACCCGAAGAGGCTAAGCCCAATACCCGCACGTGGGAAGAGCGGCGTCAGCTCGGGATCGATCGCCGGGTGGCCGGTGCGATGGCGCTGACACGACTGGACCTGTCGCACCCGCTGACGGCGGGCGTGCGCGACGGGCACGACGCCCTGGGCGTGATCGTCCGCGGCGTGCGCGAGTTGCCGATGCGCGACGACGCCCACGTCGTGGCCCGGTATGACGCGAACCAGCCCATCATCTCCGGGCCGGTGAACGACGCCAACAAGGAGCGTCTGGCCGGCTCGCCCTTTATCATCCACCACCGCGTGGGCAGCGGGTCGGTGATTGTGTTCACCGAAGACGTGACCATCCGCGGCTTCCACCACGCCGGCATGCGTCTGCTGATGAACGCGATCATCTACGGGCCGACGCTCTCGCGGTTCTGAATCCTGATGGAACTCAGCCCTCGGGCTCGGTCATGCTCCGAGCGTCGAGCAGGCGGTCCAGTTCGTCCTTGGTCAGCACGTTCTTGGCCTGGGCCACTTGGCGCACGGTCTGGCCTGTGGCGTAGGCCTCCTTGGCGATGGCGGCGGCGTTGTCGTAGCCGATGACCGGGGCGAGGCTGGTACACATGGCCAGACTTCCCTCGATGAGGGCCGCGCAACGCTGCTCGTCGGGTTCGAGCCCCTCGACGAGGTTGGTGCGGAACACGTCGCTCGCGTTGGCCAGCAGGTCGATGGAGTCGAGCACGTTGGCGGCCATGACGGGCATGGCGACGTTGAGGTCCAGCAGGCTGCCGATGCCGCCCAGCCCGCCCATGGTGACGGCCGCGTCGTTGCCCACGACCTGGCAGCAGACCATGATGACCGCTTCGCAGATGACCGGGTTGACCTTGCCGGGCATGATGCTCGATCCGGGCTGGACGGCGGGCAGTTTCAGTTCGCCGATGCCGCAGCGCGGGCCGCTGCCCAGCCAGCGGATGTCGTTGGCGATCTTGCTGAGGCTGACGGCGATCGTGCGAAGGTGGCCGCTGGTTTCGACGAAGGCGTCCTTGGCGTGCTGGGCCTCGAAGTGGTTCTCGGCCTCGCGGAAGGCGCAGCCCGTGGCGGTGCTGAGTTCCTTGGCCACCAGCGAGCCAAAGCGGGCGTGGGTGTTGATGCCCGTGCCTACGGCGGTGCCGCCCAGGGGTAATTCGGCGAGGGTTTCCAGGGCGCGTTCCAGACGCTTTTGCCCCTGGCGAAGTTGGCGTGCGTAGCCGCTGAACTCCTGGCCCAGGCGGATGGGCGTGGCGTCTTGCAGGTGGGTGCGGCCGATCTTGACGACGTGGTCCCAGGCGGTGGCCTTGGCTTCGAGGGCGGCGGCGAGGCGGTCGAGCGCGGGCAACAGGTGGTGCTTGATGGCCACCGCGGCGGCGACGTGCATGGCGGTGGGGAAGGTGTCGTTGGAAGACTGCCCGTAGTTGGCGTGGTCGTTGGGGTGAACGCCGCCCGCGTCGAGGTAGGCCTGGTCCTTGGAGCTGCCGATGGGCGCGCCGCGTTCGAGGCAAACGAGGTTGGCGATGACCTCGTTGGCGTTCATGTTGGTGCTGGTGCCGCTGCCGGTCTGGAAGATATCGACGGGGAAGTGTCGTTCGAGCCCGCCGTGGTCTTTGAGGCCTTCGGTGATGGCGCGGCAGGCGCGTTCGATGGCGGCGGCGCGGTCCTTGTCGAGCAGGCCTAGTTCCGCGTTGGAGCGGGCGCAGGCTGCCTTGAGCATGCCGTAGGCGCGGATGATGGCCATGGGCACCGGCCGGCCGCTGATTGGAAAGTTGAGCACCGCGCGCTGGGTGCTGGCGCCATAGAGCACGTCGGCGGGCACCTCCATGGGGCCCATCGAGTCTTTTTCGGTGCGGGTTTTTGAGGCGGTCAGCGTGCTCGTGGGAGACATGGCAGCTCCTGAACGGGGTTGGTTTGGGTTCTTGGGCCCATCGTAGGTGCGACTTCGATCACTCCGGCCGCAACCCGGCGCTGCCCAGCCCGTACAGTCTCGTGGTGTCCGCCGGCCCATGCCGAGGCCCGCGACCCACGCACGCCCAGCCACCAAGGGGGCTTCCATGGTTTCCATTCTCCGACTTGGGGCCGCCGTCGCGGCCGGCCTTGTGCTCGCCAGCACGTCTTTGGCCCAGAGCGTGATGCGTCAGGGCGACAGCCGCGATTGGACGCTGCGCTTCTATGCCAACATCCATGCCTGGCAAGACCCGGGCAGCCAGGAGACCCGTCGCGGTGCTTCGTATGACACTTGGGAGTTTGAGCAGGCCACGGTCGTGGTCCCTTGGCTCGAGCGCACCAGCATGCATCGCGTCGATACTTCACGCAGCACGCTGACGGTCCGTGTGGACGATCGAGACGCCGTCCCGGCACAGGCCAATCCCTTCCGCACCTTCAACAAGCAGCACGCTGGATCACGCTTTGCGGGCTTTGCCATCGGCCCGAGCAAGGCGCGAGAGATCGAGCTCGTCCTGACCATCCCCATGACCTCGTACGACGTGTTTCTCGACGACGAGCGGGCAAGGGCCATCGAGTGGCCAAGGGGCGACTGGCCCGAAGACGCCTTGAGCGCCCTGGAACCCCAGGTGGGCATCGAACTGGACCTGAGCGGCGAGCCCTACGAGGGGCTCGAGCGAGTGACGCAATCCATCGACAACCTCATCAAACGCCTGGGCACCGACCCAAAGAACGCACCGCCGTACCTGGTGGCCAAGTACCTGACCGGAGCGGTCTGGGCCCACCTTCAGATTGGGCGCAGCAACGGGCTGCATACCTCGCGCACGGGCATGGTCGAGGGGCTGGACATCAGCGGCGTGCCCCTGACGTTCGTCAACCGCCGCGCCAACCCCTTCGAGACCTGCGCGCTGCTGGCGTACACCTTCCGACGGGCGGGCCTGCCCGCTCGTGTGGTCTTTGGCGTCATCGCCGATGTTCCCACCAAACGCGAAGACGTCATCACCCAGCGGACCCGTGGCAAGGGGACGTACGTCTGCTGGGTCGAGTTTGCCCTCGTCGAGCAGGGCCGCACGACATGGGTGCCCATCGATTTGAACAACATGATGACCTCCAGCAGCCGGGCCCCGGACATCAGCAACGTGGACGCGCTCGCACGACCGTGGGATGGCTTTGGCACGATCAAGAACAGCCGATACCTGGCACCCTTCTCGCACCATGCCCACCCGCCCATGACGGTCAAGGCCTATGGCTCCCCCGGATTCTGGGGCATCTTCGCCACCCCCGCCGAGCCCTCGCGTGCCGAGCAGACCATCCGCTTCGACATCACCAGCACACCGGTGACCTCCGAGAGCCGCAACCCGGCACAGTCTCCCGCTGGTGAAGAACCCGCCCAGCCCCGACGCCGGCGTTGAACGTGCCCGTATGCTGGGGCATGGAACTGAGCCCCGCCGAACTTCGTGCCGCAGACCGCTACAAGCTGCTCATCGGGTTGATCGTGCCCAGGCCCATCGCCTTGGTCAGCACCATCTCAGCCGATGGCCGAACCAACCTGGCACCCTTTAGTTTCTTCTGTGGCGTGGGCAGCGAGCCCATGATGCTGGCCTTCTGCCCGGCACTCGATGGAAAGGGCCAGGACAAGGACACCCTCCGCAACGCCCTGTTGCCCGCAGACGGGGGTACGGGGGAGTTTGTCGTCAATGTCGTTACCGAGTCCATCGCCCGGCAGGTGGCCGCCGCCGCCGAGGAATTGCCCTACGGCCAGAGCGAGTTCGACCTGACGGGCCTGACCCCGGTGCCCAGCAGCGTAGTGCGTCCGCCCCGGGTAGCCCAATGCCCTGCCGCGTTCGAGTGCGTCACGAGGCAAGTCGTTCGCACGAATCCGGGCGTGCCCGCCAGCGGCACCATGGTCCTTGGTGAGATTGTGCGAGTTCACGCCATCGATGGGATCCTCAACGAACGCTTGCATACCGACGCGGCGAAGCTGGCCGCCTTCGGCCGCATGGGTGGGCCCACGTACTGCACCACGCGCGACCGATTCGACCTGCCCCGCGGCAGGGACGCATTGGACTCATGATGGCACCGCGACGGGTGGGATCTTCAGCCATGCCGAACACGGGCTTATCGGCCTGTAAAAACCGAACCCGGCGCGAACTATCCGTTCCAGATTGCGAATGGTCTCTCCGTAACGACCCCATGCCGTGCCCAAGGGCAAACCCCATTGGGCTCGACGGTGCCAAGGGTCGATAGCACCTCTGGGGCACGCGCACGGTCCGCGTGCCGATCGGGGCGATTTGTCCATCCTCTGGCAAGTCGCTATGTTCACCACCCCGTGACCGGGTCGGCAGTGTGCCGATCGATGGAGTTGGGCCCAAGCAGGGCCCGAGCATGGATCCGACGATGGCCGAGCCAAGCCCCATGCCAGCCCGCAACCCCGCCGAGGCCACATCCTCGGGCACGGGCGCGCTCTCGGGCAGCCGGACCACCGCCTTGCCGGCCTTAGACCGCTCGGGCATGACCAATCTGAGCGGCATCACCACCCCCGACAACCCCGACGCCGTCCTCGAAGAGGTCGCCAAGGGCGGTTCCAACGTCGATACCGCCTTGGGCCGCTTGGTCGTCGATTACGGGCTGGCCACACGCGAGGAAGTGGACCTGTGCCTGGACCGCCTCAAGCAAGCCAGCGCCGGCCCGGGCGATGAGGCCGGCCAGCGCTCCCTGGCGCTCGAACTGGTCGATCAGGAGTTCGTCACCAAACGACAGATTGCACGACTGAAGGCCATCCTCGACGCCGAACGCAGCGGGCAGAAGATCCCCGGGTATCGGTTGCTGGGCAAGTTGGGCGCGGGCGCCATGGCCACGGTCTACAAGGCGCGGCAACTGAACCTCGACCGCCTGGTAGCCATCAAGGTGCTGCCGCGCAAGTTCAGCCAGAACCCGCAGTTCATCGAGCGTTTTTATGCCGAGGGCCGGGCGGCTGCCCAACTGAACCACCCGCACATCGTGCAGGCCTACGACGTGGGCAAGTCGGGCGAGTACCATTATTTTGTCATGGAGTTCGTCGACGGACGAACGGTCTACGACGACATCGTCAAGCACAAACGCTATGGCGAGAAAGAAGCCATCGACATCATCCGCCAAGTCGCGCTGGCCCTTGGGCACGCCCACGAACGCGGCATCATCCACCGCGACGTCAAGCCCAAGAACATCATGATCACCAACGAGGGCGTGGTCAAACTCGCCGACATGGGCCTGGCCCGAGCGATGAGCGACAAGGAGGCCGCCGAGGCCGAGGCCGGCAAGGCTTTCGGCACGCCCTTCTACATCAGCCCCGAGCAGATCCGAGGCGAGACCAACGTCGGTCCCGAGGCCGACATCTACTCGCTCGGCGCAACGCTCTACCACATGGTCACCGGCAGCGTGCCCTTCGACGGCAAGAATCCCACCAGCGTCATGCACAAGCACCTGAAGGCCGACCCCGTGCCGCCCGATCAGGCCAACCCGCGGCTGAGCGGGGCCATCAGCGAGGTCATCGAGATGATGCTGGCCAAGAAGCGCGAGCAACGCTACCGCACCATCAAGGATCTGCTGGGCGACCTGGACGCCACCAAGGCCGGCAAGCCGCCCCCCCTGGCCCACCGTGGCCTGGGTCAGGCAGACCTGGCATCCCTGAGCCACCTCGAGACCGCCAGCGTCGCCGCCCCACCTGAGATGCAGCCCATTCAGCCCGCCTCAGGAAACGACATGCGAACTCCGCTGTTGGTAGCCCTGGGTCTTGCATTGCTGGCCAGCGTCGTGCTGAACCTTGTGCAATTGCTCTGATGTGCCGCTGCCTTCGTGCGGGCTTGATACCATACAAAAGTCAAATCAGCACCAAACAAACACTCGGGACCATGTGTTTGCATTTAGTTCGTGGTTTTGGAGCAAATTTCACTTGCTCGGCCCACCAACTTCTGTTATCCTTGATGGGCACAAGGGGAGGGTTGGGCCACGCAGTTTGAGTGGTCCTATTCGCAAACCGATGCATGGTTCGGGCTTTGTCGCAATCAGGTCGAGCACCAAGGCTCGACGTGGACAAACGAGGCCCTGGGGAATGGTCGCAGCCGCGGCTGTTGCTCCAAGGATTGAAAGAAATGACGACGCCGGGGCGTTCCGGCGTGAGCAACCCGCCGGCTTGACGCTGGCAAACTGAAGGAGAACACCCATCCGAGGACGAAGGTTTTACCGCGAGGCCGGCCCCGTGCAACGCACCCGGGTCAACCACATGATTCGCATCACGCCCATCCGGCTCATCGGGGCTCAGGGCGAGCAGGTCGGCGTCGTGGAGACACGCGAGGCGCTGCGCATGGCCCAGGAGGCCGGGCTCGACCTGGTAGAGGTCGTGCCCGACACGCGCCCGCCGGTCTGCAAGATCATGGACTACGGCAAGTTCAAGTACGAGCAGTCCAAGCGCAAAGAGAACAAGACCTCGGGCCAGCCCGAGATCAAGGAAGTGCGGCTTGGCCGGTCGGTGAAGATCGACCCGCACGACGTGCAGATCCGCGTGAACCAGGCGCGCCGCTTCCTTATGCAAGGCAACAAGGTGCAGATCACCCAGCGCTTCCGTGGGCGGGAGATGGTCCATAAGGAACTGGGCCTGGAACGCCTGGCCGAAATCGTCGAGCAACTCAGCGACATCGCCAAGGTCGAGATGGCACCCCGATGGGTCATGCGTCAGGCCAGCATCGTGATGGCACCCGATCGCAACAAGATCGAGGCTATCAAACGGAAGCTGGCAAAGGACGAGGAAGCCCAGGCCAAGGCCGATGCCGAGCTGGACGCCCAGATCGCCAAGCTCGACGCCGCCGACGTAGACGAGCCCGACGACGATGATGCCGAGGCCACCAGCGCCAACGATGCCAGCAAGAAGGCTAAGCCCTCGCGCAAGGTCTCCAATCCCGTCGAGGACGAGATCAGCTCCCTCCTGGGCGAGTAACCCGGTCGAGTTTTGAGATCCGAGCCGCGAGCAACAGCGAGCGGCCTTATCTCATGCGCCCATGCTGTCGCAAAGCAGACTCGAGTAACGCGCGCACCCGCGCGCGGCGGTAGTCCTCATCGCCCATGAGTGAGGGTGCCATTCGACCGCCGGCGTTTGACGGGGCTTCTATCCGTGGCTTCGGGATGGTCGTGCCCGGTCTTGCGGCTTGGGCTTCCGGTGGTACCCACCCTTGTTCCACAGGGGCGTTGGCTTGGGGGATCGGGAGTTGCTCGGGATCGATGCGCTCGGGCGACACCGGGGATGCCTGTGTCAGGAGCAAGACCAAGACAAGCTTCGCCAACATCAGAAGAGGATCCTTAAACGGATCAGCAGGGGCGGATCATCTTCATCCATCGCGTCGAGTCGGGCCCCCGTGGCCGTCCAGCGATAGATCGCGTTGATGAGCGCCTGGTCCATGTCGCTGCGGCCCGTGCCCTGGCCTCGGGCGATGGCCGCCCGAACGACCGTCCCGTCACGCCCGAAGGAGATTTCCACCAGTGGGTTGGGCGGACGACCCAGATACCGTTGCAAGTCGGTCAGGACGAGCCGTGTGGTCTGGATGCGTAAGCCCTCGCCGGCCAGCACCCGGCCCAGTTCGGCCCGGCGGACCTCGCTTGGCAGGCTCGAAGCGTCTGCGGCCCGATCGTCGGCGACCCCGGGGCTGCCGTCTTCGTTGGAGGGTTCGGGAGTGGGCTCGGATTCCTTGGCGGGTTCGGCCACGGGCTGGGGTTGGACCACCGGCTGCGGCTGCACCGTCTCGGGCTGAGACGACGACGCTTCGGCTTGGGCCTTGGCAAGTTCGGCTACCAGCGCCTCCCAGACCTGCCTCGCTTCAGCGATGGTCTGGGCAAAGGCGTCCTGCGCCTGGGCGGCCATGGCTCGGGCGAGGTTGTCTCGAGCCTCGCCCACGGCCCTGGTAAGCTGGCTCTGCTCAACGGTCGAAGGGAGGGCCTCGTGCGGCGTCGGTGTCTCGAAACCGAGCCAGTTCGGAGTTTTGGACTCGCTTCGTTCGATGCCCAGTTGAATGGGTATCTCGATGGGCTGCGCGTTGGCAGGCGCGGACACCAGGCGCGAAGGATCGACCCCACCCCGCAGCAAGGCGATCCCCAGCAGCAGATGCACGGCCACACTCGCGGGCAAGGCGATAGCCCAACGACCGGCCGATCCACCCGAGTGCTCGGTTGGGGTGTCATGAGCCATGGTGCATATGGTACGAGCCCGCTGGCTCAGGGATCGCCCGGCGCGGGGTTGCTGGCGGGCTTGCCGACGAGTTGGACGCTCTCGTACCCGCGTCCTCGCAGGGCGTCGAGGACGCGGAGCATGGCCCCCGAAGCCCCCCGCTCGTCGACCTCCATGCGGATGATGGGAGCCGTCAGGGTTTCGTCACCGGGGTCCATTGCCGCGTCGATGGCTTCAAAGAGCGCAACGCGCGTGGTTTCCGACAAAGGCTCACCCGCGACGGCCGCTTCGCCCACCGGCCGACCGTCTACGTAGACCACGCCTTGCCCGTCGACTGCGACGACTACGGCCCGGGGCTTCTCGCCCGGACCGCCCGACCCAAGGGTGGGCAGGTCCAAGTCGAGCACGCTGATCCGGCTGAGCAGCACCAGGGAGAAGACAAAAAAAGTGAGTAACAGGAATACAACGTCGATGAGCGGGGCCATCTCGACCCGTGGTTCCTGGCTCGTTCGACGCACACGCAGCATGGAGAGATCGTAGAGCTTCCGGGGGCGGGCATTGACGGGCGTGTGTGGCGGGCCTTCGATGGATGTGGCCTGGGACGACCCATGGGCCGAGGGAGGGCGTCGATGACGGTCCGAATGGAGTTGTCACGCATCTTAATCCGGGAACTGACCGACTACCAGGTCATCGAACTGCGTGAGGTTTCTACCAATGGCTCGGCCGAGGATGGGCCGAGGACATTCCCTATCGTCATCGGCCTGCCCGAGGCCCAGGCCATCGAGCGTCGCCTGAGCGGCGTGCCGGTGAAACGCCCCCAGACCCACGATCTGCTGGCCCACATCCTAGAAAGTCTAGGTGCCACGCTCGAATCGGTGGCCATCACCGATTTGGCAGATCAGACCTTTTTTGCCGTCCTGAACATCCGAGATGCCCGTGGCGAAATGGTCGAGGTCGATGCCCGGCCCAGCGACGCCATCGCGCTGGGTATCGGGCTATCGGCCCCCATCTTTGTAGCCGAGCATGTTTTGGCCCAGGCCACCAGCAGCAATCCGCTGGAGGATCAATTCGACGAAGACGAGGACGAAGGCGACGAATTCGAGCCGGGCGAGGAACCGACCTTTTGATGACGCCCTCGAGCCATGGGCATCTCCAAGACTGCGCCGGCGACGACGCCGGGTTTCCCTTTCGCACCGCCCAAATCCCCGGCATCAGCGGGGCCATCAAGCAACGCGAAGAAGACTTCCTCGTCGACGAGTTGCCGCTCTACCCACCAAGCGGGCAGGGCGAGCATCTCATGCTGCTTGTCGAGAAACGCGGCCTGTCGACGCTCTCTATGGTCAACGAACTGGCCCGCCACTTCGGCGTGCCGACCAACGCCATCGGGTACGCCGGGCTCAAAGACAAGCAGGCGATCACCCGCCAGCACGTAACGGTCCACGTGCCGGGCAAGCGGATGGAAGACTTCCCCTCGCTGCGGCACGATCGCATCCAGATCCTGTGGGCCGACATGCACGACCGCAAGCTGCGGCGCGGTCACCTGGCCGGCAACGGGTTCTCGATCCGCGTGCGTGGGGTTTCACCAGACGCGGCGTTGCACGCCCATCGCGTCCTGGCTGTCCTCGAAGCCAAGGGCTTGCCCAACGTCGTGGGCGAGCAGCGCTTCGGGCAGTGGGGCACCAACCATCGGATAGGCCTTGCGCTGGTGCGGGGCAACGCCCAGGAGGCCTGCGACCTGCTGCTGGGGCCAACGCCCGACGGGAAGGACGATCCATCCCGGTTGGCGTACGCCACTGGCGACCTCAAGGCCGCCCTGGCGGCCCTGCCGCAATCTGCCCAGGCCGAGCGTCGCGTGCTCGAGGCTCTGGCGCGGGGCAAGCGTCCCGAGCACGCCGTCGAGCGGATCGGCCGGACGGAGCTGGCGTTCCTGGCCAGCGCGCTCCAGAGCGCCATCTTCAATGAAGTGCTCAGTGAGCGTCTGCGCGCGGGCACGTTGGATACCTTGCAGGAAGGCGACGTGGCCGTCGTCCACGACGCCCGGCGCACCACCTTCGTCGTGACCGCGCAGGAGGTGGGTATGAGCGAGTTGGCCGAGCGCCTGACGCGATTGGAAGTGAGCCCAACGGGACCCATGTGGGGGCCACGCATGAGGCTCGCACAGGGCGTGCCGGGCGAGATCGAGCGGGCGGCGTTGGCCTCGTTCGGCCTGACACCCCAGGACCTGGAGCGATTTGCCACGAGGAACAGGGGCGCCCTCGAAGGCGACCGCCGGCCGCTGCGCGTGCCTTTGGCCTATCCCCAGGTTGAGGGCGGTGCCGACGCCCACGGCACGTACGTACGCTGCGGGTTCGAGTTGCCCCGCGGCAGTTACGCGACGACGGTGATGGCCGAGGTCATGAAACCCGATGCGTCCGCCTTGCCATGAGCCTGCCCGATCCAAAGGCCGTCCGCGTGATCTGCCTGGATTGGGGCGGTGTGCTGCTGCGCATCTGCCATTCCTGGGAGGAAGCCTGCGCCGCCGCGGGCTTGCCCTTGCCATCTGGGCCCGTGGACGACGCGATCCGTCGTCGCCGGCGGGCGCTCAGCGAGGACTACCAGTTGGGCCGGCTCTCGTGTGCGGACTATTTCGAGGCGGTGTCGCGGCTCTCGCCCGGGTATACAGCCTCGGACATCGAGCGATTGCACGACGCGTACCTCATCGCCGAGTATGAGGGCGCTTTGGATCTTTCCCGGGAGTTGGCCAGCCATCCAAGGCTGACCGGCGCGCTGCTGAGCAACACCAACCACCGCCACTGGCTGCGCCGGTCGGAGTTCGCAGCCGCGGGCACGCTCGAACACCAGGTCGCCAGCCACCTGCACGGCTTGGCCAAGCCCGACCCGCGTTTCTACGCAACGCTCGAGGCGGCGGTGGGGGCCAGCGGCCAAGCCATCGCATTCTTTGACGATTTGCACGAGAACATCCGTGGTGCTCGTGCCATGGACTGGCAGGCGGTGCGCATCGATCCCACGGGCGACCCCATTGCGCAGGTGCGAGATGCGTTGCGGGGCGTGCTCGATTGACAGAAAAGAACCCCACTCAAGCGAGTGGGGTTCGAAGGTGTCTGGATTTCGAGTTGTTCAGGGGAAGATGCCGCGGGTCTTGTAGACCTTGCCGATGTGTTCCAGGGCAGCCAGATAGCTGGCGGTCCGCATGTCGCACTCGTAGCGCTGGCGGGCCAGCAGCGTGCGACGGGCCGACATGCACATGACCTTGTTCAGCTCGCGGTCGACCGTCTCGATGTCCCAGATCTGGCAGGCCTTGTTCTGGACCCACTCGAAGTAGGACACGGTCACGCCGCCCGCGTTGCACAAGATGGCCGGCAGCACCTCGATGCCGCGACGGCTGAGCACGCGGTCGGCCGACGGGGTGCACGGGGCGTTGGCACCCTCGGCGACGACGCGACACTGGAGCATCTCGGCCTCGCGCGGGCCGATCATCTGCTCGAGGGCGGCGGGGATGAAGGCGTCCACTGGCGTGGAGTAGAAGTCTTCCTTCGAGATCACGTCGGCACCCTTACCGCTCTTGCCGCTCTCGGTGGCGGCCTTGCTCTTCTCGAATCCAGCGATGCCGTAGTGTTCCGCGGCATATTCACTTAGGGCGTGTGCGTCCAGGCCGGTGTCGCACCGAAGGGCACCCGAGTGGTCCATCACGGCGATGAGGGTGGCACCCATGTCCTGGAGGATGCGGGCCGCCCACGAGCCCACGTTGCCGAAGCCCAGGATGCTGAACCGAAGGCCCTGGATGGGGATCTTGATCTGGGGCAGGATCTCGGCCATCACGTCGGCCACGCCCTGCCCGGTGGCCTTCTCGCGGCCCAGGGAGCCGCCGACTTCCACGGGCTTGCCCGTGACCACGCGCATGCTGTCCGAGGCGGGCCTGCCGCTGGACATCTGGTACGTATCGGCGATCCAGGCCATGTGCTGGGCGTTGGTGCCCACGTCGGGCGCGGGGATGTCATAGTCCGGACCGATGTCGTTCATGATCGCGCTGGTGAATCGGCGGGTGACGCGCTCCATCTCGTCGGGGCTCAGTTTGCGCGGATCGCACTTGACGCCGCCCTTGCCGCCACCCAGGGGCAGCCGGGCCAGCGAGCACTTCATGGTCATCAGCAGCGCCAGCGCCTTCACGTCGTCCAGGTGGACGTCGGGGTGGAAGCGCAGCCCGCCCTTGAACGGGCCCAGGGCGTTGTTGTGCTGCACGCGGTAGCCCTTGAACAGGTGGTGGTGCCCGTCGTCCAGACGCACGGGGAAGTGCACCATGATCTCGTTCTTGGGCTGGGCCAGGATGATCTTGACGCGGTGCTGGAGGTCCAGCATGTCGGCGGCGTGCAGCATCGTGCCCACCGTCTGGGTGTACAGGTTGTTCGGGTCCTTGGGGAAGCCAAGTTCCTCGAACACGGGGTTGCGATGCTCATCAAGGGATGCCTCGCCTGCGGTACCCGGCGTCTTCGTCGCGATCGTTGTCATTGCTTCGGCTGCCTCACGCTAATGCGGCGGATGTCTCCGGCATCGGGTTCCGCCAACCCCGATCGGCCCTTCGGGCCGTACCAGACGGGCCACGAATACAGGGCCTACTACCCGCGAACGTTCGCCCGTTCGCACATGATTAATGTCGACAGAGTCTGGGCCCATCCTGAGCCGTCAAACTTCACACCGGCCCCCGGGGCCACTCTCGAGACTCTCCCCGAGACCACACGCGTCGCGGCGAGCCCCAAGTTTATACAAACCAAGCCCACAAAGCATCCTCAACCGGGCATTTCTTGCGCCGGGGCGTCGCCACATCCACCATCCCCACCTGTAAGGAACGGAACCTGCCGCCTGCCGAACGCCCTGCTCGTCCAGACCCCAAGCCGCGTGCCTAATATCCCCTTCACGTTCCGCCGGTCCGGAAGTCGCAGGCGTTGTGGTGGCGCCCCGGAACCCAGAACGACCCCAAGCCGCCGATAGGCGGATCGGCTCGTGTGTCACGCCCGCGGAGGCGTGCGAGCCGGTACGGCGGCGTGTCGATTGATCTCGGTGGCCCGGCGGCCCGATATCAACGAGCACGACCGATCTGAGAGACGCACATTTATGGTGGATGAAACCCTGATCGCTTCGCTCGGCCTTTCCGACAGTGAGGCCGAAGCGATGGTCCGTGAAGCCTTGGGCGAAGCCGTCGCCAAGGGAGACATGGACACCCTGCTGAACAACCAGATCTCCGACCTCGAACCCGGGAAGATCATCAAGGGCCGGGTCATCGGCTTTGCCGGCGACGACGTGGTCGTTGAGGTTGGCCTCAAGAGCGAGGGCCTGGTGCCCCGCGACGAGTTCGACACCGAGCCCAAGATCGGCGAGTCGATCGACGTGCTGCTGCGCAACATCGAAGGCGCCGGAGGCACCGTGGAGGTCTCCAAGCGGCAGGCCGACCGACAGATCGCCTGGAATCGCATCGTCGACCACACCAAGGAAGACGACGTGGTCGAGGGCAAGGTCGTCAAGCAGATCAAGGGCGGCCTGCTGGTGGACATCGGCGTGCCCGTGTTCCTGCCTGCCAGCCAGGTCGACGTCCGCCGGCCGCACGACGTGCGGGATTTCGTGGGCCGTTCGGTCCGCGCGATGGTGCTTAAGATCGATACCGAGCGGCGCAACATCGTCATCAGCCGTCGCCGGCTGATCGAGAAGGAACGCGACTCGGCCAAGAAGCGTCTGCTGGACACACTGGCCGAAGGCCAGATCGTCAAGGGCGTGGTCAAGAACCTGGCCGACTTCGGCGCGTTCATCGACCTGGGCGGTATCGACGGACTCCTGCACATCACCGACATGAGCTGGAGCCGCGTCAACCACCCGAGCGAGCTGCTGCGTGTGGACGACGAGATCGAGGTCAAGGTCCTCTCCATCGACATGCAGAAGGAGAAGATCGCCTTGGGCCTCAAGCAGAAGGACCCCAGCCCCTGGGAGGCCATCGAGGCCAAGTACCCGGTCAACTCGCGCGTCACCGGCGAGGTGGTCAACATCATGTCCTATGGCGCCTTCGTCCGACTCGAGGACGGCATCGAGGGCCTTGTCCACATCTCAGAGATGAGCTGGACAAGGCGCGTCAACCACCCCTCGGAGGTGGTCAATGTCGGCGACAAGGTCGAGATCGTCGTGCTCGACATCGACAAGAACAAGCAGGAAATTTCCCTCGGCATGAAGCAGATCGAGGTCAATCCCTGGGAACTGGTTGCCGAGAAGTACCCCCCGGGCACCATCATCGAAGGCGCGGTCCGCAACCTTGCCAACTACGGTGCCTTCGTCGAGATCGAGCCGGGTATCGACGGGCTGTTGCACGTCAGCGACATGTCCTGGACCAAGAAGGTCACGCATCCCAACGAACTGGTCACGAAGGGCGACGTCCTCCAGTGCGTGGTGCTCGACGTCGACCAGGACAAGCAGCGCATTTCCCTGGGCGTCAAGCAACTCACCGAAGACCCCTGGCTCAACGCCATCCCCGGTGCCTACCAGCCGGGCATGGTCGTGCGCGGCAAGGTCACCAAGATCACCAACTTCGGCGTCTTCGTCGAACTCGAGGACGACCTGGAAGGCCTCCTGCACATCTCCGAACTGGCCGACCACAAGGTCGAGGACCCCCAAGAGGTCGTCAAGGCCGGCGATGAGGTCGACGTCAAGATCCTGCGTGTGGATATCTCCGACCGCAAGATCGGCCTGAGCCTCAAGCGGGCCCAGTGGGGCGACACGGGCGATGGGTCCTACACCGCCGATGCCGGTCCAACCCGCGGCGGCATGGACGACCACGACGCCATGGGCACCAACAAGATCGAGTACTGATCCACCCGATCGAGGCGAGTTCACCAACGAGGCCCTGGCGCAAGCCTGGGCCTTTTCCATGCGCACAAACGAACGCGAGGTCCTCGTTGGAGATCACATCAGCGCGATGAAGCTCAGCACCGTCAGGAGCATGATCCGCTTTCCGCTCTCCGAAACAGTAAGCACGCTCTTCATAGGTCGACCCTCTCTGGAATTGTCGCCGGCCCGCACCCGGGACGGCTTGCCGGTTTCCATTCAAGCCCGATGCCAACTCGAATTGCGAGCGATAACCACCGCCCAACGCGAGGATCGTGACCGAGTCCGCGTGATCGGACGTGCGCGTGGTGCGTGGCCGCAACAAGCCAGGACAACATGATGCACCAACGCGACGCGCGCTCCGAGATTCAGCGAACGCTCGGTGCTCGGGTAGGGGCGATTGTGTTTCGACCGATAAGGCTGCTGAGCCGAATACATTTGCATATGCATGGATTTGTCCCGATCGGAGTCACCCATGTCGTGTGAACCCGCCGAAGCGAGCCCATCCGATCAGCAGTTGGCCAGCGCCTTTGCGGGCTGCCTGGCCACGACCATCCGCCAGGCCGACCGCCTGGTGGCATCGGTCTTTGATGAGCGTCTTCGAGTTATCGGTCTACGAGGTACGCAGTTGACGCTGCTGGCGGGCGTCGCCCAGTTGGGTAACCCGAGCCAGAGCGACCTGGCAAATGCCACGCATACCGACCCGACCACGCTCAGCCGCAACCTGGATCGCCTGTTCGAGCGGGGGCTGCTCGACCGTGTGGACTGCGAGCACGATCGCCGCGTTCGGCGGTATGTGCTGACCGAAGCTGGCAGGCGGACGCTGGGCGAGGCCGTCCCGCACTGGCAGGCCGCCCAGCGGGAGATCGCCGACAGGCTTGGCACCGACCTTTGCGAGGTGCTTGGTCGGGTGTCCAGAGCCCTTGCACAGTCCTGATTGTGTGAACTCTCATGAATCTGCTTTGGGCTCGGAATAAAGCATGTATATACATGTATTCTCCGTCTGGATCATTGCACACATCGCATTTTGTAGTTGAGGAGTTCTCCCGATGGCACACAGGATTCGCAACAGGATCATGACGACGTTCTCACTGATCGCCCTGGCCGGCCTTGCACCGGCGCTGGCCGCCTGGCATGTTTCGGGCGAGGCCCCCGACGCCCGGGCGGCGTCGGTCGTGTCCGCGCCGGCCGTTTCGGGCGTTCGGTACCGCACGCAACAGGTGGAAGGGTTGGACATCTTCTATCGCGAGGCCGGCCCAGCCGACGCGCCGGTTGTGGTGCTGCTGCACGGCTTCCCGACTTCGAGCCACATGTACCGCGACCTGATCCCCAAGTTGGCGGGCCAGTACCGGGTGATCGCGCCGGACCTGCCGGGCTTTGGCGAGTCGGCGACACCCTCACGCGACGAGTACGACTACACGTTCGCCAACGCGGCCCGGCTGATGACCGGGCTGCTGGATTCGCTGGGCGTGGATCGGTACAGCGTGTACCTGATGGACTACGGCGCGCCGGTGGGCTTCCGCATGTTCGAGGCCCAGCCCCAGCGTGTGCGGGCGTTCATCATCCAGAACGGCAACGCCTACGACGAGGGGCTGCGCGAGTTCTGGGTGCCCATCAAGGCCTACTGGAACGAGCCCACGAAGGCCAACCGCGACGCCCTGCGCGGGCTGCTGACCCTCGAAGCCACCAAGTGGCAGTACACCCACGGCGTGCGCGACGCACGGGCCATCAGCCCCGACACATGGAACCACGTGCAGCCCAAGCTCGACCGCCCGGGCAACGACGAGGTGCAGTTGGATTACTTCTATGACTATCGCACGAACACGGAGCGATACGCCCAGTGGCAGGCGCTCTTCCGCCAGCACCAGCCGCCCACGCTCATTACCTGGGGCAAGGGCGACTTCATCTTCCCGGCCGAGGGCGCGTACCCCTACCAGCGCGACCTGAAGAACGTGGAGTTGCACATCCTGGACACGGGCCACTTCGCGCTCGAGGAAGACGGCGACACCATCGCACGGCTGATGCTCGACTTCCTGGGCCGGCACGTTTCGGGCGGTGGGAGGTAGTTGCGGGCAGAGCATTCGGCAAGGAAGGGACGGGCCCCTCGCGCGTGCGATGGGTTCCCCTTCTGCTTCACTCCACCAGCGTCAGCCTCGCGTACTCGAGGATCAGCGTCTTGATGCCGATGCCCGTGAACTCGACGCGGGCCCTGGCCCCCGGGCCCGTGCCGCAACTGAGCACCTTGCCCACGCCGAACTGGGGGTGGCGCACGCGGGCGCCCGTGGGCAGTGCCGCGGCCCCTGATTCATCGTCGCCCCAGGGGTCATAGCCTTCGGCCAGGTCCTCGGTGCGGTCGCTGAAGGTGACGTGCGCGTCGCCCATCTGCCCGATCTCGCTGAGGAATCGGCTGGGGATGGTCCGCTCGGGCACGCCTCGGACGGCGCGCACGCGGGCGCTGGTGATCAGCAGTCGGTGCATGGCGCGGGTGATGCCCACGAAGGCGAGGCGGCGCTCTTCCTCGAGCTCGGCCTCGCTCTCGCGTGCGCGGGCGTGGGGCAGGGTGCCTTCCTCGAGGCCGATGATCGCCACGGCGGGGAATTCGAGTCCCTTGCTGGCGTGCAGGGTCATGAGGGTGACCGCCCCGCCCGCCGCGTCGACGGCGTCCTGGTCGCTGACGAGCGCGACGGTCTCGAGCCAGGCGCGGAGCATCGCCAGCAGGGGAGGCGTGCTGGCGTCGTTGCCCGCGCTGGCGCTCTGGGCGTCGGTGAAGGCGAAGGGGTCGCCCGCCGGGTCGTACTCGCGCTCGAACTCGGCGGCGCCGGTGATGAGCTGGTCGAGATTATCCAGGCGGCTCTGGTCTTCCTCGACGCCGCTGCGGGCCTGGGCCTCGTACATGGTGCGCAGGCCGCTGTCGTCGACGACGCGGGCGACCAGCTCGGCCAGCGTCGTGCTCACCTGCGCGCCCATGAAGCGGCCGTGCCCGGTCCAGCCCTCGACCATCGCCACGAACTCTCGGCAACTCCTGGCCGAGCGGCTGGTGACCTCGGCGTGGCGCTCGGGCTCGCGCAGCAGCTCGAACAGCGGCGCGCCGGCCAGGTTCGCCGCGGCTTCGAGCCGGTCCAGGCTGGTCTTGCCGATGCCCCGGCTGGGCGTGTTGACGATGCGCAGCAGCGAGACGTTGTCGGCCGCGTTGGCCACCACGCGCAGGTACGCGATGGCGTGCTTGACCTCTTCGCGATCGTAGAAGGCCGTGCCGCGGGCGATGCGGTAGGCGATGGCGTGGGCCCGCAGGGCGTCTTCCATCACGCGGCTGAGGGCGTTGGTGCGGTAGAAGACGGCCATCTGACGCCAGTCGAGCCCGTCCTCGGCGCGGGCCTTGAGCCAGTGGGCGACCAGCTCGGCCTCGTGGCGTTCGTCCTGGCACAGCACGGCCTCCACCGGGTCGCCGCCATCGCTGCTGGTGAAGAGGTCCTTGTGCTTGCGGCGTTTGTTGCAGCGGATCAGCGTGTCGGCGGCCTTCAGGATGGGCGCGGTGCTGCGGAAGTTCTCGCCCAGGGGGATGACCCGGCACGCGGGGAATTGCTGCTCGAATTCGAGGATGTTGGAGATGTCCGCCCCGCGCCAGCCGTAGATGGACTGGTCGGGGTCGCCCACGACGCAGAAGTTGGGGCCCTTCTCGCCGCGCCCGTCCTCGCCCGCGCGGCCGGCCAGCAGCGCGGCGATCTCGAACTGGGCGCGATTGGTATCCTGGTACTCGTCGATCATGAGGTACTGCCAGCGGGCTCGCAGCTCGCTCCGGGCCGCGTCGCTGACGCGCAGCAGGCGCGCGGTCAGCAGCAGCAGGTCGTCGAAGTCCACCGCGCCCGCGGCGTGCATGGCCCGCTGGTAGGCGCTGTAGATGCGGGCCACCTGCTTGCTGTAAAAGTCCATCGCGCTGGCGGCGTAGGCGTCGGCGTCGAGCAGGTCGTTCTTGGCGGTGCTGATGGTGTTGAGCACGCTTCGCGGGGCCCAGTTGCTGGTGTCCAGGCCCAGGTCCTTGATGGTCCTCTTCATGAGCGCGACCTGGTCGCTGGTGTCGTAGATGGTGAAGTCGGGCTTCAAGGTGGGCAGGGCCGGGTCGTCGGCGTAGCGGCGCAGGAGCCTGGCGCACAGGCTGTGGAAGGTGGCGATGGTCAGCCCGCGCGTGCGCCTGCTGTCCTGGCCGCTCCCACCGGTCTCGTTCCCCTCGCCAGCGGCCAGCAGGACGCCCACGCGCTCGCGCATCTCGGCGGCGGCCTTGTTGGTGAAGGTCAGAGCCAGGATCGACCACGCGGGCACGCCCAGGGAGAGCAGGTAGCCGATGCGCCGGGTGATGACGCGCGTCTTGCCGCTGCCCGCGGCGGCCAGCACGAGCACGGGCCCCTCGGTGGCGACGACGGCCCGCTTCTGGGCCTCGGTCAGGCCGAGAAGCAGGGGGCTTGCGCCGCCCGGGGCGGGGGGGATGTCCGGCTCGCCCGTGCGGTCGTTGGGGCCGTGTGCGGCGTCGTTTGGGTCTTGGTCCAAGGCGGCGCCTTCCGTGGCGTGGGGGCTCATGCCCAGAGCCTACCCCCGCCGCCGTCGGGCCGCAAGCACGCCCAGGACAAGGACGGCCCCGCTGGCGGGCGCGGGCACGACGGTGATGCTGCCCGCGGCCTGCTCGAGCGTGTCGATGCGGCTCCGGTAGGCCGTGCTATGGCGGGCGATGTACACGTCGAAGCGCGTGGCCATCGAGGCCAGGTCGATCGTGCGCGGCGTGAAGTCGTCGACGGCCAGCGTCCCGCGCCACAGGGCGATGGGGTTGCTCGGATCGGCGAAGACGCCCGCGCCGACGGGGATGTTCCATTGCCCGGCGATAACGCCCTCGACGCGGCGGCCATCCACGATGCCCGGCGTCGTGCCCGGGCCATCCATGGGCGGCACGATGGCGATGCCCGACCAGGTGCCCTCGCTGGCTTCCAGGTCTGCGGCCACCCATGCCACGGCGTAGTCGTCCGGGTCGAAGGCCGCCCAAAGCGTCACCACCGCCGATGGCTGCCCGGGGCCGATGTCGTTGCTCACTTCAAAGAACAGCCGCTCGCCGTCGGCCATCGCCGCGCCCGCCGCCAGCAGCCCGCTTGCCACCGCCACGATCGTCCTGCATCCCAGTCGCTTGCTCTGCATGGTGTTCTCCTTGTGCCTGTTTGAGTTCAACATTCACCGCCGCCGCCCTGCCGCCGTTAGCACGCCCAGAACAAGGATGGCCCCGCTGGCGGGCGCGGGCACGACGCGGATGGTGCCCGCTGCCTGCTCGAGCGTGGAAAGGCGGCTATCGATGAAGGAGCTCTCGGCACTGACGTACACGTCGAAGCGGTTGATGAGCGAGGCCAGGCCGATCGTGCGTGGGGTGAAGTCGAGGACCTCGATCTCGCCCCGCCACACCGCGATGGGGTTGCTCGGGTCGGCGTAGATGCCAGCGCCGATGAAGTGTAACTGCCCGGCGATGATGCCCTCGACGCGTCGGGCGTCCACGACGGTGCCGGGCGTCGTGACCGGGCCGTCCATGGGCGGCACGATGGCGATGTCGGACCAGGTTCCCTCGCTGGCCTCCAGGCCGCCGCCCATCGCCGCCACGGCGAAGTCGCGTGGGTCGTGCGTGGCCCACAGCGTCACCACCGCCGAGGGCCGCGAGGGGCCGATGTCGTTGCTGACTTCAAAGAAGAGGCGGTCGCTCTGGCCTATGGCCGCGCCCGCCGCCAAGAGCCCGCTCGCCACCGCCACCCTCGCCATCCATCGTGTCCTGCGTGCCATCGTCTTGCTCCCCTTGGGGCCACCAGAACCCACCACGGGCCCCCCACCCCACGTCCCGTATCCGCAGGGGGCACGGGGGCGGTTGCGGGCGGCCCGGGGCGGGGCCCGGGGCCCTTCCGGGCGACCACCGGCCACGTCGGCCGGTCACCCGTCGCGGTACACCTCGGCGGCGGTCTTGGTTGTCTGCTCGCGCTGGGCCCGCCATCGCTGGTCGATCGCGAAGGGCACCGCTGTGCCGTCCCGCCCGACGAAGCGCCCTTCGATCTCCAAACGGAACGACTCGTCGCGCGTCACGACCCCGGGGATCGTGCCCGACAAAAGGCTCAAGGTGCTGCGCACCACGCGGCCGCCGGAGACGCTGTTGACCGTCTCGTACGCGCGGGGCCGGACGACGATGGGCACCTGGAGCGCTTCGGCGGCGGGCTCGGCCGCGCCGTCGTCGTAGGTGATCTGGACGCTGGTGATCTCCAGCCGGGCGAAGCGGTCGGCGTCGCTGGCGGCGTTGTCGGTAAAGTCGAAGGCGATGTCGTAGGGCCTGCGGCTGGTGACGCTGCCGCTGGCCGCGCCCAGGCCGATGGGGTTGGTGGCCTTGATGTGGGTGTCGATCCAGATGCCCGGCGCGGGGCCGCCGGCCGCCGGGGACGACGCGCTGGCCGCCGGCGCGGGCGGGTCGAGCACGAAGGTGACCGTGTCGATGGTGATGGTGCCGGTAGGCATCGCGACCGGCTTGCACGCCCCGCCCCCCGCGGCGAGCCACGCCAGGGCGGCGATGCCCAGGATCCGTACGAAGCTCGCCATGCGTGCGCTCCCCTCTCCGCCCGCGCTCCCCCCGATGCCCCCGGCGCGGCGATGGTCGCCCGGGCACCGGCCCGGCCCGCGGCGGCCTGGCCCACGCGCAGGCTATCGCCCCGCCCCGGCCGCCGGGGCGCCTGGGCCCGCGGGCGCGGGGGTTTCCAATGCCGCGGTGGCGGTAGGTGGGGGGGCGGTGGCGCCCGGTGGGGGGGCGGGAGCGATCGGCATGGCGGCGGGCCCGTCCGGGTCTTCCCCATCGCCCGGGCCGCCAGAGGCCCAGAATCGGCCCCCAGAGGCTCCCAGCGGGGTCCGGGCCACGAAAACCGACGATCGGGTGGCTGTAACCGGGAGCCGGTCATCGGTAACCGACGATCGGTCATCGGGAACCGGGAGCCGGTCATCGGTGACCGACGATCGGTCATCGGGAACCGGGAGCCGGTCATCGGTAACCGACGATCGGTCATCGGTAACCGACGATCGGTCATCGGTAACCGGGAGTCGGTCATCGGTAACCGACGATCGGTCATCGGTAACCGAGGGCCGGTCATCGGTAACCGGGAGCCGGTCATCGGTAACCGGGAGCCGGTCATCGGGGCGCGGGGGCCGGGGGACGGGGCCAGATTGAGTGGGTCGGGTTCATCCGCATTGCGTGAGGCATCCACAACTCTTCATCCCTTCATCCGGAGCAATTGGGGAAAGTCGTGTGGGAATGTTTCATTGACATGGGGCCGTTGGTCGATAGAGTAGTGGCCCGAAGGGGTTGACAACGCCGGGCTATCACTGTGCCAACCTGCCGTATCGGCAGCTTGGCTCGTTTTCGATCGGTTTTTGGCAGGCGCAACAGATCTCCAACTACATTGAGAATCGACCCTCACGATGCGTGGGGGTGGTTTTCTTGCGTTGGCACGGGATGGATGTTCTGGGCACGCGGCTTGCACGATGGTCCCGCACTCGCCGGCACGAAGGTCGGCGACCGCGGGCCACACGGACGGGGCCCGGGCGGGCCAAGGCGGTGGGCCTCAACGTGGGGGTCTGGCGGCGGGGCTCGGTGGAACCGACCGTCCGGGAGGCCGCCAAGCCATGAGCACCGTCTTGACCATGAATCGCCCCGGCTCGCTGAACGACAATCTGGACCGGATCGTCCGGCAGATCCAACTCACCGATGAGCAGTTCGACCGAGCGACACGGATCTACGACGATCTCCGCCGGCAACTCACCACGAGCAATTCCCCTCTGGCCGCCCTCTCGCCAAGGCTCTTCCCGCAAGGCTCGATGCTCTTGCGGACGACCGTGAAGCCGTTTCGCAAGTCTGGCGAGGCCGTCGAGTTCGACCTCGACTTGATGTGCGTGCTCAACGTCAACATCGATTACAAGCACGCGGACGATCTGTATGCGAACGTTCGGGATTGGCTCCGCTCACAGCCCGAGTACGCTGACCGCATCGAGATCAAGGACAAGTGCATCCGCCTGAATTACTCAGACGAGTTGCTGCACCTTGACATCATTCCAGCCGCTCCCGGCCCGCAGACCGCGTGGGGTGAGTCTTTCCTGATCGCCAACAAGCGGATGTTCGGCCAGCCGATCCGAACCCGTGACTCCTACACGCAGACCGATCCCCTCGGATTTGCGGCGTGGTTTGAGATGTACTGCCGCACCGGTACTCGTACAACGGCATACGAGGCGCGATCGATCGTTGAACGCCAGCCGGTGAGGGAGCCTGTGCACCAGAAGGCTCCACTACGCAAGATCGTCCAACTCATCAAGCACTATCGCAACCTCGCGTTCCTCGACGCCCAGGAGAGCCCCTCGTCAATCCTGATCACCACGCTCGCCGCCGAGGCGTACAACGGCGAGACGGATCTCGCGCAGGGCTTGAGCCGGGTTCTGGTTCGGATGCACACGCGACTTAAGCAAGCCGAGGAATCGGGCCTTAACGTTCCCAACCCGACCGTGGCCGGAGAAGATCTTGGGCAGCGCCTGGACGAGAAGTGCCTGAGACCGTTCCGTGACATGATCGCCGACATGCACGATGCGCTTGGTGACGCCTCAAAGGCTGGTGACGGGACCCAGGCACGCAAGGCCGCGCTCGATCGGCTCGTCGGTCCGTCCGTTGCGACCAAGGCGCTCAACTCACGCTAAACCTAGGAAGAATAACAGATTTACGACGCGTTACGGGAAGCCGTGGCGTGTGGTTTACGGAGCGTCCTATGACCCAGAAGTTCCGCATCCTCAGCCTCAGCGGCGGGGGCATCCGCGGCGTGTACAGCGCCTCGTTCCTGGCGAAGCTGGAAGAGTTCACCGGCAAGCGCGTGGCCGATCACTTCGACCTGATCGTGGGCACGTCCACAGGAGGGCTGATCGCGCTCGGGTTGGGGCTGGGGCACTCAGCCTCGGATATCCGCAAGTTCTACTTCGACCACGGCGAGAAGATCTTCACGAAGCGTCCGTGGCTCATGCGGAAACTCAACCCCAAGGCGTCGATCCGCCCCAAGTACGCCCAGGACGGCCTGCGCAAAGCGCTCAAGGGCCTGCTCGGCGAGGACGTCAAGCTTGGCGAGTCGAACAACCGGCTCGTGATCAATGCGATGTACGCCGAAGGCAGTGCGCCGCGCTGCTATAAAACTCGGCACCATCCCGAGTATGACCGCGACCACAGGGAACCAGCGTGGGACGTGGGATTGTCCACCTCGGCGGCGCCGATCTTCTTTCCCGCCAATCTGGCCGTGGATGGCAAGCACCATCTCGACGGAGGTCTATGGGCGAATTGCCCGATAGTTGTCGGAATCGCCGAGGCCATCGGCAAGCTCGGGCAGCGTCCCGAAGATCTGGACATCCTGTCGATCGGAACGTGCAGGCACAGTGTCACGCCGAGCCCTCTAGCCCTCATTGGCGGCGTTCTGCCCTATGTGCTTCCGGGGCCGGGCCGCCTGCATGAGGTCATCATGGAAGCCCAGCGGGCGGCGGCGATGAACACCGCACAGATCATGCTCGGCGAAGGGGCGATCCTCGAAATCGATGACCTGGTCGATAAGGGACGATTTGAGATGGACAACACCAGTGCGTCTCATCTGAATGACCTCCGGACGCATGGCGAGGCCAAGGCCGAGAAACGCTCTCAGGAAATCGCCACTCGCTTCCTCGCCGTGCAGGCGGCCCCCTTTACTGCGATTCCCGAAAATCGGGCGGCTTGATAACTCTGCGTGGACCCCCAACCTCCGCGCCAACCCCGCCTGGCCCGGCGACGGGGGCATGCCCCGCGAAGAAGACCGGTGGGGCCCCCAGAAGGCCTTCTTCATGGCCATGCGCGTGCAGGTGCCCCCGGTGGAACTGTTCGTCGACGCCGAGTGGAAGCCCGCCGACCGGCCCATGTTCGCCCGGGGGGCCGACAAGGGCGGCATCGGCCTGACCTACGAGAACTATGCCGCCGTCATGCGGATCTTGAACCTCGTGCTCGTGCCGGTCATCATCGCCGGCGTGACCGGCCTGCTCAAGCCCCGCGAGGCCCGGTACACCGGCGCGTCTTAAGAAGGATGGGCCGCGCGGGCCGGCGGCCCCGCCCGGCCGCGTGGGGGGCCCAAAAACTTCCCCGGCGGGCCGGTTTTCGCCCCTGATACCCCGATCCGGGGCCCCGCCAGCCCCAAAAAACCCCCCTGCGGCCCTCCCAGGGGCCATTTCACGCCAATCGAAAAAATTGTCCTCAAAATCGTCACAACCGGTCAAGTCGCCCCCCGATCCTTTCGATGAACCCCGTGCGGCGGGGACGAGCCCCGCCGAACGCGTGCACGCCGCGGGTTCCGCGTGCAAGAGGGTTTCACCATGGCGGTACAACCGCGTAAAAAGCAGGAAAACATCGCGTTCTTTGAACAACGCAACCCCATCTGGGCGCTGCACGCCGCGGCGCTCTCCCTCTCGCCCGAAGAAATCGGCGAGCTGGACACGCTCACCAGCGCCGCCCGCGCGGCCTACGACGCGGCGCAACTGGCCGCCGAAGAGGCCAAGACGGCCACGGCCATCCAGAACCAGAAGGTCAAGGCCATGCACGACTATGGGGGCGAGCTGATCAAGAAGATCGGCGTCAAGGCCGAGCAGACGGGCAACCCAAGCCTCTACGCCCTGGCCCAGATCCCCGCGCCCAAGGCGCCCACGCCCATCCCCCCCGTGGAGGCCAGCAAGCCCGACTTCCGGCTCCTCTACGACGGCAGCATCGAGCTGACCTGGGACGGCAAGGTTTCCACCGGCACCGTCTATCTCGTGCAAAGGGCCGTCACCATGCCCGGCCAGCCCATGGGCCCCTACACCACCCTTGGCTTCGCCGACGAGAAGAAGTTCGTCGACAACGCCGTGCCCGAGGGCGCCGCCAAGGTCACCTACGTCGTGCGGGCCAAGAAGGGCAGCACCATCACCCCGGGCACCCTGCCCGTCAACATCCGCTTCTCGACCGGCGCCAACGGCGTCACCGTCGCCGAGGCGGCCTGAGGCACCCGCCCGCGGGGGCGTGTTCCTTTGTCCGCAATCCATTGTCCAAGAACCAAGGACCGGGTAGCGCCATCGCGGGCTCCCCGGTCCTTTCGCCCGGGATGCCCGGGCGGTGGCGGGCGGGCGTGTGCTGGCTTGTGCCGGTGCCCGGCGGCCAGCACGAAGAGCCCGGCGGCCAGCCCATGCGTGGTATCATGGGATATGGACACGATCAAGGGCTGGTTGGCGTGGCTGGTGCTGGTGGCCGTCGGCTCGGGCGCTCTGGGGCAGGGGGCCGCGGCCGACTTCCAACGCTACCCCGACGCGCCCAGCGTCACCGAGCACGCCGTGGACATCGGCGGGCAGACCATCCGCTACACCGCCACGGCCGACACCCTCACGCTCGTGGACGCCAAGGGCGAGGCGACCGCCCGGATCTTCTACATCGCCTACCGCGCGCACGATGACGGGGCAGCGGTGGATGCTGCCGACGCGGCGCCCCGGTACCCCGACCCGGGCGAGCGGCCCATCACCTTCAGCTTCAACGGCGGGCCGGGCTCGAGCAGCGTGTGGCTGCACCTGGGCATCTTCGGGCCCCGCCGCGTGACCTACGCCGACGAGGCGGGCAACCCCGGCCCCCCGCCGTACGGGGTGGTGCCCAACATCTTCAGCCTGCTGGACAAGAGCGACTTCGTGTTCATCGACCCGGTCTCCACCGGCTACTCGCGGGCCCAGGGCGACACCAGCGAGAAGGCTTTCCACGGGCTCGAGAGCGACCTGGACTCGGTGGCCGACTTCATCCGCCTCTATCTGACTCGCCAGGGCCGCTGGGGCAGCCCGAAGATCATCGCCGGGGAGAGCTATGGCACGACGCGGGCCGCCGGGCTCGTGCAGCGGCTGCACGCCAGGCACGGGATCGCTACCAGCGGCGTGATCTTGGTCAGCCCGGTGCTCGAGTTCCAGACCATCCGCTTTGGCGAGGGCAACGAGATGCCCTTTGCGATGTTCCTGCCCACGTACGCGGCGGTGGCGCACTACCACGGGGCCCTGCCGGCGTCGATGCAGCGGCGTCCGGTGGAGGAAGTGATCGCCCTGGCCCGGGCCTTTGCGCTGCGTGAGTACGTTCCCGCGCTGCTGGCCGGGGCCTCGCTGGGCCTGGAAGAGCGACTGCGCGTGCGTGCGGAGCTGTCTCGGCTGACGGGCCTGAGCGAGGCGTACCTGGAGCGGGCCGACCTGCGCGTGAGCCAGGCACGCTTCAGCAAGGAACTGCTGCGCGAACGCGGCAAGACGGTGGGGCGGCTGGACGGGCGGTTCTTGGGCATCGACGGCGACCACGCGGGCGAGGGGCCCGAGTACGACGCTTCGTACGAGGCCATCCGCAGCAACTACACCGAGGCGATGAACGCCTACGTGCGCGGCGAACTGGGCTACAAGAGCGACCTGCCCTACGAGATCCTCACCAGCGTGTGGCCGTGGGACTCTGGCAACGCCGGACGCGACCGGTACGTGAGCGTGGCCGACCGGCTGCGCGACGCGATGCACCGCCAGCCCTATACGCGCGTGTTCGTGGCGATGGGCCACCACGACCTGGCCACGCCCTTCTTCGCCGCCGAGACCACGGTCCACCGCCTGCGGCTGGACGCTACCTATCGCGACCGGATCGACCTGGCGTATTACCCCGCGGGCCACATGATGTACGTCCACGAGCCCTCGATGGCCGGGCTGAAGGCGGACCTGGACGCCTTCTACGACCGGCTGCCCTGAGGCGAGACGGCGTTCGTCCGGGCGGATTGATCCGTCCCATGGGTGGCCAACGATTGGCATTCCACGGAGGGACCGCGCGATGCCCGAATGGCCCGTGCTGCTGCTGATCTTTGGGGCCCGGCTGCTGGACGTTCCCATCGGGACGGTGCGCATGTTGATGGTGATGAGCGGGTACCGGCTGGTGTCGGCGTGCCTGGGCTTCTTCGAGGTGATCGTGTGGGTGATCGCCGTGGGCAAGGCGATCCAGTACCTGGACAGCATCGCGGCGCTGGTGGCCTATGGCGCGGGCTTTGCCGCCGGCACGCTGCTGGGCATGCACATCGAGCAGAAGCTGGCCATCGGGTGGCGGGTGATCCGCGTGATCAACCCCAGGCCCGAACTGACGCTGGCCGAGCGGCTGCGTCGCCAGGGCCTGCACGCGACGCGGGTGGACGGGCACGGCGGCGGCGGCGGTGCCGGACGCGAGGGGCCCATCGAGATGGTCTTCATGGCCGTCAAGCGGCGGATGGTGCCCGAGGTGATGGGCAAGATCGCCGGGATCGCACCCGACGCGTTCGTGTCGGTGGAGCGTGCCGAGAAGGTGAGCGGGTTTACGAGCATCGCTAGCGTGCGGGCGGCGAACAAGCCCTGGCGATTCGGGCAGTTGCGCAAGTAGTCGGCCCAAGGGCATCGCTCCACGGGCATGGCCCGGCGATGGCATGAAAAAACCGCCCGGATGGGCGGCCTTTGTACGCTGGGAAGGCGTGGGATCAGTCGCAGCCGATGGCAAAGGCGTTCTGGAAGCAGAGGAAATCGAACAGGGTGAAGGAGCCGTCGCCATCGCAGTCGGCCTGCGGGTCGCCGGTAGCAAAGGCGTTCTGGAAGGCGAGGAAGTCGAAGATGGTCAGCTCGCCGTCGCCGTCGAAGTCGGCGTAGCAGTCGGCCGAGTCGAGCGTGAGCAGCGCGATGAACTGCCCGCTGCCCGGGAGGACGACGCTGGCCAGACCACTGGAGAGGTCTGAGATCTGGACGCCGCTGCCGTTGGTCCACATGACGTTGCCGTTGCCCAGTTCCCACGCGGCGCGTGGGCCGGTGGCGGCGGTGCCCGGGACGATGCCCAGGACGTTGCCGTTGGCGTCGATCTCCCAGACGCCCGCGGAGCGTCCGGAAGCCGTGGTGCTGCTGAAGGCGGCGGCCAGGACGGTGCCGGCGCTGGTCTCGGCCATCTGCTGGATGAAGTTCAGTTGGCCAGTGCCCAGGAAGACGCCCAGCAACGAGCCGGCGTCATCGAAACGCTCGATGCGGGTGGTGCCACTGTAACTGACGAGGTTTTCGCCGTTATAGGGCAGCGCGAACCAGGGGGAGGTATCCAGGAGGATGTTGCCGATGATGGTGGCCGAGACGGGGTCGACACGGACGATGGCGTTGCCCGGCGCGTCGTTGTTGGTGCCGGCGTTGAAGACCCAGACCTCGTCGCCGATGACGTTGACGCCCCGGACGTTGTCGAGCCCGCCGCCGGGGACCTGCCCACCGATGGTTCCCAGAAGATTCCCCTCGAAGTCGAAGCGATCGACACGGTCTTGGACCTGGTCGCTGACCCAGATCTCATCCCCGACCTGGGCGATGCCCTTGGGCGTGGTGGCCCCGAGCGGGTTGAGGTCGATGAAGAGCGGGTCGATGAGGGTGCCGTCGAAGGGGTCGAAGGCGGCCACACGGTTGTTGGACGAATCGACGACCAGAAGGAGTTGGTCGGGCACTTGCGCGGCAGCGGTTGCGGCGATGGTGCCAGCGGTCAGGCAGATGGCGAGGATGCGGCTGTTCATGCTCTATCTCCTACTTGGACATGGAACTCATCCCGCGTCTGGGCAGGCCGTTGCGTGTGCAACCGGCTCTCTCCGCCACGAGACGGATGACACGGGCATTCGTGCTTGATTGTAATGCGCCCGGGTACTCATGGTCCTGCGATCCTTGAGATACGCCATAAATTACAGGGAATTACGTACATTGGAGTAGCCCGATAAGACAACCGCCACGTGGGCCTTCTTCACGTGGCGGGGAGATTTTGGAAGGGGAACGCAAGCCGTGGTTTATGCCTGGATGGAGAGTAGTTCGTTGTAGTCGGCAATGGGCCAAAGGTCCTTGGCGACGACCTTCTCGATGGCATCGGCGGCGAGTCGGGCGGCGTGCATGGCCGGGACGAGGTGCTCGTGGGTGTGGTCGGCGGCGTCAAAGGGCGAGTCGGGCTCGGGTTCCTCGATGTGCTGGTCGATGCGGGCGAGCGCCTGGCGGAGGATGGAGACCTGCGTGGCGAGGTCTTCGAGGGCGGTTCGATTCTCGGCGGGGTCGATGTCGGCGGCTTCCAGAGCGGCGACGGCGTCGGCCAGTTCGCGGAGCTGGCGCAGGGCCGCCGGCAGGACCAGCGTCTTGCACATGTTGCGCATCGTGAGGGCCTCGATGCGGACCTGCTTGGTGTATTTCTCGGCGAAGATGTGGGCCCGGCTCTGTGTCTCGAGGGGGCTGAGCACGTCGAGACTGTTGAAGAGGGTTCGGTTCTTGTCGTTGGCGAACTCACGGATGGCCTCGGCGGACGACCGGAAATGGGGCAGGCCTCGGCGATGGGCTTCGGTCTCCCATTCCTTCGAGTAATTGTCGCCGTTGAAGATGATGCGTTTGTGCTCGTTGAAGACACGATGGATGATCTGGCGGAGGGCCTCATGCCTGTCGGAGGCCTTCTCGAGTTCGTCGGCAAAGCTGGCCATGCTCTCGGCGACGATGGTGTTCAGGACGGTGACGGGCAGCGCGATGGCCGCGGAGGAGCCGACGGCCCGGAACTCGAACTTGTTGCCGGTGAATGCGAAGGGGCTGGTCCGGTTACGGTCTCCGGCGTCTCGGATGAACTCTGGGAGTGTGGCGGCTCCCAGGTCCATGGTGCTGCCGGTGCGAGAGCTGGATGCGGTGCCAGCGTTGGCGAACTGCTCGACGAGGTCGGTGAGCATGTCTCCCAGGAAGATGCTGATGATGGCCGGCGGCGCTTCGTTGGCTCCCAGTCGATGGTCGTTGCCGGCGCTGGCGATGACCGAGCGCAGGAGGTCGGCGTGGAGATCGACCGCACGGACGACGGCGGCGAGGAAGACGTGGAAGACGCGGTTGGCGTGGGGCTCGCTGCGTGGGCTGAGGAGGTTGCGGTCATCGTCGGTTGCCAGGGACCAGTTGACGTGCTTGCCGCTGCCGTTGATGCCGGCGAACGGTTTTTCATGGAGGAGGCAGAGGAACCCGTGCCTTGGCGCGATCCGCCGGAGGGTTTCCATGACGAGCATCTGGTGGTCGCAGGCGACGTTGGCGGGCTCGTAATGGGCTGCGATTTCGAACTGCCCGGGGGCGACCTCATTGTGCCGCGTGGCAACAGGGACGCCCTTGCGATACAGGATGTGCTCGACCTCGCTCATGAAACTCAGGACACGCTCAGGAATGGACCCGAAGTAATGGTCTTCGAGCTTCTGACCCTTGATGGGCGTGTCCCCGATGACGGTGCGGCCGCAGAGCGTAAGGTCCAGACGCGTATCGGCGGCCTGGGCGTCGACGAGGAAGTATTCCTGCTCGGCACCGACGGTGGAAAAGACACGTGTGGCGTTGCGTTCCTCACCCATGGCGCGCAGCAGGCGCATGGCTTGGGTGTTGATGGCATCCATCGAACGCAGCAGCGGCGTCTTCTTATCGAGGGCCTCGCCGGTCCAACTCACAAATGCGGTGGGGATGCAGAGGGTGACGGTGTCGCCGTACCGGCTGAGGAACACGGGGCTGGTGGCGTCCCATGCGGTGTAGCCGCGCGCCTCGAAGGTGGTACGCAGGCCGCCGCTGGGAAAGCTGGAAGCGTCGGGCTCGCCCTGGACGAGGGACTTGCCGGTGAACTCACTGATGGCACCCCCGTTGCCGTCGGGGACGACGAAGGTGTCATGCTTCTCGGCGGTCAGGCCGGTGAGTGGCTGGAACCAGTGCGTGAAGTGGGTGGCACCGTGTGAGACGGCCCAGTCCTTGATGGCGACGGCAACGGTGTCGGCGATGGAGGGGTCCAGGGGCTCGCCGTGCTGGATCGTGCGCTGGAGTTTCTGATAGGACTGCGCGGGCAGGCGGCGTCGCATCAGGGCGTCGGTGAAGACGTCCTGGGCAAAGGCCTCTTCGGCGTGGTCCATGCCGTTGCCCGAGACCGACGGGCCGAAGGTCTTGCGAGCCGACTGTTGCTGGGACTGTCCGGTCCGGGTTGGGCGTCCATGGGTTTCCAGTGTGGGGTCTTGCTCCATGGTGGTTCCGTTGCGCACTGCTGATGCGTCCTTCCCGTTGTTGGGCGAGGGGTCTTCTTGACCCCATAGCCCGATTCGCTCCGGCTGTTGCCGGCCGACGCGCCGGCCCCGTCCCGGGGCAATGAACTGATCGATCTCTCGGGTCCTTGTGTGTATATCCCGCTGTGGGGTGTATGCTCAAAGCGAGAAGAGATCCTTCCATAAACCAAACAAAACGCCTTGGTGGCACTTGCGAAGCCATTGGGGCGATCGGTTTCACTGAATCCTAGCATGGCCCAAGTGCGCGTCATCACTTGGAATGTCAACTCGGTCAAGGTTCGCCTCGATCGGCTGCTTGGGGTACTCGACCGGCACCAGCCCGACGTGGTATGCCTCCAGGAACTGAAGGCTCAGGCGTTGCCCGACGGCCTGTTGGAAGGACTCTCGGCCCGGGGGTACCACGCAGCGGTCCATGGCCAGAAAACATACAACGGCGTGGCCATCCTGAGCAAGGCAGAGCCGACCGAGGTAGAGCGTGGCTTCGAAGGTGACGGCGGCCCGGGTGATGAGCAGGCCAGGCTCATCGGGGCGAACGTCGGCGGGGTGCGAGTCTACAGCGCGTACTTCCCCAATGGCGGAGAAGTCGGCAGCGATAAGTTCACGTACAAGCTGGCATGGATGGAACGGCTGCGGGCCCTGCTCGACACTCGGCATCGTGCGGACGAGCCGTTGATCCTGGCTGGGGATATGAACGTGGCACCTTTCGACGACGACGTGGCCTTCCCCGAGCGTTGGGCCGACAGCACGCATTGTGTGCCGCGCGTCCGTGAGGCGTTGCAACACGTCGAGGGTTTCGGGTTGGTGGACGTCTTGCACGAGAAGCACCCCGGGGGCAAGGTGTATTCGTGGTGGGACTACCGGCAGCTGGCTTTTCCCAAGGGTGATGGGCTCCGGATCGACATCGTGTACGCAACGGCCCCCCTGGCGGCGCGCTGCGTGGACGCGAGGGTGGATCGGGACGAGCGCAAGGGCCAGGGTGCGAGCGACCACGCCCCTGTCATCGCCGACTTCGAGTGGCCCGCATGATCGAGGCGTTTCTTTTGGATATCTCAGGAACCGTCGTCCGCTCGGGAGGGTTTGAGGCGGTGTTCCACCGCGTGTACAGCGAGGTGCTGGGCGTGGAGGTGTCGCCCGAGTCGGTTCGGGTGAACACGGGTCGCAAGAAGGCGGCCTTGTTCACCGATATGGTGGCACTGCACTCGCCTTCGCGCGTGGATGAATCTGGTCTGATCCAGCGGATGACCGAGGCATTCGACACCTTCATGCTGGAGGCGATCGAGGCCGATCCACCGGCGGTGCTGCCGGGCGTTCGCGACGCGCTGGCGATGCTGGCAGAGGCGCGGGTGCGGGTGGGGTACGTTACGGGCTTTGCACGCGGGCCCGCGGAGCGACTGCTGGCGGTTTCCGGGCTCTCGTACGAGGTGCTGGTGGGCAGCGACGAAGTGGAGCGCGGGCGACCCGCGCCAGACCTTATAACCGAGGCCATGCGTCGTCTGAGCTTGAGCGATGCGTCTGCCGTGGCGTACGCGGGCGACACGCCCGTGGATATCGGCAGCGGCCTGGTGGCCGGGTGCGGGTTGGTCTATGGCCTGACCTGCGGCGCGCACGAACGCGGAGAATTGGAATCGGCAGCGGCGGGTACACGGGCGAAGGTCATGCAAGGCTTACAGGAAGCGGTGGTCGACGCGCTGCGAGCATGAGGGCTGGTTTAGGCCGGCCCGAGCAACACAAGGACGGTTGTGTTGTAACACGCGTGGGTGCCGACGGCCAGTCCGAATCCTCGCAGGAGGTAGATGGCTCCCAGATAGAGTCCACCCGACAGGTACAGCAGGGCAGGCCAGAGTGCGATGCCGGTCGACGTCCAGACGTCGTGGTAGAGCATGAAGGCGATGGACGACAGCGGCAGGGCGATGGCCAGCACGGTCTTTGGGCTCAGGCGGCAAAGATCGGCCAGGATGGCGTGCAGCAGCGCGAGCAGAGCCATGCGGAAGAGCAGTTCCTCGTAGAGCCCCGCGCCGATGGCGATGACCAGCCGTGCCTGCCAACTCAGTTGTTCGATGTCCGCCAGCGTGACCGGGCCCAAGGGCTGGGCGGCTCCATGGGTGGCCTGTGGTTCGGGCTGGGTCAACGCGGTGAGGACGCCCGCGAACAGGAGCAGTGGAACCATCCACGCTACGGTCTCCGCGGCCATGAGGACGACAACGGCAGGACGCAGTTTCCAGGCGCGTTTCTCGAGAACTTGCCAGAACAAAAGCACGGTGATAATGACCGCCGCGGGAAGGGAGTAGCCCACGACGATGGAAGGTGAAACGCCCAGCGTCTGCATCGCCTGGGCGAGCATGGTCCAAGCTCGGACGCCACCGGTGGTGGCGAGTTCCGTGTGCCGCATGGCCAGGCCGACTTCATAGATGATGATCAGCGGCAAGAGAAATACGAGGATGTGCAGCGGGCTTCGAGAGGCACGGGCGTACTCGAACAGCGCCGGGCTTTGGCGATGATCGGCGGTCTGGGTGCCGTTCTTGCGCGTGCTGGTTTGTGCCCTGCGTGGCATGACGGCGATGGTAACACGGTACCAGACTCGGCCGCACGTGGGGGACGCCCGAGGTTCTGCGAAATGGCCGAGAGTGGTTCCGATGAAAAACCCGCCTTGTGGGCGGGTGTTGGGTGTCCCTTGCGTGCTGGTTCAGTTGCCAGCCAGCGCCTTTGCCTTGAGTTTGGCGTTGAGTCGGCTCTTGCGCCGGGCGGCCTGATTGGGGTGGATGACGCCCTTGGCGGCGGTGCGGTCGAGCACCTTCTGGGCGTTGATGAAGGCGGCCTTGGCCTCGTCGAGGCTGCCGTGCAGCAGCTTGTCATTGAAAAGCTTGATGGCCTCGCGCATCGTCTTGAGGCGCCAGCGGTTGCGGGCGCGGTGACGAAGGTTCTGACGGATGCGCTTGCGGGCCGAGACGGTGTGAGCCATGTGCGATCCAATCCTCTCCTGGAGTGCCAATGTCGCGGGCCGGGTCGCTTGTCCCCCCACCGGGGGAGCGATTGGCCGACCGCACCATCGATTGTGATGCAGCCCGGGCATTTGGGGCATGGCCGATGTCGGCCCAACCGCAAAGGCGCTCGTGGCAGAGGGATTATGACGCTTTGGCCCCCTCGATCAAGCCCAGGGCGGGGGGAAATCATGCCCCAGGCCAGTCCGGCGGTCGTCGGTCGATTGCCCAGCGTTGGGGGTGGTGGCTATCATCGCCCCACAACTTGCGGGCGTAGCTCAACTGGATAGAGCACCTGACTACGGATCAGGAGGTTTGGGGTTCGAATCCCTACGCCCGTGTTCTGAAACGCCCCGGACGGGGCGTTTTTCATTGGCTGATGTCGGGGCTGGCTTTCGATGGCTGGCTTTCGGATTGTTCTCGGGCCGAAGAATGGGCCATGACGAACCAATCAGACTGCTCCCTTGACCGAGATCAGCAACTCATACTGGGTGTTTTTACACAATCTTGTGAGCGTGTTGGGATAGGCCAGGAACTGGCACTCGGCGATTCGATGGCGGCTCGGTGCGGATCGGAAGCCCGTGAGGCGGACCTGGATGCGGTTGCGGATCAGATCGCGGGACTGGGGTTGCAGACGCTGGCGGACCTGGTGCGAATCGGTGCGGCTCGGTTTCACCTGTTGAACAAAGCCGAGCAGTTGAACATCGTTCGTGTGAACCGGGAACGCGAGATCTCGGCTGGTGCTGGGTCTGGGCGTCCTGAATCGATCGAACAGGCGATGGGGATTTTGGCCGGGCGCGGGCTGGACGCTTCGGGTGTTTCGCGGCTGCTTGGTCGCCTTGAGATTGGCCCGACGCTCACGGCACACCCGACCGAGGCTCGGCGTCGGACGGTGCTGGACAAGCAGGCCGATGCTGCTTCGAGCATCGTTCGCTTGGCCCGGGCAGACCTGACGCCTCGTGAGCGTCTGGAGACTCTTGGTCGTTTGGAGCGTGTGATCTCGCTGTTGCTGACGACCGATGACGTTCGCGTGCAGCGCCTGGACGTGCCCGCGGAAGTTCGCAACGGGTTGTACTTCCTTCGGGCGACGATCTGGAAGGCGGTGCCGAGGCTGGTGCGCGACGTTGCATGGGCGGCCCGTCGGACATTTGGCCAGGAGCAAGAGGCGATCGTTGCCAACGATCTGCCCGGGTTGCTGCGGTATCGCAGCTGGATCGGCGGGGATCGTGATGGCAATCCGAACGTGACGGCGGAAGTGACCCGGAAGGCGTTGGCGTTGATGCGCGAGACGGCTCGGGCATTGTGGGACGCGGAGCTCACCCGGCTGTACGACGCTTTATCGGTTTCGAGCGAGCGTGTGACTCTGGGCCCGGAATTGTCGCGCTCGATCGGCATCGACGCGATCTGGACCGATCGTGGGCCGGATGCGGTGCTGCGAAAGGACGAGCCACTGCGGATGAAGATCGGTCAGATGCGCCGGAAGTTGGCCGACAAGCCCGACTACAACTCGAAGGCCTTGCTCGACGACCTCCTGGTGTTGCGCCGGGCGTTGCAGGCGACGCGGTTGCCCGGGCTTTGTCGCGTGGCCGAGGAGGGTCTGCTCGCCGACGCGATCGCCCGGGCGCGTGCGTTTGGATTGCACCTTGCGACGCTGGACATCCGTCAGCATTCGGGCGTGCATGCGCGAGCGGTCGCCGAGTTGCTCGAACGTGCGGGCGTCGAAGCGGATTATCTCTCGCTGGATGAGTCCGGACGATTGGCGGTCTTGCGGCAAGAGTTGGCCTCGCCGCGGCCTCTTGTGCGTGATGATGCCTTGCTGAGTGAACCGACGACGGAACTGATGGCGACGCTGCGAGTGGTGAAAGAAGCGGTGTCACACGAGCCCGACAGCGTCCGCTGCTGGGTGATTTCGATGACCAGCCACCTCTCGGACATGCTGGCGGTGCTCCTTTTGATGCATGAGGTGGGATTGAAGATCGAGGTGGTTCCTCTGTTCGAGACGGTGGACGATCTTGCCCTTGCGCCGGCACTCATGGACGAAGCGCTGGGCGACCCGACGTTTCGGGCGCACGTCCGCGACACAAGCGGTGGGCAAGACCAGCAGGAGGTAATGCTGGGGTATAGCGACTCCAACAAAGACGGCGGATTCCTGATGGCCAATGTTGCCTTGCACGCGGCCCAAAGGCGCATCGCCGAGGTCTTCGAAAAGCACGGCGTCGGGTTGCGTTACTTCCATGGACGCGGGGGGACGATCGGCCGTGGTGGGGGCCGAGCGGGGCGGGCGATCCTGGCGGCACCGGCCTTGGCACGCAGCGGGCGGCTTCGCTTCACCGAACAGGGCGAGGTGATCACGTTCCGCTACGCGCTGCCCGACATGGCGCGGCGGCACCTGGAGCAGATCGTACACGCGGCCTTGCTGGCCGAGGCCATGCGAGCAGACGCGGATCATGCCGCCGAGCTTGAGCCGCTGCTGCTGGGTTTGGCGTCGGATGCTCGGCGGGTGTATCGAGCCCTGATCGATGATGCGGGTTTCTGGCCCTGGTTTGTGTCGGCCAGCCCGGTGGAACACATCGGCGGGCTGCCGATCGCTTCACGCCCGGTTTCGCGAGCGACGGGCAGCGCCCTGGTGTTCGAGACGTTGCGAGCGATTCCCTGGGTCTTTTCATGGGTGCAGATGCGGGCGCTGGTGCCCGGCTGGTTCGGGCTCGGCAGTGCATTCGAGCGGGCCGAGCCCTCGCACCTGGCCGCGTTGCAGGAAGCGGCCAGGGGCGGCTTCCTTGCAACAGTGGTCCAGAACGCGGCGCAGGAACTGGCCCGAGCGCGACTGCCGATCTTCCGCCGCTACGGGCTGTCGGTGCCAGATGGCGAGCGGATCCTGGGAATCGTCGAGGCTGAGTACGGCCGAACAAAGCGGGCGATCGAGCTGCTCACGGGTCGGGACGATCTGATGTCGCACGCGCCGGTGGTTGGGCGGTCGATCCACGAGCGCAATCCCTGGACGGACGTGCTGAACCTGGTACAGATCGAATTGCTCAAGCGTCATCGCGCCGCGGAAGCAAAAGAACGCGAGCACCTGCTGCCCGTGCTGCACGCGAGCATCAACGCGCTCGCGGCTGCGATGCAGTCGACGGGCTAACGTCGCGGGCGTTCAGTGCGGCGCAGACTTCAACCGTGCCAGGACCTCAACCTCGACGGGGGCACCCAGCGGAAGGGAAGAACATCCCACCGCCGCGCGGGCGTGTCGGCCAGCCTCGCCGAAGACCTGTTGGAAGAGCTCGCTGGCCCCATTGCCGACCTTGGGATGGTCGGTGAAGGTGGAGTCGCAGGCGACGAACACGCCCAGGCGGACGATGCCCGCGATGTTGTCCAGGCCGCCGGCGTAGTAGTCGAGCGCGGCCAGGGCGTTGATGGCGCAGATCCTCGCGAGGCTCTGGGCCTGTTCCAGGCTGACCTCGACGCCCACCAGGCCGCTCTGGGGCAGCTTGCGATCGACGAATGGCAGCTGGCCGCTGACGTAGGCGAGGGTGCCATCGATACGGACGGGGATGTACGCGGCGACGGCGGGTGGGTGTTGGGGGAGCTCGACGCCCAGGTCGGCCAGTGTTTGGATAATGGATGGAATTGCCATGTGTCGCCTGTTTTGTATGGTTTATGAATGGGTATGCACGCGAAGAATCTTTGCTCCGAAGGCCGAGAACGCAACCAATGCCCTTGACATGCGAAGCGTATCCAGTATTCTGTAGACGCCACGCGTGGCGGGAAGGAAGCACAAGCGGGTATTCGCAACACCGTTCTGATGGGACGACATCGCTCGCCCGACATCATCAGCCCCCGCTTGAGGTCACCTTCCGACAATTCGACGGCCGCCCCGGCTTGTGCCGCTGGCGGCCTGCCCCGCCCGGGCATCATCTGATAAATGATGCTCCTGGGAAGCCGAGCAAGGGATCGGGCGGGTGTGGAAGGTGTTCTCGGCACCGCTTGGCCCACACGGTACATGTGCTGTGGGCCGCTGATGATGATGGGCGTGGTCGGTCTGAACGCCGACACGCCCGACGATTGGAGCAACGTTCCATGAAGACTCTGAAGAATCGCAAGGCGTTTACGCTGATCGAGCTGCTGGTGGTGATTGCGATCATCGCCCTGCTGATCGGCATCCTGCTGCCCGCGCTGGGCAAGGCCCGCGCCACCGCCCGCCAGTTGAAGGACTCGACCCAGGTTCGCGCCGTGATCCAGGCGATGGCGATCTGGGCCCAGAACAACCAGGAGCTGTACCCCACCCCCAGCCGCATCGACCGCAACCACGCGACGCTGCCCTCGTCGGCGACCGGCAGCGTGCCTTCCTTCTCGAAGGACGTGACCGGCCAGGCGTTGTCGGTGATGATCTTCAATGGCTTCTTCCCCGTTGAGTTGACGATCAGCCCGGCCGAGGCCGGCACGGTGGAAGGCAAGAAGGGCTACCAGAGCGCGCGTCCCACCACTGCCCGTCAGCCCGAGTTCGCGCTGTGGGACCCCAACTTCAAGGGCACGCCCAATGACGTGATCGCTGGCTTCAGCGGTTTCTCCGCAGACTTGGCGGGCATCAGCAACAACTCGTACGCCCAGGTGCCCTACTTCGGTGCCCGCAACCGCATCTGGAGCAACACCTTCAGCTCGACGGACGCCATCTTCGGCAACCGCGGCCCCGCGTACATCGCCCGCGGCAGCGGTGCGGCTTTGGTCTGGGAACTGGAAGAGAGCGCCTTCGGCGACCAGTCCCGCACCCTGCTCATCCACGGCGGCAAGAACGTCTGGTCGGGCAACATCGGCTACAACGACCAGCACGTCGACTTCCACACCCGCCCCGACCCCGAGACCCTGACGGCGACCTTCGTTGATGGTACGAGTGTGTACTCCGCTCCGGACAACCTGTTCGTGTCCGAGAACGATCGCACCCGCGCGAAGACCGACCCGGCCGGCGCTGCGCAGCAGACCATCACTTCGACGGGCGCCACCGGCGGCACCGCCGTGCTCGACCAGACCAACGCCTACCTGCGTCCGGTCAGCCAGGTGACCCGTTCGGGCGTGAACTTCAGCCTGCGTGTCTGGATCGATTGATGCGAAACGCCTGACTCGGTCTGAGGATCGAGTTCTACTGCCTCATGTGGTTTGTCCGTGAAAGCGGGCAAACTGATTTCGTAGGTTATGACAACAGTTCATGTACACGATTTAAGGGGAACTCAAATGCGCTGTATGGCACTCGTTATCGCCGTCGTTCTCCATGCTGCTTGGATTACACCTTCTTTTGCACAAGTCGTTAGAGATGTGAAAATTGTTGCAAGATCAGGCGATGAAGCACCCGGTCTGGTTGGTTCTGTCCTCGAAAACGTCCAGGATCCAGTGATTTCGAGTGATGGATTCGTTGCTTTTGCAGCGCAGACCACCATCGGATCTTCGGTAGTTACAACTGGTATCTGGCGTTTCGATGGTACGAGTTTAGAGTTGGTTGCTTACGAAGGACAACAAGCTCCTGGACTGCCTGCAACTACGATTTTTGGTGGCCTCGGAGTTCTGGACATGCGAATCGCAAATCAAGGGGCCATTTCTTTCCAAGCGGATCTATTGGGACCATCCGATTCAGGCAGATCCCTTTGGAAGTATTCCGGGGGCGATTTGTCAGGTGTGCTTAGAGAAGGTCAGGAAGCGGGATTCATCGGATTTGGGCATCCCAACATCATTGATCAACTGTTTATTACTACGCGAACTGGATGGGCGATGAGTCGAGATGGATTCATTTCGACGCGGCTAAGTTTCAGTTGCCCAACTTGCGATCCTGGGGTTGATCCAACGGAAGCGTCTGGAGTGGCATCGCTTGTTGCGACACCTGTTAGCAAGACAACTGTACTTAGAACTGGAGATGCAAACAAAAGTCGCGCGGTAGTAGATATTAATTCGCCAGTTTACATCGCTGACGGAGGCTTTTCTGTATTCTCATTTGTCGTGAGAGATATCGAAAAAACTCCTCAAACAGTTGTTGGGTACGCATACGGTATTCCAGGCGTGTTATATGATCGTTTGTGTACCTTCGGTGAGCCACCTAGGCCTGCCGTCGGGGCAAATCCGGGTGACTTTATTTGCAGCGTGACAGGTCTGGATAACAGGATCATGCCGAACAATTCTGCTCAGATTTTCTTTCGAGCGTTTGTGTGCTTTGAGTATCCTTCTCAGTCGGCTGCGTTCAACGTGGGCTTCTGGAGGACGGCCTCAGATCCGCAACAAGACAAAGTACTTATTGCGCATGAGGGCATGGTGATTCCCACTTTGACCTCAACAGGAGTAGGTACTCTGGGAGACATCGACATGGCAACCGTAAGGATGAATGACGATGGCAAAGTAGCATTTGTTGCGAAAGGTGCTTTTGGAGAAATCATTGGAATCTACATCACCGATGACATTGACCAATTGGTGCCAGTAGCAAATACCGGCTCTGATGCTACTGGACTTCCTTCGGGATACAGATTTAGTCTCTTTTTGAGCCAACATCTAAATTCAGATGGTCAGCTAGCTTTCTTGGCTGAGGCAACACATCCTTCTGAATTGCCAGTGAAGGGTGTTTGGGTTGCAGATCACTCTGGTGAGTTAACCTTAGTTCTATCCACACTTGACGAGTTTGATTTTGAGCCGAATCCTGCTGTTGTTGATTTGAGGACGATTTGGGACATTCACTTGAATCCAGGGCAGGGCGCTACACAGGGCATGACATCCTTGAGTGATACTGGGAAGATTGTTGTTGCTTTGGTCGGTCCGGATCCGGTATTGGGAGTATATACTGCTGTCGGCATTCTGGATTCAGTCATTTGTGCAACTTCCACCAGGGCCTGCGCTCCTGACATTAACGGAGATGGTTTCGTTGATGTTTTTGATTTTGTTGATTTTGGGAACCTGTTTAGTTCTGGGTCGCCCGAAGCAGATTTCAATTGTGATGGAGTTGTTGATCTTGCTGATTTTCTTGCGTTTCTGAATGCATTCGACGCGGGATGTTAAACTCATACATTGTATCTTGTCGTGATTTTGAGCGCAAGCGCATCGTTGCGGTACAGTTCTTACTTTTCATATAAATTCTTGATCAGACACCCCCGCTTTGGGCTGATTTCGGCCCATCCAGACTTGAACTGACCGCCGCGGGTTGTTTGGCCCGCGGCGGTTTGCTTATTGTGGAGATGGAGAATCTGGGAAGTTTGAAACTCTGCTGGCAGGGCTGGCGTACAAGATATGAAGGGGGTGCGTCCCATGCGGATCCCGATTCCATGCCGTCGCGGCTTCACGCTCATTGAGTTGCTGGTGGTAATCGCGGTGATTGCCCTGCTGATCGGCATTTTGTTGCCGGCGCTGGGGCAAGCACGAGCGACGGCCCGGCAGGTGAAGGACGCGACGCAGGTCCGCGGCGTGGCGCAGGGGCTTGCGGTGTGGGCTCAGTCTCACCAGGAGATCTACCCCCGGCCGAGCATGGTCGATCGCAACGACGCGACGGTCTCGGCCAGCGAGTCCCAGTTCAAGGACAACACGGGGAACATCCTTTCGCTGATGCTCTTCAACGGGCTGGTGACGCCCGAGTTGCTGGTGAGCCCGGCGGAGGTGAGCGACCGGATCCTGGTCGACCTTGGGTATCAGGACCGTTTGCCGTCGGCGGCGTTGAACCCCAGCCGCGCGGTGTTCGACCCCGGCTTCGCGGGCGTGCCCGTGGAGCGTGGTGGCAGTGCCGGGGGCAATGTGCGTCGGCTTGGCGGGGAGATCGGGTTTACCTCGTACGCGCACAGCGCTCCCTTTGGCGACCGCGAGGCCACGTGGAAGGCCACGGGCGAGTTTGGGCAGGCCATCGTGAGCAACCGTGGGCCGATGTACGGCGGCGAGCCCGGGGATTGGTTCCTGGCTCCGGGGTTGTTCGGGCGGGAGTCCAAGACTCTGAAGGTGCATGGCTCCGCCCTCGAATGGACCGGGAATGTCGCGTACAACGACCTGCGTGTGGTGTATGAGCTACGCCCCGACCCCGATCGGCTGACGTATGTCTTTCGAGACTACGTGCGTCCGACGATGCCGGACAATATCTTCGTGAACGAAGACGACATCCGCGCGGTTCCGGCACAGCCCGACCAGCGTGTGGGTGTTGGAAAGAACTCGTTCCTTCGCAGTTATAAGAACGTGCGTCGGGACGGCGGCGTGCTGGTGGTCGACCCGTTCTGGGATTGAAGTTCAGGCGTGGACCTTGAAGGCCGCCAGGGCGCGCTCTCGCGCCAAGGAGTGGTCAACCATCGGCCTGGGGTAGTCGATGGCATCGAAGAGTGAGGCGTGCCGCCATGGCTCGTGGATGATCTGGTCGTCGAGGCTTGCCAGTTCGGGGATAAAGCGTCGGATGTAGCGCCCATCTGGATCGAACTTTCGGCTCTGGGTGATGGGGTTGAAGATGCGGAAATATGGGGCGGCATCGGTGCCGGTGGCGGCCGACCACTGCCAGCCGCCGTTGTTGTTGGCCAAGTCGGCGTCGACCAGTCGCTGCATGAAGTATCGTTCCCCCCAGCGCCAATCGATGAGCAGGTCTTTGGTGAGGAACATGGCCACGGCCATGCGGACGCGGTTGTGCATCCAACCGGTGGTGATGAGTTGTCGCATGGCCGCGTCGATGATCGGGTAGCCGGTGTTGCCAGTCTTCCATGCGTCGAAGTCGGCCCGTGCGTGGGCGTCGCTTCTCCAGGGGATGTCGTAGCGTGGGTTGAAGGGCTGGTGCTTGCAAACCCGTGGGAACGCGACGAGGATCTGCCGATAGAACTCCCGCCAGATGACCTCGCTCATCCAGTGGACGGGCCCCTTGCTGCCGGTGTCGAGGCGACCCCGGTTGGCCTCGACGGCGGCCTCGATGCACTGCCGAGGTGAGATGGCACCGACGGCCAAATACGGGCTCAAGACGCTGGTGCCGTCGATGGCCGGGAAGTCGCGTTCTTCCTTATATGCTTCGATTTTGTGCTGGATGAATGCCTGGAGGCGTGAGAGGGCGTGTGCCTGCCCGGCTCTCCAGAGGCCGGCGTGTGCGTCGTGCGGGTCGAAGTCGCCGATGCGTTCGGGGATGGGATCGGGGGTGGAGACGATCTCGGGTTGTCTTTTCGGCAGACCTCGGGCCGATGGTGCCTTGCCCGCATTGTAATATTCATACCAACGGCGTTTGTAGGGCGAGTAGACGGTGTAGGGCTTGTCCTCGCCGGTGCGCAGGGTGTCTGGCGGTACGACGGTCTGGTCGTGGAAGGCGTGGACGGGCAACTTGGCATCGTTGAAGGCGGCGTTGACGCGATGGTCTCGGTCTTGCTCGTTGACCTCGTACTCGGAGTTATAATACAACGCCGTGCACTGGTGCTCGCGGGCGAGTTTGAGCAGATCCTCCTCGACACCCCGGAAACGGTCTCTGGTGATCAGTTTCAGGGCGATGTTTCGATCCAGAAGGTCTTTGCTGAGTGCGGCAAGGCTGCGTTGGACGAGGCTGGCACGCGGGTCTCCCCAGTCGTGCATACGCCACTGGACTGGGCAGATTGTAAAGACCGCCAGCACACCACGGGTCGCCGCCGCGCAGGCTTCGTGCAGGGCGGTGTTGTCCCTGGTGCGCAGGTCGGCACGGAACCAGACGAGTGGGCGCATGGAAGAAATCCTTATGAATCGATGTATCCCACGCCGATCTTCTCGCGGATGGCGTTGGCCGAGATTCGGATCTCGATTCTATCCTGGTGCGACATGGTATCGATGTGCTTGAGGATCATCTTCATACGAGGGTTATTCCGGAAGCGGTGCTCGTTCCGGATGAGAAAATCCCAATAGAATGTGTTGAATGGGCACGCTGGACCCCTCTGAGTCTGCCCGGTGCGCGCCTTGTTATCGTAGGGGCAGTGCTTGCAATAATTGGACATCTTGTTGATGTAATTGGCGCTGGCGGCGTACGGCTTGGTCGCGACGACCGGGTCCGATGTGTCTGTCCCGTCGGCATACATCGCCATGCCGATGGTATTGGGCGTGGTGACCCAGTCGACGCTGTCTGCAAACATACCGAAGTACCAGTCTCCCACGGCCCTTGGGTGGACACCGGCGATGAGTGCGAAGTTGCCGGTGACCATGAGGCGTGGGATGTGGTGCATCCATGCGTGTTCGAGCACGGGGTCGATGCACTCGCGCAGGCATCGCATGTCGGTGTCCCCGGTCCAGTAAAACGCTGGCAGTTGCCCGTGCTGTTGCAGATAATTGCGATCCCGGTAGCCGGAACCTTCTTGCCAGTAGACTCCGCGGATGTATTCACGCCACCCGATGATCTGCCGGATGAAGCCTTCCACAGATTGGAGCGGTGCCCCGCCCGTGCTGAATGCATCTAACGCGGCCCGGATGCAGTCCCAAGGGTTCAGGAGTTTGAGGTTGAGTGGGACACTGAGTTGGCTGTGGAACAGCCAGGGCTGGCCCGTCCACATGGCATCTTCGAACGGACCAAATCCGGAGAGTCGATAGGCGATAAAATCATCGAGGAGTTCAAGTGCCTGGTTGCGTGTGACGGGCCAGCCAAAGGTGTCAAGCCTGCCCGGTGCTTGGGGGTAGCGTTCGTTGACGAGATCAATGACCTTTCGTGTCATCGGATCGGGCTTAAAACGGAGCGGGGTCGGTGCGTTTGGGCCGTTCCTGCCGAAGGAGTGCCGGTTGTCGTGGTCGTAATTCCAGGAGCCTCCGACAGGCTGGCCATCGCTTTCGAGCAGAATCTTCAATGCCTTGCGCCGCTCACGATAGAAGTATTCCATTGTGAGAACCTTGCGACCCTCTGCCCAGATTCGAAACTCATGCAGTGTGCAGGTGAAATGTGTATCCTCGAGGACTTGCACTGGGATGCCCGTGCAAGACTCCCACTGTCGAACAGAGTTCAGTACACGCCAATCTCCAGGCTGAACGATGGTGATTCGTCTTGGTTTGAGGTCTGAGACGGCCCGGGCAACTTCTCCCATGAGAGTGTGCGTGTTCTGCGGATGATCGATGGTGGTGTAGCGAACCAGGTAGCCATTGTCCTGCAATTCCGAGGCAAAATGCCGCATCGCGCTGAAGAACAGCGCGGTTCGTTGCCGGTGGCTTGGCCCGAGCACGGCTTCTTCATCGACTTCCATCATCAGAACGGCGTCGACCTCCTTCCGAATCGATGCCAGTGCCATGCTCTGATGGTCGAGTTGGTCTCCGAGGATAACGGCGAGCGTGTCCACCCGTCTTGGGCCCGGATCCAGTGAGTTCGTGACATCACGTAGCATCATGATGAATGTAGAAGCCCGCGGCTACAGTGGAATCCACGCTGCGGGCGATTCGGGCAACTGAGCGGATGGTCCGGGTTTGCCCCGATGCATTGACGAGAGCTTGAAAGTAGTCAAGGGCTTGACAGCTGACGGCTCGTTCCTGCCCAGTGCTGACAGGCGGCGACAAGTCGGCCGGTGCTGATGGGCTTGGTCAGGTAGTCGTTGCCTCCGGCCTGGAGAGCTCTAGTACGGCTCTCGCTGGTGGCGTGGGCGCTCAAGAAGACTATTGGTGTGTTCAAGCCGGCGTCTCGAAGCCGTTGTGTGGCCTCGCAGCCATCCATGCCGGGCATTTCCAGGTCCATGAGCAGGCAGTCGTAGGGCTGCGCTTGTTTGGCTTTCGCGACGGCTTCATGGCCGTTGCAGGCGACATCAACCGTTGCGCCGGCGCGGCGCAGGTGCAGCGCGAGCAAGCGCTGGTTGTCGATGCTGTCTTCGACGAGGAGCACACGCACGCCGTCGAGTGGGGCCGTGCTCGGTTCTGCCGTGCCGTGGGCCGAGGCCGGGGTGTGCAGGGCAAGATGATGTGCGCGCTGCGCGGCTTCGGGTGATCGCAGGGTAGTGTTTTCCGGATCGTAGGGAATTGTGAGCGTGATGTCAGAGCCGTGCCCAATGCGGGATTCGATGCCGAGACTCCCGCCGAGCAATGTGGCCAAATTGTTGGCGATGCGCAGGCCCAGGCCCGTGCCGCCGAAACGCCGGGAGGTTGTATTGTCCGCTTGCTGGAAGGCCTCGAATCTTGAGATCCGGCGCACTTGCTGGGGCGTCATGCCGATACCGGTGTCACGAACCGAGATCATGAATAGCCCGGCCTGTGGATCGGCCCGCAGTGAGAGTGTGATGCCGCCGCGTTCGGTGAACCTGATGGCGTTGGCCAAGAGGTTGAGGAGGATCTGCCGCAAGCGCAAGGCATCGCAGAGGATCGTTTCTGGAACCGGTGTGCTGAACGCGGTCTCGATCCGCAGGCCCTTTTCTTCGGCCTTGTGAATGATCATGCGTGTCGCGTCCGCCAGGATGCCGCATGGATCGATGTGTGTTTGCTCGATGGGCAACATGCCCGCCTCGATCTTGGCGATGTCCAGAATGTCGTTGACGACTTCGAGCAGGTGCGTGGCATTGCGCGCGATGGCCCGGGTGGCTATGGCTCTTTCCGGCGCACTCTCTTCGAGCAGCAGGTCCGCGTATCCGACGATCGAAGTCAGTGGCGTGCGAAGCTCATGGCTCATGTGTGCCAGGAAAGCGCTCTTGGCGTGGTTTGCGGCTTCCGCACGATGCTGCATATCTCGGAGATTCGCTATTGTCCGTCGCAGTTCGAGTTGGCATGCGGCCTGTCGTGCGAGTGAAACGAGGTCTTCCAGCATGGCCGGGCTTGCCTTGCGTGGCCTGGTATCTATGACGCATAACGTGCCCAGCGGCAGGCCACCATCGACCATCAGCGGCACGCCAGCGTAGAAGCGGATGCCCGGAGGGCCCGCCACGAGCGGGTTGTCGAAGGTGCGTTCGTCGTGGCGCGCATCCTCGATGACCAGAGGACCCTGCTGGAGGATGGCGTAGCCGCAGAACGCCGCGTCCCTTGGGGTTTGCGTGGTTTCAAGGCCCACTCGACTCTTGAACCACTGCCTGTTTTCGTCCAATAATGATATGAGGGCGATGGGTGTGTCACACAGTTTGCGTGCTAGTCGGGTCAGGTCGTCGAACCCCTCTTCGGGTGGGGTATCCATGACGTTGCAGGCCAAAAGTGCCGTCAGACGCTGGTTTTCGTACGCTGGTAACGGCGCTGGCGGCATGGTTCGTGCCTCCGTGTGGTTCGTCGATCGGAGGTCCTATCGGCTGGCCGCTTGCATGACTGCACATTGCGTATGCGAATTCGGTAACCAGAGCGCCGTACGTGCGCTACGCGGACCAATGCCTTAAGGCGAGGCATGGTCTGGAATGGGCCCAACAGGCTAAAATCCCCTGTTTCAGGGGATTATTTATGTTGTGGGTAGAACTTCGAACGTCCCAAATCGAGGAGGTGGACAAGCAAGCCGGAGTTGATCTTGACTGCCTTGTGATCGGCTCAATCGCAACCGGCGGCGAACTCGTTCTGGAATGCGAGGAAGTCGAAGAGGGTGAACTCGCCGTCGCCGTCGAAGTCGGCCCGGGGGTCCATGGCGGCGAAGAGGTTCTGGAACTCGAGGAAGTCGAAGATGGTCAGTTCGCCGTCGCCGTCGAGGTCGGCCCGGCAGGTCTCGGTCAGGACGACGACCAATTGGGGGTGCAGGTCGGGGTCGGCGGACTCTCGGCTGTGGAAGTAGCCGTAGCGCGAGGCACCGGCGGAGATCTCGGTGAGTTGTGCGACGGCGAACCCGTTGTTGGGCCCGCCCGCGGCGATGGCCTTGAGCAGTTCGGTGACGTCGTAGTCGAGCCAGCCGCGAGCGAAGCTGTCTCCCACACGGCTGGAGACGTTGCCGGCGCGGGTGCCGTTGGTGGGTTTGTTGTTCCAGGTGATGGTGCTCTCGTCCCAATCGCCGAGCAGGGCGAAAACGTCGTCGCCAAGGCCGCCGGCGGCCGGCTCGGTGCGATGCTGGAAGACGCGCAGCGTGGCGCTCTCGATGGCGTCGGGGTCGGTCAGGTCGCTCAGGTCGAACTTGAGGTAGGTGCGCGCGAAGCCCAGGCCCCAGAAGCTGCCCTTGCCCGCGGCCAACTCCTCGGACGCGCCGAAGTTGGTGTCGGGCATGGTGCTCTCGACGTATGCGTCGGCGATGGGTGTGCGGACGTTGTCCTGAGCGTGGGCCGCCGTGCTGGCGAGGATGGCCGCCCCTTGGGCGATGATCAGGGCCGTGGCGTAGCGGAGGCTGCGGTGCATGTTTGGTCCCTCTTGGCGTGTCAGTCTGTCTTGGTCCTCGATGGCTACACCCTTTGCCGGGCTTGAGTAACCGACGCGGCGCTATCCTCAGAGATCGCCCGGCAGGAGACCGATCATGACCCAAACCGCTTCGCGTGCCAGCACCGTTCGCCCCTTCGACGCCCGCACCGACGACATCCTGGCCACCCTCGAAAAGGGCGGGCAGTACAAGCACCTCCAGATGCTCACCGGGCCCATGGGGCCGACGGTGATGCTGCGTGATGCCTCCGGAAAATCCAGAGAAGTCATCTGCATGTGCTCGAACAACTACCTGGGCCTGGCCAACCACCCCGAGGTGGTGGAGGCGGGCGTCGAGGGGCTGCGAAGGTACGGGGCGGGCACGGCCTCGGTGCGTTTTATCTGCGGCACGTTCGAGTGCCACGAGGCCATCGAGAACACCATCGCCCGGTACATGGGCACGCAGAGCAGCTACACCTTCGTGAGCTGCTGGACGGCCAACGAGGCGCTCTACCCCACCTTCGCCGAGCCGGGCGATGCGCTGATCTCCGACGAGCTCAACCACGCCTGCATCATCGACGGCATCCGGCTGGCGGCCGTGATCAAGAAGGGCGTCGTGAAGGGTGTGTACAAGCACAACGACCTGGAGGATCTTCGCCAGAAGCTCGGGGCGGTGCGGAGCAACCCCGACGTGACCGGGCAGATCTGGGTGGTCACCGACGGCGTGTTCAGCATGGAGGGCGACATCGCCGACCTGCCCGCGCTCCGCAAGCTCTGCGACGAGTTCGACGCGCTGCTGGTGGTCGACGACAGCCACGGGCACGGCGTGATGGGCACCACCGGCCGCGGCACGCACGAATACTGGAACATGTGCCCCGGTGCCGAAGGCCACGACCCCAGCCTGGGCGAGGTGGACTACTTCACCGGCACGCTGGGCAAGGCCCTGGGCGGCGGCGCGGGCGGCTTCATCGCCGGCAGCAAGCGCGGCACGGAACTCATCGTCCAGCGCGGCCGGCCCACGCTGTTCAGCAACGCCCTGCCGGCGACCGTTGCCTGCAGCGCCAACAAGGCCATCGAGATCGTGCTGCGCGAGCCCGAAAGAGTGAAGGCCCTGCGCGACATCACCGCCTACGCGCGCAAGCAGATCGGCGGCGCGGGCTTCGAGGTCATCGATTCGCCCACGGCCATCTGCCCGATCATCGTCGGCGAAACAAGCACCGCCATCGCGATGAGCAAGAAGCTGCTCGAGCTTGGCGTCTTCGTCATCGGCTTTGGGTACCCGGTGGTGCCCGAGGGCGCGTCCCGGCTGCGGTTGCAGTTGTCGGCGGTGCACACGAAGGAACACGTCGACGCGGTGGTCGATGCGCTCAAGAAGCTGTGAGATTGGGAGGGCTCCGATGTTCAAGAAGACCATCGGCCGGTTGAGTAATAGGAAGCTGAATCAATACTTTGATAGCTACGTGGCCAGGCTGACCACAGTTAAAGACGAAGAGATGTCGAACATGCTGGGGTTGGGATTTGGTGCAAGAATGCACCTTCTTCAGGCTACTGAATTCCCACAAGCTCTTTTAGACGTTCGAGGCGCTGCAAGCGACGACGAAGTTATGAAGGCATGGGCCTATCTTCGGTCTATTCACGTGTTGGGGCAGCAATTCGGAGCTGATGGCACTCGTTCCGGACTTTACATGGCGACTGGTCTGGAGGTTTGGCTGTACACATTTCGCGCCCTTCTTGCACCCGAGATGTTCGTTCGAGGTGTCGACGTATGGCGCCAGCTATCTCGTGGTGCACCATTCCTAGAGGATCAACTCAAGCGGGGAGGCCTACCTAATGTAGAGATAGTCTATCCGCATCGATTTGTAAGCGAACTATGAGGTGCATACACCGCACCAACATCTCCACCAACAGCCCCTGGGAAGCCGCCAACGGCTACAGCCGCTGCGTCAAGCTCGAGCGTGCGGACAGCACGGACTTCTTCTTTGCCGGCACCACGGCCATCAACCCCGACGGCACGATCGAGCACGAGGGCGACGCGGGCGGGCAGGCCCGGGTGATCCTCGAGCGCATCGGCGCGGTGCTCCAAGAGCACGGGGCGTCGCTGGCCGACGTCGTGGCGACGCGGATGTACGTCACCGATGTCGCGCACGCTCAGGCGGTGGGGCTCGCGCATGGCGCGGTCTTCAAGGACATCCGCCCGGCCGCCACGCTGATGGTCGTCGCGGGGCTGGTCGATCCGCGCATGCTCGTCGAGATCGAGGCGCACGCGATTGCGTCCCGTTGATTGCGTCCCGTTGAGTGCGCGCCTCACCCCGTCGCCTTCTGCGCTGCCCCCTTCACCGGCACCACGCTGCCCGCCTCCTTGCCCACGAAGACGGCCTTCTGGCTGCCAAAGGGCACCTCGCACGTCACGCTCCAGTCGCTCATGAGCCCGGTGCTCAGGCGCACCGCCACGCGGTAGCCCACGCTCTTGAGGCCCTCGGGCACGGCGTTGTCGGTGAAGGTCTTGTCCTCGCCGGCGAAGCCGATGAACTCGTACGGGTCGCGTCGGCCGCTGAGCGGGGTCGTCACGCGCTGCACCAGGTACAGCGCCCCGCCGCCCGAGGCGACCTTGAAGGTCAGGCGCACCGAGCCGTCGCTGGCGATGGTGGCCCGCAGGTCGGTGGGGCGCGGCGGCGCGGTGCGGGCGCTGGCGTCCTTGGGCTCGGGCACCTGGGCCTTGACCCACACGCTCGGGTCGCCGCTGGCCAGGGCAAAGGCGTCGATCGTGGCCACGCCCGCGCCCATCACCTTGCGCAGCCGGGCCACGGCGTTGTTCTTGGCCACGGTGGCCGCCTTGGCGGCGCTGCGGGCGGCCAGCATCGCCTTGTAGGCCGCCTGGGCCTGGGCGCTGGCGGCCAGAGCCTCGAGCCGCTGCTGCTCGTCCAGGCCGATATGCGGTGGTTGCCCCTGCCCGCCCGACCACACGTCGGCGCGATGGCGGGACCATTGGATGAACGCGGCTTCGGGCTTGGGGGCTCGGGGCATGGATGCGCTCCGTCGCGGCTGCTCCGCAGGGGTCTGCCCCGCAGGGGTCTGCTCCGCAGGGGTATGCCCCGGCAACGCGCCGGAACCGCCCCCCGCACGGGATGTATCGAACCAGCCAGGGGGCGACTTGAGCGAAGGCCGCCAAGAACCTTGGAACGCCCGCCGAGGGGCTTGGAAGCCGTTCCGAGGAGCTGGGAAGGCCTTCCGAAGGGCTTGGAAGGGGTTCCGAGGGGCTGGGAAGGGCTGCCGAGGAGCTGGGAAGCCGTTCTGAGGAGCTTGGAAGGGGTGCCGAGGGGCTTGGTAGGGCTGGCTGGGAGCTTGGAACGGCCCCTCCGGCCGGCGGAAGGCCTTCGGAGGCCTTCCCGGGGCCCGAAGGGGCGTTTGGGCGCCTCGGCGAGCCCCCCCGATCACCGCAGGTGGGGCGGCACGCGTCGCTCGAGCAGCTCGATCAGCGCCGGGTCCATCTCTCGGTAGCGGTCGGGGAGGTTCAGGCACACCACGCGTGTGTTCGCGAGGTGGTCGCCAAACCGGGCGGCCAGCTTCGTCTTGTGCACCGGCTCCATCACGAAGATCACGTCGGCCCACTGGACTAGCTAGGTCGAGACAGGCGTGGGCGATTCGGGGCTCAGGCCGGCCGAGAGGCACTCGATGTCTGGATGGTCGGGGTGGTCGGCGAAGACCCGCTCGGCGGTGGGGCTGCGCCACCGGTTCTTGCCGCAGACGAAGAGGACGCGGGTGGTGGGCTTGGGCGTGCTGGTTGGTTGGGGTGGTCGGGGTGATTGAGCGGGGCGTTCCATGGCATTCTTTAGTAGGGCGTCCGCCCTCGCGATGGCGGGCGCTCAGCCTTCGGGCACGAGCAACTGGTCGGTGCCCGGCTCGGGCGAGAACGTGAGCCCGTCGCGCACGCCGCCGTCGTCGACCCCGTCCGGCCCCACGCTGTAGAGCACGTAGCCGAAGGGGCTGGTGTCGTCATGGCGGTAGACGTATCGGCCGTCTCTGGCGTGGGGGTCGCGTGGTGGCTCGGCCAGCACGCCGGGGGTCAGGGCGTCCAGGGCCGCGGGCGGGGCGCCGTGCTCGGCGCGGTAGACCTCGATCGCCAGGGCAAAGCGCCGAGCATCGCGCCTGGTGTGCCAGGCGTTGGCCATGGTCTGGCGGTTCTCGGCCGGGAGCTGGCGTGAGAGCTTGCCGAGGTAGCGCTCCCGATGGGCATCGGTCGCGACGCGCGCGCTGCCCAGCAGCGCGCGGGCGCGCTCTTGCGACAGATGCCCCGCGGCGATGGCGTCCAGCACCAGGCCATCGGTGAACCGCAGCAGCACCATGTTGGACATCGCCGCGTCCTCGCCGGCGGCGTGGAACTGGGCCCGGGCCATGGCGTCCAGGCCGGCGATGACGGTGATGTACGCGTCGTCCTCGGTCTGAAGCTCGGCGTCCACGGCCAGGCACGCCAGCATCCGGTAGGCGTCCCGTGCGCGGGCGTCGGACGTGCCGGAAAGATCGAGCACCGCGTCGTCGCCCAGGGCCTGGACCGCGCGGGTCAGTTGGGCCAGCTTCTGCACCATGCCCGCCTCGCGCAGGGCCGCGGCGGCCGCGGAGGTGATGGCCACCTCGGACTCATAGTCGCCCCGGTCAAGGCCCAACTCGTCGCTCAGCGGTCCGGCAGCGGGCGCGTCGAAGTCGGGGTGCCGGAGCACCCCGGCCGCGCCCCAGGGCTCGCGGCCGTGCTCGGCGATAACCTTCTCCTGGGCCCCGATGGCCGCGTCGAGCAGGGCGCGGTAGGCGGCCCGGACAGCGTCCGGGGCCTCGGAGCCGGTGGCCTGCTGGGGCGGCGGGGGCGCGGCCGGGCCCTGGTCACCGCCGCCAACGCATAGGTTGCTCAGGATCATGACCGCCGCCAACGCGGCGTACGCCGAAGGTCCGTTCGTCCTCATGCGGTCAATGTAGGGGCCGGCGCTCGCCGCCCGCGCACGAATTTTCTGCCGGGCCCTGGCGCGATGGGGGTATCGTTCCCGCGTTGTCGGTAATTGGGGGCGGGCCGTCCATGCGATTGGCGGTCGCGCTGAGGCCAGGGGGGCTCCGATGACGGCAGTGACCAGCGAGGGACCGACCGAACGCGAGGGACCGGCACAGGCCGGCGACTTCACGCGTCTGCTCAAGAGGGCCTCGGGCGGCGATCGGCGCGACGTCGACGCGTTGCTGGCGGCGATCTATGAGGACGTGCGTCGCCTGGCCGTCGGCCAGCTCAAGGGCGAGCGGCGCGACCACACCCTGCAGCCCACGGCCCTGGTGCACGAGGCGTACCTCAAGCTCATCGAGCAGCGGTCGACCGATTGGAACGACCGGGCCCACTTCTTCGCCGTCGCGTCGCGGATCATCCGGCGGATCTTAGTGGATCATGCTCGCGAGAAGAACGCGCTCAAGCGCGGCGGGGGAGGGCAGCGAGTGTCCTTAGAAGGTGTCGACGCCGCGACGCCACAGGCCGATGTTGATCTTGTTGCCCTGGACGACGCCCTCAAGGAACTGGCCGAGCTCAGCGAGCGGCAGGCGCGGATCGTCGAGCTGCGGTACTTTGGCGGCCTGACCGTGCCCGAGGTGGCCGCGGCGCTGGGCCTTGGGGCCCGCACGGTCGACCGCGAGTGGCAGGCGGCCCGGGCGTGGCTCTTTTGCCGCCTGGGCGAGGACGCATAGGCGAACATGGGAACCACCAGCCTGGCACTGCGTTCGCACCAGATGCTCATGCGCGCGATGGAGCGCGACGCGGCCGAGCGGCGCGGCTTCGTGCGCGAGGCGTGCGGCGGCGACACGGAACTGCTCGAGCGAGTGCTGAAACTGCTGGACGCGGCCGACCGGGCGACGTCGTTCCTGGATACCCCCGCGCTCGGTACCAACCACACCCAGCCGCGCATCGACCTGCCCACGCCCGACGCGGTGGGCAGCTACCTGGTCGTGGGCGTGCTGGGCTCGGGCGGCATGGCCACGGTGTACGAGGCCGTCCAGGAGGACCCGCAGCGGCGCGTAGCGTTGAAGGTGCTGCACCGCACGGTCGAGGACAACGCGGCGTACCAGCGCTTCCGCTTCGAGACCGAGGCGCTGGCGCGGCTGCGCCACCCGCACATCGCGCCCATCTACGAGGCGGGCGCGGCGCCGCTGGGCGCGGGTGCCCCTTCGCCCTTCTTCGCGATGGAACTGGTCGAGGACGCGCGGCCCATCACGCGGTACGTGCAGGAGCGCGGCCTGTCGGTGCGGCAGCGGGTGGAGCTGTTCGTGGCCGTGTGCGACGCGGTCCACCACGGGCACCAGCACGGGGTCATCCACCGCGACATCAAGCCGGCCAACGTGCTGGTGGGCAAGGACGGCGTGCCGAAGGTCATCGACTTCGGCATCGCGATGGCATCCGGGGGCGATGGTCGAGCGCTCACCACGAACATCGATCGCGGGCAACTGATCGGCACGCTCAACGCCATGAGCCCCGAGCAGTGTGGTGGGGGGGGCGAGAATGCGAGCGACATCGACACGCGCGCGGACGTGTACGCGCTGGGCGTGCTGCTGTACGAGATGGTCGCGGGCAAGCCGCCGCACGACCTGAGCGCCATGAGCGTGCCGCAGGCCATCCGCACGATCGTGGAAGTCGATCCGCCCGCGCCCAGCAGGCATAATGCGGCTGCGCGGGGCGACCTGGACGCCATCATCGGCAAGGCCCTGCGTCGCGACCGACGCGAGCGATACCCCGGCGCGGCGTCGCTGGCGGCCGACCTGCGGCGATACCTGGAGCACAAGCCCGTCGAGGCCCGGCCGGCGTCGCTGGCGCTGGTTGTGGAGCGGTTCGCACGGCGCAGCCCGGCGTTGGCCGGGACGATCGCCGCGGCCGTGCTGCTGCTGGTGGCCGGGGTGGTGGTGTCCAGCTCGCTGGCCATCGACGCGAACAAGGCCCGCAAGGAAGCCGAGGCGCGCGAGCGATCCCTCGAGCGCGTGGTGCAATACCAGGAGTCGCTCCTGGCCACCATCGACGTGGCGGCAATCGGCGACGACATGCGCGCCGGCCTGGTGGAGGCGGTGAGCGCCAAGGGCGACCGGGCGGCCGAACAACTGGCCCAGGCGATCTCGGGCGTGAACTTCACCACGCTCGCACTGCACGCCATCGACCACGCCGTGCTCCAGCCCTCGCACGCGGCTATCAACGCGCAGTTCGAGGATGATCCGGCGCTCCGGGCCAGGCTGCTCTTGCGATTGGGCGTGACGATGTACGCGCTGGGGCTGCCGGCCAGCACCGAGCCGGTGCTGCGCGAGTCGCTGGCCATCCGCCGCGAGGTGCTGGGCGACGACCACGACGACACGCTGCGCAGCCTCAACGCCCTTGGGCTCTCGCTCAACGCCATGGGGCGGTACGAGGAGGCCAAGGCGGCGATGGCCGAGGGCTACGAGCGCAGCGGGCGCGTGCTGGGGCGCGACGATCCAACGACACTGCGCTTCGGCGCGAGCCTGGGCATCGTCCATCGGGCCCTGGGCGAGATGGACGACGCACTGGCGGTGTGGGAGCCCACCTACGAGGCCCAGCGGCGCGTGCTGGGCGAAGAGCACGACGAGACGCTGAACACGCTGAACAACCTGGCCGTGCTCAACACCATGCGCGGGCAACTGGCCCTGGCGACCGAGCGATTCACCGCGTTGCTCGAAGTCCGGCGTCGGCAATTCGGGCCCGACTCGCCCAACACCATCGTAGGGGCATTCAATCTGGGCATCATCCTGGGCAACCAGGGCCGCTTCGAGGAAGCCCGGGCCCTGCTGGCCGGCACGCTCGCCCTCGCCGAGCGGCACCTGGGCGGCGTCCATCCCACGACGCTGCGCATCGTCCACGCGCTGGCCGAGACGGCGCGATCCACCGGCGATCTCGATGCGGCGAGCGACCTGGCCCGGCGGGCGCACGAGTCCCGCACGTCGTCGCTGGGCATGGGCCACCCCGACACGCTGTTTTCGCGGAGGCTGCTGGCCGAGTTGGCCCTGGCCGGGGGCGATAGCGCGGGCGGCCTGGGGGCCGTGCGTGAGGTGGTGGCGGGGTATGAGGCGGCGGTGGGGCCGCACCACACGCTCACGCTCGAGACGCGGCAGATCTACGCGAAGATGCTGCTGCAGGCCGGCGATATGGAGGCGGCGCTCGCCGAGTGCGACGCCGCCCTGGACGCCGCCCGAACCGCGCCCCGGCCCAACCGGGGGATCCTCGGCCGCCTGCTGAGCGTCCGCGGCCGCGTGCTGATGGCGATGGACCGGCTGGACGAGGCCGGCCCGCCGCTGGCCGAGGGCCACGACCTGCTGCTGGCCGCGCAGGGGCAAGAGCACGTGGTGACCCGCGAGGCGGCGGCGGCGCTGGCCGAGCACCGCGAGCGGTTGGGCCTGCCCCCCGGGCCGTGAGGGCTGGCGCGATGCGGCCCCGGGCTCCGCGTCTTGGCTGACCACACCATGAGGAACCACGCCATGCCCGTCCACCGACACCCAGCAAGCGCGTCCAAGGTCGGCGAGCCGATCACCCGCATCCCCGTCGACGCGGGGGTGATCGAGCGATTGCGGTCCAGCTATCGCCTGGTGCGCCGGCAAGACCTTGAGTTTGCCCGCGTCTTCTACGCGAAACTGTTCGAGGCCGCCCCGGGCGTGCGGGCGATGTTCCCGCAAGACCTGGAGCTGCAATCGCGCAAGCTGACGATGGCCCTGGACACCATCGTGGCCAACCTGGAGAACCCCGAGGCCAACTCGCACCTGCTCGCCCAGATGGGCAAGCGGCACGCCGGCTATGGCGCCAGGCCCGAGCACTACCACCTGGTCATCGAGACGATGGTCGCCGCGATGCGCGCCGTGCTGGGCGCGCAGGCCGACGAAAGAGTCCTGGACGAGTGGCGCATGGCCCTGCGGCTGATCGGCAAGCAGATGATCGACGCGGGCCGGTAGGCCAGAACCTAAGATGGACGGCCACGCAAAACCCCGGAAACCCCCGGGGTTTTGCCCTTTCTGGCGCGGAGCGGGCGCATCCTTCGCGTCATGTGTGCCCCTCGAATGGACGCGGGGCACACGCACAACGAAGGGAGAAAACCCGTGATTCACAGCAAGCAATCGGTTCGCAATGGGGCGCTCGGCGCCATGTCCCTTTTCGCAATGGCCGGCGGCGCGATGGCGCAGGATCCGGGCCTCTCGATGTCGCTGGACCGCTATAGCATCGCGTCGGGCGAATCGGTCAACGTCCAGGTCGCCGGCCGCTTCCCCACCAGCGCCTTCGCGCTGGCGCAGGTCGACTTCGGCGTGTTCGCGTCGTATGACGAGTGGACCTGGGCCAGCAGCGGCGCCCTCGCCGGTGCCAGCGTCTTCAACGCCGGCTTCGACCAGACGCACATGCCCAGCGCCGGCCTCTTCGCCGACCCCACCAACCCGCTGCACATCTGGAGCGGCACGTACCAGCCCAACGTGACGGGCCCGGCCTTCCTGCGTCTGCGGGCCGAGGCCGACTACTTCTCGTACTACCCCAGCGACCTGACCAGCTCGGCGGCCGTCGTGGCCGACCCGCTGCCCGGGCGGCAGTACCTGTGGGTCGATGCCATTGCCATCTCCGGTGTGGGCGAGGTAGCGCCGGGCGAGGGCACGGGCATGGACGTGACCCCCGATGGCATCGTTCTCGCCACGCCCGAAGAGAGGGCCATCCTCATCGGCCTGCTCTTGCCGGCGGTGCAGAAGGTGCGCGAGGCGTCGGTGCGCATCGAGACGTTGGCCCGCGCCCGGGTCAACAAGGCCTCGCCCAAGCTCATGCTGGCCTGTGCCACCGGGACATTCCATCACATCGAGGAAGTGAGCTTGAACTACACGCGCATCGACATGCCCTCGGGCACGGGCTACGAGCTGGACATCGAGCCCAGCTTCGCCGCCGATACCGAGATCTGCTTCATGGGCGTTGATGGGCAACTCATCTGTATCCCCTTGTCCGGCCCTTCGGCCGCCACGGTGCGCTTCGACCGCCTGCCCACGTGCCTGGTGTTCAAGCTCGAGGAGGACGACACCACCGAGCAGGGCAGCTTGACCATGACCCCCTGCGGCGACGGGCCGTTCTTCCTGGAGATCCCCGGCGTCTTCGAGGGCCTTGTGGTCGAGCCCTACGAGGTCCGCGTCATGCCCATCTACATGAAGTACGAGGGCATCGACGGCAGCGTCGTTGAGATGGACGGCCTGCCCCGTGGCCCCGAGGGCCGCGTGTCCATCGAGTTCGGCCACAAGGTGGAGTGCCGGGCCGACATCGACGGCGACGGCGAGCTGACCATCTTCGACTTCCTGGCCTTCCAGAACGCCTTCGCCAGGGGCCTGCGCAGCGCCGACTTCGACGGCGACGGCCGCCACACCATCTTCGACTTCCTGGCGTTCCAGAACGCCTTCGCGCTGGGCTGCAAGTAAGCCAGCGGGCAGGAAGAAAGAGAGCAGCCCCCGCGCGGCTTCGGCCGTGCGGGGGCGTTCGCGCTCCTGCGCAGCCAATCGATCCGCACCCCACATTCGCCCCGCCGCCGCCAATCACCGCGCCGCCGCCCGCCTCCCATCGCCGCACTCGGAGCAGCCGGGCCGTGTCTGGCCGGCCAGGGAGAAGCCGCACGCTGCGCAACAGCCGCGGGCGATGCGCCGGCGGCGGCGGATGGCCCCCGGGGCGAGCAGCACCAGTGCCCACAGCATGCCGAAGAAGGCCGTGTTGAGCGCCAGGCCCGGGCGTGGCATGTATGGCAGCACGAGCGTGTCGGGCATCGATTGCCCCGCCCGCGCGGGCCACCGGATCACGAACGCGTTCGAAATCTCTTCACGGTTGCCCATCCCCGTTGGCTTGCCGTTCGCATCGAACGTTGCGGCGAACGAATCCCAGCGTCTGGTGGAGTAAAGAGCCCGCATCGGCCAGCCGACGGCGTCGAGTGTGAGCGACGTTCGCACGTCTGCGATGTTATGAACCGGCACCGGGGGGCCCTGCGCCGCGAGGTCGTCCAAGCGGCCGATGATCGTGGGCATGGGTGTCGGCGGAGATTGGGCGGCCGCCAGGGCCCATGTCCCTTCGTCGTTCGCGGCACCACCCACCGACTCGATCTCGCGCGCCATCTGGCGCCCGGCCTCGGCGTTGAACGTGAGGATGGCTGTGTCCCTGAACTCCCACCGCTCGACGGATTGCCCGAATCGTCGGTGACGGTACACGCGCTGGATAACGCCATCGACGACCGCCACGCCCGTTCGCATGTGCGACATGCCCTGGGGCCGCAGCTTCACGTGTACCACCACCCCCCACGCGACCACGACCGAGGTCAGCAGGCCGAGAAAGGCGAACAGCAGGCAGCGGCGGATGGTTCGCCAGGGCATGGGCGAGTGTACCCCGCGGCGCGGGTGGGAGGGCGCTCGGGCACCGAAGCCTGGCGTGGTGCGGCCCGTATCGTTTCGGGCTTATTCGATCGTCTCGCAGAGTGCTGGCAGCCGCCGCGTAGCGGCCCGGGAGCAACGCCCGATGCCCATCAGCCCACCATTGCCCGACATCTGGGCGAACATCGCCACCGTGTGCCTGGGGGCGCTCGTCGTGCTGCTGGTGGTGTCGATCCTGGGCTGGGGGCTTCGGCGGGCGGACGCGAGGGGCCGGTGGCTGCCGCCGTGGCTCCAAACGCGGCTGCACCTCAACGCGCCCACGCCCGCGGTTGCTCGGGCGCTGCGAGCCCACCCGTCGGTCTGTGCGGCGTGCGCGTATCCGGTCGCGTCGGGGCCACGATGCCCCGAGTGCGGGGCCGACTACGCCCAGCCCGGGGCGGTTGTGCATCGCGATGGGCTCGCCCGGGGGCTGCCGACCGTGCCGCGGTGGCTGCTGATGGCAACGGTTGGCGTGGGGCTTTTCGCGCTCGTCCTGATGCTGCTGCCCGCCGGCCGTGCCGCGGGCAACTGGCTGTACTGGGGCACGCCAATGCCCAGCCCGCGGCAGTACCACGCCAGTTACAACCCCGCCCCCGTGGCCGGACAGGCGCCCCCGGCGTACGAGGTTATCTTCGAAATCCACCTGTTCGTCGATGGTCGGGCCGAGGCGCGCGGCGTGCGCAAGCCCGCGGTGGGCGGCACCGTCCGAATGTGGTTCGCCGCGAGCCCGGGCAACCCCTCGAGCCTGCCATACACCATAAAGTACGACGTGCGCACCGGCGACTGGGCGTTCGAGCGGTACGCGAACCGGTCCAACCCCATCGCGCCGCCGGCGGTGCTGGCCGGCCATGGGCCCAGGGCGGCCATCGACGCGCTCTACGCCTACGCCGGCCTCGACCACGCGTGGGCGGGCTCGCGGGCCGAGATGGACGACCTCGAAACGCAACTGGACATGTACCTCGGCGGGCTGCACGAGGTCCACCGATACCGGCAGGCCATCCCCGGCGGGGGCCCCGGCCTGCTGGGCGGCAGCATGAGCATCTGGGTGCCCCGGCCCTGGCACGGCGACGCCAACGCGTACTCGACGGCCCTGCGCATCGCCGCGATCGTGCTGCCGCTGTTGCTCGCCGCCCTGGTGTACCGGCGGCTGGTCCGCCGGGCCACCACCTAAGCCACCCGCGTGCGCCCGCCATCCTTGGCCGCCGGCTGGGCGCTGTCCGACGCCCGGGCGCTCACCGCCGTCTGGCGGGCGTGGAAGTCCATCACGGTCGTGGCGCCGAAGGCTTGCTGGCGGCCCTTGATGGCCCGCACCTGGTACGTCACCGAGCGCACGCCCGGGGGCAGCGTGCGGTCGATGAACTGGCGGTTGGTCGTCGTGCCCACCATCTCCATCGGCCCTTGGCCCGCGTCGGTGCGCAGCGAACGCTCGAGCAGGTAGGCCGTGCCGGGCACGGTCTTGCCGTCCCAGCGCACGTCGACGGCCCCCTCGGTGCTCAGGAACGTCAGCCGCATGTTGCTGGGCGCCACCGGGGCGATGCGGCCCTGGCGCTTGCGCGGCCGGATGGCGGCCCGCGCGTACACGCCTTGGTCCTTGGTTGCCTTGGCATAGCCGGCGATGGTGGTCAGGTCGCTGCCCAGGGCCTCCTTGAGCGCCTCAAAGGCCCGGTTCTTAGCGTTGGTGGCCGAGCGGGCCCGGACCTGGGCCAGCACGTGCTCGAGGTGGCGCTGGTGGGCGATGGTGAACAGCTCGGCCGCCCGCAGGGCCCGCTCCTCGCTCAGGCCGATGTCGGGCACCTGTCCACTGCCGCCCGGCTGCGTGCCCGTCCACACGCGGGTGACCATGCGGGCCCAGGCCAGGAATCGGGTGTCACGCTTGGGGTATTGGGGGGGCATGTTCTGGTGTCTCCGAATCGAGCCGCGCAGGCTCTTGCCAGGCCCGCGCGGGCTCTTGCCCGGACCACGTGGCCTCGTGCCCGGCCCGCGTGGGCCACCGACGCCGGGGCCCGGCACGCGGGCCGTCGCTCTGGCATCGGCACGCCCCGGCCCCGACTCCAACCAAAAGCCCCCGAGACCACGCCACACCACGGCCCGCGCCCCCAAAACCCCGGTCCCCCCCAGCAAATCCCCGGCCCAGCCAGTCGAAACCCCGGTGAGGCCCGAAAAAACCCCGGACCAGCCGCCCAGAACCACGGTCCGGGCACAAAAAACCAGGGTCCGAACGCTTCGGACCCCGGTTTGGGTGCGATGGACCGGGGCGCATCGGGCCGGCGTGGGCCCTTCGCCGGACGAAAGGGAGGCCTACGGACAGCCCAGCGCGAAAGCGTTCTGGAACGCCAGGAAGTCGAAGATGGTGAGTTGGCCGTCGCCGTCGAAGTCGGCGGCCGGGTCGCCCTGGGCGAAGAGGTTCTGGAAGGCCAGGAAGTCGAAGATGGTCAGCTCGCCGTCGCCGTCCAGGTCGGCGCGGCAGGGAGGAGCCTGACATCCCCATGTGGCCATGTAGCCCGAGTCCACGCCACCTGCGGTGGTGAAGTTACCCCCGGCGAACAGGGCCGGTCCCGAACCGTGGTCGAAGACCGTCAGGGCCCGGACCGCGCCGTTCATCCCCGAACCCAGTGGTGTCCAGTCCGAACCATCCCAGCGTGCGATGCCGTTGGCTGTGATGCCTCCAGCAGTGGTGAAGCTGCCCCCCGCGTAGAGGGCCGAGCCCGAGCCGTCGTTGAGAACCGCGAGTGCATAGACGATGCCACCGGACATCCCTGAACCCATCGGCGTCCACGCCGAGCCGTCCCAGCGGGCGATGCCATTCGCACGCACGCCGCCGGCGGTTGTGAAGAAGCCACCGGCGTAGAGGGCCGGGCCCGATCCATCGTCGAAGACCGCCAAGGCATGGACCGTGTTGTTCATCCCCGAACCCAGTGGCGTCCAGGACGAGCCGTTCCAGCGGACGATGCGGTTGGCCGCTACGCCACCGGCGGTGGTGAAGTTGCCCCCGGCGTAGAGTGCCGGTCCCGAGCCGTCGTCGAAGATCGCAAGGGCATCGACCGAGTTGTTCATTCCAGAACCCAACGGCGTCCAGGCCGAGCCATCCCAGCGGGCGATGCGGTTGGCCGTTGCGCCGCCAGCGCTGGTGAAGAGGCCCCCGGCGTAGAGGGCCGTTCCCGAACCATCGTCGAAGACCGTCAGGGCCAAGACCGAGTTGTTCATCCCAGAGCCCAGTGGCGTCCACGCCGAGCCGTCCCAGCGGGCGATTCTGTTGGCCGTCACGCCTCCTGCGGTGCTGAACTCGCCCCCGGCGTAGAGGGCCGTGCCCGAGCCGTTGCTCATGGATGTGAGGGCTCGGACCGACGACAGTGATCCGCTCAGACCTTCCCCCAGTTGCGACCACTTCGAGCCGTTCCAGCGTGCGATACGGCTTGCTGAAGCGCTGCCAGCAATGCTGAAGCTACCCCCCGCGTAGAGTGCCGGTCCCGATCCGTCGTCGAACACCTCCAGGGTCTGGACATCGCTGCTCATCCCATTGCCCACTGTTGTCCAGGCCAAGCCGTCCCAGCGGGCCAACGAGTTGGCGACGGCCTCGCCAGCCCTGGTGAAGCTGCCCCCGGCGTAGAGGGCCGGACCCGAACCCTCATCGAAGACCGTCAGGGCATTGACGACGGTGTTCATCCCACTTCCCAGCCGGGTCCAGGACGAGCCGTCCCAGCGGGCGATGCGATTGGCCGAACCGGATGCGGAAATGAAGTCGCCACCGGCGTAGAGGGCCTGACCCGAGCCGTCATCAAAGACCGTCAGGGCATAGACCCGCCCACTGATACCAGAACGGAGCGCTGTCCAGTCCGAGCCGTCCCAGCGTGCGATGTTGTTTGCTGCAACGCCTCCGGCAGTTGTAAACTCGCCACCGGCGTAGAGGGCCTGTCCCGAGCCGTCGTCGAAGACCGTCAAGGCACGGACCGATACGAAAATAGATCCGATCACCCCGCTTCCCAGCGGCGTCCACACCGAGCCGTCCCAGCGTGCGATGTGGTTGACTTGCACGCCTCCCGCCCTCGTGAAGCTGCCCCCGGCATAGAGGGCCGGGCCCGAGCCGTCTTCGAACACCGTCAGGGCCCGGACCGTGGAATCCATTCCTGTGCCCAGCGGTGTCCACCCCGCGCCGTCCCAGCGTGCGATGCGATTGGCTGGCTCGCCGCCGGCGGTGGTAAAGTTCCCCCCGGCGTAGAGAGCCGGGCCCGAGCCATCATCGAACACTGTGAGGGCGCTCACCTCGTAATTGCTGAAAGGTCCACTCAACCCCGCACCCAGTGGCGTCCATGCCGAGCCGTCCCAGCGGGCAATGCGGTTGGCCGCCTCGCCTCCGGCAGTCGTGAAGAAGCCCCCGGCGTAGAGGGCCGGACCCGAGCCATCGTCGAAAACCGCCAGGGCCCGGACCGAATCGTTCAGTCCGTCGCCCAATGGTGACCAAGCAGAGCCGTCCCAACGAGCGATACGGTTGGCGGGCTTGCCGCCCGCGGTGGTGAAACGACCACCGATGTAAAGGGCCTGTCCAGAGCCGTCGTCGAAGACCGCCAATGCTTCAACGCTGTCGTTGATGCCAGAAGCGTCAAAAAGGCCCTCCGCCCACTGGGGCTCGCAAGGCTGGGCCAACGCATTCGTCAGGGGCCACAAGATGGCCATGAGGCCCACCAACACCAAAGCCAGGGCGGGCATCAGGGCAGGCCCGCAGTTGCTGCCTTGACGACGCCTCGATCGATTGGTCCCTTCCAGGCTCCGAGTCTTCGTTCGTAGAAAATTCATGGACATGGTCTGTTCTCCGGTCCAGGTCTTCATCGCGCAAGGGGGGCGTGCGCCGCCCACTCACTCCAATCAGCGTCAACGCCGCCTCAAACCGGAAAGCCATCGATGAAAAATTTTGCCGGGCCCGAAGGAGCGGGTCATCCCGTGGCGAAGGCACTGGAAATGGCGGACATGTCGATGACATCGGGCCGTTGCAGCTCGATTCCTGTGCGGATGGGCAAGGCCCCCGCCCCCTACCATCTCCCATGCCCGCCTTCCGCAGACGCCCCGGTTCGAGCCCGTCCGAGAAGGACGCGATCCCACCCACCCGCGAACAAGCCCCTGCCCCGGGCGGTTCTTCGCCGGGTGCAAGACGGGCCTACGGGCAGCCGGCTGCGAACTCGTTCTGGAAGGCCAGGAAGTCGAAGATGGTGAGTTGGCCGTCGCCGTCGAAGTCGGCCAGCGGGTCGCCCGCGGCGAAGAGGTTCTGGAAGGCCAGGAAGTCGAAGATGGTCAGCTCGCCATCGCCATCCAGGTCGGCGCGGCAGGGAGCGGCCGGCTCGCACTGGTTCAGCAGCACGCTGACGGTGTTTGGGAAGAAGTTCGCCACCGCGAGGTCGGGCGTGCCGTCCCCGTTGAGGTCGCCGATCGCCACGAAATAGGGATTGTTTCCAGAGGCATAGTCGAAGTGTGGCAGGAAGGTGCCCCCGCCGCTGCCGAGCAAGATGCTGACGGTGTTCGCGCCATAGTTCGCCACCGCGAGGTCGGGCACGCCATCGGCGTTGAGGTCGCCGATCGCAACGGAGTTGGGCAGCCAGGCGGTGGTGAAGTCCACGCGGGTCCCGAAGGCACCGTCGCCATGGCCCCGCAGCACGCTGACGCTGTCGGAGCCCCAGTTCGCGACCGCAAGGTCAAGGACGCCGTCGGCGTTGAGGTCGCCGATCGCCACGGAGATGGGCGTGGAGCCGGTAGCAAAATCCCGCCGTGGTCGGAAGGTGCCATCGCCGTTGCCCAGCAGCACGCTGACGGTGTTGGAGGTGTAGTTCGCCACCGCCAGGTCGGGCACGCCGTCGGCGTTGAGGTCGGCGATCGCCACGGAGACGGGCTGGGCACCGGTGGCAAAGTTGAGGCGTGGCTGGAAGGTGCCGTCGCCGCTTCCCAGCAGCACGCTGACGGTATTGGAGTTCCAGTTCGCGACCACGAGGTCGGGCACGCCGTCGGCGTTGAAATCGCCGATCGCCGCGGAATGGGGATCAATGCCGGTCGCGTAGTTCACGCTTGGCTGGAAGGTGCCGTCGCCGTTGCCCAGCATCACGCCGACCGAGTTGGGGCCGCTGATCGTGACGACGAGGTCGGGCACGCCGTCGCCGTTGAGGTCACCGATCGCCACGGAATTGGGTTCACTGCCAGTCGCCAAGTCCACGCGCGGCAGGAAGCTGCCATCGCCGCGGCCCCGCAGCAGGCTGACGGTGTTGGAAAGGTAGTTCACCACCGCGAGGTCGGGCACGCCGTCGCCGTTGAGGTCGCCCATCGCCACGAAGCTTGGCCTGGAGCCGGTGGCGAAGTTCTGCCTGGGTCCGTACAGACTCTCCGGGTCGCACTGCCCCAGCGCATTCCCCGAGGCCGCCAGCACGAGCCCGAGTGCTAGACGCCTGAGAACCCCACGACACCATCGGTCAAGGTCATTCGGAACATCGGATCACTCCTGTTCGGCCCCGGCCCAACCCCCAACCCCCAACCCCCACACGCCCACACGCCCACACGCCCACGAGGCACTGGAGCGGATCGACTGCGCCCCCGGGCCGGGGGTAGACGCAATCGATCGAGCGAACGGCAGCCACCTCGGCCCCAAGCGGGCGCGTGTGACTCCGGGTGCTTGTTTATAACCGCATGGCACCCCGCAGTGCAAGTCTTTTGTGTTCATTTTCCGTTTTCTTTTGGGCTCTGGACGTGGATCTCGACTGGTTTTGAGAAAGTGGCGAAGGTAGTGGAGGGTTCCGCCCCGCAACCATGGGTCCGCACGCGACCCTGAACCGCCCGCAGCGGCTTGCCCCCGCCCCCTACCATCTCCCATGCCCGCCTTCCGCCGACGCCCCGGTTCGAGCCCGTCCGAGAAGGACGCGATCTCGCCCGCGCGCGAACAAGCCCCCGCCGCGGGCGGTTCGCCTCCGGCCATGCCCGACCGACCGATGCCGACCCGACCGCTGACGACCGTTGACGACGACACGTGGTGGATGCCCGAGGACGCCCAGCTTGCCGTGGGCCAGCCCGAGCAAGCCGAGCGGGGCCAGCCCATACCCACGCGGCGGCTGCTGTACGCGGGCCTGGCGATCTTCGTCATCACCACCGTCAGCGTCGTGTTCCTGCCCGACATCGTGGCCGTGCTCACGCCCATGGGCGCGATGGTCGCCTTCGCGGCCATCGTGGCCTCGGCGGTCGTGACCGCCGCGCCCCGGCAGCCCAAGCCCGAGCGCGACGGGTTGGACGACGCCCGATCCATCGGCTGCGGCGGCGTGCGGCCGGTGGGCGAGTTGTCTCGCCGGGCGGCCAGGAGGAAGAACAACAACGGTTGCGGCCCGGGCGGGGGTTCGTGCGGCTGCTAGCAGCGTGGCGACGCGCTACCACTGCGCATGACTTCACCCTTTGACCTGGTCATCGCCTGCGACTGGTCGGCCGCCAAGGGCCGTAAGCCCGAGCCGGGCGAAGACCGCTGCTGGCTGGCATGGCGCACGCGCGAAGAGGCCTCGCCCGACCCCGAGTACATGCCCACCAGGCTCGAGGCCGAGGCCCGCGTCCTCGAATTGCTGCTGACCCACAAGGCCGCCCGCGCGCTGGTGGGCTTCGACTTTGCCATCGGCTACCCGCTTGCCGAGAACGGCCAGCCCGTCCTACCCATCGGCCGCGACCTGTGCGCGATGCTGGCCGGGCGCATCAGCGACGACGCCTCGGGCGTGAACAACCGCTACGAGGTGGCCCAGGACCTCAACGCGTTGATCCGCGAGCGCACGGGTGCGCCGCACGGCCCGTTCTGGGGACGGCCCAAGGAACTGACGCAACTCACGGGCCTGCCCATGGGCCGCGAGGGGCCCACGGGCGTGCCGCCGTTTCGTGCCGTCGATGGCCTGGCGCGCGGCGTGGGCGGCGCCCGGCCGCAATCGCCCTGGAAGCTCGCGGGCATCGGCAGCGTGGGCTCGCAGAGCCTGATGGGCCTGCCGACGATCCACCGCCTGCTGATCGACCCCCGGCTGGCCCCCCGAGCGCACCTGTGGCCCTTCGAGCCCGCGCCCGATCGCCCCGATCGCGCCGACGCCATCACCATCGCCGAGATCTACCCCAGCCTCTTCCCCCAGCGCGCCCCCACGCACTGGTACAAGGACGCCCGCCAGGTGTCCGACTCGCGCGACGCGATGTGGGAGATGCCCACGCTCGAAATGCCCGTGCATGAGCGGGCCAAGAGCGAGGGGTGGATCGTGGGCGTGCCGGGATGAGCAATGGCCCATGAGGCGCACGAGAGCAGCGTCGCCTCGCCGTAAGGGCTGAACCGCACCCGCTCCACCTGCACGCCCGCGTCCGTCAGGGTGACGACCGGGTCGTTCCGCCAGTTCTGCAAGATGTACCAACGCTTATCCTCGGTCTGCGGCGAGCCGGTGGTGAGGTACGTGCGGCGGAGGATCACCGAGTCCATCGGGCTCGATCCGCCCAGGCCGTCCAGGCCGGCGTGGTGGTAGAGGATCTCCTCGGTGTACTTCGAGCTCGCTCCATCGAAGCGTGCGATGAGCTGCCATGAGTCGTCGTAGATGAGGTATTCGGTGTCTGATCTGTACCTACCTGCCATACGCTTTGGCCGACACCGAGCATCGCCTCGGCCTCACGCAGTTTGGCGACGATCTGATCGGGTGTGTGTCGCTTGCGCTTCATCAAGAGTCTCCCGACCTCAACCGGAGGTCATCGGGACTCTCATAACGAATGGCTCAGACTTCTGGGGGCAGGCCAGCATTACTTAGCTGCCTGATCAGAAGCTCAATCTCCCGGTTTGGTTCTACTTGATTGCGCCGTAGTTGATCTGCAATAAGAATGACTAGACTTGGCGCATACAAATCGGCATTGTTAACATGCGCCTCGGATAGATCAATGCCCGCACGATATTTATGCCCAATCTTCTTCCCACTCACGGCCGCCAACGACCACAATGACAAGTACATGTAAGCAGTGCGCTCCCCTAGCATCGATGCAGAATAGCGATCCGCCATCTCATGCAAAAATATAAGGCTGCTCGGCCTAAATATTGTGATATCTCGAATGGCGCTCAAAGCAACAATTAGTGGCATTTCCGAATGCCCACATCCCGCTCCATCGAAGCACAGCAAATGCGTAAGCAAAACTGTAGCACAGAAGTGGTCAAGTCCACGCCCTCGACCACTCAAGCAGAGTTTACAAGCTGACTCTCGTAGAGATTCCGCCACAAGATAATCTAGTTCGTGAATATCTCCAGCTAAATACAAGCGCAGCTCGTCCTCTAGCTCTGCTTTAGTTAGATTAGGATCTGCCGGAGATATATTAATAAGTCTTGCCAGCTGCAACCGAGAGGCATACTCAGGAATAAGTTCAACAAATGGATGCTTCACCACATTCATAATTCGCATGTACTCACTGCCTGCCCCAGCATGCCGGCAAACAAGGCGCCTTCTGCGCCACTAGCTTGGCCCGAAATCAATAAGTCGGGATTGATGATTTCCCGACAGCCTGCCGATGCGCAGCGACTGGCGCACTTTGCTTTGGCGTTCTGAGCTTGCTTCCTTGCTTGCTTGTGGTCAGCATAAGGCGATGGGCACTTCTTGTCGTACTTCTTCCGAAATGCCAGAGCGGTCGACCAACAAGCCGCATCAATGCAGGCTTGGGCACAGTCACTATGAGTATTGCAGTGCCTGCAAGCAGCCTCTGCGCTCTTGTAAATTCCATAAAGCCTGAGACATTCTTGAGTAAGGCCCCGTGTGATTCGGCTTGGCGGTTTCTTTCTACGAAGTTCCTTGCGCAACTGATCGATCATTCGCTTGACAACGTGATCCCATTTGGTACCAGGCAAAATTCCCAACAACCCCTCCAAACACTCAATTCTAAGAGCAATGGTAGGTTGCTTAAAGCATGCTCGGAAAGCAGCGTCGATTGAAGTCAATAGGCCTGAAGGATCGGTATGCGACTGCGGCGCGCTCATCGCATACTCATACAAGCTCGGCCCATCAACATACCCCGCCGGATCGCGCTGGATCCACCGCCCAAGATCGCTCTTGTACACGCGATGCCTCACGTGGCTCACGGTCGGCACGTACGCATCCCGGGTGTAGCCGGCGTAGCCGATCTTGGAACTTACATGGCTCAGCACGCCCCCTCCCATCGTCGCTCCGCTGGCCGCCGCCGCGTCGGCGGCGTCGATCACGCCGTCCAGGTTGATGTCAGCATAGGCCCGGTACGCCGGCGGGATCGACGCCGCCCGGGGATAACCTCTCCCATGCCCCGCGTGCTCGTTGGCGAACTGATGGACGATCCCCGGCTCGACCCCGTGGAGCACGCGCGTGCCCTGCGGGGCTTGGCGCGCCTCAACGCCCTGAGCCGGGCGGGGGCGGGCTTTTATCAACCGCTGGCGGGCCTGTCGCGCTCGCTCGATCGCCCGCTGACGATCGTCGACATCGCCACGGGCAGCGCCGACGTGCCCGTGGCGTTGCTGCGTCGCGCGAGGCGAGACGGCCTGCGCTTCGAGGTCACCGCGTGCGACAACAGCCCCGTGGCGCTCGAGCACGCGCGAGCACGGGCAAGGGCCGCGGGCGTCGAACTGGCGACGCGGCAACTGGACATCCTCGAGCACGACCCGCCCGCCGCCGACGCGATGCTGTGCTCGCTGTTCCTGCACCACCTGAGCGACGGCGACGTGCGTCTGGTGCTGGGCAAGTTGGCCGCCGCGGCGCGTTCGCTCGTGCTCGTCAGCGACCTGCGGCGCGGGGCCTGGGGCAATCTGCTGGCCGCCGCCGTGCCCCGGCTCGTGACGCGTTCGCGCGTGGTCCATGTCGACGCCCTGCGTTCGGCCCGCGCGGCCCTGAGCATGGGCGAGGTCCGCTCGCTCACGAGGGGAATCGAGCACGGCGGCCGGTGGACGGCTGGGGCGGCCTTCCCCGCGCGTATGCTCATCGCATGGCACCGCAGCGATACGACGCCGTCGTGATCGGGGCCGGCCCGGCCGGCTGCATGGCCGCCCTCACGCTCGCCCGCAGGGGCGTACGCACGCTGGTGGTCGAGAAGGCCAGCAAGGGCCGCTGGAAGGTCTGCGGCTGCTGCCTGGGCGCGCTGGGGCGGCGCACGCTGCACGGGGCCGGCCTGGGCGGCGTGCTCGAGGGCGCTTCGCCCATCCACACGCTGACCCTGGCCGCCGGGGCGAGCCGGGCGGGCCTGCGCCAGGACGGCTTCGTGAGCCTCTCGCGCGAGTCGCTCGACGCCGCGCTGGCCGACGCCGCCCAGCACGCCGGCGCTCATATGCGATGGAACACCAGCGCCGTCGCCACGCCCGACGGCGTCGTCACGCTCCACGATGGCCAGCGGATCGGGGCGGGCGTGATCATCGACGCCAGCGGCCTGCGCGGGCAGCGCGAGGACGGCTCCCGCGTCGCGCGGCGCTCGCGCATCGGCCTGGGCCTGACCACCGACACGGCGCCGTGCGAGCCGGGCGTGCTGACCATGGCCGTGGCTCGCGGCGGCTACCTGGGCCGCGTGGCGCTGCCCGATGGCCGCGTCGACTTCGCCGCCGCGGTGCGCCCCGCGTTCGTGCGGGCCCACGCCTCGCCCACCGACGCCCTGCGCGCGATCTGGCAGCAGGCCGGGCTCGACCCCCGCGACGTGCCCGACGGCCCCTGGCGCGGCACGCCCGCCCTCACGCGCACCCGCGGCGCCCAGCACGGCCGCGTCCTGCGCGTGGGCGACGCGGCGGGCTACGTCGAGCCCTTCACCGGCGAGGGCATGTCCTGGGCCCTGCTGGCCGCGGCACGCATCGACGCCGACGCCATCGCCTGCATCGAGCGCGGCCCCGCGGCCTCGCGCTGGCCGCGCACGCTGCACGCGCTGCTGGCCCGCCGCCACGCGCGATGCCGCGCGGTCTCGCGGGTTGTGCGCAGCCCGCGGGCGGTGGCCATCGGCGTTCGGGCCGCGCACCTTGTTCCGTCGCTGGGCTCATGGGCGGCCCCGGCGCTGTGCGGCCGCGTGCGGAGCCCGGTATGACGGCGCGGCTGCTGGGCATCGGCACCGCCACGCCCATGGGCGGCATGGACCAGGCGGCCGCTTTGGCGATGGTCGCGGCCATCGGCGGCGTGGGCCCGCGCCGCGCCCGGGCCATGGAGCAGCTCTACCAGCAGTCGGGCGTCGAGCGCCGCGCCATGGCCATCGTCCAGGGCCCGCGGCAGGCCTTCTACAACGGCCACCCGCCGGGCACCGACGAGCGCATGCGCGCCTTCCAGCGCCTGGCCCCGCCCCTGGCCCACGACGCGTGCGTGCGGGCACTCGCGCACGCGGGCATGGCCCCCGCGGGCGTCACCCACCTGGTCACGGCCAGTTGCACGGGCATGGCTTCGCCGGGCGTCGACATCGCCCTCATCCAGTCCCTGGGCCTCTCGGCCGAGACGCAGCGCACGCACGTGGGCTTCATGGGCTGCCACGCGGCCCTCAACGCCCTGCGCGTGGCCCGGGCCATCGCGCTGGCCGAGCCCGTGGCCCGCGTGCTGGTCTGCTGCGTCGAGCTGTGCTCGCTGCACGTGCAGGCCGGCCAGCCCGGCGGCAGCGCCGTGGCCGACGCGCTCTTTGCCGACGGCGCGGCCGCCTGCGTCGTGGCCCGCTCGCACGAGGCCCACGCGCCCGCGCTGCACCGCACGGCCTCCACGCTCTTGCCCGGCACGCTGGGCCACATGGGCTGGACCATCGGCGGGTCGGGCTTCACCATGGCCCTCTCGCCAAAGGTCCCCGCCACGCTGGCGGCGAGCGTGCGGCCGTGGGTCGAGTCGGTGCTGGCGATGGAGGGCCTGACGATCGCGGGCGTGCCCTCGTGGGCCATCCACCCCGGCGGCCCGCGCGTGCTCGAGGCCGTGGCCGACGCCCTGGGCCTGCCCCAGGCCGCGCGCCGGGCCTCGGCGGCCATATTGCGCGAGCACGGCAACATGAGCAGCGCCACGGTGCCCTTCATCCTCGAGCGCCTGCTGCGCGACGGCGCCCCGCGCCCCATCCTGGCGCTGGCCTTCGGCCCGGGCCTCACGGGCGAGGCGCTGCTGCTGACGGAACAACCATCAGAACAACTATAAGAAACACCACGGCCGAATGGCCGTGGCGATGGGTTTCCAGAAGAATGTTACGAGGCCCGCGGCTCAGGCGGCGAAGGTGGGGTCCGCGACCAGCCCGGGCGGACGCCCGGGCCTGGTTGTGGAGCCGTGGGTAGCGTGCTAGGCGACTTGCTTGTTGGCCAACGGGCCGCCCTGGCTGCCGGCGGTGCCGAAGCTGAAGGTGGCCGACTCGCTCCAGCCGCTGGCGGTGCCATTGCTCAGCGCAGCCCGCACGCGGTAGGCGACCTCACGCAAGCCGAAGGGCACGGCCTGATCGTCGTAGGTCTTCTGGGCGACGCTGGCGATGGTGAACCAATCGCCCGGCCCGCCTTCCAGGGGCGTGTCTCGGCGTTGGATGAGGTACTGGGCCCCTCCGCCGGTGACGACCTTGAAGGCCAGGCGGATGATGCCGCCGCTGAGGTTTTCGGGTGTTTCCAGCTCGGGCTGGGGGGGTGCCTGGCGGGGGCTTGCTGCCTTGGGGGCGGGGATGCCCGCGGTGCTGTAGACGTCCGGGTTGCCGCTGGCCAGGGCAAAGGCGTCGATGGTGGCCACGGCGGCGCCGATCTGCTCGTCCATGGAGTCGATGGCCACGTTCTTGGCCTCGGTGGCGGCCAGCTTGGCGGTGTTGGCGGCCACCTGGGCGGCGCGTCGGGTCTCGGCCAGCGTGACGGCGGCGTTGAGCGAGGCCACCTGACCGGCGGCCAGGCCGATGCTTGTGGCGATGCCCTGGCCGCTCCAGAGCGTGACGTGGTCGCGGGCCCATTCGATGCGAGCCTGCTCGGTCTGGGGGATCCGATCTGCTGCCATGGTGGTGGCTCCCTGTACGAGAATCCGACGCGGTCTGCCCGGCACGTGCCGGCGGTTCCGTTCTCGCGTCCTGGGAGGTATCGGGGGGTGGTGCGGGCGTCTTGAGCCCGATCTTGCGATTCCCACAAAAATTTTCTTATGGGGCGTGGGCGTGGGCGTGGGCGTGGGCGTGGGCGTGGGCGTGGGGGTGGGGGTGTGCGTGTGCGTGGGCGTGGAGGTGGAGGTAGGGCTGGGAGTGGGGGCTCAGGCGGGGGCGTCTCCACCCGGCGCATCCTGTGCGATGAGCCCGGCCGCCTGGCAGCCTTTTAAGAAGGTGGTATAGGGCCCGTCGCCATCTCCCTCCTTCGCAGCGTTCTCGCGGACGGTGGCCAGCAGGCTGTCGCGGTCCGCCTGCCCGGCCTTCTTGACGACATCGGGGGCGCGCGGATCGGTCAGGAAGCCGGGCAGCCAACCGGGCTCGAACCCGTGCGAGCCGTTGGCGGCCAGGATGACGATGCCGGGCACGTCCGAGGCCTTGGGGTCGGCCAGCATGGCCTCGCGGATGGGCTCACCGAAGGCTTCGTAGAAGCGTTTGCGATCCTTGCTCACAATCTTCGTGGAGAGGTCGCGGAGAGAATTCGCAAGCGACAGATCGCCTATATAAGTGTAAGCATCGATGAGGTGTGTCGAGAAACCAATCGCAGCGGACTCCATTTCTGCGATCTGCGACCAGTGTTCGCAGATCCAAGTCGCTGGCAGGCAACGACAGACCGCTTCCGGCGGCATCTTACCCATAATCGCAAGCAGCAACGCGGCCGACTTCTTCCGGGCGATGCAGGCACGCATGAACTCGGCAATCGCGGGCAAGGGCAAATCGGACATCGCCTTGATAAGCAAGGGAGAAGCATTGTTGATTTCTTGAAGATCTTCCAGGTGTTTCTTGGTTTTACGATTGTTGTCAGTCACAGGATTGATGCCGCCCAAATCCTGGAGGGCACCGATCTCGGCGACAGCGGCCGCGGCCAGTTGCCAATTGCTTGATGCTATGGCCTTGTCCAAGACACGGTACCATACACCATAATCGAGCGAGTTCCTCCTTGGCTGATAGAATAGATCGTGCCATTGATTTGTTGTCGTAACCAGAACATAGGTAGACGGTGTTGGATTGCGATTGTCGCCGCGCATGAAGGCCAGAATGCCAAGCAACGTATCGCGTTCATCACCGTTGCACGATGTCAGGTAGTTGTACATGGAATCTATGACCTTCTCCCATTTGATAAAATCGCATTGCCCATTCCAGAGGACATTCAAAGCGTTAAACACAGATTCAGGCCAATTCGTCACTGTGCCATCTGGCAAGATCGTGCTGTACATTGAGCCATTGACTACTTCTTGAAGCAATGGCCAAAGCCCCCGAGAAGTCTCGCGTCGGACCCAGAGATGGTTCAGAAATAGTGGAGCGGCGGGAGTATCTGTAGGCACAGGAATCTTGTTGGTGCCGCACGCGTGCTTGCCGTCTGGCCCGCCTTCGGTCCAGAGAATGCACCATGCCTCGGCGAGATGCTCGGGGTCCGTATGCATCGCATCCTTGAGATTGAACCCGCGCAGGCGTCTCGCGACCCGCTCGCATGATTTAGGGCCGGGCCAAGCGGCTAGGACTTCACGGCAGAGCATGGGAAGATCATCCGACTTATCCCAGTTTTCGCAGGAGTCTACCATGCGTTCGGCAAGAATCTCCAGAAGGGAAACCCATCGAGTCTTGGAACAACCATTCGGGCCGTCCACTTCGTATCTCAATTTCACGATCAGTTGCAGACAAGACCGCACAGATGCGACAGAAACATCTTTGAGATTGTCGCCAACGAAAGGTAGCCAATCTCCAATGATGCTGACCGCACCGGGTCCCTTCAAGAGCTTCTCGAGTTGTTCCACGTCACCATCCCGGATGGATTGCGTCACGGGGCCGGTGAGCAGGAGTTCCAAAGCAGCGTCACTGTCGGTAGTATTGAAGACCAAGCACGCGAGATGCACCAGGCGATCCCTTGTGAGCCAGTCCCCAGGAATGTGTTCGGCGAGCTTGTTATGATTGACTCGCAAAGCCTCACGAATCTCTTCCGGTCCCATTTCTCCGCGGCGCAGGATGGTATATGCGGCCAGCGACTCGACTGGGAACTTGTCCCTGTATTGCCAGACAAGAGCGCCGATGTCATTGACAAAGAGCTTGAGATGCCTTGGTGTGGGTGGATGTCCCCGATTGCTGGCAAACACGCGAGAGAGCCTTATGACGCTTTCGATCTCCTCGACGGGCAGATCTTTGCCCAGCGCCTCCTTCAGATATTCGCCCAACGCCTTCTCCCAGTTTGCCAGCAGCAGCGGGGGCACGTCGAAGCGGATGGCGAAGGTCTTGTCGAGGAAGGAACTGGGGCGGTCGTGGTGGACCAAGGGTCCCGATCCCCCTTCGGTCGCCTTTCCGTCCCACAGCCGGCCCATCTGCGCCCGGTCATAGGGCACGAGCACCCACATCCAGCCCGCCCACGCTGTCACTTTGGGTTTCATTTCGAGGAACGTGCGCATCGTGCTCCAGACGGCCATGGCGTGTTCGCAGTCCAGCCTGTCGAGATTGTCAATCACCAGGATCAACCGGCGTTCGGGCCAGTTGCTGAGCACTTCCTGCATCAAGCCGGCGTACTTTTGCTCGAAGAGTTCGGTCGTAACCGTTGGCGGTCCAGCAAAGGTCGTTGTGTGCTCGCGCGGCTGACGCGTCAGCAGGAGTTCGACCACGCCCTGCTTGTGCCTGGCGTTCCAAAGGATCTTCTTGAGGTAGCCCCTGGGCTTTTCTGTTTCCTCACGCGGCATCCCGAAGATCCGAACTCGGAGATACTCCAGGAACCCGATCGCGACGGGCAGCAGAGCGACCGGCAGGAGCGCATTGGCCAGAACCCAGGCCATCGTCCAGTTGGCGAACTTGCCTTGCAATTGAACCCAGAGCGTGATCGCAGGGACAGCTGCGAGTAGGCACGTGATCGCAAGGATGTCCTGGGGCCTCAGCCTTGCCCGCCGGTTGGTTCGTTCCGTCCGAATGGCCGAGGTCAACTCTGCGAAGGTGGTTGCCCAATCTCCGTGTTGCTTCTCGTCGAGCCAGCCCTCCTTGTGCAACTTGTCCACAAGCCCCCGCAGGAACGCCACGCGAAGCGGATCCCCCTCGTGCTTCCAGGCGTCGAAGGTGTACACGAGGTAGTCGGTGGGCAGTGGCTCGCGGTTGTTGGTCCGGTCCTGCGGCTCGGGGTCCTTCTTCTTGTTGGACTCCTTCGCCTTCTTGCCGAACTCGGCGAACGCATTGTCCAGCATCTGCACCACCGACGACTTGCCCGAGCCCCAGGTGCCCTCCAGGGCGATGGCCTTGCCGCCCTGCTCACGTTCGATCAGGCGGGCGATGGCGTCGGCTACCCGCTTGTGGCCGCCGCCGGCCAGGTCCTCCTTTGTTGGCTTGTCGTCCAGGAGGTTGACCACGGGCGGGTCGGGGTTCTTGGCCTGTGGGTCGGCGGGGTCGCCCGTGTGGGTAGGCTTGGTCATACGGGGCAACTCTACCACACCCAACCCAAACAAGCCCGTCAACATGGGCCCGGTTTTCGCCTCCTTCATCAAGTTCGGGGGTTCGGGCGTTCGGCTTGGGGCACGGCCGCACACAGGCCCCTGGGCGTTCTTTGGGGGCGGTGGATGGCAGGTCTGGTTCGGATGGGTGGCCTTCTGGCGCGGTCGTCGTGGTATCGCTCGACCCTGGAATAACCCGAACGATGCGTGGAATCGGCCTTCTTGGCCTGTTTCCGGCTACGGGCGGACGTTCGGTGGGGCGGCGGACGTGACGCCCGGCGTGCCGGACGTGACGCCCGGCGTGCCGGACGTGACGCCCGGCGTGCCGGATGTGACGCCCGGCGTGCCGGATGTGACGCCCGGCGTGCCGGATGTGACGCCCGGCATGCCGGATGTGACGCCCGGCGTGCCGGATGTGACGCCCGGCATGCCGGATGTGACGCCCGGCGTGGCGGATGTGCTTGGACCCGGCGATCGGTTGGGTGGGCAAGTTGGGGGTTGGGGGTTGGGTTCGGTTAGTGGATGGCGGTGGATGGCGGTGGTGGGTGGCGGTGGGGCGGGCCCTTGCACGCGATCAAAAGAAACCCCCCGCTCGCGCGGGGGGCTCGTTCGATTCCTCCCGATTGCCCAATACCCAATACCCAATGCCCAGTGCCCAGTGCCCAGTGCCCAATGCCCAGTGCCCAGTGCCCAGTGCCCAATGCCCAATGCCCAGTGCCCAATGCCCAATGCCCAATGCCCAATGCCCAATGCCCAATGCCCAATGCCTCTTGCCCCCCTTACACGAACCATGTCGCGACGTAGAGGGCCGCGAAGGCGGTCCAGAAGGCGATGGCCAGGCGGCCCAGGTGCAGCAGCCAGCGGGCCGGTTGGTGGGGGTTTTTGTGGGGGTGGGGGCGGGGGTCGTCGTGGGGGCGGGGGTCGTCGTGGGGGCGGGGGTCGTCGTGGGGGTGGGGCGCGTTGGCCAGGCTGGCCATGGCCCGGTGGTTGAACCAGGCCAGGAGGGCGGTGCCCAGGAAGCTGAGGCTGGTGGCCAGGTCCACCATGCCCGCCAGCGAGCGGGTGAAGCGGGCCAGGATGAGCACCGCCCCGCCGGCCAGCAGCAGCAGGATGGCCCAGTAGCCCCATCGCCCGCGTTCGCTGGCCCGGGATTCGTCGCCGCCGGTGGCCACCACCACCAGGGCCGACAGGGCCCTTGGGATGGCGTCGAGCACGGTGAGGGTGGTGCTGAACATGACGGCGATGGCGCAGGTGGCGATGAGCGGGGAGGACCAGGGGCCCAGCGACTGGGTGTACAGGCCGATGAGCTGGTGGGCGAAGGCGCCGGCGGTGGGGGTGGCGGTGGGGGTGGCGGTGGGGGTGGGGGTGGGGGTGGGGGTGGGCTGGGGGGTGGGCGTTTCGTCCTGGCCGTATAGCAAAGCGGCGCCGAGCACGAGGAAGGCCAGGGCCAGCACCAGGCACAGGCCAAAGCCGATGCAGAAGTCCAGGTCGCCCTGCCGGCGCGTGGCGGCGTGCCCGGTCTGGCCGCGGCGGGCCAGGCTCCAGAGGCTGTGCCACACGGTGATGTCCAGGGGCGCGGGCATCCAGCCCACCAGGGCCACGGCGAACAGCAGCAGGGCAAGGTCGTAGCGCTCGGGCAGCAGGGGCGTGGAAGCGAGGCTCAGGCCCGGCAGCTGGATGGCCGCCGCGGCGATGGTGCTGGCGGCCATGACCAGCATGAGGGCCTTGGCGGCCCGGTCGAGCCAGGCGTAGCCGCCGCTGGCCAGCAGGCCCGTGCACAGCGCGAGGATGCCCGCGGCGACGATCCACAGGGGCGTGGCGGCCTCGCCCGCCAGCCCCAGGCCGCGAAGGAGCGGATCGACCACCAGCGGGCCGACGAGGGCGGCGGTGACCAGCGTGACGGCGGCCTGGATGGTGAACATGGTGCCGACCTGGATGATGGCGAAGGTGGCCAGGCAGAGGCGGCCCTGCTGGCGGTAGGCGTGCAGCAGCGACCGCCCGGTGGCGGCGGCGTAGCGGGGGCCGGCGAGCATGGCGGGCAGCTTCATGGCGTGGGCAAGGACCACCAGCGCGGCCAGGGCCAGGCCGTAGAGCGCCCCGGCGCGGGTGGCCTGCACGAGGTGGCTGACGCCGATGGCCGCGCTGGCCATGAGGATGCCCGGGCCCAGGGCGGCCAGCCAGGGTCGGGTTGTGCGGACGCCCCCGGGCACGATGGGCGAGGGTAGGGGGTGTGGGGGGCGTGGGGGGCGTGGGGGTGTGGGGGGGTGTGGGT
>JAHCJI010000004.1 GCA_026126305.1 Phycisphaeraceae bacterium
CGAGGGCGTGGCGCGGGCGTACGACCGCATCGTGACGGGCAGTTATGTGCCGGTGAACTACGCGTTGAGCGACATCCTTGTGGTCTCGAGTATCGCGCCGACGGACTTCGGAACCCGCGCGCGACCCGGGGCTTCAAACTTCCACTTCATTTACGGATCATCGGACGGTGACGTGCGCGGGAGCGTGGCCGGTGGCAGCAAGCCCTTTGCCATTTATGAGCGAGGCACGGGCAATAAGCAGGTGACATACCTGCAAGGCGCCGACCACAACGACTTCAACTGTTGTGGGTTCAATGACTTTGTTGGACCGCCGGGGACGGAGATCGGCCGGCCCGAGGCCCAGCGTGTGGCGCTCATCGACTGGCTGGCATTGCTCCAGCATTATGTCCGCGGCAACGAACCGGCGCGCGACGTGCTCGAGCGGCAGTGGGAGAGCTTGGCATTCTCGGCCATCTCGCCCGCGACGGTGGTGAACAACGAATACCGTCCGGCCCGAGGCGGCAGCGATTTTGTGGTTGACGACTTCCAGACGCAGCCCTCGACGACCATCGCCAGTAGCGGGGCGACGGTCACCGCGACCGTCTCGAATGTCTTCGAGGGACTGCTCCAGGACGGGGACGGCTCGTTCACATGGACGGGGAGCGACCCTATGAACGGCATGAGCCGAGTGCGTCCGGGCTCGATCGACGACACACGCGGTACCGTGTTTTCATGGAACGGCAGCAACGTGGCGTATGCATATACGCTGTTGCCCATCCACCGCGATGTCAGCGGGTTCGTGAGCCTGAGTTTCCGTGCGTGCCAGATCAGCCGTGCTCCAGAAACGATCGCGGTTCTTGGCGACCTGACCTTTACCGTGACGCTTGTCGATGGCGCTGGCGTGCGTCAGTCGATCAACATCGGTGCCTACCGCGGCGGCATCGAAGAGCCCTACCAGCGCACCGGCGATGGCACGGGCGCGGGATGGGCCAACGAGTTCGAGACTATTACCATCGGGCTTGGAGACTTCCTGCGTGATGGCTCGGGGCTCGACCTGGCGAATATCGAGCAGGTGCGTTTCGAGTTTGGTCCCGGTTTCGGCTCGTCACAGGGTCGCATCGGGCTCGACGATGTGGAGTTTCGGGTCCGCTGATGCCGCGGGGCGTACGCTTGGGACGATGCCGACGGCGTTGAAGATCGAGGACCTGAGCTTTCGCTACGACCGGCGGGGGGTAGACTCGCCGCCGGTTGTTCGCGTGAACTCCTTCGTGCTTGGCACGGGCGAAATGGCCCTGCTGCGGGGCGCATCGGGCAGCGGGAAGACCACGCTGCTGAGCCTGATAGCGGGGCTGCTCAACCCCACGCTGGGGCGGATCTGGATTGCCGATCAGGATCTGCACGCCCTGCACGGTGCCTCGCGGGACCGCTTCCGAGGCAGGCATCTTGGTGTTGTGTTCCAGACGTTCCATCTCTTGCATGGTTTTACGGCACTCGAGAACGTGCTGGCGGCGTTGATGTTCTCGGACATTCCCCGGCGTGAACACGATGCCCGGGCGCGCGGGCTGCTCGATCGGCTGGGCATCGAACGATTGGATGCTCGCCCCGAGGCGTTGAGCGTTGGCCAGCAGCAGCGCGTCGCGGTGGCGCGTGCGGTGGCGTGTCGGCCGACCCTGGTGCTGGCCGATGAACCCACGGCGAGCCTGGACCCCGACAACGCTTGTGTTGCATTGAACCTCATCAAGGATGCGTGTCGGGAAGCCGGCGCGGCTCTCCTGTGCGTCAGCCATGATCCCGCCGCAGAGGAACAATTCGAACGTGTCGAAGATCTTTCCTCGCTCTCGGGGCGCAGCTGATGGCACTGAGCGGTTCCAAAGTCGTGTTGCGTTCGATGCTGGGGCGGCGGTTCCAGACGGTAACCACGACCCTGACGGTTGCCATCGCCGTTGGTTTGTTGTTGACCATCCTGAGCATGCGTGACGCGACCCGACAGACGCTCGAGCGGGGTTCGGGCAACATGCACCTGGTGGTTTCCGCCGAGCCTTCCGCGATGGTGAGCGTGCTCAACGCCGTCTTCCACGCGGGCACTCCCAGCCGGGCCTTGCCTTGGTTGCAAGTATTGCAATTGAGGCGTGATCCGAGGGTGGCATACGCGCTCCCGATGCAGCAGGGCGACTCGTTCGAGGGGTATCCCGTAGCCGCGGTTGAGCCTGAGTTTTTTGAATCATTCAGCCCGGATTCATCCTTCGACCCAGCAAGCGGGAATGCAAAGGGGCGTTGGCTGGTCTCGCGTGGTCGCAACATCGAAGGACGCTTCGAGGTGGTTCTCGGTGCTCTCGTGGCCCGCGAGTCAGGTCTGCGCATTGGGGACACACTCCAATTGACCTGCGGGCTGGGAGGCGGTGGCTTTGTCCACGAGGGATTTCCATACACGATCGTGGGAGTGCTTGAGTTGAGCGGCACGCCGCACGATCGTGTGATCTTTGCCGATTTGGTTTCGGGTTGGATCGTCCACGCGCAGGACAAGCGTGATCGCGAGGGTGGTGGTGCAGGCGCTCGCGTTACGGAAGGTGACCTGACCTCGGCCGATCGCCTGGTGACCAGCGTCTATGTCCGCGGCGTGGTGCGGGATGGTCGGCAGGTGTCTTCGGCCATCGCCGAACTGGCTTCGGAGTTGCGTCGCACGCCATCGTTGACGGTGGCCTCGCCGTCGGCAGAGATCGACGCCTTATTTCGCATCGTCAATCGAGTGGACCGGATCCTGATCGCGATGGCCTTTGTCGTGCTGGTATCCGGCGCGGTATCGATCATGCTGGCGCTGTACTCGGCCGGACAGATGCGCCGTCGAGAGGTCGCCACCTTCCGCGTGCTCGGTGCGAGTCGTGGGCAGTTGGTGCGTTGGGTCTTGGCCGAGGCGATGGCGCTGGGGGTGATGGGCTCGGTGGTGGGCGTGGTTTTCAGCCTGGCAGGCGGGTTGCTGGTGTCTGCGGGGCTCAAGGCGCAATTGGGCCTGGTCGTGACGCCCTCGGTTTCCCCTTGGGGCATTGGGGTTGTCGGTGTGTCGGCAGTGTTGCTGGCCGCTCTGGCGGGCGTAGCACCCGCGGTGCTGGCTTACCGGACGGCCGTGGCAGAACACCTGCGGCCCTTGGGCTAGCCTTATGGGCATGAATAAGTATGACTCTCCGCGAAGGTTGCCGCCGGTGTTCTTTCTTGGTGGCGTGACGATATTCGTGATCGCGGCCGTGGTAGCGGTCGCGATCGGCGCGGCACGGTCTGGCTCGAAGAGCGATCGCCCCCTCGTGGATGCGCCCGCTGAAGTCGCCACGAGGCGAGTTTCGGGGACAACGCTTGTCGAGCGGGGGGAATCGGTGCGGGCGCAATTCGCGCAGCCCGGCCAGCATGGCGGCGTTGGGATCGAGGCGATGGCACCCTCGTACGCGCCAGCGGTCGCCCTGCTCGAGGTGTTCATGGAGGGGCAGGACGAACCGCGTCGCCTCACGACCTTCTTTACAGGGGCGGGCCAGTTGGCCGTGCCAAGGTCTTCGGTGTACGGGGCACAGCGAGCCGAGGTTGTACTCGACCAAGGACATCGTTTCGAGGTGGTCCGGATCATCGCCGACGCGCCCGAGGCCGATCTGGCATTGCTCTCGGTCAACCTGCCGAGCGCCCTGATGCGCGGATTGCAGGCGGCGTTCCTGGAACCCTTGCCCGGAGAGTCGCTGCTCATGATCGGGCCGGCCGACCAGCCGGGTATCGAGAATCCGGTCCACCCGACGGCCATGGTCGAGGTTGAGCGAGTGCGTGTGGTCGATCAGACCGTGCGGATTGAAGTTGCCTCCGAATTGCCCGCATGGGCATTGGGTGCTCCCTTGCTGAATGACCGCGGAAGGCTTGGTGGTTACGTCGCAAGGGATGCCCAGGGAGGCACACGCATCTACGGCGGTGAGCGTTTGCTGAGGCTCGAGGCCTTACCGGGCGTCACCTTCGAGCAATGGAAAGAGGGCGTGAGCGTCGAATCGACCCGGCCCCCTCCGGAGACCGAGGACTTGTGGGCCGAGATCCGCGCGCTTCCAAGGCCCGAGGGATTTGGCCAATCTCCCAAGGAATTTGGTGGGTTTGAGGTTCGACCGGCAAAATTGGAACGGACCGAAGCCGGCTTGCGGGTGGACGATCGATTCGAGGTTCGGGGTTCGGGAACCGAGACCGATCCATATGTGGTGCCATGGGTGATGCTGATGTCCGCCAGCGAGACGTTCAACCCGGCTCGTGGGCAGTTGGTCCTTCCCGAGCGGGTGACGATGCTCGATGGGCAATGGGTTCGCTTTGAGGGCAATGTGGCGATCCCCTTCGCGGATCGATTTGTCAGGGAATTGCTCCTCATGCAACACCCGTGGGACGGGTGTTGCCTGGGTGTGCCCCCCACGCCCTATGATGCCATCGAGGTGGCCCTTGCCGAGCCGACGAGCGAGCGACCGCAGTTCGCGGCCCTGGTGGGTCGTTTCCGAGTCGATCCGTTCGTTCGTGGGCAATGGCTGTACGGGATGTACCTGCTGGAATCGGCCAAGCTTGGTCGGCCCGAGGGGGCGGAGGGAAACTAATGCGGACGAGCTTGGGTACTTACGGTGCGTTCCTGATGGGATCGCTCTGGGTTGTGATGTCGTTTGGAGCGGCCGCGTTTGGCCAGGCACCGCCCGCCAATGTTCGGGTCGATCTTGCGCGTTCTGAGCCTTTGGAGAGCTGGCGGGAGTCCACCGGGCAGATCCGGGCCGAGCGTCGATCGGTGCTGGCGGCCGAGGAGGAGGGCCTGGTCGCCGAAGTGCTGGTGCGCGAGGGAGATCGTGTGGAAGCCGGGCAAGTAGTGGCGCGTTTGGACGACGCTCGCGCAAGCCTTGAACTTCGGCGGGCCGAGGCGTTGCTGGGTAGTGTGCGCGCGGTCGTGGTCGAGCGAGAGGCCTTGCTCGAGAACGCCCGGCGCGACCTCGAACGCGTAGAGCAAAGCTTCCAACGCGGCGGCGGGAACGAACGGGAAATCGATCAGGCTCGGACGGGTTTGCAGGCCGCCCAGGCCCGCCTGGAAGCGGCCAAAGCCGACGTTGTGCTGAACGAGGTCTTGGTCGACCTGGCCCGAACCAGGCTGGCCGACATGGTGGTACGCGCACCATATACGGGACGCGTGGTCCGTCGCGCAGCAGAGGCCGGGCAATGGCTTGGTCGGGGCGACGCGGTGGCCGAAGTGATCTCGCTGGGCACGGTGGAGGCATGGGTGGACGTTCCCGAACGGCTCGTCGCACGTCTGTACGAGCCGGGGGCAAGGGTGCGTGTGCGTGTGCCGGCGACAGGCGATGAAGTGGAGGCCACACGCTTCACGATCGTGCCCGATGCCGATCCACGAAGCCGGTTGTTCCCGGTACGGATCGTGCTGGAGAATCCCGACGAACGCTTCCGGCCTGGCATGAGCGCGCTGGGCCTGACGCCCACGGGCGTGACCGAGGAAACCTTGACGGTGCATAAGGATGCGTTCCTGCGCGACGATGCAGGGGAGTTTGTGTACTTTGCTGTGCCGGGCGATGGGGGCAGTTATATCGCCTTGCCGGCGCGGGTTGTTCGTTTGTTTGCATCGGGAGATCGTGTCGCGATCCGGTCTGGCTCGCTGCCGCCCGGGGCCATGGTCATCGTGGAAGGCAATGAGCGCATGTATCCAACCCGACCCCTGAACATTCTGAACCTGTCCGATGTGGTGGCCGCCAGCGGCTCGCCTGGTGCGCGGGCGGGGGAGGGTTGAACGTGGACCTGGTTCGCCTTGCCATCCAGCGCCCGGTGGGGGTCGTGGTTGCGGTCGTGCTCGTGGTGATGTTCGGCTTGATTGGAGTGGGGTCGATCCCGATCCAGCTGGCGCCCACGGTGGATCGTCCGGTTGTCACGGTGACGACCAACTGGCCGGGCCGCAGCCCGCAGGAGGTGGTCGATGAGATCACCAAGGAGCAGGAAGAGCGGCTCAAGAACGTGTCGAACCTCAAGTCGATGCGTTCGCTCAGCAGCGAAGGCTCGGCATCGATCACGCTGGAGTTCTTCATCGGGACAAACATCGACCGTGCGTTGCAAGAGGTTTCCGACGCACTCCGTCAAGTTCCAGCATATCCCAACGAGGTTGACGAGCCGGTCATCGCGGATACAAGCGGTGGGGCCGAGAACGCCATCGCGTGGATCATCCTGGACATCGCGCCAGAGCACCTGGAACGATTCGAGGATTTTGACATTTCGACGCTGTTCGACCAGGTCGACCGCGAGATCCGCCCCTTTCTCGAGCGCGTGGGCGGAGTGGCCGAGGTGAACGTGTACGGCGGACGCGAGCGAGAGGCCCGCGTGCTGCTCGATCCCTTCGAGATGGCCAATCGAGGACTCAACCACGTCGATGTGTATAACGCTCTGCGTAGCGAGAACCGGAACGTGTCGGCGGGCACCATTGCCGACGGTAAGCGAGATTACCGGATTCGAGTCATCGGGCAGTTCAGCCGAACCGATCAGGTGTTGGACACGATCGTGGCGTACCGCGACGGCAAGCCCGTGCTCTTGCGAGACATCGGCGAAGTAGAGCTGACCTACCAGAGACCGCGCGGGTTCGTGCGATCGCTGGGCCAGGCCTCGCTGGCGATCAATGTGCTGCGGCAGACCGATGCCAACGTCGTGGAGGTGATGGCTGGCGTTCGAGACCAGGTGGAACGGGCACGGCAGGACATCCTGCCAAACCTGCACCCGGAAGTCGGCCCGTATCTGCGACTTCGACAGGTCTACGACGAAACGACGTACATCAGTTCCGCGATCGACCTGGTGCTCAACAACCTGTGGATTGGTGGCATCCTCGCGGGCGTGGTGCTGCTGATCTTCCTGCGCTCCGGGCCAGCGACGGCCGTCATCGCGATGGCCATCCCCATCTCGGTCATTGGCACGTTCCTCGTGCTGCTTGGCCTCGGCCGAACGCTGAACGTCATCTCGCTGGCGGGGCTTGCATTTGCCGTCGGCATGGTGGTGGACAACGCCATTGTGGTCCTCGAAAACATCGACCGACATCGGAAAGAGGGCGCGTCGCCCGCCAAGGCCGCGTACGAGGGCTCCAAGGAAGTCTGGGGTGCCGTGTTGGCCTCGACCCTGACCACGGTGGTGGTCTTCGTGCCCATCCTGACGATCCAGGAAGAAGCCGGGCAGTTGTTCCGCGACATCTCGCTGGCCATCGTCGGGGCCGTCGGGCTCTCGCTGGTGGTCTCGCTGACGGTGATCCCTTCGGCCAGCGCAAGCTGGCTCGGCACTCCCACCGAGGGTAAGACACGTTTCGGCCGACTCATCTACAGCGTGGGGGGGTTGGCAACTCTCGGCACGGCGCTTACGGAGGCCTTCGGCAGGTGTATTTCGTGGCTGATGGGTTCGTGGCGCGGCTACACGCTTCGGCCTGCGGCCATCCTGTTCCTGACGGTGGCCAGCTTATTCCTTTCTTCGGTGCTCGCGCCGCCGCTGGATTACCTGCCCGCGGGCAACCGAAACCTGGTGTTCGGAGGTCTGCTTCTTCCCCCTGGGCTGAGCGTCGAAGCCCGCACGGAACTGGCCGAGCGCATGGAGTCGATGGTCGGTCCGTACACGCTCCAATGGATGGGCCCGGATGGCCGTGTGGAAGACCTGCCGCCCATTCCGCGAGGGTTCGCGCCAAATCCGAAAACCGGAGCGATGGAGCCGATCCCGGATTTTTCCCCCGTGGCGATCGACAACTTCTTCATCGGTGCGTTTGGCACGCAGATGTTCGCGGGCGCGACCAGCGCTGACGATCGCGTGGTGATCCCCGTCGGGCAGTTGCTGACCAACTCGTTCAATCAGTTGAACAGTGACATTTTCGGCGGCGCGAGCCAGGCTTCGCTGTTCGGGCGTCGTGCCGGTGGCGGCGGCACGATCGACATTGAGATCAGCGGTCCAAACCTCACCAAGGTCACAACCGTCGCCGAACAGGTCTTCCAGCAGGCCGCGGGCATGTACGGGTATGGTCGTGTCCGTCCAAACCCGGCCAACTTCAATCTCAGCCAGCCGGAGATTCGCGCGGAGATCACGCCCCTGGGCCGCGATCTGGGTCTGACGACCGAATCGATCGGCCTGGCCGTTCGTGGGCTGTTCGACGGGATCTTTGTGGGCGATTACCAATTCAACGGCGAGCAGATCGACCTTGTGATGCTGCCCTTCGGAGGCCGTCTTGATTATCTGGAACGGATGCTGAGCATCCCCATCGCGACTCCCGCTGGCCCGGTGGTACCGGTCGACAGTATCGTGCGGGTCACGCGCGGCCTGGCACCGCAGGAGATCAGCCGGGTGGAAGAACTCCCCAGCGTGACGGTGACCGTGCGCCCGCCCGAGGGACAAGCCGCTGGCGAGGTCATCTCGACCATTCGCGAGCAGATCGTTGATCCATTGCGCGCCAGCGGCCAGCTCGACTCCACCATGCGTATCCGCATGGAAGGGACCGCAGCGCAGCTGGATGAAGTGCGGGCGGCGATGTTCGGCGTTGGAGGTGAGGGCGGTGGGCCGGCCACCGGGTGGCGGGCAACTCTGTTATGGTCGCTCGGTGGCGTGGCTCAATTCGGCGGACTCGCGCTCGGGCTTGTGACCATCGTGGTCGCTGTCCGGCGCAAGAGGTTCTGGTACGCCTATGGGGCCGTCGGACTCCTGCTCGTCGGGGCGATCTTCCTCGGCTTGCTCGGCGGGCTGGCGAGCAATCCGGCATTTCTCACGGCCAGGTTCGTGTGGGCGCTTGCGGTGGTCTATCTGTTGATGTGCGCCTTGTTCGAGAGCTTCCTGTACCCGCTGGTGATCATGTTCACCGTGCCGCTGGCGATTGTGGGTGGTTTTGGTGCTTTGTCGATCGTCCACGCCGTGACGATGGCCGATCCAACGATCGCGCCGCAGAACCTCGACGTGCTGACAATCCTTGGGTTCGTGATCCTGATCGGCATCGTGGTGAACAACTCGATCCTGATCGTGCACCAGTCGCTCAACTTCATGAAGCGCAACCCGGTGGCCGACGAAGACGCTGGCATGGGCGAAGCGCACGAGGCAATCACACGAGCGACGGTCAGCCGCGTGCGACCGATCTTCATGGGCACGCTGACGAGCGTGGGGGGCATGCTGCCGCTGGTGCTCTTCCCCGGGGCGGGCTCGGAGATGTACCGCGGGCTGGGGTCGGTGGTGGTGGGGGGGCTGCTGGTCTCGACGTTCTTCACGCTGCTGCTGACGCCGCTTCTGTTCAGCCTGGTGCTCGACATGCAGGTCGGCGCGAAGCGGGCGCTGGCGCGCGGCGTTGCGGGAACCGATCGCGACCAAACCGATCCCACCGCCAAGCGTGCCAAGCCGACGCTCGATGGCGCGATGGCCGAAGGCGTACCGCAGACGGTGGGTTAGTTGTCGTCGTCCTTGGGACCGGCCTTCATGAGTTTCTCGCCCTGCTCGGGGCTCATGGAGCCCTCGGCAATGTAAGCAGCGATCTCGCGGCGGGTCTTCTCCCTCGAGACGGCCTTGATCGTGTTGCCGACGATACTGAAGACGATAGCAACGATGGCGATGATGCCGCACACAATCCAGAAAAAATCTCCACTCTTGATCACCTGCGCGAGAACATAGCCCATCCCTTGTATCTCCAATGGCCCGTCGACCCAACCGGCATCCCGTGGATTATTGGGGGCCGAACGCATGAGGTTTCACGGCGTCATACTTTCGATTCACCGGTCGGAATCGCCGCCCGAGACTACACTCGCTCATGCATGGTTTCGGACTATCGGTCTCAGAGCGCTGGCTGGTCGTACTGGCATTGTTTGGCATGGCTATCGTGACTCCCGCGTGCGAGCGTGCCGAGGTACGCGAGCATGTCGTGCCCAAGGGTGTCGAGAGCGTGCCCGAGCAAGGCCAAACCAGGCCAGCCGTGGACCCGCCCACGACCGAAGCGACGCCGGACCCATGGCGGGCCCCAGCGGGATGGGTACATGACCCCGAGCCAAGACCGATGCGCGTGGCGACGTACATCGCCCCTGATGAGGCCGGCCCGGTAGAAGTTGCCTTGACGCGGTTTGGCGGTAACGTGGGGGGCGAGTTGGCCAATGTCAACCGCTGGCGTGCTCAGATGGGCCTGCCCGCCATCGAACCGGCCGACCTGGAATCGGCCATCGTCCGCTTCGAGGTCCCGGGGTTCGATGGATACGCGGCCCGAATCGAGTCGGAAGCCGGCGTCATGCTTGCCTATGGCGTCTACGAGCGGGCGGGCGACCAGACATGGTTCGTGCGGGCAACGGTCCCCGATGCGGCGGTGGCCGACCGGATCGAACCGGGGGTTCGAGAAATGGCCCGTTCGATCGCGGGCCTTGATGAAGATCGGAATGGTGGATGATGGGGCGTGTGATCGCTCTGGCGGCCTCCTTACGGCTGACGGTCGTGCTGATGGCCTTGGCGATGGTCCTCATCTTCGTGGGCACGATCGCGCAGACGCAGCTTGGAGTCTGGCAGGCGGTGGACTCGTACTTCCGTGCCCCCATCGCATGGGTTGACCTTTCGCTGCTGCTGCCAGGCACGAGGGCGGGCGGTGGTCCGAGCGTGCCCATGCCCGGTGGCCTGACGATTGCGGCTCTGATGATGCTCAACCTGCTGGCGGCGCACGCCGTACGTTTCAAGGCCACGCGTCGGCGCGTGGGCGTGCTGGTGCTGCACGCGGGCCTGGTGCTGCTCATCGCGGGCGAGTTCGTGACGGGCTTCCTGGCCGACGAGGGGCTCATGTCCATCGACGAGGGCCAGCGCACCGCTTTCGTCGAGGACATCCGAGAGGTCGAGCTGGCGGTCATCGACCCGAGCGACCCCCGGCACGATCGCGTGCTGACCGTTCCCCAGTCGATGCTCTCAGGGCTGCCGCGCGGCCAGAAGATCGACGACCCGCGATTGCCCTTTACGATCCGCATCGATGAATGGATGCCCAACGCCGTCCTGTTCCATGCACACGAGCCGACGCGGGCAACGCAGGGCATCGGCCTCGAAGCACGGGCCGAACGCCGCCCGCGCGTCACCGGCGTCGAGGGCTCGAGCACGGACGCCCCAGCGGCCTACGTCACGCTCGAACACCAAGGGCGGCCGCTTGGCACATGGCTTGTCTCCTCGGCCTTGGCTGTCACGCAGCGTGTGGACGTAGATGGCAAGGGGTATGGTCTGGCGTTGCGGTATCGGCGGACGTATCTGCCGTATGCCATCCACCTGGACGACTTCCGCCACGACATCTTCACGGGCACGAACATCGCGCGGAACTTTTCAAGCGATGTCCGCATTATCGACCCCGCCAAGCCCGCCGAGCGACACGTGCGCATCTGGATGAACAACCCCCTGCGTTACGCGGGGCGGACGTTTTATCAGGCATCGTACAAGCCCGACGGCAGCGGCACGGTGCTCCAGGTGGTCCACAACCCGGGCTGGCTGATGCCCTACATCGCGTGCGTGCTCGTGGGCGGTGGCATGCTCTGGCATTTCGGGCGGACGCTCGTGGGCTTCCTGCAAAGACGCGCGGGCGTCGCACGCGCGGCGGTCGTGCCCGCACCAGCCGGGCCCATGCGCGTCTGGCCCTGGGCCGTAGGCGTGCTGGGCCTGATGATCGCGTGCAGCGCGCTGTTCCGTCCCGGGCCTCAGGGCGAGTTCGACGTGCGTCGTTTCGGCGAGATCCCCGTGTCTTCGGGCGGTCGGATCAAGCCGATGGATACCGCCGCGCGCTCGCTGCTCATGATGGCTGGCGGCCGCCAGCAGATACGCACCAAGGACGAGCGGATGTCCGCGACGGCGTACCTGCTGGACCTGATATCTCGACCCGAGCGGGTCGCGTCGTTGCCCGTCGTGCGGGTGGATCATCCCGACGTGCTGGCGTTGCTCGGACGCGATCCGGTCGATGGCGGACGGCTGGCACTGACCGAGATCGAGCCGCACTGGGTCAAGGTGACCGAGCACGCCCAAGCGGCCATCGCTTTGGCAGCCCGTGAGCGTGACGCGTACCAGAAGGCGGTGCTCCAACTGTATGACCGCGTCAACATCATCCTGGCGCACGCGCACATGCACGAGCCCTTTGCCATCCCGCCCACGAGCGAGGATGGGCAGTGGAGGCCATTCTCAGAGGCCTTCCTCGACGCGCACGCCGTCGCGGATACGCCCCACCCCAGCGTCACCTACTTCATCGCGATGATGACTGCCGCCAGCGATGGCGACGCGGAGGGATTCGAGCGGGCGGCCGCCAACTACAACGCCCTGCTCGACGACGCCATGCCCGGGGTCATGCGTCGCGCGCGGATCGAAGTCTGGTTCAACCGAGCTTCGCTCTTCAGCGGTGCTACGGCGGTGTACCTGCTGGCGTTCATGGGCGTGTGCGCCTCGTTTGCCTTGCGCGGACGCGGCGAGGTCAACCCATGGGCCGAACGTGTCCGGCTTTGCTCATGGGCGCTGCTGGCCTCGGCCGTGCTTGTGCATACCGTGGCCATCGCCTTGCGCATCTATCTCCAGGACAGGCCACCGGTGACCAACCTCTACTCATCGGCGATCTTCGTGGGATGGGCCGCGGCATTGGGAGGGGTGTTTCTCGAACGGCTCTACCCGCTTGGCGTGTCGATCCTCGGTTCGGCGGTGGTCGGTGTCGGCACGCTGATCATCGCCCATAACCTGGGCAGCGACGGCGACACCATGCAGATGATGCAAGCCGTGCTCGACAGCAACTTCTGGCTGGCCACACACGTCATCACCATCACGCTTGGGTATTCGGCCACGTTCCTGGCCGGCGCCATCGCCATGGTGTACCTGCTCGGGCGCTTGTGTACGCGGGCCATCGATCGCGAGCGCGAGCAGGTGTTGATTCGAATGATCTACGGCGTGGTGTGCTTCGCGCTGCTGCTGAGTTTCGTGGGCACGGTGCTGGGGGGCATCTGGGCCGACCAATCGTGGGGCCGATTCTGGGGTTGGGACCCGAAAGAGAACGGGGCGGCCCTGGTGGTGCTGCTCAACGCCATCATCCTGCACGCGCGCTGGGGTGGTATGGCGCGGGCGCGCGGCATCGCCATGCTCGCCGTCGCGGGCAACGTCGTCACGGCGTGGAGTTGGTTCGGAACCAACATGCTGGGCGTGGGGCTGCACTCCTATGGGTTCATGGACTCGGCAGCGATGTGGTTGGTGGTCTTCGCCTTGTTGCAACTGGGTCTCATCGGCGCATCCGTCACGCTTTCGAGCCAGGCGCCGCGTCGGGAAGCCGACGCCGACGCTTCTCGTGGATAGCATCCCGCGAGTCGGACTGGGGAGGTGTCTATGAACACGCCAGCCAGCGAGCAGAGCAAGGCCCCGAGCGCCAAACGCCCGCTGCGCGGCGTGGGGATTGTGTCGCTCACGCTGGCGGCGATGTTCGGGATCCTGGGTGGGCTTGGCACATTCACGTTCGGGTATGGTGATGGCACGGCCTATCTCATCGACAACCCCGCCTCTTGTGCCAACTGCCACGTGATGCAGGGCCACTATGACTCGTGGGTGAAGTCGAGCCATCACAACGTGGCGACGTGCAACGATTGCCACCTGCCGCACGATTTTCTGGGCAAGTGGATCACCAAGGGCGATAACGGGTTCTTCCACTCGCTGGCGTTCACGACCGGGACGTTCCACGAGCCGATCCAGATCAAACCACGCAATCGCCGTGTGACGCAGGGCGCGTGCCTGCATTGCCACGGCGATTATGTCGACCACATGAGGCCCGCCCAGACGGGTGGCGACATGCTGCTGTGCATCCATTGCCACAGCGATGTCGGGCACGCTTTGAAACGATGAGGCGATCCATGAAGTTACGTTCTCGTGAGGAATTGATTCAAGACTCTCGGCGTCCGGGACGGGCGTTGCTGCTAGGCCTGGTGTTCATCGTGGCCGTCGGCGCGACGCTCTTGGTCACGTGGGTGCTGATCACGATGTTCGGGCACAAGCAGGCGGCCCGCCAGCCATTCGTGCGAGTGGCCGAGGTCAGCGAGATCAGCACCGATTCCGAGCCATGGGGACGCAACTGGCCCCACCAGTTCGACGGATGGAAGGCCACCGCGGGCGATGAGTTCTATGGCGGCAGCAGCGCACTGCCCGAGAGCAAGCTCGACACCCACCCTTGGCTCAAGCGTCTGTACGCGGGCTATGCCTTCAGCATCGATTATCGCGAGGCCCGGGGGCACGCCTACATGCTCTACGATCAGGGCGTCACCGAGCGGGTTACCAAGCGACCCCAGGCCGGCGCGTGCCTGCACTGCCACTCCTCGCCCAACGTGCTCTACCGCAAGGTGGGCCTTGAAGCCATGGGGCTGCCAAGTGACGACGCGGCCCTCGCGGCAGACTTCAACATGCCGGCGGTCATCCGTGGATTCCAGGAACTGAGTACGCGCCCTTATGGAGAGGTGCTGCCCATGCTCATGGGCATGCCCGACGGCACCCCCGGAGAGAACACACCCGTCGTGCCACAGCCACCTTTGGGAGGCTTTACGGGTGAGTTCGCGGGCAAGCCCGTTTCCGCCTTCGATGCGGCACACGCGGCTATGGGCGAGGCACACCCGGTGGGTTGCATCGACTGCCACAACCCAGAGACCATGAGCGTGCGGGTTACCCGGCCCGGTTTCGTTCTAGGCATCCAGGCCCTGGCCGAGAGCGATGCGCCCGTGCCGTTCCTGCCGAGCGTGGAGCGCTGGCGTCGCGGGAGCCGCAACGAGCCGTACGACCCCAACCGCGAGGCCACGCGTCAGGAGATGCGTTCGTTCGTGTGCGGGCAATGCCATGTGGAGTATTACTGCGCGACGCGTGACACGCTGGAGTTCCCATGGTCCAAGGGCTTGCGTGCGGAAGACCTCGAGGCCCACTGGGACGCTAAGAAGTTCCCCGATGGTGAACCATTTTATGATTACGTTCACGGGGAGACCGGCGCAAAGTTGCACAAGGTGCAGCACCCCGAGTACGAGTTGTGGAGCCAGGGAATCCATGCCCTCAGTGGCGTGAGTTGCGCCGATTGCCACATGCCCTACGAGCGGCAAGGGGCCATGAAGGTGAGCAACCACACCGTCCAGAGCCCCATGAAGAACATCAACAACGCGTGCCAGCAGTGCCACAACGTGAGCGAGAGCGAACTGCGAAGCCGCGTCAAGACCATCCAGAACCGCACGATGGCAATGATGGACCGCGCCGCTGAGGCCATGACCGAGATGCTCGACGCCATCCTCGAGGCAAAGACCGCGGGCGTGGATGAGGAATTGCTGGCACCGGTCTACGCCCTCCAACGCAAGTCGATGTGGCGGTTGGATTACATCAGCAGCGAGAATTCCAAGGGGTTCCACGCGCCGCAAGAATCCGTCCGCATCCTCGGTGAGTCGATCGACTACAGCCGCAAGGCCCAGGCGATGGCCCTGCGGCTGCGTGCCCCCAAAGCCCCCGACATCGAGGACATGCCTCGCGAGCCCGTGCGAGGCGTGACGCCCACGGATCGTGGTGCTTCGGAATCGTCGGGGCCCTGAGAGCCGTTTCTACGGATCCAATCCATCGCGGGTATATGCCAGGGCAAATACCAGGATTTGACTTCTGTCGGCGTTTGGTCGATAGTGTATTTGTGGATCCAAGATAGCGATGGAAGGCTGACTACCGATGATATCCCAAACGTCCGAGTACGCGCTGCGTGCCGCCGTCTTTCTGGCGGCCAGGGGTGGCGACAAGCCAGCCTCAGCCCAGGAAATCTCCGAGGCAACCCGTGTGCCCGTTGGATACCTCCAGAAGATCCTGCGGATGCTATCCAGGCATCAGATCCTGACGGCACAGCGTGGCGCGAACGGCGGATTTGCATTAGTGAAGGTACCTACGGCGATCAGTGTCTTGGACATCGTCAAGGCGTCCGATGGGCAGATCCAGCGGATAGACCGGTGTCCGCTCGGTATTGTCGGGCACGACAAACTGTGCTCACTCCATAGGTTATTGGACGAGGAAATGGCCCGTGCCGAGCGGACCTTCGCCGCGACCAGCATCGCGGACCTTCTTGATGGACATGGCGGGGTTCGCCCATTGTGCGATCCCAAGGGCAAGTTGCCCGTGCGTGTGCCATTGAGCGTCCGCCAGAGTGAATCCTCGAGCAAAAATAGAGCAAGAAAATAGTGGACTGGCTTGACCACTATGTGTGCATGGCGTAGGCTTCAATAGTGTCTATATGACTCCATAAATAGTATATGAGCGATTGGATTCGGAGTTTGCCATGAACGGTCATTCAAGAGAGAACAAGGGCACCCAGCATGGTTCGAAGCTTTTGGGTAAGCCGACCGACCCGAACAAGTGGCAAGCTCTTCTGGCAGGGACGATCTTTGCGATTACGCTTCCGCTCTTGATCGCCATTGCGATAGGCACTTTTGAAAAGCCGGTGCCTGCCCGCTGGAGTGTTGAGGCTGCCGCCTTGGGCCTCGCTCCCATGGATTTGGCGCGAGGGGCAACAACGTACGCGATGGGTTGCGCGGTCTGCCACGGTTCTCACGGGGAGGGCGTTGTCAACATCGGCAAGCCACTGCGCAACAGCGCGTTTGTTCGTGGGCAGAGCGATCCGCAGTTGCACGACCTGATCGTCCGCGGCCGCGCGCCATCGGACCCGCTGAATACCACAGGAGCGTTGATGCCGCCCCGTGGCGCGGTTGGTCTGAGCGATGCCCAGGTCTCGGACGTCGTGGCTTACCTTCGCGCGATCCAGGAGCCGGGGGTTCCGGTGGTCGCTATGGACGCATGGGATTTGCGGGACGAGACCGGATCGCTCCCTGTGGCCACTGGGGTCGAGTTGGCGGACCATCGTGGGTATGACTTGTACATGGCGTCTTGTGCGGCGTGTCACGGGACCGGCGCGCAAGGGCTGGACGGTCTGGGCCTGCCTCTGTCGACCAGCGGATTCGTTCGCGGTGCAAGCGACAGGGACCTGGTCACCTTTGTGAAGCTGGGTCGTCCGACGTGGGATGAGAACAACGTAACGGGCCTGGACATGCCCCCCAAGGGTGGGAACCCGTCGATCACGGACGAGCAGTTGGGTCAGATCGTTGGATACCTGCGTGAAGTTCAAAAAAGCGCGATGGGTGGATAAGGACACGAGAGCGTGCGCGAACATTCGAAGTTCGTCGCGACGCCACGACTTCAAGGAAAGTGAGGTTGTCCGATGTTGAGCACGAGTCGCAGTCGATATAGGGCTGGTTTGGTGTCGATGTTCTGTGTTGCTGGCCTGTGCTGCTCTGGAGTGCTGGCGCAGACGATGCGCGACGTGGAGGCCGTGGCCAGGGAGCGGGGGCTTTCGACGGCCGACCTGATGGCCGCCGCGAAGACTTTTGTTCCCAGCGGCGAGAAGGACGAGTACATCATGTTTGCCTCCAGCGGGCACGCGGGGCATGTCTTTGCGATCGGGCTTCCCAGCATGCGGCTGCTGCGTTCCATCGCCGTGTTCACGCCCGAGTCTTGGCAAGGCTGGGGCTTCGGCGTAGGCGACGACATCCTGGCGGAGGGCTTCCCCGCGGGCAAGCCCAACCTGTGGGGCGACACCCACCACCCGGCGCTGTCGGAGACCAACGGCGATTACGATGGCGAGTGGTTGTTCATCAACGACAAGGTCAACGGCCGTGTGGGGGTGATCGACCTGCGCGATTGGGAAACCAAGCAGATCCTCAAGAACCCGCTGACGCTCAGCAACCACGGCGGCACGTTCGTGACGCCCAACACCGAGTACATCATCGAAGGCGGGCACTTTGCCCTGCCTTGGGGCATCGAGCACGTGCCGATCGACCGGTACAAGGAGGAATACAAGGGTTCGGTCACGCTGTGGAAGTTCGATCGTCGCCGCGGCCGCATCGACAAGGATCAATCCTTCGCCATCGAACTGCCGCCCTACTGGCAAGACCTGTCCGACGCCGGCAAGGGCGTGAGCGACGGCTACTTTTTCATGAACTCGCTAAACACGGAACTGGCCACCGGCGGCACTCTGGAAGGCAAACCGCCCATCGAAGCCGGTGCCAGCCGCAACGCAACGGATTTCCTGCACATCATCAACTGGAAGAAGGCCGAGGAGGTATACAAGGCCGGCAAGGTCAAGGTGATCGAGGGCTTTCCGGTCATCACGCTGGAGACGGCCGTTGCGGAAAACCTGCTGCACATCACCCCCGAGCCTCGCAGCCCGCACGGGGTGGACGTGGCGCCCAAGGGCGACTTCATCGTTGTCTCGGGCAAGCTCGATCCGCATGTGACCATCTACTCATTCGAGAAGATCAAGCGCGCCATCGACAACAAGACCTTTTCGGGTGCGGATGCCTTCGGCGTGCCGATCCTTGATTTTGACAGCGTCGTCGAGGCACGCATCGAAGTTGGCCTTGGGCCCTTGCATACTCAGTTCGGACCCGACGGCTATGCCTACACGTCGCTGTACCTTGACTCGGCTGTGGCTCGGTGGACGTTGGGCGGCTCGTATGCGACCGGTCGGCGCGAGCCCAGTTGGACCCTGGTGCACAAGACTCCTGTGCAATACAACGTGGGACACATCGCAGTGGCCGAGGGCGACACGGTCAACCCGGATGGCAAGTATCTGGTGTCGCTCAACAAGTGGTCTGTGGACCGCTTCTTGCCGACTGGCCCTTTGCTGCCGCAAAACCTTCAACTGATCGACATCTCGGGAAGTGGCACGAACATGCCCGTGATCTACGACATGCCAATGGGAGTGGGCGAGCCGCACTATGCTCAGATCATCAAGGCGGACAAGCTCAAGTCCTGGACAGTCTACCCCCAAGTCGGTTGGGACCCACACACCCAGAACATCCATCCCATGGCACCCAAGCGGGGCAACGAACGGATCCAACGCAACGACGATGGCACCGTGGACGTCTACATGACGGTGATCCGCAGCCACTTCAAGCCCGACCACATCACCGTGAAGCAAGGTGACCGTGTGCGCTGGCACATGACGAACCTTGAGCGAGCGGTCGACGCGACGCACGGATTCGGCGTACCGATGTTCAACATCACTGCTTCGCTGGAACCGGGCGAATACGTGATGGTCGAGTTCACCGCCGACACTCCCGGGACGTTCCCGTTCTATTGCACCGAGTTCTGCTCGGCCCTGCACCTGGAGATGATGGGCTACCTGTTCGTTGAGCCGAAGTAAACCCCAGCCGCCATGGGCGTGAAAGCGTCCTTGCGCGGTCTTTCTCTATCCGCGAGCGCATGGTCCTGAAAGGAGTCACCATGTCGGGAACGCTCCGAGATCGCATCCTGGGCCCACGCGTGACGCCAATCATGGCACGCACCCACTCGCTGCGCTTCGGCACGCCCGGCATCCTGCTGCTGGTGGCGCGGGTGTTGCTTCTGGTGTCGTTGTTCCTGCCTTATTGGCACATGGAGCTCCAGGCGCCGCAATACCCGGACGGGTTGCACATGACGGCTTACCTCAACTCGCTAAGCGGAGACGTTGCCGAAATCGACGGGCTGAATCACTACATCGGCATGCGATCGCTCTACGAGGCCGCACAGTTCGAGCGTACCGTTGGCGTGTTCGTTATGATCGCCTTCGTCGTGATGCTGGAGTTGGCCGCGTACATCCACACGCGTTGGGCCGTGCTCTTGGTTGCGCCGGTGGTGTTCTTCCCCATCGTGTTCCTGATCGACCTCCAACTGTGGATGCGGCATTTTGGTCTGAATCTCGACCCTGATGCGCCGCTCTCCAGCGCGGTCAAGCCCTTCGTGCCCACGGCCTTGGGCAAGGGCGGCATCGGGCAGTTCGTGACCATTGCCACGCCCGGTATCGGGCTCTACCTGGCGTGCGGGGCCTCGCTCGTACTCATCGCCGCCTTGTTCTTCCATCGTCGCGCGTACTTGCCGCTTGTGCGGGCGCAGGCCGCCAGCGGGGGGGCGTAGCCATGCGTACCGCGATCGTGGCCATGGCACTGCTCGCTGCTACAACGTTGGGCCAGCAGCCAGTGTCGGTGATCGAGCAGCGCATCGATCGGACCCAGCCCGGGTCGACGCTGGCGATCGAAGCCGGTGTGTATGAGGGCAATTTGCAGATCCGCAAGCCTGTCACGCTCGTGGCCCAGGGTGATGTTGTTATCGACGGGCTGGGCAAGGGAACCGTCGTGGACGTATTGGCCGAGGGCGTCACGCTCAAGGGGTTCACCATCCGGGCCTCGGGCGATAGCGTTACCGGCGAGGACGCGGGGGTGCGCGTGTTGGCGGGTCGGGCCATCATTGAAGCCAACATCATCTTGGACGCCCTCTTTGGGATCGACCTGCGGGAAAGTCCGCGATCGACGATCCGCGGCAATACGGTGGTGGGCAAAGACTTGGAAGCCGAGCGACGCGGAGACGGTATCCGATTGTGGTGGAGCCATGACGCGGTAATCGAGGATAATATCGTCCGCAACTCCCGCGACATGGTGTTCTGGTATTCGCAGAACCTCTGCATCGACCGCAACCGCGTCAGCGAGAGCCGTTACGGCCTGCACTTCATGTACAGCCACGACACGACGCTCCGCGAGAACGACCTGGAGGGCAATTCTGTGGGCGTGTACCTGATGTATAGCAACAGCATCACGCTCGTCGGAAACCGCATGCGCAACAACCGCGGACCGAGTGGCTATGGCATCGGCCTGAAAGACTGCGACGACATTGCCATCAGCGGGAACGCATTATTGGCCAATCGAGTGGGTGTGTACATCGATAACAGCCCGTCGTCGATGGACTCGACGGGGATCTTTCAAGGGAATATCTTCGCATATAACGAGATCGGAGTATTGGCGACTCCAAATACGCATGACAATGTGTTCACGGGAAACGCGTTCATAGAGAATGAAGAGCCCGCCGCCACGCATGGCCGGGGCGAGTTGCATCGCAATGCCTTTGCACTCGACGGAGTGGGGAACTACTGGTCGCAGTACGCAGGATTCGATCTCGATGGTGATGGCATCGGTGATGTGGCGTTTGAGCCACGGAGCCTGTTCGGCCAGATGCTCGCTAGCGAGCCGAATCTTCGGCTGTTCGTACACAGCCCGGCGCAGCGAGCCATCGAGTTCACCGCGAGGGCATTGCCCGAACTGAGGCCACGTCCGGTGCTGGTCGACCCAGCGCCGCTGGCGCGGCCACCAGTCATCGAAGTAGCCTTCAAGGGACAAGGAGTCGTCGGCAGCATTCCGATGGCGCTGCTGGCGATGGGGCTCTTGGCCTCTTCGGCGTTGGTCGTGGTGTTTCTGGCACGAGAACGCGGCTTGGACTCGAGAATTGCAAGGGGCGCAACATGATCATCGCCAGGGGTGTCACGAAGCGGTATGGGCGTGTGGTCGCGGTCCGCAATGTGAGCTTCGAGTTACCAGCCGGACAGTCGATGGCCTTCTGGGGCAGCAATGGCGCTGGCAAGACAACGATGATTCGTTGCCTGCTCGGGGTGACACGATTCCGCGGGATCGCCAGCATCGGGAGCAATAGCGTCAAGAGACGAGGGCGTGCGGCCCGAGCGCTGGTTGGCTATGTGCCACAGGAATTGGCGTTCCATGACGACGTGCGTCTCGGTTCAGCGATGGCCTTGTTCGCAAGCCTCCGTCGTGTCGATCGTGCCAGTGCGCACGGGTCACTCGACCGCGTTGGGCTGAGCGGGCACGAGAGGAAGCGATTGCGAGACCTTTCGGGTGGCATGAAGCAGCGCCTCGCGCTGGCGATCGCCATGCTTGGCGACCCGCCGGTCATCGTCCTGGACGAACCCACATCCAACCTCGATGCCGCCGGTCGAGGCGAGGTCGTGCGCACACTCCAGCAACTGAGGCAGTCTGGCAAGACGCTGGTCTTCGCGTCGCACCGCCCCGATGAGATCATCACACTAGCCGACACGGTCATCGTGCTCGATAAAGGTATTGTCGATCGTGTGACGACCCCACGCGAGCTGTGGCCCACAGAGAAGCCTGTGCAGGTTGTGCGGCTGTACCTGTCGACGGCAAGCGAAGCCGAAGCGGCACAGGCACTCAGGGAAGCCGGGCACGCCGTCCACATCAATGGCCAAGGCCTATGCGTGGCCGTACCACGGGATCGAAAGGCCGAGCCCATCGGCGTGCTCGAGCGCAAGAGCATTCTGGTGCGCAACATTGAAGTACTCGACGACGTGAGACTGCCGGAGGGATCGACATGACCATGCTGACCATGACCGGGCCAAGGGCTGCAACGCACGTGCCCCCGTCGCATCGACGCGCGGTACTGACATTCGCGAGACGTGAGTTTCGCGACGCGATGTCCAGCCGCTGGTTCGTGCTGTACACGGTGGCCTTCACGTTGCTTGCCGTAGGCGTATCGTTCCTGTCCCTGAGCGGGTCAGGCTCGCACGGGTTTGCCGGGTTTGGACGGACGGCCGCCGGATTGTTGAACCTTGTGATGCTCGTGGTCCCGTTGATGGCGTTGACGGCAGGTGCCGCCACGATCGCCGGTGAGCGTGAGCGTGGAACGCTGCTGTACCTGCTGGCGCAGCCAATCTCGCGCACACAGTTACTGTTGGGCAAGTATGCCGGCTTGTCGCTTGCGCTCGTGTGTTCGCTGTGCATTGGATTCGGGCTCAGCGCTGGGGTGTTAGCATGGCGTGCCGGTGGCGTGGGCGTCGGTTCTTACATGGTTCTGGTTGGCCTGACAGCCATGCTTGCGATCGCCATGTTGTCCGTGGGCGTCCTGATCTCGGTGGTGTCGCGGCGAACCTCGGTTGCTACGGGCCTGGCGCTGTTTGTATGGCTGGTGCTCGTGTTCGTCAGCGACCTGGGACTCATGGCCAGCTCGATCGTGTTCCAACTGCGTGTGCAGGAGATCTTTGCGCTTGCGGCGGTCAACCCGTTGCAATGTTACAAGATGGGCGCGATCGTGCATCTCAACGCGTCGCTCGACGTCCTCGGTCCGGTCGGAGCATATGCATCGTACACCCTTGGCCCGGCGATGCCATGGGTGCTGTCGGGTTCCATCGTTGCGTGGATCGTGATGCCACTGCTGTTGGCTTTGGTATTGTTTAACCGGAGGCGTTCGATATGAAGCGAACCACTGCCTTGCTCATTATCGCCCTCGCGCTTGCCATGGTCGCGTGCGACCGCAACGACGCACTCGGGCCGCCCGCCATCCGGCTTGGCGAAGATGTCTGTGTCGAGTGCAACATGATCATCAGTGATCGACGATGGGCCACCGCGACCATCGTGCAAGGGTCACGAGGCCCGCAGGCTCGACTGTTCGACGACTTCAACTGCCAGGTCAACTACGAGTTAGGCCATGGAGAAGAGTCCATCCTGGCACGATGGTCGCACGACCACGCTTTGGGGCAGTGGATACGCACCGAAGCCGCGAACTTCCTGATCACAGACACCATGCGCACACCGATGGGCTCACGCATGGCTGCGTTCCGAGACCTGTCGGAAGCAATGGCTGCCAAGACCCAAACACCGGGCGAGGTGGTCGACTTTCTCTCGGCTTGGAAGCATCTCGGTCACGCAGACCCTTGGAAACCGGAAGGCGAATTGTCGAAGGGCAAGCCAGATGGCGGTTGAAATTCTCGTGCCGGAGTCGCACAGAGTGAACAATATACGAACAGGTCGCGTTAGTGGCTCCATGAACTTTGGAGGGACAAGAAAGCGGGTGACCGGACTCGAACCGGCGACATTCAGCTTGGGAAGCTGACGTTCTACCACTGAACTACACCCGCAAGTGGTGTCCTCTGACACGTTTGCTGTACGGCCCCCTCGATGATCAGGCGATCCAACTGGCCGCGTAAGCGGACAACGAGGGTGCTTGGCTAGACAATAGGTCGCGACTGGACACAAGGAAAGTGGCGTGGTGCTGTAGCGGTACAGTGGTACGGGCGACATGGACAAGCATGACCGAGAGTCTTGGAATGGAGTACCAACATGGTCTGCCCATGTGGGTGTCGTGTCGCTTACTAGAAGTGGTATAACGACGAAAACAAAGAGCGAAGTTCTCAGCGGTTGCGACATCAGGAGATGTCGAAAAGTACACTAGTTATGATTTCATCGACTCGCGAAGTTGTATGGCACTTGTGGAATGTATAGAGTGCCAGATGTTGTCGTAACACATACGAACAGGACCTGAAGCAGAAAGAAGCACAAATGCTGTCGAACTTTGCCAGGCGGATCATGACGTTTGCCATCCTTTCGGGTGGTGCTTGCGCACTTGCCCAGGATGTCGTGGCCGTGCCCGATCCGGTCGGGACAGAGGTCGCCAAGCCCCCGGTTGCCGAGCGACTCCCGCTCGGCTGGCTGTCCGATCCCAAACGGCCGCCGGAAGATCTCCTCGACGCGCTTGTTTCTGGCAAGATCCACTTGGACAACAATCTGCGTTTCGAGTATGCCGACACCACCGGACGCAGGTCTTCATCGGCAGTCACCAACCGCTTCCGCTTGGGCTACGAGACGAAGGCCTTCCATGGGTTCAGCGGCTTCATCGAGATGGAGAATGTCTCGACGCCAGACGTGGATGGCTATTGGGTGCCGGCGACGGGCGATGGTTCTGCAAGTCGGACCGTCGTCGCCGATCCGCCGGGCACCGAGGTTAACCGCGCGTGGGCGCGATTCAAGGCCGAATCGCTCGGCGAATCCGGCGTTTCGCTGGACCTCAAAGCCGGTCGGCAACGCATCAAGCTCGACGATGATCGATTCATCGGCAATGTCGGCTGGCGACAGTTCGAGCAGACCTTTGACGCGGCCAGCGTGCGCAGTAACCTTGGCGTCGATGGGCTTGGCGTCTTCTATGCATATGTCTGGGGCGTGCAACGGATCTTTGGCCCAGATGGCCAGAATCCAGAGTCCAATTCACACCTCTTGAACGTGTCCTATCGCATCGCTCCGGAGCTGAGCGTTACGCCTTTCGTGTATTGGCTGGACTTCCGGGACGATGAGCCGCTCAACTCGAGCAGGAACATTGGCGTTCGATTCACGGGTGACCTGTGGAAGCAAGCCAATGGCCAGAGCGATTACCATGCGGACTATGAGTTGACCTATGCCCACCAGGCCGATGCGGGCTCGAACCCCATCGATTACGACGCCCACTTCATCGCGGCCCAATTCCGTGTGACGCGCCGGGATCTCGGCCATGTCTTGGCAGGGTTTCAGTATCTTGGCAGCGATGAGGGAAATATCGGGTTCCGGTTCCCGCTGGGAACCAACCACGCGTTCCAAGGATTTGCCGACAATTTCCTGGTGACGCCGGCGGCCGGGCTCCAAAACCTGTACCTGGGCATCGGTGCCGACCTGCCATGGGGCATCAAGGGGGCCATCACCTATCACAAGTTCTGGTCGGACGAAGGTGGCATCGACTTGGGCGATGAGCTGGACCTTGTCGCGAGCAAGCAATTCACGCCGATCTGGTCGGCACTCGTGAAGGGCGCTTTCTATGACGGCAAGTCCGGGCAGCCCGATACGGCACGATTGTGGGTGCAGACCACGCTGCGATTCTGAAATCACAGGTCGAAAAGGTCGCCGCCTTCGGTGTCCTGGGTTGCATGGGCCGGTGGATGCACGCCCACATGGGCAGCGCCATGCTCGGTCAGTTCGCGTCCCCGGCGGTGTCGGGCGATGAACCCCAGTTTCAGCAGGAATGGCTCGACCATATCCTCGAGCGTGCCGGGGTCTTCGTTCATGCTAGCGGCCAGGGCTTCCAGTCCCACCGGCCCGCCCTTGTAGGTGGTGCCGATCGTGCGCAGATAGGAACGGTCGAGTTCGTCCAGTCCCAGGGCATCGACGCCTTCCAAGGCCAGGGCCTGATCGACCGTATCAGCCATCGCCCGGCCCTGAGACCTTACGGCGGCAAAGTCTCGCACGCGACGGAGCAGGCGGTTGGCGATTCGAGGCGTGCCCCGGCTTCGCGTCGCGATGGCATGGATCGCTTCGGCATCGAGTTCCAGCGAAAGAAGTCCCGCGCTGCGGTGCACGATCTGTGCCAACTCGGCCACGTCGTAAAAGCGAAGGTGATGGATGAGGCCGAATCGGCTTCGCAGTGGCGCGCTCAAGAGCCCGGCTCGCGTTGTCGCACCAATCAGCGTGAAGGGCTTGCACTTGATCTGCACCGTCCGGGCGTTAAGCCCCGCATCGAGTGTGACATCGACGCGGTAGTCTTCCATGGCCGGATATACAAACTCCTCGACCGCTGCGGGAGTTCGGTGGATCTCATCGATGAACAGCACGTCGCCGGCTTCCAGGCGTGTGAGGGCCGCTACGAGATCGGTGCCACGAGTCAAGGCGGGCCCGCTGGTCACGTGAACCTTGGTGCCCATCTCGGCCGCGATCACGTGCGCCAGCGTCGTCTTGCCCAGGCCCGGCGGGCCGTGCAGCAGCACGTGGTCGAGCGCCTCGCCCCGGCCGCGGGCTGCTTGAACGGCGATGGCCAACCGCTCGAGTGTCTCACGCTGTCCGACGTATTCGCCCATGCGCGTGGGGCGCAGCGCCCACCCGGCGTGTTCCTCGGTGGCATCGATGGCGGTGGGGGCTATCACGCGTTGCAGGGCCATGGCATCTCCCGAGACTGGAGCCTTCGCGGCCCTTGGTTACTGGTTGCGGGTGGGCAGGCCCTTGCGCTGCCACAACGCGAGCAGGTCGGCTTGCGTCGTGGGTTTCCAGGTCGAGCCATCGCCGCGCTCGCTGCCCAAGAACCGGCCAGCCGCATCGAACAGGGAAACCGACCGGGCGTCGTCGCCAAGGTCCGCCGTCAATCGCCAGGCGGCAATGCCATCGGTTCTTTCGAGCTCGAACTGGCGGTAGCGGATGCTCTCGTCGCCTCCGATGAGGGCGTACATGCCATAGGCTGTCGTGGCCTCGTGTCCGACCAGCAACTGGGGCAAGAGGTAGAACTCGACCTGGCTGATATAGCCACGCGGCGGAACGATCGGCTGGAACGTGTTGGAGGTGATGCCGCGGCGGGAGACATGCAATTCCTGCCCGTTGCGCAGGCCGAACTCGGTGTTCACGACGGGCCGCTGGCCGCCCTGGCGGAAGGTGGTATTGGCGGTCCAGGCCTCATGGGCGCGATCGTACGACATGAACGCGATGATGCGGGTGTCGATGGTGTTCCATTGGTTCTGCCCCGGCGCACGCTCGATCACCCGGCCATCGATCTGGACCAGGTATCCCCGTTGGCGGTCATCCTCGTTCCACAGCGCCTGCGAGCGTTCTGGATCGATCTCGCCGCGATGGCCTTCCCAGGCTCGTATCAAGCGGTACCCGCGCTCGGTGTCGTCGATGGTGGAACCGGTTTCCGCCGGCACGCTCAGGCGGGCCCATTGGCCATGAACCCGCTCGATGGCCTTCAGATAGTCCGATTTGGTCAGGCTGCTGATCAGGGCTTCGGTGACTTCCAAGGCCACCGCCCTGGCCACGGCGACTTCGGTGTTGGCCGAAAACTGCGCGCTCCGCAGGATGGCCAGATACGCCACGCGGGCCTCACGCTCATCCGCGGGATCGCACATGAGATCAAAGGAGACCATCTGGCCCGCTCCGGCGTCGACCAGCGTGTACATGCGGACCCGCTCGCCCTCTCGATCAGGAAAGGCCACATAAAACCTGGAAGCTGGGCGACCGCCCACGACCAGGCCCTTTTCTCTCAGGAGCACCCGAGCCCGGCTTTCGATGGCATCGGTGCTCGACCGGTCCACCCGGTAGCTGCCGAGAAGGTTCTCGAGGACACGTTCGGTCAGGCTGTCTACCGGCAAGTCACCGCCTACGAGCCCCTGGGCGTCGATCGAGGCCGTCGTTCGGCGTTGGGGTGCCTGTATCAGCAGGTGCCAATGTGCCAGTGAGGGGCTGATTTCCAGAGTGGGCACGTCATTGAGGACATTCAGAAAGCCCGTCGCATCGTTGGGAACCTGGACTTCAAGCCCAACAGCGGGCAGGACAACAGGCTCGGGGGCCATGACAACCGATGAGGGCCCGGTTTGTGCCAGAACAGGCCCGCAAAGGCAGAAAGTGGCCAGACAAGACAGGCCGAGAGCCAGAAATCGCGGCTTGGAGCGGTTTTTGATCGGGTCCACCTTGCCCTCCTGGTATTGCTCAAACTGACCATGAAGTCTCGGGGATAAGGATAGGATGGGACCAAGTCGTTAAACGATCTTCAACTTTCCTTGTCTCGGGGAGTTGACGGCGGATCGCGGCGATCTATCCTTCTCTCCGCGCTGGTGGCGAGAGGCTTCGGCCTTTCGGGCGTGGGTCAGGATCCGGGATGCTTCCCGGGATGGCTTGGACCATGCAGGCAGGAGGTTGGCCGGCTGATGCAAGGCGGTCGCATTCGCATTCGGATGGAAGCGTATGACCACATCGCGCTCGACGCGTCGGCGCGCGAGATCGTGGACCACGCGAAACGGACCAACGCTCGCGTCGCGGGGCCCGTGCCCCTGCCAACGCGCATCGAACGGTACACGGTCCTCCGTGGCCCGTTCATTGACAAGAAGAGCCGGGAGCAGTTCGAGATCCGCACGCACAAGCGGATCATCGACATCCACGAGCCCAACGCCAGGACCGTCGAGGCCCTGAATCGGCTTGTGGTGCCCGCAGGCGTCTTCGTGAGGATCAAGGCCTGACGGTCGCCCCAGGGCGAGTAGGCTCATGACAGCAAGTTTGGCTTCCTCTGGCACGGCGGACCCGTTGGCCATGAAGCAAGGTGGTAATGAAGCATGGCAGGCGGCAAGGACAAACTGGGACTCATCGGCCGGAAGATCGGGATGACCCGTGTCTATCTCGATAACGGTGTCTCGATCCCCGTGACGGCTATTGAAGTCACGCCCGCAGTGGTCACGCAGATCCGTACGCCCGAGCGAGACGGCTATTCGGCCGTTCAGATCGGTGCCATCGATGCCCGCCCTCGCCGGAGCACCTTCCAGGTCATGGGCCACGACGCCAAGGCCGGGACGGGCCCAAAGGCCGTGCATGTCGAATACCGCATGGATGAGCCCGAAGCCAAGGGTTTCGAGTTGGGCCAGAGCGTGTCGGTTGACCACTTCACGAACGTCAAGTTCGTGGATGTCACCGGGACGAGCAAGGGCAAGGGTTTTGCCGGCACGATGAAGCGGCACAACTTCAAGGGCCTGCGGGCCAGCCACGGTGTCGAGCGCAAGCACCGCTCCCCGGGCTCCATCGGCGGCCATGCCACCAACCGCGGCTTCTCGGGCAAGCTCAAGAAGGGCAAGAAGATGAATGGCCAGCTCGGCAACGAGCGTGTGACCGTTCGAAATTTGGATGTTGTGCGGGTTGAGCCCGAGCGTCATCTGCTGCTGGTCAAGGGCCCGGTGCCCGGTGCCAATGGCGGTGTCGTGAGGATCCGCCCGTCGATTCGTTTGCGGCCAACGAAAGCCGCCGCCCAGAAAGCCGCCGCCGGCTGATCGGGCAGACAAGACGTATGGACGCCTCTCGCCAGCAAAATGATGGCGATGGGGCGGCCCGGAAGGTCGCATGGAGCGATACCGCCGGGTGAGGACAAACAGGTTTGGACCCGGTTCTATCGCCCGGGTCTGATGGACAGACGGCCGAGTCTGATCCGAGCCCGCCCCCGCTTGGCCTCGTAGGCCCGGTGGGGCAATGACCCGACAGGGGTGGGCCGGTGCGGCAGGCGACCAAGTCGGGTCGCACAGGCGTCAGGAGCGAGCACGATGGATGTGCCGGTCTACAACATGCAAGGCGAATCGGTCGGCTCCATGTCGATCGACGAGGCCGTTCTGGGCGGTTCACTGAACCCCCAGTTGATCAAGCAGGCCTATGTCTGCTACCACGCGAACCTGCGCCAAGGCAGCGCCCGGACCAAGGGGCGTGGCCAAGTCGAGGGTTCTACCCGCAAAATCTATAAGCAGAAGGGCACCGGCCGGGCTCGCCACGGCGATAAGAAGGCCCCGCAGTTCCGCAAGGGTGGCCACGTCCACGAGAAGCGTCGCACGCGCGAGGACTACCGCCTCTCGATGCCCAAGAAGATGCGCCGCAAGGCCAATCTGAACGCCTTGCTGGCCAAGCTGGTCGACAACGAGGTGAAGGTCATCGACCGCATCACGTTCGAGACCCCTTCGACCAAGGGCATGGCCGGCTTGCTCTCGAGTTTGGGCATCAATCGCACGGTGCTTGTCGCCCTGCCGGAGGGCTCGGTCAACGCTCGACTGAGCGCCCGCAACATCGACGACGTGACGCTCTGCCGCACCGACCAACTGACTGCGTGGAACCTGCTCAACAGCCGGTTCGTGGTCATTGAGAAGGCCGAATTGGAGGCATTCCTTGCTGGCCCGCACGTCCAGGTTGGCAAGGACGCCAAGGTCGAGCCCCGCGGTCGCAAGGCCGCTGGGACCAACAATGGGGAGGCCGCCTGATGCATCCGAGCACGGTGATCAAGAAGCCGATCGTGACCGAGCGCAGCACGGCGACCATGGCCGAGGACAATCGCTTTACGTTCCTGGTCGATCGTCGGGCCGACAAGACTGCCATCAAGCACGCGGTAGAGTCATTGTACGGCGTGAAGGTGCTGGGTGTGACGACGCAGGTTCGCAAGAGCCGGGAGCGACGTCTGAAGTACGGGTACGTCCAGGCCCCACCCACGAAAAAGGCCGTCGTCCGTCTGGCCGAGGGCCAGAGCATCGAATTGTTCTAAGAGTCGCCTCGGCGCAGGATCGCACGATTTTCGGAGACCGACCATGCCCATCCGTGTCTACAAACCAACTTCTCCCGGGCGTCGCAACGCCTCGGTGAATGTCCATGCCGAGGTGGACAAGAAGCGTCCCGAAAAGTCGCTCTTGAGCCCCTTGCCCAAGAAGGGTGGACGGAACAACACGGGCGTCATCACGGTGCGTGGCCGCGGCGGTGGTGCCAAGCGGATGTACCGCAAGGTCGACTTCCGACGCAAGGACCGTGACGGCATCGTCGGCACGGTGGTCGGCATCGAGTACGATCCGAACCGCAGCAGCCACATCGCGCTGATCGAGTATGCCGACGGCGTGAAGCGCTATGTCATCGCTCCCAAGGGCCTGAAGACGGGCATGAGCATCGTGACGTCAAGTGACTCGGCCGTCGAGCCCTCGGTGGGCAACTGCATGCCGCTGCGGTTCATCCCTACGGGTTTGGAAGTGCATTGTGTAGAGATGTCTCCCGGCAAGGGCGCGCAGATGTGCCGTTCGGCCGGTTCCTACGCCAGGCTGACCAACCGCGAGGGCCACTTCGCGACGTTGGTGTTGCCCTCGGGCGAGATCCGTCGAGTGCATATCGACTGCCGGGCCGTCATCGGCTCGGTTGGGAACTCAGATCACCAGAACCGTCGCCTGGGCAAGGCCGGCCTGACGCGTCACCTGGGGCGTCGCCCGATTACCCGTGGCGTTGCCAAGAGCCACCACGCCCACCCGCTTGGTGGTGGCGAGGGCCGGTCGAAGGGCAACCGGACGCCGGTGAGCCCCACGGGCGTGGACGCCAAGGGCGGCGGCACGCGGAACAAGAAGCAGTACAGCACGCAGTTGATCATCCGCCGTCGCCGCAGCAAGCGGTATGGCCAGCTGTCCAAGTAATGGGTTCGTGCAGGAGCGTGAAGCATGGGTCGTAGCCTGAAAAAAGGTCCCTTCGTCGACGAGAAGTTGTACTCGAAGGTGATGAAGCAGCAGGAAGCCGGCGAGCGCGAGCCCATCAAGACATGGGCGCGTCGTTGCACGATCGTGCCCGAGTTCGTGGGACACACGTTCCAGGTCCACAACGGGCGGGCCTTCTTGGAGGTCTTCGTGACCGAGGACATGGTGGGGCACAAGCTGGGAGAGTTCTCCATCACCCGCACCTTCCGCGGGCACACGAACAAGAAGGAAGGCATCAAGTCTGGCAAGTGATTCCTGGCCATGCCTCGGGCGCCGCCCGGGCATCGAACGGACGATTCCGGAGAACGATCGGTGAGACTGCGTAGCGACCAACTGAAGAAGTATGCCCAAGAGGCCGGCGCGAGCGTCGAGGCGATGGCCGACGCGATTCGTCCGCTGGGTCTGCCCGGACAGGCCGCCGACCGTGCGGTTCGCAACTGGCTTGCCGGCCGCCCCAAGCCCTCGTGCAAGGCGGCGCACATCCGCGCCCTGGCCCGTGTGGTTAACGCCGAGCCCCGCGACATCGCACGTTTTGTCAGCGAGGTTCGCCACCATCGTGGCAGTACGCAGAAGGCGCGCCTGGTGGCCGACCTGATCCGCGGCAAGTCGGTTGATGAGGCCCTGAACCTGCTGAACTTCAGCCAGAAACGGGCTTCGGTGAACATGGCCAAGGCGCTCAACGCAGCCATCGCCGATGCCGAATTAGCCGATGCCGACGTCACCGAACTGTTCGTCGTCGAGAGCCGCGTGGACGAAGGCCCGCAGATTAAGCGATTCCGCCCCAAGGACCGCGGCCGGGCCCACCCCATCATCAAGCAGACCAGCCACATCACCGTTGGCGTGCAGGAGCGTGCGTAATGGGACAGAAGATCCACCCCTTCGGCTTCCGCCTGGGTGTCACCGAGGCCCACCGCAGTCGCTGGTACGCGCCCAAAGCCATCTACGGTGAGCTGTTGGTCGAGGACCAGAAGATCCGCGAGTATCTCGACAAGCGGCTGAACCGTAACCCGGGACGCCCCCATGCCGCCGTCGCAGCCGTCGATATCGAACGCACCCGCGAGGAACTGGTCGTGCTGATCCGCACGGCCCGCCCGGGCGTGGTGATTGGTCCCAAGGGTGCCGAGGTCGAGCGGATGACCGAGGAACTCCAGTTGATGACCGGTCGCAAGGTCTCGATCAAGATCATCGAGATCAAGAACCCCGATCTCAACGCGCAGCTCGTTGCCGCCAACGTGGCCGAGCAACTGGGCCGGCGTTCGAGCTTCCGTCGCGTTGTCAAGATGCGTGCCGAGAGCGTGATGCAGAACGGTGCCAAGGGCGTGAAGATCCAGATCTCCGGGCGTCTGGGTGGGGCCGAAATGAGCCGCACGCTGGACACGCGACTGGGTTCTTTGCCCCTTTCGACGCTCCAGGCCAACATCGATTATGGGTTCGACGAGGCTCGTACGACCGCTGGCCGTCTGGGTGTGAAGGTTTGGATTTACAAGGGTGAGTATGAGGCCCAGGATGAGGAAGCCACCTCAAACGCGGCGGGCGCGAAGGCCCGCAGCCGGGGCCGCCGGTAAAGAAGGATGCGACGCTTGATCCACGATCGTGTGATCGTGTTTGCAGGAAGGGTTTGATCGATGCCTCCGTACAAGATCCCATCGCGAGTGAAGTTCCGCAAGGAGTTCCGCCGCGTCCGAGACCGCAAGGCGACCAAGGGCAACTACGTGGCCTTTGGCGACTATGGACTCCAGGCTCTGGAAGGGTGCTGGCTCAAGAGCAACCACATCGAGGCCGGCCGTGTTGCCTCGACCCACTTCCTCAAGCGTGAGGGCAAGCTGTTCATCCGCGTTTTCCCCGATAAGCCGGTGAGCAAGAAGCCACTCGAACAGCGCATGGGCAAGGGCAAGGCCGACGTGGATTACTGGGCGGCCCGGGTACGACCGGGCACCATGCTCTTCGAACTGTCGGGCGTGTCGGAAGATACCGCACGCGAGGCGATGAAGCGCATGGCCATGAAGATGCCCGTCCGTTGCCGATTCGTCAAGCGGCGGACCACGGTGGGCTGATCGGGAGCGGGTAAGGGTCTGGTGTACCGGCTTGGATGGAAGGTTCTGGAGGCGTCATGATCGCAGCAGAGGTTCGAAAGCTCGACAACCACGAGATCCAGGCGGAACTGGTCCGGCTGCGCAAGCGTCTGTTCCAGTTGCGTGTGCAGGCCGCCACCGAAAAGGTCGAGGACAACAGCGAGTTTGCCAAGACTCGACGGGACATCGCCCGGCTTTTGACCGAGAGGGCGGCCAGGCTCCGGGCTCGCGCATAACAGTTTTGCACCGGTCCCGAGCGGGGCCGGATGGGACTCCAAGGGTGCATCGTCACGATTGACCACGAAGAAGAGAACATGAACGAATGACCGAGAACACCGCCAGCACGACGCAGACCTCCACGGGTGAGAAGGCCAAGGGCTCCCGCGTGGGCGAGGTCGCCACCGCGGGACGCGACAAGACCATCAAGGTCGTCGTCAGTTATGTGGCCAAGCACCCCAAGTACGGCAAGTACGTACGCCGTCGGACGGTGCTGCACGCCCATGACGAGGGGAACGTGGCCCAGGTCGGCGATCGGGTGGAGGTCGTGCCCTGCCGGCCCATGAGCAAGACCAAGTCGTGGCGTCTGTCGAGGATCGTGGAGCAGCGTCGGGGCGAGTGAGCCCCATAGAGAAGGCGCCCGGTCTCAGCCGCGGCCTATCAGGAAGAAGTAGCAAGCCATGCTTCAGCAAGAATCACGATGCGAAGTCGCGGACAACTCGGGTGCCAAGGTGGCCTATGTCATCCGCGTCTACGGACGCACCAGCGCCAGCGGGAACAACACCCGACCGGCCGCGGGCGTTGGCGACCGCGTGCTGATCTCGGTCAAGAAGGCCCTGCCCGGTGCCGACATCAAGCCGGGAGACATGTCCAAGGCGGTGGTGGTGCGTACGGCCAAGAACACTCGCCGGGCCGATGGCTCGTACGTGAAGTTCGACAGCAACGCCGTCGTGCTGATCAACCCCGACGGAAACCCGCGCGGGACGCGCATCTTCGGGCCGGTTGCCCGTGAGCTGCGCGAAAAGAACTACATGAAGATCGTTTCGCTGGCTCCGGAGGTGGTGTGATGGCTCGGCATATCCGTAAGGGAGACACGGTCATTGTGACCTCAGGCGACCACAAGGGACGCACGGGAGAGGTCATGCGCGTCGACGTATCGGCCGATCGCGTGTACATCAAGGGCCTGAACCTGCGTACCCGCAACGTCAAGCCCACCCGGCTGAACCCCGAAGGCGGGCGATTGACCAAGGAAGCTCCAATCCATATCTCCAACGTCAGCCCGGTTGTCGAAGGCAAGCCCACGCGGGTGCGGTTCGAGGTCGGCCAGGATGGAAGCAAGCAGCGGGTGGCTGTGCGAACCGGCAAGGTGTTGCCCGTTCAGGCCCGTCGCAAGGGCGGAGACACCGCGATGAAGGACACGCTCTGAGCCGCCCGATTCTGGCGAGTGTGAAGGACAGGACGACAGCAGGCGATTTGGTGGAAGCGATTCGCAAGTAAGGACCCAGACGAGATGGCCAAGAACAAGCCCAACCAGGACGACCCGGCGACCCAGGCGGCCGCCGCGCCAAGGCAGGGGATGCATCGGCTCCGCCAGCGCTACCTCAACGAGGCCCGCGCCGAGGTGACCAAGCAGTTCGGCGTGACAAACCCGATGGCCATGCCGGTGCTCGAGCGCATCGTGCTGAACGTCAACATGGGGCGTTTCCTGGACGGCCCGAAGTTGCCGCCCAACGTGCGCTCGACCGTGATCGATACGCTCACACAGATTACCGGCCAGAAGCCCATCGTGGTCAAGGCCAAGAAGAGCGTTTCGAACTTCAAGGTTCGCGAGGGCATGGAGACTTCGGCCATGGTCACCCTGCGAGGCGATCGCATGTGGGACTTCCTGGACCGCTTTGTCAACTTGGCCACGCCCCGAATCAAGGACTTCCGCGGCGTGTCCGATACGGCCTTCGACAGCGCCGGGAACTTCTCCGTTGGCCTCAACGAGCAAGGCGTTTTCCCCGAGATCAACATGGCCAACGTGAACTTCACGCATGGCATGAACATCAACTTTGTCTTCCGAAACTCGGACAAGGCAAAGAGCCGGGCCGTGCTCGAGACCCTGGGCATGCCCTTCCGCAAGCCCGTCGCACCCAAGAAGAAGGCCGGCTGATGAGCAAGGAAACCAACGCGGCGATAGCATCGACCGCGGGGAGTAATCGGTAGTATGGCGACCAAGGCACAAGTCGTAAAGAGCAACCGGACGCCCAAGTTCTCATCCCGGCAGGTCCGCCGGTGTGAGTTGACCGGGCGGGCCAGGGGCGTGTACCGCAAGTTCCGGATCAGCCGGATCATGCTACGGAAATTGGCGCACGAGGGGAAGATCCCCGGCATGCGCAAGGCCAGCTGGTGATTCGCGCGGACGTAGACATGGGCCGCACGCCAGCGGCCGGCAGTAAGGCACGGGCTCCGTGGGGCCCGGCAGGAGGTCATCGGAAACGATGTCGGTGAACGACCCGATCTCGGACATGCTCACGCGGATCCGCAACGCCCTGCGCAACCGCTCCCGTCGCGTAGACTGCCTCAACAGCAAGGTCTGCCGAGGAGTAGCCCAAGTCCTCAAGGACGAGGGGTATATCGACGGCTTCGACGTCGTCGAGGACGGCCGACAGGGCATCCTGCGCGTCTCGCTGCGGTATGGAACGGCTGGCGAGCCGCTGATCGCCTCGCTCACGAGGGTCAGCAAGCCCGGACGCCGCGTCTACAGCAGCGTCGACGACCTGCCGCGTCCATTACAGGGCATGGGCATCGCCGTGGTATCCACCAGCCGGGGCGTGATGAGCGATCGCAAGTGCCGCAACGAACGTGTGGGCGGCGAACTGCTGGCGGTGGTGCAGTAACTCGGAGGGGCTTGGCCCGATTTCGGTGGCGGACGACAAGCCGGCCATCAGGAGGTTGATTCGCGATGTCACGCATCGGCAAGAAGCCCGTTTCCGTGCCCAAGGGCGTCAAGGTAGGCGTCAACGGCCAGACCGTGCGCGTTGAAGGTTCCAAGGGAACGCTCACGCACGACGTACACCCCCTGGTGAGTGTGTCGTGGGATGAAGCAAGCCAGACGCTCACCTTCGGCGTGCCCCAGGGCAAAGAGGGCGACCGCCTTGCCAAGAGCCAGTGGGGCACCAGTCGCGCCATCGTGGCCAACAACATCCGTGGCGTCAGCCAGGGGTATACCAAGGTCCTGGAGGTCCAGGGCGTGGGCTACACCGCCACGGTGGACGGAAGCAGGTTGAAACTGGTGGTCGGCTTTGCCAACCCCATCTTCAAACCCATCCCGCAAGGTGTGGACGTGAAGGTTGAGAAGCACGTCGTCACCATCACCGGTTTCGATAAGCAAACCGTCGGACAATTCGCCGCCGAAGTCCGTGCGGTCCGCAAGCCCGAGCCCTACAATGGCAAGGGCATCAAGTACCGCGACGAGGTCATCATCCGCAAGGAAGGCAAGACCGCCGGTTCGTGATGCCCTCGGTGCCCTCGGTGCCCTCGGGGGCCGTGTACCCCGATGGCTGGTTCGTGTCGGATGTTCCACAGGATTCAGACGAGGTTCACATCGCTATGGACAGGCAGAAAGCCAAGCAGACACGTCGCACGCGACGCCGCATCGGCATCCGCAAGCGCGTCTCGGGTACCGGGGCGGTTCCTCGCCTGTGCGTCTACCGCTCGCTGCGGCATGTGTACGTTCAGGTGGTCAACGACTTGGATGGCACCACGCTGTGCGCCGCCTCGACGATGGATAAGGCCTACGAGGGCCAAGCCACAGGCAATGTCGAGGCCGCCAAGGCCGTGGGCAAGCTCATCGCCCAGCGGGCCAAAGAGAAGGGGATCGAGAAGGTGGTCTTCGATCGCGGTGGCTTCCGCTACCACGGTCGCGTCCAGGCGCTGGCCGATGCGGCCCGCGAAGGTGGTTTGAAGTTCTGAAGGAATTCGGCGTGGGCCACCATCTGGTCCCACGACCGTTGGATAGGAAACGAGGGCTCTTATGCCTGAGATGATCGACGAAGCCGGGCAAATCGAATCGACCACGGTCAACATCTATCGCACCGCGGCAACGGTCAAGGGTGGCCGGCGCTTCAGCTTCGGTGCGCTGGTGGTCGTGGGAGATCGCCAAGGCAAGGTAGGCTACGGCTATGCCAAGAGCAACGAAGTGCCCCAGGCCATCGAAAAGGCCCAACGCAAGGCCAAGCGCAGCATGGTCAGCGTGAAGCGGCTTGGGACCACCGTGCCCCACGAGGTCGAGAGCAAGTTCTCGGCTTCGAAGGTCCGGCTCATCCCTGCCACGCCAGGCACGGGCATCGTCGCCGGTGCAACGGTTCGGGCCGTGCTCGAAATGGCCGGGTACAACGACTGCGTCACGAAGAGTATCGGCTCGGGTAACCAGTTGAACGTGGTCAAGGCAACCATCGAGGGACTCACCAAGATGCGGCTGGCCGAAGAGGTTGCCGCCCGGCGGGGCGTGCAGCTCGAACCCTCGGTGATCGAGCAGCGCATCGAGCGGGCCCGCGCCCTGACCGGCACGGGAATCGGTGCCAGCAGCAAGCCTCAGACCGCAACCCAGGACACCGACCAGGACGACAGCAACTGATCTCGACGGGCCAAGGCTACGGGCCGGCCAGGGAGTTTTGACGCCATGATGATCCACGAGATCACTTCTCAAGCCGGTCGCTACAAGCAACGCAAGCGTGTAGGCCGCGGCCCGGGCAGCGGTGGCAAGCGCGCCGGCCGGGGCCAGAAGGGTGCTGGCAGCCGCAAGGGCCACTCCACGCTCCACCAGTTCGAGGGTGGCCAGATGCCCATGTTCCGTACGATGCCAAAGTTCGGGTTCACGAACGTCAAGTTCAAGACCCTCTTCTGGATCGTCAACATCAAGGACATCGCCGAGCATCCCAACTTCAAGGGCGGCGGAACGGTCGATCCGCAAACGCTGATCGACGCGGGCCTCATCCGCGACACCAGCCGTGACGTGAAGATCTTGGGCAACGTGCCCGAAGGCGGCCTGAAGGCAAGCTTGCAGGTCCATGTGAACCGCGTCAGCGGCCCCGCCCGGAAGATCATCCAGGATGCCGGCGGCAGCGTGACCGAGACCGGTACCCGCCGAGATCGCATCCGCGGCGTGGACCGCAACAGCGACGACAAGACTCCCAAGAACCTCACCAAGAAGCGCTGGCGACCGAATCTCGAACGCCGGCAGGCGGCCAAGAACAAGAAGTAACGCCTCGGGCCGTCCCCTCTGGCCGGCCTCAGTGGTCGGCAAGCACGGGGGCTCAGGCCGAGTGTCGGCGGAGGATCGATGATCCAGGCCCTGCTCAACGTGTTCCGAATCCCTGAGCTGCGAACCAAGGTGCTCTTCACCCTGGCCATGCTCGCGGTCTATCGCATCGGTTTCTGGATCCCCCTGCCGGGCGTGAATCAGGGGGCCCTCAAGCAATACTTCGAGCTCCAGCAGGAAACCGGCGGCGCGGGTGGCCGCCTCATGAACTATGTTTCGGTCTTCAGCGGCGGATCGATGTCCCAGTCGACGATTTTCGGTCTGGGCATTATGCCGTACATCTCTGCGGCCATTATCTTCCAGTTGCTGGCCGCCGTGCTGCCAAGTCTGAAGGCCCTGCGCGAGGAGGGGCCCACAGGCCAACAGAAGATCCAGGAATGGACGCGCTACGCGACGGTGGGCCTGTGCGTTGTCCAAGCCATCGGCTGGCTGTACTACATCTCGCACCAGGGTGCCGGCGCGGGCGAGTCGATGGTCTACCCGCAGTGGCGCGTGAGCCCGCTGTGGTGGGTCATGGGCGTGACCGTTTTGACTGCGGGCACGATGTTCCTTGTCTGGCTGGGAGAGCAGATCGACCGCCACGGCATCGGCAACGGAATGTCCATGATCATCATGGCTGGCATCCTCGCGGGCATGCCCACGGCCGTCGGTTGGGTCGTGTCCAACTTCAACCCGACACAGCCCGAGGGGCTGAACTGGATGAGCATCATCCTGCTGGCGGGCGGCTTCGTAGCCGTCGTCGCGGGCTCGGTGCTCATGACTGTGGCCCAGCGGCGCATCCCGATCCAGCAGGCCAAGCACACCCGGGGCCGACGCACCTACGGCGGGCAGCGCAGTTACCTGCCCCTGCGCGTCAACCACGGCGGTGTCATGCCCATTATCTTCGCCAGCTCGCTGATGATTTTTCCATCGGTCATATTCAGCGGCATCGCCGAGGCCAGCCAACAGACCGGCGGGTTCCTGCATACCGCCTCGACCTGGGTGGCCGACGCTCTGAACTACGGGCAGTTCCCATACATCATGCTGCACGTGGCCATGGTGTACTTCTTCAGCTATTTCTGGATCACCATCCAGTTCAACCCCGAGGACATCAGCAAGCAAATGCGCGACCACGGCTCGTTCATCCCGGGCCTGCGCCCGGGCCCGCGAACCGCCGAGTACCTTGAGGCCGTCATGGAGCGTCTCACGTACGTGGGCGGAGCCTTTTTGGCCGTCATCGCGGTCTTGCCCATGCTGGTCTCCAGCGCCATGGGCGTGCCCTTCCACGTCACACAGTTCCTGGGAGGCACCGGGCTGCTGATCGTTGTCGCAGTCATCCTCGACTTCGTCCAGCGTATCGAAGCCAACCTGCTCATGCGCAACTATGCGGGCTTCCTCGGTGGCGAAGACGGAACGGGCAAAGGGCCCAAGCTCCGCGGGCCAAGGTGATCGGGTCGCGTTCGCAGCTCCGCGGACCACAGTTGTACAGCGAGAACGATGCCGCCGCGCTCTCGGGCGCGGCTTTGCTTGCCATGCGGGTCCTCGAAGAGGCCCTGGAGCTGGTGCGTCCCGGCATCTTGCCCGTGGACATTGCAGTGCTGTGTTCGCGACGCATCCGCGACCATGCTGCAAGCCCCATCATGGCCGATATGACCAATGCGATCGGGTCTCGTTTTGGCCATGCCTGTGCCATCAGTATCGATGACGTGGTGGCCCATGCCAGACCGACCAATCAACCGCTGCGTCATGGACAACTGGTGACGGTCGACTTGATGCTCGAGATCGATGGGTGGCACGCCGACGTGGCCGAGTCGGTGGTTGTCGGTGGTGGGGGGCACCCGTTGCTGGACGCACAGGACACCGTTTGGCGGGCTGGTTTGGAGGCACTCCAGCCGGGTAAGGCATGGTCCGATGTCGCCCGGGCCATGGACCTGGCTGCTCAGGGCGTAGGGGTTCGGCTCGTCCAAGGGCTGTCGGGCCACGGCATCGGGTTGGCTCCGCACGAGCGTCCGGTCTTGCCGTTGGTTCCCAAGCGATCGGACCCGCCTGCGGTCCTGCATCCAGGCATGGTGGTGACCCTCGAGCCCGCGATTACTTCGGGCGTGGGTGAGGTTGAAGATTCGGAAGATGGTTGGGCAATCTCGACTTGTGACGGGGCCCCCGCTGTGACCCGTGAACGCATGATTTTTGTGGAATCTGATGGAATTCGCGTGCTCGGGCGATCCGGCCTGGATGACAGCGAGACGGCAGCGGGATACAATCCCCTTCGCACCGGACAGGGTTCCGGCGTGTGATGGTATCGATCCCGGCTTGCGGGCAGATGCGAGGTGGCAGATGAAGGTGAAGGCAAGTGTCAAGAGGCGGTCAAAGGACTGCCAGATCGTGCGCCGCCGCGGCCGGGTGTACGTCATCAACAAGAAGAATCCCCGCTTCAAGCAACGTCAGGGTTGACTGGAAGAGTGGTTTTCCTGATGGCCAAGGGCCTGGGAGCAGCGTGTGCCTCGTATCGCCGGTATTGACATTCCCGATCGCAAGAAGATCTACTACGCCTTGCAGTACGTGCATGGGATCGGCCCGAAGTACGCGGGTGACATCCTGGCCCAGGCGCAGATCGACCCGAACCGTCGTGCCAACGACCTGACCGAACAGGAAGTCGCCCAGATCGGTGCGATCATCGACGGGAACTATCTGGTCGAGGGTGCCCTGAGGCGTCAGGTGAGCCAGAACATCCAACGCCTCAAGGACACCCGCAGCTACCGGGGTGAGCGGCACCGTCGCGGCTTGCCCGTCCGGGGCCAGCGGACACGGTGCAACGCACGCACCCGCAAGGGACGAAAGAAGACCGTCGCCGGCAAGAAGGGCGTCAAGGGCTAATCGGCCGAGGCATCGGGCATCGGGCATCAGGCAGGACATGGATTCGCGAGCTTCCAGCCCGGCACACGCCGGGAACCGCAAGTGGAAGCAGATGGAGCGAAGACTCGATGGCGAAAAAGACCAAGAAGGTTCGCAAGAATGTGGTCCGCGGCATTATCCACGTGAAGGCCACGGGCAACAACACCATGGTCACCATCACCGATACCAACGGCGAAACACTCGCATGGGATTCGGCTGGAACCATCGGCTTCAAGGGTGCCCGCAAGGCTACGCCCTTTGCGGCTACCCGAGCCGGGGAGAGCGTGGGCCATAAGGTCCGCAAGATGGGCATGACCGAGGCCGAGGTTCGAATCCGCGGCACCGGCGGCGGACGCGAGGCGGCCGTCAACGGCGTGGTATCCACGGGCATCCGCGTCACCGCCATCGAGGACCACACGCCCGTGCCCCACAACGGCTGCCGTCCGCGTAAGAAGCGCCGCGTCTAGCCGATCGAGTCGAACTGTACCGGACTTGGGCTTGCCAGCCTGATGCCGGCTTGTTTCATACATCGCCGCGGACAGCAGGAGCGTCCTGGCCCCAGGCCGGTGTCGCCGGACGCATCCGAGAGCCTCGGCGTGGGCCCCAACCGCCTTGCACCGGCCAATTTCAGAAAGAGGTACTCCCATGCGCGTTCGCTGGCGTGGTCTCGAACTTCCCAACCGCGTGGTGTCCGATCCCAAGTTCAACAACACAACCTTTGGTCGCTTCATGGTCGAGCCCTTCGAGCGTGGCTTCGGAACGACCATCGGCAACAGCCTGCGTCGGATCCTGCTGAGCAGCATCGAGGGGGCGGCGGTGACGGCCGTCAAGATCAAGGGCGCTAGCCACGAGTTCACGACCCTGCCGGGCGTGCTCGAAGACGCCACCGAGATCCTTCTGAATGTCAAGAACCTTGTCCTGCGACTTGAGGGCGATGAGCCCCGCGTTATGCACCTGGCGGCGCAGGGCCCCGGTGAAGTGACGGCCGATCTGATCGAGGCCGACACCAACATCACCATTGTCAACAAGGACCTGGTGCTGTGCACGCTGACCAGCGAGGTCGATTTCGAGATGGAGCTGCACGTCTCCAAGGGCCGTGGGTACGTGCCCGCTTCGGAGCATCTCTCGCGTCGCGATGAGCAGGATATCGGGCTCATCGCCGTCGATTCGATCTTCAGCCCGGTCCACCGTGTTCGGTACCACGTGGAGGACACGCGCGTCGGTCAGCGGACGAACTACGACAAGCTCTCGATGGACATCTGGACCGACGGAACCATCACCCCGGAGATGGCCTTAGTCGAGGCGGGCAAGATCCTCCGCAAGCACCTCAACCCATTCGTGCAGTACTTCGAGTTGGGCCAGGATCGTGTCAGCGAGGAGGCCGCCGCCGCCGCGGGCGTCGACGAGGGGCTCATCCGCAAGCTCAACCTGCCCATCAGCGAACTCGAACTGAGCGTCCGAGCCAGCAACTGCCTCGAGAGCGCCCGTCTTTACACCGTCGGCCAGGTCATCATGCAGACCGAGGCCGAGCTGCTCAAGCTCCGATCTTTCGGCCGGACGAGCCTGCGCGAGGTCAAGAAGAAGCTCACCGAGATGGGCTTGGAGTTGGGCATGGACCTGCCCGAGAGTTATCAGCCCGAGGTTGTCCAACTGTAACAGGCCTATTATCCCAACCCACTCCATCCAAGATGGTTGTGGGAATGACAGTTAGGTATTTATTCGGTATTCGGAAGGATTTCTCCCATGCGTCACCGCAAAGCGGGCTACAAACTGGGCCGGACAAGCACCCATCGCCAGGCGATGCTTCGCAACATGGCCGCCTCTCTCTTCGAGCACGGTCAGATCGTGACCAGCGTGCCGAAGGCCAAGGCCCTCCAGCCTTTCGTTGAGAAGATCATCACCAAGGCCAAGAAGGGCGATCTGCACAGCCGTCGGCAGGTTATCGCCATGCTCGGCCGAGACCGCAGGGCCTTCGAGTGGCTCTATGTTCCCAAGGGTGCCGACGAGCAGGAGCGTGGGCGAGTCAATGGCATGCGCGAACGGGCGGAAAAGTTCTTTGACGTGCCCAGCAGCGAAGAGGTCGAACGGAATCGCTACGGCGAGCTGCGCAAGGCCCCGCGTTTGGTCCGGCACATCTTCGAGAACGTCGGCCCGCGTTTCGCCGATCGCCAAGGTGGCTACACACGCATCGTCCGCATCGGCTATCACCGACTTGGCGACGCCACCGAGATGTGCGTGATCCAGTTCGTGGGTGCCGAGGAAGGCCCTGAGATTGGCGGGAACCCAAGCCGCCGGCGCCGTCAGGCCGATCGCCGCAGCGCCTTCAACGCGAAGCTCCGCAAGGAGCGCGAATCGGGTGAAAAGTCAGCGGTTTCCGATTCCGCGGAGTGAGCCACTCGCAACAAGCACGAAGAAGCCGTGGGGTTTGTCCCACGGTTTTTTCATGCCAACCAGCGCCCGCCATCGAGACGGACGACCTCACCAGTGACGTAAGGCATGTCGAGCGCGAGAGCGGCCGCCAGTCGTGCGGCGTCGTGTGGCGTGCCGGTACGTCGCAGGGGCACGCGATTGAGGTAGGCTTGCTGCGATGCCTCGTCGCTCTCGTAGCCCGATTCGGGCCAGGCGACAACTCCCGGGGCGATGCCAACGGCCCGTGCGTTTGGTGCCAACTCCCTGGCAAGAACGCGCACCAGTTCGATCAGCGCCGCCTTGGACATGCCGTAGGCCGAGAATCCGACGCGCGGTCGACCCATCGCGTGCATGTCGCCCATCGCCACGACACATCCGCCACCTTCGAGCGGCGAGCGAGTCAGCAAGGGCGCCAGCGCGGCGGAGATCAGAAGCGGGCTGGCGGCATTGATCGCGTACAGGTCTCGCACTGTTTCCCATGGCAAGGGCATATCGAATGGTGTCGGAAAATACGCCGATGCGTTGTGAACCAGCACGTCCAACCTGCCGGCATCGCTCGCGGCGTTGGCACACGCACGCGCCGCCGCGTCTGGGTCGGCCAAGTCGCACCGTACGGTGCGCACGCGTGTTCCGTGGCTTTGTCCAAGCCTTTGGGCCATTGCTTGGGCCTGGTCAGCGCTGGTCCGGTATGTGATGATGAGATCGAACCCGCGACGGGCGAACTCTTGCCCGATCGCAGCTCCAACTCGTCTGGCGCCGCCAGTAATCAATGCGATGGGCCGCGAGTCAGTCATCGTCGGCTCCGTCGTCACCCAGGATCTGACCCGCGCTGGGTTCGGGCTTGGCACGTCGCCCGGCTTCGGCCCAGGCGTCGACGTACATGGTCTTGCCGGGGGTCTTGGATCGACGCGAGCGGCGGATACTGTTGAGCACCAGCAAGCCGACCATGAGCACGATGGCGCCCAAGGCCATTCCGAGCAGTGCAAGCCACAGGCGTGCCACGGGCACGGCCGAAGGGCTTGTCTGGGTCAGGACTTCGATCACCGGGGACGATATGTCGGCAGAGTCGCCAGCGTGAGCGGATTCGTATCGAAGCGGTCCTTTTCAGCGTTCCCGCTGGGCCCGGGCACCACTTGCTCGGGCCGATGGTGGTACACCAGCATCACCCGGCCTTCGATCTTGATCAGGCCCGCTGGCGTGCCGGCATCGCGCAACAGTGCTAATGCCTCGGCATCGCTGATGCGCTGGACTGCTGGTGTTGATTCAACGCGCGTTACACGGTTGGGCGGCATGTCGAGCCAGGCGATATTCAACGGATTGCCTTCGACGCGGAGACTCTGCGCCAGGCCCGGGGTCGTGGCCGTGTACTCGACAGTCATGACAGGTTGTGTCCATGTCTCATCGGCGACATGATGCCCTGGGCCGTGGAGTGGCGTTGGTGCCAGCAGATACGCCGTGAGCGTCGCACCCGCGCAGAGGGTTGCCATGGCCAAGACGTGCCGCTTTGCGCGCCGTCTGGCACCGCGCCGAACCACGGCGTGTTGGCCCAGATGCAAGATCTCGGCCTTGCGGGCCATCCTCATCGTGTCAACGGTCATCGCCTTCTCCCTTCACGCCCGCCGACAGCGTCGCCAGCCCGCGGCGGACCAGGCCATGCACGGCGTGGCGGCTGAGGCTCATCGCACGCCCCACGGCCGACAGCGGCAGCCCCTGCCCGACGTGCAGCCTCAGGGCGTGCCACTGGCGTTCGTCAAAATGCCCCTCAAACCGCGCGAGCAAGTCGTGCAGTTGCTCGCGGTGATCGGGCGCTCGCCGGTCTTGCGGATGGGCCGAAGCCTCGCGGCGCGAGCGGGCCGCGTCGGCACGGATGCGGTCGATGGCGCTGCTGGCCACGACCCGTTTCAGCCACGCCCGGCAGGCCGGCCACGAGTCCATCGCGGGCAGCGACCGCGCGGCCCGCAGGTACGCGTCCTGCACGGCGTCGAGGCAGAAGGCCTCATCACGCCCGGTCAACCGCCGCGCGTCGGCCAGGGCATCGTCGAAGGTGGCCTCATAAAACACGGCAAACGCCTCCCGATCTCCCCTCGCCAAGCGCGTGGTGACGGCCCGGGCGTCGGGGAGCGATGCGCCCGGGCCATCGGGTTGGTCTGCGGCGGCGGTGGGCACGGGGTGGATTGACAAGAACTCTTACCGCTCGGGCTCGGGCTGATCAGGGGTCTTGGGAATGACGACGCTTTGCATGAACGCGATCTGCTTGCGCAGTTCCTTGTTCTCTTCAACCAACCTGGTGACTTGCTCGGACAGTTCCTTGATTTGCTTGCCAGTATCGGTGTTCTGCTGCTGCTGCCGGGCGTGGTCGCGCCATTCGCGATACGACTGTCGAAGCATCATGATCGTGTTCTCGATGACTTGCCCCTGCTCGCCGGTCACGCTTGCAAACACAAGCCCGGTCGCCTCGTGATACGCCAATTTGACCTCTTCGCCACCCTGCATCGCCAGAGCCGCCTGGAGCGCACTCAGAACGTCGTCGGCGGACATGGCCGTTCCACCGATGGTCAGTTCGGCGATGGTCTGGATCGTCGTGTAGCGATTTACTGGCCCTCCCGCTTGAACTTGCCGACCGCGTGAGTCAAAAACAGGACGTGGATTAGAACTGAGTTGGATCGAGAACACTCCGTAGTCCACGCGCGAGATCTGCCACGACACGAGCCGGCCGAAGTCAAGTGTCACCGGGCTACCCGACGACGTATATGAGAGGCTTTGGAGAGTCGAGTACAAATCCGCGTCGGTTACTTCAAACGGCGGAATGGGGATCTGACCCGCCTCCGCGCTGTAGATGATGTTCACCGGGCGATCGGGCGAGGCGGCCTTCAACGCGGCCACCAGTTCCGCAAGCGTGCCTCCCTTGAAGTTGATGCTGATCGGGTGAGTTTGGGGATCCGGGCTCGCGGTTTGCGCGATGGGCTGCCCCCGGCGGACGGATGCGGCATCTTGCTGGGCAATGGCCGGAACCGCGACGGTGGTCAGCAAGAAAGACGCAAGGGCCAGAATGTGATTCATACGCATGGTCGTCTCCTTCAACTTCGGGTTCGGCATCTGGTCCGGGGCATTTCGATCCCCACAGAGATGAACGGAGCCACCGCCCCCGCGCGGCGCGGCAGATGCGGATTTTCCTCGCCAGCCCGCTACCATCCCCCTCACCAATCCCAGACACAAGCGTACCACCAGGACGGACCAACCATGCACTACGACGCCCACCAGCCGGTCATCGACGACCTCGAGGCGCGGATCTTGACCATCCGCGACTCTCTTTAACTACGACGGCAAGCACCAGAAACTCGCCGAACTCGAAGTCCAGATGGGCCAGAACGACTTCTGGGACCGCCCCGAAGCCGCCAAGAAGATCGTGGGCGAACTCAAGCTCATCAAGGCCCAGATCGCCCCGCTCGACAAGGTCATCGAGGCCTTCGAGGAGGCAAAGGTCGCCTACGAGATGGCCCGCGAGGGCAACGACAAGGAACTCCTTGCTGAGGCCGATCAGGCCTTGCACGAACTCGTTGAGAAAATGGACAAGGTCGAGCTCCAGAGCCTCCTGAGCGGCAAGCACGACCACCGAAACTGCTACTTCACCATCCACGCCGGCGACGGCGGCACCGAGGCCAACGACTGGGCCGAGATGCTCTTTCGCATGTACCTCTACTACTTCGAGAACATGGGATTCAAGGTCGAGGAGGTCTCCAAGGGCTTTGGCGTCGAGACCGGCATCGACCACATCACCTTGCACATCAAGGGGCCCTACGCCTTTGGCTATCTCAACTGCGAGCGCGGCACGCACCGGCTGGCGCGTGTGAGCCCCTTCAACGCCCAGGGCAAGCGGCAGACCAGCTTCGCGACCGTCGACGTGACGCCTGAATTCGAGGACCTCGACGTGCAGATCCCCGAAAAGGACCTGGAGATCACCTTCTTTGCCCGCTCGAGCGGGCCGGGCGGGCAGAACGTCAACAAGGTCGCCAGCGCCTGCCGCGTGGTCCACAAGCCCACCGGCCTCATGTACGTGGCCTCCAGCCACCGCGATCAGCCGCAGAACAAGGCGCAGGCCTTGACGCTGCTCCAGGCCAAGCTCGAGCAGATGGAAGAAGAGAAGCGCAGCGCCGAGATCAAGGCCGTCGCGGGTGGAGACCTCAACCGGGGCTGGGGCACGCAGATCCGCAGTTACGTGCTCTACGACAACCGCGTGAAGGACCACCGCACGAATGTCGAAGGCAACCCCACGGACGTGCTCAACGGCAAGATCGACAAGTTTATCGATGCCGAACTCAAACGGCGGCGTTCGGAGAAGAATTGACGATCAGGTCCGTGCCGCGCCGTACATCTTTTCGTAGTAGTCGCGGTAGGCTCCGCTGCGCACGCGTTGCCACCACTGGGCGTTGTCCTGGTACCATCGGATGGTGTCTTCCAGTCCCTTGGGCCAGGCGCTGCGCGTGGGCTGCCACCCGAGTTCGGCCTGCATCTTGCTGGCGTCGATGGCGTATCGGCGGTCGTGGCCCAGCCGGTCGGCAACGGGGCGGATCATGTTCTTGCCCTTGCCCATGATGTCGAGGATGGCGTGGGTGAGTTCGAGGTTGCTGCGCTCGTTGTTGCCGCCGATGTTGTAGACCTCGCCCGCTCGTCCGCGCTCCAGGACGGCCAGGATGGCCTCGCAGTGGTCGACCACGTGGAGCCAGTCGCGGACGTTCTTGCCATCGCCATAGAGTGGCACCTGTTCGCCTTGCATGAGGTTGGTGACGAACAGCGGGATGACCTTCTCGGGAAACTGATAGGGTCCGTAGTTGTTGCTGCATCGCGTCACCACCACGTCCATGCCGAAGGTGCGGTGGAATGCCATGGCCAGCATGTCGGCGGCGGCCTTGCTCGCGCTGTAGGGGCTCGAGGGATCGAGCGGCGTGTGCTCGGTGAAGAGCAACTCGGGCTTGTCGAGGGGCAAGGAGCCGTACACCTCGTCGGTGCCCACTTGCAGGAACCTGCCCGACTTTCCGTCGTCGCCCCACGCGTTGCGGCAGGCTTGCAACAGCACCTGCGCGCCCAGCACGTTGCTCGTGATGAAGGGCGAGGCATCCTGGATAGAGCGATCGACGTGGCTCTCAGCAGCGAAGTTTACCACCGCGTCGCACTCGGCAACAAGCGATTGCACGAGCGGGCCGTCGGTGATATCGCCCTTGACGAACGTGTAATCCGGGTGCCCCTCGATGCCCGTGAGGTTCTCGAGGTTGCCCGAATACGTCAGCACGTCGAGGTTGGTGATGCGCACGCCCGGGCGCGCTTCGAGCAGGTATCGCACGAAGTTTGAGCCGATAAAGCCGCAGCCGCCGGTGACGAGCAGGTGCTTGAACGATCTTGTTTCAGGCATGGGTGATCCCTTCCGGCACGCGGCGCAGCACGTCGGCCAGGTTGTCCTTCCAGTGGGGCATGGGTCCCAGTTCGGCCTCGGTCTTGCTGAGGTCCAGCACGCTGAATGCAGGGCGTTTTGCGGGGCGTGGGAACTGGTCACTGGTGCAGGGGTCGATGGTGGCCGGCGCGCCGGTGAGGCTCTTGATCTCGCAGGCGAATTCGTACCAGGTGCATTCGCCGCCGTCGGTGGCGTGCCAGTGGCCGCGGGCACGGCGATCGATCAGGTCGAGCGTGACGCGAGCGAGATGCTCGACGGACGTCGGCCTCCCGCGCTGATCGTTCACGACCTTGATCGTGTCACGCGCAAACAGCAGTTGACGCATCGTCAGCACAAAATTCTTGCCCCATGGTGCGTAGAGCCAACTCGTCCGGATGTTCAGCCACGTGGTGTGCTCGAGCTCGAGCAGTTCTTCGCCATACGCCTTGGAACGGCCATACGCGTTCAGCGGCGCACGCTCGTGAGAAGAGCAATACGGCGTGGTACTCCGGCCATCAAACACGTAATCGGTGCTAAATCCGACATACACACCACCCACGCATCGGCTGGCCAAGCGTGAGACCGCTTCGCCGTTGACCAAAGTGGCCTCGGCCTCGTGACCCTCGGCACCGTCGACGTCGGTCCACGCCGCACAGTTGATGATCGCATGGCATTGAGGCAGTCGATCGATCGTTTCCAATTTCGACAGATCCACCTCGGCGCGGGTGGGCGCTAGAAACTCGATCCCACGACGGCGCATATCGGCCGCAACGGCTCGGCCGAGCATGCCCGTGCTGCCGATGACAACGAATGGCTCGTTACTCATCCGTGCTGCACGCCCCACGGGAACGCCTCGACCGCGTCATGCCCCATGCGGAACTCGTCGGGCGTGCTCGGGTCGTACTGGTGCGTGACGTAGTAGAGCAGGCCCGCGGGCTCGTGGCCGACGGTCGCGCAGCCGTGCCAGAGGGGTGGGGGGATGATGACCACGCCCGGGCGGCGCTCGCCCACGACGGCCATCCAGCGTCGGCCGTCGCTCTCCCGGAAGACGCCGGTCTTGACGTGCCCGTTGATGCACAACCAGAAGTCGGTCTGCTTGGTGTGTCGGTGCCAGGCCTTGATGACGCCCGGATACATCACCGAGTAGTTGATCTGCCCCGCCGGCCCGAGCACGCCCTGCATCAGGTTCATGACCGACCAACCGCGATCGTCGGCGAAGATCGACGCGGGGATCAGCAACGGCTCGAGCTCTTGCTTGGCCAACTCGAACGCCTCGGCGGGTGAGAGCGAGACCGAGCGGATGGGCTCGGGCTTGCGCGCGACGCCCGCGGTGGGCATGTCGGTGATGGTGCTCACGACTTGGCCCCCACGGGTTCTGTCCTGGCGGCGGGAAGCTGGAGGTGGTTGGCCCCGCCCTCGCGCACGAGGTTGGCGGCGCGGTGCAGGCTCTCGAACGTGCCCGCGTCGGTCCACCAGCCTTCGAGCACGTCGTAGGTCAGGTCGCCGCGCTTCAGGTAGTAGTTGTTGACGTCTGTGATCTCCAGTTCGCCCCGGGCGCTGGGCTCCAGCCCGTCGCACATGTCGAACACGCTCGCGTCGTAGAAGTAGATGCCCGTGACGGCGTGGTTGCTCGGCGGGCTCTTGGGCTTCTCGATGATCTCGGCCACACGTGCCGATGCGCCATCGCCCTCGAATCGCACCACGCCGAAACGCTCGGGGTCGTCCACCGTCTTGAGCAGGATCTTGGCCCCGCTGCGCTGGGTGAAGAAGTCGCCGGCGGCTTTGCGAATGTTGCCCTCGATAATGTTGTCGCCCAGCACGACGCAGATCTTCTCGCCGTCGGCAAAGTCGCGTGCCAGCCGCAAGGCGTCGGCGATGCCGCCCTCGCCTTCCTGGTACGCGTAGGCCAGCCGCTTCACGCCCAGGTCCTGGCCGTTCTTGAGCAGTTTGAGGAAATCGCCCGCGTGCTCACCGCCGGTGACGATCAGGATCTCCTGGATGCCAGCGTTGAGCAGGCATTCGATAGGGTAATAGATCATCGGCCTATCAAAAACCGGTAATAGGTGCTTGTTCGTAACAAGAGTGAGCGGCCGAAGCCTGGTGCCCAGTCCACCCGCCAAGATCACGCCCTTCATCGCTCGCCTCCTGCGCTGGTTGCCACACCCGTTATCGTCCATCGACTGGTTCATCTCGCGTGGACCACCTGGTGGAAAGCCCACGGGCGCGGTACATACCGCTTCCCATATTGTTGCACAGCCCTTGCCCGGATGGCGCTTGAGTCGGGCTTGGCCGGGCGATGCAAAGGCGTACCCTGCTCCGAAGGCACACCACAGGATGGCAGATGGATCATCGGCCTGAACCGTCCATGCAAAGGGAGGCTGGTATGACACCAATCAGGTATCAAACATTCGCGATCGGCTTAGCCGCCGCTCTGACGGTTGTGTTGGCATGTGCAACGCTCAGTTTTGCCCAGCAGGATTCGTCCAAGGTGCTCCGCTTGCCCATGCGCACCGTCGGGCCCAACACGCTCGACCCGGCCAAGGGATCGACCACGTACGACAACATGGCCTGTTCACAGATCTACGAGACACTCCTCGAACCAAGCTATACCAACCCGAACGAACTCAAGCCACTGTTGCTGGACACACTGCCAACCAGTACCTTCGACGACCAGGGTCGAAAGGTCTGGCGTTTCAAGCTCCGCGAGGACGCCTTTTTCCACGACAACCCATGCTTCCCCGGGGGCAAGGGCCGGCGTGTCACCACCGAAGATGTTTTCTATTCGTGGAAGCGACTGGCCGACCAGCGAGGCAGCGGCGGCAAGAACTGGTGGTTGATGGCCGACACCATCGTGGGCTTTGACGAGTACAAAGCCATGCAGGATCAAGCCGCTACCTTCGACTACGACGCACCTGTTGAGGGGCTGCGCAAGAGTAGTGATTCCGAGTTCGAGGTCGTCCTCAGCCAGCCTGTCTATCGATTCTTGTGGATCCTCCAGATGTTCCAGACCTCGATCGTGCCTCGGGAGGCTGTTGAACACTACAACGCAGACGGGAGAGACCTCTTCTCGGCAAATCCCGTTGGCACGGGGCCCTACATGCTCCGAGAGTGGCGGCCCAAGCAGTCGCTCGTGGTCGTGCGAAACCCTAATTATCGCGAGGCGTTCTACCCAGCAGACGGCTGGTCGCAGGACGACATCGAACGCGGCCTGGCCGAGCCTGCGGGCAGGCGGTTGCCCCTGGTCGATCGCCTCGAATTCTCGATGTACGTCGAAGACAATCCCTTGTGGCTGAACTTCGAGAACCAGATCCTGGGCTATATCGAATTGCCCTACGACTTCTTCGAGAAGGCCTTCAATCCGCGTACCCGCCGCATCGACCGAAACCTGGCACGCCGCGGCGTGACGTACATCGTCGAGCCGCAGCTCGACTTCATCTTCCGGCAGTTCAACATGGAAGACGAGCTCGTCGGTGGATACACGCCCGAGAGGATCGCCCTGCGCCGCGCCATCATCCTGGCCATCGACCTCGAAGAGTTCAACCGATCCTTCTACGCTGGCCTCTGCACGGTCTATGACGGCCCGATCCCACCGGGCCTGGATGGCTACCCCGAGGGCGGGCGGGTTCCGAGCGTGCCCCGCGGCCCGAATCTGGAACTGGCACGAGAGATGCTCGCCAAGGCCGGCTACCCCAACGGCCAGGGCCTGCCCCCCATCCGCTTTGCCACCAGCCGGAGTGATTTCAATGCCCGGCAGACGGCCATGCTCAAGCGGCAACTCGAGCGCGTGGGCATCCGCATCGAGGAAATCACGCTCGACTTCCCCGACCTCATCGCGCAGGTCAATCGGCGTGAATTGCCCTTCTTCGGTTTCGCCTGGTCCAGCGACTACCCCGACGCCGAGAACAACCTGGCCCTGTTCTATGCACCCAATGCCTCGCCCGGCAGCAACCATGCCAATTACAGCCGGCCCGAGTACGACGCGCTCTACGAGCAGGCGCGTCTGATGGACCCAGGGCCCGAGCGCACGGCGATGTACGAGCGGATGCGAGACATGCTCCTGGCCGATGCTCCCTTCGTCGGCTCGCTGGCCCGCAACCGCTACTTCATGATCAACCCACATATGAAAAACGCCAAGCCCACGCAACGGTTCTGGTCGTGGTTCAAGTTCCTCGATACCGACCAGACCCGTTGATGCGCTCGAAAGGTGGCTGAACCGGCATGTGGGCCTACGTCCTCCGTCGCATTTTGTACAACATCCCAGTGTACATGGGGGTGATCCTCTTCCTGATGTTGCTGCTGCGGCTGACCGATCCGGTCACCGCCTACTTGGGCAAGAACCCGACCTACGACCAGTACATCACCAAGCGCACAAACTTCGGCCTCGACAAGCCATTGCTGGGCGATTGGCAGATCGGAGGCCGAACCTGGCAGGAAGCAACCGGCGGTTTCGGTGGATCGCACATGGTCAAGGGCCCGGGCAAGGGCAACGCCCACGTCCAATGGACGCTCGAGCTACCGCAGGGGACATATCGCCTCCAGGCCACATGGCCGACGCGAACCGGCGAGGATGGGCAGCGCGTCTCGCTGGGCTCTTCGGGACTGGTCTGGTGGCGGGTGTTCGAGGGAAACCTGCACCTGCGCACCATCCCGACGGATCAGACAAGGCCGCCGAGATCGACCGAAGCGTACGGCGTGGGCTGGCACGAACTGGGCACCATCGAGATCACCCGCGGCGAGCCTCTGCGGGTCGTGCTCATCGACGACTCGAACAAGCCTGTGCTCGCCGACGCCATACGTGTCGTGCCGGTCCGCGTCTCGCAAGGCGAGCCGCCCGAGCCGTTCACCATCGATGCGACGCCCGATGCGTCGGATATCGAGGTCAAGGATGATCCCTGGACCTTCACCCGATTCGTCCGCAGCCTGTGGGACAACCAGTACTTCAGCGCGTTGGCGGGCATTGTCACGCTGGACTTCCAGCATTACAGCTGGTCGGTCGAGAGCCAGAGCGTGGGCAATGTCATCGGCTCGTCGATCATTCCAAGCCTCTCGGTGACGCTCCCCGTGCTCGTTCTGACCACCCTCATCTCCACATGCCTGGGCCTGATCGCTTCGTTCAATCGTGGGAAACCACTCGACCGCGTGGTCATGTTCCTTGCGGTGCTCGGCATGAGCGTCAGTTATCTGGTGTACGTCATCGTGGGGCAGTACTTCGGCGCTCAGTGGCCGCGTCTGGCCTTCAACGTCGAGATCTTCGCCACCTTCGGCTACAAGCCCGTTTTGCCCCTATGGTCGCAGGTGCAACAGTCCTTGCAGGACAGTGGGGTGGAGGACCCGGGCTTCTTCCGCACGCTGGTGGCATGGTTTGCCTCGGTGCCCGGATCGCTGAGCAAGTGGCCCTACTACTGCCTGCTGCCGGTCCTTATCGGCGTGATCGTGGCGATGGGGTACGACACGCGATATTACCGCGCCGTGATGGTTGAAGAGTGCAATAAGGACTACATCCGCACCGCTCGCGCCAAGGGTGCCAGCAACAGCCGCGTCATGTTCCGCCACATGCTCCGCAACGCCCTGATCCCCATCATCACCCGTGTCATGATCTCCCTGCCCTTCATCATCATGGGCTCGCTGCTGGTGGAGATCTACTTCGGCATCCCGGGCATGGGCTTCAAGCTCTTCGACGCCATCACCAACAAGGACTTCCCCGTCGTCGAGGCCATCACCGCCGTACTCGCGGCCATCTTCATCCTCACCAACATCCTCACGGACGTGCTCTACGCAGTCGTCGATCCACGGGTGACACTCAAGTGAGAGGGGCATTGCCTTGAGCGGATCGCTGTCGAATCGCAACGTTGTGGCCGATGTGTCGCCTTCCAGCGAGGGCAGGCTTTCCAGCATCCGCCGATCGCGTGCCTATCGATCCTTCATCCGAGACAAGGCCGCCGTGGTCGCGTGCGGCGTCATCGTGATCTACGTCTCGATAGCGTTACTCATTGTGGGAGCGCAGCTCGCCGCCGCCGTTGGCCAGCGGGTGGGCGTGGACCTCTCCGACACCTTCATCGTCCGGGAACTGTCACTCAAAGCATCACTCGACCGTGTCGGGCCCGACAGCCTTCCGGGCTTTCTCGAAACACCGACTACCGACAAACGCCTCCAGAATGCCGAGTTCCACCTCTCACGCATCCGACGTGCCTTCGAGCGCGACGATCCCCTCACGGCGTTTGAGAACGAACAACTGGCCGAGCGCACCCTGGCCGACAAGCCCTTGGACGAACTTCGCCGTCTCCTGGAAGTGGCTCTCGAGCAACTCGCCACCGTCGACGAGGATTATCTCGACTTGGAAATCCTCGCAGAAGAACTGGTCGATGCCCGACTGGACCTGGTCGAAGCGACCGCACACGAAGATCGGCAGGAACTCCTCCGAGCTATCGCCGATCTCGAAAAGCAACGGAACGCAGCGTTCCAGACCGTCGAGGAGCAATTGGTCCAAATTGAAGCCTCCATCGAGGCATTGATACCCACGCCCAAAGGCTTCCGGGGCCTTGTCTACAAGGCGCGTCTGTTGCTGGGCACCGACAGCCAGGGCCGATCCATCCTCTGGCGGGCCATCTACTCCATCCGCGTCGCCACGCAGGTGGGGCTGGTCTCGGCCATCATCGCCGTGGTTGTGGGGGCCTTCCTCGGAGCATCGGCGGGCTTCTTTGGTGGCTGGGTCGACCACGCCATCGTCTGGCTCTACTCCACGCTCTCGAGCGTGCCCTACATCGTCCTGCTGACCGTCGTCGCGTTCGTCTTCGGCTCGCTCCAGGTCACTGTGCCCTTCACCGACGGCGTGCAGGTCCACCAGACACTCATCCCCATGTACGTGGCGTTTGGCGTCACGTTCTGGATCGCACCGTGCCGCCAGATCCGCGGCGAGGCGATGAAAATCCGCTCGCTCGACTACGTGCAGAGCGCCACGTCGCTGGGCGCGGGCCGCTTCTACATCATGCGGCGGCATGTCATACCCAACGTGCTCTTCCTGGTCTTCATCAACTTCTCGCTCATCTTCATCGGGGCCATCAAGAGCGAGGTCATCCTCAGCTTCCTGGGCATCGGCGTCGTCGGCCAACCCAGTTGGGGCGTGATGATCAGCGAGTCCAAGAGCGAGGTCCTCAACCAGTTCTTCTGGCAGATCGGCACCGCCACCGTCTTCATGTTCGGGCTGGTGCTTGCCTTTAACGTCTTCAGCGACGCCCTCCAGGATGCATTCGACCCCAAGCACGCCCGATAAATAGCACATACAAACAAATACAAAACCCATGCTGGTTGCATGGGCATGTGTCATGTGCGCAAAGAAAAACACGACGTCCGGCTGTCACCGGGCGTCGTGTTTAGGAGGAGAGAGACAAGACATGTGAAATATGCGCTCGATTTCCTTGCACGCAAGCAATTCTTGAAAGAAAATGTGCTTGGGGTTGGCTTGGGCGGATGATTCCACCCATTCCGCACCGTTTGGAGTGATTTTGTGCGTATAAGTACGTGTATTCTGACTACAGTGTACGTATTAAGTACGGTATTTGTCGCGCGTGCTGCCGTCGAGACCGTCTCTCCAAATGCTCGAATCGCCATCCCACGGGAAAGTTTGCCAGGAGCATTGGATACCGGACGTTGGTCCTTGATGCTTTGGGTGTACCCCACAGATGCACCTGTTGAGCCCAGTGACTTGGTCTCGATCTCCGATCGGCTAGCGATCGTGGCCCATCCGGCGGGCCTCTCCGTGAGACTCCAGCACCGGGATCGTGGCGCTCGGCTGGAAGTTCCCCAGCCGCTCGTCCAAGGTCAATGGCACTTGGTGGCCGTCAGTATCGACGTCGGGGCCGACAACGCCAGGGCATGGCTTATCACAGAAGGCGATCGGCCCGCCGAACACCACATCGCGCATCGGTCGAGCAGGCTTCTTCCTTTCGAAGCCAAGACTGGACTTGCCCGAGCAAGGGCAAGCGGTGGTGGGTTGGCAGTCGTTCCCCGCGAAATGTCCACGCCTGCCAAGGAACTGTCGAAGGACCTGTTCGTGTCGCCAGGTCCAACATGGACCACGGATTGGAAAGGTCTGGTCATCGGGCGATCCGGTTCGGGCCGCCCCGCCGCCCGGGCAGTCTACCAGTCGTTTGTCATACGCGACCATCCAATCAACCCCACGGACGTGTCAGCCGTGTGGGACAACCGGAGCGTCTACGCAGCCCATGCCTTGGACACACGCGATCGGGGCGGTCGCATGAACGGCTGGGAAGGATGCCAATACCTGACCTTCCACGGCATCAGCCCACGTGCGTTGGGGCCGGGCGTTGTCGAGGATAGGGCGTCTTACGTCGGCGGTCCGGTCACCACAGCCAATCTCCAGGTGGTCGATCGACCTCGGCCACTTCGTGACGGATTTTCCAGTATCTTCCGCACGGTCGTCCCGATCGATCAGGCCACTGGCTTCGTGTACCGAAGCCATATCGAGCCCGAGTTCGATGGCTTCTTCCGTATGCAACCGCCGGACTTTGATGCTCCGCGAGATCCCATCGGCCCGATCGGCCCCAAAGCGGCTATGCTCGCGCGCGGGCCGCAAGGCATTGTTAAGGTCATGGTCAGCGCCAACAGCCGGGGCGTACGGGGCAGGCTGTCGCCGCAACCCTGGCCCGAGAACTACGCCCACGGTTTTGTCCAGGCCTTGCACCCGCAAACCGCTGGCGTGCTCATGCGTCCAAGCACCATCCTCGACGAACAGGGAGCATGGTTCGGGTTCGATACAAGCACCAGCACGCCCGAGTTGCAGCATGTCCGCGCGCTCCACGCACGCGATGACGCCTGGGCTGATTTTACACGCTTCGGCTCCGGTACGCTGCCGGGCATCAGCCGCGGACCGGGGCCCGCCACGAACATCTCGCCAACAGGGACGTACCGCTTGCGTTGCAAGCCCGAACCTGGCAGTCTGATGGTCGCCGAAGCGCCGCTCCTGGTCCGCTCCACGGTGCTGGCGTTTCCCGGCTCGAGCCAACTGCTGTGGTACCCCGAGCGCGGGTTTATGCAAGACGGTCCAGGCATGCCGTTGGCAGATCCCGTTGCGGTGGACTTGGACACCACGCGTTTGCGTCATGTGCTGCGTGCCGGCGACACGTTCGAGAGCCCGACCAGGCTGGCTCTCCAAGGGACCGTCGACATTCGCCCGGGCGATGCTCTCGTGCCGCGAAACGGCGTTGCAAGGGGTGCCATTTCCGTCGTGACCTCGGTTGAGTTCGCCAGCGACCGAACGACTATCACGCTCTCGCACCCTCTGGGGGCGACTCCGGTCATCGGCAACGAATTGGCCTTCGGTCCGTGGCGCTTTCATTCGATTGAGAACATCTTCGAGCCCGTGCCAGCGGGCGACGATCGCACATGGCGCGGCCAGGTCCTTTCAGCGGCCGACGATGGGAAACTCGGGGTCATGGTCTACGCCATCAGCGCCTGGAGTCCAGGCGTCGATGGGTTTGCGTTCGGCACCGCTGGCCAGAGTGGGGTGGGGTACACCGGCCAACTGGCGACTTCATTCCCCGGCGCGACCGGTGCTTGGGCGGCCGCCAGTGGTGTCGATGTGTGGATCCAAGGACTGGCAACCCAGGATTCGCAACCGTCCTCGTTGTCCGACTATCTCGACGCGCTCCGGTCGGGCCTGCCACCACAGTCCGAAGTTGTCTGGGCGTCCGACGCCGTCCACGCCCGTGCCCTGCATGAAAACTGGCACCGGTACGTGCGTGACAATGCCCGAGCCCGAGGCGTTCCAGCCATCTTCGCCGTGGGCCACCCGCGCATCGGGAGTTTTCTCGAACAAGCCGCCAGCGGCATGCGCACAGACGACGCCCATTTCAGCAGTTTTGGCAGCCGCACCATCGCCCAGGTCTGGCTCGAACAGATCGCCGCACTGACCCAGGGGCCCTGTGATCTAGCCGACTTTAACCGCGACGGCATCGTCGACGTCTTCGATCTGCTCGAGTTCCAGACGGCATGGTCATTCGAAGACCCGCGAGCCGACTTGGACGGTGACGGCCGCTTCACCATCTTCGACTATCTCCGCATCTTGACGGCCATGGGCCAGTGCGGCTGAGTTCCGCCGACAGTCCCGCCGAGATACGCTCTGGACCACCCGATGGCCGATGAAACGCGGGTGGGAGTCCGGTTGGTCCCAGTGGGAGCGTTGCGAGCATGGGTATCGAGGCCTTCATCGTGCTAGGGTTGATCGTCGGTGTGCTGGGCGTGCTCATCACCACGCGCATCCCTGCCGACGCGGTCCTGGTTGCCGCCCTGACGGCCCTGCTGGTCGTTCCCGTGCCCGGCGACAGCGGCTGGCGGCTGGGGATCCTCTCGCCCAATCAGGCCATCGGTGGATTTGCAAATACCGGGCTCGCCACCGTGGCCGTCCTGTTTGTGGTCGTCACCGGGCTGCGCGAGACCGGCGGCATCGATTGGATCTCCGCCCGGGTCCTCGGCCGCCCCGCGTCGCTGCGCTCGGGCATGGTCCGCATGATGGCACCAGTCGCGGGCATGAGTGCCTTCCTCAACAACACGCCTGTGGTCGCGCTGATGATCCCAGCCGTGGCCGATTGGTGCAAGCGCACCAGGCAATCACCCAGCAAACTCATGATCCCCCTCAGTTACGCCGCCATCCTGGGGGGCACCTGTTCGCTCATCGGCACCAGCACCAACCTCGTCGTCGCGGGCATGCTGACCGACGCCATCCAAGGAGGCCTGGTGGCCAGGCCGCTGCGCATGTTCGACATCACATGGATCGGCGTGCCGTGCGTTGTCGTTGGCCTGGGATTCTTGTTACTGATGGGGCCGAAGCTACTCCCCAGCCGTGGCTCGCCAGCGAGCGTGCTTGCCGACCCGCGCGAGTACACCCTCGAGATGATCGTGCCCGAGGGCAGCCCATTGGCCGGCAAGACCGTGGAAGTCGCGGGTTTGCGCAACCTGCCCGGATGCTTCCTGGTCGAGGTCGAACGCGAGGGCGCGGTCATGGCCGCCGTCGGTCCCAAGACCGAACTGGCCTCGGGAGATCGGCTGGTCTTCGCGGGCATCGTTGAAGCCATCAAAGATCTCCAGGCCCAGCGCGGCCTGATCCCCGCGACCGATCAGGTCTTCAAGCTCGACTCTCCACGCTATCGCAGGCGCTTGTTCGAGGCCGTCGTCTCGCGCACGAGCCCAGTGGCCGGGCGCACCATCCGAGAGGCGCGCTTCCGGAACGCCTACGACGCCGTGGTCATCGCCGTGGCGCGAGAGGGCGAACGCATCAAGGGTAAACTGGGCGATATCGAGCTCCACCCAGGCGACACACTCCTGCTCGAGGCCGACCCGGGCTTTGTCGATCGGCATCGCAACTCCCGAGACTTCCTGCTGGTCAGTGCGCTGGAAGATTCCACGCCCCGGCGTCATACCAAGGCACCCCTGGCCATTGCCCTGCTGGCGGGCATGGTCGCCGCCGCCGCCTTTGGCATCCTCGACATGCTCACCGCCGCGCTCGTGGCCGGTGGTCTCATGGTCGTGACAAGGTGCTGCTCGCTGACCGAGGCTCGTCGCAATGTCGATTGGTCCGTTCTCATCGTTATCGGAGCTGCCATCGGATTGGGTAGGGCCTTGGATAATTCTGGTGCCGCAACCGGAATCGCCGGTAGCCTCCTGGGAGTCGTTGGGCAGCACCCATGGCTCGTCCTGCTGGCCGTCTATGCCCTGACCAGCCTGGCCACCGAGGTCATCACAAACAACGCCGCCGTAGCTCTGGTCTTCCCGGTCGCCCTGAGGGCCGCCGAGGGGCTCGATGTCAGCTTTATGCCCTTTGTGATCGCGATCATGATCGGTGGATCGGCGAGTTTTGCTACGCCATTGGGTTATCAGACCAATTTGATGGTCTACGGCCCCGGTGGCTATCGATTTGCCGATTTTCTACGCATTGGCCTGCCCATGAACCTTGTGATTGGGCTGGTCACGGTCCTGCTCACGCCTCTGGTCTTCCCTTTCGCCTGATGTCTGGGATGCCCGACGAGGTGGTCCGACTGAACCTGTGGCCATGTTCGAACGAAAACCAAGGAGATCCTGAGCCCAAACAGGCCGAAACCTGAGTCTGGCTGCGATAGCATGTCTCGGAGCATGGCGCTGGCCCTGTCCAGTGAAGAACGGGATTTGTTTGGATGCATCGAACAGGAGAGGACATGGCCTCAGAATTGGTAGTCGTCGCGGGCGGTGGGGGATTCATCGGTGGCCACCTGGCCGCGGACCTGATCCGCCAGGGCTTCAAGGTGCGCTCGGTCGACCGCAAGCCGCTGGACCAGTGGTATCAGGTCCACGCCGACGCCGAGAACGTCGTGGCAGACCTGAACGGCATCGACGCCTGCCGTCGGGCGTGTGATGGTGCGAGCCAGGTCTACCAGTTGGCCGCCGACATGGGTGGCATGGGCTTCATCGAGACCCACAAGGCCGAGTGCATGCTCAGCGTGCTCATCAACACACACATGCTCATCGCCGCCAAGGACGCGGGGGTGAGCAAATTCTTCTACAGCTCGTCGGCGTGCGTTTACAACGCCGACAAGCAGGTGAACGAGGACGTGGTGCCGTTGAAAGAAGAAGACGCCTACCCGGCCATGCCCGAGGACGGGTACGGGTGGGAGAAGCTCTTCAGCGAGCGCATGTGCCGCCACTTCCGCGAGGACTTTGGCATCTACACCCGCATGGCCCGCTATCACAACGTCTACGGCCCGCACGGCACGTGGGAGGGCGGCCGCGAGAAGGCCCCCGCCGCGATGTGCCGAAAGGTGATCGAGGCCAAGCTGACCGGCGACCACACGATCGAGATCTGGGGCGATGGCAAGCAGACGCGCTCGTTCATGTACATCGATGACTGCGTGCAGGGCAGCCAGCGCATCATGCACAGCGACTGCACCGAGCCGTTGAACCTGGGCAGCAACGAGTTGGTCACCATCAACGAACTGGTGGACATCGTCGAAGAGATCGCGGGCATCAAGCTCGACCGCAAGTACAACCTGGACGCGCCCAAGGGGGTCAACGGACGCAACAGTGACAACACCATGATCGAGCGTCAGATCGGCTGGTCACCGGCCATTCGCCTGCGCGATGGCATGGAGCGCACGTACCGCTGGATCTATGACGAGCATATGAAGAAGTACAAGGGCAAAGTGCCCCAGCGCGAAGCAGCACCCAAGGGGGCGCACGTGCGAGGCCCTGGCCATGCCACCGCCGCACACTGAAAAAAAAACGGGCGAAAGCCCGAGTTGAGTCTCTTTCGCAGTACAAACCAGGCTGGCTCCATCGAACCAAGCCGCAAGAAGAGGGAGTGATTCCCCGTGTCCAAGATCTCGAAACTGGCCGCCGGGCTTGCCATCTTGCTCGTCGCCTTATCCGCTTTTGCACAGAACAACAACGCTCCGACCGAGAATCGCCCCCAAGCCGGGCAGCAAGGCCTGCCAACGATCGACGAGGTCATGGACAAGGCCACAAGAGCCGTTGGGGGCCGGGAAAACCTCGACAACATCAAGACCCTGCGATCGCTCATGGCCATGGAAGTCATGGGTGCGAAGATCAGCATCGAGAGCCTCTGGTCTCGCAAGGGAGGACGCTACTCCAAGACCGAAAGCGACTTCGGCAACATCGAGATGGGCAGCGACGGCAAGAACGCCTGGATGGTCATGCCCGGCGCGGGCTACTCACTCCTGCAAGGCGATGAAGCCAACCAGGTCGATGGACAGGCTTCCATCATCATGGGCATGCTCGACCCCAAGGTCTCTCGCGAGCGCATGGACCGCATCGAGGTCGTCGGGCGTGAAGAGTTCAAGGGAAGGCAATGCATCAAGGTCTACTTCGAGCCCAAGGACAGCGAAGGGCATGGACACATGTTCTACGACGAGGCCGACGGATTGCCCAAGGGCGTTCGGCAGACCGAGAACTCGCCGATGGGGCAGCAAACCAGCACCATCGAACTCTCGGATTGGAAGACGATCGAAGGGGTGCTGTTCTTCCATCAATTGCGGATCGAGTCTCCGAGCATGCCCGGCGGCGCCCTGCAAATGAAAATCACCGAGATCGAAATCAACAAGGTCCAGGAATCGGCCTTCGAGTTGCCCCAGGCTGTCAAGGCCTTGGTCGAGGATGCCGCCAAGAAGAAAGCAGCCAACGAGGACGAGGGCAACAACGGCGGTGCGCCCGAGATCAAGTTCGAAGACCTGCCCGAGGAGCTCCGTAATCAGACCAGGACGATGCTGGACCAGTTGAAGTCTCAGGGCAAGTCCAGGATCGACATGATGCTGCCGGCCTTCGAGCAGCAGCTCGCCTCGATGGCCGAAGGAAGTGAGAAGCAGGTGCTCAAGTACGTCATCCAGGAACTGCGTAAGGTCGAGTGAGACGGGTCCGCATGGACGACCGCGGAACGTATCGTGTGGCCGCAACGGCGCGAATTCCATCGTATCGGGGCCCCGATTGAACCGATGAAGTAGGTATCGATGGCCCGCGAAACGATCCAGCCCAAGCCCGTGCTGCTCATCCTCAGCCAGGTCTACGTGCCAGACCCGGCAAGCGTGGGCCAGCACATGCACGACGCGGCTGCGGCGATGGCCGAACGCGGGTACGAGGTGCGCGTGCTGGCGTCAGCACGAGGCTACGACGACCCGACCAGGCGCTATCCAACACGCGAGATCCGCGACGGGGTGCATGTTCGGCGGCTGCCACTATCGAGCTTCGGAAAGGCCTCGATCCCTGTTCGCCTGTTGGGTGCTGCCCTGTTCATGCTCCAGTGTCTGTGGTTCGGCTTGACAACGCCCAGACTGGGCTCCATCCTGGTCAGCACCTCACCACCGATGGCGGCACTCGCGGGCGTCGTCATCGCTTGCCTGCGTCGCGTGCCCTTCACGTATTGGGTGATGGACTTGAACCCCGACCAGATGGTCGAGCTGGGCAAGGCCCGGGCCGGCAGCCTGCCCGTACGCATGTACGATGCCATGAACCGCATCATCTTGAAGCGAGCCCATGCCGTCGTTGCGCTCGACCGTTTCATGGCCGAACGCATCCTCAAGAAGGTGGATGTCTCGAACAAGCTCCATGTCATGCCTCCATGGCCGCATGAAGATGCGATCGAGCCAATCGAGCACGAGGACAATCCGTTCAGAGCTGAACACGGCCTGAATGGCAAGTTCGTGCTCATGTATTCGGGCAATCACGGATTTTCGACGCCCGTGACCACCATACTGCAAGCTGCCCTGACGATGCAGGATCGCGACAATATCGTCTTCCTCTTCATCGGCGGCGGTGTCGGCAAGCGGGAGGTGGACGAGGCAATCGCGAAACATCAGCCCACAAACATCCGCTCGATGCCCTATCAGCCAATGGAGCGTCTGCGATACTCCCTTTCGGCCGCGGATGTTCATATCGTCAGCGTTGGTGATGCCGTCGTTGGCGTGGTCCATCCGTGCAAGGTATATGGCGCGATGGCCGTCGCCCGCCCGATCCTTCTCCTGGGGCCCGATCCATGCCATGTTTCCGACATCGTGCGTGAGCAAGAGATCGGGTGGCATATCAAGCACGGCGATGTGCCAGCGGCGGTCGCGGTCATCGAGCATATTGCCGCGACCACACACGATCAGCGACGCCGTATGGGGACGCACGCCCGCGAACTCATCGCGGATCGCTTCAGCAAGTCAGCGTTGTGCGGCCGATTCTGCGACGTCGTCGAGAGCGCCTTCAAGCGGCGGGATTCCGTTGTCCCTGCGAGCCAGGACGTGGTGCGGGAGGGTCGCTCATGATCGGGCAAGAGGCCGCCTTGGTCGCAAACGCATCGCCATCTGCTGATTCTTACATACAACCCTGGGAGCGCCCGCCACCCGGGCGGGAGCTCCAAAAGTACGTCTTCATCCAGGACGACCCATTCTTTCTGCCGAAAGTTTTGGATAAATACCTACGCGAACACGCCGGCTCGACCGCGGGTGTGAACGTGCAGAGCGTGAGCCAGGGCAAGCGGACCGTCGTGCAGACCGCGCTGGATCTCTACAGGCTCTATGGGTTTCGTTACTTCCAATGGAAGTTGCGGCATTATGTATGGCGGAAGTTCGCGTCTCGCATGCCAATGCTGTCGAAGAGCGCGGTAACCGTTGCATCGGTCGCTCGAAAGTATGGCGTCCCCGTCCATGACGCGACGGACGTCAACAGCGAAGCATTCCGGACCATGCTGAGGGAAAATGGCGTCGAGTTTATCGTGTCGATCAGCGGCACCCAGCTCTATCGCAAGGCACTGCGAGAGCAGACCGAGTACGGGATTGTGAACTGCCACGGTGCGCTGCTCCCCAGGTACCGTGGACTGATGCCCAGTTTCTGGACTCTGGCGAATGGGGAAAAGAGGGGCGGCGTCAGCGTCCATTACGTCGACCATAAACTCGACAACGGTCCCATCATCATCCAGAAGTCGTACACGATCCATGCCCACGACACGCTCGAAGCCGTCATGGCTCGCAGCAAGGACCTGGCGGCGGAGGCCATCCTCGAAGCTGTCCACGCCGTCGAGTATGGACCACGACAGCTTATCGCAAACCCTGAATCCGAGATGACGCATTTCTCCATGCCGACACGCGATGATGTCCGTAGGCTGCGATCGCATGGGCATCGATTGTACTAAATGACATGCGGCAGATTGATGCAAACCCCGTGACTGATCGAAGCCCCTCGGCCCATTCGGCCATCAGGCATGCCTTGTCTTTCGACATCGAAGACTGGTTTCATATTGTCCAGGTCAAGGGCCTCGAACACGAGCACTGGGACGACCTTACAAAGCAGCACACACTCGTTGAGCGCAGGACCGATGAAATCCTTGAAATCTGCGAAGAGGCAGGAGTCAAGGCGACATTCTTTGTTCTTGGTTGGATTGCCGAACGATATCCGTCGCTGCTCCAACGAATCGCACAGGGCGGCCATGAACTTGCCAGCCACGGGCACATGCACGATCGTGTGGGCCTGCTCGGACCCGGCGGATTCGCGCAGGATCTGAAGCGATCCATTGAAGCGATCGGTTCGGCATGTGGTGTTCGGGTGCGCGGCTATCGTGCGCCGTCATTCTCGATCGTTCAAGGGTGCGAATGGGCATTCGATGTCATGGAAGAATGTGGCATCGAATGGGACGCGAGTCTATTCCCCGCATCGCGTGGGCACGGCGGATATCCATGCCCACGCGAGCCCCATGTGGTTAGTTCGCCCGGTGGTGCTCGCATCCATGAGTTGCCGATGTCCGTCTGGACACCGTTCGCGTATGATATTGTGCGTATGGGCTTCTCAGGTGGTGGATATCTGCGTCTTCTACCGTACTGGATCCTAAAGCGTGCACTTGCCGATGAGGCCGCGGCGGGTCGATCAACAGTTGTATATTTGCATCCAAGAGACCTCGCGGCGGATTGTCCTCGTTGGCCAATGCCGTTGCATCGGCGGTTCAAGTGTTATGTGGGGCTTGCATCAACTCGTGAGAAGCTCCGCCGATTGCTGGCCGATGAACAATGGGGCCCATGCGGCCCGCATCTTGCGCATTCTTTGTCCAACGCAGGTACACATCCCGAATGGAGCTTGTCGACATGACCGCATCGGTCACGCTCACGCCTTTCGAAGACTTGAAGCGGAAACTGCATCCGCATCCTGGCGATGCGCAGGTAGTGGCCGTGGATCCTTTGGCTGCGGACTACAGAGATCAATTGTCGGCACTTCCTAAGCTTGATGGATATCCCCAAGTCGGGAGTGTTCCAGTTGCCGTGCTGGTCCCAGTCAAGAACGAGCAGGAGAATATTGCAGCATGTCTGCGGCGATTGTCCTGGGCCAGTCAATTGACTGTGATCGACAGCAACTCAACCGATCGGACGGTGCCCATTTCCCAGGCACTTGGTGCCGAGGTTTATCAGTTCGATTATGACAAGCAAGCGGGGTGGCCCAAAAAAAAGAACTGGGCGCTCGAACACGTTCCGTGGCGACACGAGTGGGTGCTGATCGTCGATGCCGACGAACACATCCCGCCTGAGTTGGCGCGAGAGATCGAGTCAATCGTGACCAGTAAGGGTACGCCTGTGCGTGCGGGCTCTGGCGATGGCTTTTGGGTCAATCGACGGTTCATGTTCCTTGGCCGCTGGCTTCGCGGCGGAGGCTGGTACCCGAGTTGGAATCTGCGTTTGTTCAAGCATCGCATGGCGAGGTATGAACGTATCGGCAATTTAGGCGATACCGGCTCGGGAGACAACGAAGTCCACGAGCATCCCGTGCTCATCGCGGGCGAGGCGGGTTATCTTGAGAATGACATGCTGCACTACGCGTATCGAGACTTGTCGACATGGATCGAGAAACATAATCGATACACGACGTGGGAAGCCCACGCATGGCAGGCTAAAGATCGTGGAGGTGTGAAAGCGCGACTCATGGGTAGCCAGATCGAGAAGCGACGATGGCTCAAGAAGCACGCGCGAAACCTGCCCGCTCGACCATTGCTGCGGTTTATGTATGATTACTTGTTTCGAAGGGGATTTCGTGACGGGTACCCCGGCTTTGTCATGGCTGTCAACATGGCATGGTATGAGTTCATGTCGATCGCTAAGCGTCGAGAGATGGGCATCGCCAAGCGCCTCGGCCAGAAGTATAGCGGAGGTCCACCGGCATGAAGCAGGACCAGCCCAAGGCTCGGATGTCCGCCCGACAATATGTTGACCCACGGGCCGATCTCAATAAGTTGCACAAGAGTCCATATACGACGCAGGCGAAGGTTGCGCGCATGCTTTGGGGGGTTGTACAGGCGACAATCTTCCGCATGTCATTCCATAACTGGTATCGATTCCGACGATTTCTGTTATTGATGTTTGGTGCTAAAATAGATCCAACGGCCCGGATCAGGCGCACCGTACGTATCGAAATACCTTGGAATCTTTCTGTTGGACCCGAGAGTTCCGTCGGGGATAACGCCATCTTGTATTGCCTCGGGCCGGTCACAATCGGCAGTCGTGTGATGATCAGCCAGAACGCGCACCTCTGCGCCGGTTCGCACGATTACACACATCGCGCAATGCCACTCTTGCGACCACCCATCATCATCGAGGATGATGCGTGGATTGCCGCCGATGCGTTTGTTGGTCCGGCCGTACGCGTCGGAGAAGGTGCCATCCTCGGCTCGCGTGGGTGTACGATGTCCGATCTCGAGCCATGGTCGATCTACTCGGGCAATCCTGCGATATTCATCAAACCAAGACCCCGTTTCGAGCAAACTAGGGAGGCCACGGCATCGTGAAGCGTCTCCGTGTGGTCCATCTCATTGTTGATCTCGATCCCGCGCTCGGAGGCCCTCCCGTTGTCGCCGCCAGACTGGCAGCCGCGCAGTCACAACTTGGATGTGATGTCACACTTCTGTCGTATCGCACTCATGATGGAGGTTCGCGGGCAGACAATCTCATACGGGAGACACCGTCGGCCGATCGATTGCATGTGCATCAGATCAATGACCCCAGCAGGATCGAAAGGCTGACCGGACGAAGGGCGGCCAGTGCATTCCTTAAAATCTCAAACGAGGGTGTCGATATCCTCCATACGCATGGCATGTGGGAGCCCATGATGCCGGCCACGGCGGCCGTTGCTCGCAAGCATGGCGTGCCATACATCGTGACACCGCACGGCATGCTCGATCCGTACACACTCTCGGTGAAGCGTCAGAAAAAGCGGATCGCGCTGGCAACTACACATCGATCGTTTCTGCGGAAGGCCGCTTTTGTCCACATGCTCAACCAAGATGAGGCCACGCTGGCAGAGCCCGTGCTGCACGGCACGCCTACCCGCGTGATCCCAAACGGGATATTTCTCGAAGAAATCGAACGAGTTCCACCTCCGGGGTCATTTCGTACGAAGTACCCACGCCTCGGCGAGGCACCATACGTGCTCTTCTTATCCAGGCTCGCGCATAAGAAGGGGCTTGACTATCTTGCCGAGTCGTTCGTGATATTGCACGGTAGAATGCCAGACGTGCATCTTGTTGTTGCAGGACCCGACGATGGTGAGCGTGAAGGCTTCGAGGCCGCGATTGCCGGTCATGGGCTGCAGCAAAACGTCCATGTTGTCGGGCCGCAGTACGGCGACGATAAACTTGTCGCAATCCGCGACGCATCGGTCTTCTGCTTACCCAGCCGTCAGGAAGGCTTTTCGATCGCTATCACCGAAGCGCTCGCGATGGGCTTACCCGTTGTCATCTCTCGCGCTTGCCATTACCCAGAAGTTACAGAAGTGGGCGCAGGCATCGAGACCGATCTCGATCCGACGCAGATCGCCGATGCGCTGCGGCGTATTTTATCAGACCGTGCAGAGTCGACGCGCATGGGCCAGGCAGGTGCCAGGCTGGTACGTGAGCGATTCACGTGGCCGATGGTAGCGAGACGAACACTTGAATGTTATCATAGCGTACTCCCAGGAAAAACCATCTGATGCGACCCACATTTCTCATCATCGGTGCGCAAAAGAGCGGCACGACCACCCTCTACCGAGACCTGCTGACACAGCCGGGCGTCTTTTTTCCACTCGAAAAAGAACCTACATGCCTCGCGCATGATCGTGTGCTTTCGCCAGAGGGCCTTGCCGAGTACGAGGCCATGTACGCCAAGGCGAAGCCGACCGATGCCCGCGGCGACGCATCCACGGGGTACACACGCATCCCGCGATTCAATGGCGCACCGCAGCGAGCCATGAAGGTTCTCGGCCCTGACATCCAGTTGCTCTACATTATTCGCGAACCGATCAGCCGCATCATCAGCCATCATCACCACGTGATCACGAACGAGCCTGCCCCAAAGACGGTCGACGAGTTTCTTGATGCCGAATGGCACACCTTGACATTCAGCAGATACGCGTATCAGGCGCGTGCGTGGCTCGATGTCTACCCAAGGGAGCGTTTGCACATTCTCATCTTCGAGGAATATGTCAGGAAGCGCCGAGAGGAGATCGAGCGTCTCGGTCCACTCCTCAAATTCGACCCGAGGCCTGATAGGATCGATCCAGAATCGAGATTCAACACGGCCGAGGATCGATCCGCAGATCGTGGTCTTGCCATGCGCATCCGCAAGAGCTGGGCCTACCAGCGTGTGCGTCCCTTGCTGACGGCGGCCGCTCGAGATCGACTCCGCAGGACATTTTCAGCCAAGGCACCACCACCTCCTCCGCCCCCCAGCAGTGTATGCATCGAGCGCATCCTGCGGGAGTTAGAAGATGATCAACGCGAGTTGGCCGCGATCATCGGTCGTCCATATCCTATCTGGGATCCGGACAAGGTCAGGCGGAAATACGCACGATAGCACGAACGCATCTCTACGCTGTGGCCCGAGGCATCTGGAGCATCATGGACGCGGTCTCCGTGTGCTCGCGTTTGAAGCGGAGAATCTCGCCCGCCATCGTCATAAATAACATCGACAAGACAAGATGCAGGAATGCCCATGTATGGGTCGCAAGATAGATCATGTGATTCACCATGCCATGCGCATAAATCATGGTCATGAACATCACGAGCACGGACATCAACAGAGGATCGGCATCCAAGAGCCGGCGATTCTTCCAGACGTACCACGCGGAAAGGAAGCTGAGCCCGGCGAGGAACAGATACGGGATGAGCAAGACCAGACCGCCCGTGTACGCGACTTTCAGGTAGGCGTTATGGGTATGAAATCCCAGTGACTCGTCCACGTCGGCGTTCATCCCGCTCGTACCCAAGAGACCGGTCAGAGGTCGTTCGGCGATGGATTCCCGAATATAGAGCAAGGCCTGGGTGCCGCGAGCGGTCTCGACAGTGCTGTATCGGTTGAAAGGGTTCGACTCGACTCTGCTGAGGACGAAACCGACACCAAGGAGAACGATCATGACCATCGGGATGGCCAGCACCGGGCGGCGCATCGAATACAGACCGACCGGGAGGCAGACACCCATCAGCATGACGAGGACCGATCTTGTTCCAGACAGCAGGGCCATACCGACGGAAGCTCCGACAAGTCCGATCCATATGGGGCGCATGAAAAGAAGCCGGTCTCGAAAAGCGAAGTAGAACCCCAGGCCGCCCGCGATTGTGAAGATCACCGCCGTCTGAACCGAGGATGCCCCATAGGGTTCGAACCGGGAGTGACCCGTATAGGACCACTTCCCTGTAAGAATGGCACTGAACAGGATCGGAATCACGAAGAGGAACCCGATCGCAAGCGAACGCAGCGTTAGAATCAGAGACTTGGCATCAACGATCGTGCGCGACACCATGATCGCCGTGAAAACCATGCAGATCCATTGGATGCTGTTCACGATCGGAATGAGGTTATCGTCCGTTGTCAGAATGAAGATCGGACCCACAAGAGCCAGCGGAAGGTACAAATAGCACAGCGGGCTCAGACGACGCTTCTCTCCTGGAGTGAGCATCGCGGATACACCCACGGCAAGGATCATCGCAAAGCCCATGGCCTTCGCACCGAGCGCAATCGCACCCAACCCGGGAAGGTTGCCGATCACGAGAAACGGAGGGAAGATGATCAGTGCAGTCGTCAACCGAAGCCGACTGGGGCAGAAGAAGAAGGCCATGGCCAACAAGATCGGGGCCACGAGCAGCACAGGCAATGGGACAACGTCGAGATAGTCGTTGATCGAGAACACGTGCCGGGAACCCTCGGTTCAGTTGCGGAAAAAGTTATAGGACTACGACGACGTTCGCTTGTGCTGGAATCGAGCCAATGCGATCGGCAGAATCCATATCTCCCTTCGGCTTGCACGAGCGACCACTTGCTCCGCAAATGCGTATCACGCAAGGACGGGCACAAGGCGAACTGTATCGTATCGTCTCCATGACGCATCCTGTTCGCACGTATCTCTGAGGTTGAGGAGTTGTCATGCCTGCATCTCGGCACGTCAGTCTGGGAAACGTACGGGGGTTCATCCGCAAGCGGACGATATGCACCGGCATTTGTTTATCGGCTCTCGTCTTCGCGTCGGCCTCGGGTCCGGTGGTTACGTACACCGGGTCATCCAATCCGAAGATGGCCGCGGCCGAGAGCACGCCCTTCCGGTTCTTCTTGGTTGCCAGTGCCGATCAGCCTCTCGTGGATGCCCTTGGAGGTGTCGATCCCGTGAAGGGTGTCGATGTGCGACAGTCGCCATTCGACAAAGAAGCGCAAGTACCGCCCGGATGGCGGTTGGGCATGTACCGTCGCCAGGGTCCGCACATGATCGCGCTCCAGAGCCCGACCTTGTCTCGACACCTGTCGGAACTCGAGCGCGACGTGCCCAGGATTGTGCCGCCTGACTTTACGGGTCCTGTCGTGATCGATTACGAGCCTTGGTGGGCCCTTTGGGAGAGAACGCCCAACACCCCATCCGCCGGGGCCGTCGACGCGCTGGACGGCGACTACAAGGACGACTGGCGAGACTACATCAACGAGCACAAGCCACACCTTGTCCAGGGCCTTTCCCCCGAGCAAGCCGAGACAATCTACAAGCGGACCTACGAGTCATTCGTCCGTACCTTCTTGCTGGCGACCTACTACAAGTGCAAGCAACTCAGGCCGCGGGCCCAGTGGGGGTTCTACAACTATCCTCAGGTTCTGATCGTCAGCGATCTCACGCCGCCGGGCGTACAAGGCTACGGCGACCTGACCCATCGCGCCAGCAGACTCAACGACGAGAACGGTTGGTTGTATGAGACAGTCGACTTTGTCGCTCCTCGCATCTATCCATCCAGGATGGTCGTCGAGCACAATCCAACTACTGCGGAGCGACAGGCCGGTCGAATCAGTCGGTCCGTACACGAGGCCTGGCTGAGTTCGATGGTCCGTGAGAGCGCCCGACTGGCCAAGGGCAAGCCCGTGTATCCCCTTCACTCGGCCATCTACTACACCAGGCACGACTTCGAGCATCAGCCCGTGACGCAGTTCCATCACGAGGAGGTCTTCCGAGTCCTGTCCGAGAACGGTGCCGCGGGGGTCATCATCTGGCACGCCGTCAAGGACCGAGATGGCCTCGACCAATGGAACTCCCTGTGGCAGAACCAACTCAAGCCCGCGGGCATCAACGCCAACCGTTCGATCAACGGGCCAGGTTCGGGATCTTGACGGGTTGTGGAGTCTCAGACGAACATCCATTGGGAACGTCTGGGTGATCCATGAGCAAGAAAGCGGGGCACCATCGTTGGACGGCACCCCGCTGGAGGAGAGAGAGAGAGAGAATCCGGATTTATAGCACTTTATCGGGCGATTGTTTGCGCACCTTTACGTTTCCTCCTTGTCAGGCTGACTCAAAGAGAACAAACGTGCCGATTTTAAGTTCGCATATAGTACGGTATCGGTTTGCTGGCGTGCTCCAAATGTCCGATGAAAGGCCAGATTCCGCTCGCTTCATGATTGTCACACGCAGCGAAAAGCCACCCGAAACGGGTGGCTTCAAATGGCTTTGAGTCACGAAAAAATTATCGAACGCGTCCGGCTTCGCCCCGACCTGGCTCGGATTGGAGCAGCCGTCGAACCATCTGCGCACGCTGCTCATCGGTCATCTCGATCGCTCGGGCAACCAGCGCCTCACGTCGTTCGGGTGGCATGGCTTCGAGACGGGCCCGCACGCGATCACGGACATCTTCGGGTAGCTGCGAGAACCAGCGGCGGAGTTCCCCCGGGCCGGCGGCTTGCTGAGGGCCGCGCTCGCCTTGAGCCGTTGGTCTGCGGTTGGGTCTTTCCGGGGCAGCGTCATCGCGGCCGCGGCCATCCATCTCGCCCATGCGAGCGCCGATCTCCCCACGGAATCGCTCACGCATCCGGTCCATTTGCTGGTTGTCGGCTTGCGTGCGCCACGATTCGATTGCCTTTGCAACATGTGCCTGTTGAGCGGCGCTCAACTCGGACCACACCCGCTTCTGAAGGTCGGCCACCGCTGCGACCATGGGTCCTCCTGCGGGCTGGCCCTGGTTGCGCTGACCACCTTGTGGGGCCGGACGCTCTGGCCGAGGGCCGGGTCGGTCGGCATCAGGCGAACCCGAAGGGCGATCTGGAGCAATTCGTTGGCGGCCCGGTGCTTCCTGAGGCCGACCGGGCTGCTGGCCGCGCTCACGGGCAGTCCCCTGGCCCCGTGCTTGCGCCGGTCCTTGCCCGCCAAACTCACGCTCAAAGGCACGGACATGCCCAGCGATGCGTTCGCGCTGCTCGGGGGAAAGCCGGATCTCCAACGGCGCATCTTCGGCCATGATCGAGCCGATCGCCCTGCGGAAGACCTCTGGTGGCACGACCTGCCGTGCCATCGCCACCACGTTGTCGCCAGCGATGAACCCCCCGTCCTGGCCGGGAACTCGCTGTTCCCGAACCCTCGGGCCTTCCAGGGCGGGCCTCTCTGCCCGTTCGGGCCTGGCCTGTTGTCCCCGCTCGGCGGGACGATCTTGCGCGATTGCCAAGCCGCAGCAGCCCAAGAGTGCGATGGCGGCAAATGTCGAAATGCGTGTGCGTTGATTCATCAGGAACCTCCTCGATGCCCGGGTCTTTGCGAAAGGCCCGGTACGATGCCTCGTTTTCCCTCTCCCGTCCTCCGAGGTGGCTAACGCAACGTCTCGGCTGCCCATTGCATCATCCAACCATACAATCGCATCGCCCATCGAAACACGTAGAAAATGGACCATCCATGACGATCACCGAATCCCAAGTCCGACGCTGGTTATCCGCCGTGACACCCCAGGGCGAACCAGCAGACCTCGTCTCAGGCGGACGCTTGGAATGGGTGTCGTTACTCGAGGGTTCCATCGATCTCAAGTTGCACCTGCCCAGCGTCGCCGAAGATCCCAAAGCCATGGAGGCCATCGCCGGTGCGTGCCTCGAAGCCGTCCGGCAAGGGGCCGTTCGCGCGGGCGAGCGTCTGGCCTCGCTTCGTGTGAACTTCGTCGATCATGCGGGACACGTCATCCGATCGAGTGCGTTCCAGGCTTCGCCCAAGGGCGCACTTCGGCCTGTACAACCCGTGGCGGCCAGCGAGAAGCCGGCCGCTCAGGATGCTCCTGCGATGCCGTCCATCGGCCACGCCATTGCCGTCGGTGCGGGCAAGGGCGGCGTGGGCAAAAGCACCGTGGCGGTCAACATCGCTGTCGGTCTCGCCCGTCGAGGGCACGCCGTCGGCCTTCTCGACGGCGATATCTACGGCCCAAGCTTGCCCACGCTCATGGGGCTTCAAGCGATGGATCCCAACGTCCTGGACGGTCGTTTCCAGCCGTTCATGGCGCATGGTGTCAAGGCTATGACCATCGGCAAACTCGTCGAGGCCGAAAAGCCCCTGATCTGGCGGGGCCCGATGGCGCATGGTGCCTTCAAGCAACTCACCGAAAAGACCAACTGGGGCGATCTGGACCGACTCATCATCGATCTGCCACCGGGAACAGGTGACGTACCCCTGACCATGACCCAGCAACTCAAACTCAGTGGCGCGGTGATCGTCTGCACGCCACAGCGCGTGGCTCAAGACGACGCCGTTCGTGCGGCCAAGATGTTCGAGCAGTTGGGCGTCGATATCCTGGGCGTGGTCGAGAACATGAGCGTCTTCATCGCGCCCGATGGCACGGAGTACGACATCTTTGGGCGCGGTGGTGCCCAGCAGATGGCCCAGCGCCTGGGCTTGCCGTACCTTGGTGCCTTGCCGCTGACGATGGATCTTCGGGCCAACAGCGACAACGGCGAGCCACTGCTGAATTTCAAGAGCGATACGCCTCCAGGCAGGCGTCTGGCCCTGGCCCTTGACGAGTTGCTCAACAACCTCGAGAGTCAACTGGCGCTCGCGTCTGTGCGCCAGAATACACCCACGCTGACGATCCACTGAACAGTTGACAAAGAACAGCCCCCGCGAGCGAACCCGCGGGGGCTTTGGTGTTCATGAGCCGTGCGTGCGGATCAGCAGCCGGCGGCGAACTCGTTCTGGAAGGTCAGGAAGTCGAAGATGGTGAACTGGCCGTCGCCGTCGAAGTCGGCGCGGGGGTCCTGCGAGGCGAAGAGGTTCTGGAAGGTCAGGAAGTCGAAGATGGTCAGCACGCCGTCGCCGTCGAGGTCGGCCCGGCAGCCGGTGCCGCCGCCCACGTCGCCCTCGGCGATGATGACCCACATCGAGTTGGCGAAAGCGCCGCCCGCGATGAGAGCGATATCGGTCGGATCGATGATGCCGCAGCCCGTAGAAGCCAGGTAGCTGGGAGCGGTCTGGCCGAAGGGGTTGCCGCCGATGAAGAACACGTCGCCCAGCTGGCCGCCAGCGGCGTCGAAGTAGTCGGGCAAGCTGATCTCGACCATCAGGGCCGTGCCGGCATCAACCGAGCCGTCCACGTCGATGGTGATGACCTCGGTGGCCCGCGGGCCCGACAGGAAGGTCACCGAACCGACCAGCGGAGCGCCGGCCAAGGGGGCGCTGCCAGCGGGAACCTGGTACAGGTTCACGGTGATCTCGCCTTCGAGCAGCGACGGCAGGCGCATCGACTCGACGCCGAACTCGACGGTGCTGACGGTGAAGCCCTCGGTCACGCCGAAGTCGGCCAGCGTGAACGAACGAGACCAGCGGTTATCGACCGTGGTCTGCGGGGCGGTCGAGGTGGCCTGAATTGCGCAAGCAACGCCCGAGCCAGCCGTGACGAGGAACTCCTCGACGCTGTGCGACAGGCGGATCTGGGCGCTGGCGGCCGTGGCCAGACCAGCAACGGCAAGGGTGGTCAGAGCGATCTTCTTCTGCATGGTATTCCTCCCCAGGGATACTGGAACATAATCCAAACACATCCGAGGCGCGCTGCCTCTGGAATTCGTACTCGCTTCATGCAAGCACATCCTAAATGTACCCCAAAATCTTGCCTATTGAAAGCGCAAATCAAGACTTTCCTAACAATTCCATGTCCAATAACACAAAAAAGCCCGCAGATTTACATGATCTACAGGCTTCCACTATTGGGGTATGTCCGCATCGAGGATTAAGCCGGTCATATGACTCAGACAGAACGGAGTACCAATGGCCGAGAACTCAGCAGCCAGCGGCGAACTCGTTCTGGAACTGAAGGAAATCGAAGATGGTCAGCTGACCATCGCCATCGAAATCGGCCCGAAGGTCGCCAGCGGCAAACAGGTTCTGGAACGCCAGGAAGTCGAAGATGGTCAGCGAGCCGTCGCCATCGATATCGGCCCGGCAGCCGAAGCCGCCACCCTCCACGGTGATGAACAGCTTGGGTCCCTCTCGACCCAGGCGTCCATCCTGGCCGGCATAGGTGGCAGAGACCGAGTCGCTGGCGTCAACGAAAACAAGAGTCAGGAAGTCATCGTTCTCGATGTCACTGGCAAGTTCATCGGTGAGTCGCAAGGCCTCGCCCGCGCCACCGGGCCCGCCGAACTGGTCATAGCGATCGATGGTGCCCGAAGAGATCTGGAAGAACAGGTAGCTGAGGATGGGCGAATCACTGGCCAGTGCCAGGTCGGGCACGCCGGTGTTCGGATCGAAGAAGGGGTACTGGAGGTCGCTCAGGGCGGTCTTAGCGTCGGATGTGTCGTCGGTGGAGACGTACACATCCACGAAACCGTCGGCTGAGAAAGCGGCGTTGTCCTGGGTCAGTTCGAGCGCCACCGATGTCACCTGCCAGCCAGCAGGAAACAGGCTGTCGAACTCGGCCCGGATACTGGACAGGTCCCAGCGGGCCGTGCCGTACGAACGGAATCGCTCTTCAACTCCAAGGCCTTGGATGTTGAAGAAGGTGCTGCCGCTGCCGCCGCCACGGGGCCCGGTAACCTGGATGGTGCCGGTCTCGAAGGCCACGGCGGAGCGTTCCTCCTGGGCCCAAGCCGATGCCGCGACACACAGGCCGCAGAGTGTGATCAAGGTCCGTTGCATGTTCAGTCCTCCTGAGCGAGAGTATGTTCTGGTGCTGTTCACGAGTTCCGCGGCCAAGGTGATCCATAGGCCAGCGGATTCGCTGGATAGTACGAGTGGCAAGATCCAATGCGGAGGTGTGTCGCGCAAGGACAGCATGAAGATTTTGCCCTGAGTGTATTGTGCCAACGCCATGCACCAGAAACCAAGCAAGCCCGCGTCCAGCGGGCTTTGCACATGGAATGTCAAGATGGGTAAGGTTGGTGCCCTACTCGCAACCCTGCGCGAAATCGTTCTGGAAGGCGAGGAAGTCGAAGATGGTCAGTTGGCCATCGCCGTCAAAGTCGGCGGCCAGGTCGCCAGCAGCGAAGAGGTTCTGGAAGGCGAGGAAGTCGAAGATCGTCAGTGAGCCGTCGCCGTCGATGTCGGCCCGGCATTCTGTGGCCAGTTCGCCCTCGACCACGACGCCCACGGTGGCCCCATCTCCGCCGGGCTGCCACTCACCCGTAAAGTAGTCGGTGGTGGTGGTAAAGCCCGTCACGCCCGTGGCCCAGTTCCAGACCGGATTGGCCTCGGCGGGGAAATCGCTCTCGGCGACGACCCAGTACGCCTGCCCCGCCCGGAGGATGGTGTCTCCACTGGCCAAGGCGGTGTCGAGTTGCGGGTCCCAGCCGATGGCGGAGATGACCAGGTCCATGACCTCGAGTTCCTCGCCCGATGGCACGTAGGAGTCGCCAATGGGCCGGTCGGTCTGGATGGAGAGTCGGACGGGTCGGGTCAGCGGCGCCCCGAAGTCGTTGTTCATGAACCAGGCCGACACGCTGGTGAGGCGGTAATCCCGATCGGGAACAAATCGGACGCCCACGGACTGGCGCTCGAACACGTCGAAACCGATCACGCCGAATGGGCTGCCGAATGGGTTATTGGTCTCGAAGATGACGTCAGCGCTGGCAATGGGAGCGGTTGCTGCGATAGCGAGGGCGCAAGCGGTACGGATCATGCGAGTCTCCTTGGATAAAGGGGGGAGGTGTGCGCGTCACGCGGGCAAGGGTTGCCCGAAAACGGCCTGTGTGCAGGCGGAAAAACCGACCGGCGACGGAGTCTATTCCGCCGCCGGTCTCAAATGGTTGCATGGCTTGTCGTCAAATCAGGGACATCGATCAGGGACATCGATCAGGGACATCCCAGGGCGAACTTGTTGGAGAACTCCAAGAAATCGAACAGGTCGAGCACGCCATCGCCGTTGAGATCGACTTCGCAGCCGATGTTCACCGAGGCCATGTCCACGGTTTGGTTGCTCGAAAGGGCCGTGCAACCGAGCCTGCTGGCGTCGGTCGCCCGCAGGCGGATGGTGTACGCGCAGCGGGGCAGCGATGCGGTGTCCCAGATGGCGATGGTGTCGCCCGCTCGGATGTTGCCCGAGCCGCTGGCGATGCGTTGCCAGTCCCGAGCGCCGCCTCCGGTATATTCCAGAACCCACGACGACAGGTTGCGGTCGAAGACTTCGCCGCGGATGTCTACCAGCCCGCTGATCCAGTCGCAAGGTGAGATGGAGGTGATGCGTGCCACGGGCGCGGTGTTGTCCACCTCGACCGTCCGGATCGTCTGGGATGACCGTCCGCAGGGATCGGTGACGCGCACACGGACATCATAACTGCCGTCGAGTACGGCTCGGGTGTTCCACGAGCCCATCGGGTCGTTGACGACCCTTTCGCTGTAGACCGGTCGGGCGGGGTCGATGGGCAGGTATGCGCCGCTGCCGGCGGTGCGATACTCGACGGTGTAATTGCTGAAGCACCGGGGACTGACGGTGCCGTCGATGCAGACGGTGCCGCCGATGACGTGGCTCGTGTCGGGGGTTCGGATGGTGGGCGACGGGACGGAACTGGTGTAGTAGATCTCGATGGCTGCCGAGGAAGTCAAGCCGACCTGGTTGGTGGCTTCGAGCAGGACGATGTACTCACCGTCGGGCTGGCCGGTGGTATTCCACTGGGCCAGGGTACCGACGGAGCATCGCTCGGTGGTGGTGGGGGTCAGGTCCGTCCAGCCCGTGCCGTCGGCACCACTGGAACGCCGGATCCGCACGCGGTAGGACATATCGCTCTCGGGATCGCAAGCCACGCCTTGGATGGTCACCATGCCCAGGGTGTCGGGGCAGACGCAGGCCTCGGGGCTGGGGCTAGTGATGCGCACCTGCGGAGGCGTGGTATCGATGATCGGAGCGGCAACGGTGATGGTGGTGCTGGTGCCGTCCTCGAGCTGGAGCGTCATGCGTCCCGTCAAGGCATACTGGTCGGCGTCGGTGATCGCCCAGAAGAACTTCGAGTCGCTCCCACGAAAGACGGGCGAAAAGCTGAAACTGTAATCGAGCGTGTCGCCATCGCCCGAGCGCGAGCAGAAGGTCGGGGCCGCAAAGCCCAGGCCCGTGGTGCTCGCGTCGACATCGGTCAAGAAGGTCGAAAGGCCTTGGCGTGTGACTCGGCTGATGCCAAAGGAAGTCGATCCTGTGACGTCGCGGATGCGGGGCTGGAAACTCAGGGCGCCGGTTGGCAGGCGGAGGATGCGGTCCTGCACGTTGCCACGCATCACGACCGTGCCACTGGTGTTGCGGATCTCAAATGGGACGAGCGCATCCCGGATGACCGTGCCAGCGGGGCCCGGGCTGCCCGGCAGGCCGGTTGCGCCGCCGGTGGGCAAGGGCACTCCCAGTGTGAAACTTGCGCAGGTGCTGAAGGCCGCCATCGCAAGCAAAGCAAGGGCCGGGCGTCCCGGTTTGTTGGTGTGTTGGATGTGGTGACGCCTGGAGCGAGTCGTTGGGGTGGTCATGGTGATCTCCTTGGTGCCTGTTGATTCACGCCCTGGTTGGTGTTCAGGAGTGTCTGTGAAATCAATCCAGCGGCAATCTCAAGCCAGACTCACGGCCTTAGCGGCGGTTTCTTTAGCGATGCTCCTCGGGGCATGGGATCTCCCCGTACCATGCAATGATGCAGGCGAGCGTCCGCTATGCTTTCGACGATCGTTGATTTCTGCAACAGGAGCATTCCAGTGTCCCAACCCAAGTTGCTGGTCTTGAGCGGGAGCCTTCGCGCGGGCTCGTACAACCATTTGCTCGCCGCGGCCGCAGGGCGTGGCGCTGTCGACGCGGGAGCTTCGGTCACGGGTATCCGTTTGGTGGATTTCGATCTGCCTCTGTACAACGAGGACGAGGAGAAGTCTCGTGGCTTGCCCGATGGTGCCAAGCGGCTCAAGGACCTCTTCAAGGCCCACCACGGCCTGATCATCGGTTGCCCGGAGTACAACAGTGCCATCAGTGCGGCGCTCAAGAACGCCATCGACTGGGTGAGCCGCCCCCGCGAAGGCGAAGCGCCCCTGGAGTGTTTCGACAGCAAGGTGGTGGGGCTGGTAGCCGCCTCGCCCGGTGCGCTGGGGGGCATCCGAGGGCTGCCGACCGTCCGGCACGTGCTCAGCAACATCCGCAGCATCGTGCTGCCCGACCAGTTTGCGCTGTCGATGGCCCATGAAGCCTTCGACGAGCAGGGCCACCTCAAGAACGACAAGCAGCGCCAGATGGCCGAGGCCGTGGGCCGCCGCGTGGCGGAGGTGGCGGCTGCGGTGGGGAAGGTGACGGCTTAGTGTTTCGCTCAAAGGTTTTGTTGATGCCGAGCAAAGATTTCCGTGAACATACGAGCTTCGCCTGAGCAGGTCTCGGCAATCCATGGCGAAACTTCTCGATTTCGAGCGTGTCGCCGAACTGCGACGCGACTGATATCAAAGAGATCGTGAGAGTCAGATTCGTGCTTGCGAATCGAATGGCCTCAATCCGGATGGACCGGCCGCGAACGCTCGATGAGCATGTCGGCGATCTCGGCGGCCGTCTCGGCGGCGTTGTTCTCGCGATGGATGACTTCTGTAATGATGGCGCCTTGCATCAGGAGTGAGTATCGGTCGGCGAATGCGTCAGGGTCTGCCAGGCCCGCGTGGTCGGCCAGATCCGCGATGATGTCGCGCAGTGCGAGCACGTTATCGCGAGCCGCGATGTGGCATGGGTGGTGCAGGCTGGGGAACTCGCTGCACGCATGGATGAACAGGCAGCCATTGAACTGGACGTCGCTGAACCACGCACGCCAGACGTCGAAGACGGCGCGGATTTGGGCGAGTGGGTCGTCGCCACCGCGTTCTTGCAACAGCCTGGGAAACTTCTCGCGCCAACGCTGGTCCCGATACGAGATGCACGCCGCGGCCAGGGCTTCCTTGCTCTCGAAGTGGTTGTAGAAGCTTGTCTTCGTTGTCCTTACGGCGCGGATGATCTGGTCGAGCGACACGGCGTGGAACCCGTTGCGATAGAACAGATCCAAGCCGGCGACGACAAGCCGGTCGCGAAGGCTCTCACCCTGGGTCTCAGCAGATGTGTCCATGACATTCCCTCGTCAAGCCCCCATGCAAGCGCGTTGCGTGGGACAGTGGTTGACTCTAAGTCAACCACGGTTCGGATGTTTGGCCGCTTGACCGCTAGTCAACCGGGCTGATGGAAGACTTTAGGGTCCACTGCGGATGGTTGCGGTGGCCGGGCGAAGGGGCCCCGGTCGAACCAGAGAACTTGGAGACTCCCATGAAGAACCGCAAGACCGTTCGCACCGTCCTTCTCGCCACCGCTTTGGGGCTGACGCCACTGGCAGCGCCCGTGCTGGCGCAGAGCGCCACGACCAAGACGTATCAGGGCCGTCTGGACGTTTCCGGCCAGCCCTACTCGGGCACGGCAGACCTGCGTTTTACGCTGTGGACCGCCCAGAGCGGCGGCGAGCAGGTGTCCGGCACCAGCGCCAACACGCTGCTTGGGACCGATATCGTCGAAGGCCTGCTGACCGCGCCGTTGGACTTCGGCAGCCAGGCCTTCAACGGGCAGCCGCGGTTTGTGCAAGTGGAGGTGCGCACGCCCGCGTGGGACGGCACGGGCACGGAGCCCGCGTACACGACGCTGGACCCCCGGCAGGCCGTGACGGCGGCGCCGCACTCGTTGTCGACGCGGGGCATCATGGTTGATCGGTTCGACAACGTTGGCATCGGCAACACGAGCCCCCAGCGTTGGCTGCACGTGGGCACTCCGGACAGGTCTTCGAATGGCATCATCCGGGTGACCTCCAGGTCTGGTTCTGTGGTTCAAGACTGGGACTTTGGCGTCGGCAGCTCTTCCCTCTTCCGCAGGACCAGCAACTTCGGCTTCCGTGACGTGGCGGGCGAGACGATCCTCACCATGCAGCCGTCGGACGTGGGTGGCAACGTGGGCATCGGTACGACCGATCCTCAGGCGAGGCTGGACGTCCGTGGGGGCATCCGCGCCGCTGGTGACCAGGGCTATACCTTCAGCGCCCCGGGCGACAACGACTCGGGCATGTACAGCGTTCGCGACAACGAGATTACTTTCCGTACCAACGGCATCGATCGCCTGGCGGTGACCGGCTCGGGTCTCCGCTTCCAGGATGGCACGTTGCAGAGCAGCGCGTATCTGCCGCCCTTGATCGTGCGTTCGATCCAGCCGCCCTTCACGGTCGGCCTTGGGGGCCAGGTCAACATAACCACCGGCCTTACTGGAGCTCGGCCTGGGATGCCGGTCATCGTCACGCCGCCTTTCAGGCTTCGCAACGGAGACACGATCGGCTACGCGTACGTGGAAGCGCCGGACGTCGTTGTCTTCTCCATCGTCAACAACGGTACTCTCGGCGGCACGCGCGACTACAGCTCGGCCGAGTGGGTCATCACGGTCCTGCTCTGAAACCCATCGAACACCGGAGAAACACCATGCGACACATCACAACCCTGCTTTTCCTTCTCTGCACTGCCCCGGCCCTGGCCCAGGATGAAACCATCGTCTGGTCCAGCATCGACGCCGGCGGCGGCGTCTCCAGCGGCGGCGCGTACACCATGCTGGCGACCGTCGGCCAGCACGACGAGGGCGTTTCGGCCAGCGGGCCGTACACCTTCACGGGAGGCTTCATGGCCGGGTTCGTTCGGACCTGCCGCGTCGATCTCGATGGCGACGGCCTGCTGACGGTCTTCGACTTCCTGGCCTTCCAGAACGAGTTTGCCGTCGGCAGCCTCGTGGCCGACTTCGACGGCGACGGCCAACTCACCATTTTCGACTTCCTGGCCTTCCAGAACGCGTTCGCGGTGGGTTGCTGACTCACCAGAGCACCCCACGGCACGCGAATGGCCCTGCGGCGGCGTTCCATCTTGGAGCGCCGCCGTTCGTGTTGCGCCCCGGCGTGCCCGGCGATTTACCCGATCGCTCGCTCCAGGTCCGCGATCAGGTCGTCCACGTCCTCGATGCCCACGCTCAGGCGTACCAGGTTGTCGGCGATGCCCAGCTTGGCCCGCTGGTCGGCGGGCACGCTGGCGTGTGTCATGATGGCCGGGTGCTCGATGAGGCTCTCGACCCCGCCAAGGCTCTCGGCCAGCGCGAAGATGCGGACGGTTTCGAGCATGGCGCGGCTCTCGGCCAGGCCGCCCTTGAGGTAGATGGTGATCATGCCGCCGAAGCCACGCATCTGCTTCCTGGCGATGGCGTGCTGGGGGTGGCTCTCGAGCCCAGGGTAGAGCACTTTCTCGACCTTCTTATGAGCTTCCAGGAACCGCGCGACCTTTGCAGCGTTCTCGCAGTGGCGGTCCATGCGCACGTGCAGCGTTTTTGTCGAGCGCAGGAACAGGAAGCACTCCTGGATGCCCGGCACCGCGCCCTCGGAGAGCTGGATGAACTTGAGCCGCTTGTGGATGTCGTCGTCGTTGACGATGAGGGCCCCGCCGATGGCGTCGCTGTGCCCGCCAAGATACTTGGTCATCGAGTGGCACACGATGTCGGTGCCCAGCCTCAGGGGGTTCTGGAGGTAGGGGCTGGCGAAGGTGTTGTCCACGGCCACCATCGCGCCGGCCGACTTGGCGATCTCTGCCAGCACGGCGATGTCGACGATCTTGAGCATGGGGTTTGTGGGGGTTTCGATCCACACCAGTTTCGTCTCGGGACGCATCGCCGCCCGTGTCGCGTCGTGGTCGGTCATGTCCACCAGCGTGATCTCGATGCCAAGCTGCTGGAACACGCGGTGGAAGATGCGGTTGGTCCCGCCATATACGTCGTCGCACAACAGGACGTGGTCGCCGGCCTTGAGCAGGTGGATGACCGCGCCGGTGGCCGCCACGCCGCTGGAGAAGGCCAGGCCGTGCCGGCCACCTTCCAGGGACGCCAGGTTGGCCTCCAGAGCCGTCCGTGTGGGGTTGGCCGCCCGGCTGTAGTCATACTCGCCGATGATCTTGCCCGGCGAGGCCTGCACGAAGGTGGAGGTCTGGTAGATGGGCGTGCAGATGGCCCCGGTGGCGGGGTCGGGGCTCTGCCCGGCATGGATTGCGCGGGTGGCAAAGCGGGCGGAGGGGTCGATGTGCATGGCGGCTTCCTCAAGTAGCAAGGCGGACCGGGCTTTCGCGGCAGGATAGGTCCATCACACGGGGTCCCGGCGAATTGAGGACACGACGGGACGTTGGCCGCCTCTCACCCGCGATGGACTCCGGTGGGCACTCGTTGGGAACAATCCATCGGACAGGTGCCTTGAATAGGAAGGTTTTCCCTAAATTGGAAGGGTCGCCACATTGTCTATCCGCCTGTTACCGCCCCGTGCCCGCCGCAGCTTCGTACGCTTCCTTTCGGTGCTGACGTGCCTGTGCGCCGCTTCGGCAACCCCGGGCCAAGTCTCCGACGCCCAGGTCTTCCAGGTCATCCGCCAGATCCAGGCCGAATACACACGGGCGGAACAGGAGAACTTCCAAGGGGCCAAGCAGAACGCCCGCGACATGATCCTGCGGGGCGTCGAGGGCCTGCCGCTGGACCAACTGACGCCCGAGCAGGTCGTCCTGCTCGAGGCCATCATCAACCGGGGCGTGTATCCGGACATGAGCCCCGAACAGCGTCAGCTGTATCGCGTGTCGGTTGCCCGCGCCGCCGAACGGCAGGACGCCGTGGGTGCCATCGCGTTGATCTTCCTCACCCAGGTCGAGTGGGATTCCACCGGTGAACGCCACTTCACACGCCTGCTCGAGCACCCGGGCCTGCCCGAGGCCATGCGCGGCTGGGCGAGCAACTCCGTGATCAACATGTTCGGCTCGCTGGACGCCGACGTCTTGCTCGGGCACTTGGATACCGTCGAGCGGCTGATCATGGGCATCCCCCCGCACACGCGCGGCGGGCCGCTGGTGCGTCCATCGCTGATGCGATTGTTCGACAATCTCGACGACCCGGCCATCGCCCAGCGCACGCGGGCCGCCCGGGCCCGCATCCACGCACACCTGTTGACGCTGGCACGCGCCACGCTCAGCCGCTATTCGCCCACCGAGTCGAGCTACCACAGCGAGAAGCATTGGATCGAGGCCGCCCAGGACGTGCTGGAATATCTCGAGAGCCCCGCCAGCCAAGGCTCGCTCGTTGGCAAGCCGGCCCCCGAGATCGAGTTCATCTGGTACCGCGGCCCGGGCGAGGCGGCCACGACGCTCAGCGACCTGCGCGGCAAGGTGGTGGTGCTCGACTTCTGGGCCACCTGGTGCGGCCCGTGCATCGCCATGTTTCCCACGCTCGAGCGCGTGCGGCAAGCGTTCGCCGACAAGGGCGTCGTCGTCGTGGGCCTCACCTCGGTCCAGGGCTTCCACGTGCCCCCGGGCGGGCGGCCCGTGCGATTCGGGCCCGAGGAGCCCGACCCGGTGGGCCGGGAACTGGCGATGATGGAGGGCTACATGGCCGAGAAGGGCATGACCTGGAACGTCGCGTTCTCGTCGCGCAGCGTGCTCGACCCGCGGTACCGCGTCTGGGGCATCCCGCACCTGGTGATCATCGACCGCGACGGCGTGGTGCGATTCGAGGCCGTGGGCGGCAAGCGATACGAGGATCTGGCCATGGAGATCGAACGGCTGCTGGACTGATCGCACGGCAATCGGGCGCTCCCTGGCGCGAAGAACGCACGATTCCCGCGTCATGGGATTGACACCGGCTTTCGGGCTGGTACTGTTGTCCCCTACGGATTCGCCCTATCCCCCCATGGGAGTGGGCAGAGAGGAGGCGTCGATGCAGATGACCAACCAGACAACCACGGTGCTCGGTCTCTCGACGCTTCCCATGCGTGATCGACCGATCGCGTAACCGGCGCCGGCAGGGCCGGCCAGCACCATACCCACCCCCGACGCCGCCCCATCGCGGCGGTGTCGCCACCATCCATCCCGTTCCCGGCTCTTGCCCCCCCGCGCACGGTGCGTTGGTCGTGGCACGCCGGTCAATCCGCCGCCGGTGTTCGCGCGGGCGGCTTCGAGGAGGTTTGTCATGAGTTCGTTCCATCGCCTTGCCGACAACTGGCTGCCCACCATCGCCGACGCCTCGCTGGTTGCCAGCGCCGTGACGCTGGCCGGCGGCGTGTGGAAGGCCATCCGCTTCGTGGGCCTGCTGCGGCTCTTCAAACGATGGTGCGTCGCGGCCAACGCCCGCCTGGGCGTGGTCGTCCCCATGGGCGTGCGCAGCGAGCGCGAACGCCGCATCGTCGAGGGCCACGCCAGCGCCAGCGAGCGGGCCGGCCCGCCGATGCTGTTCTGATCCAAGAAGGGCCCCCGCGCCACGACCGGCGCGGGGGTTGTTTCTTGCGTCCGGCCTTACTCGCGGCTCATCAGATACCGCGCCATGTCCACGCAGCGGGCCGCGTAGCCGGCCTCGTTGTCGTACCAGCTCACGACCTTGAAGAAGCGGTCGTTCAGCTCGATGCCCGCGTCGGCGTCGTAAATGCTGCTGTGGTGGTCGCCGATGAAGTCGCTGGAAACCACCGGCCGCTCGGTGTAGTCCAGCACGCCCTGCATGGGCCCTTGGGCGGCGGCTTTCATCGCGTCGTTGATGGCCTGCAAGGAAGTTGCCTTGGCGGTCTTGAAGGTCAGGTCCACGCAGCTCACGTCGGCCGTGGGCACGCGGAAGCTCATGCCCGTCAGCTTGCCCTTGAGCTGCGGCAGGCACAGCGTCACGGCCTTGGCCGCGCCGGTGCTGGCGGGGATGATGTTCATGTAGCCGTTGCGGCCGCCGCGCAGGTCCTTCTTGCTGGGCCCGTCCTGCGTAGGCTGGGTGGCCGTCACGGCGTGGATGGTGGCCATGAGCCCCTCGGCCAGCCCGAAGTTATCGTCGATGACCTTGGCGATGGGGGCCAGGCAGTTGGTGGTGCAGCTCGCGTTGGAGATGACTTTGTGCTTCTTCGGGTCGTACTGCTCGTGGTTCACCTTGTAACAGAGCGTGGGCACGGTGTCGGTGGTCTTGGTGGGGGCGCTGATGATCACGCGCTTGGCCCCGCCGCCACCCTTGCCGTTCCCATCGATGTGCTTCTGGGCATCGGGGCCCGCCGTAAAGAAGCCGGTACATTCGATCACCACGTCCACGCCCAGGTCGCCCCACCGGAGGTTGGCCGGGTCGCGCTCCTCGAAGACCCGGGTCTCAACGCCGTTGACGGTGAAGCCGCCGTCGGTGACCGCCACCATGGCCAGCTTCCCGTCGATGCGGAAGCGGCCGTGCATGGTGTCGTGCTCGAGCAGGTAGGCCAGGTTGTCGGCGGGCACCAGGTCGTTGACGGCCACGACCGTGGCGTCGGGCTGGCTGGCGGCGATGCGGTGGACCAGGCGGCCGATGCGTCCAAAACCGTTGATGCCGATGCGGATGGCCATGGCGTGGTGATCTCCAAGGAAAGCGTGCAACCCGGCGACGAGCGGCATGGTAGGTGGTCGGTCCACGCACGGTTGGGCGAGCGGGAGCTGGCTATGCTGAAATGGTACCGGGGGTTCGGTTGGGTGTCGTGGGGGCGATTGGGGGTGTTGGATGGCCGTCGAGAAGATCTGCATCATCTGCGGGACCGATTGCTCCGGCCGACCGCGTCTGAAGGACCCTCAGGGGCAGTACGCGTGCCAAGCCTGCGTCGAGGCGCAGCAAAGCCCCCGCCAGCCGGCCCCGGCGGCGAAGAAGCCAAGGCCAAGAGCCCCCGTCGCGGCCGTGCATGACGAAGTCCCGTCCATCGGCGCGGGCTTCGACATGGACCAATTCCTCGAAGGTACCCAAGGGAGCATCCTGGCGGGTGCCACGGCCGCCGGCGCGAGTCCAGCCAGCCACTGCCCAGGCTGCGGCGCCTCTCGCGCGGCCGGTGCCGTCGTGTGTATGCAATGCGGGTTCGACTCGTCCACCGGCAAGGCCATCGGCACGAAGGTGCGCAAGGCCAAGGTACGCAAGGCTCGCCGGGGACCGCGCATCTCGGGTGGCTCTGGCTTCATGATCGTCGCCGTGGCGATGCTCGTGCTGCTGCCGCTGATGGCGATGACTTCCACGGAAGCGGCCGCCATCGCATTCCTGATCGCCGCCTTGTGGAACTTGGCGGGTTACATCTACATGGTCGTGGCCGCATTTCGCGATGGCGACGCGTTCTGGGGCATCATCGGCGTGCTGGTCATCTTGCCGCTGGTCGGCGGCCTGTGTGCGCTGGCCTTCGTCCTGTACTACTGCACCATCGGCAGCGAGCGTGTCAGTCGGAAGTTGAACTACTGGTCTTCCTTTCTGGCCGTGTTGTTCACGTTCGGCATCCTAGCGATGAACAACCCGGCCCTGCTCGAGAGGGTGGGCCTTTAGCGGCACGGCGGTTGGCGGGTTTGTTCGAGAGCCGAGAGCCCTAAACGCGCGAGGCACTTGCGCCATGATCGACCACTCACGTGGCGCATGGCGCGTGCAGTGCCCATGATTCTCCGGCTTACCAAACACGGAGGAACGCATGGAACGCGGAGTTTTCGATGGATCAAGGCCATGCTGCGCGCCCTCGGATGCCGGCGGGCGGACGACCGCTTTACCAGCGGCTGAACCCGGCCGAACGCGGCGAATTGGTGGCCTTCGTTGACGGCAAGGCCCTATGGCCCGGCGGATGCTGGGCGAACTTGACGGCGTGGGCTTTCTGCTGGGCGACTCGAACCGAGTGAAGAATCATCTGTCCGACAAGGCGTTGGCCACCTGACCGCCCGCGAACCCGGCTGGCGTCGCGTCGACAACCGAGTCGCCGCCAAACTCGCCATCCAAGCGGTTGGCAGAGGGCTGCGCAATGGCAGGCTGTGTCGCCATAGCCATGCGAGCGAGGGGCTCGTCGTGTTCCTCCCGATGCCCGATGCCCCGTGCCTGCTTCAGGACTTGGCGGCCATCTTCTCGGCCTTGGCCCGCGCGTCGTCGAGGGTGCCCACGTACATGAAGGCGCTCTCGGGAAGGTCGTCGCCCTCGCCGGCCACCAGACGCTCGAAGCTGTCGATGGTGTCTTCAAGGCTGGTGTAGATGCCCGGGAAGCCCGTGAACACCTCGGCGACGTAGAACGGCTGGCTGAGGAAGCGTTCGATCTTGCGGGCCCGGCCCACGATAAGCTTGTCCTCTTCGCTCAGTTCGTCGACGCCCAGAATCGCGATGATGTCCTGGAGGTCCTTGTAGCGCTGGAGGATGCGCTGGACGGCCTGGCTCACGCTGTAGTGACGCTCGCCCAGCACGCTGGGGTCGAGGATCGTCGACGTCGAAGCCAGCGGATCGACGGCGGGGAAGATGCCCTTCTCGGCGATCGAACGCTCGAGCACCACGAAGGCGTCCAGGTGGGCGAAGGCGGTGGCGGGGGCCGGGTCGGTCAGGTCGTCGGCGGGCACGTAGATGGCCTGCACCGACGTAATGGCGCCCTTGGCCGTCGAGGTGATCCGCTCTTGCAACTGGCCCATCTCGGTGGAGAGCGTCGGCTGATAGCCCACGGCGCTGGGCATGCGGCCCAGGAGCGCCGACACTTCCGAGCCCGCCTGCGTGAAGCGGAAGATGTTGTCCACGAACATCATCGTCTCTTTGCCCGACGCGTCGCGGAACTCCTCGGCCATGGTCAGGCCACTGAGCGCCACGCGCAGGCGGGCGCCGGGGGGCTCGTTCATCTGGCCGAACACCATGGCCACCTTGTCGATGACGTGCGCGGTAGCGCCGTTCTCGTCGGTGTACTCGGCTTCCTGCATTTCACGCCAGAGGTCGTTGCCCTCACGCGTGCGCTCGCCGACACCACAGAACACGCTGTAGCCGCCGAACTCGCGGGCCACGCGGGCGATCATCTCCTGGATGATCACGGTCTTGCCCACGCCCGCACCGCCGAACAGGCCGATCTTTCCGCCGCGCACGAATGGGCACAACAGGTCGATGACCTTGATGCCCGTGGGCAGGATCTCGGTGTTGGGGTTGAGCGCCGTGAACTCGGGGCTGTGGCGGTGGATGGGCCGGCGGGCGCTGGCCTTGGCCGGCCCGCGGTTGTCGATCGGCTCGCCCAGCAGGTTGAACACGCGGCCCAGCACCTCTTCACCTACCGGCACCGTCACGGGCGAGCCCGTGTCGGTACACGCCATCGAACGACGCAGGCCGTCGGTGGAGCCCAGCGCCACGCAACGCACGCGCCCGCCACCCAGGTGCTGCTGCACCTCGCCCACCAGTTTCAGCTTGCCCGCGGGCGTCTCGGCCTCAACGGTGATCGCGTTGTAGATCTCCGGCAGTTCGTTCTCGGCGAACTGCGCGTCAAACGTGGAGCCGATGACCTGCGTGATGGTACCTTGCGCCATGGGGTGTGATTCCTCGATAGAAACCCCGCCTGTAACGCCGGCGGGCGTGCTGAACGTTTTCCAAACACAAGCCGTCGGCAGTGGGGGCCCAAGAGCCCGCCCGCTGATTCAGGCTGTGGAGGCGGAGGGTAGGCCCGGTCTAGGCGAAAGTCGGCCAGTAGCACGATGGGCTCAAGCCCCCAAGGCCGACCGAATAGCCCCCGCAAGCCCGGCAGCGTCCTCCAACTTGCCCGCAGGCCACCCGATCCCCAGCCCGCCCCCCGGCTCGCCCGGATCGAATTCCGGATAGCGGGGGATCACATGTACATGCAAGTGCATCACCGCCTGGTGGGCCTCCGCCCCGTTGTTCTGGAGCAGGTTGTACGCCGTCGCCCCCGTCGCCATCATGACAGCCCGGCAGATCCGCGGCAGCACCCGTCCGAGCGCGGCGGCCGACTCATCGCTGAGCTGGTCCATCTGGGCCGCCCGCTCCTTAGGGATCACCAGCGTGTGCCCCCGGCTGAGCGGGGCGACATCGAGGAACGACAGCACGTGCTCGTCCTCGTATACCTTGTGGCACGGGATCTCGCCGGCGATGATCTTGTCGAAGATGGTGGTCTGCTGGGCCATACCCCAAGATAGCCTCAACCTCGCCGCTTATGGCGACAAGGCTACCCATTCATGACAATCTCGATTGAATTCAACATAACTGTTATTATAGGCGTTTTGCCGGCGGCGGGGGAGGCCTCGGGTGCGGGATTTCTGCTGCTGGCTCCCAAGGCACTGGCTTGGGGGCCATCATTGATTGCATGACACTCAGCATTCCCAATGCCATCAACCCAAGGCCCCCGGGCCCAATCACCAAGGCCCGGCTGTGGCTCGAGATGGCCTTCCTCTTTGCCTTCCTGCCCGCCCTGGCCGCCGCGATCATGGACCCCAAGCACCGCTTCGACGGGCTCTTCCACGCCGTGGGTCTGGGCGTGCTGGCCGACCCTCCGGTGCCGCCGGGCTCGCTCCTGTTCCCCACGCTGATCGCCTCGGCCATGCTGCTGGGTATCTGGCTGGCCATCGACCCCAGCTACCCGGCCCGTCAACTCTGGAACTGGCCGGCTTTCCGCAAGGACGCCCGTCGCATCCTCGGCCTCTTCGCCATCAACGCAGTTGCCATGCTCGCCGCGGCCTATCTGCTCTCGATATTGACCGACACCATGACCCTGACCGGACGCGACGGCCAGCCGGTCGATGCCTTTTTGCGATTGCCGCGCGAGGCCCCCATCATCCTGGTCTTCATCGCCATCGGCTACCCATGGCTGAGCGCCTACCCGCAGGAGATCACGCACCGGGCGTTCTTCTTCCACCGCTACCGGCGCATCGTGCCTGATATCCGGGTGCTCTTCGTGCTGAACGTGCTGGCCTTCACCTGGCTGCACGCGCCGTTCTGGCATTGGATGGCATTCGTCGCCACGCTGCCCGGCGGCATCCTGTTCGCGTGGACCTACCTGCGCACCAAATCAACCCTGGCCGCCGGCATGGAGCACGCCCTCTACGGCTGGTGGCTGTTCTTTACGGGCATGGGCTGGTTCGTCTTTGCCGGTGGCGTGGGCAACAACTGAGGCTCAGTCCCGCTCCAGCCGGCTGGTCAGGGCCCGCCGAAGCTTCCCCGCCGCGTCGCTGGCGGCCGGGTAGAAGTCGCTGGCCTGGGCGTCGACGGCGATGGGGTCTCGCCCACGCGGCCTGGCCTCCATCATGCACCGCTTGTCGGCCGCCCCGCTCTTCTGCGGGCTGTTCAGGTCGGCAAAGTGGACCTCCACCCGCGTCAGCTTGTCGGCGAACCGCCCGATGGTGGACTCAAGCTGCTGGCGGACATGGTCCTCCAGGGCATCGGACGAATCGACGTTGGCGTAGCTGAACTCGATGTGCATGGGGCCTCCTTCGGTGCCATTGTACGTGCGTCCACCCATACCATCGGCGAGGGAGGAAGGTTCGGTCAGGAGGGCCAGGGGATCGCCAGACGCAAGCCCATCCGAGTGTTCGTCGAGCCCCGCCTGGACCGGCTGGTGGTCGTGCGCACCGAGCCGCACGAGCCTCGGTTGATTGGCAGGGGGGTTGGGTATTGGCGGGTGGGTCATGGCCGCAATGTGACATACCAGACCGCTCACGTCCGCCATGTGGCCCAACGTGCCGAACGCCGGTGGTGGAAGCGACACATCCGCGATGATGGCTGGTCAGTTCGATATCGTCGAACGCTGGACGAGGCGAGGCGGCTGCGTAGGGGGCAATACTTCTGCATCGCCATCGTGAGCATCGGACCTGCGGGATGTTTTTCGTTTGCGGGCTATGCGCTCTATCTGTACACCACAGGAACACGGCACTCTGACTTCGATAACCCGGCGGCATCATGCGTCGCGTTCTCAATCGTCGGGATCGTGTTCATCGCATTGATGGTTGGCGTATGGATAGCAGAGCGACATAGCCGGCGACCAGGGGCGTGGTGCGTAACCGCAACCGGCATCAGCGGCACAAACCCCGAGGGACCTGATCGTTTCATTCGCTGGGATCAGGCTTCCAGCATCGGTCGGCCGACATCCCCAGCCATTCGAGTTGTCGGTGCGCGCAACCAGATTTTGGTTCCACGCGTGCCCAGTCTCATCCCCGTCATTCACGCCATCAGGCAGCAGTACGTTCCTGATCGGGTTGAACGCGAAATGAGGCAGGGACGCTGGGCTGTGCGTCGCATGCTGATGTATGTACTCACCGCAGGCGTGATCGGCTCCATAGGGCTCTACGTGCTCTTGGGCTCGGCTCGATATGTCGTTGGCTGGGGCCTTTATGTCGGCATGGCGACGATCTGGATTGCATCCACCATCTGGTTCTCGAAGCGCTTCGAGAAGTATCGCATCGACGTCATGCGACGCAGGCGCCACGCCGCCAATCGCCAAATCTCCACCACCCCCCTACCCTCCCCCACCACTCCAGAGGACTCCCAAACATGACCCAAGCGACCACCGCGCCCAGCAGCACCGACACGCACACCACGCTCCCGGCCGACACCAACCAGGCCCGCGGCATCGCCCGCTACGCCATCGACTTCATGGCGTCCGGCACCCCCGACCAGAGCGTGCTCGACCGCACCAACCTCTTCTACACCGACGCGTGCCTCTGCGGCGTGAGCGCCCTGGCCCTGCGGACCAACGCCCCCACGATCCTGCGGGCCGAAGCGCTCGAGTACGCGGTGCCCGCCGGGCACACCGGCAAACCGCTGGGCACGGCGACGACGCACGGCGCGACATGCTTCGGCTCGAGCCAGCGCGTGAAGGCCGAGAAGGCGATCCTGGCCAACTCCAACGCTGTGCGCGAGTGGGACAGCAACGGCACCAACTTCGGCTACAACCCCAGCCTCGGCCACACGGCCGGCGAGTTCGGGCATAACGACTTCTACGCCGTGCCGGTGGCCGCCGCCCAGATGCTCGGCGCGGGCGGCGACGTGGCGCTCAAGGGCATGGTCTGCCTCGACGAGATCCGCGGGCGCCTGGCCGAGGTCTTCAGCCTCAAGACGTACAAGATCGACCACGTCGTGCATGGCGCCATCGCCAGCGCGGCGGTGTTCGGCGCGATGCTGGGCGCAAGCGAGGACCAGATCGAGCGGGCCATCGGCATGGTCGTGGCCCACTACATCCCCTTCCGCGCCATCCGCGCGGGCAAGCAGCTCAGCGACAGCAAGGGCGCCAGCGCCGCCATCAGCACCGAGGTGGCCATCTTGAGCATGAAGCGGGCCATGGCCGGGTTCCTGGGCCCGCGCGACATCTTCCGCAACCCCGAGGCTGTTTTCCGCATCTTCGAGGGGCCCGGCCAGATGTTCCAGAAGGTGGGCGCCACCAGCGCCAACACCGCCAAGGACGACGCGTCCCCGTTCGACCTTGTGCTGGCAAGGTCCGGCAGCGACTTTGCCGTCATGGGCATGCACTTCAAGCTGGGCCTGTACGAGCACCAGAGCGCGGGCGCGCTCCAGGCGGTCATCGACCTGTTCACAAAGAACCCGAGTTTGCTCGAGCAGGCCGACGGCGGGGCGATCCGCAACATCAACATCATCGCCTACGAGCCGGCCTTTGGCATCATCGGCGACCCGGCCAAGCGCAACCCCACCACTCGTCAGTCCGCCGACCACAGCATGGTCTACATCGTCTCGACGCTGATCCGCAAGGCGCTCGAATCCAGGAAGGTCAACTGGAAGGACCTCATCCTCACCCCCTACGACTACGACCGCGCGTCGATCCACAACCCCGTCACCCGATCGCTGATGGACAAGATCACCTTCGAGCACGGCGGCGACGAGTACGACCGCCGCTACCCCGACGGCATCCCCACCAGCATGACCATAACCGACACCAAGGGCCACGCCCACGACTCGGGCCTGGTGATGTACCCCGCCGGCCACGCCCGCAACACCACCGCCGACCTGCACGACATCCTGGCCAACAAGTTCCGCGTGCTAGGCTCCCTGGCCGGCGACGCCGAGGCGATCATCGCCCGCTTCGAGCACTTCGCCAGCAAGAGCGCCAAGGACGTGGCTACGGTGCACGACTTCGAGATTCAGTACAAGGATGATTTCGATGATGCAGAATAATGAGCGGCGTGGTGACTTCCCATGTCTACCTCTCAGAGCTCATCCGTGCGACATCCAAGATTGCTGATTACCGGAATTGCTGGTTTTCTCGGCCAGCATCTGGCTCGCGTCGCCGCCGAAGCGGGCTGGGACGTCTGTGGCGTTGTCCGGCAGCATGGCATCGCTGGCTATAACACCGTTCGGGCCGACTTGGCCGAGCCGGGAGCCGCGATCGATGCCATAGAACGATTGTCACCAGACGCCGTGGTCCACGCGGCAGCCAACGCACGCACCAACGAGTGCGAGCGCTACCCAGAGGCGGCCTGGCGAGACAATGTGCGGGCAACCGAACTGCTCGCCTTGGCCTGCGCATCGGGCACCCCCGGTCCGCCTTTCGTCGTATGCTCGACCGACCTCGTCTTCGACGGCGAGCGGCCTGGAGGTATGTACACCGAAGATGATCTCACGAACCCAATCAATGTCTACGGTCGCAGTAAACGGGCCATGGAAGAACGCCTGGCCGAGCTCGGCTCGCACGCCGTGATCGCACGCTTGCCGTTGCTCTTTGGTCCACCTGCCACGACCGATGCGCCAGGATCGTTCCTGGGCGGGTGGATCGACCAACTCAAGAGCGGGCGGGAGTTGGTGCTCTTCACCGACGAGTGGCGCACACCCTTGAGCGCCCGCGAGGCGGCCCGGGGCGTGCTGGCAGCCGTCGAAAAGGGTCGTCCCGGTGTGTGCTACCACTTGGCCGGACCGCAGCGCATCAGCCGCCATGAACTAGGCAAGGCTTTCGCCCATCATGCCGAACGCTGGCTGGGTTTCGACGCTGGGCTCATCCGCCCGGGCCTTCGGGCCGACGTGCCCATGCCCGCACCCCGAGCCGCCGACGTCTCGCTGGACGGTTCGCGGGCCAACGCCGAACTCGGATTTTCCCCCGCCCCGCTCGATGGCGAACTGGCTTGGACGGCCCGCGTGATGGCAGAGATTTAAGGCAACGCCCGAAGCACGGCCCCTCCCGTGTCGTAGGCCAGTTTCACCTTGGCCGGAGCCGCGCCGTGTTCGTCGAAGAGCACCACCTCATTGTGCCGACCGATCTTCAGCCATGAGGTTGGGACGGACATCAACGCGGAGTTCCCAGTCGCCTTCTTGTCGGCGGTAGCCACAAAGTACCGGCCCAGATGCTGGCTGTTGATGTATACCTGCCCCTTGGTCATGCCAGCCAGGTCGAGCACCAGGGGCATGTCCGTGGCCGAGGCCTCAAAAGTCGACTTCCACCACGTCGGCCCGCCAACCGACTTCAAAGAAGTCTTGGCCACAGGCTCGAAAGCGGTTGGTGCTGGTCGCTCCCATTTGGCAAACGCCCAACTCGTCTTGGCGGTCACCTCGTTCACTCCCTCGTCCAACCGCAATGCGGCTTGCACAGCCGGGAGCATCGCCTGGGCATCATCCATGCTGGCTGGCCCGACCGCGCCGTCATCATGCAACGCAAGGTGCAGCACGTTGGCTCCGCGGCGGATTTCCTCGGGCTCCAGACGCAGACCCGTAAAGCCCGCTTCGTCGAAGCACGCTACGGGCTGGTCGTTGATGACCAAGAGTCCACGGCCCAGCCCCCCACCAATGGACATGAAGATCGGGCTCTTGCGGCGGTGCGTGAAGGTCCACGTGAAGCGGAAAGGCGATGTGTGGTCGTTCTGATGGACCAGCCACATCGGGGAACGGAAGGCAAGGAGATCCATGGGCGGGTGCTGCTCGACCGCGCAGGCGGTCATCTCTACCGGCTGGATCTCATAGACATGCCCGAAGACCCCCTTGCGCTCACCAAAAAGAATGCCCGCCGCCGCCCGGCCCAGGTTCTCAGCCAAGACCACCAGCGAGGCATCGCCCTTGGGCAACTTCGCATCCACCGTGTCGGATGCCCCCGGCCCAAAACCGGCCATCCCCAACGGCTGGCCGTCCAAGAACACATGCAAGCGATCGGCGGCCTCTGGGAAGGCCAGCCGGACTTTCTCGCCGGCGAGCTTGCCAAACATCCGATACCAGCCATAGCCCGACGGTGCTCCCAGCGTGGACAAGTCTGCCGGGCCGTCGATGCTGGCATACTTGGCGCTCTGACCGGTGCAGTAGTCCTGCGTATCGGCCATCGACCACTCCAGCGAGATGCGCTTGGGGCCCTTCTTAGTCGATACTTCAAATGTGTGGTTGCGCACGCTCGCATCGGACTCTACCGTCTGATAGCCCTTGGAGCCGGGCAAAGCGATGGGCGAGCCATCGGCGTGCAGCCCCGCAACGCCAAAGAACGCCCGCCCTTCATGCACAAAGCACTCGTCGGCTTGCTGCTCGTTGCAGACGATGACGAGCACGCCCTCGTGCAGCACGGCCTGCGGGCTCTTGCCGCGCGGCACGGTGACGCTCAGCAACGAGCCGTTGATGCTCACCATGCCCTCACTGGCCGCAGGGCCGTAGGCCACGATCATCGCGCCAGAACTGGTCAACATGCTCAGGTTGGTGAAGTCCAGCGTGTGCTTGCTGGTCAGCTTCACGTTATGAAGCAGCCAGGCCACGCCCTGCTCGCCAAGGTGGACCGGAAGCGGCGTGCCATCGGCCAGCAACAACGTACAGGATGCCTTGTTGCGTGTCGTGCCGCTGGAGGCGGCCAGATCGAACACGAACGCCACACCCCCCTGCGAACCACTGAGCTGAACGATCGAGACCTGCCCCTTGGAGTCACGCGGTGGCTCGCCCGGATGCACGACGATCGGGCGCAAGTCCGGATTCAAATGTGCCAGAACACGCCCGAACGTGCTGGCGAACAGGCAGCCGCGTCGAGCCAAGAGCATCGCGGGCGTCGCGCGACCCGCCGAATCGACAAGCCCGCCACGATCCGTCGCCGCATAGGCCCACGAACGATTGGCAAGCCGACCGCCCGAGAATCCGATGTGGCTGCCCGGAGCAAAACGAGCGAGCGTGAACTGGCCCGCCCCCGCAAGAATCTCACTGATCCGTCGCAACAGCAGGCCACCATCCACCGGCTCGGCCTTCTGACCCCACACGGGAATGTCGCCGCCAGACAGGTCGAGCACAAGCCGGGGACGATCGGGGCGCACCTCGGACATTTGTCGCAGCGAGGCCAGGAGGTCGTCGTTGCCCACCCAGCAATCGATCTCGGCTTCTTCGCCCGCCCACAGATTGTTGGAGTTGATGACCGGCACACTCAGCCCGGCCTCGCGGATATAGCGATACAACTCGCCCAGATATTTCGAGGCAAGTTCGTTGTCGCCACAGGTCCATTGGTGCTCGTTCTGAACGAGCAGGATGGGCCCGCCCTTGCCCGCGGCATTAATCTGGAGATCGCGGATCTGCTCGGCCACGGCGCCGATGAACCGAGAGCACGCTTCCAGGAATTGCCCGCTGTCGGCCCGCAATTCATGCGCGGGCAAGCGCGTCAGCCATGTCGGCAGACCGCCAAAATCATGGTCGTCTCCCAGCACCGGGCCAAGCCGCAGAATCACGTATAAACCAGCATCGTGCGCCATCTCCACGAACGCACGCAGGTCCGAATCGCCCGAAAACTCGAAGTGCCCGGGCAGTGGCTCGTGCCGCGACCAAACCACCGGCAACAGCACGGTGTTCAAACCGGCCAGCTTTGCGGCGTGCAAGTGGTCGGCCCACTCGGCCCGCGGAGCCCGTGCATAGGAGACCGTTCCACCCACGATCCAGATGCGTCGGCCATCGAGCATGAAACTTCGGCTGTCAAACGTCACGGTGGGCATCGCGGCGACTCCCGTACGATCTCAAGAACGACGAGTCACGGACATCCTGTTAAAAACCAAACATTTCGACCGTCCTGAGATGAACCGGGATATTAGACACCCTGTTCGGATTTGGCTACCCGTCTCATCCCCTTTTCCATGTCGGCCGCAACCATCTTCCTGCCCGGACGTACCATCGCCGCTCATGCCCACGACGCAGAACACCATCGCTTTCCGCCGTTGCATCCCGATGACAACGCTCCTGCTCGCCTTGTCGGGTTGTGGCGGGCTTGCTCGCATCGACCATCGGATCGACAACCTCACGCTCGACCGTTCCGCGCTGCTGGGAACCGAGGCCGCCACGCCCGATCGCCGGTTCCGTATCGGCCCGGTCGAGGACGTGGAGCGCTCAGCCCAGTACACCCGCCAGCCGCCCACGCGCAACCCCGACACGCGCGACCTGTTTTATGTCCAGGCCGATGCCGCCCGGCTCGAAGCCCAAGCGGTGGAAGCCCGGCTCGATCGGTACTACAGCGAATCCCTGGGCATCCCGCTGGAGAGCATCGGCTACCGAGAGGACATGGCCACCGAAGACCTGCCGCCACCACCGCCGATTCCTGACAACGTGCTGGTGCTCGATCTTTCGGCCGTGCTGGCACAATCGCAACGAACGGCCCGGGAGTTTCTCGACGCGCAGGAAGATTACATCCTCTCGGCCATCGGACTGTTGCGCGAGCGGCATTTGTGGGGCCCAAGGCTCTTCAATGACACGACGGTACAGGTTTCCGGGCGGGGCGACCAGGGGACCTTTGACAGCGCGCTGGCGATCATCAACGAACTGCGGCTCACCCAGCGATTACCCAGTGGCGGTGATGTCGCCGCCCGATGGATCGTCAACGCCACCGAGCAATTACGATCGGCGGCCACCGAAGACTACCGCCAATCGTCCGAATTGGTCTTCGACGCCAGCCTGCCGCTGTTGCGTGGAGCGGGCTCGGTGGCCAGGGATGATCTGATCCAGGCGGAACGCAACCTCGTGTATGCCGCTCGTGCGTTCGAGGATTTTCGCCGAGATTTTGTGGTCAACATCGCTTCGACCTACTTCGGGTTGCTCCAGCAGGCCGCGAGCATCCGCAACCAGCAGGAACAATTGCGAAATCTCCGCCAGACCCTGGAACGCCAGCGTGCCCGCCAGCAAGCCGGCGAGATCGCCTTGTTCGAGATCTCCATCACCGAGAGCCAGGTGCTCAGCACCAGCAACTCGCTCCAGAGCAGTTACGAGCGCTACGTCCTCGCCCTGGATAGTTTCAAGATCCGACTGGGCCTGGACCCTTCCACGCCCGTGGCCTTGGCACCACTGGACCTCGAGCTGAACGACCCCGTAGCCACGCCCACCGAGGCCGCCCAACTCGCCTTGCTCTACCGTCTCGACCTCCAGACCACACGAGATCGTGTGCTCGACGCACGACGCGCCGTCGCAAACAGCCGCAACAATCTCCTGCCAGACCTGAACGCAACCGCACAGGTCGGCCTGCCTACAGACCCCAACCAGGACCAGGCGGGCCTGGCCTTCGATCCCGATTCGCTGCGGTACCAGGCCGGCCTGAGATTCAGCCTGCCCCTCGACCGAGAGACCGAACGCCTCTCCCTCCGTTCCAACCAGATCGCTCTCGAACGGGCCCTGCGAAATTTCGAACGCTCGCGAGACCAGGTTGTCGTCGAGGCCCGCAGCCGCCTGCGGAACATCGAGGTCGCCCGTTTCCAGCTCATCCTCGCCGAGCGGCAGGTCCAGATCAACGAACTACGGCTCGAAGAGCAACGCATTCGAGAGGACGAAATCACCCCCCAGCAACTGGTCGATACGCTCGCGGAACTGCTCAACGCCCGCAACGCGCGTGACGCCGCCGTCACCGACCTTCGGGTGGCCATCCTCCAGTACCTGCGAGACACCGGTCAGCTGCGAATCGGCAGAGATGGGGAAGTCCTGCCCTTACCCGGGATGAACACCATTTCCGGGCCGAACAACCCGTGATGGCCGCCAGGACAGGTCTAGACTCAACCCAGACAAGTCACGCACACGTCTGGGGATTGTTCGATGACCGCGCACTCACAAAATCAGCTTGGAAGCGTTCAAGATGCAGGCGTTGTGATCGTTGGCGGCGGACTTGCCGGCCTGGCAGCCGCGGTGGAACTCGCGTCCAAGGGTGTCCCGGTCACCATCGTTGAGGCCAACAACCACCTGGGCGGCAAGATGAACCTCCTGGAAGAAGGTGGCTTCACCTTCGACATGGGGCCAACCATCATCACCATGCCCCAGGTGCTCAAGGGCATCATTTCTCGTGCCGGGCGTGATCCAGCCGACTACATCGACCTCATCGACCTCGACCCACAATGGCGTTGTTTCTTCGATGATGGCACACGCATCGACCTGCGCCGTGACGCGCGTCAGTGGGCTGCGGATTTGGACTCCCAGTTCCCCGAATCGAAACCCGGGGAAGGATTCCTCAAGTTCTACAACTTCAGCCAGCGCATGTACCGCCTCAGCGAGAAGGTGTTCTTCTACAAAGACCTTGGCGGCATCGCAGACATGATCCGCAAGCCGCCAACCGAGCCCGGCGTGGCGCGCGACGCGATGGCCATGCGACTCTACTCGACCGTCGGTACCACCATCGAAAAAATGATCCCCGAACCGCACGTCCGGCAGGTTTGCGAGCACTTCCTCCAGTATGTCGGTTCGAGCCCGTTCATGGCCCCCGCTGTCCTGAGCCTCATTTGTGCAGCACAACTCGACCACGGCTGCTGGTATCCCATGGGCGGCACACGCATGGTCGCCCGATCGCTCGAACGCATCGCCGACGAACTCGGTGTCCAACGTGTCTCGGGGCGCCGCGTCACGAAGATACTCACCCAAGGCGAACGAGCCACGGGCGTGCAGCTCGACGATGGGCGCCACATCGACACCGCCGCGGTGGTCTCCAATTGCGACGTCCAGCGGACATATGCCGCCCTGCTCCAAGGCCAGAGTGGTGCCGCGCTCCAGCAGCGCCGTATCGCAGAGCAGTACAAGCCCGCGTGCAGCGGTCTGGTGCTCTACCTGGGCCTGCGTCGCCAGTACGACCACCTGGCCCACCACAATTTCCTCTTCTCACGCGACAGCCACCAGGAGTTTGACGATATCTATCGCAAGGGCATCCCCGCCCGAGATCCCACCCTCTACATCGCCGCCCCATCGCGAACCGATCCCAACCAGGCACCCCAGGGATGCGAGGCTCTCTACATCCTCATCCACACGGCCGCTCTCGACGAACGCCACCAGTGGCTCGACCGCGCCGGTAAGCCCGGCAAGACACTGGCCGAGTACCGGCCCATCGTCATCGACAAACTCAAACACCATGGAATGGAAGACATCGAGGATCACATCGCCATCGAGAGGTATCTCACCCCGCCCCAGATCGATCGCATGTACAATGCCTCGGGCGGGGCGATCTACGGCCTGGCCTCGCACGGCCGGCTCAAGGGCGGCTTCAAGCCGCGCAACCGGTCCAAGATTCTGCCCAACCTCTACCTCGCCGGCGGAAGTGTGAACCCGGGCCCGGGCGTGCCCATGGTGCTCATGAGCGGCGTCACGGCGGCATGGTCCCTGTGCGAAGACTTTGGCATCAGCGTGCAAACTTCCACAAACAGCACACCAATGGCCTTGGCCAACGCGTGAGGCACGCGTGCATCCGCCACCGGCCATCTTGCCCCAGCAACGCAAAGAGTGGTTCTGCCGACTCTTCCAGTGGTACAGCCGCCGTCTGCTCTTGAAAAACTTCAACGCCGTACGCATCGAACCAGCAAGCGACAAGGTCTTGGAGAGCCTGGACACGCACGAAGGCCCCACCATGCTGCTGCTCAATCACCAGAGTTGGTGGGACCCCATCCTTTCCGCCGCACTTGCTCGGCAGTTCTCGCCAGGCCGACAGGTCTTCGCGCCGATGGACCGAGTGATGGTGAAGCAGTTCGCGTTCATGCGAAGACTGGGCATCTTTGGGGTCGATCTCGACGATCCGAGTGCGTACAAAGGAATGGTCCAGTACGCAACAGATCTGGCACGGCACCATCCAAGACCAAGTTTCTGGATCACGCCCCAGGGACGATTCGTCGACGTGCGTGCCCCCCTCGAACTACGCCCCGGAGCGGCGGCCATCGCCGGTCGCTTGCATAAGTATGCAGCGCCGCCACGCGTCGTGTGCCTGGCTGTCGAGTATCCATTCTGGGATGACCGCAAGCCCGAACTCCTCTTGCTTGCCCGTCCCTGCCCGACACCACCTAGGCCCACCACCAGCCTCTGGCATCGGGAAATGTCCCGCACCCTGGCCGAGGCCATGCACGAGCTTTCCAAGTTGGCTATCGCACGCAAACCCAAGGCCCTCGACATCCTCTTCGGCCGAGGCGCCTCGGGCGTCAACCCTGTCTACGACACCATCTTGCGTATCACAGGGCGGCAGACCGCCATCTCGACGCAAGACTCACGCGCGGAGCCTTCGCCGTGATCATCGCCCTGCTGCTCGGCTTTTCCCTGCTTGTTTCGCTGGGTGCTCTGGCGATGACCCTTGCCAATCTGCGACTGTACCGGTGTCCATCCGGCAGCGTCGAACCTGTCCAGGCGTTTGTCAGCGTGTGCATCCCCGCACGCAACGAAGAGGCCAACATAGAGGACTGCGTCCGCTCACTCCTGGCGTCGACCCATGCCCGCCTCGAGATCCTCGTCTATGACGACCAGAGCACCGACGCAACGCCCAAGATCCTCTCGCAATTAGCCGACGAAGACCAGCGTGTCCGACCGCTCGCCGCGATTCCCTTGCCACCGGGATGGAACGGCAAGCAGCACGCCTGCTGGCAGTGCGCCAACCACGCCTCGGGCGAGTACCTCCTCTTCACCGATGCTGATGTGCGATTCGAACCCACTGCCATCGCCACCGCCTTGGCCGCATGGAGCTCGCTGGACACCAATCACCAAGTGCCACTGGGCCTGATCTCGACCTTCCCTCGCCAGATCGTCCGGTCGCCCGCCGAAGTCCTGCTCGTGCCCATGATCTTCTTCATCCTCTTCGCCTATCTGCCCATGTTCCGGATGCGGGGCACGACCGATCCTTCCACATCGGCAGCCTGCGGCCAGTTCATACTCGTCAGCCGACCGTGCTACGACGCTTTCGGCGGACACGCGGCCTTCAAAGACACCATGCACGACGGCGTCAAGATGCCACGAGAGGCCCGAAGGGCAGGTTTTACAACCGACCTTTTCGATGGCACGGCGATCGCCTCGGTCCGTATGTACGACAGCCTGACTTCGACCTGGAAGGGGTTTGCCAAGAACGCCTACGAGGGACTGGGTTCGCCCGCTCTTTTGGTATTCCTGACCTTCCTCCATCTCCTTGGCCATCTCCTGCCTTGGGTCACCTTGCCAGTGTTGTTACTCATGGAGCCCGCTGTGACACCTGCATTGCTCCTGGCCAAACTGGCCATCGGCTGCCAGATCGCCCTTCGAGGTCTCCTGGCCTGGCGATTCCGATTACCGATCCTCACGGCCTTGCTCCACCCCCTGGGCGTGTTGGCCATGGTTCTGGTCCAGTGGGACAGTTTCCGCCTGCATCGCTCCGGGAAGCGGTCTTGGAGAGGCCGGGCGGCCCAGACCACCCCATGAGCCCATTCCGCTGGGCTGGGGCCCCCCGCTTGGTCGATGTTGGGCTTGAGTGCCATAATCAGGCGGTTTGTTCGAGCCCATTCGGTACAATGGCGGCATCATGAATCCCAACCACGTGCCAAGACGCAACAGGCCCATGACCCTCGCGGAGGCCTTCCGCCTCACCCACGAACGTTGGCTCAACCGGGCTCTGAAGTACCCCCACCGATACCCCACGATACCCTCCATCCGGGTGGAGTCCGGCGGGTTCGACAACCTGACGCGGACACCCCTGGGAAGGGCATGGGCCGACCAGTGGTGGCACGATACATTCCGATCCCTGGAAGTCCAGCCATCCGATTCACCCTGACCTGAACCCTCGCCATCGACTGCCTCCCGGAGGATCCATGGACCAGACCAAGCACGCCAGACTCAGCCCGCGTTATTGGATCAAGCAGGCCATTATCACACTGATCGTCCTGGGTTTGGGGATATGGGGTTTCCTTGATGGGTTCATCATCTATCCAGCCCAGGCCGTCAAGTACGCCCAATGGAGCGAATGGGAATACCTGCGATTCCTGGATTCGCCCCCGCCCGGGTCGGCCGTCGGCGCGAGTCTTGCCGCCGCCAGCATCGCCGACCCGCAGCAAACCTATGAGCAACTCGGCAGGCCAAGCAATAACCGCAGTCCGGCCACCCTCAACGATTACCGGGGCAACTGGCTCGACGCCCTGAGCATCGCTGGCAGGCTTGATCCGATGTACACGACATACCCACGTGAAAATGAGCACGAGGGAAAGGTCGGTTCTTCTTTCGAACGCTTGGGAGAACTCCGAGAGACCTGGGGACAAGTCGATCGGGGCAAAGCCCCAAAACGCCGCAGCAGGCTAGACATCCTTGCCCAATATCCCATCTTCCTCATCGGCGTGGGGTTGGCGATCTATTTCGGCTATGGACTCATGCGAGCGGCCTCGACCCGGTACGCATGGGACCCCAGCGCGAAACGCATCACACTGCCCGGCGGCATCCAGGTCACGCCCAATCAGATCCAGGAGTTCGACAAGTCCCGTTGGCATAAGTTCTACGTCCAGCTCCACCTTACCGAAGATCATCCAACCCACGGGGGTCGCGTGATCCAGGTCGATCTCTATCGCCATACCGGTGTCGAGGACTGGATCCTGGAGATGGAGCGCGAACGCTTCCCAGAGCGCGAGCGTGCAGACACGCCCAGTCCAGAACAAGCCCAGACGCAAGAATCCGAGCCACAAGCCGAAGAACCCGGCGGTACCCCCTGATTTTCCCGGAGCGTCCGCATCTGGATCGCCTTTGCCATCGCGCTCACGTTGGTCGCCGTCTTCAGCCCGGCCGTCGTGTTGCTCAGCCTGCCGGGGCTGTGGTTGATGACTCTGGCAGCCCTGCTGGCCAACCTCGCGGGCTCGTGGTTTGGCCTGTGGCCTCAGGAGGTCCCAATCGTTTCGTGGTGGGTCTTCGCGTTTCTCCTGCTCTGCACGATCGCCTCGGACATCGTCGATTGGACGGCCGGAATCGTGGGTGCCCGTCGGATGGGCGGCACACGCGGTGCCATGTTTGCCGCATTCATCGGGGGCATCGCAGGCGCGATCGTTGGCACGGGCTTCCTGCCGATCATCGGCACGCTTATCGGTGGTGCCATCGGCGCGGGCCTGGCCGCTACGCTCGTCCATCGCACCGCTCCAGAACAGACCTGGAAGCGTTCGGCCAAGGTCGGCGCAGGGGCGTCGGCCGGCTGGTTCGTCGCCATCATCGTGAAGTTCGTCCTGGCCATGATCTGCGCCCTGACGCTCATTTCCTCGGCATGGTTCTCATGGTAATACCCCGCACGCACCCGGAGAGAGACGCATGGCCACTACCGCCAAGCCCATCAAGCAGTTCGTGCTCGACACCAACGTGCTGCTGCACAACCCCAACGCCATCTTCGTCTTCCAGGAGAACGACGTCGTCATCCCCTTTGCCGTCATCGAGGAACTCGACAAACTCAAGCGGCAAGAGGACGACATCGGCCGAAACGCCCGTGAGGTCATCCGCCGACTCGACCGCCTCCGCGCCAAGGGCCCGCTGACCAACGGCGTCCGCTGGGGAGATTCCAGTCCCCTGTCCGGGGCGGCCGCTTCCACCGCCCCCAGTGGCACGACCGGAACCATCCGCATCGTCATCTCCGACGAGAAGCGTCCGCACGCGATCGCTGACGACACCAAGGACAATCGCATTATCGCTGTCGCTTGGGAACTGCACAACCAAGGCAAACGCGCCGTTTTTGTATCCAAGGACCTCAATGCCCGCATCAAGAGCGACGCCCTGGGCATCCCCACCGAAGACTTCCAGAACCAGAAAGTCGATGCCGACCGACTCTACACGGGATACGTCACCGCCGCCGTCGAAGGCGACCTGATCGACCGCCTGTACGACGAGCGCATGCTCCCACTCGAGCCCATCCATGCCGCACTCGCCCAAGCGCACGACTCCGACGACCCAACCCTCCCAGCCGATCCGGAAACCGTCCTGCCCAACGCCTATGTCCTGCTCAAGGACGAGCACGACGAGAACCACACCGGCCTGGCCCGCCGCCTGGCCGACACCGAGCACCTCATCCCCATCAGCCCGCCACGAAAGCCCATCTTCGGCCTGCTGGCGCGCAATGTCCAGCAGACCATGGCCCTGGACCTGCTCATGGACGACGAGATCCAGATGGTCACGCTCTTGGGCAGCGCGGGCACGGGCAAGACCCTCCTCGCCCTTGCCGCCGGCATGGCCAAGGTCTTCCAGGAAGCACGCTTCGACAAGCTCCTCGTCGCAAGGCCCATCATGCCCATGGGACGCGACATCGGCTTCCTGCCCGGCGATAAGGACGAAAAGCTCTTCGCATGGATGCAGCCCATCTTCGACAACCTCGAGTATCTCCTAAGCACCCGTGGTGCCCACGGGCAGGCCCCCGACAGCCACACCAACGAGCAACGCATCGACAAGATGATCGCCGACGGCAAGCTCGTCCTCGAACCGCTCACCTACATCCGCGGACGCTCCATCCCCCACCAGTTCATGATCGTCGACGAGGCCCAGAACCTCACCCCACACGAGGTCAAGACCATCGCCAGCCGAGTAGGCGAAGGAACCAAACTCGTCCTCACCGGCGACATCGGGCAGATCGACAACCCATACCTCGACAGTTCCTCCAACGGCCTGTCCTACGCCGTGGAAAAGATGAAAGGCCTGGGCCTGGTCGGCCACGTCATGCTCCAGCGCAGCGAGAGATCCACGCTGGCCAGCCTCGCGGCCGAACGGCTCTGAATCAAGACATCCGGTGATCGGTCAACGGCTGCCGGGAATCTGCAACGCACCAGCGCCAGCATCAACCACCACGCCGTCCGGAGAAATCCGCAGCGTCATGATCCCGCCCGGTTCGAGCACGCGATCGATCCGATGCGTGAAGGCGCTGCCGTCGGCACCACCCACGTACGAGACCGAAACGATCGTGACCGGCCCCAGCCCCTCATAGGCCGTCACCACACCACCGATGGCAACCGAGGATGGCAACGTGCCGACCGCCTCGCCCTTGGGCACGACAAGGTTCAGTTCCAACTCAAGCAGCGAGCCGGGCGTGCCATTGGCGATATCCAGCCGCACGGGCCCATGTGTCGCCGGGCTGAACTTCTGGAAAAAGACCACCGCCGCGGCGGCAAACAGGACCAACGCGACCGCGAACGTCGCGGCCTGTCGCATCGGTCCAGCCTTCTTCCGTTGCTTGGAAGATTGCTCCATGGCTCAGCCGATCTCCAACTGGCGCTTCTGTCGAGCAACTTCGCGGCCGATGATCTGCCGCCACGCCTCGTCGGGTTCGATCATCTGAGCCCGACGCAGGATCTCATGGGTCCTGTCCGTGGCAAAATGCTCACTCCGGCATGCGACCGCCAGCCCGCGCACAGCGCGAAAATCTGCCGGGTCGGCCTGAACAGCCTCAAGGAAGGCGTCGATGGCCGGCCTCGAGTGGCCCATCTGGTAATACGCCACGCCCAGGTGATAACTCGGTCGTGCATCGCTGGGCATCAGCATCTGCGCCCGTCGCAAGAGCGAGATCGCTGTTGGATAGCTTTTTTGCTCGAGGTGCAGCACGCCCAGATTCAGATGGGCCGTGGCAAAGCCCGGATCGAGCCGGATGGCACGCTCCAGGAGTTCGGCCGCTTCGCGCACCCGGCGTTGCTCGCCCTTGCCGCTATCGTGGTACACCCGGTACGCACGATCGACCAGCTCGACAGCCTCACGCTTCTGCGCCGTGTTGTCGGGCACGAGCACGCCAAGATCCCGAACAAACACTTCCTCTTTGCTTGCGCACGCGCCGCCCAAAGCCACGCACACGAACATCAATCCACACGGCAACCAGACAAACAACCGCTGCATCATGACGCCAACTCCGGCTTGACAAACGTAATCGACAGTTGCCACTGCGTCCGCTGCGGCTGTATGTCCATGGATCGGATCTCCACCCCCGGCACCATCGAACGAACCTGGGCCACCCACGAAATCAACGCCTCGATGTTCGCGCTGGTCACCCGCTCGTAGCGGTACTCACGTTCGAGGATCCCGTTCTGCGGCGTCGTGCTGGTTTCACGCGTCAGTGTCGGTGCCGGGCTCAACCCTACCGAACCGGCCGCTTCACGAGCGAGCGTCGTGAAATTCGGAACCTTATCGAAGGGGCTCGGTCCCGACTGAGTCCCAATGTGACGCTCCAGCCGAGCCTTCTGTACCACCACGCTCTGGGCCGAATTCAACTCGCGCTTGCGGTCCGCCTGGGCACTCTTCAATGTAGAACGCCCCACCAGCATAAAGACCACGCCAGCCAAGAGGACCAAAGCCCCGATCAGCAACACGCCCTTGGGTCGATTCCGCTGCGCCCGTGCCGACGCTCGCGCGGCCAGGGCCGATCGGCTCACGGTGTCCCGTTTCTCGCTCATCGCCCGGCCCCTTCACGTTCCCAGGTCCCGATCATCCGCACCGTGTAAGAGGCACCTCGGCCGAGCGATTCCACCCGCCAACGCAACGCCCGGCCGTTGAGGTCCAACTCGTTCAGCAGACGGTTGATATCCCCAACGGCAGCGGCATCGTTTGAGCTCAGCGTGACTTGGAATGCGGCCGTGGTGATCTCGATCTTGGTCAACTCAACACGCCCGCCAAGTTCCTGTAAGAGCAGCGATACACCTTCGAGCTCTTCGAGCACGGGCCGAGGCGCTGCCCGGCGAATCTCACTGGCGCGCGTGGCCTGGTCGATCTCCGACGCCAGCCGCATCATCGGGACCATGTCACCGCGGATCACCCCCGGCTTGCCAAGCATCGCCTCGACCGTCTCGATCTCGGCCATGTATGCCAGACGGATGCTCGACGCATCGGACCGGATACCTTCAACCTGGCTGTGCCAGCGGTAGCCGACGGCAATCAACGCCACCCCGGCCATGGCCAAGGCCAACCCCAACAACTGGTACCCGCGGCGTAAAGAGCGACCGGGACGCGTTGCCAGCGACACCAACGCACGGCCCGGCGAAAGATCGTCGGTGTCCAAGCCCTCGGCCCGACGCAGCGCGGCACGGGCGGGGTCTGCATCGACCTCAATATCCAGCACCGCTTCGGGCCACAGGTCGGCCAAAGCCGAGGCCACGCCCGGAGCCGACAACGCACGACCCTCGCTCGACGCCCGGTCAACCGCCAACGGACACGACAAGACCAAGACCCGCGCGGGAGAAACGCCCACCTGAGCACTCCACGCGACCCAATCATTCACGAGCCGTGCCAGGTCCTGCCTTGCGACGATGGGCCCGTCGTCGTGCACCGCCAGCCGCATCGAACCGGCTGCCAGCAGGCATCCCGCACGCCCCCATGCCCAGAGCAGATTCCCCTCGGGCTGGACAAGCACGCAACCGCCCACCGTCGGACTCTCGGCCACTACCCGTGAAGGTGTGGATTCGTCGCTCTCGATCGGGCTTGCCGCCAGCGCGAGCGCGTGCCACAGCGTCGTCACGCCGCTAGGGCTGATGCCGCGATCATCCAGCTCATCCAGAAGCAATCGAGCCACCGCATCGGGGGCTACGACGACTCCGATGCGCACCCCGTGGCCAGACTCATACGCCGGCCCGAGCGTCTCGATCGATGCCTCGAGCGGAGTCAAACGCCCACCGAGCACGTCGCTCTCGTCTTGCTCGTCCTCAAATCCAAGATCGGACTCGAACTCGTCCAGGGCCGATTCGCCGCCTCGTCCATACGCCGCACGGACAGCTCCAACATCGGCCGTAGCCGCCTGCACCCATGCACAATGCGCGCCGGTGGTGTCAAGCACGATCGGCCCCAATCGGTCGCCGTCGACCGAGAGCCTTTGGGCGATCCACTCCGCGGCCGAACGCACCTCATCCTCGGGCGTGCTCGACGCCGCTGCGTCCACGCGTGGGCTCTCCCACACCGCCTCGGCATGCTGGCCCAATAGCCGCACTCGGCGGATGCGATCTCCGTGCTCCTCGCGCTCAACCAGGCAGGTCCGCAGGCTCACCGCTTGTCCTCGGCCCCCTGCTGTTGGCCTTGTTGCTGGCCTTGTACGGGCCGCCCCGTTGCCGCCGGCTGGTTGTTATTGTTGTTGCCGCCACCAGCACCGGGCCTTGGGGGGCTGTTGCCCGAACCGCCCCCAGCACCGCCGGATGCGCCCTGGCCGCCTCGGTTGCCGCTGGTTTGCGAGCGTTGCAGGGTCGAAGGTGGCGGCGGTGTCGTCGTCGTCGTGCCATCGGGGTTCATCCGGGTCTGCCCGTCAAACTCACCGCGCAAGATCGCTTGGCTTACCGGCGGAGCACCCGATCCGCCACCAATATCGCTGACCAGCAACATGGGCTGACCAATGGTCAGTTCCTTCTCCTGTCCGTTATGGCGGATGCGAGCCCGACCGGGAGTCACCTCGAGCACCTCAACCGAACCGGCACGCTGACCGGGCCCGATGGCAGACTGGGCCGCACCCTCGCGGATGATCGCCACCATGTCCCCCGGCTGACCGACAGCGGCAACCAGCGCAACATCCTGCGGCGGCAGTGGCCTTTGGGGATCTTCCTCGCCCGATTCGTCCTTGACCGCGGGCGTGGTAGGCTGGAGCTTGTACGATGAGGACAACCCGCTGGCGATCAAAGCAGGTATCGGGATGTACGGCTCTTCCCCGGTCGTTTGCTTGTCCGTCTTCGGGGGCACCAGCGACGCAGCGGTCGGCATCACGCTGGGCTTTACCGAGCGATCCAGCACGACCGCTCCAACGGCGAACGCGGCAAGACCAAAGCACGCGGCGACAGCACCGACTTCCATCAGCCGACGCTGCTGGAGTATTCCCGCACGGGTGGTCTTCGATGCCATGATCAAAACCCCTTTCCGAAACCGTACAAACCGCCGTTTTCTGCCACCAGCCTACCCGACCGAGTCTAGCGTGTCGCCCCCATCATCGCACCCAAGCCAGCGTCTTCCACGCGTCGCCACAACAGGAAGGGCCCCAGGGGCGTGAAATCTCCCGAATCGGCACGCTGGCGAAGCTCCCGACCGTCCACGTGAACGATCGCCTCATACATCGACAGCAGGCGGCCTCGATCATCGAACACGGACACACGGATGCGCCACAAGCTGGGTTCGGCCACGATCAGACGCTGTAACTCGCGCCGGTCTTCCAGGTCCGAGACATACTCGGACAAGATCCGGCGGAGCCATTGTGGTCCGCCGGATTGATCAGGAGACGCACGTGCCAAGACGATGTCCCGGGCCATCGCGGCGGCCTGGCCTTCGCCCAACCGGGTCGAGGCTACCGCTGCCAGTACAGCTTCGGGCGCGGATGCGGCGCTGACCGCGACCGGACCGACCAGTCGCGTCCATCCTTCGAGCGTGCGTGGATCTCCGGCACGCATCGCGATGGTGTCGTACAGGTTCCTGGCCAAGGCCGCCTCGTTCGCGGGCACCCCATCAAAAGCGGCCAGGACCGACCCCTGCGCATCCTCAAGATCCAGGCGAAAGTTCCGCCCGTCTTCCATCATCAGGTCCAGTGCGTGTCCGCCCGATTTTGAGATCTCGCCAAGGCGGCGTGAGGAACCCTTGACCCACGCCCCAACGACCTCTCGTACCCCCGACTCCAGATGTCGGTCCTGCGTCCAACGCAACTGGCGGACCGTGACCAGCGTCTGCTGGCTTTGGCGTTCGAGCATCACGGCGATCGCCATCGTTGCCACCATCGACAAGATCACCACCAGCGGCAGAGCAAATGCACGGCGGGGCATCAGTTGGCCCCTCCACGCATGCCCCGACCGCCCTGGCCCGATCTCGGGTCCGTGGGCGCGGGGACTTCGATTTCTTCACCGGCTTCCTGCCCGTCCGTGGCCCCCGACGCCTCGGGATCGGTGCCAATGGTCCATGCCAACTCGAACAGCCACGCGACGGTGTGGTTCTGGGATGTGGTGAGTTCCAGTTCGGCATAGGCGGCCAGGTCGAGCTCGCCCAGGACCTGGAACGACTCACGCCACTCCCCTTCCTTGAAGAACCGCCAACGGGCCCAAACCACCGAGTCCATCAGCATCACCGCGCCCTCGACCAGAGCCGGATCGACGCCGGCCGATTCGAAAGCATCGGCCACCTCGGCGTCGGCCGAGACCGGTTGCCACCATAGGCTGAAGACTCGCAGGTCCAGGCCGTTGACACGACGCTCGTCCCGCAGCACGAACGCGCCTCGGACAGCGCCTTGCGCGTCGGCTTGCGAACCCTCACCCATGGGTACCAGACCAAGCTGCGCAATCCGTACCCGACGCTGCACGTCCGAATAGGTTGGCAAGACGGGAGGCGCGCTCAGGGCAAGTTCGAGCCGTTGCGGCTTGGTGGGCTCGGGCGGGCCCAGGCCTTGCTCGCCGATGCGAACACGCCGCATCATCACAACATCCTTCAGCCTCGGTTCATCCTCGAGTCGCACCCGGTACCGGTACACGGCTGGATCGATCTCGGTCTCCTGGCTGGCACCCGGGCCGCCCTGGAGCGCTCCCGAAGTGCCCGGCTCGGGCCGCTCGACGCCCATCGCCTCCAAGGCCGCCTGTGCGGCCTGATGGTCCTGACGCGACATGACCAGCAACGAACCAAGGGCCCGGGCCGCGACACGCTGGGTGCGCTGGAGTTGGGCGTGCTCTTCGGCCCGGACTTCGGCGATCGCGTCGGCGCGTTCCATGGTGTGGAACATGCCCATGGCCGCCACCAGGACCACCATGCCCATCACCAAGGCCATCGTCAATTCGATGAGGGTGAATCCCGGGCGCATATCAGTTGCCCCCGCCTTGTCTTGGCGCAGGCGCACCGTCCTGTGAGCCGCCGCTGCGCCTTCCGCTCTCGCCCTGGAGCGCGCCGAACATGCGGAAGTCTCCGATGGCACGCGAGAACGAGTCGGGGTTGCGGATGGCCATCGGGTCGAGCATCCGGCGCACGGTCAGGCCCGGCACCGTTGCGTTGGGCGCAAATGCCCCCCCGCTGTCCTCATGGAGCCAGACGGTAACTGTCAGTTCCTGCAAGCGATCCAATGTTAAAGGCGACGGCTGCCCTTCGGTCGCGTTGGGGTCGACCACCGTGACGGGCCCGGCGCTGTATGTCCAGCGGTACCGATGACGCCCGTAGTCTATAGGACGCCCGTTGGAGGGCATGGCCTCGTGATTATCCAAAAACATCACCACCACGCGATTGGCCACCTCGGCGGCACCGGTCAGTTGTTCGGCCCGCTTCTGCTGCAAGACCAGATAATTGAGCGCCCCAAAGACCCCCATGGCCACGATGCCCAGCAGCGCCGAGGCCAGGACCACCTCGAGGAAGGTCATACCCCGGCGGCTCACGGCGAGTTGGTCAACAGAGCGTGCCATGTCCATCACGGATTGGGAGCGTCCAGCATCCAGACGTCGATGTCATCGGCAGTGGCGTACGCACCGTCCTCGCCAGCGCTGATCAGTGTGTAGGGCTGCCCACCCTGGCCCGGCACGCTGTAATAAAAGTCGTTACCCCAACCATCCTTGGGCACCGACTGGAGGAAGTTTGGCGCCAGCAGGCCGATGCTGGGCGGGTAGACGTTGTTGATGCCCTTGTATTCTTCCAGGGCGCGGCGGATCGTGGTCATGCTGGCCTTGGTGGCCGCTGTCTTGCCGCGGAACAACGCGGGAGCAAATGCTACTGTCGCCACGCCCATCAGCACGCCGATAATCAGGATGACCAGCGTCAGTTCGAGCAACGAGAAGCCGCGTGCGGCCCGGCGATCGTGGTATCTGGATTGGTGTTTCATGCTGTTTTCCTTCGCCTTGAATTGGCTCTCGATCTTGTGGATGCGCATCGGTATTCGTCCCGTTGTCAACCACCAAAATCCATGTTGGCCGTCGCCGTGAACAGCGGCAGCATGATGGCAAGAACCATCGAACCGATCATCAGGAACATGAAGATGATCAGTCCGGGTTCGAGCACCGCCAGCGCCCGCGTGCTGCGACGCTCCACTTCTTCGGCCATGTCGTCGGCCAGGCTGTCGAAGGCCTCTTCCAGGTCGCCCGAGCGTTCGGCTGCGATGAGCAGTTTTCGGACGGGAAGCGGGAGGGCGCTCACCTCTTCGATCAGACGCGCCAGTTGCCCACCTTCGACCAGACGACGCTGGAGCGACTGGAGTTCCTTGCGGAGTTTGCCGTGGCTGACGGTGCGATAGCCCACGACCAGGGCGTCGGCGAGGGTCACGCCCGAGCGTGTCATGGCGGCCATGACCGAGAAGAAGCGCGTAGTCTCCTGGGCCAGTACCAGCTCGCGCATGCCCGGCAGGCGTCGGACAAGTCCCCAGGCCAGGGCAAAGACCGCCCGACGTAGCACGATGGCGGCGATCAGAAGGCCCAGCACGAGCAAGAGGAACACGCCAAGATTGTCGCGGATGCCCTTGCCGGCGGCCATCAGCGCCGTGGTGAACCAGGGCAATTCGCTGCCCATGCTCGCCAGACGCGAGCCGATCATCGGCACGATGAAGGTCAGCATGCCCCATCCAGCCAGGATGCTCACACTCAACACGATGAGTGGGTAGAACATCAGTGTGATGGCCTGGCTGCGCACCTTGACCTGTCGATCGGCCGTGCGTGCGATCTGCGCGCAGGCCCCGCCGAGGTCGCCGGTGCGTTCGGCCGCTCTGTAAACCGATGCCGTCACTGGGTCGACCAGCCCCAATCGGGCACATGCATCGGCGAACATCGTTCCGCCAGCTACTTGGGCCCGCACCCTTCGGACTCTGTCGGCGTGCTGGGCGCTGACGGCCGAGGCCGTGACTTCCAAAGCCTCGACCAGTGGGACGCCTCTGGAGACGAGCTGTCCCAAGACGGTGTTGAACTGTGCCTGGTCCTTGAGCCCCATCTGTCCCGAACTGGCCAGCCAGCCGGGTAAGCGCTTCGACCAGAGCAGGACCCGGCGTTCGCGTCCCAGAACCGAGGCCAACGCCCGCTCGCTGGCGGCGCTGCGCACACCTAGCCGCCTTGCACCGGAGGGCCCCGTGGCGACAAAGAGGAATGGGGATGGTCCTTTGGCGGCTCTGGTCATTCGTGTTCCGTTCGTGCTCCCGATACAGTGTATATGCACAGCCCGAGCCGGTCTTGCCAAGGCTTGCAGGAGTCTAGTTCAGTTTGGCCACGCCGCAAGCATTCGGCACCACAGCGCCGGCAGATAGCGCGCGGGAAGCGACATGGATGGCAGATTCCGCCCGTCTTGAGGTCCGACCCGGTCAGTCCTGGGCGAAACCCTGCATCATGGACGCGCCGGGTCGACAAGCCCGTCACTGTTGGCCCCCCGGAGCGAACGCGAGATCGATGCCTCGTGGAGGGGGATGCTGGCCTCGTCCATCGCCTGCTTTGCTCGGTAGAAAGCCTCGGGGTCGACGGCTCTCCAATCACTTTGTGCCTTTGAGGCGATTTCTTCAACGGCCTGGAGTGATTGATGGATAAGGGTCCGTTGCTGCTCGGGCAGTTCGTCTCCGACGCGGGCGAGGGCCTCACGGATCCATTTGATGTCCAGTTTCGAGTGGGCCACGAGGTCGACGATGCGGTGCCGGGTCATGTCGTTGCGCGCGTGCTCGATGGCCTGGGCCTCGATGGCGTCGACCTCTTCTTTGGTCAGGCCGTGGTTGGGAATGACCTGGAGCGTGGCGGCCTGGCCCGAGCGTTTTTCGCTGGCCGAGACATTGAGCACGCCGTTGGCATCGACCAGGAACTCGACCTCGACCTGTGGCACGCCCGCGGGCATGGGTGGGATGCCGCGCAGGTGGAAGGTGCCCAGTTCCCGGCAGTCTTCGGCCATCTCGCGTTCACCCTGGAGTACCTTGAGGGTGATGGCGGTTTGGTTATCGACGCTCGTGGAGAAGCGTTCGCGGGCGCGTGCGGGCAGGGTGGCGCCGGCATGGACGAGTTTGGCCATAGCGCCGCCCACCGTCTCGACGCCCAGGCTCAGGGGGATGGCGTCGAGCAGCAGGCTGTCGCGCGACGTGCCGGCGAGCGTGGCGGCCTGGACCGCCGCGCCGAGGGCCACGACGCGGTCGGGGTCGAGCGCGGTGTACGGCTCGAGGTTAAAAAAATGGCCCACGGCATTGCGAATGGTGGGGATGCGTGTGGAACCTCCAACGAGCACGACGGCATCGATGGCTTCGCCGCCGGGTTGCCTTGCGGCGGATTGGCGGGCTCGTTGGCAGGCGGCCAGCGTGCGTTCGATCATGGGTGCGATGAGCTTCTCGAACTCGTCGCGCGTGATGGTGCGGTCGTATGGCTGCGCTTGTCCGAGATCGATCGAGGCGTTCGCGGTGTCCTCGCTGCTGAGGCGGTGCTTGACGCCCCTTGCGAAGGTCAGCAGGGCGCGTCTAGTCGCCGGTGGCAGGGCCGCCAAACCCTGGGCCGTCTGCTCGGGCAGGCCCAGGGCGAAGCGCTGGTTCAACTCGCCCAGGAAGAGGGCCACGAGAGCGTGGTCGGCGTCGTCGCCTCCCAGCCTGGTATCGCCGTCGGTGGCCAAGACGTGGAAGATGGCCGGTGCTCCGGGAGTGGTGTTGGGCGTGATGCGGAGGATGGAGATGTCGAAGGTGCCCCCGCCCAGGTCGTAGACGGCCACGGTGGTGGGTTGTGTCTTGGAGCGTTGGGCCGAGCCCAGGCCGTAAGCCAAGGCTGCCGCGGTGGGCTCGGAGACGATGCGGACGACCTCGAGGCCGGCCAGCCTTCCCGCGTCGCGCGTGGCCTGCCTCTGGGCGTCGTCGAAGTAGGCCGGTACGGTGACGACGGCCTTTTGCACGGGCGTGCCCAGCGCGTGTTCGGCCTTTTCTCGCAAGGCGCGAAGGATCTGGGCCGAGACTTCCTGTGGTGTGAGCACCTTCGCGGACCCGTCGGGCATGGGAATGGCCACAGCGGCCATATCGCGGGGCCCTCGCGTGACGGCGTAGGGCAGGTAGGGGATGTCTCCTGAGGCGTCGGCCAGCGATCGGCCCATCAGGCGTTTGACGCTGGCGATGGTGTGCCGGGGGAACTCGACCGCCCGCTCTTGCGCGTCGAGGCCCACAATAGTGCTCAGGGTGCCATCGTCCTGGGGTTCGTATCGCACCACGCTTGGGACGATGCCCGAGCCCGAGGCGTTGTCGCCCAAAATATGCGGGCCCTTGGCGTCGGCGATGGCCGCCAGCGAGTTGGTCGTGCCCAGGTCGATGCCGATGATCGGTTCGTAGTATGGTGGTGCGGACATGGGGATGTTCAGGGCGTCGGTTTGGGTGTACGCCAGGCCAAGGCTTGGAGACGCTCGATCAGTTGACGGGCGTCAATGGCTGTCGGCGTGCCGCCCAGCAGGCTAACGACGTAGCGGCGGGTGCCGTTGTGATCGCGGATCTCGATCATCGCCGTACTGCGGACCGTATCGGGGGTCCATGTTTGTCGGGGATCCACTCGTTCTGGGTTGGCGTCTTCGGCCAGGACAGATGGTCCGATAATTCTCCATATGCGGTCGACATCGGAAGGGCTCAATCTGCGGAGTATCGGCGGATAGTTTGGTGGAGCAACCATCGGGCCTTCCTGTGATGGCCTAACCCTGGCATCGACGCGCAGGGTGCCGTCGGGTTCGAGGAGGTACACGCCCGAGACGAAGCGTTGGGCGGCCTGCGTGTCGCGGACATGAACCTCGGCACGGACGATCAACCCGGCGGGGGCGGTCAGCGTGGCAGTGGGCTCAACAATCGGGCCGGGGGACGAGGCGCAGCCTGTGAGCAGTGCGGCCACCAGCAGGATGGCAGGGAATCGGACCATGCCGGAGCGTACGGCCGATGAGGCGTGCGGGTGTGGGCGTGAGGGTCATACCCTTGGCCCCTATGGACGCAAGCCTTTCGTGGCTCGCCTCCCTTCTTGGGGGTGAGGACGCCAGTTCGCCGCTGACCGTTGAGGAGGTGGACGCCGCATTGACGGCGGCGGGCTTCCCGATCGATGGAGTAGAACATCGGGGCGGCGACGCGCTGCTGGACGTGGAGGTGACCAGCAACCGGGGGGATTGCCTTTGCCACATGGGGCTGGCGTTGGAAATCGCGGCCCTGACCGGACGGGTGCTGACACCCCGGACGATCGGCGAGGTCGATCGGGGGCCAGCCGTGGGCGAGTTCCTGACTTTGGTGAACCACTGCGCGAGCGGCGATCGGCCCGCGTGCCCGACGTTCACGGCCCATGTCATCCTGAACGCGAAGATCGGACCGAGTCCGGCATGGCTCAGAGACTTACTCGAGAGCGTGGGCCAGCGATCGATCAATAACGCCGTGGACGTGACCAACTGGCTTAACCTGGAGCACGGCAACCCGAGCCATGTGTTCGACCTGGACAGGCTCGAAGGCCGGAAGCTGGTGGTTCGAGAGGCAGTCTCTGGAGAAACCTTGACGACTCTGGACGGCGTGTCGCGGTCGTTGCGGGCGGGCGATGTCGTGGTGGCGGATGCATCGAAGGCCACTTCACTGGCGGGCGTGATCGGCGGGAAGGGTTCGGAAGTCAGCGCATCGACAACCAACCTGGTGCTGGAAGTTGCCACGTGGGACCCGGCGCGTGTGCGGTCGGCCAGCAGGGCGCACAACGTGCGAACCGACGCGAGCCATCGCTTCGAGCGGGTGGTCGATGCCCGGACGTGCCTGCCCGCTGCCGAAGTGGCGGCGAGGCTGATCGCCCAACTCACCGGCGGCACACTGTGTGAAGGTGTGCTCGTCGAGGGTGCGCCCATGCCCGAGCGCAAGCCCATCATGCTGCGACCCCAGCGTTGTTCGGCGGTGCTGGGCGTGGAGACGCCCGCCGACGAGATGGTTCGGCTGCTGCGTTCGGTGGACATCGCCGTGGGGGTGTCGGAAGACGCGTTGGCGTGTACCCCCCCACCACAGCGTGCCCATGACGTAACGCGGGAGATCGACCTGATCGAGGAGATCGCTCGGCTGCGTGGGTTCGACGCGGTGCCTTTGGTGAAACGTCTTGCCATACGGGCCCAGCCGCCACAGCCCGCCGAGCGCGCTATGGAAGCGATCTCAAGCGCCTTGACTTCTCTTGGTTTCTATGAGGCGGTGACTTTCAGTTTCACAAGCCCAGAGAAGGCCCAGCCCTTTCTGCCCTCGGGCGCGAGCTTGGTCCATGTCGACGATGACCGGCGTGGGGCCGAGCCGACGCTCAGGCCCAGCGTCCTGCCCAGTCTGCTGACGTGCCGTCGTGTGAACCGCGACGCGCAGGTGCGTCAGCCCGGCGGTGTGCGTTTGTTCGAGATCGCCTCGGCGTACTGGTCCATGGCCCCTGGCACCAACGAGGAGGCCCGCAGGCTGGCGATGCTGGTGGATGCCGCGGGCGATGGTGCCAAAGCGAGCCCTCAGGACGTGCAGCATGGCGTGCGAGTGATCAAGGCCGCCATCGAGGCGATGGTCACGATCTGCTTTGGACACCACGCACGTGTTCGCGTGGAAACTGGGGTTGATCTGCCCGCTGCCATGGACGGGGCGAACGCTGGTCGCGTCTTCATCGAGCCCGGCACGGGTGGGCGGCGAGTTCCACTGGGGTACATTGGTGTACCCAGCGTAGAGACGCTCGCGATGTTCGACCTCCAGCGACCTGTGCTTGTTGCCGAACTGGATGTCGAGGCGCTCCTGGCAGCTTTTCCACCGACACCGTTGGTCCAGGCGTTGCCGGCCTTCCCCGGGATCGAGCGGGACTTATCGGTGGTGGTACCGTTATCGACGCCCTGGGCAACGATCGAATCGACCGTGATTGGGATGGGTTTGGAGCGCCTTCGGAGTGTTGAATACGTGGGTACGTACGCGGGCAAGCAAGTGGGAGAAGGCCGCAAGAGCGTAACGATGCGACTGGCATACCGCGACGACTCACGCACGATGCGCCACGAAGAGGTGGACCCGCAGATGGCCCGGGCCATCGAGGCGCTGCGAGAGGCGGTGGGCGCTGAGGTTCGGGGGTAAAGTGAAGAGCCCAAGCTTGCGCGTGGGGCTCGTTTTTGTTCAGTTTGCTACGATGTTGACCAGGCGCCCGGGGACGGCGATGACCTTGCGGACGGTCTTGCCTTCGAGCAGGGGCCTGACCTCGGGGTGGTCGAGCGCCAGGGCTTCGAGGCGGGCCGCGTCGGCGTTGGCGGGCACCAGGATCCGGGCCTTGACCTTGCCGGCGATCTGCACCGCCACCTCGACCTCGTCGTCGACGAGTTGGCTTTCGTCGTACCTGGGCCAGGCGCTGTCGTAGAGCGTGACAACTTTCTGGCCCGCGTGGTCGACGCCGCCGAGTCGCTCGTGCAGTTCGTCGGCGGTGTGTGGGGCGAAGGGCGCGAGGATGGCGATGAGGCGGCGGGCCTGCTGCTGCGTGAAGATGGGCTTGCTGCCCGCCTTGCTGGTGGCCAGGTTGACCAGCTCGATCATGGCGGCGATGGCGGTGTTGAAACTCAGGCGCTCGATGTCGCCTTCGACCTTGGCGATCGTGCGGTGCAGTTGCTTCTCGATATCGGCGTCGGCGGTTTCGGCCAGGCGGGGCAGGCCGGTTTCCTCGTCGATGAGCAGCCGCCACAGGCGCTGGAGGAAGCGGTGCAGGCCCAGGATATCTCGCGTGTTCCAGGGCTTGGAGGCTTCCAGGGGGCCCATGTACATCTCGTAGAGGCGGAAGGTGTCGGCCCCGAATTCGGCGATGACATCGTCGGGATTAACGACGTTCTTGAGGCTCTTGGACATCTTGGCGATGGTCTGGATCACAACTTCGCCCGTGGCACGTTCGACGTATTGGGGGGCGTCGTCGGTGCCGACGTTGTCCACCGCGTCGGTGGCCACCAGCGTCTTGTCCTTGCGCTGGTAGGCAAAGCTCGTGATCAGCCCTTGGTGGAAGAGTTTGCGGAAGGGCTCGGGCGCGTCGACGTAGCCCAGGTCGTGCAGCACCATGTGCCAGAAGCGGGCGTAGAGCAGGTGCAGCACGGCGTGCTCGGAGCCGCCGATGTAGAGGTCGACGCCGCGTTCGCCCAACCAGTACGCCTGCGCCTCGTGCGAGCAGATGGCCCGGTCATTGTGCGGGTCGGCGTAGCGCAGGTAGTACCAGCAACTGCCCGCCCAGCCGGGCATTGTGTTGGTCTCTCGATAGACGACGGTATCGGGGTCGAGGGCCGAGCAGCCCGCCTCGCCCGCGGTCGTGCGCACCCAATTGGTCGCCTTGGCCAGCAGGGGCTGGGGGTCTTCGCTCTCGGCGGGCTCGTAGTCGGCGATGTCGGGCAATTTGACGGGCAGAGCGTTTTCGTCGATGGGGTAATGGTTGCCATCTTCGGTGAAGACGATGGGGAAGGGCTCGCCCCAGTAGCGCTGGCGGCTGAAGAGCCAATCGCGCAGCTTGAAGTTCACGCGTCGGCGGCCGATGCCGGTCTGGTCGAGCCAGTCGGTGATGCGTGCCTTGGCCTGGGCGGTGGGCAGGCCGTCGAGCGAGACCGCCACGCCCTGGGTCGAGGCCGTCGAGTTAACGGCGTGCCCGCTGCCCTCGTAGGCCCGGCCCTGCATGGCATAAAACCCGCCTTGGGTAAAGGTCGAACGCAACTTTTCGAAGTCCTCGCCGAAGAGGCTCTCGATGGTGTCGACCCACTGCGCGCGGACGGCCCCGCGCCAGCGTTCGGTGTCGGCCAAGTCGGCCGGGCTCGTGTTCACCAAGGGCTTGCGCTCGTCGGGCACGGGCAACTCGCCGCGGCGGTTCAGGCGCACGTGCGTGAGGGCGCGGTCGAAGTCGGCCGGGGGCACGTCGTTGCTGGTGACGTAGCCCAGCATGTCGGCCAGCATCGTCAGCCAGTCCCCGCCTTCGGTCTCGCCCGGTGTTGCGTGCTGGGCGTAGTAGGCCATAGCAGCGATGGCCAGCGGGTAGACCACGTCGCGGATGGACAGGCCATATTTCTCGGCGAATGCGAAGTCGCGCTCGTCGTGGGCGGGCACGGCCATGATGGCGCCATAGCCGTAGCCCATGAGCACGTAGTCTGCCACGTAGACAGGGATGCTCTGGCCCGTGGCCGGGTTGATCGCGTGCAGCCCGGTGGGGACGCCGGTCTTGTCCTTGGCGGCCTGGCGGTCGACGTCGGCGGTGTTGCGCGCCTTGTCGGCGTAGGCCCGCAGTTCGTCGGTTGGCGTGCCGGGGCGGGGATTTTTCAGGACGGCGTCGACCACCGGGTGCTCGGGCGCGACGACCATGAAGGTGGCACCGAAGATGGTGTCGGGCCGCGTCGTGAAGACGCGCAGGGCGGGCGGCAGATCGGCGTCGATGTCGGGGTCGTCCGTGTCGATGTCCAACGGGAAATCGACCTCGGCACCTTCGCTCTTCCCGATCCAGTGGCGTTGCTTCGTGCGGGTGTCTTCGGGCCAGTCGACGGTTTCAAGCCCGTCGAGCAGGCGCTGGGCGTAGGCGGTGATGCGCAGCATCCACTGCTTGAGGGGCTTGCGAAAGACCGGGTGCCCGCCGCGTTCGCTGCGCCCGTCGATGACCTCCTCGTTGGCCAGGACGGTTCCGAGTTTGGGGCACCAGTTGACGGTCTGCTCGCCGACGTAGGCCAGGCGCTGGTCGTCGATGACGGCGCGCTGCTCCTGGGGCGAGAGTTCGTGCCAGCGGCGTTGCGTGCCGGGCTCGCCGCCGATGGCCAGCAGCGTCTTCGTGTTGCGTCCGGCGTGGATGAGTTGCCCGTCGGGCCCGACGCGCAGGTCTCCCCCTTGCAGTTCGGCCCGCAACTCGGCGATGGGCCGGGCCTTGTTCAGCCATGGGTCGAACCACGAGTCGTAGAGCTTCAGGAAGATCCACTGGGTCCAGCGGTAGAAGCGCTCATCGATGGTGGCCACCTCGCGCGACCAGTCATAGGCAAAGCCGAAGCGCTGGAGTTGCCGGCGGAAGGTATCGATGGTGCCACGGGTGAAGCGGGCGGGGTGCTCGCCGGTGTTGATGGCGTGCTGCTCGGCGGGCAGGCCGAAGGCGTCCCAGCCCATGACGTGCAGGACGTTGGCACCCGCCATTTTCTTGTAGCGTCCGAGGATGTCGGTGGCGGTGTATCCCTCGGGGTGGCCCACGTGCAGCCCCGCGCCCGAGGGGTATGGGAACATGTCGAGCACGTAGAACTTAGGCTTTGTGGCGTCGAAGCCCTTCTGGCCCGGGTTGGGGCGATGGAACGAGCCCGCCTCGCGCCAGCGTTGCTGCCACTTGGGCTCGATGGCGTTGGCCAGGGCGGCCGTGTAGCGGTGCGCGGGCGTGGCGGAAGTGGACTCGGCGGTCTCGGTCATGGGTGGCCTCGCAAGGGCCCGGATGGTAGGGTCGTGCATGCCGGTCCGTTGGCTAGAAGCGGATCTGGATCCCCGCGTTCAAGCCTTGGAACGAGCCGGCCCACTCGAACTTGCCGGCCCCGCTGCCCTCTTGCAGCAGGAAGATCGTGCTGCGGTAGCCGATCTGGAGCCCCACGTTCTCTACGGGCCGCCATTGGAAGCCGACACCGATATCCCAACTGAACGCCTCGCGGTCGAAGGGCCAATAGCCGAAGTTGGTGTACAAGTCGATGGTTGCCCGCTCGTGGATGTTGAATGCCGCCTTGGCACCAACATGGGGCTCGTAGAACGTGCGTCCGTATGAAGTCCGATCGCCGGTGTCGAGGTTCTCGAAGCTGAACTCGAAGTCGTACAGGCGCAGGCCGAGTTCGGCATCCACGCGGACACGTACCTTATGCCCGGGGCCTTCGCTCAGTGGGCTCAATGGCGCATCGAGAACCGTTCTGGCGATGCGAAAGTCCAACTGCGTGTATGTCAGGTCCGAGGAGGTGCGTTGCCCGGGCAAAACCGCAAGAGGACCAAGGGTGAAGGCATCCTCGGCCGAGGCGATCTGGGTCTCAACCTCGTAGAACAAGCCGATGGTGTTCAGCCGCCAGGAACCGCTTCGGAATGACAGGTCGTATCCGGGCATCAGACGTGGGCCATTGAGATTCAGGTCGGCCAGGTCGACCTTGTCGCCCCGGGCGGGCCCGGGCAGTCGCAGATCGCCTGCGGGCCCGACATACCGGACCATGGGCTCGAATTGGACGCGCCACGAGGTTGGGATGCCGTTCTCGATCGAAGGCGTTTCCTCTGGCTGCGTATACGTAAATCGGACGGGCGGCACGTCTTGAGCACACGAGATCGAAGGCACCCACGTACACCACAGCAAGGCGATGGGAATGGTCAAAGTCCAGTGATTCACGCCGGCTCCTTGGCGAACTTCAGACGCATGGTGGCAGGTCGGTGCCAGGGTGCAGGGTACCATCGTCAAACGGGCGGTGCCCGTCGAGGCCAGGCATGAGTGCGATCCCACCAGAGGAAGGTTCCCAGGCAACGCCAGATCGGGGCGATGGGTGCCTTATTCTGGCTCCGGGTGCCAGTGTTCCCGACCAGGCGCTTCGATTTCGCCAGAGTTCCTCATCGGGACCGGGCGGGCAGAATGTCAACCGTCGCCAGACACGGGCCGAACTGCGAGTTGCCCTCCTGGACATCCGGATGCCCGTGCGGGCTCGCAAGCGACTGCGCGATCTCGCGGGCGAGCGATTGACCGCCGACGGGGTGCTCATCCTGGTGTGCGAACGCACCCGGTCTGCCCGCCGAAATCAGGAGGAATGCCTCGATCGGCTGCGAGAGTTGGTCCGTTTGTCGATGGTCGAGCCCAAGCGTCGGATCCCTACGAAGCCTTCTCGCGGGGCCAACGAGCGACGCCTGGATAGCAAACGCAAGACCGGCGAACGCAAGCGCCGCCGTCGCGGTCCCGAGGGTGAGGCGTGATGGAACCAAGCACGATCCTGACCCTGGCCATCGAGGCCAGTAACCCCAACCTGCCCACCCCAGGCGTTCTACTGGCCCGAGAAGGCTTGGGGGTCTTAGCTCGGGCCGAACTTCGGCAGGAAGGGCGGCATGATGACGTGTTGATGCCAGCCATCGCCGGGCTGCTCTCGCGGGCCGCCTTGAAGCCCACCGACATCGATGAGGTGCTGGTCTCCATCGGACCCGGTGGCTTTACGGCGACGCGGCTGGCGTGTGTTTCCGCGGCCGTCCTGGGGGAGTTGGCAGGAGCGTGCGTGCTGGCCGTCCCGACAGCCCGGGTCGCACTGGCGTCGTCCTTCGTCGAAGGCTCGTCTCCGGGCCGGGTTGTGGTCGCTATGGCAGCCAAGGGCCCGGAAACCTATGTGGCTCGGTTCGATGCAGGCATGCATGGTCCATGGACCGAATTGGGCTCGATCGATGCTGATACATTTGCCAGGAATCTGTTACCGGGCGATGTACTCGTCCATGAAGGTCATCTGCCAGAGTTATTTCTGGAAATCGCGGCTCGAAACAAGATCAAGTGCATCCCCATATGTCTGACGGCGGAAGGACTGCTGGCCTGTCGGCGTGTCGCCCTGGCCGTCCCTGCCGAGGGTTTGCGGCCGATCTACCCGCGCGAGCCCGACGCCGTGACACAGTGGCGCCGCCGTTATGGGCGTGCACCTGGCGACATTTTGTAAGTCTCGAGCGTTTCTGGACGTTCCATGCCAGAGGGTTGTACCGAGTTCTCGGTCGTTTAGGCAATTGGAACGCGTGGAAGTTGTGAAGTTGGGCAATTCTTGCGTCGATAGCCGCATGGACGGTGGCAACAGTGCCGGGGGATACGTCGTGTCTTCTGAGGAACAGCAACAACCTGACTGGACCGATAAAAGGGTCTTCACGACGGGCGAGGCGGCCTCGGTCTGTCGCGTGAGCCAGCAGACCATCATCCGGTGTTTCGATAACGGCCGATTGCAAGGTTTCCGGGTACCCGGCTCGAAGTTTCGGCGCATCCCTCGGGATGAACTGCTTCGTTTCATGCGGGAGAACAACATCCCCACCGACGCGCTGGAGGGAGCGCGTCGGCGGGTGTTGATCGTCGACGATGACCCGCAGATCGTTGATCTGTTGCTCGAGATGCTCCGGCGCGATGCCCGTTTCGAGGTTGAGACGGCCACCACGGGGTACGACGCCGGTATGCTGACCGAGCGATTCCGCCCGCACCTGATCGTGCTCGATTACATGCTGCCCGACCTGAACGGTGACGTGGTATGCGAGCGCATCCGCAGCAATCCGGACTTGAAGGACATCAAGATCCTCTTCGTCTCGGGCGTTGTGGAACGCGAGCGTGTCGATCACCTGCTGCGGACGGGTGGGAACGGGTTCTTGAAAAAGCCCTTCACCGTCGGCACGCTGCTCGATGAGATCTCACGCCTGATGGATCTTGGCACGGTCCATCGCACGAGCTGACTGGCAGGGAGTGCCCACCGATGAGCGCCGCGCCAGCACACGCCAGACCCGATCCTCGCGCCAGGCAGGTCGAACTGGTGTTGCAGCAGGTTGATCACCTGCCCACACTCTCACCCATCGCCCAGCGTGTGCTCCGGCTCGGCAGTGCAGACGAGGCCGATCTGGCCGACATCGTGCGCATAATCCAGAGCGATCCGGCTATGACGGTGCGCGTCCTGTCGATGTGCCAGCGTGCCGAGCACGGGCTTGGAGATCGTGTGAGCACCGTGGAACGCGCCGTGGTGATGCTTGGTTTCGAGGCCGTCCGTGCCGCTATCCTCAGCGTCGCCGTGTACGACGCCATGGCCGGTTGCGCCGCCCAACTCGAGGAACGCACCGGGGCCGAGGGCTTCCGGCACGAGGCGTTCTGGAGGCATTGTGTCGCCTCGGCGTGCGCGGCCGATGAGATCGCTCGGGCCCATAAGGACCTTCGCGTCTCGCCCGACGAGGCGTTCGTCTCGGGACTGCTGCACGACCTTGGGAAGCTCGCGCTCGACCTGGTCTTGCCCAGAACGTACGGGAAAGTCATGCGACTGGCCGAGGAGCGCGGCATGTCCGCTTCGGCGGCGGCGATGCGCATCATCGGCATCGACCATCACACCGCTGGCAAGCGTTTAGCCGAGCATTGGGACCTGCCGTTGCCCATCCAGGACGCGATGTGGTTATACGGTCAAGCCCCAGAGGCCATGGCCGAACTGCGGAACAAGCAACTGGTGTGCGTGGTCAGCGCGGCCCACCAACTCGTCCGCGCGATGCATCTCGGTTGGTGCGGCGAATGCGACGCGCTCCCCGACGTGCAGCGGACGGCACGCCAATACGGCTTGCGGGCCAATGTCTTGGAAGCCATCGGGTTGCGTTTGCACGAATCGGTCGCTCATCGGTGCACCGATCTTGGGCTCGACGCGCCGCACAGCCCGGTCATGCTGCTCGATTCCATCGCTCAAGCAAACGCATGGCTTGGGCGGGCTCATGCCCGGCTCGAGAAGCAGGCCGAGGCGGCTTGGCGGGCAGAGAGTTGCCTGCGCGCGATCATCGACTTTCATGCCGACCATGCCGCGGGCCGGGGCATGGGCAGCGCTCTGGGAGCGGTCGTGCGATCGGTGACGCAGGTCTTCTGCGCCGGTCGAGTGGCGGTGCTCCAGAAGGTCAACCCGGGCGATCCGTGGCGATTGGCCTGGCACTCGCCCGCTGGAGAATCGATCGCCGTTACGACCATGCAAGATCCCGGCGGGCATGACCGGGCCGCGAGAACCCTGGCCGACGTGTCGGCCCGTCTGGATGCCGCCCTGGGCATGACACCTCTGGAAGACTGGCTCTGCGGTGCCGTCAGCGAACGCATGGGCAAGCCCGACGCAACCAGGATCCTGCCGCTGACTCCGGGCCGCCTCGAAGACGCCCCGGCGGTTGCGATCATCCACAACGGGCAGCCCGCACATGAGCACCACCGGGCACTCATCTCGGCATGGGCATCGGCCATCGCTGCGGCTGGCCGGCAGGATTCGGCCCGTCGGCTCGGTGAGCGGCTAGCAGAGGCCAACCGAGCCCTAAGTGCCGCCCAGGACAGGCTGGCGGAATCCGATGCCATGATCCGCCTGGGGCAGATGGCCGCCGGTGCGGCCCACGAGATGAACAACCCGCTCACGGTCATCAGCGGTCGGGCCCAACTCTTGCTCGAGTCGACATCGGAAGAGGCAACTCGGAGTGCTGCCTCATCGATCGTGGACGCATCGCACCGCTTATCAGACCTTATTACGGCATTGCACGTCTTCGCGGATCCACCCACGCCTCGAATCGAGCCAACTTCGCTCGAGGGGCTCATACAAGGTGTTGGGCGCACCGTCCGTGACCGCCTTGGCGGCGGTTTGGAGCTGGCAACCGATGTGGCCGGTGCTCCCGCCGAGGCCAACCTCGATGGCCCTCTTGTGACCAGAATATTGGTAGAGCTGGTGACAAATGCTGCAGATACGGGTTCTCCCGTATCAATCGGCGTTCGGGTCGATCCACTTGACGATGGACTTGTGTTCGAGGTGAGCGACCGAGGACCGGGTTTGAGCGAGCGTGCCTTGCGGCACGCGTTTGATCCGTTCTTCTCTGAGAAGACCGCGGGGCGACAGCCAGGCCTTGGGCTGACACGAGCGCGACGGTTGGCCGAACTGTTAGGTGGAACCCTGACACTTACCAACGCACGCGATGTCGGGGCGGTTGCCGTCTTGTCCTTTTCGACATGGCGTACGCACAACATCAGGCCACAGCAGAACTTAGCAATAAGCCAGCATCCCGAATCCGTCGGCTGAGGCGGATTGGGGCCAAATTGGGCTGAATTCCATTACGAATGCGACCGATCGTATTGCCATGCATTGCTCGATCCCGCGTCGGGGCGAGCGTGCCGGTTCGATCGGAGATAGCAGCATGACCCAGGCCGCCCCAGATCCTCACAAGAAGCGCCGCACGGCCGCCGCCCGGATGACCCACGCCGCCACGGCACTGACGGGAAGCCGTGTGGTGGTTGTGGCCGACCAGCGCGATGTTTCACGCCTTCTTGCAAGCCAGACGCGAGCGGCGTTGGGTTCGCTGCCGGTGGTCTTGACCTTTGACGAGGCCGACGACTTATTCGCTTTGCGGCCCGACCTCGTGCTGGTGGCTTCGGATGAGGATGGCACGCGCTGGCGTGAGTTGGCGCGCGAGTTTGAAGGCCAATTCCGGTTGGTCCTGGCCTCGGCCGATGCCACGCTCGAGGACGCGGCCGACGCGATGCGCCTTGGCATGTCCGACATGCTCTTGCTGGACTGCACGAAGCGAGTACTCGCCGAGCGGATTGCCGCGATGGCCGCAGAAGCGTTTCGACGTGCCGAGAAACAAGCCGCCAAGCCCCTCGCACTCTCGGTCGCTTGCGAGGATTCGATCGACACAGACCTTGTCACGGTGCGTGCGGAGTTTGGCGTGCTGGCGCGCCTGGAATTGGACGTGGAAAGCCTGTTGCGGACAACACTCGAGTACGTGCTGCACAAGATCGGGCCTACCAACGCGGCTGTGTTCCTGCCCACTGCCGGTGAAGACTTCACGCTGGGAGCTTACGTGAACTACGACTGCCCTCGAGATTGCGTGGACATGCTGCTGGACCATGTGGGCGCCACGATCGCGCCCGCCATCGAGGCCGATCCGGCGATGCGTGTGCATCGCGGCGACGATGCTTTGGACGAACTCATGGGCGAGCACGCCGCCTGGCTGACCGGATGCGAAGCGGTCACCTTTGCCGCCGAGCACGAGGGGGAGATGCTGGCTGCGGTGGCCTTGTTCCGGGATGATAGGGATCCGTTCGATAGTTCGATTGTCCGCCGGCTTGGCGTGATCGGCGAGGTCTTGGGAGAGCAACTGGCCCGGATCGTCCGTGTCCACCACCGGCACCTTCCAAAGGATCATTGGGACAAGCCCGAGGAACGCAACGAAGATCCGCCCCTGGCGGCCTAACGGGCCTGCGTTCAGGGGTGTATGCTGGTAGACTTGCATCCGGAGGACGCCCCGGGACCATGATTGTCCACGCCGCAAACGAGACTCGAACCAACGCCGACGATGCCGAGCCGGCTTGTACCAACGACGACCCTCCCGAACGATCGGAAGTGGGCGTTGCTTTGAGCGTGGAGATCGCCGTCGCGACCGAGTTGCCCGAGCCTGGGCTGCCCCATTGGCTTGGCGAGCAACTTGGACGTATCGCTCAACATCTTGGCGTCTGGGGAGAGTTCCGCATTCGGCTGGTGGATGACACAGAGATGGTCGCCGCCCATCGGCAATACCTGAACGTGGATGGCACGACCGACGTGCTGACTTTTGACTTGGCCGATGGAGCATCCGCAAGAGGCGCTCCGGTGGATGCCGACGTGCTGGCGTGCGTTGACGAGGCCAACCGACGGTCGCGCGAGTTGGGCCATGGGCTCGATCGTGAGTTGCTGCTGTACGCCTTGCACGGACTGCTGCACTGTCTGGGGTACGACGACCACGACCCTGAGGGGTATCAACGGATGCACGATTTGGAAGACCGGCTGCTCGAGGCATTGGGAGTCGGCGCGACGTTCGCGCCGCGCCCCAAGGGCGTGGAGCCTGGCGCATGAGCGCAATGGTGTGGTTCTGGATCGCCGTTGGAGCGGCATTCGTGGGCTGTGTGTTCGCGGTGCTGCATCAGACCCTTCGGCACGCCCACCGCGTGGCGGGCGAGGACTGGCTTCGGGGCATCGCCGACGAGGCCCGTCGCGCGAAGGTTCGGGGCGTCCTGGACGGAGCCGACGTATCTGCGGGGGCGATCGCGTTGCCCCGTATTGCTTTCAGCCTGCTGGTGCCCGTAGCGCTCGTGCTGCACCTCACACACATCATGATGGACGACCCCAGCAACGGGTTGGATGTTGGCTGGCTGCCCCTGGTGCTGGGAATCGCCATAGCCTCTCCCGTGTTGTGGGTGACCAACATGGCCTTGCCTGCGGCCATTGCCCGGCACGCGTGGGGCCCGACCCTGCTCTGCTCGGCACCACTCATACGCACGATCATGGTGCCCCTGCGACCCTTCGGGGGCATCTACGAGTTTCTCGATGAAGTGGTCCGTCGATTGGCCGGTGCCGACGACGATGAGAGCGACCGGGCCGAAGCCGAGATCCTCAGTGCCGTCGAGCAGGCCGAACGCTTCGGCGGAGTCGATGAGACCGAGCGTGACATGATCGAGGCGGTGGTCGAGTTCCGCTCGACGAGTGTCGAGGAGATCATGACACCCCGGACGGCCATCGAGGCCCTAGCATACACCAACGACCTGGCAACCGTCAAGGAATATGTGCGCAACAGCCACCATAGCCGCATCCCGGTGTATCAGGAGAATTTGGACACCATCGCGGGGTTCCTGTACGCCAAAGACCTGCTGAAGTGGCTCGCCGGCCCGGGCAGTGCGCACCCCGAGCGGTTCCACCTCCAGCACATCCTGAGATCAGCGCTCTTCATCCCCGAGACCAAGACTGTCCGAGAACTCCTGCGAGAGATGATCCAAAGCCGAGTCCACATCGCGATGGTGGCCGACGAGTATGGCGGCACCGCGGGCCTGGTGACGATCGAGGACATCGTGGAAGAGGTCTTCGGCGAGATCCATGACGAGTATGAGGACGAGCCTGAGGACGAGCCTGAAGTGTGCATCGACATCGACGCACGGACCGCCGAAATCGACGCGCAGCTCCACATCGACGATGCCAACGACGCCCTGCGTCCGCTGAACGTCGAGTTGCCCGAGGAGGACGACTACGACACGGTGGGCGGGTTTATCTCCACAAGGCTCGGACGCATCCCCGGCGTGGGCGAGGATTGGGTGGAAGGGGCCGTCCGGCTGGTGGTCATCAGCGCCGAGCCGACGCGCGTGCGGCGGGTGCGACTGGAACTGGCCGGCGAGCCTGCGGCGGCGAATACGGGTGATAGCGGCACACAAAGCGCGAAGTAGCTCTTGACTCCCGGGCCCCGGAGCGCTTTGCTGGGCCATGCGCATCATTGGCGGACGTTACAAACGCACCATCCTCCAGGGCCCGCCGGACGACAAGACCACCCGCCCCCTGCCCGATCGCGTGCGCGAGTCGATCTTTAACTCCCTGCAAGGGCACCTGAACGAGGGCCCCTCTGTATTCGACGTGTTCGCTGGAACTGGTTCGTTCGGGCTCGAGTCTATCAGCCGAGGCGCTTCACGCGCCGTCTTTGTGGAACGTGATCGCGTGATCCGCGAGGTGCTTCGTAGCAACATCTCCAGGCTCGAAGCACAAGCCATGTGCGAAGTGGTCGAGGGCGATGCGCTCGGCGCGCTGGCCCTGGCCCGTTGCCCGAATCCTGTCACCATCGTCATGATGGACCCGCCCTATGCACTGGCACGAGACCCCAAGGCGTGGGGACGAGTGTTGGCGCAGGCAGGAAAGTTCATCCAGCGGTTGACCGACGACGGCTACTTGCTGCTTCGCACGCCTTGGCCATTCCTGCAATTAGCAGCGAACGAAGCAACCGAGGCAATTCCGCGACGTGGGAAACAGCACAAACGACCTCGAGAGGAGGTCGTTTCGCTCAGCCTCGACGATGGCTCGCTCGAGGGCCATGACATCGACGACATCGAGGCCTACTTCGATGCGATCGCCGCGGGCGAGGCGATCGAGGCAGACCAAGCCCCCGAGCCGATCGAGGGCACTTTGGACATCATCGGCGCACTGGGCCCAGAGACCCATGCCTATGGCTCGACGGCGGTCCACTGGTACCAGCGGGCGAGGTAAACCTGACCGCTGCCTGTCATAGGGAATTCAATACCGGTAATGGTCAGGCTTGTAGGGGCCCTCGACGGGAACGCCCAGGTACTCTGCCTGCTCGGTGGAGAGTCTTGTGAGCTTCACGCCCAGTTTGTCCAGGTGCAGTCGGGCGACCATCTCGTCCAGGTGCTTGGGGAGCACGTAGACCTTGTTCTGGTAGTTCTCGTTGTTCTGGTGCAGTTCGATCTGGGCGATTACCTGGTTGGTAAAGCTTGCGCTCATCACGAAACTGGGGTGGCCCGTGGCGCATCCCAGGTTCAGCAGGCGGCCCTCGGCGAGCACGAGTATGCTCTTGTCCAGGCTCTTGAAGTAGAACTCGTCGTACTGCGGGCGGATGTTGCGTCGCTCGACCCCGGGATCCTTGAGCAGACGCTCCATCTGGATCTCGTTGTCGAAGTGTCCGATGTTGCCCACCACGGCCTTGTCCTTCATCCGGCGCATGTGCTCGAGGGTGATGATGTCCTTGTTGCCCGTGGTGGTGATGAAGATGTCGGCGGTTTCGATGAAGTCCTCGAGGGTCTTGACCTCGATGCCCTCCATCGCCGCCTGCAACGCGCAGATGGGGTCGATCTCGGTGACGATGACGCGGCAGCCCTGGCCGCGCAGGCTCTGCACGCATCCCTTGCCCACGTCGCCGTAACCGCAGACCACAGCGACCTTGCCGCTGAGCATCACGTCGGTGGCGCGGTTCAGCCCGTCGATCAGCGAGTGGCGGCAGCCGTACACGTTATCGAACTTGCTCTTGGTCACGCTGTCGTTGACATTGATGGCCGGGAAGGGCAGTTGGCCCTTCTCGGCGAACTGGTAGAGCCGATGCACGCCGGTTGTGGTCTCTTCACTGACACCCTTGATGGCGGGAGTCACCTTGCTGAACCAGCCCGGTGCCGAGTCGATCGTCTCGCGGATGGTGTTGAGGATGTGCTTGTATTCCTCGGGGTCCTTGGCCTCGTTGAATTCTGGGACCTTGCCGGCCTTCTCGAACTCCATGCCCTTGAGCAGCAAGAGCGTGGCGTCGCCGCCGTCGTCAACGATCTGGTCCGGGCCCGTGCCGTCGGGCCACATGAGCATCTGCTTGGTACACCACCAGTACTCCGCCAAGGTCTCGCCCTTCCATGCGAAGACGGGCGTGCCCTGGGGCTTCTGAGGCGTGCCTCCGGACTCGGGTCGGCCCACCACCACCGCCGCCGCCGCGTTGTCCTGCGTGCTGAAGATGTTGCACGAGCACCAGCGGACATCGGCTCCCAGTTCCGTCAGCGTCTCGATCAGCACCGCCGTCTGCACCGTCATGTGCAGGCTGCCGGCGATCTTGACACCTCGCAGCGGCTTCTTGCTGCCATACTTCGCACGCAACGCCATCAGGCCGGGCATCTCGACTTCGGCCAGTCGGATCTCCTTGCGACCGCTCTCGGCCAGGCTGAGGTCCTTGACCTTGTATTCCAGTTGCCCCCGGCCGGTGGTGGCCACGTCGGTGGTCAGTGTCGTCATCGTGTCGTTCCTTCCTTTGCGTCTGTCTGGTGTGTTCTCTCACACAACCCCTGGCCATCCGGGGCCGAATCCACGTTCCTATCAAGTCATCGGCTTGGTCGGCCGCTGAGCAATGGCAGCGAAGACCTCGGGGCCCTTGGCCTCTGGTGAGCCCGGCAGCGGGCGGTGACCGGTGAGCACGAGCCCCCCACGCTCGCAGAATTCCGAGAGTTGCGGCTTGGAAAAACCAAGCCAGCGATGCCCCATCTCAAGCCGGAAGGCCTCACGCCCGTGCGGCTGCATATCGACGATCAGCACGCGCCCTTGTGGTGCGAGCACCCGAGCCGCCTCGTGCAACGCCAGCGAGGGCTCCTCGAGGTGGTGCAGGATCAAACCCAGCACAACCAGATCGACGCAACCGTCTATCAAAGGGAGCTTCTCGGCCTGCCCTTGGAGGAACTCGATGTTCTGCCGATCCCCCAATCGAGCCCGGGCGGCGTCGAGCATGGTTGGTTCACGATCAATGGCGTGGATCTTCCGAGCCATCGGCGCGAGCATGGCGGTAAACGCGCCGGTCCCACAGCCAATGTCCGCGACAACCAGGCCCGGCGGCAGCAACGAGGCCAGCGCTTCGCCCACGTATCGCTCGCCAAAGAGGTCCCGACTCATGTCGTCCCACGCCGCCCCGACCCTGCCAAAAAAAGCCGCCGACCCCGGCTTCCGGTCGGCGACAACCGTGCGGAGCCGACGCTGATCGGCCTCGATCTCTTCGCTGGTCTTCGAAGACTCACGGATCTGGGCCCAGACGCCACGGAGTTCTTCGGGCAGGTCATCGCTGACGCATCGGTACAACGTCGCGGTGCCAACCGCCCGTTTTTGCACCCATCCATGGTCGGCAAGGATTTTCAACCTCCGGCTGACCGTCGACTGGGGCAGTTGCAAGATTTGGGCGATTTCGCCCACAGCCAGCTCTTCGGCTTCAACGAGCCGTAAGGTACGGATATGCACGCTCTCGGCGATTGCCGAGAGTGCCGAGGCGATGTCGTGGAGGCTTGCAGCAGTCTTCATCCGTTCTACCGGATGAAGTGTAGAAAGAAAATTTGCTTTTGCAAACTCTCAGGCAGAAACACGGGTTTACCCGCGCGGCCTTGGGTCTGGTGGCGGAGCATCCGCTGGCAGCAAACCTTCCTGGATTGCCTCGTGGGGCACTTTGACGTAGGTCCGCCCCGGCGTCTCTCCCAAGGCCCGGATACGGTCGGCGACCTGCTCGTTGGAGTAGTCGAACCACAAAGCCATGGCGTATCGCTCCAAGGCACGATCGGTATCTCCGATGGTGTGGTAAAACTCAGCCAACCTGAACTGCGGCTCGAAACTCTGGCCCCGATCGACCCGGGCGGCGGCCAGAAGGGCTCGTTGGGCCTCGTCGGGGTCTCCCAGCATCTGGGCGTACTGACCCAGGCGGAGGAAATCGGATACGGCTCCGGGCTGGCGGGTTCGATCCTGGAGCAACTGGATGAGACGCTCCCGCTCGCCGGCACCGTAAAGGGCTTCGATCAGAAGTTCGAGTTTCTCCGCACTGGTCGGGTCGGCCCGATACACCCGCTCGAGGGGGATGACCGCCTCGCTTGGGCGTTCAAGGGCCAAGAGCGCCCGGCCCCGCCCGATATCGGAGACGAGGGGGGCGTCAACGACCCTGGCGTACTCATCCCACTCGGCCAGTGACCGGGCATAGTCCCCACGGGCATAGGCGTTGTTGGCGGCTTCCCGGATCTCCCCCGGCGAACGCTCCCGCTTGGCACAACCGGTTTGGAGCGAGCCGGCGACGAGCAGGCTGGTCAGGAACAGGAGTACGACAACGTGGGGTGTCTTGGGCATAGGCTCGATTATCGGCGCTCCGCATAGCCCGCGGCTACCCCCAAGGGTCAAACTATGTCCGATTTTGCCACTCCTGCCATGCCGACGGCCCTTCTGAGGCATGAACTGCCCGATGGCACCCATCACTACGACTGGCTTCTCGCACGTGATTGGAATGGCCCGCTGCTGACATTTCGGGTTGGTCGGGAGATTTCCTTGGACTGTGAGCCCTTTGAGGCAGAGCTTCTTGGCGATCATCGCCGAGCGTATCTGGAGTACGAGGGTGAGATTTCCGGGGGTCGTGGGCGCGTTGTTCGGGTATCAACAGGACTGGCCGATATCCAAACAGAATCTGACTCTGAGGTGCGGCTTGTGCTCGAAATGGGCCTGAGACGCGGACTCTGGATCGGCCGCAGAGTTCGCAGTCAAGTTTTTCACTTTGAGTCACAAAATTTTGGTCAGATTTGATGCAGAATCGGTTAGGATGTGGGTACACCGCTGTCGCGAGGCCATGGTGGGCGTCGCGCCGCTTGGGCACGTGGGGGTGCCAAGCCTGTGGCCGGGGCCGCCAATGAGCGGATGGCTCCCCGGGGGAGGGCATGGACCATGCTCGAACCAAACCGTGGACCGTCGAATTTCAGCGGCGAGAGCAAGCCCAAGATCCGCACGCTTGCGAAGCTTGGCGAATCGAACGAGGACGAGGCGAGTTGGCGTCGTCACGCTCCCGTGACCGGGCAGGGCGCAACGCATGTCAAGAGTTTCCACTGCAAGCTGCAAGGCGACGCCCTGACGCATCTGGACACGCAGATCAACAACTGGATCGAAAGCCACGAGGACTGCGAGATCAAGCTCGTCACCACGCAGGTTGGCGAGTGGAGCGACACCTTGGGCAAGGCCCAGCACCTGATCGTCCAGATCTGGGTGTGAACTCGCCCGTTCGCTGACCTTTTCATGCCGTGCGGGCCGATATGGCGGCCGTGTGCGGCATCGTTGCCATCGCCCGCGGCGCGGGTGCCAAGCTTTCACTTTCGCAGCGCCAAGCGGCGCGAGTGCGCGATGCGCTCGCGCATCGAGGGCCTGACGGCGCGGGCTCGTGGGAGTCGTCCGGGTTGTACTTGGGTCAGCGTCGGCTGGAGGTCATCTCTCCGGGTGAGGCTGGCCGACAGCCGATGGCCTCTCGCGATGGCCGTTGGGTGATCGTGTATAACGGCGAGTTGTACAACGATGCCGATATGCGAGGTGAGTTAGGCGGTCTTGGACAAGAGCCGTATTCGCCAAGCGACACCGCCACAATGTGCCAAGTGTTGAGTGCCTGGGGCGCTGGAGGTCTGCGTCGCTGCCGGGGTATGTTTGCGCTCGTCGCGTATGACACGGTGGAGCGTCGCCTTGTCATGGCACGCGACCCCTTGGGCATCAAGCCCCTCTACTTTGCTTTTGCCACGCCTGCGGATGGCTGCGGGGCCGAACTTGTGATCGCCAGCGAGGCCGCCGCCCTCTTTGAGCACCCCCGGCTTTCGCCCGGCATCGATGTGCTGGGGCTCAGTGCCTACCTCGCGACGATCCGCCTGTGTACCGAGGGTCGCACGTTATTCCAGGGCGTGTCGATGCTGCCGCCCGGTCGCGTGGTCGAGTTCGATCTGCGCAGCGAGGGTTTCGAAAGCACGGCCTGGGATCTGCCCATCGAGGGTTGGTCGCCGGACGACAACACGGGCGTGCGCGGCACGGTCGAGGAATCGGTGGCGTTGCACCTGCGATCGGACGTGCCCGTGTGCGTGCTGCTCAGCGGTGGTCTGGACAGCACGATCATCGCGGCGGAGACCCGGCGGCATCGCCTGTCGCTGCCGACGTTCGGGGCTGGTGATGACCGGGACGACCCGCAAGGCGATGCCGAACAAGCGCGACGACTGGCCGAAAGTTGGGGGCTGCCTCACACAGCCATCCGCATGACGCAAGAGCGATTCGCCCAAGGGGTGCGTACGTTGATCGACCGCACCGGCCAGCCCGTGGGCACGCCGAACGAAACAGCGATCCATGCTCTGGGCTGCGCGATCCGCGCGTACGGGTGCAAGGTGGCCCTGACCGGCGAAGGGGCCGACGAACTCTTTGGTGGGTACGACGGCCCCCTGCGACGGGCGCTGGCATACATCGACTCGGGCGGCGAAGATCCTGCTGCTGATTTCCTGCTGTCCAATTGTTGGGTTGGGCCACAGGCGTTGCCCGTTGTGCTGCATCCGCGGATCTTCGCCATGGCCGACGCTTTTGGCTGGTTGCTCGAAGAGTATCGGCGAGCGTTCGAGATCGAGGCCGCCCGGCCGGGTGTCGCGCTGCTCCCACGTGGAGAGGCACTCCGGGGTCACATGCGGCTGGTCCGTCGCATGAACCTGACGGGCCTGTTGCAGCGTGTGGACAGCGCGTTGTCGCAATCGGGTGTCGAGGGTCGTACGCCTCTGGCCGATCGCGTAGTGGCCTCGTGCGCCGATAGCCTGCCGATGGAGGAACGCTACCGGCCCGATGAACCTCTTGGTACAAAGGTCGCGTTCCGACGGGCCTTTGCGGACGTCGTGCCAAGATCGGTCCTGGAACGCCCAAAGGCGAGTTTCCCGCTTCCATTCCAGGATTGGATGGGACCACTCTTCGCCGACGTAGGCCGGGCACCGATCGTGGACGAGTTGTTCAACCGGGAAGCATGGGACGTGGTGTCGAGCGATCCGGCCTCGCACTGGCAACTGGCCTGGCCGATGGTCAATGCGGCTCTGTGGGCCCGTCGTTGGTTTGGTTGAGTGCTAGCTCGCGCGAGCGTGCTTGATGTCCTTGCAAACGGCAAAGAGGCCCGAAAGGGCGTGTCTGGCGTGCTCGTTCAGGTCCACGAAGACCAGGCCGATCTCGCGGGTCAGCATCGTTGGCCGGCTGGTCCAGGCCACCATGACACGCAATGGCAGGACTTCGGGCATGCCATAGAGTTCGACCTCGATGGGCGAGTAGGTGTCGATCTTGGGCCAGGGGTGCCCCCGAACCCGGATGCCGCCGGGGCCGATATCCATGACGCGACCCAGCCGAGTCCGCAGGTGGCGGACTTCGAGCCGTCCAAGATGGCGACGGTCGATCTCGGGCAGCCAGAAAGCCGGTGGCCTTGGGCACTCGTTCATGGCCTGTAGCATCGTCATGGGGCGGGTCTGCGAAGAGCCCCGGGCGTGGCCTGTTGGGGTCGGCTGGGCCGTCTGTAGCGGTGGTAACGTCGGCACGGGGCTTGATCGTCCGCGTTGTGCGGTCTATGACAGACGATGCCCGACGCGAGTCTGCTGGAAGCTTTTGCCACGCCCGTTGACACCCCCTTTGTGGTGGAGCATGTCGCCGAGGAGTTCACTTCGCTTTGTCCCAAGACCGGTCACCCGGACTTTGGCGAGGTCCGGGTGCTTTTTGAACCTGCCCCGGGAGCTCAGGGCGGGTTGTGCGTCGAACTGAAGAGTTTGAAGCTGTACCTGCAATCGTTCCGCGACGAGGGTATCTTTTACGAGGCCGTGACCAATCGCATCCGCGACGACCTCGCGGTCTTGATGCGCCCGAACTGGATGCGGGTGACCACAAACTGGCGCGGGCGGGGGGGCATCCGTTCGGTCATCCGGGCCGATCATGGGCCCGTCCCGCCAACGATCGATTGAAACGCACGACTCCAAGCCGAAGGGAACCCGCATGGCCGGCACCACGAACCGCACGCTCATCACCGACCTGGCCGAGGGCGAGCACGTCAGCGGCCCATATGCGATCATCAACGCGCAGCTGGGCAAAACGCGAACGGACAAGCTGTACCTTCGTTGCCTATTGGCCGACCGTTCTGGGACAGCTCCCGCGCGGATGTGGTCGATCGACGAGTCGGCCTTCAACCGGCTTCCGGTTGAGGGTTTTGTGTGGGTGGAAGGCGACGCCCAGGCCTATCAGGGCGAGATGCAGATCATCATCCAGTCGATCGACCCATTCGACCCCAACGAGTCGATGATCCGGGAACTGCTGCCGGCGTCGAAGCGCGATCCCGAGGCGATGTTTGCCGAGTTGCGGGCGATCTTTGAGACGCTCGAACACCCCGCGGCGGGTCGCCTGGCAAGAGCCTTTTTCGAGGACGAGCCCTTGATGGCCGCCTTCCGAACGGCACCTGCGGCTAAGGTGCTGCACCACGCCTATCTGGGTGGCCTGCTCGAACACACGCTGCAACTGTGCCAACTGGCGGATCGGATGCTGCCGCTGTATCCGGACCTGAACCGGGATCTGGTCCTGCTCGGCTTGTTGTTGCATGACATGGCCAAGACACGCGAGTTGCAGTACGACCGTGCCTTTGACTACACCGACCGGGGGCTGTTGGTGGGTCATATCGTCGACGGCGTGATCCTGCTGCGCGAGAAGGCGTACCAGCCTGGGGTGGACATGCCCCCGATGGCGCTCATGGTACTCGAGCACATCATCCTGTCGCACCATGGGGTGCCGGAGTTTGGTGCGGTCAAGGTGCCCAGTACGCCCGAAGCGATCTTCGTCTCGAACCTTGATGACCTGGACGCGAAGACCGAGATGGCTTTGGTGGCGGCGCGTCGCGACCGCGGCCAGGGTCCAGACCTGCGTGGGGCCTTTACCGAGAAGCACTGGGCCCTCAATACTCGGGTGTATCGCCCGGATCCGCTGCATGAATAGAACCTCGTGTCCCGGGGATAGACTTACAACATGAGCGACGAGATCGCCATCCAGGTCCACTTCGGCAAGCCCATGCCCTTGTTCCCGCTGGGTGTGGTGGCACTGATGCCTCAACAGGTGGCCCCGTTCCATATCTTCGAGCCGCGGTACCGGCAGATGATCGGTGACGCTTTGGACGGGTCTGGCCAGATCGCGATGGCCACCTACGACACGTCGAACCTCGACGAGTTCGATTACTCGGGAGACACCATGCCCCTGCGGCCGGCGGTGTGTGTGGGGCAGGTCTTCCAGCACGAACGGCTTCCCGATGGACATTACAACATCCTGCTCCAGGGCATCTGCCGGGCACGCATCATCGAGGAAGAGGGCCCCAACGAGGATCGTCCTTACCGCGTTGCCTATCTGGAACCACTCGACATGCCCGGTCAACAGGCCGTCATGGGCCTGGGCATGGCACGACGGAAACTGACCGAGCACCTGACGACATGGCCCTTGCAGAAACTGCGTACGGCCGCCTGGGTGGTGGAGCGGCTTCGCAACCAGCAGATCCCTGATTCGGCGGCGTTCGAGTTGGTGTGCTTTTCTTTGTTTACCGATCCCGAACTCCGATATCAATTGCTGGCCGAACCCGACCCGGCCCGCCGGGTGCGACTGGTCGAACTGGCTCTGAGCGACATGGCCCGGATCATCCGCCATGCCGCAGCACAGCACCCCGAGCGATGGCCCAAAGGCGTGAGCTGGAATTAGCGTCTCCGGGCAGGATGCCTCGCCAAGATCAGCCGAAGGCTTTGCGATAGTCGGCCAGGAATTGTTCGAGGCCGATATCGGTGAGCGGGTGGTTCATGATCTTGGCGATGACCGCGAAGGGGACGGTGGCCACGTCGGCACCGGCTAGTGCGCACTGGAGCAGGTGGTTGGGGTGGCGGATGGAGGCGGCCAGCACCTTGGTGGGTAGGCCGTAGTTGTCGTAGATCTGGCGGATCTTGACGATCAGCTCCATGCCGTCCTCGCCGATGTCGTCGATACGGCCGATGAAGGGGCTGACCAGATAGGCGCCCGCCTTGGCGACCATGAGTGCCTGGAGGGCCTGGAAGCACAGCGTCATGTTGGTGCGCACGCCCTGGTCGCTCAGGGCCTTGCAGGCGCGCAGGCCGTCGATGGTGCTGGGCAGCTTGACGACGATGTTGTCGGCAATCGAGGCGCGGTCCTTGCCCTCGGCGAGCATCTCGTGGTACGTGGTGGCGATCACCTCGGCCGAGACGGGCCCGGCGACGACCTTGCAGATGTCGGCCAGGCGCGTGCCGTAATCGACGCCCTCTTTGGCGATCAGGGTTGGGTTCGTCGTGACGCCATCGAGGACGCCCAACTCATGGGCCTGGCGGATCTGGTCGAGGTTGGCCGTGTCGATATAGAGTTCCACGCGTCAGGTTCCTTCGGGTGGTTGGTTCGGCTGCAAAAGAGTGAGCCCGGCCAGAAGCACGGGACCAGTTGCGGTTCAGGGCGAAACCGTAGCCTCAAGTTCGCGTTGCAGCAACGCCTTGAGTTCGCGGCGCATGACCTTGCCGGTGGGGTTGCGCGGCAGGGCCTCGATGACCCGGACCTCGCGCGGCACCTTGTAACCCGCCAGTGCATCCTTGCACCAGGACTTGAGGGTGGTCGGGTTCGGCTCGGCCCCCTCTTCGGGCTCGACGAAGGCAACGATCTCCTCTCCCCGGCTTGGGCACTGGCGGCTTGTCACGCCGCAGGCTCGCACGTCGGGATGCCGGGCAAGGACCTCCTCGATCTCTCTTGGAAAGACGTTCTCGCCGCCGACGATCATCATCTCCTTCAGGCGGCCCGTGATGCACAATCGGCCCAGGTCGTCGACTTGACCAATGTCGCCGGTGCGGAAGTAGCCTTCCTCGTCGAAGACGGCCTCGGTTTCTTGGGGTGCTTTGTAATAACCTCTCATCACATTGGGTCCACGCATGCGGACCTCGCCTTCGTTGCCCGGCGCGAGCACATGGCCGGTTTCGATGCAGACGATGCGTTGCTCCACGTCCGGCAGGGGCATGCCAACGCAGTGCGGCTTGAACTCCGTGGGGCGGCACCAATGCGTGACAGGGCTGGTCTCGGTCAGCCCATAACCCTCATGGATGGTGACGCCGAAACGGTCGCGGAATCGCTCGAAGATGTCGTCGGGCAGGGGTTCGCCCCCCGAGACGGCGTATTGCAATGAAGCAAAATCTTCAGGGGCCGCTCCCTTGACAGACAACAGCGCGCCGTACATCGAGGGGATGCCCACGAAGACGGTGGGCCTGTGCTCGCGGAAGAGTCGGACGATCATCTGAGGCACGAATCGAGCGCTGTAGACCACACGCTTGCCCAGCAGGAGGGGCAGGAGTGTGAGCACCGTGAGCCCGAAGCTGTGGAACTGGGGCAGCACGCCCAGGAAGGTGTGGTCCTGGGTGCGAAACGGGACGAAGCGCTCGACCTGCGAGACGTTGCTCAACAGGTTGCCGTGGGTCAGCATCACGCCCTTGGGCCGGCCGCTGGTGCCCGAGGTGTAGAGCAGGACGGCCAGGTCGTCGTTGTCCGACCGCACGGGCCATCGCAGGTCGGGCACGCCCTTGAAACGCACGTCCTCGAGCCGCAGCAGGTTGTCGCATCGGGGCGTGTCATCCAGGAACTCGAGCATGGGCCCCACGGTGACGATGGTGTCGGTGCCGCAGTGGTCGATGACGTACTGGAGTTCGTCGCGTTTGAGCAGGTAGTTGAGGGGCACCACGGTCTTGCCCAGCATCCACCCCGCCAGGGCGGCGATGGGGAACCCCCCGCTGGTGGGCAGCAGCACGCCCACGGTGTCGGTCGTGCATCGGCGTTCGATCTCCGAGGCCACATAGAAGCTGGCCGCCAGCAGTTTCAGACCGGTGTAACTGCCCCGATCGTCGACCACCAGCGTCTTGCGCCCGTGTCGGATCAGCGATCGCAGCAAAGCCCATTGGATGCTCAAGGCTCAGACCCCATTTGCCCAATTCTCGCCCCGGTCCGCCCGGATCCGTCCCGGCATGTGCGAGGCGCGAATGATACCGGACCATGGTAGACCCTATGCCCCGGCCATCCCCCACTCTCACCGCAGCGGTTTTCGCATTCATGCTGCCTTTGCTTGCGGCGTCGTGCGCGGGTGGTGCCGGCACGCGGGGGGGCTATCGAGATCACTACGAAGCCGGTCGGTACCCGCTGGCGTACTCCAGTGCCCAGGCCGCCGCGGGCAGCCCGGGTTCGGTCAGTGAGGCCGCTCTGGTGGCCGGACTCGCAGCGGAAGCGATGCGTGACGACATGCGTGCCCGGCAATGGCTCGAACCGATTGCCCGCGGGGGTGGTGCCCTCGCACCCAGGGCCCGCGCGGGATTGGCCCTGATCGAGTTGAGAACGGGCAACCCTTTGATCGCCGCAAGGGAATTGGAAGCCGCAAGCGTCCAAATGACCGGCCAAGACGCCCGCGAGGCGGCTCGTGTTGCTGCCGATGCGTACGAGCGTGCCGGCCGACCGGAAGACGCCAGGCGATTGCGGGACCGCGCGGTGGGCGGCGGGCAGGCGTTGGCAACGCCCGGCGCAATGGGCCCGTACAGCCTCCAGTTGGGCGCCTTCAGCACGCGTTCCCGGGCCGAGCAACGATTGGCCGAGGTCCGCGCGGCGGTGCGCACCGCCGGCCTGGGCGAGCCCCGCATCGAGATCGGCTCGCGCGATGGACGCGTGCTGTACCTGCTGCAAGCCGGACAGTTCAATACGTCCGAGGAAGCCGACCGTGCCCGCCGGACGCTCGGCGTTTCGTCGATCGTCGCGTCGCGGATGTAGTTGCCCGGCTTAGAGCCGAGCGGCCGACGCCAGCGGTCGCAGGTCCAGGCCCTGGCCCACGGCCTCGATCTCGTCGAGGATGAGCGCCAGTTCGGCCTCGGTGGCCTTGTCGTTGGCCGAGACGTGCCGGAAGGCCCGCACCCCGTACACGGGCGCGTAATTGGTCATGACCCTGCCGCGCAGGCGGACGCGTTCGCGCAGGACGTGCGTTCCCGCGTCGATGGCCCGCAGCCGGGCGGCGGGTTCGAGGCCGTCGAGCGATGGGTGGTGGTAGACAAAGCAGGTGTTGCATCCGCCACCGACGGGGTCGGGGTCGCCGAGCAACTCGAATCGCTCGCGTTCGCGGACCAGCCTTCGCATCTCGGAGGCGAGCTCGAACTTGCGCTCGACCAGCCGCTCCATGCCATTGTCTCCCCTGGCCTTCCAAGCCAGCCAGACCTTGAGCGCGTCCACGCGTCGGCCGCACTGGATGCTCATCTCGCCCGTGTCCAGGTCGGGCGCGTCGTTGTCGGCGTGGTAGAGGTACTCGGCATGGACGGCGTTGCACTGGTGGAGCAGGCCGGGCTGGCGGACGAGGATGACCGAGGCGCTCAAAGGGACGTTGAGCATCTTGTGGGCGCACCAGGTCATCGAGTCGGCGCGTTCAATGCCGGCCATGAGCGGCCGGCGCCTTCGGCTGAGCAGCGCGCTGCCGCCATAAGCGCCGTCGACGTGCAGCCAGATCTTCTCCCGTGCCGCGATGTCGGCGATGGCGTCGATGGGGTCGTAGGCGCCCAGCACCGTGGTGCCCGAGGTGGCCACGACCATCATCGGAAGGCCCCCACGCGCGCGGGCTTTGGCGATCTCGTGCTCGAGGGCGTCGACGCGCATCCGGCCGAAGCCATCGGCGGGCACCTGCACCACCGCCCGCGTGCCCAGGCCCAGGATGACCGCGGCACGCTCGATGCAGTAGTGGGCTTCTCCCGAGGCGAAGACCACGGGCGAGGCATCGCCCAGGCCCTTGGACTTGACATCCGGGAACATCTGCTGGCGGGCGAGGAGCATGGCCATCAGGTTCGCCAGGCTGCCGCCGGGGGTGAACAGGCCCTCGGCCTTGTCCCAGCCCGCGGCCCGGCCCATGCGGGCGATGACCTCGCGCTCGACCAGCGTCATGGCCGGCGCGACCTCGTAGGTGTACATCGAGGCGTTGATGGTGGCGGCGATCCACTCGCCCACGATGGCGATGGGATCGAACCCGCTGAACAACTGGTTCGAGAAGTTGGCGCTCCCGGTGCGCACCGACAAGGCCATCAACTCGCGGGCGTGCTCGAGCAATTCGTCCAGGGCGACGGCCTGGCCGTCGAGCACCAAGGGCACCCGCTGGTAGACCGCGCTGGGCGGGGGGTTCAAGGTGACGGGGGTCTGGGGGTCGTCGGTGTGGTCAAGGTACTCGGCCGCCATGTCCGCGACGGCGTGCAGCAGCGCTCCCACGCGCTGGTCGGCGGGAACGCTGCACGTTCCAGAATCTGGCATCAAGGGCCTCCCTGGCATTTCCCAAGCAGGTAAACAGTAGCCGGCCCTTGCCTATTCGCCGCCTGGCGGTCGGGGGTACCCTCGCCCGTGGCCAAGAACCCCCCGAAACCGCGCCGGGCCGAGTCGCAGGGCCCCAAACGGCTGCGACCCCTGGACGTGTTCCTGCGCACGGTCGAGTGGCTGGGCAACTGCCTGCCCCACCCGGTGACGCTGTTCGCGTTGCTGGCCTTGCTGGTGGCCGTCGTGAGCGGCATCGCCTCTTGGGCGGGCTGGCAGGTGGTCTTCGAGAAGCCCCTGCCCGGGGGCGGGTTCGAGCAGCAGACCTACGCCGCCCGCAGCATTCTGAGCGCCGAGGGCTTCCGCTGGCTCATCGAGAACCTGGTGCGCAACTTCTCGGGGTTCGCCCCGCTGGGCACAGTGCTGGTGGCCTTGCTGGGCGTGGCCGTGGCCGAACGCAGCGGCCTGCTGGGCGCGTGCGTGCGGGCGATGATCCTCTCGGCGCCGCCGAAGCTGGTGACGCTGGTGGTGGTGTTCGCGGGCATCCAGAGCAACATCGCCAGCGAGATGGGCTACGTCGTGCTCATCCCCCTGGCCATGGCCGTCTTCCACGCCCTGGGCCGGCACCCCTTGGCCGGGCTGGCGGCCGCCTTCGCGGGCGTCTCGGGGGGCTACAGCGCCAACCTCCTGCTTGGCACCATCGACCCCCTGCTGGCGGGCATCACGCAAGAGACCGCCCGCATCGTCGCGCCGGGCTATGTCGTCCATGCCGCGGTCAACTGGTACTTCATGGCCGCTAGCGTCTTTCTCATCACTCCCATCGGCTGGGCGGTGACGACGTACATCGTCGAGCCAAGGCTGGGCCCGTATGACCAGTCCAACGCCGACCCTTCCGTTGAGAAAGACCCCAGGCTCGAACGCCTGAGCGGCGACGAGAAGCGCGGGCTCAAGCGGGCCGGCCTGGCCGCCCTGGCGTGCGTGCTGGCCTTTGCCTACGTCGCGGGTCCCAAGACCACCGACGAGGCCGCCGTGCCCGCGGGCGTGACCATCGAACAGTTCCAGGCCGCCGACCAGGCCCAGCAGCAGGACTGGATCCAGCAAGCGTTGGACAGCCCCGCCAAGCCCACGCGACTGGCCGTCCCCACGGGCAGCCTGCTCAACCGCCTGGCGGACCGCCTGCCCGGCTGGGGCGTGCTGCGCAACCCCAGCACCGGCGGCCTGCTGCCCAGCCCATTCACCGGCGGGGTTGTCGCGATGATCTTTGTGTTCTTCATCATCCCCGGCTTCGTCTACGGCCGGGCCGTGGGCACGATGAAGAACGACCGCGACGTGATCGACGCCATGGCCGGCGGCATGAGCAGCATGGGGCTGTACATCGTGCTGGTGTTCTTCGCGGCCCAGTTCGTGTCGATGTTCAGTTATTCCGGGCTCGGGGAGATGCTGGCGGTGGTCGGGGCCGACGGCATCCGCGCCCTGGGCCTGGATTCGCCCATCGTGTTCATCCCCTTCATCCTGATGTGCTGCGTGATCAACCTCATGCTGGGCAGCGCCAGCGCCCAGTGGGCGGCCACCGCGCCCATCTTCGTGCCCATGCTCATGGGCGTGGGCTACTCGCCCGAGGTCATCCAGGCCGCCTACCGCATCGGCGACAGCACGACGAACATCATCACGCCCATGATGAGCTACTTCGGGCTGATCCTCGCCGTCGCCGCCCGCTACGACAGGAAGCTGGGCATCGGCACCATGATCGCCACGATGCTGCCCTACTCCATCGCGTTCCTGATCGGCTGGATGGTCCTGTTCTACGTCTGGGTGTTCGGCTTCGGTCTGCCGGTCGGCCCGGGCTCGCCCACGCACTTCACGCCGTAAGGATCGATCATGGAAGTTCCGTACGCGACGCCGCCGCAGACGCCCATCGAGCGCACCAGCGGTCGCTTCTCCAACAACGTTCGGCCCATCGATCGCTTCGTGCCGCCGCGGAACAACCGGCAGGCCATCGCCCTCCTGGGCATGCCCGACGACACGGGCGTCAAGATGAACGGCGGCAGGCCCGGCGCGAAGGACGGCCCCGGCGCCATCCGCCGCGTGCTCTCGAAGATGGGCGTCGATCGCCCGCAGTTCGACTGGCCGGTGGTGTACGACGCCGGCGATGTCCTGCCCACAGGCGACGACCTCGACGAGACCCACCGCCGCGTGAGCGAGGCCTCGGCCGCCCTGGCGAGCGCCGGCCTCTTCCCGATCGGCCTGGGCGGCGGGCACGACCTGACGTTCGCGTTCGTGCGGGGCGTGATCGACGCGTTGCCCGAGAACGAAAAGCCAGTGGACGGCGTCTACCTCGACCCGCACCTGGACGTCCGCGAGACCACCGGCTCGGGCATGCCCTTCCGCAGGCTCGTCGAGGACTGCGGCGTGCGCACGCTCGCGCTGGCGGGCTTCGACCCGGTCGCCAACAGCGCCACGCACCTGGACTGGTTCTGGGAGCACGGCGGGGAACTGGTCGAGTTGGACGCCCCGCCGCCCGAAACCCCCTTCTTCGCCAGCCTCGACATGGACGCCATCGACGCCGCCCACGCGCCGGGCGTGAGCGCGATGAACCCCTGCGGCCTGACGCCCCGCGAGGCCGTCGCCTGGGCGAAACGCATGGCCGCTTCGCCCCATGTGCGCTGCTTCGACGTGATGGAACTCAGCCCGCCCCACGACGATCGCGACCGCACGGCCCGGCTTGCGGCATACATCGTGCTGGCCATCATCGAGCAGCTTGAAGGCCGCCGCATATGACGCTCATCACCAACGCCCGCATCCTCACCCTTGACGAGCGCCTCGGCCAAGGCCCCCTCGGCCTCATCGAGCGCGGCTGGATCCGCTTCAAGCACGGCCGCGTCGAAGAGGTCCACGCCGGCGATCCGCCGGGCAGCGCCGATCTGAACGCGAACCGCCGCGTCCTCATGCCCGCCTTCACCGACTGCCACACCCACGCCTGCTGGGCCGGCGATCGCACGGACGAGTGGGCCGCCCGCCTCGCCGGGGCAAGTTACATCGACCTGCTCAAGGCCGGCGGGGGCATCATGAGCACCGTCCGCGCCGTCCGCGAAGCCAGCCAGCAGCAACTCGCCGAACTGCTGCTCGAACGCCTGCACGCCATGCTCGCCCACGGCACAGCGGTTGTCGAGGTGAAGAGCGGCTACGGCCTGCGCACCGCCGACGAACTCAAGATGCTCCGCGCCATCGCCGACGCGGGCGACCGCTTCCCGGGCACCGTGGTTGCGACCGCCTGCATCGGCCACGCCCTCGACCCCGACATCCCCCGCGACCGCTTCATAAGAACCACCATCGACGAAACCCTCCCCGCCGTCTCCGCCGAGTTCCCCGGCATCGCCATCGACGCCTACGCCGAGCCCGCCGCCTGGCACCTCGAAGAATGTCTGGAATTGTTTGAAGCCGCGCAGCGGAACGGCCACCCCTGCCGCGTCCACGCCGACCAGTTCACCAGCTTCGGCATGGTCGAGGCCGCCCTCGACCGCGGCTTCCTGAGCGTCGACCACCTCGAGGCCAGCAGCCCCGCCTTACTCCAACGCGTCGCCAAGAGCCAGACCCACGCCGTCGTCCTCCCGTGCAGCGGCTTCCACTTATCTGTCAAGGAAGAGGACCGCCGCTACGCCGACGCAAGAACACTGCTCGATCACGGGGCCAATCTCTGCATCGCCACCAACCTCAACCCCGGCAGCGCCCCCTGCCCGAGCATCCCCATGGCCATCGCCCTCGCCTGCCGCTTCAACGGCCCCCCCACCAACGCCCCGGTCACCCCCGAAGAGGCCATCCTCGCCACCACCCGCACCCCCGCCCGCATGCTCGGCCTCGAACGCCGCGGCACGCTCGCCCCCGGGGCCCGGGCCGACGCCATCCTGCTCCATCACCAGAGCGAACGCGAGCTGGCCCACACCTTCGGCAGCAACCCCGTCGCCCGCGTGTGGGTCGGGGGCGTCGAGCGGTAGAGGGCCAGAGCGCCGCCCGCCGAGCGCGATCAGCCCCGCGTCCAAGCCGTTCGCGAGCGGTCTTGAGCGGCCCGCACGGCGGCTCACCCGTCGAAGTGCGCGTGCTTGGGGGCGAACGCGTTGTCCAGCGTGATCAGCAGGTCGTGGCAGCCGATGTGGTCGCCCGCGTCGTTGATCATGACCACGTGCTCCCCGTCCCCGGCGTTCATATTGATCTGGAACAGCTTGCCGTCGTCCAGGATCGTCGCGGCCGAGGGCGCCGGCTCGCCGTCGATCTGCCAGAACGAACCGATCGCCTCCTCGATCACCGGCATGGCCGACTCGATGATGGCGTCGATGCCGCCGGCCAGCGTCCGCCACCGCCGCTCGACGGTGTCGACGAACGCCGCACGGTCGCCGATGCCAGACTCGGGCACCCAGACGACGAGCTCCACGCCCCCAGCGCGCACCGCCACACGCTCGCAGCGGATGGGCACGAGCCCGGACGGCTCGTAGTGCCGATGGAGCTTCCTTCGCGGCATGGGGAGCGTGTGCAACGAGAGCGTCCCCAGCACCGGCGATTCGACGCGCTTGGGGAACGATGGGCCCCGCCCGAACCCGGGCGAGAAGATCGAAGGCAAGCGTGGCATCGACGGGAAGGTAGCCGCGTCCGAAGGGGGGCCGCAAAGCGGCGGGCGATGGTGATCGAACCGGCGGCAGAGCGGAGAGCCCTCATGACCCACACACGGGCCGTCGCCAGCCACCGACGAGCGCTCATGGGTCGCTGGCGAGCCGTCGTCAGTCGCCGACGAGCCCTCGTCGGCCGCCGATGGGCCGTCGTCACCCACCGACGAGCGCTCCTGGGTCGCTTCCGAGCGCTCGTCGGTCACTGACGGGCGGTCGTCAGTCGCTCGCGTGCCCTCGTCGGTCACCGACGGGCGGTCGTCGGTCACCGACGGGCCCTCATCGGCCGTTCCCGTCGGCCGTTTTCGGACTTCTCCGGGGCATCCGGACGTGCAAAAAAGGCCCTGGGAGGCTCACAGGCGGCTTTTCGGGTCCGGGCGTGCGGGTTTTCCCGAGTTTGGGCGTACACGGTTCAAGCCCGCCGGCCGCTCGATCGATACAGACCCTGCGGGATGGGCCATGGGCGGCCCAGAACGTGTCCGCGCCCGCCCCGGAGGCCGCCCCATGGGACGCATCCCCATCGGCGACGCCGCGCTGCTGGCCTGGGCCCGCACCCACGCCGACCGGTGGTCGCCCGCGACGGGCCAGCCGCCGGCGATCGGCCTGGACAACGCCCAGCGGGCCCGGTTCAGGAACAAGGCGGACGCGGCCGAGGCGGCGCATTCGGCCATGCAGGCCGCCCGCCAGAGGGCCCTGGACGCGACGGCCGCCAAGGACGCCGCCTTCGCCATCCTGCGACGCGAGGCCAGCGCCGACCTGGCCCGCATCGACGCCCACGCCGCGACCACCGGCGACGAAGCGACCCACGCCCGCGCGGGCGTGCGGGCACCCAAGACCCCCGGCCAGCGCCCCGCCCCGCCCGAGCCCACCGACCTGCGCACCCGCATCGACACCGACGGGTCCATCCGCCTGAGCTTCAAGGTGACCACCGGCGGCGGGGCCAGCTACCCCGTGCAGCGCACGACGACGGACCAGGGCGGCGTGCAAACCCCCTACGAATTCCTCGGCTTCGCCGAGAAGAACAAAACGTACATCGACCGGGCGGTCCCCATCGGCCTCAAGAGCGTCGGCTACCGCGTGGCGGCGCGATTGAACACCGGGGCGGTCAGCCCGTGGAGCGTGGCGGCGGTGGTGCCGTTTGGGAGCCTGAAGCCCGCAGCGGCGCGGGGCGTGGGCGCGGGTGAGGGTGCGGCAGGGAGTGAGGGGCCGGCGGGGGGTGTGGGGTCCGTCAAGAAGGAAGGGCGGGTGGAGGCGGGGTGAGGGGCGGGGATTGGTGGCCGGGGGGCCGTGGGGCGATGGCGGGTGGTCGGAGGAGGCGGTTTGGGGGGGTCCAGTGCGAGCCGCCAAGGTATGGAAGGGGGTTCGATGAGGTTTCAGGTCGACGTCGCCACCTCAACTCGATAGATCGTCCATCCCTTACGGAGTCGCGAAGCTGCTTCGGAGAGGGCAATCCCCACTTTCTGTCCGGCCCGCCCCTCCTCGACTGGTTTATCGTTCAGCTTGATTGAGTCCGCGACGGATTCAAAGTACCCCTCGGGCGTAAGGACACCGAACCGATCACCCTGCTTGATCGTGTTCGACAGTTCAACGGCGAATGCGGGCTTCCAGATGTCGGCAATCGTCCCGACCGGCTTGTAATGGGACGGAACCCTGTCTATTCGACCGATCTGGTAGAGGATGTCCTGTGCGGCGGGCTTCGGCCAGCCGAACTCCTGAACCGCCCGAGCGATGCGGAACAGGTCCCACGTCGTCATGAGCCCCGATTGGGTGTCACGGGCATTCTTAATGATCGGGTCGCGGAATGCCGTCTCATCGCGTTGGTGTGGCGGGATGAGCCGCTGGCTGTTGATGATGGTGAGCGACTGCACCTCGGTGATGCCCCACTCTCTCATCCGCATCAGTGCGTGCTTGTTGGCTTGCTGGCATTCACCGTCGGCTGGGCGTCCTGCGACTCCCTTGACGTCAACGACCAGCTTCCTGTCTCGATCGAGAATCTGGATGTCTTCCACCTTGTTCGTTGTTGGTCCTGTTTCCCCGTCCACATCTATGACCTGCTGAAAGCCCATCTCCTCCAGTACACGGATGACCGCTGCGACTAACTCGTCGCCGGTCCCCCGCAGCAGGGTGTAGTAGTGCTCGTATCGAGATTGCTCCGCCTCAATCGCGGCATCGCTCGACGCGGCCTGTGTCTCATACTCGGCATCTAGCTTTCGGCGCTCGCCTCGGAGCGTCAGGACCTTTGTGCTCTCGTATCGCTCGTCATGCACCCACGCCTGGGCCTTGTGCTCAGGAAAGAGCGAAGGGCAAACCGTGGGGAAGACCTCAGCAAAGAGCCTTGGGATGATGCTGGGCAGGGCGGGCAGCGTCGGAATCAGCAGCACTAGGCCTTCCCCTTCGGGCGGCCGGAAAGCGGCAGAGACGATCTTGCCGTGTTTGTTGCGTGCCAGGGGCGTCCAGTGATCGGGAAGTTCGCCCAGCACGCATTCGTACCGAGCCCCCTCAGCGGCGAGCGCGAGAGCTTGTCCGATTTCTCCGCTATCGAACTCAATCTCTAAGCCCGTCTCGTTTTCGACATGAAGATTGTCAAGGGCACTGAGCATCTCCCAATTTGAGTGCTCCAGATACGTACCACCGTCAGGGTTTCTATGCGACACTTTGGCTCGCAAGTAGGTTGTTGTTTGCCTCGGTGCGATCTCGATGACAAATATACCTCCGTGCTGCAACACTCCATTGAACTCGCGGCGATAACGCTGAGCCGCGAGAGGTCTGGTGTCCAGCACGCCCTTCCCGCATGACTGCCACACCACCATGGCACCGTTCTCTGCAACACTGAGGAGCGAGGCTACCGGTCGAGAACTGCTCTTTGTCGAGAGGAACAGGATCTCCTGCTCATTCACGTTCGGAACGTTTGGCTCAACCTCAAGCGGCACCCATTTGCCAGAACTGATTACATTCGCTGCGTACCCAAGGCTTCCCCGCGCTACCGCGTATCCGGTGGCTTCGATCGCTTCTGCGATCGGAGTGTTATCGTACTCCACGAAGATACGGGGCTTCTGCACGAGCTTTGGCGCTGTCGCCTTCGAGGTGTACAAGGGGATTGGCTCTTGGGCGGTCATCGCCTCGATGATAGCCGGGCCATCCAAACAAACCCCACTTGCAAGAGCTTTCTGGTGGGCTTGATGCCCCCTCCACGCCCCCCCAGGGCCGATTCTGAGCGACTTCCAGATTTTTTCCGGCACGGACTGAAGTCGCCCCCCGATCCACTCGATACATCCCCTGCGGGCGGCACGACCGGCACGGAGCCGACGGCCGACCCGGGGATTCCGCGGCCACGCACGAGGCGAGCCGCGGGCATCGGAGTGACTCGCCATGACAAACGGACGGATCCCCAACGACGACGCCAGCTTCATCGCCTGGGCACGCACGCACGCGGACATCTGGGCCGGGGGGCAGACGCCGCCGGCCATCGGGCTCAGCCCCGCCGAGGTCGCCGCCTTCGCGGCCAAGACCGCCGCGGCCGAGGCCGCCTACGCGGCCATGCTGGCCGCCCGCCAGGCCTCGCTCGACGCGACCGCGCTCAAGGACACGCGCTTTGCCGACCTGCGGGCCGAGGCCAGCGCCGACCTCTCGCGCATCGACGCCTTCGCCACCACCACCGGCGACCCGGGCGTGTACCCGCTGGCTGGCATCCCCGCCCCCAAGACGCCCGCCGCCCGCACCGCCCCGCCCGCGCCCACCGACCTGCGCACGATCGTGGGCACCGACGGCTCGGTCACGCTGACCTTCAAGGCCACCACCGGCGGCGGGGCGACCTACCTCGTCCAGCGCCGCACCACCAGCATCGAGGGGCTGGAGTCGCCCTACGCCTTCATGGGCTTCGCCGGCGACGACAAAAAGTTCGTCGACAACGCCGTGCCCGAGGGCGTCCGCAGCGTGGGCTACCGCGTGGCCGCCCGCCTGAGCAGCGGCCCGCAGAGCGGATGGAGCGTGACGCGGACCATCCCCTTTGGCAGCCAGGACAACGCCCCGGTGGGCCGCATCGAGCCGGTAAACCCCGAGGACCAGATGGCCGCGGGGTAGGCCCAAGAGCGGATCGACAACACGCCGACGCAACGGAAGCCGCCGGGCGCCACTGGGCAGCGCCGACGGTGGCCCGTTGCATTTTGGGGGGAGATAGCCATCTGGCTCCCCCCTCACCCCCCCCGCATCGCGTCCAGCTCGGCCCACCGCGCGTACAGGTCCTTCACCCTCTTCTGGCCCAAGCCCAGCTTCTCGTACGCCCTGGCCGCCCTCGCGTGGTCATTGGCCAGCGTCGGGTCGGCCGCATCGGCCTGGAGGCGTTCGAGCTCGGCCTCGGCTTCCAGGATCGCCGATTCCATGCCGTCGAACTCGCGCTGGAGGTTGTACGAGAGCTTGCCGGGCTTGGGCGACGCTGGCTTGGATGCAACCGCCGCGGCTGGCTGGAGCTTCGCGGACTGCGCCTGGGCCTTCTCGGCCTTCAAGACCGCCGCCTGCCACTGGTCCATCGAGGCGTACCACCTGGCGCCGCCCTTGCCGTCGAGCGCGACATACTCGGTGGCGATGCGTTCGAGCAGGAAGCGGTCGTGGCTGACCAGCACGATGGCGCCGGGGAACTCCATGAGCGCCCCCTCGAGCACCTCCAGCGAGGGGATATCCAGGTCGTTGGTCGGCTCGTCCAGCAGCAGCACGTCGGCGGGGGTCAGCATGAGATTGGCAATCAACACCCGCGCCTGCTCGCCGCCCGAGAGGTCGCGGATCTTCATCGGCAATTGCTCGGGCTCGAACAGGAACCGCGCCGCCCAGCCGCTGATGTGCACCCGCGTGCCGCGGTAGTGGATGAAGTCGCCCACGGGCTGGAAGGCCTCCTTGAGGCTCTGGTCCTGGCTCAGCGAGTCTCGGTGCTGGCTGAAGGTGACCACCTTGAGGTTCTCGGCGGCCTTGATCGTTCCCGTGTCGGGCGAGAGGTCGCCGGCCAGGATGCGCATGAGCGTGGTCTTGCCCGAGCCATTGACGCCCATCAGGCCGACGCGCTGTCCGGGGGTCAGCGTGAGATCCACGTTCTCGAAGAGCCTCTTGCTTCCCAGGGCCTTGCCCACGCCGTGCAGCACCAGCAGCTTGTTGGTCTGCCGCTGCGTGGCGTTGAAGGCGATCGTCGTCGTCTTGGCCGTGGCCCGGTTGCGCTCGCTGGTTTCCCGGAGCTCTTCCCTTCGCTCGGCGGCGGCGGTCACCTGGCTGTAGTTGCGCGTGCCGCGGCCCTTGACGCCCTGGAGCAGCCACGCGGTGTCTCGCCGCACCTTGCCGGCGATGGCCGTCTGGGCGGCCAGCTGCGCCTCGAGGAAGGCTTCTTTCCGCTCGACGAAGGTGCTGTAGTTGCCCACCGACTCGAACGACCCGCCCGGGTACGCCGCCGAGAGCTCTACGATCCGCGTGGCGGTGTTCTCCAGGAAGCGGCGGTCGTGGGTGACGAACACCATCGCGATGGGCGACTGGCGCACGAACGACTCGAGCCAGACCACGCCCTCGAGGTCCAGGTGGTTGGTCGGCTCGTCGAGCAGCAGGAGTTCGGGATCCCCCGCCAGCGCCCGCGCGATCGACAAACGCTTGCGCCACCCGCCCGAGAGCGTGGACACCGCCTGCTCGAGGTCGGCAAACCCCAGCTTCGTCAGCGCGATCGACGCGCGCGTGGTCGCGTCGGTCCCGTGGTCATCATCGCCGGCCAGACCATCGCGCACCACCGAGAGCGGCGTCGCCCCCGTGGCGAAGCGGTCCTCCTGGCCCACGTACGCGACCGCCAGCGAGCGCCGCCGCGTGAGCTCGCCCGCGTCGGGCTCGATAGCGCCCGCCAGGATCTTCATGAGCGTCGACTTGCCCCCGCCGTTGGGCCCGATGAGCCCGATCCGCTCGCCGTCCTCCACGTGCATCGACACGCCCGTAAAGAGCGTCTTGGACGGGTAGACCTTGGTCAGGTTGCGGGCGGACAGCAGCGTGGGCATGTGGGCGGATTCCCTCGGGCTCCAACGATACACGCCCCGACTGCTTCACGATCCCGCCACGAGCACCTCGCTGGCCAGACCGTGCCTGGCACGCTCGAGTTCAAGCAGGTCGGCGACCACCGCTTCGGCCGTCGGCCAGCGGCCCGCGCCACGGCCCCGGACGACATGCGCACGGCCCTCGTGGTCGAAGACCTCCGCCGCGTTCCATTCGCCCGGCACGTCGTGCAGCGGGTCGCCCGGCTCGACGGCCTCGAGGGCCACGGTCAGGGTGCCGTCCCGGTCGAGGGTGGCCACCTGTCTGAGGCACCGGCCCAGAGGGGCCAGACGAATGTCGGCACGGCGGATGTCCGAGCGCGATTCCTCGATACCCAGGTGCAAGGCCAGCACACGCAGCTTGTCCAACGCGTCGCGGCCGTCGAGGTCTCTCGATGGATCGGCCTCGGCCAGGCCCAGGCGTCGCGCTTCGCTCAGGGCGGCTTCGTGCGTGCAACCCCGGGCCAGACGCGACAAGATGAAGTTGGCCGTGCCGTTGAGCACGCCCCGCACGCGGCACGCCCCGATTCGCACGGCCGCTTCGAGCACCGCCGCGCCGCCGCCCACCGAGGCCGAGGCAAGCAGCCGTCGATCGCACGCACGGGCCAGGGCGAACAGCTCGGCTCCGTGCTCTGCAAGGACCGCCTTGTTGGCCGTGACCACGTGCGAGCCGGCTTGCAGGGCCGCCCCGATGGCAAGCCGGGCGGACTCGACTCCGCCGATGGCCTCGACGACGATGTCGGCCCCGCAACGGGCCGCCTCGACCGGGTTGTCCGAGATCGTGCGCACGCCGTGTTGCTCAAGCGTTGGCGCGTGCCCATGGATATCTCGCACCGCCGCGGCCATGACATCAAAACGCTCGGGCAACTGGCCGAGCAAGTCCAGGACGCCACCACCCACGACGCCCACGCCCAGCAGCGCGACGCGCAGCGGCGGCTGGCCCACGTGGACGTTACCAAGCACCGTGGGTGCATCGTCCACGCGCGTGGCACCCGCCGCGTTGATGGCGCCAACCTCGAATGCCAGGCCACGCTGTTGCGCGAATCGAACGGCCTTGTGCTGGACGATCGAGCCGTCCAGCCGCAGCACGTCGGCGTAGTTGGCCGACTCGTAGCGTCGAGGGGGCGGGCCCTGGCGCGCCGGGTCGCGCTCGTAGAGCCCGTCCACGTCCTTGACCAGGCGACATCGTTCGGCGTCTAGCCCGTGAGCAAGGACGAGCGCGGTCAGGTCGCTGCCCCCGCGCCCGAGCGTGACGGCGCGTCCCTGCTGGTCGAGCGCGAAGAAGCCCGGCACCACCACCACGCCGCATCGCTCGAGCGAGCCCAGCACGTAGTGCGCATCGAAGCCCGTCGGCTGGGCGTCGAGCGCCGGCCCGGCGGCGCGCAGGCGGATGGCCGCCGGATCGAGCAATGTCGCACGCAGGCCCACGCGATCGAGGCACGCAACCAGCTTGGCCGCGCTCTCGCGCTCGCCGCACGAAAGGATGGCCGCCGTCGCGAACGTGTCGGCCTCGATCCCATCGCCGCGGCACGAGGCCAGCAGGGCATCGGTCCGCCCGGCGAAGGCCGACACCACGGCCACGACGTGCCAGCCCTCGCGACGCCAGCGGTAGACCTCGTGGGCGGCGATGCGGAGCCGACGCTCGTCGGTCAGCACCGAGCCCCCGAACTTCAGCACGATCACACGCCCGCGCATGCGGCCACCTCCCGGCTCTCGTGGCGTGCCGTCGCGCGATCGATCGCACGCTCCAGATCGGCGATGATCGCCCCGGCAGGCTCCAGACCCACGCTCAACCGCAGCAGCCCGTCGGCGATGCCGCACGAGCGCCGCTGCTCGGCGGGCACGTCGGCGTGAGTCATGGTGGCCGGGTGGGTGATGAGCGTCTCGACCGAGCCCACGTGCTCGACGAGCGTACACAGGCTCAGGGCCTCGGCCACGCGCCGCGCCGCCTCGACGCCCCCGCGCACCTCGAAACTCAGCACCGCGCCGTGGACAGGCTTCGTGCCGCCGAGCACGGGCGTGTGCTGACGCTCGGCAAGCTCACGGGATGCGTCGGTGGCCAGGCCGGGATAGTTCACCACCTCGATGGACGAATGCTCGGCGAGCCAGCGCGCGATGGTGTGGGCCGTCTCGCTCTGGCGGGCCAGCCGCAGGGGCAGGGTCTTGAGCCCGTTGATGGTCGCCCACGCGTTGAAGGGCGTCTGGATGGCACCGGTACACTTGCGGATGAAGCCGATGCGGTCGAGCAAGGCTTGGTCGCGTGAGACCAGCGCCCCGCCCAGCGCCAGCGAGTGCCCGTCGATGAACTTGGTGGTCGAGTAGACCGACACGTCGGCGCCCAGGTCCAGCGGCTGCTGGAGCACGGCGGTCTGGAAGGTGTTGTCCACCGCCAACAGCGCGTCGGCCTCGCGGGCGATGGCGGCGATGCCGCGGATGTCGCTGACCTCCAGCACAGGGTTGCTGGGCGTCTCGACGAAGATCAGCCGCGTGTTGCCGCGTACCGCTCGACGCACGTCCTGCACGTCGGTCGTATCCACAAACGTTGCCTCGATGCCCAAGGCGGGCAGCACCTCTCGAAGCAGCCGCACCGTGCCGCCGTAGACCGACCGGCCGCACACCACGTGGTCTCCCGCCTTGAGCACGGCCAGGAACAGGGCCGTCTCGGCGGCCAGGCCAGTGGCAAAGCACCGGGCGGGCGGGGCGTTCTCCAGTTGCCCAAGGGCGTCCTCGAGCACCGCGACGGTCGGGTTGCTGACGCGTGAGTACTGGTGCGTCGGGTTGCTACCCACGCCCGATCGGCAGAAGGTGGTGCTCTGCACTATGGGCGTGGTCAGGGCCTGCCCATCTCCCGAACCCCGGCCGATGCTCGGGCAGAATGCTGATGGATCCGTGAACTCGATTGGCGCGAAGTGTCCCATGCTGTGAACCCTTTCACAGCATCGAGAGCTTCCAGTGCTGGCGTGGACGGCGGCGAACGTCGCCGCTGGTTTGCCGAGTGCCGCCCGCAGGGGCTGTGGCCTCGACCGCATCGCTCCCCACGCCGGGGCTGACCTCGGCACCGTGGCGTGGTGGTGACACCCGCTCGGTTGCCGCCCGGGACCTTGTGAGGCATCCCGGGACTCTTGATGCATATCGCTCAGAGCATAGCGGCCCATTGCGGGCGGTCAAGTGTCGGGCCCCAACGGCATTTCTCACGGGGCTTTCACGCGGCCTTGACGCATAGGACGCCCCAGTCGATTACAAATACGGCGCTTCGGAGTTGGCCAATAACCGGCGTCCGGCGTGCGTGATACGGCCTTTCCGCATGGGGCCGTCGATCGCCGCCGGACGCCGCTCTTGGTATCGCAAGCCCCGGCACCGACATACCATGACGCAGCGAAGGAGGCCCTCCCATGCCCGTGTCCTGTCGAGGTTTGTTTCGATCGGCTCTGGTGGGTGTTCTTTGGGTCAATATGACAGTCGCGGTTGCGCAAGATGCCGACAGCCCGCCCCCGACGGGGACGGAGTTGCTTCGAGCGTCCGATCAAGCCCTGCGCAACGCCCGTGGCCTTGCCTTTACCGTGCGACGAGAAGGATCGGGCGCTCAGGCCACGCGTGAACCTGCGACCACCGCCCGCGTTGTGTTGTGGCGTCACGACGACGCCGACCGCGCGGGACTGACCAACCGTGCAGGGAAGCCCCAGTGGAGCGTCGCGGCGTTCGGGCTCATTGCCAGCCCAGATGGACAGGATGAGCCCTTTCCCTTTGCCTACACTCTCGACTCTTCCCAAGCCCACTTCGCGGACACGATAAAACTCGCACGCGTCGAGGCCGAATCGGCATACGCGGGCAACCTGCTGACCGACAGCGGTGCCTGGTCGGCCCTCCAGTGGCTCAGCGACTGGGAAACGCTCGTGGGCCGGCCCATCGTCGATGGAGCGCCACGGGTGCCACCGAGATTCGATGGCCACGTGCTCGTGGGCGAAGACGCCACCCGGGCCGTGTATGTCGACCTGACCGAGTTCCCCGGCACTTCCGCATTCGGCGCGTGGTGGTACCTGGGCGTCGCCGACGGCCTGCCCCGCCGCCTCGAACTTGTCTATTACGACGTACGCACGGCCGACAACCAGAGCGTGGGCGACGGCATCAGCCGCCTGACCATCGGCCCGATACGCCGACTTGAGAGCGTCCAGCAGGTTGCCCATGCGGTGCGCCAAGCCGCCGGATTGCACGACGAGACCAACTGGCTCGACGCGGGCGACCCAACGCTGGTCGAGTTGCTCGATGAAGAGGCCCCGTTTACATTGCCCGAGCCACGTGGCTATCGCACGCTGGCCTACGAGCCTCCACAGCCCGCCCGCACGGCCCGGGCCCCGCAGGCCCCGCCCTTGAACATCCCCGCGCCCGACTTCACCCTCAAGGACCCCCAAGGCAACGAGCACACCCTCAGCCAGTACCGCGGCAAGGTCGTCATCCTCGACTTCTGGGCCACCTGGTGTGGTCCGTGCCTGATGGTGATGCCCGAACTCAACACCATCCACCAGAAGTACAAGGACCAGGGCGTCGCGGTCATCGGCATCAACGCATGGGAGAACGGCGACCCGGCCGGCCTCATGAGGGCCCGCGGCTGGGACTACCTGCTGCTGCTCCAGGGCGACAAGGTCGCCAGCGACTACCAGGTCACGGGCATTCCCACGATGGTGGTCATCGATCCCAACGGCATGATCGTGCAGCGCAAGGTCGGGGCGGCCCAAGGCCTGACCGCGCAACTGGAGGCCGCCATCGAGAGTGCCCGCCGGTAGTTCAGGGCACATCGCACGCCTCGCTTTTCAGAGTTTGCGATACTTGTCGATGGCGTCGCGAACGCCGTGGGGATTGCGTACGTCCTTCATGGCCACCTCCACGCCCGCGTGCCCGGCGCTGGAGATCTCGATCTGTCCCACATTGAAGACGCGGTCGACGAAGCTCTGCTTCACGGCGATGTTGCGGATGTTGTCGTGCAAGACCTCGCTGGTGGCGCGGCTGAACAGGCCATGGCTCTCGACGGTGCGTTTGGTGGTGACCTCCAATGACGCGCTGAGGGTCTTGAGGTACCACACGCCCATGATCGTCGCGCCCGTCAGGAACATCAGCAGGCACACGACCAGCCAGAAGGTGTCGGCTGGCCACAGGGGCTCCTTGCGAAACGCCGCCACCAGGGCCAGCACGCCCGCGGCGGCCATCAGCAACGCCAGGCCCATGTAGGAAAAAGGCCGGGCCCGAAACATGCAAGGCCGCAACTTGAGCACCCGCACCTCAGGCCCGAACTCGCTGGGCAGCCCCGCCGCCGCGGCCCGGTCGACACGCGTGGGGGTTGTGGCTGGCATGGGGGCATCGGCCTTCGGAGTTTCTGTCTTTGGCGTTGCCTCGTCCATCGTGCCCCCTCCTTCAACGATTCGGGCAGTGTAGGGGTCCTTGCGAGTTCGAGTCTGCTTGTGGGACTGCCTGGTGACGGATCAGAACTGCTTTAAGAAGCGCAGGTCGTTCTCGAACAACATACGGATGTCCGGGATGCCGTACTTGCCCATCGCCAGACGTTCGATGCCAAAGCCCCAGGCAAAACCACTCCAGCGCTCCGGGTCGATGCCGCAGGCGATCAGCACGTTGGGATCGACCATGCCGCAGCCGCCCAGTTCGATCCACCGCGGAGCCTCGCCGGGCCGCAGGGCGATCATCATGTCGAACTCGGCGCTGGGCTCGGTGAAGGGGAAGAAGCTGGGCCGCAGGCGGATCTGGGCCCCTTTCCCGAAGTAGGCCTCGGCGAACTGGAGCAGCGTGGTCTTGAGGTCGACCATCGACACGCCCTCGTCGACGTACAGCCCTTCGAGCTGGTGGAACATGAACGAGTGCGTCGCGTCCACCGTGTCGGGCCGGTACACCCGGCCGGGGGAGATCACCTTGATGGGCGGGCCCCAACCCTCACGCACGGCCCGTTCCATCGTGCGGATCTGCACCGTGGAGGTCTGGCTTCGCAGCATCCGGGGCCGCCGGGTCGTGGCAGGGTTGTCCACATAAAAGTTGTCGATGGGGTCGCGGGCGGGGTGGTCGGCGGGGATGTTGAGCTTGGCGAAGTTGTGCTCGTCGTCCTCCAGTTCGGGGCCATCTGCCACGGCAAAGCCCAGGCGGGCGCACACTTCCACCAGTTCGGCCCGCACCTGCATGAGGATGTGCCGCCGCCCCAGCGCGTGGGCCTCGTGCAGGCCCGGCTCGGTCAGGTCCAGCACGAACCCGCCACGATCCGCCCCCCCACTGCCTTGCACGGCCGACCGGCGCTGCTCGTAGGCCTCTTCGAGGGCCGATTTGACGGCATTCGCCCGGGCTCCGGCGGCGGGCTTGGCCTCTTTGGGCACATCCTTCATGGCGGCCATGGCTGCCTTGAGCGAGCCCTTGCTGCCCAAGTAGGCCACGCGCCAGGTTTCGAGCCCGGCAACATCGCCCACCTGCTGGATGTCGTCCAAGCCCCGACCCAAGAGTTCGTCGAGGCTGGCAAGGAAGTCGGCTTCGGGCGCTGGCTGGCTCATGTCGGCAGGGTAGGTCGCGGGGGAGGACGGTAAATCGCGGGAAGGGAACCGCTCAAGTACCAAGCACGGCCCCATGAACCGCGATCGGGGCCACCAGATTTCGAGCTCCGTGCAACCGAGATCGCCCCAGCCCACGTTCAACGCCAGGTGTCGGCGGCCTGCGTCTTCCGAGGTCGGCAGTACGGGCTGGAGCCCATCGGCCAGTGGTTCCCTGTGGCCTGAGGCTCGTGGCCATTGGCTGATGCTCTCTTCCAAATGCCTCATGGGATTTCTGGCCCTGTCCCAACTCCCATGGCCGGGCCTTCGCGGTCGTCACGACTCTCGCGCTCGGACGCCCCCCTATGTTCCTTGCGGGCTTCCCCCCGTCGCACGGCGGGCATCGGAAAGTACGCCCCGGACGCTCGCCCGGAGGGGCTTTGGCTTCAATAATGGGGTTGGAAGCGGGCATTGGGCATCAAGCATCGGGCACCGCGTCCGGAAGTCCCGGCCTGTGGCCCGTTCTTCCCAAAGCCCCGAGCCCGATGACCAATGCCGTGACGAAGGAGCAGATACCCATGGCCGACCTGAAGCAGATGAAGGGCGTTTCCGAGGCCGACCGCAAGCTGCTGCAAGAGGCCGAGGAGCTGCTGGGCCCCGAGCCCGATTCGATGGGCTTTGCCAAGAACCTGTTCTGGGGCCGCTTCCGCCAGGACCTGATGCTGCCCTACCCCCAGCAGTCGGCCGACGAGAAGAAGGTGTGCGACGAACTGGTCGCCAAGCTCGAGCACTACCTGCGCAGCGAGCACCCCAGCATCCAGATCGACCAGGAGCAGGAGATCCCCCGCTGGGTCATCGACAAGCTCTTCTCCCTGGGCGTCCTTGGCATGACCATCCCCGCCGAGTTCGGCGGGTTGGGCCTGGGCATCACCAGCTACAACCGGGTGCTGGAGACCATCGGCAAATACTGCGGCAGCACGGCGGTCTTGGTCAGCGCCCACCAGAGCATCGGATGCAAGGCCGTGATGCTCTTTGGCACCGACGAGCAGAAGCAGCGCTGGCTGCCCAAGCTGGCCAGGGAGTGGCTGAGCGCCTTTTGCCTCTCAGAGCCCAACGTGGGCTGCGACGCGGGCGGGCAGGAGACGCGCTGCGAGGTCTCCGAGGACGGCGAGCACTTCATCCTCAACGGCGAGAAGAAGTGGGCCACCAGCGGGGCCATCAGCGGGCTGTTCACGGTGATGTGCAAGCAGACCATCGACGGCAAGGACAAGGTGACGGCCCTGGTCTGCCAGCCGGACATGCCGGGCGTCGACATCTACCAGAAGAACCGCAGCAAGTGCGGGATCCGCGGGACGTGGCAGGCCCGCATCCGCTTTACCAACGTGAAGGTGCCCAAGGTCAACCTGCTGCATAAGGAGGGCCGGGGCCTGAACGTGGCCCTCACGTGCCTGAACTACGGGCGGTGTACGCTCAGCGCGGGGATGCTCGGCGGGGCCAAGCGGTCGATGGACCAGGCCATCCGCTGGGGCCAGACGCGCTACCAGTTCGGCGAGCCTTTGGCCACCAAGGACCTGGTCAAGCAGCGCATCGCCCACATGGCGGCCCTGACCTACGCGATGGACGCGGTGCTCTACATGACCACCGGCATGCTCGACCGCCACGACGAGGACATCATGGTCGAGACGGCCATCTGCAAGGTCTTCTGCTCGGAGATGGGCTGGCGGGTGGTCAACGACGCCGTCCAGATCATGGGCGGCGAGAGCTACATGACCGAGAACGAGATCGAGCGGATCTTCCGCGACAGCCGCATCAACATCATCGTCGAGGGCAGCAACGATCTGATGTGGTCGTTCATCTTCGGCTACGGCGGCAAGCAACTGGGCGAGACGATGCTGGGCATCAAGCTCAAGGTCGACTGGGACAAGGACGAGTCCTTTGGCCAGAACCTCCAGCGGATCGTGCCCAACCTGCTCAAGCCCAAGGTGGCCAAGGCGGCGGTGCCGCTTGGGATGCAGGTGTTCCTGGGCATCCGCCCCAAGGCGCCGGCCATCACCAAGGTCCACGCGAGCCTGCGGCCCCAGGCCGACCGCCTGGCGAAGCTGATCCGCGAGCACAGCCACCAGTTCAAGATCACCAGCAAGCGATACGACGCCGAACTGGTCAGCAAGCAGGTGCCCCAGGCGAGGCTTGCCCTCAACGCGATCTACCTGCACGCCTTCGGCTGCACGCTGGCGAGGCTGGACAAGGACCTGCGCGATGGGCTCAGCGGGCCCGAGATGGAGCGGAACCGATCGGCGGCGATGCACTTCTTTGACCTGGCCGAGGGGTGGATCCAGGCCAACTGGCGTGAGCTGTACGAGAACGCCGACGACACGCTGTTCAAGGCGGCCGACGCGGCGCTGGCCCACAACGCGACGCTGCCGGCGGACCTGTTCATCATCCCCGAACGCACGCCAACCGATCAGCGTGGCCGGGGCCGGAGCCCCAACCAGGACGCCATCAAGCAGTTCCCCGGCGACAACGCCGCCCAGACCATCGGGCTTCAGGCCCACGCCGGGGCGGCGACCTAAAGTCCTTCGCCGACGGGGTTCTCCCGATCGCCAGCGGCCGAGCCCGGACTCGTGCCGACCCTTCCATGGGCCGCTGGCTATCGTGCGCCCCAGGATCGAACCATTCGCAGGCCCGGGCCGAGGGCTCGGCCCCAGCCAGAACAGGAGCCCCCCATGCCGCGCACGGTCGCGTACAAGGCCCAGATCGAGCACCTGAGCGTGCTGGACGAGAACGGCAAGCTGGACGCCGCCCTTGCCAAGAAGCTGGGCAAGGACCTGCTGGGCGACGAGCAGGTGCTGATGGCCTACGAGCACATGACGGTGTGCCGCCAGTACGACGAGGTGGCCTTCCGCCTCCAGCGCTCCGGACGCATGGGCACCTTCCCGCAGAACAAGGGGCAGGAAGCGGTGGCCATCGGCAGCGCTCTGGCCGCGCGCAAGGGGCAGGACTGGCTGGTGCCCGCCTATCGCGAGAACGCGGCGCTCTTTCTGCACGGCCTGCCGATGCACTCCGTGCTGGTCTACTGGATGGGCGACGAGCGGGGCAGCCAGATCCCACAGGGCGTGAAGATCACGCCGCTGAGCGTTCCTATCGGCACGCACATGCTCCACGCCGCGGGCATCGCCTGGGCCAGCAAGATCCGCAAGGAGGACAGCGTGACGCTGACCTACTTCGGCGACGGGGCGACGAGCGAGGGCGACTTCCACGAGGCGGCCAACTTCGCCGGCGTGTTGCAAGTCCCGTGTATTTTCATCTGCCAGAACAATTCCTGGGCCATCAGCGTGCCGCGCGAGAAGCAGACGGCCTCGGAGACCTTCGCCCAGAAGGCCCTGGCCTACGGCATCCCGACGATCCAGGTGGACGGCAACGACCTGTTCGCGGTGTACGCCGCCACGCGCGAGGCCCACGAGCGGGCCCGCAAGGGCGGCGGCCCCTCGTTCATCGAGGCGGTGACCTACCGCCTGGCCGACCACACGACCGCCGACGACGCCTCTCGCTACCGCGACACGAAGGAGCTGGACGCCTGGAAGGCCAAGGACCCGTTGATCCGGCTTCGCAGGTACCTCGAGAAGCAGGACCTGTGGAGCGACGAGCAGCAGGAGGCCCTGGAGGCCAAGGCCAAGGCCATCGTGCAGGAGGTGGTCAAGGCCGCCGAGGAGATGCCCAAGCCCGAGATCACCGACATCTTCGACTACACATTCGCTGAGATTCCCGAAAGCCTTCGCGTGCAGCGTGACACGATGCGGACGACCTCGCTGGGGCAGGATCCGCGGCAGGCAGGGCTTGGGGCCCGGGCGGGGCGGTAAGGGGGAGGTTGACGATGGCGGGCTTTGATTACCACCAGCACATCCACCGCGACCCGGGCATCTGCGGGGGGGAGCCCGTGTTCCGGGGCACGCGCGTGCTCTTGCGCATCATCTTGGCGTCGATCGCCGCGGGCGATACGACCGAGGAGATCCGGCGCGAGTTCCCATCGTTGACCGACGAGCACATCCGAGCCGCCATCGCGTTCGCGGCGGCTTCGGCCGTCGAGGACATCCCCGCACCGCCCCCGCCCTTCCGGGAGGCCGTGTGAAGTTCAAGATCGACGAGAACCTGCCCCTGAGTCTCACCGCGGTCTTCCAATCGCATGGCCACGACGCGGACAATGTCATGGAAGAGCGGCTGCTGGGCGAGCCAGATTCCACCATCTGGCCAGCGGCCATCGCGGCCGGGCGTGCGCTGGTGACTGCCGATATGGACTTTTCGGACATCCGCCAGTTCATCCCGGGAGAACATCCCGGTGTTATCCTCTACCGAGACGGGCCGCAAGACCGCGCTTCGATCCTTCGGCGTTTCGAGGTCGTCCTGGACAACCACGACGCGAATGATTGGGCACGTTGCTTCGTCGTTATCAGCGCTCGAAAGGTACGGGTGCGGTGTCCGGACGATGCCCACGACGATTGGAAGTAAACCATGGCTGAACTCAACCTCGTCCAGGCCATCAACCTCGCCCTCGCCCAGGAAATGGAGCGCGACAGCCGCGTCATGGTCCTGGGCGAGGACGTCGGGCTCAACGGCGGCGTCTTCCGCGTCACCGACGGGCTCCAGAAACGCTTCGGCCAGGACCGCGTCGTCGACACGCCCCTGGCCGAGAGCGGGATCATCGGCACGTCCATCGGCCTGGCCATCAACGGCATGTTGCCCGTGCCCGAGATCCAGTTCGAGGGCTTCCTCGGGCCCGCCTACGACCAGCTCGTCCACCACGCCGGGCGGATGCGGACTCGGACGCGCGGGGCGGTGACGGTGCCGCTGACGGTCCGCGTGCCGGTGGGCGGTGGCATCCACGCTCCGGAGCTGCACAGCGACAGCCCCGAGGCCATCTACAGCCACCACGTGGGGATCAAGGTCGTGATGCCCAGCACGCCCTCGGACGCCAAGGGCCTCCTGCTGGCGGCCATCCGCGACCCGGACCCGGTGATCTTCTTCGAGCCCAAGCGCGTCTACCGCAGCTACAAGGAGCACGTGCCCGAGGACGACTACATCGTGCCGATCGGCAAGGCCAAGATCGTCACCGAGGGCGAGGACGTGACGGTCATCACCTGGGGGGCCACGGTCTTCCAGGCCCTGGCCGCGTTGGACGAGTTGCCCGAGGACGTCAGCGTGGAACTGATCGACATGCGCACCATCTACCCGATGGACGAGGACACGATCGTTGAGAGCGTGAGGAAGACCGGCCGGTGCGTGGTGGTCCACGAGGCCGCCCGCACGGCGGGCATGGGCGCCGAGATCGCCACCATCCTCCAGGAAAAGTGCTTCCTGCACCTGGAAGCGCCGGTGCAGCGCGTCACCGGGTTCGACACCGTCATGCCGTATTACAAGCTCGAGAACCACTACCTGCCCGAGGCGCCCCGCATCAAGGAGGCCATCGAGCAGGTGCTGGCGTACTAAAACAGGCATTAGGCATTAGGGATCGGGCATTCGGTTCGGAAAACCAACCCGCTCGCATCTCTCCTAATGCCTAATCCCCAATCCCGAATGCCTTCCCGAGGAACCCCATGGCCGGCAAAGTTTCCAGCGATCCCAACGTCTTCCTCCTGCCCGACATCGGCGAGGGCCTCCAGGAGGCCGAGGTCATCAAGTGGCTGGTCAAGGAGGGGGATACCGTCGAGGAGCAGCAGAACCTGGCCGAGGTCGAGACCGACAAGGCCTTGACCGAGATCCCCAGCCCACGGGCGGGCACCATCAAGACCCTGCACGGCAAGGACGGGGACGTGATGAAGGTGGGCGAGCCCTTTGTCACCTTCGTCGGCGAGGGCGGCGCGGCGGCAACGCCCAGGCCCAAGGCCGACAACGGCACCGCCAAGGCCCCCGCCCGAGAGGACGACGGCACGGTCGTGGGCAAGATGAGCGCCGACACGCCCGGGCTCACGCGGCAAGAGGGCAAGGCCCTGGCCACCCCCGCCGTGCGGCGCAAGGCCCGGGAGCTGGGCATCGACATCAACGCCCTGGCGGGCAGCGGCATCGGCGGCCGCGTGCTCGAGAAGGACCTCCTGGCCTTCCAGCAGTCCGGGGGCGCGGAGCGCTCGCAGGCGTCCGAGCCCCGAGCGCCGGCGCGGGCTCCCGCTTCGCAGGAGGCCGCCACCACGCGCAAGCCCATGCCCCGGCCGCAGCAACCGGCCGTCGGCCATCGGCCATCGGGCGGACAGCCCTCCCAGCAGCCCCAACCCCAATACCAACCCCAATACCAGCCCCAGCCCCAGTACCAGCAGCAGTTGCCGATGCCCTATGGCGTGCCCATGATGATGGTGCCCGTGCCCATGATGATGCCCTGGGGCATGATGCCGGGCATGATGGGTGGCATGGGTGGCATGGGCGTTGGCCAGCAGGGCGGCGGGGTGCCCTTGGCCCCCGGCTTCGTGCCTTCCAGCCAGCGGCCCATCCCCGACCCCGCCCAGCAATCGAAGGCCGGTGCGTCCGGCCATGGTGGCGAGGCGAGCACCGCCTTCCGCGGCGTGCGGCGGACCATCGCCAACCGCCTGCGCCAGAGCGTGGACACCGCCGTCCACTTCACGGTCATGGACGAGGCCGACGTGACCGAGCTGGACGCCCTGCGTCGGCAACTGGCCGAGCAGGGATTGAAGCTCAGCTTCCTGCCCTTTGTCGCCGCGGCGGTGTGCCGGGCCATCTCGCCCCGTGCGGGCGGGCGGTTCGGGGCGCTCAACGCGCGCGTCGAAGGCAGCGGCGACAACCAGGAGATCGTCGAGCACTCCGCCTGCCACCTGGGCATCGCCGCCGACACCGACGCGGGGCTGATGGTGCCCGTGGTGCGCAACGCCGACGCGATGGACGTGGCGGCGCTCAGCGAAGCCATCGCCGCCGCCGCGGCCGCCGCCCGGCAGCGAACCGCCGCCCGCGAGGACCTCTCGGGCAGCACCTTTACCATCAGCAACGTGGGCAGCCACGCCGGCATGTATGCCACGCCGGTCATCAACACGCCCGAGGTTGGCATCTTGGCGGTCGGCAGGGTGTGCGACGCCGTCCTGGTCCGCGATGGACAGGCGGCCATCGGCAAGAAGATGCCCCTCAGCCTGGCCTGCGACCACCGCGTGGTCGACGGCGCGACGGCGGCCCTGGCCCTGGCCGAGATCGTGGCCCTGCTGCAAGAGCCCGGCTCGCTGCTCTAGGCCGCCCCCGCCGGCGAGCGCGGGCCGGGGTCTCCGCCGCCGGCGGCAACGCCGTGCCCCCCCGCCGGCGGGCGTAGGCTGGTGGATGCACCCGCACCCGGTTCGCCCGCGTGGCCACACAGGCCGGCCCACACGCCCCGAAACCCGCCTTCGGGGCAACCCGGGGCTCGCGGCCCGTCCCCACCGCCCGGGGTGGATGCTGGTGCCGCTGGCGGCCCTTGGCCTCGTGCTGGTTGGCTGTGCCCGGGGCCCGTGCCCGGCCACCGATGGCCCGGGCACAGCCGCCCAGCAGCCGGTCTCGGCCCGGGATGGCTTCTGGAGCCAGCTCGAGGCCCTGTGCGGCCGGGCCTTCGAGGGGCGCGTGGTCGAGGACAGCACCGAGAGCGAGGCCTTTGCCGCCCGGCCGCTGGTCATGCACGTGATCCGCTGCGAAGAGGGACGCCTCTGGGTGCCCTTCCACGTGGGGCCCGACCGCTCCAGGACGTGGATCTTCACGCGCACGAGCGAGGGCCTGCGCCTCAAGCACGACCACCGCCACGAGGACGGCTCCGAGGACGATCTGACCTGGTACGGCGGCGACACCAGGGAGCCCGGCACGGCCCGGTCGCAGGCGTTTTTTGCCGACGGGCACACGGCCGAGTTGCTGCCCGCGGCGGCCACGAACGTGTGGACGGTGGAGATCGTGCCCGGCAAGACCTTCGCCTACGCCCTGCGGCGCGAGGGCACCGACCGCCGCTTCCGCGTGGAGTTCGACCTCACCCGCCCCGTGGCGCCCCCACCGCCGCCCTGGGGCTGGGGCACGCCCCCCAGCGGCGGCAACGGAGCCCGGCCCGAACTCGGGCGGCCCGGGGACTTGCCGAGAGGCTGATGGCCCGCGGGGCTGGGTATTCCCCCCATGGGGGCGGCCTGCCGGATCTTGGGGGTGGCCTGCCGGATCGTGGGGGTGGCTTACCGGGAAGTGGAAAGACGGCGGCCGTTCGTGGAACAGGGGCTTTCCCTCGGTCCCCGCGGCACGGGCAAGCGGCCCCGGGACGCTGCCAGGGGGCCCCAAGCGGCGGTGATCGTGCCCCAGAGCGCGGGGCACGATAACGGGCGACCGGGGCACCGTCCCGGCCGCGCGATCCTGTCAGGCCATTGGACGGGGACGCGTGGGAAGGCACGGGGGCTCGAAGGATCGTGGCTCCCGTGGCCTGGACAGGGGCGGTTTCCCATCCCGGCGGGCCGGTTTTGCGTGGGTTGGCCCCGGATGCGGGCCCGCCCGGCGGCTCTTGAGGCCGGGGCGCTACCTTCGGCCATGGACACCCCGCCGCCGGTCATGGACGCCCCGCCGCCCAAGGCCGCGCCGCCCACCGTGCCCGGGGCGATCCCCAACCCTCAAGACGGCCGCCTGCCGTTGGTGGCGAAGGTCGTGGCGTGGCTGGGGACCTGCTTCGGTTTGTTCATGCTCTCCATGAGCGTCTATCCGCCCTCGCGGTTCGACCCGTATGGCGTTGCGTTTGGCGTCTTCCTGCCCCTGGGCATCGGCGTGCTGCTGCGCTCGAACATCGCGCGGATCCTGGCACGCCTGGCCCATGGGCTGCTCGGGCTCATGCTGCTCGGGGGCGTGTTCTTCTCGATCCTGGGCCTGCTGAGCGGTGGCGGGCAGTCCCCCGCGACGACGGGTGGCCTGATCGTGGCCATGGTGGGCTTCCTGCTGGTGTGGACACTCGGGCTGGCGGCCTTCTTCGTCTGGGGCTTCTTCGTGCTGGGCCGGGCCGACGTGCGGCGGGCGTGCCAGCGGCCCAGGCCATAGGGGGCAAGGCTGGCACGCGGGCCCGAGGCCGGACCGCGGGCGGTGCTTGGCCATCAAGAGCCCGTGCGTTGCCATCACTGGTCCGCGAGCCCGAGCGCCGGCATCGCCTGCCATGCAACCCCCCCGGGCATCCGGTCCTCGCGGCCGTGCAGCCAGGCGACCAGCCACTCGAAGGCGTCGACCAGCCGGGGGCCGGGGCGGTTGAAGTATTGGTTGCCATCGACCAGCGCGACCCGGCCGCTTTGCACCGCGGGCAGCGAGCGGAACCAATCGTTGCCGGCGATCTCGGCGGTGGCCCGGCGGGTCTGATGTAAGTCCAGGCCGCAGGGAGCAATGACCAGGTATTCCGGCCCCGTGGCGGCGAAGATGTCGGGGGGGACTGAGATGGACTTGCCCGCGGTGCGTTCGCTGTGCATGGCCCCCATCGCCGAGCCCGCGCCGGGCTTTCTGGAAGTCTCGTTGAGCGGGTGGCGGCCGCCGGCCCGCTCGATGAGCTGCACGTTCCAGTGGCCGGCGATGAACAAGGGGTCGGTCCATTCCAGGAAGCCGACGATTGGGGCGTACGCGAAGCTCGGCACGAGGTCGGCCGCGGCGTAGAAACGCTCGCGCAGGCGAGCGACGGCGTGCGTGGCGGCGCCTTGCTTGCCGATGGCCCGGCCCACACGCAGGCAGTCGTCGTAGACCTGCTCGAGGGTGTGCGGGTCGAGGCTGAGGACCTTCGGCTCGGTGCCGGTCTTGTGGCCGATGCGGCGGGCGGCGGCCTGGACCTCGGGCAGGGCGATCGAACAGACTTCGCAGAGGTTTTGCGTGAGGATCATGTCGGGCCCGAGGGCCTCGAGCATCCCCGTGTCCAGCGTGTACAGGGAGGGGCAACTGCCGTCCCCTTGCCCGCTCGAAAGGGCTTGACGCACCTGCCGATCGACCTCGGCGCTGGCTCCCGGACCACCGGCAAAGGTGGTGCGGGCGGCGGTGAGCACGGGCAGGCGTTCCAGGCCAAGCGCCGGGTCGCTGGGGAAGTCGCACTCGTGGCTCCTGCCAACGAGCAGGCCGGCCCCGCCGACCAGGCAGAGGATCTCGGTGGCCGAGGGCAGGAGGCTGACGATTCGCACGGGTGGGCCTCCAGGTACGCTTGGGTGGACCCCAGAGCCCCCAGAGGCCGATGAGCGCCCAGGGGTTGGCCGATGGCTGGCAAGCGGGAAGCCCCGCATGGATCGGAAGAAAGGCCCTTGGGCGCGGCTCTCGCTGGCTTCGGGGCCCTGAGACTCATAAAACCCTAGCCCCGCGGCGGCGTTTTTTTCCCGCCGGGGGCCAAGACCGGCAGGAGAGCGACCGATGGCATGGCATTTCGACGGATCCCAGTGCGGCCGCCCGGCCGCCCTGCTGGCCCTGGTGGCGGGCCTGGCCCTGGGCCCGGTGGCCAACTGGGCCCGGGCCCAGAACAACCAGCCGTCGACGGGCGGCCCGGGCGGGCAGATCCTCGAAGAGCCGGACTTTGCCCTGCCCCCGCGCCCGGCCCAGCCCGCCGCGGCCGCCCCGGCCCAGCCCGAGCGGGAGATCATCTTCGGCCCCTTCGCCGAGCCCGTGCAGCTTCGGACGCTGCTGGAGCTGGCCGTGCGGCAGCTTCGGGTGCAGATCGCCGCGGACGTGAACATGACCGGCAGCGTGATGGTGACCCAGGAGCTTCGCGTTCCCGAGTCGCGCTTCCTGGCGCTGATCAACTCGTTCCTGGAGCAGAACGGCTTCTCGCTGGTGCCCGGGGCGTACGAGGGCTTTTACCAGGTGGTGCCCACGGGCAACGTGCCGACGATGCCCGACGGCCAATTGCCCACGACGCTGGTGATCCGCACGCCCAACAGCAAGCCCAGCGTGCTCCAGGCGGCCATCCTCAACCAGATCACCGGCGGGGGGCGCATCGCGGCGCTGGACGAGCTGGGCGTGCTGATCGTGACCAACTCGCCCGGCAAGGCGCTGGAGGTCAAGCGGCTGGTGGAGCGCATCCTGGCCGAGCGAGACCAGCAGCAGCTGATCACCTTCGACCTGCTGCACCTTTCGGCGGTGGCGGCGCGCGAGCAGGTGCTGCGCTTCGCCGGGGTGCTCGAGGAGCAGGCCCAGCCGGGCCTGCCCGACCCGCGACAGCGCGGGCAGCAGGCCGACGCGGGGGCGTCGTTGATCGCCGGGGCCCTGAGCAACCTGGGCCAGCGGCTGATGGTGGCACCCTCGGGCAACCGGCTGGTCTTCCGCGGCACCGAGGACGAGGCCGGACGCGTGTCGGAACTGGTGCGGCTGGTGGACGTGGTGGACAACCTGACCCCGCGCCGGTACACGACCGGCTCGTCCACGCCCAACATCGCCGCCCTGGCCGAGAACCGCGGGCTGGGCTCGATCGTGCAGTTCTCCTCGCTGCAACAGCAGCAGGGCCTGCCGCAGGGCTTCGGCCAGGGCGTGCCCCAGATGCCCGGGCAGGCCTCGCCCAGGTCGTCCACCGGCGGCTCGGCCATCGTCGTGGACGAGGTGCGCCAGAGCATCGTCTTCTATGGCACGCCCCAGCAGCACGAGCGATTCGCGGAGCTGGTGGGCGAGTACGACCCCGGGGACGAGCAGGTGGTCATCCGCAACTACCGGCTGGACTGGGCCAACGCCGAGGCGATCTCGGACCTGCTGCGCGAGCTGGTCGAGGGCCAGACCGCCTCGGCCAGCAGCCAGCTGCTCACCGGCGGGGGGCAACTGGGCCGCGGCTCGGCCCAGGCGCGGCCGGTGGCCCTGGCCGCCGAGGGCGTCGACGGCGTGGGCGACATCCAGAGCGCCAACGCGTTCGTGACCTTCGACGCGGCCACCAACCAGGTCATCGTGCGGGCCCCGGCCAACATGCAGCCGCAGTTCCGCAAGATCATCGAATCGCTGGACCGTCGCCGGCCGCAGGTGTTCATCGAGGCCAAGATCGTGGCCGTGACCTGGACCGACGACATGCGGCTGGCCTTCGAGAGCCAGATCATCAACGCGGGCGGTCGCGAGGGAGCCTTCCAGCAGAACTTCGGCCTGGGCAGCGCGGCCTCGGGCAACATCACCGACCGCAACGTGGTGGGCGATGGGCTGCTGGGCGCGACGGCGGCCATCATCCGCAGCAACTACGTGCCGCTGGTCATCAACGCCCTCCAGCGCAACGTCGACGGACGCATCCTGGCCAACCCGACGTTGCTGGTGGACGACAACACACAGGCCGAGATCCGCAGCGTCGAGGGCCAGCCCACGAGTTCTACCAGCCAGGACGGCACGTCGACGCAGACTGGCTTCCAAGGGTTCCAAGAGGCCGGCCCAACATTGACCGTCACGCCGCGTATCAACCCCGGTGGGTTCGTGACATTAAACTACGATCTTGAACTCTCCAACTTTGTTGGGCAGGGTTCCGAGGGACTGCCAGCGCCGCGACAAACGCGCAGCGTCCGTTCCGACTCGGTCACGATCCCCAGCGATTCGACGATCATCGTCGGCGGCATCACCATCGACGACCGGGCCGACACGAAGGTCAGCGTGCCGCTCTTGGGCCGCATCCCCATCCTGGGCTACCTCTTCAGCGATTCGCAGTGGAACAAGTCCAAGACCACGCTGTACGTCTTCATCACGCCCAAGGTGCTCTACGAGCCAACGGTCCAGGACTACCAGTTGCTGACCGAAGGGGCCCGGCGTATCGCCGAGATCGACCCGGACATCCCGCCGCTGGAGACCTACATGGTCCGCGTGCTCGTGCCGGGCCGGCTGGATTTTGGCGGCGGACGCACGGACCCGATCGAAGCGGGCAACGAATTCGGCATCGAGCTCATCGAGCCCGGTCGGTAAGGATCTGTGGAGGAACCGATGAGCAAGATGACGCTGCGAGGCAAGAAGCTGGCCGGCCCACCGGAAGAGCCTCGCGCCTCGGGAGACCAGTTGCCGGGCGTGGCACGGGCCCTGCGCGTGCCGCGATTGACCGCCGACGCCCTGCGGGCCTTCCGCGAGATGCCCGGCTCGGACGCCGAGCCCTGGGACATGCTCATCAGCGCGATGGCCACCGACGAGCAGAGCTCTCTGAAGCTGCTGGCCGAGCGCACGGGCCTGCCCTTCGTCGCCGAGCCGCGCCTGAGCGAGAGCGCCCTGCGCTTTTACGAGATGGTGCCGCCCAACGTGGCCCGCGAGCGGCACGTGGGCGGTGTCGAGAGCGACGGGCGGACCATGACGGTGGCCACGGCCCAGCCCATGCAGCCGGCCTTCTTCGCCCAGCTCGAAGACCACCTGAACATGCCCATCCGCCTGGTGCTCACGCCGCGCGGCATGGTGCAGAGCCTGGTCAACCGCGGCTACGAGCAGCGCCAGGACCTGGTCACCGAGATCATCGAAGAGATGCCCTTGGACGAGCGGGCCATCGCCAGCGCGGCGGGCTCCATCGGGGCGGGCAACGACCTGCTGGCCTTGGCCCGCCAGGGGCCGGTCATCCGCCTGGTGAACATGATCCTCTTCGAAGCCCTGCGCCGCCGGGCCAGCGACGTGCACGTCCACCCCGAGGAAACCCGGCTGAACATCCGCCTGCGCGTGGACGGCATGCTGGTGGACGCCTTCAGCCCCCCGCTGTCGCTGGCCCCGGCCATCTCCAGCCGACTGAAGGTCATGACCGAGCTGGACATCGCCAACCGCCACAGCCCCCAGGACGGCCAGACCACCGTCCGCGTGGGCAGCCACAAGGTGGATATCCGACTCTCGGTCATCCCCACCGTCCACGGCGAGCGGCTGGTCATGCGTCTGCTCGACCAGGGCCAGAACAAGCTCAGCCTCGACGCCCTGGGCATGACCCAGGAGATGCAGGCCGAACTCAAGACCACCGTCGATCGGCCCAACGGCATGTTGCTGGTCACCGGGCCCACGGGCAGCGGCAAGACCACGACGCTGTACTCGGCCCTGGCGATGGTCGACCGCAACTCGCGCAACGTCATGACCATCGAAGACCCGGTGGAGTACCGCCTCGAGGGCATCAGCCAGATGCAGGTCAACGTCAAGCGGGGGGTTACCTTCGCCGCGGGCCTGCGGAGCCTGTTGCGTCAGGACCCCGACGTGATCCTGGTTGGCGAGATCCGCGACCACGAGACGGCGCAGCTCGCGGTGCAGGCCTCGCTGACGGGCCACCTGGTGCTGGCTACCTTGCACACCAACGACGCGCCCAGCGCCATCCCGCGATTGCTGGACATCGGCATCGAGCCCTTCCTGGTCACCAGCAGCCTGCTGGGGGTTATGGCCCAGCGGCTGGTCCGCAAGCTCGCCACGCCCGAGGAACTGGCCGAGACGGGCGAGCGCTACCGAGGCCGCATGGGCGTGTACGAACTCATGCGCATGAACGACGATTTGCGCACGCTGACCGCCCAGCGTGCCGACGGCGTGATCCTGATGGAAGCGGCCAAGCGGGCGGGCTTCAAGCCCATGATCGAGGACGCGAAGAAGAAGGCCGCCCGCGGCCTGACCGACGAGGCCGAGATCCGCCGCGTTTTAGCGTGAAACGCGCCCGTGCTGTTTCGGTACCGTGACCCGCTCGACACGGCAGATCGTCCAGCGTTTTCTGCCTGGTTGTCGCTTCGCGGCGTGATGAACTTCCGCGTCGGCTCGATTGCATCGTGAAGCGATGCTCTTGCTCGGACTGCTTTCGGCCTTCGTGGGCTTTGGTAGTGCGGCCCTTGGAGTATGAACGACCCAAGCGTTTGCTTACCGACGGGCACCTGTAGGATGCACGGATTCCATGCGAGGACTTTGGCCTGCCTTGTGTCGCTGGACGCTACGCGATCGATGCGAATTCATGCGCCGAGCCTTCTGGCCGTCCAACTCGTGTCCTGCCTCAACCATTCGGCTCGATCGTGCAGGCGGCCGTTGCCAGCCGACCAGAGTTCGACGCGTTGGGCCATAATGCGGTACCCGCCCCAGTCTACTGGTCTGTCCGGGCCCATGCCCAAGGCCTTGGAGGCGGCGATGCGCATCGCCTCGGCGATGATCGCCTGTCGCGAACCGATGGCTCGGCTCTGGGGGCTGACCGACGCGCCGATGCGCGAGAGCAGGGGCCGCGTGCGGAAGTATGCGTCGCTCTCCTCGGGCGCCGTGCGCTGGACGGGGCCCTCGATCCTGGCCTGTCGTTTGGCGTGTGGCCAATGGAACACGGCGGCGGCGCGCGGGTTGGCTTCGAGTTCCCGCCCCTTGCGGCTGGCGTAACTCGTGTAAAAGACGATGGCCGGCGTCGTGGGCTCGATGGCCTTGCAGAGCACCATGCGCGCCGATGGGAATCCATCGGGCGTGGCGGTGGCGAGCGTCATGGCGTTGAAGTCGTCGTAGCGTTCACTCTGGCGCGCGTCCTCGAACCATTCGAGCAGCAGCGGCATGGGGTCTTTGGGGAGGGGTTCGGGCAGGTCGTGGCACGCGAGCACGCAGGTCAGGGCTTCGATCAGTGCTCCGTGCTCCTTGGCGGGTGGTGTCATGAGGGCACTCCGTCGAACATTGTCGGCCTGTGAAAGATGCGCCAGTCGAACGAATCGATGAGGGCGGCCACGATCTCGTGCGATGGCACGGGCACGCCGTTGCGGTGCGCGTGCTCGATGATTTGCCGGTTGAGTTGGCCAACCTCGCTGGGGCGTCCGCCGCGGATGTCGCCCACCATGCTGGGCGTGTGCGGGCGGGCCTTGTCGAGGGTGGCCCACATGCGGCCGGTGATATCGGGCCCCAGGTCGATGCCCTCGGCGTGCGCGACGCGGAGGCCCTCGTCGATGAGCCGCGACACGATCGCGCGGGCGGGCGAGTCGAGCACTTCGCCCACTGAGCTGTCCGTCAGAGCCGCGACGGGGTTCATCGCGGCGTTGAGGACGCCCTTGGTCCATGCGTACGGCTCGATGTCGTCTACCGGCTCCGTCGGCAGGCCGCAATTTGTCAGCAAGGATGCCAGTTTCGCGGCGAAATCGCGGTGCGTCGCGTCGGGCCCGCCGATGAAGTGCGGCGGGCCGTTGAGCATCACGGTCGCGGCGTTGTCGTCCGTGAGCGTGGCACCATAGTTGAGCACCATGCGCAGGACTCGGGGTTCGTGCAGGCGTTCCATCAGGTCTCGCCCGGGCTCGATGCCATTCTGGAAGCTGATGACAAAGGGGTGTTCATCATGTGGAAGGGCGTCGAGCACGGGGCCGAGCTCGCGCGCGACGGCGTCGATGGCCGTGGTCTTGGTGGCGACGAAGATCGCCGTCAGCGGCATGACGCCCGCCAGCGCGGGGATCGAAGGCACGACGGCTGGATGGGCCGTCGCCAGCATCAATCCGTGGACGGCGACGCCGTCTCGTGCGATGCGTTTTGCCTTCGCCGGATCACGCACCACGTTGGCAACCTTGGCATCGCGGCCGAGCAATGCGGCCAGGCTCAGTCCCATCGCGCCGGCGCCGATGATGGCGAACCGCGGTTGGTCTTGGCTGGTGAGTTTGTTCGCGGTCTGGCTCACGCCGGTGCCCCCCCTCGCGCGCGCTCGGTGATATCGATCATGCGCCGCATGGCGTTGCGGGCGTGGGTGACCAGTTCGGATCGCTCCGCTTCTGGGAGGCGATCTCGCACCCCCGTTGTCTCGCTGACTGTATCCCCGGGCAGCACGTGGTTGAGCTCGGGGGGCGTCCCCCGGTGCAACAGGTCGAGCACGCCGGCAAGATGCGGTGGATCGTTTCGGCTCATAGTCGCGCAGCCGCACCCGGCCACGCGGAGCAATCCCGGATTGGGCACGGCGGCGAGGTGCTCGACCTCGATGCCCCGCAGCGCGGCCTGCTCCTTCAGATTCCGCACGAAGTGGCCCTCAGTTCCGATGGCAAAGCGCGAGCCTCTGGGCGCTTGCATTACTGAGTCCCAGAGTTGGTTGGTGCTCCCCTGGCCATCGGCACATTCCACGACGGCGCGTGGGCACTCGGGATGCACGAGCACCGTGTGCCCCAAATCATGCCACGCGTGAACATGCGCGGGCTCGAACACCGTATGCACGCCGCAGTACGCACCCCAGAGTATGAGTTCGGCGTTATCGCAGTGGGTGGGGTCGTCGAGTTCGACGGGAGCGCCGTAACCGGCCGGCGTTGGCAGTGTTGCGATCCGCTCGGGCGCAATCCCGATGCGCGCGGCTGTGTTCTCGCCCAGGTGCTTGTCGGGGATGAACAGCACGCGAGGGGCGCGGTGCCGCGCCCAGTCGAGCACCAGGTGCGCGTTCGAGCTGGTGCAGGTCGCCCCGCCGGTCCGGCCCGCGAGGGCCTTGATGCGCCCGGATGTATTCATGTACGCGATGATCATCAGCTCGTCGCCGTACCGATCGAGAAGCTGGTCGACGATGGACTCGACGGCGTCCTCGCGGGCCATCATCTCCATCGTGCAGCCGGCCTTGGGGTTGGTGATATACACCCGCTGATGCGGCTGGGCGAGCAGGGCGATCGCCTCGGCCATGAAATGGACGGCAGATTGGACGATGATCTGCGCATCAGGTGTCCGGGACGCGATCGTTGCCAGCGCGTAGCTGTCGCCGATGTGCCCGCCGTAGCGCTCGACGAGTTTGACGATCTCTCCGCCCATGTAGAAGTGCGCCGCGAGCAGCATCGACGGGCCGAAGGCTTCGATCGCCGGACGGACATAGCCATCGAGCCACGGCATGACCGTCTCGGGCGTTCGATCGGGCAGCGCGAGGTACTCTTCGGCATACGGCCGGAGTTCGTCCTGGTACCAATCGAGCGGCAGGTCGCTCTGGCAGAGGTCAACGCCGGGCCGGATGGTGATGCGTGGGATGGTCGCGCTTGGATTCATGACTGTGTTTGCTTGACCGCTGTTGGCGCGCCCGAAACGTCTCCGACCGTTACGGGAGCAACCGACCGGAAGCGTGCCTGGAAGAACCGCAGGTGCTCGGATTCGTAGATCATCTCGAGCCCGTTGACGCGATCGGGGTGCTGGTACAGTTCGATGACGGATTCGGCGACGACGTCCATATGCGCCTGGGTGTAGACTCGGCGGGGAATGGTCAGGCGGATCAGTTCGAGCGATGGGAAGAAGTTCTCACCGGTTTTGGGATCACGGCCGGCCGACACACCGCCACGCTCCATCGAGCGGACGCCGGAATCGACGTACAAGGCCGCTGCGAGCGACTGGGCGGGGAAATGTGCGCGCGGGATGTGCGGCAGGAATCGGGCGGCGTCGACGAAGATGCCGTGGCCGCCGATAGGTCGCACGATCGGCACGCCGGCCTCCAGCAACTGTTCACCGAGGTACTCGACCTGCCCGATGCGCGCACGGATGTGGTCTTCCTGCACAGATTCGGCGATGCCGATGGCCATGGCCTCCATGTCACGCCCCGCGAGCCCGCCGTAGGTATGCAGCCCCTCGTACACCACGACGAGGTTTCTCGCCCGCTCGGCCAACCCGTCGTCGTTGACGGCCAGGAAGCCGCCGATGTTGACCAGCGAGTCCTTCTTGGCCGACATGGTGCAGCCGTCGGTGTGCGAGCAGATCTCAAGCAGGATGGACTTGATGCTGCGGTCGGCAAAGCCCGGTTCGCGCTGCTTGATGAACCACGCGTTCTCGATCGCGCGCGTTGCGTCGAGATAGACGGGGATGCCGTGCTCGTGGCACAGCGCGCACACGTCGCGGATGTTCTCCATCGAGCTTGGCTGCCCGCCGGCCATGTTCACGTTGGTTTCGAGCGACAGGTACGGGAATCGAACGGTCCCGACCTCCTCGATGAGCCGCCGCATCTTGTCGAGGTCGACGTTGCCCTTGAAGGGGTGCTCGCTCGCCGGATCGTGGGCTTCGTCAATGATCACGTCAACGAACGCGCCACCGGCGGCCTCCTGGTGGTGCCGCGTGGTGGTGAAGTACATGTTCCCGGGCACCGAATCGCCCGGCTTGATGCATAGTTGCGAGAGCAGGTGCTCGGCGCCGCGGCCCTGGTGCGTTGGGATCAGGTGCTTGTAGCCGTAGTGCTCGTGGACGGCTGCTTCGAGGTTGTAATAGTTGCGAGATCCGGCGTAGGCCTCGTCTCCCAACATCATGCCCGCCCACTGGCGATCGCTCATGGCGCTCGTTCCCGAATCGGTCAGCAGGTCGATGTACACGTCCTCGCTGCGCAGGAGGAAAGTGTTGTACCCGGCTTCTGCGATGGCCCGCTCGCGCTGCCGAGGTCTTGTCGGCCATCGATCCGATCGAGCGGATCCGGTCCTGCTCTCTCGGCCCTTGCCGGCGGGTTGTGCTCGCTGTATCAGCGCATCGACGACTCGCTCGGCGAAAACGAACGGGACTTTGCACGGATTACCATCGCGGAGTTGGCCCTGCATCGATCGTCGCATGGTCGGGTGTGCGCGGCGCTTTCGGCTGCGGTGGCGTGCGGCTCGGCTTGCGACGGTTCGGAATGTACAATGCTGAAGGGGTCGCTCGTCCGGTTCATGTCCATCTCCCACGGCGCAAACGGCTTGGCACCGGCCGGGCTCGGGGTTTCTTTGGGGCCGTTGGTGGCATCGATGGAACCCCTGTCGTGTGTTGGCGTGAGCAGGATGGCGTTCACCGGGGCGGGGCACACATGCAGGCAGACACCGCACCCCGTACACGCATCCTGGTTGATGCGGGGCTTACCATCGACGACATCGATGGCGTTCTCGACCGGGCAATGCTCGGAGCACACCGTGTCGAAACTGTTCTGATATGCAAGGCAGGTCGACGTATCGACGCGTGCGAGGCCCATGGCGATGGGCTGCTGCGGTTCGAGCACGCCCGGCTCACACGCCGTGACGCACGGAGTATCGTGGCACATCCAGCAAGGTTGCTTGTGGGCATCGATCATCGGCGTGCCCGCCGCGGCACGGAATCGGGACGGCGCGAGGACAATCGCATCGTGCTGGCACGCTTCAACGAAAGCGTTGCAGCGCGTGCATTCGTCGAGGAACCTGGGCTCGGGCACGCCCTGGCAAAGGCCCACGACCAGACTGACGAACGACACGCCGATCACGGTGGCCAAGAAAATCTGCGTGCCCCGCCGAGCGATCGTGTCGGCTCGGTCATCGGCGCGCGGCGCGATCGGGATTTCATCGCGGCCTTCATTAAGGTTGGGCACGGTATCGGGCACGGTCAGGCGCCTCCCTGCGTATCGCGGCTGGCACCGGCACGCACGACCTTCACGGCGCACTTTTTGCAATCGGGCTGTCGGGAGAAGGGGTCGAGGGCGTCGAGCGTGACCTCGTTGATCAACTTGGTCTCGTCGAAGAATGGAACGAAGACCTGTCCCCGGGGCGGCTTGCCACGCCCGTTAATCCATGCGGGCAGTTCGATGCTTCCCCGGCGAGACTCGATGCGGACCATGTCGCCCCGGTGGACTCCCAGTTCTCGCGCGTCATCGGGGTGGAGTTCGGCGTAGGCGCGTGGGACGGCGCGGTGCAGCAGAGCCCACGAGAGAACGGGTACCTGGAGTGCTTCAACGACATGCTGCGGGACAAGCTGCTGAACCGGGAGAGCTTCGAGAAGCCGCAGGAGGCCCGGGTGCTGATCGAGCGGTGCGGGAGCACTACAACACCGTCCGCCCACACTCGGCCCTGGGGTACCGAGCCCCCGCGCCTGATACGATCGCTGTAGGGCCGCCCTCCGCTCCGGGCGGCCCTGCAGGGGATTGCACGAGCACCCGGACTCTCATACACTGTGGACTGAATGAGGTGGGAAGGTCACTGAGTGGCCGTGTGGATCGAGAAGGGCATGGGGCTGATCATCCCCGGATTCATCCCAAGCACCTTGCACCAGATCGTCGAATACACGCCTAGCCTCGTGGAGTGGCAGGTCAGCGCGGGTATCTGGGCCTTCGGCCTGGTGATCTACACGGTTGTCCTGAAGATCGCAATACCAATCATGCGTGGCGACGAGCGGCAAGCCGCCTCGCTCGGCAAGGCGCCGGTGAAGCGGGCCCCAGAAGCCGCGGACTGAATGGAACAAGGCCGCATCGCTTCGAGTCGTTCAAGCCAGCGAAAACACATGTCGCCTTGGTGACCGATCAGGCAACGGAAACTTGCTTTCAGCGTTTGCGGTTGTTTTCTTCCAGGCGGTGCTCGGACAGCATGCCAAGCATCTCGGCACATGGTTCGTCTTAGATCACGGGCAACGGCATGGGACAAATGCGCAGCAGCACATGGAGTGTCTCAAGGGCACCGATGCCACTGGGAGCACCCCGATGCGCACAAACGCACACCATCAGGCAATGCTGAACTCAGAGTGGAGCCGGGGGGAATCGAACCCCCGTGTCGGAACGGCAGCCATGGCACCTCTACGCGTGTAGTCGGCGGTTTGATCTCGGCCTGTGCGCGGGCGCCGACGCCCTCACCTTCGGCCCAGCCACCGGTGAACCTCCTCGCCAGCACGCCCGGAAGCGCCGCGCGCTGACCAGCCCGATGTCGTCGTCCCCTTTCCTCATCGGGCGTCGGGAAGGGGACGGACTGCATTAAGCAGCCATTGCGTACTGCGGTTCGGCAGTTGTTGGTTTTGTGTGCCGGTTACGAGCAGAGCACACCTCTCGACGCGCCACACCATGCCTCACACGTCCGATCGAATCCATATCGGCCCCGGGTTGTCAATACCGGAAGTTTGGTTCCCGGCCAGTTCCTCGAACCTTCCGTTCGAGAGGGTTATTCTAGCAAGGCCATGCGCAACTTGCCCAACTCGGCCCACGACCACGCTTATCGGGAATGCACGCGATACACTGCCGCGATGCGTAGCCCCGATGCCAAACCCAAACGAATCGTCGCGATCGTGTGCGCCGCGGGCGTTGGAACCCGCTTTGGTGGCGGACCTGGGAGCAAACTCGACGCCGATCTGTGTGGCAAGCCCGTGCTGGTGCGTGCCGCCGAGGCCCTTGCCCAGAGGCCGGAGATTGCCCTGACGATCGTGGCCGGCCCGGCGCATCCCGACGCCTTGGAGGTTTTTTGCGATCGGTACGGCAGGATCTTCGAGGCACTCGGGGCTCACATCCACCCCGGCGGCATCCACGAACGCTCCGAGACGGTGCGTGCTGGTCTGCACGCACTCGAGGGATATGGAATCGAAATCGACGCGGTGCTCGTCCACGATGGTGCCCGCCCATGCACGCCCAGCCATGTCATTTCGTCCGTGATCTTGGCCTTGTCTGAGCACCGCGCCGTCGTGCCTGCGGTGCCCGTGGCCGACACGCTCAAGCGAGCCGACACGAGCAACCAGCCCGGGGTAGTGCAGGAAACGATCGACCGCCGAGGCCTGTTCGCGTGCCAGACGCCGCAGGGGTTCGATTTGGCACTGCTCCGACGTGCGCACTCCCAAGAAGACCTGTCGAGCACCGACGACGCACAACTCGTTGAACGATTGGGCGAAACGGTGGTCCTCGTCCCGGGTGATGCCCGGAACGTGAAGATCACCCGCCCCGATGACCTGCTGCTGGCCCGTGCCATCTGGCCGTCTCTGGCCGGGGTGGCCCGGCCCGCTCAATAACGCCGGATCACGCCTCGGACAACTCCCTGGACTTCGCAGTGCTTGACACGGATGGGCTCAAAGTCAGGGTTGGCCGGCTGGAGCCGGATGTGGTCCGACTCCTTGAAGAAGGTCTTGAGGGTGGTCGCGCCGTCGGGCAGCAGGGCCACGACGCGGTCGCCGTTGTGGGCCGATGGGCTGCGCTCGATGAGGACGTAGTCGCCGTCGAGGATGCCCTCGTCGCGCATGGAATCTCCGTCGACCTTGAGGGCGAACATGGACTTGCCACCTTCGGAGGTGTTGCCCACAAGCTGCTGGAGGTCGATCTCGTCGGTGTCGGCCACCTTCTCGATCGGATAGCCCGCGGCGATCTTGCCGACCAGGGGGTAGCGGAAGGGCCGGCTCTCGTCGGGAACGGGAACCCCCTCAGCGATCGACAAAGAGCGTGCCCTGTTGGGCTCGCGGACCAGGGCCCCCTTCTTGATGAGGGCTTCGACGTGCTCGAAGACCGTCACCTTGCTGACGCCGATTTCGTCGGCGAGTTCCTGCATCGTTGGCGAATAGCCGCGGCGGATCCGCCAGTCGCGGATGAGTCGGAGGATGCGCAGTTGCTTGGGCGTGAGGTTCATGGCTACTTTCCTCGTGGGTTGGTGCCGGGCTGCCCCATGGCGACAGGCTCGGCGCGGCGTGAACGGCAACGGCTTGTTGTTGGCTGTTGTCGCTGATGCCTGATGGACTCTTGCTCTTTGGACGCGTGCCACCATCCTGGCTTGGCAAACGCCCCTCCCAATGCTCGGGGAAGCCCCGAGCGACGATTGTGATTGCGGGCGACCGGCCGCCTTGGGTGTGCATCAAGGGCGTGTCGGCGGAACCTTCCGATGCGATGATCCGACGGAAATCCCCACCCGGTCCGAGGATGGCCAAGACTTCCGAGTTGCTCTCCCGCATGGTCTGCCCATGGCGCAGAAGCCTCGCAAGCCACGACAGGCGGCAGCGTTGCGATTCGGGTTGGGTCTGGTATGCGATCATGCATAGGTCATCGGTCGGCTGGATATGTGTTCGTTACATATTTGGATTATCGTTCGGAAGAATGTAGCAGTTCAATACCCTGATATCAACCCATCAAGTGCCGAATTTTTTCGGCACCCAAAATGAGTATAAACACCTATTTTGACCGCACCAGACGGGAACCCTCTCGTCGGACTCGGCGTCGGATTTCCAGCAGGGTCACGCTGGCCCTCACCTGTTCGGGGGGCAGACCCACCCGCTCGCAAAGTTCGTCGAGCGTCAGGGCCGTACCCAAAGCCTGGAGAATGGCATCCTCGATGCTGTTCGGAGTTCGTGCGTCTTCGGTTCCATCGGAAACGTGGTCTTCATCCGCCATCGGCGTCGTGAAGAGGTGAGCGATCGCGGGGCGTTCGCGGATGGGTTCGACTGCTTCCAGGACGTCTTGCGGCGAAGTGACGAGTTGGACGCCATCGCGGATGAGGTCGTGGCAGCCCTTGCTGGTGGACACGTCGATGCGGCCTGGGATGGCCATGACTTCCTTGCCCATCTCGCCGGCCTGCCGGGCGGTGATGAGTGCGCCGCTGCGTTGGTCTGCCTCGACGACGATGACGCCGGTGGCCAGTCCGGCGATGATGCGATTGCGTGCGGGGAAGTTCTTGGCGTCAGGGGCGCTATGCATGGGCAACTCGGATATGACCGCACCGCCCGCTTCGACGATACGCCTGAAAAGCTCGGCGTTTTCCGATGGATAGCAGTGGTCCAGGCCGCAGCCCAGCACGGCCACGGTACACCCCCCGTTGCGCACGGCGGCATGGTGGGCGGCGGTGTCGATGCCCCTGGCTCCGCCCGAGACGATGGACCAGCCCGCGTCGGCCAGGGCGGCGGCAAAGCGGGTTGCCTGGTCGAGCCCATAGGCTGAGCACTTGCGAGACCCGACAATGCCGATGCCAGGCTTCGCCAGGGCGGCGATGGAACCACGAACGTAGAGGATGGCCGGGGCGTGCTCTTCGCCGGTCAGTTGCTGGGGAAAGTCCGGGTCGTCAAAGGGCAAGATGGAGACGCCAGCGTCGAGGGCGTGTTGCCAGTGTCGATCGATGCTGTCGCGTGCCTCGGTCAACCCCCTGGCGATGCGGGAGGCCAGCGGCTTGCCGATGGATGGGATGGACTGGAGTTGGGAGATCGAGGCGTGCAGCGCCGGCTCGGGACCACCCATGAGGGAAATCAGGCGGCGGACCCGGCGGGGACCGAGTTCGGGCACCAGGCTCAACGCCATGACCGGCTTGGCCGAAGGTCGGGCATGGGTTGATTGGCTTGGGGCCTGGGCCTGCTGCATGGTGCGGGATGGTAGCCCCTTGGCGGCGGCCCCAGACAGCCCCCTCACATGGCAGTGGGACGGCTCTGCTACTACGCTTGGTGTCGAGCCGGGCATTGGCTCTTGAGAGTGACCGGTGGATCCCATTCGGCGGGGAGCAGGATGTTCCAGCCCAACGTATTGCGGCGCACCTTGGTGAGCTTCGGGCGGGTGACCGGGGCCTTGCGCGGCTTGGCGGCGTTGCACTTTGCTCATCCCGGTTCGTGGACGATGGCGGTGTTGCTTGGCTTGGGCTTGTGCATGAGTCTGGCCGTCGCATCGTGCCAGTTGCCCGGTGGCACACGCGGTGTCGTTGGGCCGTCCGAGCCGATGGTTGATCACATACCCCCACTTTCGCATGGTTTTTGGCTTGGGCAGGAGCCGAACATCCGCGTGCGTATCGTGGAGCCCACGGCGGAAGTCGTGATCGCCGGCCCCCGGCTGGTGATGGCCCGTGACGAAGGTGGTGGCGTGCGGATGTATCGCACGCCCGTGCTGGCGCGTGTGGCTGGCGGTGGGCTCGAGTTGGTAGAGCCCGGCGGGGTGGCGACGAAGGTCCGTGGTGTTTTGGAGTTGTCGTCGGGCGATCCAAAGCCCGTGGGCTTTGCGAGTTCGGGAACGAGGGAGTGGTTCCGGGACGCGCCGACGATCGCCTTGGGCGGTGCGGCCTATGCCGGTGTGGTGCAGCTGATCGCTACTGCCGGCGGCGTGCAGGCGATCAACGAGGTGGAACTGGAGCGCTACGTGGCGGCGGTGGCCTCACGGGAGTTGTATCCATCGTGGGATGCCGCGGCCTTCGAGGCCCAGGCGGTGGCGGCGCGGTCGTACGCGATCCAGTCGATGGGCCTGAGCACGCGCCTTGAACGGGGCTGGCACGTCGAGAGCGGGACGATCGACCAGGTGTACCCGGGGCACACCACCCACGAGCGTTCGATCGCGGCGGCCATGGCAACGCGCGGGAAGATCTTGGTGTACGGCGGGAGGGTGCTGCGTGCGTACTACTCGAGCACCAGCGGCGGCAGATCGGGTTCGGCTGCGGATACCTGGCCTACCAGTGATGGATTCGAGTACAACCGGGCCGCGCCGCTCCAGGCCCATAAGGTAGTCCATGCCAGCGATGCATCCAGATTCCATCGCTGGCAAGTTGTGCGATCGGCCAGTGAGGTGACCGGGCGTCTGCGGGCATGGGGCCAATCCAACGGGCACTCGCTGCGCAGCGCCCGCGACGTGACGGCCATCGAGGTCGTACGGACCAATCGCGTGGGCCGGCCGGCGGCCTATCGCGTGGGCGAGAGCAACGGCGTGTCGCACGTGTTGTCGGCCGAGCAGTTGCGCATCGCGCTCAACACCAGCGTGCCGGGCCTTCCCGACGTGACGGGCGAGCAGCGCGTGCGAAGCGGCGACTTCGAGGTGACCGGCACGGGTCCGAGGCTGGTGATCCGAGGCCGCGGGTTCGGGCACGGCGTGGGCATGTGCCAGTTCTCGGCCCAGGCCTTGGCGCAGCGCGGCTGGACGGCCGAGGCGATCCTGATGAACTTCTATCCCGGTGCTCGCATCGAACGGGCGTACTAGCGCACGCCCGGACGCAGCGCGAGGATGAGTTCGATTGTGCCGACCTGTTGTTCGAGTCGCCGGGCGATGTCCAGCGGCGCGTGGCCACGATCGGCCAGGTCGTAGACCTCTTGATGCAGCGGCTCGGCGGGCGGATGGCCGGTTTTGCTGGGCGGGGCGTGCGTGTCGTCCTGGGCCCAGGGATCATCGGCGGGCATTTGCGTTGGTGGCGGGGCTGGTTCCGCAGGCGTGGCGACCATGCCATTGGCCGACGTCCCGCGCAGCCTTGTTTCGAGTTGCCCGATGCGATCGTCGGCCAAGTCGAGCAGGGCTTCGAGCCGGGCGGCACGGGTTTCGAGGCGGGCGGCCATGTCACGGACGATTTCGGCGACTTCGGCGGCCCGCTGTGCTTCGGCCTGGCGCTGTTCGATGTTGACCTGCATGGCCTCGACCGGACCGGGCTCTTCGTTCGCCCTTCGACGTTTGCGCACGAGGCGCAGCATCACCCATGCCAAGATGGCCACACCGAGGGCGAACAAAAATCCTGACAGGGGGTTCGAGGCGGGGCCCTGGGATGTGGTGTCGGCCTGATCGCTCTGGGCCAGCACGGTGGTGTAGGGCTGCATGGCCAATCCTTTCGGCTCGATGCGCCCAAGGCCAACAGCCCCAAGGGGTTGGCCCGGGAGGACTCGGCTTCCAACCGGAAGCCTACACGATGCTGGGAGCGTGGAGTCGCGACGCCTGCGAGTGCATGCGGCCTGAGTCAGCCGCCTTGGCCGTCGGTGCCATCACCGTCGCCGTCATGATCGGGCGCTGGCAAGGCACGTCCTCCTGAGGCTGGAGGGGCATTCACGACCTGGCGGCCCAGCGTGCCGTTGATGAGGCTCTCGATCTGTTCGGCGATGTCGACCTCATAGGGCTCGTTGGGGATGCCCAACTCGTCGGCCTTTTTGGTGGCCTCCTGGGTGAAGAGACGCAGCTGTGGTGCCGTTGGATTCTGCATGGGCTGGAGATCACCATCGGCGTCTCGCTGCGAGATGGGCTCGATGATGGCTTCAAGGTCGTTGAGGACCATCTGGCCTTCGATGAGGGCACGCTGGATGCGTTGGACGGCCAAGCGTCCCTCGGCACGTTCCTCGTCGGTAAGGCCCGCGGCCTGGAAGTGGCTGACCGCGACGTACTCGAGCATTCCAACGGGCAGGATCGGGTGGTTCTGGAGCGCTTGAGCGACCTTGGCCAGGTCCTCAATACCGATGGTCTTGTTCTTGAAGGCTTCGGTGAGTTGGTCGATCTGCGTATTGATGCGGCCAACCTGTTCTGCGGGCAGCTTGGTTTCGGCGACGACGGCCTTCATGCCGGCGTTCATGGTGCTTGCGGTCCAGCCTCGCCAGTTCATCCAGACGACCAAGGCCGCGATGATCCCCAGCACGACGATCACGCCCAGGACGGCCAGGCAGCCCACGAGGATGTTGCCCCGGCCGCGCCAGGCCTTCTGGATGTTTGCTCGACGCATAGTTTGGTTTATGGATGGCATGTGTTCCCCCGTCCGGTTGAATGTTCGTGAATCACCCAAGACCCCAGTTTGGTGTGCCGATGGGAGTCTACGCTTGACGCTGGGAAAGTCATGGTTAGGCTTTCAGCTCGACAACCGATCCTTTCCCCGATAGCTCAATGGTAGAGCGAGCGGCTGTTAACCGCTAGGTTCCAGGTTCGAGCCCTGGTCGGGGAGTTTTCGACGCCGTCGCGGAATCGCGGCGGCGTTTTGGTTTACGGCTCGGGCGTTTTGGCCGCCTCCGGGCGTGGACGGCCCGACGCGCGGAAGGTCCCGTCGGGACGGGGGTTTCCGACGCCGGAGCGGGAACCCGGCCCGCCTGCCGCGCTCTCGGTCTTGAAGCCGAATCTCGGGGTCCGACGGCAACCCCCACGGTTGCTCTCGCCCCACCGGCGGCAACCCTCTCGTACTCTCGCGCTCTCTGGTTGACGGGTCGGCTGAGCTTAACGGCAGGGTTGCTCTCGGGGGCCTACCCGGTTGACCAATGTGGACCATGACCCCGTTTGTCTCGGGCGTCGCGGTCATCGGGATCGGCCCCAAACTCGATCACCTGGGCTGCCAGCCCAACAATCGGGCCATGCCTACCGGGAGCCCAAGTTGATCACCGCACGGAGATTCGACCTTGCCTGAGCCCCTCGGCAGCAAGGACGCGAGCGACGTCCAAGCGAACGAGGAGGCGTACTCCCGCCTCTTGGGGGCTCTCGCTGCTCGGCCCAATGTTGTCGTCGGCGCTGGCACCAGTGCCGCGGTGGGGTACCCCCTCTGGCGCCCGTTGATCCAGCGATTGGCTCAGGCGGTGCGAACAAAGCGTTCTGAGCAGTCTCCTCATCTCGACGGGATTCTGGCCCAGAGGGATGCCCTCTGGCAGGCCCAAAAGCTCCGCGAGCTGCTGGGGGAGGAACTCTACTGGAGCGAGCTACGGTCGGCTTTCACCGGCTCGGATGACCGCTTCACCAAGCTGCATACGACGCTCCTTTCGCTTCCCTTCCGCCACGTGCTGACAACGAACTACGACCGCGTCTTCGAGCGAGCCGCCGGCAGTCATCCCTTCTTCGCCTTTGACTTTGATGAGGGAACCGCGCTCGGGCAGTTTCTCGACGGGTGGAGCAAGCCCGACAATCCCCGGCACATCGTGCACGTTCACGGCTCGATCGAGCGACCAAGCGGAATCGTGCTCACGCTAGCAGACTATCGCGCCCGGTATCAGCAAGCGAACTGGGCTACGGAAGCGCTCAAGCAACTATTCGCTTTTGACACTGTCTTCATCGGATTCTCGCTCGACGATGAGGACGTGATGGCGGCGTTCGACTACTTCAGTGCTCTATTCGGCCAGGCCGAACCTAAGCACTTCGCCATACTCGCCGAACCATCGGACGGGCACTCGGCGGTCCTCCGAACACGTTTGCGAGATCGATTCCGGGTCGAGCCGGTGTTCTATGCCTCGACTCCGGATCACGCAGCGCTCCCGGTGCTAATCGAGAAACTCTACATCGATGCGTCCAAGGCGCCTAGTCGCCGGCCCGGTGCATCGGCAACTGAGCTCGTCACCGCCACCGTCCAGTTGGTGCTCGCAGACGAACCCGAGCGACTGGCCCAGACTCTCTCACGTGTCGCCGAGATCGCGGAGCAGGCCGGCCGCATGGCCGAGGCGCTTCCAGCGCTGCTTCCGTCTGCGGTGGAGACAGCGGAGGTGATCGAGGCAAAGGGGCCCATCGATGAGGAAATCGATGCGGCCTTCGCGTTCGTCGAGAGAGGCCAGGCCGATGTCACCCTGGAATTGCTCGAGCGTGTACTGACACGGGAGGGGCCGGCGCTCTCAGAGCGGCTGCGGTATCGAGTGCTGGCGAACATCGGCAACGCCCTGTACGCGATGGGGAAGCGCCGCGATGCCGCCACGAAGTATCTGGAGGCAGTTCCGCTTCGTCCGAATGACCGTAACGCTCGCGGCCTGGAGGTGCTTGCGTATTTCCTCCTTGAGGACGACGCAAAGGCACACGAGCTCGCATCGGTTCTGTGCGATACAGAGCCGACCTTTGGCCGCGCACACGCGCTGCGCCTCCGAACGATGGCACCCGGCCAGGATTTCACCGTAGCCGAGAGCAGCGTGCCTGAGCCATTGCGGCGGGACCCGGAGGTCGCCGCAGCCTTATCCGATATCGCACGTGACAGTGGTCGTCTCGATGACCAGGAGCGCTATGCGAGGGAAGCACTCGGCGCCTCGCCCAATTGGACGGATGCGATGAATCTGCTGGGTTGTGCCCTCTTCATGCGCGCCAGAGCTGCCGGTGTCATCGATGTAGAGCATGGGATCGTGGCAACCGATCCGCAGCCACTCGTTGAGGCCGAGGACCTGTTCACGCGCGCCCTCGCCAAGGAGCCCGCGGGCACTGCCAATCCACTCTTCGCTGGGCCGTATTTCAACCGCGCATCTGTCCGAAAGAGCCTTGGCAAATATGATGAAGCGACCGCCGATCTACACGAAGCATTTCGTCGGGGCAGAGACGAGCGGGAGATCGTGTTCGGATACGCGCTCTCGCGCTCAAAGGAGGGAGATCTTGACGCGGCCATAAGCGCGATATCTGGCCTTCGGTCGGCCGCGTCGGACGCCCAAGCTTGCCTTCTCAATGCCGAATTCCTGTTGGAGCGTGGTCGCCCAGAGGACCGCGAGATTGCCATTGCAGGCTTGCGACCATTCGTCGAACGGCTCGACACTGTCGAGCCGGTAACGCAGCGACCCGACTTTGTCGCCGTACTGGCCGCACTCCTCCGTGCCGCCGGTGACGAGAGTGCGCTCGAGTCGGTGCTTGGCCTGGTGCCCGCCGGCGCACTAGACACACTCCAGGTTCAATTGCTGAAGGCGGAGGATGCTCTCCGCCGCACCGCGAGATCAGATGCCCAGGAGCTGACGCGAGAAGTGCTAGGGTCTCTACGCCCGGAGTCAGATTGGTTTCTGCGGCGAGGAGCCGCATCGATCGCGGAGCGGGCCGGCCTCTTTCGCGAGGCCTTCGACCTGTGGAGGTCGCTCATACCTCCTCGCTTCTTCAACATCGACAGTGCGAGCCTGCTGCGGTGCGCCTACCGGCTCGGCGAACATCGCTTCATCCTGGACTTCTGTAGAGCGCTGAGAGAACACGGCGTCCATGAGCGGAGCGCGTACGAAATCGAGATTGACACGCTAGTGCACTACCGGGAGCGTGCGCCGGCACTCACGTTGCTGAACGATTGGTTGGCAGCTCATCCGAATGACATAGTGATGCGCGTCCGCCGCTGTCTGATCGCTGTCGAGCGTGGTGACGAGACATCCCTAGCCGCTGATGTCCCCCACCTCCCCGGGCCACTGGAGGTGTCTGACGGGCATCTCGGCAACAACGTGGTCTACATCCTTCGGCACGTGCAGAAGCCCGAACAGGTGGTTGAATACGCCTACGAGCTGTCGCGACGTTTTCCAGACAGTGAGCCGGCGCAGTACGCTCTGGTCGCGTCCGTCCTTGCACCGCTTCGGGGAGAGCTCCGCCTGGCGCAACCTGCAGTGGTAGACGAGAGTTCGGCCGTGCTTCTACGTCGCGAGGACCGAGCGACGGCGGAATGGATCTCTGTGGAGTCCGGACCCAACGCCAGTCCGGCCCAGGGGGAATTCCGCAGGTCGCATCCCTTAGTGGCGGCGATTGTGGGCAAGGGAGTCGGAGATCGCGTATCGGTCGGCGAGCACACGTACACCATCGATGCGATCGAGAGCCGAGTCGCACATCGCGTTCGAACCGTGCTGGCAAAGTTCAGTGAGTGGTTTCCGAACCAGCGTGCATTCAGGGAGTTTAAGGTCGCCACGCCCATCCCGGACAATACGGATGCGCGGGAGGCGCTAGGTGACGTCTGGAAGCTGCTCAAGCAGGAGGAGGACCAGCGGAAGGCTCTGGAGGGCTTTTACCAGGAGGGGCCGGTACCGATCTCCACGTTCGCTCGGTATGTGGGGCGCTCTGTTATCGAAACCGTCGGGCATTTGGCAAGGCAGCCACATCTGGGCATCCGCTGTGCATTCGGCGGCGCTGGCGAATGGGCCGCTGCAACGAAGGAGGTCCGCGAGGCCGAGGCGGTCGTGCTCGATAGCACCGCCGTCGCCACGCTGCACCTGCTTGGCATCCACGACAGGCTGCCGGCGCTCCCGTTCCGGTGTGTTGTACCGGACAGCGTCATCCAGGAGGTACGGAACCTGGTGCGAGATCTCTCCAGTGGTCCACAGCCCAGCGGGTACCTTGCTGCGGTCGATGGACGTCCCGTGCTGCAAGAGTTCTCGGCGGAGCGGCAATCGCTGTGGATTCGTAGTCTCGAAGGGCTGGTCGCGTCGCTCCTAGCGTCCGGCGATGTCGTCGGCGGCAGCTCCCTCTTGGAATTGCCAGAGGGGCAGCGCGATCGCCTTCCGAAGATGGTCGGGGCCGGCGTGGCGGACGCGATCGCAGTGGCACGGGCGCGAGGTATTCCGCTGTGGTCGGACGATTTGACGGTGTCCGTCTTGGCGCAGAACGAATGGGGCATCCGTCGCGTCTGGAGCCAGGCGGTGTTTGCCGTGTCGGCCGAGGTGAATCCCAACGGTATGTTCGACCCGCAGTCCATTGCGATTGGGCTGTTCGAGTTGAACTACTTCTTCACTCGGCTTGGCGTCGCCGAGTTGACGCGCATTCTGCGTGAGGTGGGATGGAACGCGAAGCACGTCCGTGCCCGAAGGGCGATTGAGTACGTGTGGGCACATGGGCCGACGCACCCGGTCAACTGGCAGATCTCAATACGGCTTCTGTGGGCAATTTGGCGAACGTGCCCCAAGCCGGAAAGCGCTGAGCGCGTGATCGGTACTCTGCTGGACGGAATGCCGCGCGGAGTTGCTGTCGTGGTCGCAAAGGCGATCTACCGCGCCCATCTACCGCAGCGAATGCTCGCTAACGTCGATCCGGCGGACGCAGCGGCATTACGCCGCCTGCGGCGAGTTCTTCGTCGGTGGCGTGGCAGGCACCCGGCTTCAGCGCTCCCCACTCGGAGGGGGCGAGCCGCGCGGCGCGCCTGAAAGGCTGGAGGTTTGCTCTCGGGGGCCTCGCGCGCGATTTCAAGAACGCATCGCGTAGATATCCAGTAGCCCGGCGGCGGCGTGCCGCGGGCGACCGATCCCTGATCACCACGACCGACCACGGACGGGTGAGCATCTCCGGAAGGAGTGCGTGATGTCGCTGCGCCCCGACCCGACCGACCCGGCGGACATGACGCCGGAGCAGCGCCTCGACGAGGTCGCGTCCATCTTCGCCCGCGGCATTTTGCGGCTGCATGGGCGGGTTCCGGCACATGCCGCCCCCGCCGAGAATCCTCGGGAATCTTCGGCCACATGCCTTGAACTCGCCGCACCTCCTCGCCCTGATGGGACCACTGGTTAACGGCCAGAGAAAGGCGGTGATGTGCGATGCTGAACGTGGGCCAGAAGGTGAGCGAACTGCGGCGGATGACCGTCGGCGAACTCCGGCGCGAGTACGCCGAGGTCTTCGGCGAGCAGACCCGCTCGTTCCACAAGGAGTTCTTGGTCCGCCGGATCGCGTGGCGGATTCAGGCCAACGCGGAGGGCGGGCTGCCCGAACGGGCGCGGCAGCGTGCGCTGGAAATCGCTGACGACGCCGATCTCCGCACGCGGGCACCGGCCGGCGCGGAGCCCGTCAAGGTCGCGGCCCGTGCGCCCGGCGGCCGCGTGGTGACCAAGCGGGTCGAGGCCCCCGCCGACGCCCGGCTCCCGATGCCGGGGGCGCTCCTGACTCGGGAATACCGGGGCCGCACCATCCGAGTCCGGGTCCTGCCGAACGGGTTCGACTTCGAGGGGACGATCTACCGGTCGCTCTCGGCTGTCGCGCAGGCGGTCACCGGGGCGCACTGGAACGGCTACCTGTTCTTCGGGATTCAGGCACCGAAGGCCGCGGAGGCACGATGACGCGACACCGACCCAACCAGAGCAACGGCAAGGTGCCCGCCGTCCGGTGCGCCATCTACACCCGCAAGAGCAGCGAGGAGGGACTCGAGCAGGAGTTCAACTCGCTGGACGCCCAGCGGGAGAGCGGCGAGGCGTACATCCGAAGCCAGAGCGGAGAGGGATGGACCTGCCTCCCCGACCGCTATGACGACGGCGGCTTCACCGGCGGAAACATGGACCGGCCGGCGCTCAAGCGCCTCATGGCCGACATCGAGGCAGGCAAGATCGACTGCGTGGTGGTCTACAAGGTGGACCGGTTGTCGCGCTCACTGCTCGATTTCGCCCGCATGATGGAGGCGTTCGAGCGCCACATGGTCTCGTTCGTCTCTGTTACCCAGCAGTTCAACACGGCGTCGTCAATGGGACGGCTGGTCCTCAACGTCCTCCTGTCGTTCGCGCAGTTCGAGCGGGAGATCATCTCCGAGCGCACGCGGGACAAGATCGCCGCCACTCGCCGGAAGGGGAAGTGGGCTGGCGGGCACCCCATCCTCGGCTACGACGTGGACCCGCGCGGGTTCCGGCTGGTGGTCAACGAGGAGGAGGCGGCCCGCGTCCGCGACATCTTCGCGCTCTACCTTGAGCACCAGTCGCTGATTGCCACGGTGAAGGCCATCGACGCGCGCGAGTGGCTCAACAAGCAGTGGACGACGCGGAAGGGCAAGGCACGGGGCGGGAAGCCGTTCGACAAGAACAGCGTGTTCAAGCTCCTCACCAACGTCGCGTATCTCGGGAAGGTCAAGTACAAGAACGAGGTCCACGCGGGGGAGCACGAGGCGATCGTCGATCACGCCATCTGGCAGCGGGCGCAGCAACTCCTGGCCCGCAACGGACGGACGGGGGGCGCGGCGGTCCGCAACAAGTACGGGGCGCTGCTGAAGGGCCTTCTCTACTGCACGCCCTGCGGCTGCTCGATGGGGCACACGTATTCGACCAAGAACGGGAGCATTCAGTACCGCTACTACGTCTGCCTGCGCGCGCAGAAGCGCGGCTGGCACACCTGCCCCTCGAAGTCGATCCCCGCAGCCGAGATCGAGCGGCTCGTGGTGGAACAGGTTCGAGCCATCGGCCGCGACCCCGCGCTGCTGAACGCCACGCTGAAGCACGCGCGGAAGCAGGCCCAGGAGGCGATCGCGGCGTTGGAGGCGCAGCGGGCGGCTCTGGAACGCGACCTGAAGCGTCATTACCGGGAGGTGCGAACGCTCGCGTCGGAGGCGGCGTCGTCGAACGGGGCCGCCGCGGCACGCCTGGGCGATCTCAACGAGCGCATCCGCGCCGGCGAACAGGCCATGACGGAGCTTCGGGAGAAGGCGGTCGCCCTCAGCCGCGAGATCGTGGACGAGCGCGAGGTGGCCGAGGCGATGAAAGCGTTCGATCCGGTGTGGGAGACGCTTTCGCCTCGGGAGCAAGCCCGCGTGGTGCGGTTGCTCGTCCAGCAGGTGGACTACGACGGCGGGACCGGCACGGTTTCGCTGACGTTCCACCCGGACGGACTGCGGGCTTTGTCGGCGGAGGCTGAAGTAGAGGAGGTGGCTGTGTGAACCAGATCGCTGCGCCGAAGGTCGAGTTCAAGGTCCACTTCCAGGCGACGCGGCGGGGGAAGAAGCGAGCGGTTGTCGGGGGCAGGTCGTCGGACGTGACCACGCCGCCGGGCAATCTGCCCCGCGTGACGCGCCTCATGGCGCTCGCGATCCGCTTTGAGCAACTGATCCGTGACGGCGAGGTCCGCGACCTTGCCGACATTGCCCGCCTCGGCCAGGTCACCCGCGCCCGCGTCACGCAGATCATGAACCTGCTGCACCTCGCGCCCGACATTCAAGCAGCGATCCTGTTCCTTCCCCGCATCGAAGGTGGTCGCGATCCGATCACCGAGCGTGACCTCCGCCCCGTAGCAGCGATCGTCGATTGGAGGAAGCAGCGGGCTGCGTGGCGCAGGCTTGCGACCCAACCAATATCCTAACTCTTGGCTCCATTTGCCACGCCGAGATCGGTTACAATGCTGGTCCCAGCCGAATTCCGGCCTGTTCGGGCCGATCTTGATGTCGGCAGCGCGCTCCACCCCCGCGCGTACCGAACGGGAACCAGACCGATGGGGCATACCCGCCTTGGCAATCTGCCGCGTTCACGCAAGTGGAAGGAGGTCATCGGCCTCATAGCGGCCGGCGCAGGCGCAGAACAGATCGCCGAAGCCATCATCCGCGCGGCCGAGACCGGTCTTATGGCCGCGGCCCACCACGCTGGGCTTGTCGAGGCCTTCTGGTCCCTAACCCAGCTCACGCAGGCGGCCCGCGAGCAGGACTTCGCGGCCGGGCTCCGGGCGCGGGGGTTCAACGTCCCCGACAGCCCGAGCCTTCCGGCGATCCTCTCTGCAGTCTCGCAGAACGTGGACCGTGCCATGCCCAACAACAAGGGCCGCACCGACCTGGGGGAGATGGCGCAGTGCGCGGCCGTCGAGGTCACCAATCGCATCGTGACCGAGCGGGCGTCATCGCTATTTGGCGCGACCGCGCAGGACGTTCAGCGGGCATTCCGGGACCTGGGGACGGAGAAGAACTTCGGAGAGCTCGGCAAGCGGTTCTTCGGGCAGCTGACGAACAAGGTCCTGCAGTTCTACGCCAGCCGGGAGTGCGCCAACCACGTCGGCCAGGGCCAGCGGTTCGCCAACCTCGCCGCGAAGGCCGCGTTCGACCAAGCGATGGAGACGCATTGCCGCCAGGCGTCGGTGATCGTTCAGAAGTTCGCCGGCGATTGGCAATCGAAGCAGAAATGGGAGACCAAGGATACCGGCGGCATCACCCGCAAGCACGCCGAGGGCTTTGCCCACCAGGCCATGAAGAAGATGGTGGCCGAGCTCAAGGAGGGGAACAAGTGAACCCTCCCGAGATGCTCTTCGCGTGCAACGAGGCCGCGTCCTCGTACCCCGGTACCGTGGCGAACGTAGCCAAGCTCCGCAGCGCGGGTCACGGCAAGAACGTCAGCGTCGAGCTCAACGACATCGGCCGTCAGTTCAACCAGGACATCGCCCCGGCGCTGATCGACCTCGTGGAGATCGCGGCGTTTGTCTACGTTGCTGACCAGATGAACCGGCGCGGCGCCGATGACGTCGAGTCGATGGGTGCCAACTGGCGCCGGCGGATGCGTTTCGAGATTCCGGTCCGCGTTCCGAGCCTCTGGAACTCTGCTGCGGTTGGCGACGCGCTCCTCGAGTTGCTCAGCTTTCTCTCGGAAGACGAGTATGAGTTCACGTTCAGCCAGTACAAACACCCCCCGGCGCTGGAGTCGTACCTGAGCTTCGGCAAGCCAATTCAGCAGGCCCCGCCAGACTCCGTGGTGCTCTTCTCTGGTGGACTGGACTCTCTCGGGGGGGTCATCGAGGAAGTTGTGCGCGGCAAACGAGCCTCACTGCTGGTCACGCACGCGTCCGCCGCGACTATGCGAGAGCGCCACCACACACTCACCTCCATGATTGCGAGCGCGACGAGCGGGCCCCGGCCGCACTTCATCACAGTGAGGGCAAAGAAGAAGCACCGTGCTGAGAAGGAGTACACCCAGCGGGCGCGCTCGTTCATGTACGCCTCGTTCGCCGTAGCGGTGGCCCGCATGGCCGACCTGAACGCCATCCGCTTCTATGAGAACGGGGTTGTCAGTCTCAACCTGCCGATGTCCCCGCAGGTCGTTGGGTCCCGCGCGACGCGCACTACGCACCCGCGCGTGCTGGCGTCCATGCGCAGGCTGTTCTCCCTGGTGACCGGCACTGAGTTCGGCGTGGAGAATCCCTTCCTCTGGAAGACCAAGGCGGACGTGGTTGCCGACATCGTCAAGGCCGGTCACGGTTCCATGATCGACTACTCGATCAGTTGCACGCACACTCGGAAGTACCGCAAGGACAAGCCCCACTGCGGGGTGTGCTCTCAGTGCATCGATCGCCGCTTTGCTGTCCTCGCAGCCGACGCTGCGCAGTTCGAGCCGGAGGATCGGTACCGTCACAAGCTCCTGACCGACCCGCGGGAGGAGGGCGAGTCGCGGATCATGTTGGCGTCGTATCTCGAGACCGCGCAGCAGGTAGCCGCGATGGACGTCACGGCCTTCTACAGCCGCTACGGAGAGGCTGTGCGGGCGCTGGCCCACATTGACCTGCCCGTCGATGAGGCCGCGAAGCGGATCTTCGAACTCTACAGGCGGCATGGTCAGCAGATCGTTTCAGCGATCGAGGCGGCTGGTAGGGCCCAAATGGGACAGATCATCAGGCGCACTCTTCCCGAGAGCTGCACTCTGCGGCTGGTCCATGATCCCAACCCAAACACCGCCGCCGCGACCGCTCCAGCCGCGGCGGGCACCCCTGAGCCACAGCCTCGGTCGCATCAGCTTGTCCAACAGGGTCAAGGCTGGCTCCTGCGCTTCGATAGCATCGACAAGCACTTTGAGCTCAGCGTCGGAATGGTCTACGTCCATGCTCTGCTCTCGAACCCTAACAAGCGGTTCACGGTGGCGGAGCTCTACGCGCTTGCCCGTCCGCAGATGAAGGACATTCCCTCCGCCCGCTCCGAAGCCGCGTTCGATCAGAAGGCCGCCCGCGCCTACTGGCAGCGGCTAAACGAACTCGACGCGGACATCGACGCCGCTGCGAAGGCGTTGGACACGACCGCGAAGAGTCTGGCCGAGAACGAGAAGGCGCGGCTGCTCGCGGAGCTGAAGGCGGCCCGCTTCGGTAACCGCATGAAAGTTGAGAGTGCCGACCAGAAGCGCCTTCGAGACCGGGTGCGCAACGCACTCGACCGCACCGTCGGGATCATCAAGAAGTACCACCCCACCGCTGGCGCCCATATCGACGACGCGATTCTTCGCGGCTCTGTGATGACCTATGCGCCAGCTGACATCCCGCCGTGGGATTTCTGAGCCGCTACGCCGAATGTAGCGGCCCGCTACGCCGCGTGTAGCCCCGGAGGTGCCGGAGCGGCTGCCCGGCCAATCTCCATGTTCTCCCCATCGCTCTTGAAGAGCCGGTGGCCGGGCCTTGCTTCGAGGGCTTCGACGGCCACAAGGACTCCGTCATGGATGCAGCCATGACCACAATCCACCTGCCTCTCCGGCGGATTCCTCGGCCAGCGAGGAGTCCGTCATGGACAATCGTTCGCACTCCGGCATCAATGGGTACGCCTCTGGTCTGATCAGGTTCAAGGCCCGGCAGTTGTCGCGGCGCTCCGGATTCTCCCGGAGCGACCGTGCCGACTTGGAGCAGGAGCTCTGGGCCGACCTGCTCGGCCGCCTGCCCCGCTATGACCCGGGAAAGGCGTCGCTGAATACGTTCATCGCCCGCGTCGTGGACCGCAAGGTCGCCTCGATCCTGCGTTACCACCTCGCGGAGATGCGGTCACCCGCCCGCAACGAGGCGTCGCTCAACGAGCCGGTGCTGGACTGCGACGGCCGCGTCGTCGAGCGCCACCAGACGACTCCCGAGGCGGCCGGAACCTACCAACGCATCCATGACCTGCGGCGTGACGTGGCCGAAGTACGCGCCGGCCTCCCCACGGACATCCTCCGCGCCATCATGGACGCGATCGGGCTCGGCGGCACCGTCAACTCCGTCGCCGCGGATATGGGCCTCTCCCGCCGCACGGTCGAGCGCAACGTTACCGACCTGCGCCGCATCTTCGAGGACGCCGGCCTCCGCGACTACCTGTGATCCCGCGCAGCACGCGGTCGCCACCGCGTAGGTATCCAGTAGCCGCCCAGCCTGAAACAAGGAGGACATCGCATGGCGCGTGAGATCTATCGGTACGTTTTCAACGACACGGTCCCGTTCGCGGAGGTGCTCGCGACGGTGGACCTGGCGTTGATCGCGGTCGAGAGTATCCACGGCGAGTCCCGTTCCAGGCTGGACGCGCGGTTCAGCGATGAGGCGGCGAAGCGGTCTGTCGTCATCGATGCAGGCACGGACGTAGGCCAGGCGTTGAACCAGGTCTTCGTCGGGTACGTCCGACGCGAGTTCGGCGAGACTGCTTTCCGCGTCGAGCGCCTGAACCGCGTGCCCGAGAGCGCGGCGGCCGCTGGAGCGTCGGGCTGATCGTGGACGGTCCATCGTCGAGCGATGCGGCGCGCAACGGCACAGCACCTGCCGCGCCGGCCGCCGGTCCTCCCGTCCCGTTCGATCCGGCACGCGTCCCAGCGGCGCTCCGCGAGCGCGCGCAGTGGGTCTGCTGGAAGCTCGTCGCCCGGGGAGGGAAACGGACCAAGTGCCCCGTGAACGCGCGGGGCGGCGGCCGGGCCGATTCGACCGATCCGGGGACGTGGGCCTCGTTCGATGAGGCGGTTGCCGCGTGGAGGTCGCGCGGGTACGCCGGGATCGGGTATGTCTTGTCGGCGGACGACCCCTTCTGCGGCATCGACCTGGACGGGTGCATCGATGAGACGGGGAGCATAGTTCCGGCGGCGCGAGAGATCATCGAGTCCCTGGACTCGTACACCGAGATCTCGCCGAGCCGGCGCGGCGTCAAGGTCTTCATCGCGGGGCGCAAGCCCGACGGCGTCGGCTGCAAATCCAAGACCATCGCTGGGTTCAAGGAATGCGAGGTCTACGAGAGGGATCGGTTCTTCACCGTCACCGGTCAGCACGTCGCGGGCACGCCGGGCGGCGTTGAGGAGCGGCAGGTAGCGCTCAACACGCTGTGCGCCAAGCTCTGGCCCAAGAAGGCCAAGCCGCACATGGACGCGACCGTCGCGGCGGCCGGGTTCGGAGGCGACGACGAGGCCCTCATCAAGCGGGCCAGCGCCGCGAAGAACGGCGACCGCTTCGCCAAGCTCTGGGCGGGCGACACGTCCATGCACGGGGATGACGCGAGCGGGGCCGACCAGGCGCTGTGCAACTCGCTCGCGTTCTGGACCGGCAAGGACGCGGAGCGCATGGACCGGCTGTTCCGGCTCTCGGGCCTGTTCCGCGAGAAATGGGACGAGAGGCGCGGTGCTCGCACGTATGGGCAGATGACCATCGAGAAGGCCATCGCGGATTGTCAGGAGACGTACTCGCCGAGCCGCCGCACGACGCCGTCTGCATCATCGGCTCCTGGCGACCCCGCCCAGCCGGAGCTCGGCGCGAGCGACGACCTGCTTGTTCCCCTCGGTCAGCCCGATCCTGCAACGGGCAGGTTGGTCCTCTCGCCCCGGCGCACGCTCCCGACCGCCGAGGCGTATGTCCGCGAGTTCAACGAGCATGCCGACGGTCGCACCCTGCATGGCTACGGCGGGCTGCTCATGGAGTGGCGGGGGAATCGCTACTGCCAGGTCGAGGAGGAGTGGCTCAAGCAGCGGCTCCAGCCGTGGCTGCACAAGGCGCTGCGGTACGTGCTCAACAAGCAGACGGGCGAGACGGAACTGGTGGACTTCGAGTCGAACCCGACGACGGTCAAGCAAGCCCTCGACACCATCCGCGCCTTCGTTCACCTCCCGGCTTCGACCATCTCTCCGTCATGGCTCGACGGCGGCAAGGATCGGCCGCCCGCGCTCGAACTGCTGCCCTGCAGGTCGTTGAACCTGCACATCCCCAGCGGGCGCATCCTCGCACCGACGCCATCGCTATTCACGATCAATGCCCTCGACTTCGATTACGACCCCAATCCGGAGCCGCCGGAGCGGTGGATCAAGTTCCTCGAGCAGTTGTTTGGGGACGACCTCGAGTCCGTGGAACTGCTCCAGGAGTGGATGGGTTACTGCCTGACCGGCGACACGAGCCAGCAGAAGATGCTGCTCCTCGTCGGCCCGCGGCGGTCGGGGAAAGGCACAATCGGCCGCATCCTGACCCGGCTGGTGGGCGCGGCGAATGTCGTCGGGCCGACAACCAGTAGCCTTGCCGGAAACTTCGGCCTCCAGCCCCTCATCGAGAAGTCCCTGGCCATCGTCAGCGACGCCCGCTTTGGCGGTGACAACGTCGGAACGGTGGTCGAACGCCTGCTGTGCATCTCGGGCGAGGACACCCTGACCATCGACCGCAAGTTCCTGGGGGCCGTCAGCATGAAGCTGGCGACGCGGTTCATGTTCCTCACGAACGAACTGCCGCGCCTCAATGACGCCAGCACAGCCCTCGCCGGGCGCTTCCTCGTGCTGCGTCTGTCTCACACCTTCTACGGCAACGAGGACGTGACGCTGACCGACCAGCTGCTCGCCGAGTTGCCGGGCATTCTCCAGTGGGCCATCGAGGGGTGGAAGCGCCTGCGGGCGCGCGGCAGGTTCATCCAGCCCAAGAGCGGCGAGGACGCCATCCGCGACATGGAGGACCTGGCCTCGCCGGTCGGCGCCTTCATCCGCGACCGCTGCATCGTCGGCGTCGGGCATCGGGCATGGGTGGATGACCTCTACAACGCATGGAAGGCGTGGTGCGAGCAGGACGGCCGCAACGCGGTCAGCACGAAGCAGGCGTTCGGACGCGACCTCATGGCCGCCGCGCCGGGTGTCGCGCGCCGCCGCGGCACGGGCATGGTGGCGTTCTACGAGGGCATCGGGCTTCGAACGGAGGTGCCCGTATGAGGCCCGCTGCCCCGCACTGTCACGAACTGTCGCGTCAGTCGCCATCGCGGCGGACCCCACGCCGCGTGTGGGCGGGCGCGTGCGCAGGCGCGCCCGCGTGCATGGGTATCAATCGGAACTGTCGCGTCAGTGCGCGGCAGTGCGCTTCAGCAACGCCCCGTAGCGGGCGCCCGCCCGTGGGCCACGACGTTGGCCCGGTTTGCGGCCGGTCGGAAGGCTCGGGGGGTCGTCCGCCTTCGGGTCTCGCGCCCCACGGGCCAACGTCGCCCAACAGGCGCGGAGGGGGCGGATTGTGGGTAACTGGGGTAGGTAGGCGCGGGTTAGGTACTTCCCCAGGGGGGACCGGCCCCCTACGCCCGCGGGAACAGCCGCCGATCCAGACAGAGTTTGTTTGCGCTGTCCGAACGCAGCAAGTCCGCGGTCGGAGACATCCGCTCCGGGCTATGCCATGTGGGCGCGAGTCCATTTCACGGCGCAGAACGTGCCGGAGGGACGCCATCACCCACGCGGAGGTCTGCCATGCCGATCGATATCCACGCCGACAAGCTCTGCACGCTGACCGGGGCCACGCAGCTCCTGCCGAAGGTCAACGGAAGGCACCTACACGCCAGCGCCATCTGGCGCTGGTGCCGGAAGGGTGTTCGCGGCGTTCACCTCGACCACGTGCGAATTGGAGGCCGGATCTTCACGTCGGCAGAAGCGCTCAATCGCTTCGCCAACGCGCTCGCCGAGGTCGACCTCGCGACACCCACGGCCCCACTCGCTCCCCTTCCGCCGGTCCACAAGAGTCGGACGGCGGCCGAGGCGGCGGCGGCGCACCGGGCCGCGGAACAGGAACTCGACCGTCTGGGCCTGTAGGTCAACGACATCCGCCGGGAATCAAGTGCCAGCGTCAATCGGGCGCTGATCGGACTGCACACCGACGGGTCCGGCCGCACGTGCGGCGGGGCGTGAACGGAGTCGCAGTCGCCGTAAGGAGCCAGGCATGAAGATCGAACTGTGGTCATTGGCCGATGTAAAGCCGTACGAGCAGAACCCGCGCAAGAACGAGGGCGCAGTCGATGCGGTGGCCCAGAGCATCCAGGAGTTCGGGTTCCGCGTCCCGATCGTGGTCGATGCCGATGGCGTCGTCATCGCGGGGCACACCAGGCTCAAGGCCGCGGAGAAGCTCGGCCTCAAGCAGGTGCCCGTGCATGTTGCCCGCGAGCTCGATCCCGACAAGGTGCGGGCGCTCCGCATCGCGGACAACAAGCTCCACGAGTTGTCCACCTGGGACATGGAGTTGTTGCCGCTCGAACTGGCGGACCTCAAGGGCGCGGACTTCGACCTGTCGCTCCTGGGGTTCAGCGAGGAGGACCTCACTGCGCTGCTCGCGCCGGCAGGGACGGAGGGGCTCACGGACCCCGATGAGGTGCCTGCGCCGCCCGACGCCGCGATGACTGTGCCCGGTGACATCTGGGTGCTCGGCAACCACCGGCTCATGTGCGGCGACTCGTCGAAGCCGGAGGACCTGGACCGGTTGCTCGACGGCCAGCCGATCCATCTTGTCAACACCGACCCGCCATACAACGTGAAGGTTGAGCCGCGCAGCAACAACGCGATCGCGGCCGGGCTGTCGTCGTTCCAGGCGAGCAACGCCAAGCCGCAGACGCACCACCAGAGCATGGACCTGGCGCGGCACCCGGAGAAGGCCAAGCCCACCGGGAAGAAGCTCCGGGCCAAGGACCGTCCGCTGGCCAACGACTTCGTGTCCGACCAGGAGTTCGACCGGCTGCTCGCGGCGTGGTTCGGGAACATCGCACGCGTGCTCATCCCCGGCGGT